>NZ_JBXENS010000003.1:0-959422 GCF_059383675.1 Paenibacillus sp. J22P277
AACTCGTGATGAACTATTAGTTAGAGCTGCTACCATCTTCCGCAAAAAAGGGTTTTACAATACATCCATGAATGACATCGGATTAACATGCGGTTTACTTAAAGGTAGTATTTATCACTATTTTCCAAGCAAAGAGGAGTTGATGCTGGAAGTACTAAAGACTTCTTACAATGATGCAAGCGACACGATATTCACTCTGGCCCTTAATAAAGGCATTCCTGGTCACAAAAGATTGTCGATGATACTTGACATCACCGAGGAAGGGTTATTTGGCAATGGAACCGAAGAAGGGGGCTGTCTTTTCGGCAGGATCGGATTTGAAGTAGGAACGCAAATTCCTGAGTTTAACGAGATTATCAAGTCTCACTTTAATTCTTATATGGAAGCGTTTGAGGTGATCTTCAAGGATACCGTTGACACAAGGCGTTCAAAAGAACTCGCCAAGCAAGTTGTTGTAGAACTTCAAGGTGCTGCCTTATTGAGCGTTATTTACGCCGATTCAGCTTTATATACAGAAGCGAAAGAGCGAATTCTTAGCTATTATACTTTTCAATAATGGAGGGTAACAAATGAGCCAAGTTATTTCGAAAGACGGCACTTCTATCGAATTCGATCGTATTGGAGAAGGCCACCCTGTTATATTGATTATGGGCGCATTTAACGATCGTTCCACCGGAGCACCCTTGGCTGAGCTTTTGGAGTCGGGTTTTACAGTAATCAATTATGACCGCCGGGGAAGGGGAAGGAGCGGCAATACATTACCCTATGCCATTGAACGGGAAATTGAGGATCTGGACACCCTCATTCAAAAAGCGGGCGGTTCCGCTTACGTATTCGGATACTCATCTGGCGCTGTCCTGGCGCTAAAAGCTGCAGCCAAGGGTTTGGATATTTCCAAACTTGTTTTGTACGAAGCACCTGTTGAAGGACACGACAGCAGTCTCGTCGGACAACTGACTGAATTGATTAACGCAGATCGGCGAGGTGATGCGGTCGAGTTTTTTCAGTCTAAAGTCGTCGGTTTACCAGACCCTGTCATCACCCAATTACGAAGTGCTCCGTCCAGGACATACTTGGAGACTCTTGCGCATACTTTGGTGTACGATACAAAGCTTGTTTGCGAGCCGCCAATTCGTGGACAATTGGCGACCATTCACATTCCCGTTCTTGTTATGACAGGAGAAGAAAGCAAAGAAGGGTTTAGGCAAGCAAATGAGCGGATGGCCACCCATCTTCCAATTGGACAATATCTATGTCTTAAAGGACAAAACCATCACATGGATCCGCATGTCCTTTATCCGGTTGCAAAAAAATTCCTTAATACTGACTCACAATAGCTGAAAAGCACAAGACAAAGGGTACGATAGCTCAATGATGACACGACGGCAGCCGGTCTCTGAACGATCGGCTGTCGTCGTTGCGCTAACGGGCAGTATAGCGTAATTTTTTCGTGTGGACATGGTAAAATGTGAAATATGGGAATGGTGGGAGAAATCATGAGGAAAGTAGGTTTACTTTTTACCATGATGGTAATTGCATTAGTTGTCGGTTGTACTCAAAATGGGGCATTCACATCTACGACTTCATACCTTAAGGTTATTGAAAAACAACATTCTTCTGACTACAAGGAAGCTTGGATTATGGACTACGATCCAAACAATTCGAAAGAGAAGGATGCAATAAAGATTATTGTTGAAGAACCGATGGTTTGGAATTTAATCGAAAAAGACAAGGAGTATTTTTCATCTTATAGTAAGAAAGGTGAAAATCCTTGGGTCTCGGAACAGATTGCATATCCCGGTGATGAAGAGGCATTAAGATAAATTTAATCCACTATCGTTTAAACTAACTTGGCACGATAGTGCAAAGACCAGGAACAGATCGCCGCGGCGGTCAACTGTTCCTTTTTCGTTGATGGAACTGGGTACGATAGCTTAATAAAGACATTTGATAAGGAGCTTCCGGGAAAGCTCTTTTTTGCTTTTTCTTCGATACAGCTATCACGAACAAATTTCTAGCTATGCAAAAAGGGGTCGCGAAATCTCACGGACCCTTTTTAGCAAAGGATAAGGTGACTGCACCCTTTCCCTATATTTAATTCTTGAGATACCTAATCCGTGTTCCGAAGGGCATAGACATGTACATAAAATTTAGGCATTTTGTGCATATATACTGCTGGGCATTGAGCTAACTGGCATTATAGTTGAAAATGTAAAATCCGTATCAGAGCAAACGATATTGACAAACAAACTACTACGTGTTACTTTATAGCGGTAGTAAGTAACACTTTATACCAGTGATACAGAATAGCAAGGAGTGATTGTGCTGGAAAATCTAACGGAAATGCTCAAAGGGGCGCTTGAGGGCTGTGTCCTTGAAATTATAAGCCGCAAAGAAACCTACGGCTACGAAATCACGCGGCGGCTGAACGCCCTCGGCTTTACAGATGTTGTGGAGGGAACGGTGTACACCATCCTGATCCGGCTTGAAAAAAACAAATTGGTGGAGATCACCAAGAAGCCCTCCGACATGGGACCGCCGCGTAAGTTCTTCGCGATCAACGACGCGGGACGCGAGGAGCTGCGGAGGTTCTGGGAAAAATGGGCGTTCGTATCATCAAAAATTAATGAGTTAAAGGAGAAAAAATCATGAATTTTTGGGAAAAGATCACTGGCAGCGACATGACTAAAGAATTGAAATCTTTTGAATCGCGAGTCAAAAAGCTGCCGGCTGATTATCAAGCGGCATGGGGAGAAGTTTGGGCCAACATTTGGCACTACTCCGATTTCTCCGGTCGCAACCTCATGCCAATTCTTGACGGTGTGCTTGGTCTGTTCGAAGAAACGGCTGCGGACGGTCAGAGTGTCCAAGAGGTTTTGGGTCACGATATCAAAAGCTTCTGTTCAGCGCTGGCCGGCGAAGAAGGGGCAAAGTCTTTTCGCGACAAGTGGCGTGAGCAACTCAACAATAATATCGCTAAAAAATTAGGTAAATAGGAGGGTAAAACGATGAGTATACGAGATATCATCGAAGGCAAAAAAGTGTGGCGAGCGCACGTGGCGCGTGTCAAAGCGCTCCCGCAAGATTATCAAATAGTTTATAAAGAGATTCAAAAATATCTCTTTAAGGTCGGCCCTGTTGAGCTAACAAACGGGACGGGTTTGCTCTCGGGGATTATTGATCTTTTTGAAGAGGGCGCGGCCTTGGGGAAAGGCGTGCTCGAAGTGACGAGCAGTGACGTAGCGGCTTTCTGCGACGATCTAATCAAAGATTCAAAAACTTACGCGGACATCTATCAAGCATCTGTTGAACAAGAAGGTAATAAGACTATGAAAATAGTTATGGATAAAAAAAAGTAAAAGGGGGATATCGGGATGGAAAAAGCAATTAAAGTGAAAGATGTGAAACAGGTAAAGAAGGAAGCTGCAGGACATATCTCGATTCTAATCACCTCATACAGGAGGTGAGTTATCATGTGATTGCCAATAGTTATTCTCTTTGCTGCATAGAACACACCTTTTTTGGCAAGAGGTTTTCCAGCATGAATAACGAATTAGTAGTTGAAAACAATAGGGCTGATAGAAAAGGAAGAGAGGGAAACCAAATGCAAAAGATTACAACAGAAGATTTTAGTTCGTTAGAAAATATGAAGGATGTTGCTGGCTTCTCCGAAACAGGATTGCGCAGAATGAGAGACGTGCTGGCACGGCATGTCGAGTCCGGGAAGATTCCCGGGCTTGTCGCTCTGGTCAGCCGGGGCGGCCAGACGCATGTGGAAGCGATCGGCACGATGCGCCATGATGGTGGCGCGCCGATGCGCCGGGACACAATCTTCCGTATGGCCTCGACGTCTAAGCCGGTTGCAATCGCGGCGGCGATGATCTTGCTCGACGAGTGCCGGCTGCGGCTGGATGACCTGGTAGAGCAATGGCTTCCTGAATTTTCCAATCGGCAGGTGCTTAAACGACCCGACAGTCCGCTAGATGATACTGTGCCAGCACGGCGGCCGATTACCGTACGGGATCTGCTAACCTCCACGTTCGGGCTCGGTTTGGATTTTACGGCGCTGGGCACTCCGATCATGAACGCGATCCTCGAGAAGAATCTCGCGCTCAATGTACCGCCGATGCCCGATCCGGATGAGTGGATGCGCCGCCTTGGGGCGCTTCCGCTGCAGTACCAGCCCGGAGAACGTTGGCAATACAACATCAGCAACGATCTACTCGGCGTGCTCGTTTCTAGAGTCACGGGCCAATCGTTTGAGACGTTCCTGCGCGCACGCATCCTCGACCCCCTGGGCATGAAGGACACCGGTTTCCACGTACCCGAAGGCAAAATCGACCGGCTGCCACCCCTCTACGCCCCCGATCCGCAAACCAGAGAGTTCATCGTGTGGGACGAGGCCAAAGGGGGACTCCATAGCCAGCCTCCGGCGTTCGAGAGCGGCGGTGGCGGACTTTCCTCCACAGTCGACGACTATCACGCCTACTTCCGGATGTTGCTGAACAAAGGGATGCACGGGAGCAAACGGATTTTGTCCCGGGCTGCCGTTGAGCTAATGACCACCAACCGCCTAACGCCCGAGCAACAAGCCGTCCGAAACGAAATGGCCACTAACAACGTCCATATATCATTCGGCCAAGGGCAGCACGGTGGCTGGGGCATGGGGATGGCAGTGCGTACCTATCGCGGCGACTACGCGCCCATCGGCCAGTTCGGCTGGGACGGCGGAAGCGGCACCTCGACCTACGCCGACCCAGACAAACAGCTCACCGGAATCCTGCTCACCCAGGTCGGGATGACCACCCCAGATTCAGCGCGGGTTATCCACGACTTCTGGACCACGGTCTATCAGGCAATCGAAGACTGACATCGAGCCCGCGCTTGGTACGCCCGCCCTCAACCCAAGATACCCTGGAGGCTGATTGGAAGCAAAAGTTGCCTTTGGTACTTTGCTTAGACCCCAGATTTAAAATTGGCGATTGATCCAGATGAGTTCATTTATAACAATAATGGAGTGGTAAGTTCCATTGCTTGATATGTTGTTTTTAAATTAGATACAAAGCTAAAATATAACCGTGTGATTTCTTCCATTCCTGTGTAAAAACAGACCGATATCTATTTCAAATTGGTCTGTTTCTTTTATTGGTTAAATTAGGGTTCGTGACGCCCCTTCATTATGTAAAAAATGCTCTGCGATAGCGATCGGGTATTTCAGACGTTTATAGCACAAGTTACATATGATGGGCTATAGCAGCCTTATCATAGATAGCCTTTTCTGTGTAATTCGCCTGATTTCTAAATATGATACCAGTAAAATTTTGACTTGTCTTTGGCCCTTCATTACGCTAACGGGTACGATAGTTCCAAATGCAAAGGGCTGCCTGCGAGCAGCCCTTTGCTCCGCTAACTGGCAGTTTGCGTGGCAGGTTTGCATGGGACGGATATATTTGAGAACACATTTGCAGATGGTAAACTTGATCTTGAACAAAGCACAAAAACGCACTGTCGAAGACAATGCGTTTTTGTGCTTTGTTCAAATTTTATGTTATTGTAACTGCTCTTTGAAGCTGACCCATTAATCCTTCAATTCTGCTAAGTCGAGCTGGCGAACACGCGCTTGATCGGCAATCATGTCGATCTCAGTGATCTTGCCATCCACAATTTTGAGTTCGAGTACGAAAAGCATTTGACCGCGAGGAGCAACAATCACGCCTACAGATCCGTTCACGAGCACCGGCCGTGCTCCCTGAGCGCGGCCAGCGAAGCCCTTGGCCACAGCTTCCGCACCTAGAACAAGCGGCCATGCAGCGACCGGAGGAAATGCAGGGTCTTGTCGGAGCACAACATTGGGGTCTAATACCGCTAGAAGCTTCTCAAAATCTCCAGAACGCGACGCCGTTAGGAATGCATCCACAAGCTCCCGTTTTCGCATGAACTCGTCCGAATCCGCAGTCGCTTTCGCTCCCTGAACCCGACGGCGTGCACGGCTCGCAAGTTGTCTGGCTGCAACCTCGTTACTCCCTATAATCGGGGCGATCTCCGAGAAAGATAGGGCGAAAATATCGTGCAGTACGAATGAGATGCGTTCGGCGGGATTCAAATTTCCAAGAACCATCAGCATCGCAATACCAACGGAGTCGGCCAACAAGGATTCGTGCTCAGGGTTGCTTTCGTCCTGATGGTCATTAACCGGCTCAGGTGCATTCACTAGCGTAAGCTCCTCACGCCGCGATTTACGAGTTCGTAGCATATCCAGGCACACCCTTGATACTATCGTCGTCAGCCATCCCCCCATATTCTCGACCTCTCTAGTATCGGTGCGGCTAAGACGAATCCATGACTCCTGTACAGCATCATCCGCTTCGTATAAAGATCCGAGCATCCGGTAAGCCACCTTTTGCAGGTGATTTCGATGCGACTCGAATTGTTCCACAAGCCAATCATGATCGTTCATACAACACATTCCTTCCTTCGGTTCCTTTTTACTTAATTGTCGTAAGAGACTCAACAATCGTGACATGGCAATGTACGAAATCTGTATTTTACTTATCCCAAAAAAATTTTCACCGTATCCGTCACGTTTCCTCGCTGACTTACGACATAGTAAGTGACAAGGGAAACCGGATCCTACGAAGAATGCCGAGGGTGTCCCGGAAAGAACATTTAAACTGAGGAGCTGATTATTGTGAGTACTGTTTTGATTCCCTTTCTTGAAATGAACGGAAGTGCTCAGGAAGCAATAGATTTTTACGTGAAGACATTGGATGCTAAGGTCTCCTATTTGCTGCGATTCGGCGACATTCCGGATGATTCTAAAGCTCCGCTGCCTCCGGAAAAGAAGGACTGGGTTAATTACGCCATCTTGAAAATCGGCGATTCGGAACTACAGATTACGGATCATGTCACCGGAAGTATTTACGAGAAGGGAACACAAATCACCATCGTTGTTCAAACCGACGATAAGGATAAAGCTACCAACTATTTTGAAGCTCTGAAGGTAGATGGTCAAGTGAACGATCCGCTTCAAGCTAGTTTCTTCAGCCCCGCATACGGCAATGTGACGGATAAATTCGGCATCACTTTCCGAATCCTTACAAGAGGTCGCTAATAATCAGATAATTAAAAATAGGGATTAAGTCCTCATGACTGTATTTTCCATCATACTTCAAAGTTTGCTAGTTTTATACTATGCCTTTTCGGGAGGCGCAAAGATCGCAGGGGCCTAATATTGGGCTGATATTTTCAAGAATCTTGGACTACCGCAGTGGTTTCGCGTCGTCACAGGTATCGTCCAGTTAGTCGGAGTAGCATTACTCATCATCGGCTACTGGTATGTAGAGGCGGTCGCATGGGCCGGTATATGGCTTGGAGTCACTATGATATTGGCGTGTCTCGCGCATTTCAAGGTCAAAGATCCAATCAGCAAAACGGCAGCGGCTATCGTTTTTACTGCGTTAATCATCATTCTAACCATCATTAATGCAGATGGCCTGATGCTTCCTTTATCTTAAGAAAGCATGATCTCCATTGTTTTCGACTGGTTTTGTCGGCGGATGGATCAAAGGCGGAAATGGATGCCTATTTAGCGATATTGAAAAAGAGTTTCTATAAATAAAAAACCAATACAATTGAAAGGAATGTAAGAAATGAATAGTATGGCAATGGCGACTTTCGTAGAGTTATTTTGGAGTTGGATGACCGTTATTATTTCTGCTATTTTGTTTGTCCGCCCTTCGGTTCTACGTGAATTGAAACGGCTGGTGGTCGAGGACAGAGGTTTTGGAATTATGTACGGCTTTTTGTCCATTTTCTTAGGTCTAGGAACGGTTATTCTTCATAATATCTGGGCTTTGAATTGGCAGGGGTTTATTACCTTAATAGCGTGGCTTGCCTTGCTAAAAGGGATTTACGTTATTGCGTATCCAGAACCCTCCAAGAAGACCAACTTTGAAGTACGTATTTTTACTACGCGAATTGCCCTCGCAGTCGTGGGTGGCTTATCTTTGTGGATGATTTTGGTGATCTAAAGTAGTCGAGTCGATTAGTCATTATTGACAGCTACTAGAGTGGGATATCCGGAACTTATTTAACTTTTCGCTAAACTAACGGGTACGTTAGTTCAACAAAACAGCAGCAGTCTAGGACTTTATTTTCACGTCCATGACTGCTGCTGTTCCGTTTCTAGGGTCAGTCTAATACTTATTTTTCAGAGCCTGACGGTTTTGCAATTCGAAAAACCGCACGAATTCAATACATCCAGTCTAATACTTTATTTTCTCAGAACAACGGGCAGGAAACGGCTGGGGCGGTGGCGGTGGATCTAACGATGCTTTAATTGGATGCGGTGCGATTCTCGCACTAATAATTGCTATTTGGATTATTGTATGGGGCGGTTGGTATGGCGTTCTACTCGATTTAATTCTCATAACTTCTATCGGCACCGTGATCTATTTCGCTAGGAAAGTTTAGAGGAAAGGCGTTCCCTTCGAGGGGAACGCCTTTTTGAGTTACAAGAAAGCACCAGCTGCAGTCAATGATTGGCCGATGATCTCGGGGCAACTTATCTTTTGCGATATGTTCGCCCATGATAAGATACTTGTCCAATCAAATGGTAAATTACTCCATATACTATATTAGCAATTAATATAGTATATGGAGTGAAATGTGAATGCCTATTTTTAATCCAAACAATATGCAAGGTGCTCATCGCTCAGATGTTATCATCTTATCAGATGGAGATACACCAGTAGTGTTAATGGAGTGGGGACATTTTTTTGATACAGTGCCTAGTTTACTTTCTATTCAGGGCGGAGCAGTAGTCAACAATATTTCTGAAAATACAATTTCTGTTTCACTGCAGATTATGTTTAATAATATCGTCCTTGATTCTTATGTAGTTCGATTGACATCAGCAACATATACTAGCGCGTTTTTTGGAACTTCACTGTTCAATGTTATAGAAGGGCATCATGTTTTTCGTATCCTTGCACAAATCACTGATGGTGTAATAGGAGATACCGCTACCATTACAAATAGACAAGTAATGTCGATTTCTGGTGTAGGAACCCTTTAGATCTATCCCAAAATATTTGTCGGGTGACAAGAACATTATGTCTTTAAGTGCCGCGAATATCGCGGCTTTTTGTATTTATGGGATCAAGTCCATGTCAAAACCAAATGACAAGAAAAGTAAAATACTGGTGGATATATACAGCGGACTGACCGTTAATGATAAGGGAGTGAAAAATTTGGTTTATGCCTTTCTTGCTCTGTACCTGCTTGCTAATGGTTTGGTGATTTATAGAATGATAAGATATCGCTTTTTTAAGTTTAACAGGGAATCCATAGGACTCATTGTGATACTTGGCATAGTTGCATTCAGAATTTCAGATTCATTCACATTAAATACAACATTAACGATTTTTTCAGTCCTTTTATTGCTTGTATACGTTACATTCATGATTACAACGAAGCAGCAAAAAAAGTCACAGTAGCAATATAATTATCATTAAGCTAACGGGAACGATACTTCAATTAAAGACACGAAGGCAGCCGATCGGAACAGAACGGCTGCCTTCGCTCAACTAACGGGCAGATTACTCGTTAACACGAACGGCAGATTAGATCCAATTATGGTAATATGAGGTTACCTTGAAATGAGGAGTGAAGGAACCTTTGGGATTTCTCATAATGGTTTTGATAATTGGCTTCATATGCGTAATTAGTTATCTCAGAGCAATTCATATTTCGCTTGAAAAAATATTGAAAAGTAGAGATGAGAATGATTAGAGATTTTCAATAATGATAACGAAATTTTTTGTGTGAAATGGGGTCAAATTGGGGGGCGGTGCCCAACCCTCTTGGGTCCGGAAACTGTATTGCAAAGAACGATAACTGGTCAAGAACAGTTCGTAAACAACGACTAATGCAGTTCTTGTCATTTTGGAGTATATAAAAGCGATGGCATTCATTATTTTAAGTGTAATCTTATTCTTTGGTGTAGAGCGCCTACTTTATCGAGTATCAGATGGTGACAATACAACACTCGTAAGGTGGTCAATTAAATGCTCCACCTTCTTTTTACTACTTAGCTTTATCGCTACCATGTATGATGATTATCAAAAGAATAAATCGCTTGATATTTTAATTGGATTAGTTAGTGGAAATGCGATTGAATTTTTTCGAGAATATTTATGTGTAGCAATTAATTTGTTTTACCTAACCATGGTAATTATTACGAATTGGATAAGAACCAGGTTGCGAGGCACCTACAATTTGACTTTAGAGAAAAATGATAAACGCATGATGGCTTACACGATTGTCCTTGTTTTCAATCCGATTTGGAACTTTTACATCATTATAGTGATATTGAAATTTTGGAATACCCCATAAATCAATACGCTAACTGGGAACGAGAGCTTAATAGACGTGCAAGAATAGGTTGTATCTTAAAGAGTGAAGGCAGGTGCTTATATTGGGTTTGGATGAATATTTGGTACTCATTATTGTATTGTTGATCATCATAGTGATTATGTTAGTAAGCATACAGTCACATCAACAAAAGCATAATAAGAATCTTGTAGATGCTGTATATAGATTAATTGAAGTTACAAAGAAGAACCATAAAAACTAAACCCAACAGTCACATCAACAAAAGCATAATAAGAATCTTGTAGATGCTTGTCGGGTGACAAGAACATAGTAACATTGGAAGCCGCATAAGAAGCGGCTTTTTGTTTTAATGTTATAAGGTTCTTGTCAAAGCGTAATGACAAGAACCTAATAACATTCCCGATCAGTGACAAGAACTTTATAACATTCCCGACAACTCACGCCAAAGAATGATCGGCATGCGTTCGTGCACTTTGTTCATCGAAAATAAAGTCTTAGACTGAAAAATAAAACATTAGACTGTGAAAATAACGTTGTAGACTGGGAACCGGCATTAAGCTAACGGGCAGGATTGCGTAGTCACTTCGCGAATTCCTTAGGTATGGCGAATTCAACGCGTTTGACGAAATTCCACTAAGGACTGAAAACAAATGAAAGATCTAAAAACAAAAGCAGGTATATATTATCTTTCCATAGTTACAGGCTATATTGACAGAAGCGATGTAATTAAATGGGCAGACTTTTGCATTGAACATTTTGATGTTCCTTATGATTTTATTGAACTCTCATTATCAGGCTCCAAATCCATTGAAGATACTTTATCTTTTCTCAAGACTATTTATGGTAAGAATGAATTTGTAACGCCAATGTATATTATGCTTGGTCTGCTCCGTTCAGATTTTATAAATCAGAAGATATCTGAGGATAATTTCTTCACATATATTTATCGTTTATATACTCATGGCTGTATGTCGGACAAAGATGTTGCTGAATTTTCTTTTCTAGACCGGTTAAGTGATGGATATTGTTTAGCGACTGAAGGGATTTACGGAAATAAAGAAGATGTTGTACAAGAAGCAATTGAAGAGTTAAAACGATTTGAAGAATACAAGAAAAGATACGAAGGATTATTCGTAGATGAGTAGAACTTCGTCTTTTCTGTGTTCACACTTAGGGGTCATTCTGCCTTCGGTCCGCTCGAGGCAATTTTGATTAAGTTAGATCGTTACGCTAACGGGTACGATAGTTCAACAAATTCAGGAGCAGATGCCGCGGCAGTTTGCTCCTCTTTTTCATTGAAGTAACGGGCAGATTACTTTGATGCTACTTGCGGAATAAAAACTCCAAACGAGGAAATGTTAAGTGAATTCTAAGGACAAAGGTTTGGTTCGGTTTAGATGAAATGTCGAATTCGTATTGTCCATGGTGATATGTATTTCTATTCTTGGTGCGCCATTTGTTTAGAGCAGTTGCCAGTGGCAGCTGCTCTTTTCTTATTTAGCTAACGGGCATTTAAGCTCAATTAGCATTCCGAAAACATATTTTTGATAACGTGAAACCTAACGATCCTCTTATGTATCTAACGTATGGTTGCAACCAGAAGGGAGATTGTCGATGGATGCTGTATCGGAAGTGAAAAAAGCGCAGCGCGGAGACAAGAAAGCATTCGAAGGATTGATCTTCTCTCACAGAACGGTCATGTATCGTATGGCGAAAACGATGCTTCATCGCGATGAAGATTGTGCTGACGCCATCCAGGATGCGATCCTGAAAGCGTACCAAAACATTCGTAGCTTGAAGGAACCGAGATACTTTAAAAGCTGGTTACTGCGCATCCTCATCAATGAATGCAAACAAATGTACCGACAACGTGAAAATATAATTGCGCTTGAGCTGCGTGACGAGCCCTTTTCCAACGACTACGCATTTGCACGGATCGAAGTCGATCAACTACTCGAAAGTTTGCCAGAGGATCAACGCGAGCTTCTGAAGTTGTTCCATATCGAGGATATTTCCGTACAAGACTTGGCGGCTATTTTTGAAGTGCCTGAAAGTACAATCAAGACGAGATTGCGCAGGGCGCGTGAAAAAGCAAAAGAAATATGGTTAGCGGAGGAGGAGCGACAGTGGAGCAATGGGAAGAAGCTATTAAACAAACGGTGAATCCATCCGTACCAAGCGAACTGGAGGATCGAATAATGCACACTCTCAATCAGCTTCCTCGACAAGCACGTAAGCGGAAAATGTACTACGCACTCCCGGCGGCGGTATTGGCGGTAGTTATCCTGTTCGGCGCAAGAGTGATTTCTCCGGTTTTCGCGGAAACCATACGTTCAATTCCGGTGATCGGATCGATTTTTGAGCTCGTAGGGAATGTCGGGGAACGGAAAGCCAGTCAAGACGGGCTTGTGAGTCCGCTTGGACAACAGGTGGTCATTGACGGTAAAACCATTACCTTCACGGAAAGTCTTTATGACGGATCGAGCATTCATATCGGCTTTATCAACGATACCGGCAACTTTGAATTTTGGAACCATGCTCAAATATCGATAGACGGTAAACGTCTGACGAGCTATAACGCGGATTTAAGCGGCAGCAGAACGTTGGCGGATGGAAGCTTCGCGGGTATCTATACGATTCACCCAAATCAAGACATTCCGGAAGCTTTTACACTTGAATTAAGTTCATTGGAGGACCGATCGTGGCATGTCGCGATTCCTATGAAATTACAAGGAGACGAGCATGCTTACCTTATTAATGACGCCAGAGTGTGGCGGGATATGACGATGCTTTACGATAGAACTGTTTTTAATTCAACTTCCGCAACACTTTCTATCCGCTGGTTCAGTAAAGAAAAAAAGGAGCTCCCTTCAGTCATGAACTATCAAATTTTCGATGACAAGGGACGCGTTCTGCAAATATTCAGTCATAATGGTAAAGACACACCGACTGAAGACGGTCAATATGTGTACTCTTCTCAATTGAATTTCGAACGTATGGATCCCATTCCAAAGTCCCTGACCATTAAGCCGTATCTGGGGAGCGGTATGACGGGTTTGGAAACAAAACGATGGGAGGGAAAGAGCCTCGAGCTGTCTCAAGGGGAAGCCGGTTCCGTTCGGATTGAGCATATTGAACAAAAAAATAATACATTTACGATGACGTTCGAAGTAGAGGGCGAGCTTACCAGTGATCGGACAAGGTATGTGTGGCTAGAAAATCAATATGGTGTGAGATATGACGTTCTTCAATACCCTCAACGGGTAGAAGGAACGGTGAATCAATATCAAGCTGTATTTACCTCGACCAATCCGAACGATGACGTCATCATCGGCACGGAGCAATTCCATCCGAAAGATTATATTGATGACCTGACGATTACAGTCGATATTAGCAAATAATGAAGGATAGAATGTGATTCCAACAAATATTGAAAGGGCAGCGACTGAAAAAGGGAAAACTTATAAATTTACTAAAGGGAAGGTATAGCTTAACGACACCCGCGACGGGAGCCGGTCACACGATCAGCTCCAGTTGAGCATTGAAGTAACGGGCAGTGTAGTTCCAATATGTGGTATTATTTGGTTGATGGAGTAAACTCAAAAATGTGACATGAGTCAGCGTCGACCAACAAAGGTAAGGATAAGGATTGAAGGCCTAAACGGGAGTGAAATATATTGAATGTGCAGCATTCCTATTTACGACAAATTCAGCTCAAAAGGCAACAAATACCCACGTATAATCGTTATCCCTTTGATTTGGCGGTCATTCGAAGCTTAAATACCCTTGATTTCCACCCCAAGGTAACCTATATCGTAGGTGAAAATGGGATGGGTAAATCAACACTGATGGAGTCCATTGCTGTCGCATGGGGATTTAACCCGGAGGGTGGGACGATCAACTTTTCCTTCTCGACCCAGGCTACCCACTCGGGATTATACGAATTTATACAATTGATCAGAGGTCCGCGACGCCCGAAGGATGGCTTTTTCTTCCGGGCAGAAAGTTATTATAATTTCGCCACGACGATCGATGAGTTGGACAGTCAACCTTCATTCGGTCCACCTATTAAAGATTCGTACGGTGGTAAGTCCTTGCATGAGCAATCGCACGGAGAGTCGTTCTTTTCTACTTTCATTCATCGCTTCGGGGAGAATGGTTTATATATACTGGATGAGCCTGAGGCTGCATTGTCTCCCCTTCGCCAAATGGCGATGCTGACACGAATCCATGAACTTGTATTGCAAAACTCTCAATTTATTATTGCGACCCATTCCCCGATTCTTATGGCATATCCAGATTCGATTATTTACAATCTAAATCCGGATGGTATCGAGGTTCAAGTATTGGAGGAAACCGACCATTTTATGATTATGAAAGAGTTTGTGAATAACAAGGATAGGATGCTCAGAGAGTTACTCGAAGAAGCACAAGATTAATTCCACTGCTATCCCTATGGAACTCTCAGCTCGAAAGAGGTCATTTTAGACGAAGAGACTTCTTAGCAAGATTAAGCTATCTGGGAACTATAGTTGAATGGAGACACAACGGCAGCCGGCCAAACGATCGGCTGCCGTTCGTCATTGAAGTAAAGGGCAAGTTACTTCTAATATCTGTATAATTAAGTATTGAGGTAGCGTTGCTCCTAAGAGGAGGTTTTTGAATGTCAGAGTTAGAACTCCCTTATATTTGGTGTCTTGTAGGAAACATAATTGAAAAGCGTTTTTTTGGTGAAAACAAAACCATTAGAAGAGGGACCAAGCAATTCACTCCTAATACAAAGGTCTATTGTTTCCCAGCTTTATGGGGAGATGGATATGAAGAAATTCAAGTAATTGGGAAGTTAAGAGGGCGAAAGAATCTTGGGGTCATCGTTACTTCATCAGCATTCATTACGAATTGGAGACTTTGCGGGCACTCTCGGATTAGGTCCATTATTTCGTTGCGGCTATGGGGCTATGGCTATCGGCATAATTGCCAATAGAATGCAGCTTTGTGTAAAGAAGGGTGGAATCATCATCGCGAATAAAAAAACAATCCTCGTTCTTGTTATAACTTTCTTACTTTGCGGGACGATCTATTTATTTTTCTCTGGCCTGCCTACAGCTAAACGAAATATGGCAAACGATGTAAAAGAGTACCTTGTTACAGAACAAAATTACAAAACAGATGAAATTTTATCCATTAAAGGAGTTTACAGCTTTAAAAGCGAAAAATACGAAGCCAACGTAAGATTTAAAGATGAACCAACAAAAAATTATTACTACGGTAAAAACAGAAAAGGTGAATTTGTTCAAACAGGAGTTACAGCAATTGATGGAAAACATATAGATGAGACATTCTATAAATAGAAAAAGACCTGGAATGTGTTCTACTCAACTTGTACGAGTTAGTGGAGGTGTATGCTTCGCGGCAGCTCTTCTTATCCATTAAAGTATGGCAGGCTACTTCCAATATGTACTAATATAGAGTGGTCGTTTGAATCAATTAGAATTCTCTCTTTTATGCCTTTTTACTAAGTAACGAACAACACTTTGTAAAGAAACAAGGTGAAATGTAATATGACTGGTCAATTAACCGCATTATTAGCTGTCCAAGGACTAATGTTTTTTTATGTCGTCATAGCCGTTATTGGAATATGCTTTTTGTTTAAACGTAAAGGGAAACAAAAAGCGAATCATTTAATAGCGGTTTATTTCTTATTGTTCATGGCTTTTGTAGCCGCTGTACTGCTCATTTCGGATTTCATAAACGGAAGTTCTTCATTTTCAATGCCTATAATCTTGATGTTTATTATTATTTCGATAGTCTGTTGGTCTCAAATTAAGAAGACTCAAAACAAAGGTTAAAAGGGAGCAGATTAAAGCTGCAACGGCAGTCGGCCAAACGATCGGCTGCCGTTGTCCATTGAAGTAACGGGCAGGATAGCGCAACTAATTTGTTGTATCTGAGTAAAATACTGGTGGATATATACAGCGGACTGACCGTTAATGATAAGGGAGTGAAAAATTTGGTTTATGCCTTTCTTGCTCTGTACCTGCTTGCTAATGGTTTGGTGATTTATAGAATGATAAGATATCGCTTTTTTAAGTTTAACAGGGAATCCATAGGACTCATTGTGATACTTGGCATAGTTGCATTCAGAATTTCAGATTCATTCACATTAAATACAACATTAACGATTTTTTCAGTCCTTTTATTGCTTGTATACGTTACATTCATGATTACAACGAAGCAGCAAAAAAAGTCACAGTAGCAATATAATTATCATTAAGCTAACGGGCACGATAGTTGAATGGATAGACAACGGCAGCCGGCCTCACGATCGGCTGCTGTTTTACATTGAAGTAACGGCGGGATATAGTCAGAATTCAAGATCGCCGTCTTATTATTAATAAGACGGGAAAGGAGGCAATGAGATAAAGTTCTTGTCATTTATGACATCAAGTTCTTGTCATCCGACAACTCCGACAGGAATTGTCAACCGACATCATTACACCCGACTTATAGACATATGTATAAAATACGGGTTTTGTGAAAAAGTATATTCGGAAAACCTTTTCACTTAATCCCCCCAGAACTCTTAATCTCAACCCGCACCTTCGGCTTGAACGCCAGCTTCGGATAAATCGATTGCCATGCCGTCCATTCGGCTTGCTGACCGTCGTGATGCGTCGCGCAGTAATGCAATCCGAATCCGATCGGGTCGACGTTCAGCGCCTGCAGCTTTTGCAGCAAGTGCGTATAACGCGCGGCAACGCCTTGTTCGGCGAGCCGTTCGTAATACGACCACGGCTTTTCATAAAACGATTCCGACGATTCCTCGACTTGGCCTACCATGCGCACGTTCAATTGGAGCACCGGCGCCGAACGTTCGGCTATGTCGATGTTATACTTGGTCTTGATCTTATCCACGTTCAAGGCAAATTGAATCTGATCCGTTTTCGTCTCGATATCGAACTTCTGGTATTTCGCCACCAGTTTATTGAAGATCCGCGTTTCCTCCGGACTTAGGACGGCTTTCAGTTTCTTCTTGTCGAACACGGCCACCTGATCGATCAAGTACACATTGCCCATCGGCCGAATGATCGGCAAATACGGATCAAGTCCCTTCTCGGTTACGCGGCGGTGAAAATCGAACAAATATTCGGTCACGATATAGGACGATTCGGTACCGTCATGATCGAAGCTCAGGAACAAACTGTCGCCCGGGAACCGTTCGGAACCGGTTTTCACGTTCAGCACCTCTTCGGCGCTCGGATCGCCCAGCGCCATGTAAGCGGCTCCTTGAATATCCCGCCTGCGCATAAACCAATCGAGCGAGTCCTTCTGCAAGATCTCCGCGCTCATTTGTTTGCCGATGACGACGATCTTGGCTTGCGAGAAGTCCAGCTCTTTATCGACTTTGGATTTCATATGCCTTACAGCTTCCGTAATCGTGCTCGCATCATCGCTGACGAGCTGATACGTATTGGTCTTGCCGGGCTCGATCTTGGAGAACGGAATCGCCATCTTCAAAGAGACATGATACGGCTTGCCGGGCTTTTCCGATTTATCGATGCCGATGGCCATCACGAAGAAACGCCGATCGATGTCCTTGAAGCCGCAACCGGGAAGACTCGCGAGCAGCAGCATCCCTACGCTCATCCACAGTATCGTCCGTTTCATGCTTTTACCCTCCATCGGCTAAGTAGAAATACGGCGAACACGATCAGTATATCGAGCGGCAGCCGAATCCCCATCCAATACGAGGACGCTTTGAACAGCGTCGTCTCGTCGATATGCGCGCCGGCGATTACCGTGCCGATCCCGATCAGCATGCAGATGACAAGTCCCGGAAGCTGGGTTCGCAGCGAAGCCTTCTTAGGCGGACGGCTTCGAAAAGCGCCCGTGATCAGCTCGGAGCCGACATGCCACGTGATCATCGTAAACACGTACGTGATGACCAAGAGAATCAACAAATAAATGGAAACCACCCGTTCGATCAGCACGTATTTCATGCGAAACGCGTCCACCGTCGATACCCAGGTATAAATAAAGTCGTCGACCCCATCCGTGCCATGGAAGCCGATAGGGATGAAGAAAGAGAACAACTCCAGGATGAACCCTACCGCCGGAATCAGCCACAGATGCTTGATTGGCTTGTCGGCCGGAAACGTCCGGTTGAATACCGACAGCGCCAAGTAACCGGCGAACGTATTGGTCGACGCCGCTATACTGTTCCACGACGGCATCATCCACGTGTAATCAAGCATGACTTTCACGGAGTCGTAATTCATGCTTTTGCTGAATAGGCCATGAAGGATCAAGACGATCAACAGCGGCACGCATACGATATAGATGATCTCGGCGCTGAATAACACCGTTTTCGATGCTTGAACCGCCCCCGCGCAGGTCACGATCACAAACAAGATGAGCAGCGCATACGGCGACATATCCGGATTCAGATATTTGGAAATGATAAATGCGCAATGAATCCAAGCCACGCCGCCGGCGATGAACGACGTCAGTCCCGCGATGAGCAGCAGGGGCATGCTTAGCGCTTTCGGGAGCCGCTCGGCCGCGATCTCCGGCAACCCTTGGCCCTTGAATTTCGATAACGACCGGGTATAGACATAGATCAGCATGAACCCGATCGCAGGTCCGATCAGGAACGACATGATCGCGCCGTCATACCGTGCGTTCATATGATCGCGAGGCACGCTCAATAAGGTATGGATCAACATGGAGATGCTCGTAAAGTAAAAAAAATAGCGCGACAACCCATTCACCTGCTTCTTTTGGCTTCCCCGGAAAACAGCTTCAAATACGGCCGGCCGAAGCTTCGCAAGCTCGCCGCGTACAACACGAAACAAAAAATGCCGGTTACGATCCCGACCAAGCCGAAATACATCGCCAGAATGATCAACGGGAATTTCGCGACCCGCACCGCATAGCTCATCGTATTGATCGGGATGACGAAGTTCGAGATCGCCACGGACGAGGCGATGATGATCATGATGCTGCTGACCAGTCCCGCCTGCTGCGCCGCTTCGCCCAAGATCAGGCCGCCGACCGTCGTCGCCGTCGAACCGATATGCTTCGGCAGCCGTATGCTCGCTTCCGTCAACGCTTCCGTTAGGAACAGCATCAAGAAGACCTCATAGTACGAGGCGTACGGTACCGCCGCGCGGCTGCCGGCAATCTCGATCGCCAGCTGCGCCCGGAAGAATTCCGGGTTATACGACACGAATGCGATGTATAGCGCCGGCAGCGTCATGGTGATGCAAGCCCCGATATACCGCAGCGCCTGAAGCGGCCGCATCAACCAGGGATATTGATACACGTCTTCCATGGAAACCAAGAAATCGAAAAAAACAGCCGGCAAATTAATAGAGAACGGCGTGCCGTTCAGGAGCAGGATTACCTTGCCCTGGCTCAGATTCAAAACCGTCCGGTCGGGCCGATCCGTGACCAAACCCGTCGGAAGCAAATGGTACCGGTCGGTCAGCAGCATCTGTACCTGATTAGAGGCCTGCACCACTTCCGCGTCGATTTTGGAGAGCCGCTGATCGAGCTCCAGCAGTACCTCCGGATCCACTTTCGATTCATCGTACAAAATCGCCAACGAAGTCTGGCTGACGGTGCCGATGACCGAGTATTCCACGCGCAGCTCCTTCGAGGGATAACGCGTCCGAATGATCTGCACGTTGGTCGCGATATCTTCGGAGAACGCATACTGCGGCCCTTGCAAGATGCTTTCCATCGTTGCATCCGAGGGCTTGGAGGTCGCCGCCTTCGCCGACTCGATCGCGCAGATCGCATCGGGAAACAGCACGAGGGCATACCCGTGAAGGAGCTTTTGGACGGCCGCGTCCCCGCTCTCCGCTTGCTCATAGCCGGGGATCAAGCTCAGCCTGTTTTTGAAATCCGCCCTGTCGCTGCAATCGCCGAACGCTTGCATGATCGTGCTTTGAAGATATTGTTTGTCGCACAAGGACGACAAATAGACCAGCTGCACCGTTTCATTGTCGGTATTCAGCCCGCGGCTGACGAGATCTCCGGAATGCATCAGCCCGGGAATGGCGGCGTGCAGATCGAACGGCTTCATGAGGCATTCATCCTTGTCGGTCATTTGGCTTAGTATGCCCCGCGAACGGCCGAATATCCAACAATATCCAAATCAGGCGGCATGCGAAGAAACCGGGCAAGACGTTCGCCCGGCATTCTCTCGCGATGGCACTTATGACAACGGTGGACCATTACAAATCGGTCTAATAGTTTACTGCTCTGTTACACGCGGCAGGCCGATAAAAGCGCGGCGAGCATCGCTTCGATATCGCGTACCAACGCGTCGTCCACGATTCGCCCTTCCCGGTCCAGCTTGAGCGGAATATGCGGAATCATAAGCGTCGCGCCTTCCGCGATGACCGCGTTGATCATGCCAAGGGTCAGCAGCAGCGAGGCATGCGCCTTATCGCCGCCCATGGGGGTCGGGGACGCGGTGATGACGGCCGTCGGCTTGTTCACGAATTCGCCCGACGACACGATCCAATCCAAGGCGTTTTTGAGCGAACCCAGGACGCCGTTTCCGTACTCGGGCGTGCAGACGAGCACGGCATCCGCAGCCGCCAGCCTGCCGCGCAGTTCCGTTACCGCGGCCGGTCCCGGCTCCGTGTCGAGATCGGGATTGAAATGCGGCAGATCGCCGAGTCCGCGATAGATCTCGAATTGCATTTCCTCCGGGGCTAATCCGATGATGGCATGCATGAGCGCCGTATTGGACGATTTTTCTCGCAAACTGCCGGATATGGCAAGTACAGTTAATGCGTCGCGCATTTATGGTATCCTCGCAATCATAGTAAGTTCAAGCGCATTTTGGGGTTATGTTCATGCTTTCTCGCGAATTTAATTAGTGTCGTTAAACAATTGCGCGACTCCATCTCGTTCCGCTTGAATCTGCTCGATTCGGGTCAAGGAATCATTCCGCCTTCTTCCGGAATCAACCGAATCATCCGGCTAGCGCCGGTATAGCCCGGCGCGCCGACGTATTGGTAACGCCCTTCCCGAAACGCGTCGATATGGTCGAGGTGCACATGCCCGCAAAATATGCCGCGGATGTTCCCGCTGTCCGGGCTTGCCAGCCAACGGCAGAATTCGCCCGTGCTATCATCTTGGTGCGGCACCTGCCAGGCTTCCTGCACCGCGGGATCCCAGCCCGCGGCCCCCATCATGATCGGCGCTTTCCACCTTTTCACGACGTCTTTCACGAGGCCCGAGAGATACATCGGAATGTGCATGAACAGCAAGTAAGGCTCGCCGGACGCCGCCGCATCGCGGATCGCGTCGAACTGTTCCGCGGTCACTTGGTAATTGCTATTATCCAGCACTACGAGTGTAACGCCTGCCAGCGTTCGAATATCGCAGCCCGGCGGCGACGGGATCCATTCGGCGAACTTCGGGTAAGCCGCGACGCGAACCTCATCGTTGAAGCTGCCGCCGGAGTACCAATCATGGTTCCCGAGGGTATACGCGTACGGCGCGGACAGGCGGGCAAATGCCGCTCGGATCGTCTCCAGATTGGCTTGCGACGGGAAGTCGATGATATCGCCGGTCAATACCGCGTAATCGACGGCTTGCGCATTGACGGCGTCGATGATGCGCTCGAAGGTCGCGCGCGCGGATTCGCCGCCGCTCTTCTCCGCGGCAAAATACTCCGTACGGCTTTTTGCCGCGTCCCTGATTTCCTCCGGATCCCGGTCGTCGTATTCGGTCAGATGGCAATCGGTCAGGTGCAGGATCGACAAGTCGCGCTGAAGCCCCGGGATTCGAATCGTGATTTCGGTTTGTACGGCATCCTCTGCATGGTTCATGTTCATCAGCTCCTTCCCCATCCTTACCCGATCCGGCCGGCTGCGAATACGCCGCTACGCGGATTGCATCTCCAGCATCGCCAACAAATTAACCGCGATGACGTCGGGCATGATCGCCATTCCGCCGTACAAGCCCGTAACGGCATTATGCGTGTCGGCGAAGCAGTCGTCGAGCAAGCCTTGGTCGTAGAACGACTTCGTGTGCTGCAGATTATGCGGCATCCACGTCGCGTTGCGTCTGTCGAGCATCCAGCGAAGCGCGGCGTTCGTGATCCCTTCCCGGTAACGGTTCCAATCGATCGACGGATCGATGGCAGCCCAGTCGAGGCCGAGTTGGTGCGAGACGGCGAACGTTTCCAACACTTCCCACTGCACATGGTCCCGGACCCAGTTCGCGAAGTACCAATCGCTTGCGCAGAAGCACGGCTTCGCGTTGTACAGCATCGGCGTGCCGTTCGGTTCCCAGAGATGGGTGAACGGCAGCAGCGCGCGCAGCCAATAGACCGCCTTCTCCCGATACTTCCGCTCTCCGGTCGCCCGGTGGGCCAGTTCGTTCGCGATCGCAGCATGCCCGGCCGCGAACAGGTTAGGGCTGTGCAGCGGCGTCTCCCAGAAATCCCCGCCTTCCGGTCGCATCATGGCGGAGCAGTAATCGACGGCACGGAGCGCACCGGCCTTCATGCGATCGTCGCCGGTTTGCTGCCAGCAGCGCAACAGCTCGATGGCCGGCAGCACGCAGAGGTCAAGCGCGGTATCCCCCGCGTGCCCCATCGGTTCCAGGAACGCCCGCGCCACGACGAAATCATCCTTCATGTAATGGCGGCCGTCCGGATCGAACGCGAACGAGCCGTCCTCGCGCTGATACGTCAGGAGCGCAAGGCATTTCTGCAGCGAGTCCTCATCCGGATCCGGCGACGATTCGGATGCAAGCACCTTGCATGCATCGACCTTCTCCTGGAGCGACACGGCCGGCTCGCTTCCGGCATAACGCCCGAGGAAGCCTTCCGCGAAACGCGGAATTCGGGTCGAATAGCCGTTCTCGTGCTGCGGCGTGCCGAACCCTTTGCCTTCCGCCCAATACCGGCTGCAGTAAGCGGAAGCGATTCGTTTCAGCGCCTCCTCGTACGGCCAGCGCGGCTCTGCGGGCGCGGGCAATCCTTGCTGCCGCTGAATCCAGAAGGTCACGGCGTCGAGCGACGTGCCCGGCACGACGAAGAGCTCGGCGCTCCAGGCCACGATCTGCCTCGGATGAAGCTCGAGCGGCTCCGTGGCATGAATTTGATTCTCCGCATGCTCGGCCGCGGCGTCCGGAACCATCAAGCCCAGCAAATGGTGGTTCCGCCGGTCGATGAAATTAGGTGAAGCAAATACGGGCTGCTGGACATGCGTCCGGTAGTTGAACCATCTCGTCGCATTCAAAACCGGGTCCCACGATAACCCCACGGCCATGCCGTCGCAGCTTACCGACATGAGCGGCATCGCGGCTTTGTTCGGATGCGGAGCCGCGCGCAGCGCCCAAGGATCCTTGAACCAGTCCGTGCCGCTCGACCATTCCTCGCCTTCCAGCCATTCGATTCCCGGGAAGATCGCGTCCGTCTTCCGCGCGCCGAACGAATCCGCTCCCGCTTTCACCCACGGTCCTCGCACATAGCGCGCGAACAGATTGTAGTTGGATTCCAGCTTGAAGTCCAGCTTCAGGACCGGTTCGTCGCGCAGCAGCGTCAGCTTCGCCTCGCCTTCCATCAGCGCGGCGTCGAACGGATACCGGATCCAAGAATCGAACGACGTTCCTTGCAGCATCCGTTGCACGTTAAGGGCTTTCACCGGGAAAATCAAGCTTTCGCCGGCTTCCGTCGACTCCTTCCGCCAGCTGTCAGACTCCATGCGCATCGGAATTTCCTGGTCGCGGAGCAGCAGCTCCCCGAAATGCTCGAGGACCGCCATGAATCGGCCATCCGCCGCGTGGATCTCCGCCCAGCCCCAGCCCGTCAACCGTTTGTGCACTTCGATCCGCACATGCGCATTGGATAACGTAATCGTCTCGCCGCCATAACTGCCCTGCTGAAAATTCGGCACGCTCAATCCCTCCCGACATATTTAAAGTTGCCTGTAAGCGGCCCGGCGTTATGACTACCAATTCGCGAAAAATCCCTCGTTTCCTGTAAAAAAGCGCGTCCACTTCAGCCTAGTCCGTTTTTATCGTTCGAAGCCCCCGCAGCCTTGTCGACAGGCCGATTCCGCAGCAAAAAAAAGACCGTAGAAGCCACTTTGCGTGGACTCAACTACGGTCTCGAACATTAATTAACCCCATTAATCAATGCTCGCCAACGCCGCCAGAAACGCCTTGCTTGCCGGTCGGCCCGATTGCGATAACCATTGTCCCAGCCTTACCTTATCCCCCGCGTATTGCCATTGCATCGCCTGCTTGAGCACCTTGATGTAGGCCGAGCTTCCAAGGTCGTTCGCTTCGCGGCTCAAGTCCGACAGCAACCGGCTCCAATTCGTTGCGGTCTCGCCGCTTTTGCGTTCCGGGTATCGCGCCGCCAAGTCGGAAGCATGCTCGATCGAACCGACGACCATTAGGTCGGCGGCCAGGAGATGTCCGACGAACCGGTGGCTTTTCTCGGCGGGCATGACCGCAGCGAGCAGTTCCTTCGCCTCATCGAATTTCCCTTGCGTCATCAATGCCGCGGCGTAGACGGATTGCACGTAAGTCAAGTCGTCGTCTTTGCCCAATTGCAGCCCCAGCTCGTAATACTTCTCCGCGCCGGACCATTCCTTCTCAGAGATGAATTGATTCATGAGCCAGAAGCTGTACTGGAGCTCGGGCCGAAGCTTCATCATCTCCAGGACATACGGGACCGTCTCCTCGTCGAGCCGTTCTCTGGCAGAACGATCGCTTGTTTCCCGCGAGTGATAAAGCCGGATAATCATGCCGAGGCTGTACGCATCCGCAGGATTCGCCGCCCAAGCTCGCTTGTAAGCCTTCATCGCGTCATCGTCGCGATAGGCGAGCAGCAGCCGATCGCCCTCCGACAGCGTTCGATCGTGCAGCGTGAAGAACGGGAGCTCCCCCATCGTGTCCGGCGTCAACCGGTACCCGTTGCTTTGCGACAGCTTGTTCCCCTGCTCGTCGAACGCTTCGACGTACCACGAGAACCGTTTCCCCGGATTGGCGAATCCGAGCAGCGAGACGGGGTCGGGCACCTGTTTGCCGTCTACCTCGATGAAGGAATAACCCGAAGCGAGGTTATAGAGCGTGTCGACCGGCGTGCTCCATGCATGGCCCGTGATATGGTTTCGAATCTCGACGCCGATCGTGCCGTTCTCGACCTGGATATTGCCGGTAAGCTTGTAATAGGCGGCACCTTCGACGGGCTCCCAATCGAAATCGATGCGCGGACCGGACAGCTCCACGTTGTTGACCGGGGCATTAAGCTTGATCAATGGCCTCAGAACGACGGGTATCGTCATGCGGCTGCCGGGATCGACGTCGATCCACTCATTGATTCCTACCGGCCAGCTCCACCCGTCGATCTGATCGTAGTCGAACCCGATCGTAAGCTGGTAGCTGCCGGGAAACACGTCCGTGAACGTATAGCGGCCTTGATCGTCCGTCATGGTCTGATACGGCTCCGTATCCAATACGCTGTGATTGACCGCATCCTCCGTCCGCAGAAACACGGCGACGCGGGCCATCGCCGCGCCGTTGCTGCGCAGCACCGTTCCGGACACGGAAGCCGGCGCATACGAGCCCGAAGTCGATTGCATCGCCGCGAAATACTGCCTCAGCGTCTCGAGCGGTTCCAATTGCGCCGGCTTCTCGCTCATGGCATCCCCCGGCTGGCTCATCAGTTTCTTGTACGCGACCGTATAGGTCGAGATTGCTTGCTGAACAAGCGCCAGCGCTTCGCTCGGACGGCCCTGATGAAGGAGAATTTGCGCTTTGAGCTTCGCGGACTTCACGTCCCCGTCGAGATCGATTGCATTTCCTTCAGCATCGATTTCGTCTATCAATGCCTCCGCTTGAGGATATTTGCCTTCTTGCATAAGCAGCTTAACCTGCTCGAACCGCAGCTGCTTGACGATTCCTTCCTGCCCGGTCGGATAACGCCGCTCGGCGGTCTCCAACGCTTCGATTGCCCGATCCGGTTCTCCCGACGAGCCGTAATACAAGGCCAGCTGCATGGCTGCCTGGAAGAGAGAAGAACCGACGGCCGGTCCGTTAGCCAAATAGTCGAGCAGAGACGGCAGCTTCTCCCCCCAGGTTAACGTTGGACGTTCAACGCCGTCGCTGCTGCCGCCCGATGTCGTGAAATTCGAACCGACGTACACCTGATAACCGCTGGCAAGCCGATCCTTGCCATCGCCAAGTACGTAGGTTTGGATCAGCTTCCACTTCGCCTCGCTTGGCTTCGGATCATCCAATGACCGCAGCAATTCGGATTTATCCATGCCTGTAGAAGCGGTTCCTGCCAATAAGTCGTTCGCCTGCGAAGGCATCAGTATGGACGCTGCGCCGAACAACAGCCCCATTACGACGAGCCCGGAGACCAGATGCTTCACTTTAACGCGAATCTTCAGTCTCAATGGAGGCCACCGCCTTCTCGTAATCGTCCTGCCAATAGTAATTCTCGCCTTCCTTGACCAACACCCGGTTCGCCGAAGGTCCCGATCGATCGGCTTCCGAGATGCCGCGCAAGCGCCCGACCAGCAGCGAGCCGGCCAGCAAGGCGATCGCCGCGGCGACCGGCACGACCGGGATCTCAAGCTCCTTATTCCACCATGCGCGGAGCCTGCTCCGCCAACCGCGGAGGTGCGTGCGTTCCAGGACGCGCGCGTGACCGCCGAATCGCAGCGAATTCAACTCTTCGTCGAGTTTGGTTTTCATCGTATCCTGCCGATCCTGCCCGTTCACGGCCATCCCTCCTCATCGGCTTCGAGTTCCGCCTTCAGCAGCCGGCGCCCTCTGGCCAGCCTCGCCTTGATCGTGTTTTCATTCGTTTGCAGCTGGTCCGCGATCTCCGCGACCGACAGCTCCTGGTAATAGAACAGCGTGATGACTTCGCGGTATTTGTATTCCAGACGGCCGATCGCTTCATGGACTTGAACGCCGCGCAGTTCAAGCAGCAAGCTTTCCTCGGGTCCCGGATCGCCCTGCTCCGCGTCCAGCTCCATGCGCGGGGACGGGAAGATATGGCGCCAGCTCCACGTCCGCTGCTTCATGCGGCAGCGATTGAGCGCGATCCGCAGCAGCCAGCTGCCGAGCTTTGCCGGATCCTCCAGCTGCCCGATTTTGCGATACGCCTGAACGAATGTATCCTGCACGGCTTCCTCGGCGGCCTGACGATCTTTGAGCAGCAGGTAAGCCGTTCTAAGCAGACGATCGCCGTGGGCATCCATCAGCATCCGCAGCGCGTCTTCGTCTTGCTGTTTCAAGCGTGCAACAACATCCAAACCGGATTTCCACCTCTCCTCCCTATGATGATGCGGCCAATTTCCAATAAGTTGCAAGGAAAATTAAAAAAACAACATGCCGGGCGGAGTTTCTGAACATAACTATTGTTACGTAAACTCAATAGTTTGGACATGCGCAACAAAGTTGAACCCTGCTTATTTTTGAGGCCGCCGACAACACTGTTTCTCTAGACCCACACGGTAATCGTCCTTTATCATTACGAACGAAGCACTTATTGATGGAGGTTTGGCATGGACCGTATGTACGAGGATATTAAAAAAGGGGAAAAAGGCGCTTGGATCAGCATCGCAGCCTACTTGTGCCTGGCGGCGCTCAAGCTCTCGATCGGGTATTGGACGAATTCGGAGGCGTTGTCGGCGGACGGGCTCAACAATTCGACGGATATCATCGCGTCCCTGGCCGTCTTGATCGGACTTCGGATATCCCGAAAGCCGCCGGACAGGGATCATCGCTATGGCCATTTTCGGGCGGAGACGGTATCGGCGCTTGTCGCGTCCTTCATTATGTTCGCGGTCGGCTTGCAGGTGCTGTACCAGGCAGCAACCTCCTTCGGCACGCCGCACGCGACTTCGCAGGGCAGCGTGGCCGCTTGGACGGCCTTGTTCTCCGCCGCCGCGATTTATATGGTCTACCGGTATAACGCCAGATTGGCCAGGCAGATCAACAGTCAAGCGATGATGGCCGCAGCCCAGGATAACCGGTCGGACGCGCTCGTCAGCGTAGGAGCTTTCATCGGCATATTCGCCTCGCAGCGGGGATTGCCTTGGCTTGATCCATTAACGGCATTAATCGTCGGAGCGATCATCATCAAGACGGCTTGGGGCATCTTCCGGGATGCCACGCATGCCTTGACCGACGGCTTCGACGACCAAGAGCTGCAGGTGATGAAGCAGACGATTCGCGAAGTGCCCGGCGTCAAGAAAATCATCGACATCAAAGCCCGCATTCACGGCAACAACAAACTCGTGGACGTTACGATCGGCGTGAACGGTATGCTCAACGTCTCCGAGAGCCATGAAATTACCGAGCAGGTCGAGAAGCAAATGTACGATCACCATCAGATCACGCATGTGCATATTCATATCGAACCGTTCGAGACGTCGTGAGGCTCCGTGAAGAGACAGAGCCGAAACGTGGCATTGCGAAGCGACAGAGTGATCTGGCATTGTGAAGTGTCAGAGCGAGGTGTCAGAGGGATAAGACATTTGCGAAAAGACTCAATTAAGAAGTCATAGCAACGAAACTTAGCAGCACGACATAACAATAGTTATGTCTACTAAATAATCCATCCCAAAGGACCGGCAATCGCTGCCCAACAGCGTGCCGGTCCTTTGATCTTTGACGCCCGAATACTGATTATATCTAAAAAGGTCTATTTATAGCTAAACACTATAAATCGCAATAGAGATATGTTACGATAACTCTCATAAATATGGTCATACCGTCTCAGGAGGGAATCCTAGCATGAAAAAGCAAGTAGGCATCAGTCTTGTATTATTGGCGGCGCTCGTGGCGCTGCCGGCCCAGCCGTCCCATGCGGCGGCCAAGAAAACCGAGCTGCTCGTCTCCGCGGCGGCCAGCTTGAAGGACAGTCTCGACACGATCGAGAAAACGTACGAGAAGCAGCATCCGGACATCGATCTCGTCTTCAATTACGGCTCGTCCGGTACGCTGCAGAAGCAGATCGAGCAAGGGGCGCCGGCGGATCTCTTCTTCTCGGCCGGGCAGAAACAAATGGATACGCTCGTCAAGGAAGACTTGATCGCCGACCACGCCACGCTGCTGAACAACGATTTGGTCATGGTCGTTCCGACGAATTCCAAGCACGCGTTCACGACCGTCAAAGAACTGACGGACAAATCCGTGAAGAAAGTCGCCATCGGCCAACCGGAATCCGTTCCGGCCGGTCAATACGCCAAGGAAACGCTCACGACCCGCAAAGTTTGGGACTCCTTGCAATCAAAGCTCGTCTACGCGAAGGACGTCCGCCAAGTGCTGACTTACGTGGAGACCGGCAACGTCGATGCCGGCTTCGTGTACAAGACCGATGCCTTGACCTCGAGCAAAGTGAAAATCGCGCTCCGCATCATTCCCGGCGTTCACAGCCCGATCCTCTATCCGGCCGGCGTCGTGAAGGAGACGAAGCATGCCGCGGAAGCGAAAGCCTTCTATGCCTATCTGCAAACGAAGGCTGCGGACGCCGTCTTCATGAAATACGGCTTTAAACTGTCGTAACGGCCGCCATCTTAAGGAGTCTTGCCATGAATTGGAATACCTTCCTGGATCCGATCGGATTATCCATCCAAATATCCGTCGTCGCCAGCATACTCGTCTTCGCGGCTTCGCTCCTCATCGCGTGGCGCATGGCCAAGGCGCGTTTCTGGGGCAAAAGCCTGCTGGAAACCGTGCTCCTGCTTCCGCTCGTGCTGCCGCCGACCGTCGTCGGTTTCGTTCTGCTGGTCGTGCTCGGCCGTCGCAGCTGGATCGGAAAAGCCTATGAATCGTTGTTCGGCGGTCCGATTCTGTTCACATGGGAGTCCGCGGTCATCGCGGCCGCGATCGTGGCCTTCCCGCTCGCCTATCGGACGATCAAGACCGGCCTGCAAAGCGTGGATGCCGATCTCGAGAATGCCGCCAGGGCGATGGGCGCGAGCGAGTGGCAGGTGTTCCGCTACATTACCGTCCCCCTGTCGGCGCGTTCGCTCGCTTCCGGCTATATCCTCGGCTTTTGCCGGGGGCTTGGCGAATTCGGCGCCACGCTGATGGTCGCGGGCAACATTCCGGGCAGAACGCAAACGATCCCGACCGCGATCTACGTCGCATCGGACGGCGGAAGCATGACGATGGCTTGGGCTTGGGCAGGTTCGATGATCCTGCTCTCGTTCCTCCTGCTACTGGTCGTCGACCGCATCTCCAAGGATCGATGACCGAGGCGATCGGGAATCGGATACAGTAATTCAACTAAAAAACCTTCTTCAGCGAAACTCCGCCGAAGAAGGTTTTTTGTTTGTTCGGTTCATATTCAATCCGTTGTTACTTAATGCCATTAATGGTTTCGCATCCGCTTGAATCCGATTCCTCGCCTCGCGGATGTCACTCAAGACAAGCGAAAACCTTGACTTTCCAAATAAGCGCGCATATGCGGCCGAAGCTGCTCCGGCCGGAAGCGGGCCGCCATTTCCTTCGACCAGACCGACGTCCGCCCATTCCCCGACCGCTCGGCATAGTAATCCCCCATCGTGACATCGTAAGCCTCGATTCCTTCGGCAACTGCCGCCGCCTCGGCGTACGCTTCTTCATGGTACACGGCCGACAGCGGAAGCCTCGGACGCTGATCAGGCTCCTGGGCCGGAACGCCCACGCACATGCCGAATACCGGATACACGAGCTTGGGCAGCTTCAACAGCTCCGTTACGTCCTGCGGCCGGTTGCGAATGCCGCCGATATACACGATGCCCAGACCAAGCGATTCCGCGGCTACGGCTGCGTTCTGCGCGGCAAGCGCGGCGTCGACGGTCGCCATGATGAACGTTTCCATATTTTGTTCGAGTTGGAACTCGGGAGATTCCTGATGCAGCCCGACGGCCGTCTGCAGCCGGTTCAAATCCGCGCACCAGGCGAGGAACAGCGGCGTCTGCGCGACATGCTGCTGGTTGCCCGTCAGCTCGGCAAGCTTAGCCCGTTTCTCTTCGCTCCGGATGCCGATGACGCTGTAGGCTTGCATATTGGATGATGTCGAGGCTGCCTGAGCGGCGGCCAGAATATGCGCAAGCTGCTCGTCGGTGACGGGCTGCGACGAGAATTTGCGAATGGAGCGATGCGATTTTAACAGGGAGATCGTTTCGTTCATGGGTATTCCTCCTTCTTTCTTCATGGCTTATCCGATACGCTAGTCATCCGCAAACAGTTCTTTCAGCACCTTGTCCTTGTTCTCGAGAAACCTTCGCGTCAACACGTAATGGAGCGTATCCTCGTAACGGATCTCTCCAACGGGCAGCGCATCGAAATCGAAAATTTGCGCATCCGGATAGCCGAGCAGGATCGGGGAATGCGTGGCGACGATGAATTGGGCCTCCCCTTCCAGATCATGCATGATCCGCAACAGGGCTAACTGTCTCGCCGGCGACAGCGCGGCTTCGGGCTCGTCCAACAGGTAGATCGCTTTTCCCCCGAAACGGTTGGTAAACAGCGACAGGAACGCTTCGCCGTGCGACTGCTGGTGCAACGAACGCCCGCCGTAATACGGCAGCGAGTCCGGCATCGTGTCGATGTGGCTGGCGAATTGATAGAAGGTCTCGGCCCGCAGGAAGAAGCCGTTCGTGATCTTCGGCAGCCAGGACAAGCGAAGATGGCCGCCCAGCGCGGATGCGGACGCATCCACCTCGTAGGCATTGCTGCGTCCGCCGCCCGCCGTATTGAAGCCGCATTGGTACGCGATCGCTTCAAGCAGCGTGGATTTGCCGGATCCGTTCTCTCCGACGAAGAACGCGACATTGGACGCGAAAGTTAATGACGTTAACGAACGAATCACCGGTATCGAGAACGGATATTCGCGCGGATCCGTCTCGTCGATGCCTGCGAGCGAGATGCTTTTCAAATACATGGGCCACAGCTCCATATTCGAGTATAGAAGAACGGCTTCAAGTCAATTACCCGCATCATGCCGGCGTTTAAAACCTCCAGCGAAGGTCGCGCCGCTTATGTCTCTTCGGCTTTGCGATCCGATAGCAGCATCGTCGACGTGACGACGCTGTTGATGACGAGCCAGATCAGGACGCCCGGAACGATCGCCAGCAGTCCCCATGCGCCGTACGCCTTCAAACCGCAGATCATGCCGAACAGTCCCGCGCAAGGCACGACGAGCCAGAAACGAACGCGTCCGGCGGACTTGCGCTTGACGGCGTCCGGCCAGCGGAACTGCGCGAAATACGGCTCTGCCATCATTCCCCGCCAATGGGAGGTGATCCAGGTCGAGAACAGCAGCGTCAGCGCGATCGCGACATAGGGTTGGATGACCGCCGGCGTCAGAAACAGCGCAACGGAGGAAAGCAGCGTGAACGCGAGCCAGGTGCGGATCAGCGGAAGCCGTCTGATATACGCTTTGATGATCATTTCGCCGAGAATGGTTTCGCCGTCGAAGCGTTTGAAGATTCGCTTCGAATTGCGAAGCACCATCGGCCGGCGCAGCCGGATGCGAGGCTTGCGCTTCATGACGTTCCGCAGAAGAAACTGCGTGCTGGCCAACCGGGCCAGCTGTTCTTGCTCGGTGTCCGAGTCGAACGCATCCCTGGCGCGAAGCTTGACGCGAAGCAAGAGCCCGAATGCTGCCGCTCCGATCAGGATGGGCAGCAGCAGGCGCGCGGGCGCGCTGCCCCAATAAATCATCGGGATCAGATAGCTGATCGCGAGAAGCAGCAGGACGGCCGCCTTGACGAGCCATTTGCGGAAACCCGAGAAGCGGGCTTCGAGCATGTTCCGCCACACGGCGCCGATGCACGCCCACGCCCAGGTGTAGACGATCATCGTAACGAGCGTCGCGGCCGAGAAATGATGGACGGCCACGAAAAAGGGCAGCAGCAGCGCGTAGACGACCGCAGTCAGGAACAGCAGCACGGCGGCGGTATACGCCGTGCCTCGCAGCATCAGCCCCCTGCCCCATTTCCGCTTCTGCAGCAAGAACAGCACGTCCGCTTCTTCCGCGAACGTACGCAGCCGGCCGACGAAGACGACGACGAGCGGCAGGCGTTCTCCTGTCCACATCGGCAATTGCCGCAGCCATTCCGGCGGATGATGCCAGATGTCCAAGTACGTGCCGCCGCCGATCCAGAGCAGCGGCAGGATGAAATAGACCCACACCGTCCAGTCGAGCGCCGTGCGCCACGCTTTCCATTGTTCCGTCCAGAAGCGCTTCAGCCGGCGGCGGAAGAGCGTTCCGACGCGCCAGTTAACGGCGAGATCCCGCATCGCAATTCCCCCCCTTATGTCAGCGCGTAGAAGCAGTCGGTCAGCGGCGCGTCTTCCGCGCAGCCGGCCTGCTCCCGGATTTCTCCGAGCGTGCCCTTCGCGACGACGGAGCCGTCGTTAATGAGAATGATGCGATTACAGATACGTTCGGCGGTATCGAGCACATGCGTGCACATCAGAACGCCTGCGCCTCTCCGGCGCTCGTCCTCCAGCAACTCCAGGAAGTCCCGCGTTGCGCGCGGATCGAGCCCGACGAACGGCTCATCCACGACGTAGACGTCCGGCTTCAGCAGGAAGCCGATGATGAGCATCATTTTCTGCTGCATGCCTTTGGAGAAGCCCGTCGGCAGCTTATGCCGCTCGCCGGTCAACCGGAACCGTTCCAGCATCGTCTCCGCCCGCTGCAGAAACGTCGCTTCATCCAGTTCGTAAGCGGACGCCGCCAGCTGCAGATGCTCCCACAACGTCATATACTCGTAGAGCACCGGCTGTTCCGGCACATAGGCGTACCGCCCCTCCTCGCCGCCGAAGTTCACGCTTCCGTCCACGTAGCGGATCAGTCCGAGCAGGGACTTGATCGTCGTGCTCTTGCCGGCGCCGTTCGGGCCGATCAGGCCGACCAGCTCGCCCGCTTCGATCGAGAACGCGATATTCCGGATGATCTCGGCATCCGCGGCATATCCGGCTTTCCGGATATCTACCTCTAGCACAGCCATAATTCGTCCTCCATGCGGCAATTGCCGTTTTAATGAACTTGCTTCAGGGTCTCGCTCCATTATCCCTCAATCATATCACCTTACGGGAGGCGTTACGAGGGCGTCGCCATGCAAATCGCCGTGAATGGATGCGCATGGAGGATATCGATTCCGGATTCGACACGATAACCTCGAAATTCGATTCGGAATTGCATTGTTCGACGATGTTCTTCCGCATTATACTGAATGTAGCAAGCGAGAGAATCATAAGGAGCCGATGATGCTGACACACGCAGATCCAACGGGGCTGTTCAATGAAATGTTGACGCTTACTACCCGACTGTTCTTCCAACGGGAATTCGACCTTATTCTCCTCGAGAAGCTGGCCGGCGCTGCATCGGTGCTCGATATCGGCTGCGGCAACGGCGCTTATCTGGAGGCGATCCGATCGCAAGATCCGACGTTGCGCTGCGTAGGACTCGAGAAAGACGAGCGCATCTACCCCTATGCGGCAGCCAGAACGGCGCCGGGTCTCCGATTCGTACGGGGCGATTATCGCGATCAGCGAGCGTGGGACGAGCCCTTCGACGTCGTCATCGCTCGGCTAGTCGTGCTTCATCTGCCGGATCCGGCTCACTTCCTGGCTTGGCTGCGAAGCGTGACCCACTCCGCGTCGACGGTCATCATCATGGATCTGGACGACGGCGCCACCGGTCCCCTTCCGTCCGACGGTTTGCCCTTGTACGAGTCATTGTTTCGCGCATCTCGGCGACCGCTGCTGGATCGGTTGAAAGGACTGCCCGCCGACCGTTTAACGGCATTCATCTCCTCGGACGGCGGCTATCGATCGAACAAGCTGGACTACCGCATTTCCGCGGATGACATCGAATCAAAGCGGCTGATGGCAACGTACATGGAAAGCGTAACGCGACTCATGCAAGGCGGCCGCCTGTCCGACGAACGCAAACAAGAACTGGACCACTGGGCAAGCGACGACCGGCAAGCCTACGAGGTCGGCATGTTTGCCTTATCGATGCAGCGCAACTAAACTACGCACGCGAGAGGATTATGAGACGATGACGTGGAGATCTGATTACGAAGAGGAACTCATCCTGGTATTCCGTGAAGCGGAGCGAATAATCGATGCCTACCCCGCTCCGTTGAACATCAAGGGACGCCGTTATCTGCAAGCGTTCAATCCGTTAGACCCGTCCAGCACCAAGAATCACATTTGCTACCTGCTTCCGTTCTGGATGAAGCCCGTGACGAATCTCGATCATCAACAATATCGCGATTTATCGCTCGCGAACGTATTCGTCATGCTTTACTTTTTTATTCAAGACGACTTGATGGACACGGCTCCCGCCGATTGGAAAGAACAGCTTGCCCTCGGCAATTTATTTCATCTTAGCATGCTGGAATCGTACCATTCGCTGTTCGACAGCCGTTCTCCGTTCTGGGGCCGTTTCCGCGGCTACGTAGCGGACTGGTCGATGGCAGTCGCCTATGAATCGGCATCCGACAGCCTGGCAACGGATAAACTCGCGCAGAAAGCGGCGCCCGTCAAACTCGCAAGCACCGGCGCCCTGCTGCTGGCCGGTCGGCCGGAGCTTGATAGCGCCGTATCCGCAGCGGTCGATCTCGTCCTGGCTACGCTGCAGATGTCCGACGATTACGCGGATTGGGAGGAGGATTTCGATACGCGGAATGCCAACAGTCTCATTAGCATGATCGCCGGGGAGCAGGGATCCCCAGAGCTCCCGCTCACGAAGATCGAGATCAAGAACGCTATCTATATCGATGACGCGTTATCCCGCTATTCCCTGCTGGCGCAATCGAACGGGACCGCACTGGCCGGGCTTGAGGTCTCGCTCCCCCATCTGTCCGCCTTTCAAGCGAATCTGGCCGACAACCTTTCGCAAGCATCCGAACAGCTCATCCTGACCAAAAGCAAGCTGTTCGAGGGCGGATTCACCTACTGGCTTTCAAATCATCCGCATGCCAATTTCGGTAATTAACGCAATAAACGAATATCGCCGGTCCCAAATCCGCGCGTTTTGACAAAAAACAGGATATTTCTACCAGTCTAAGGTTCTGTTTTCTATAATTTAATGTCGCTTCATAGGGATTCATAGTAGAATTGTCCCACTAACAATGGTACACTTTACCTGGTATTATATCCCTACTAAAGAGGTGCGGTGTCAGATGTCCGAACAAGAATTGCAACAGAAAATCATTGAAAAAGCTTGGTCCGATGAAACGTTCAAAGCCAAATTGCTAGCCGATCCGAAAGAAGCCTTGAAAGAAGCTTTCAACCTGACGCTGCCCGAAGATGTCGAATTAGTCGTCATCGAAGAAACGCCAGCGAAGTTCGCGCTCGTCATCCCGCCAAACCCGTCAGACGTCAGCAAGTCCGACGCTTCTCTCGATACGTGGTAAACCGTATCGCTCAATAAGCCCAAAAAAAGACGCGAAGGTCATGATAAGACCTTCGCGTTTCTTTCTGCGTACCGTGCTGCCGGGAAACGAATCATCGCCTCCGTGCCGACGCCCTTCTGACTCTTGAACTTGATCGTCCCTTCCATCACCTCGATGATTCTGAACGTGACCATGAGCCCGAGTCCGGTTCCCTTCGTTTTATTGGAGAAATACGGTTCTCCGAGTCGCTCCAGTATCCGCTCATCCATGCCCGCACCGCTGTCCGCGATATGTATCACGACCTGCTCGCGATCTTCATACGCCCAGATCTTGACGACGCCGGACCCTTCCAGCGCTTCGATGCTGTTCTTGATGATATTGATCAACGCTTGCTTGAGCTTCGAGGAATTGCCCATGATGCGCAGCGATCGCGGAACGCTCATCTCCAACCGTCCGCCTTGAAGGTTGGCCAGAGGGACGATGATGCCTTCCACGTGTTTGAATTCCTCCGCCAGGTTAAGCTCATTGACCTGTTCCATCTGCGGCTTCGCGAAGGTAAGAAAATCCGTAATGATCGTCGAAGCGCGGTCGAGCTCGTTAATCGCAAGCTGATAATAGTTATCGGCATCCGGGGAGACTTCATGACGCGACTCGAGAATTTGCAGCATGCCGCGCGTGACTTGAAGCGGATTGCGGACTTCATGCGCCACGGACGCCGCCAATTGGCTAATAATTTCCATTTTCTCCGAACGCTGCAGCTCGGAATTATAGATCTCCAGGTCTCTGGAATACGTGATGATCAGCTTATGCTGATAGGCGAACCGGCGGCCGAGCAGCACGATAAGCGACAGCACGAACGCGACCAGCCCCCACTTCCACCAGGTCAAATCGTAGGTTTGCGAAGATGCGAAAAATTTCAGCAGCTCCGATACGCTGACCGCGGCGAAAATCGCCAAGCCGATGGAAAGGATAATCGAATCGATATTGCGCTGCCACAGCTGTCTCACCAGAATAATGAGAATCAGCGCGAATTGAACCAGCATGATGAATCCGATGATCGTAACCGAAACCAAGAAATAGTAATGCTGCAAGGAATTATCCAGTGACCGGTTCACGATCAGCGAAGCGACCCCGAAGAAGGAGTACCCGATCAGGAACTTGCGGAAATGCTTCACGATACCGCGATATCCGCCTCCGAACAAGAGCTCGAAAAACAACATCAAGGACGGCAGGAACAGATACAGCGACAAATCGAACAGCGATTGATAGAAGTAGCCGTGCTGTCCGTAGAACGTATATAAGAACGGCGAATATCCGATCAATAAGCCGCCGATCGGCAGGATGATAAAGCAGAGCGCCAGCCAGCTTTTCAGTTGGTTGCGATCCAAGAACACCGAACAAATCAGCATGACGAACGAAACGAAGATAAACGCGCTGCCCAGAATAATGTCCAGCAAATCGTACTTCGCGTACAACCGCACGAGATCTTGATAATCCGCGATGACGATTCCTCGCCCCAGGCCGAGTCTGTCCGTTTGGCTTTCCAGGTGAAGGACGACTTCTTGTCCGCCGTCGTATTTTTCCAGCGGGATCAGAACCCGGTTCAAATCGAACCAATGTTTGCGTTCCGAATGAAACACCGCTTTCTCGCCCAGGAAGACCGTGATATTCTGGCCGTAAACGGTGCGAAAGAAGACGCCTTGATTTTCTTCAAGCTTGGGAAGCTTGACTCGAATCCAAGCCGATACGACATGCTCCGGTTTCGAGATGACAGGCTCCGATGCCTCGACCTGCTCCCAGCCTTTTGCCAGCAATGCTTCGCGCGGTGCCGTTATTTGCTCGCCTTCCGTCTCCCACCTTAGCTGCCATGACGCAACCGGTGCGTTGGATCCGGACGCCGCGGCACCCGCAAGGTTCGGCAGCGTTACCATCATGAACAAAAACAAAAAAATCAAGATTCGCACGAGAAAAATGGGTTTCATTCCTTACCGGCACCTCAAAACTATAGGTAGGATAAAAGCTTATACCTTCCTTGATTCGACAATTTTCACGGTTTGCCTGCTATAAAATTCGACAAACGCAAAATTTTACATTCCCCGCGCGCCATATAGGTCTATATTACCTTAAACCGAAGATGAATGGCATAAAAAAAGCCGCAAATTCGCGGCTTTTGTCTAAACAAGCTTGTTATTGGCGAATGCGGGAAAAGCCGAAATGCTAGTCCTCGAACTCGACGTTATGATACACCTGCTGCACGTCTTCCAGATCCTCCAGCATATCGATCAGCCGATCGAACTGCGCTTGCGATTCTTCCGGAATCGTCACGTAATTCTGGGCCAGCATCGTTTGCTCGGCTACCGTGAAGTCCGTGATGCCTGCCTGCTTGAAGGCCTCCTGCACGGCTTGGAATTGGTTCGGTTCCGCGTACACGATCACCGCCTCGTCTTCCTCCACGATGTCCCGCACGTCGACGTCCGCTTCCATCATCAGCTCCAGCACCTCGTCGACGGATTTGCCTTCCACGCCGATCACGGCAGTCGCCGTGAACATGTAGGAGACCGAGCCGCTGACGCCCATGCTGCCCCCGCACTTCGTGAAGGCGGAGCGCACTTCCGGCGCCGTGCGGTTGACGTTGTTCGTCAGCGCGTCGACGATGACCATGGATCCGTTCGGACCGAAGCCTTCGTAGCGCAGCTCGACGTAATTCTCGTCCGAGCTGCCCTTGGCCTTCTCGATCGCGCGGTCGATGATCGCCCGCGGGACGTTATATGTTTTCGCGCGCTCAAGCACGAATTTCAGCGATTGGTTGGATTCCGGGTCCGGCTCGCCCTTCTTGGCGGCTACGTAGATTTCAAGTCCGAACTTGGCGTAAATGCGACTGGTATTGGCGTCCTTGGAGGCTTTCTTCTCTTTGATATTATTCCATTTGCGACCCATCTTGGCTCATTCCCGCTTTCTTTGGATTTCGATTGCCATAGAACATTACGATGTATATTATTGCATTTTCGACCGTACTTGAACAAGCTCTTACGGGAAAAATGCGTCGAAATCCGCAAGGATCGCCGCCTCGCTCAGCCCTTGTCTCTCCTCGATCGTTACTTCAAGGTGCCTGCGTGACTTCATAGTGCGTACTGTTCGGCGCTTCCGGCAGGCTGCATAATGGCGATATACCCATTAGCGGAGAGGATGTTTGCCCATGAATGCAACCCATACGGAAGAACGCAAGACCGCGCTCGTCGTCGGCGCGAACGGCGTCATCGGAAGGAATCTTATCGCTTACCTGGAGACGCTGCCGGATTGGAATATCGTCGGCGTCTCGCGCCGCGGCGGAACGCCCGGCGAACGCGTCCGATATATCTCGGCCGACCTGCTGGATGCGCGGAACACCCGCGAAGCCCTTGGCGGCTTGTCCGACGTGACGCATATCTTCTATGCCGCCTACCAGGACCGGCCGACCTGGGCGGAGCTGGTCGCGCCGAACGCGGCCATGCTCGTTAACGTCGTCGAGGCGATCGAATCCATCGCTGCGAACCTGCGGCACATCAGCCTGATGCAGGGCTACAAAGTATACGGCGCGCATCTCGGCCCGTTCAAGACGCCGGCGCGCGAGAGCGACGCGAATCACATGCCGCCGGAGTTCAACGTCGACCAGCAGCAGTTCCTCGAGCGTCGCCAACCGGGCAGCGGCTGGACGTGGTCGGCGATCCGCCCGTCGGTCGTCGCCGGCTTCGCGCTCGGCAATCCGATGAATCTCGCGATGACGATCGCGGTCTATGCGTCCATCTCGAAGGAACTCGGCCTGCCGCTGCGATTTCCGGGGAAGCCCGGGGCGTACGGCAGCCTGCTCGAGATGACCGACGCCTCGCTCCTCGCGAAGGCAACCGTATGGGCCGCGACGGAGCCGCGCTGCGCGAACCAGGCGTTCAACATCGCCAACGGCGATTTGTTCCGCTGGAGCGAGCTATGGCCGAAGCTCGCCGCGTATTTCGGGCTGGAGACCGCCCCGCCGCTTCAGATGTCGCTGGATGTCGTCATGGCGGATAAAGGCCCCCTCTGGCAGAAGATGGCCGAGAAGCACGGACTGGCCGACGTCGGTTACCAAGCCGTATCTTCCTGGGGCTTCGGCGATTTCGTGTTCGGCTGGGATTACGACTTCTTCGCGGACGGCACGAAAGCCCGCCGGCTCGGATTTCACGAATACGTCGATACGGAGCAGATGTTCTATGCGATCTTCGACGATTTTCGGCGGCGCCGGATCATTCCTTAAGCGGGATCGGGGCGGCAGGCCGGTCGGCACGGCTGGCGATGATCGAGGTCCACTCCCCGGACATGCAACTTTTTCTCTCCGCCGCCTGTCTGGAAGGAAAAGGGGGAATCGGAGATGATTCGCAAATCGCATTTTGCTTTGACCTTGGCGGCCGGCGCATGGCTGACGATCCCGCTCCTCGCCGGCTGCGGGATCGAATACGCCGGCATCGGCAAAAGCCCCGCCGCGGCGGACGCTCCGAACCAAGCCGCCACGTCGAACGATCGGATCTCGGACATGATGCCGCCGTCGCCTGAAATTTCGGTTCAAGGCAAGATCGTCGGCATTGACCTCACTAGTTATACCTGGTGCCCGGCAAACGGCGACGGCAGCTGCGCCAGCACGGCTTATTCCATTGCCGTGATGAAATCGACGATAGTACCGGCCGGTTCATGGATTCGCGTCGTAGCTCCGGAAGGCGTCGAAGCCTTAACGCTCGCCAATTCGATCAAAGGCTTTCTCGGCGATCCCCATGTCGTTCCGAGCGCGAAAGGCACCTATGTGTACAGCGTTCATTGCGAGTGGAGCTTCGATCGCGGCCAGTCCGATTATTCGTTCGCGCTGGAAGTCGTTTGATGCGATTGCGTACGCAGAGTCAATGCGCGTATGCCAATCAGCTTCCTGCGGCATGTGAAAGGCGGCCGTCTCGGCCGCCTTTTCACGTTCTCTCCTGCTCACGCCTGCCGTTCCGAAGCGGCCTCAAGCACCCGCGCGCGCGATCCGTAGGTCCGATCGATATGCGCGTCGCCCCATCTGCATAATAAGTGCAGGATGTCCTTCAAACTCCAGCCATGCTCCGTCAACTCGTACTCGACCTTCGGCGGCGCCTCGTTGTAGACGATCCGCCGGAGGATGCCGTCGCGTTCCAGCTCGCGCAGCTGCTGCGTCAGTACCTTTTGCGTGATCGCGGGCATGAGGCCCAGCAGCTCTCCGTTCCGCCGCTTGGCGAACGTCAGATGAAACAGGATGACCGGCTTCCATTTGCCGCCGATTACTTCAAGCGCCGCCTCCACTGCCGTGTTGTACACTTTCACCGTCTCGGAATCGCCCATGCCGGATATCGCCCCTTCCTTCCTGCATTGTAAACGATATCGACGCGAAATCGAACCCGTATGCGCAATTCCGTCCTTTACGGCGCGCCCGCTGCCATATCGGCGATGATCTCCTTCGCCGCGCGCTCCCCGCTCTCGACCGCCCCGTTCATGTAACCCTGAAATTCGATCGAGGTATGCTCGCCCGCGAAATGGCAGCTCCCTCTCGATCCTTCGCGTTCCATCTCGACGCCGGCAAACGCCGTGTACTGACCGATGCGCCGGTACGAATAAGAGCCCAGCGAGTACGGGTTGCCGAGCCAATAATCGCGCGCCGCTTTGCCGTTCCACTTGGCCGACAGTCCCGGGAGGAGCGGCTCGATCTGCTGCAGGAAACCGTTCGCGCGCTCGTGTACGCTCCCCGTGATCAGGCCTTCGCCGATGCTGCCGCCCGTATAATCCACGAGCATGCCGGACTTGCCGGGCTGACCGCGGACGACGTCGAACGTATTCTGATAGCCGGTATCGGCGATCGTATCCCCGTTCGAGCCGAGCGTATGCCAATGCCGATCCGTGAACTGCAGATGCAGCTTGCTGTTCGTGCCCATGCCGAGCTCGCGAATCGCCTCGAGCTTGCGCGGCTTGAACCCGGCCCGTCCGATGTCGACGGACGACCGCAGGATGGAGAAGGGAAGCGTCAGCACCACCTTGTCCGCTTCGACGTCGAACGCGTCGGCATCACGCTGCATGGTCAGCCTGTAGCTGCCGTCCAGCTTCTCCGCGACGGCGATCAGCCGCGTGCCCCGAACGAGGCTCGCTTCCGGCAGCTTGCCCGTCAGGCGATGGATCAATTGCTCGTTGCCGCCGCGGACGTGATACCGTTCGTCGGACAAGCCGAACATGCGGAATGCGTCCTCTTCCTCCAGCAGTCCATGCAAATAAATGAAATTCAGCGCGCTCTGAACGCCGGATTCCGCGCCGTATTCGATGTTGCAGGCGATGTCCAGCAGACGCCCGAACTTCGACCGCTTCCCCCCGGGGACGGACGATTCGATCCAATCGGCGACGGACATCCGGTCGAGCTCGAGACCGCGCGACGTATGCTTGTCGTAGCGCGTCGGAAAGCCGGCGAGCCGCAAATCCCGGTTGATGGCGGGCATGACGGTTTTGAAATCCTCCGCCGCTTCGGCGAACGAATACGGCGCCCCGTCGAAATAGTACAATGGCGCCGTTCCCGGCGGCTCGGCCGCGAGCAGATCGATCAGCGGCAGACCCAGCTCGCGCGCGAGGCGGCGAACGGCGCGATGCCCGGTGTCGATGAGCATGCCTCCCCGCTCCGCGACCTGCCCGTCGTCGAATTCGCCGTAGCGCGTGCTGACGCGGCCGGCGGCGGGCTTATCGTCGGCTTCGTAGATCACGGCGTCGTAACCGGCCAGCCGCAGCCGGTACGCGCAGGTCAATCCGGCGAGGCCGGCGCCGACGATGACGATCCGCGGCCGCAGCGTTCCCGCTCCCGCCGATCCGTCGGTTCGGATCCGATGTTCCGGCTGCCGCGAGCGCACCGGCTTCTCCGGCGCGCTCGCGCCGCCCTTTTCCAAGCGTTCGAGCATCGTCAGGCGACGCGCCGCCCGTTCTTGCATAATATGCGTTATCGAGACATTTCGACTTTGCGAGGCATTCGCAACGACATACATTTCGCTAAGCAATCTGGCTAGCGGTGTGCGCGGCATGCTATCATCCTTCGAAACTCGTATTTGCTTGTCTGCAAGAGTTGTCATGCTTCAGCATATGCAGGCCGCAAATGAGAGGAATTACGCGTCCGTCTGTTTTTCATCGTTTTCATAGATTTATCGGCTGGTCGAACGTCGGGGCAGGCTTCGGCACAAACGGACGGACGGCGTCATGAATCAATCCGCCGATTCGTGGTAAGATATACCTGGTTCGATCGCGGTTATTTTTGTCATCTGGAGGTTATTTCGCATGCTTTCGATTATTCTGATCATCCTGCTCGTCGTCTTCCTGGTCCCTCCGCTCGCCTTCTTCGGCTACATGTTCATCCTATCGAAGCAACCGAAGCATTCCATTATCCGCTCCCATCCGTTTCTCGGCTGGGTGCGCTACTTGCTGGAGAAGCTCGGTCCGGAATTCCGGCAATATTGGTTCGATCACGATACGGAAGGCAAGCCGTTCTCGCGCGCGGATTTCGTCGGGCTCGTCTACGCGGCGAAGTACCGTACGGATCTCATTTCCTTCGGGGGCCGGCGCGATTACGAGAAGCCCGGCTATTATTTGTCCAATGCCATGTTCCCGAAGCTGACCGGCGAACTGCGGATCGACAACGCCGCCTTGCAGCCGGGCCGCAGGTACGTCATCACGGACGAAGGCTTGATCACGCGGAAGGAAAAAATCGTCGAGGAGCAGGTGAAGCCGTGGCTGCTGCATGACGAGGATGCCATCGTCGTCGGCGGGGAGCGCCGGGAGCCGTGGCGGCTGAAAGGCTTGTTCGGCGCATCCGCGACATCCTTCGGCGCGGTCGGCGAGCGTTACATTCAGTCCACGGGGAACGGGGCGCGCATGGCCGGGGGCTCGTGGATCAACACGGGCGAAGGCGGCGTCGCGGACGTGCACCTCGAGACAGGCGCGGATATCGTCGCGCAGATCGGGCCGGGCTTGTACGGGTATCGGGACCTGGAAGGCCACTTCTCGCTCGAAGCGTTCAAATTCAAAGCGTCGCTGCCTCAAATCAAAGCCTTCGAGCTGAAATTCCATCAAGGTGCCAAGATCCGCGGCGGCCATCTGGAAGGCGCCAAGGTCACGGAGCCCGTGGCGAAGGCCCGTCTCGTGCCCATCGGCAAAACCGTCAATTCGCCGAACCGGTTCGAATTTCTGACGAGTCCGGACGAAGCGCTCCGGTTCATCCGTACGCTGCAGGAGGAAGGCGGGAAACCGGTCGGCGTCAAAATCGTCGTCGGCGATCCCAAGCGCCTCGAGCCGTTCTTCCAGGCGATGGTCGACCTTGCCATTTACCCCGACTTCATCACGGTCGACGGATCCGAGGGCGGCTCCGGCGCCACGTTCAAGGCGATGGCCGACGGCATGGGACTGCCGCTCTATGCCGCCCTGATCATCCTCGACGATACGGCGCGCAAGTTCGGCGTTCGCGGGAAATTCAAGCTATTCGCGTCCGGCAAGCTGATCACGCCCGACAAAGTCGCGGTCGCGCTGGCGCTCGGCGCCGATGCCGTCAATTCCGCGCGCGGCTTCATGATGGCGAACGGCTGCATCATGGCGATGCAGTGCCATACCGGCAAATGTCCGACGGGCATCACGACGACGGATTCCAAGTACCAGGAAGCGCTGGCGCCGGAAGAGAAGCAGTGGCGCGTCATGAACTATATCCTGCAGATGCGCGAAGGCTTGTTCTCGCTGGCGGCGGCCTGCGGCTTGCGCAGCCCGATCGAGCTGCGGCGCGAGCATGTCGTCTTCACCAACGAAAGCGGGCAAAGCACGCGGATCGTCGATTTGTTCCCATATCCGGACGCCGTGTCATAAGCCGGTCCGATCCGGTGAGAGTCGGTCGGAATCGGCCGGTATTGGTCGTAGCCGGTTAAACCGCAATACGCAGCCTCCCGGCTATATCGGGGGCTGCGTTTTTTTGATTGTGACTCGAACGATTCGCCGAAACAGGCTTCGTTTGATGAAATTTAACATCATTAATAAACCAAGAATCATTAATCATGAGCTGCGATTCCGGGTCAGCAATAACAATCACCATATCGCCTCCCATTCGGCCTGCAGCAGCAATCGCCAATATCCCTCTGGTTCCCGCTTCTCCCCCGTCTTTGCCAACCGCCATTTAATGTGCTATTATTTGCACATATAACATCAAAGGCGGTGGATTGCGATGAATATCATCTGGTACGGCCAATCCTGCTTTCTCCTCACCTCCGGGCAAGGCACTCGCGTGCTGATCGATCCTTACCGCCGTTTCCTCGGTTACCGCATGCCGATCGTCGAAGCGGATCTGGTCCTCGTGACGCACGACCATCGGGATCATAATCAGATATCGGCGGCTTCCGGCAATTACAAGCTCGTCAAGCAGCCCGAGCCGGTGACCGTCAACGACGTCGCGGTCCGGGGAGTACGCACGTATCACGACAAGCAGCAAGGCGCGAAGCGCGGTCCCAATCTCGTCTTCGTCATCGAGATGGACGGACTTGTCCTCTGCCACTGCGGCGATCTTGGCCATCTGCTCACGGAAGAGCAGGCCGCGTCGATCGGACGCGTCGACGTCCTCATCGCCCCTGTCGGCGGCAAGATGACGCTGAACGGCGCCGAAGCCGCGCAGGTCGTCGGTCAACTGCAGCCGGCCGTCGCGATCCCGATGCATTACCGCACGAAAGCCACCGGCATCATCGGCCGAATCTTGTTCGAGACGGCGGATTCGTTCATCCAAGCCGTCGGTGCCCCCGTCGACAAGGACGTTCGAACGCTTGTTCTGCGACGTGACGATCTTGGAGCCGCGCCCCGCGTCGTTCAGTTAGACTACGTTCACGCCTAAACCCTTTCCGCTGGCAAATACGCGTTCGCCGTCTCACCTCGCGCAGGGAGCTCCACGAGACGGGACGGCGTGTGACGGCTGTCTACCTCAGAAGCCCGTTACAGTCACAGCGCGCAAGGCATGCTCTTTTGGCTCTTATGGCTCTTATGGCTCTCTATCGTACTTATTGGCGTCTACTCCTGATGTAACCTCGACTCGGGAATGCCTTCCCGATGATTGACATGCCTGGCCGCGACGAACAGCAGGTCGGACAGCCGGTTCAGATAGGAGAGGACGGCCGGATTCATGTCCTCGTCCTTCCATACGACGGTGGCCAGCCGTTCCGCGCGCCGCACGATCGTCCTTGCCGCATGCAATGCCGCCCCGCACGGATGGCCGCCGGGCAGGATGAAGCCGGAAAGCGGCGGCAAATCGGCTTCCATCTCGTCGATCCTCGCCTCCAGATGCCGCACGTCCTCCTCCGCGATCGGCCATGCGACCTTTAATCGCGACGGCGTCGCCAATTCCGATCCGACATGGAACAGCTTCGTCTGCACCGTATGCATCAGCTGCCGGAATGCCGCCCACTCCTCCCCCTGTTCCAGCGCGGACAGCGCCACGCCGATCATCGAATTCGCTTCGTCGCAGGTGCCGTAGGCATCGACGCGCGCGGCGTACTTGGGCACCCGCTTCCCGTGCACCAGGCTGGTTTGCCCTTTATCTCCCGTTTTCGTGTAGATCTTCATGGCCATCCTCCTCGATTGCGCCTACGTATTCCGCCGGTACTGCCCGCCGACTTCGTATAAAGCGCCCGTGATTTGACCGATGGACGCGTATCTCACGACCTCCATCAACGCCTCGAACACATTCCCGTCCGCTGCCGCAACTTGCTTCAGGTGAACCAGCGCCGCCGCGCTCCGGTCCTGATGCTTCAACCGAAACGCCTGCAAGGCCCGAATTTGCTCCTGCTTCTCTTCCTCCGTCGAACGGGCCAGTTCGATATCGTACCGGTTCTCGCCCGGATTCGGATCGAGAAACGTATTCACTCCGACGATCGGCAGCGAGCCGTCGTGCTTGCGATGCTCGTATTCCAGCGATTCCGCTTGGATTTTGCCCCGCTGGTACCCGGTCTCCATCGCCCCGAGCACCCCTCCCCGGTCGTGGATGCGCTCGAGCTCAAGCAGCACGGCCTCCTCCATGAGATCGGTCAGCTCTTCGATCACGAAGGAGCCCTGCAGCGGATTCTCGTTCCTGGCCAAGCCGAACTCCCGGTTAATGATCAGCTGAATCGCCATCGCCCGTCGCACCGAGCTCTCGGTCGGCGTCGTGACGGCCTCGTCGTACGCATTCGTATGCAGGGAATTGCAGTTGTCGTAGATCGCCATCAGCGCCTGCAGGGTCGTGCGGATATCGTTGAAATCCATCTCCTGCGCATGCAGCGAGCGCCCGGAAGTCTGGATATGGTACTTGAGCTTCTGGCTTCGCTCGTTCGCGCCGTATTTCCGCTTCATCGCCGTCGCCCAGATCCGGCGGGCAACGCGGCCCATGACGCTGTATTCCGGATCCAGGCCGTTGCTGAAGAAGAACGACAGGTTAGGCGCGAAATCGTCGATTCGCATGCCCCGGGCCAAATAATATTCGACGTACGTGAACCCGTTCGCCAGCGTAAAGGCCAATTGCGTGACGGGATTGGCGCCTGCCTCCGCGATATGATAGCCGCTGATGCTGACCGAGTAATAGTGGCGAACCCGGTGATCGATGAAGTACTGCTGGATGTCCCCCATCATCTTGAGCGCGAACTCCGTGCTGAAAATACACGTATTCTGCCCCTGATCCTCCTTGAGAATATCCGCCTGCACGGTACCCCGCACCGCCTGCAGGGTCGCTGCCTTGATGGATGCGTACTCCGCGTCGTCCGGCTGCCGTCCGTGCTTCGCCGCGAACCGATCGGCCTGCTGGTCGATGGCCGCATTCATGAACATCGCCAGAATGACCGGCGCCGGACCGTTGATGGTCATCGAGACGCTGACGGCGGGATGGCAGAGGTCGAAGCCGTCGTACAGCTTCTTCATGTCGTCCAAGCAGCAGACGTTCACGCCGCTGTTGCCGATCTTGCCGTAAACGTCGGGGCGGTCGCTCGGGTCCTGTCCGTACAACGTGACGCTGTCGAACGCGGTGGACAACCGCTTGGCCGCATCGTTCCGGCAGAGATAATGGAAACGGCGGTTGGTCCGCTCCGGCGTGCCCTCCCCGGCGAACTGGCGCTTCGGATCCTCGTCGGTTCGCTTGAAGGGGAAGACGCCCGCCGTATACGGGAAGTAGCCGGGCAGGTTCTCCAGCAGCATCCAGCGCAGCAGGTCGCCGGCTTCTTCGTATCTCGGCAGGCTGACCCGCGGTATCCGGCTGCCCGACAGCGATACGCTCGCGAGCTCGGTCGTCGTATCCTCGCCGCGCACCGCGGCGGTCAGCCGGTCTTGCCGGTATGCCTCGCGGATGGCCGGCCAGTCCGCCAATCGCTTCCGGCATTCCGGCTGCAGGCCGGCTTCGCAATCGGCAATCATGTCGCCCAGCTTCGCCGCGAACGCGCTCGCCTCGTCGACGGACAGAAGCCGTCCGCCGTCCGCTTCGATCAGCCGTTTCGTCCCCTCGAGCCAAGACAGCCTACGGGCGACGGCGGCTTGTTCCTCCGCGAGAGCCCGGTAACGCCGCACCGTCCGCAGGATGTCGCCGAGATAACCGGTTCGGTCCGGCGGGATGATCATGTTCGTCTTCGCCGCGTTTTTCTTCATCGCGTTCGAAGAGCCCGCCTGATGAAGGATCGGCCAGTCCGCGCCCGTCTTCGCCGCCACGATCCGCATCAGCGCACGGAAGAGCGCCATGGTGCCGGGATCATTGAACTGGCTCGCGATCGTACCGAACACGGGCAACTGCTCATCCGGCCCGTCGAACGATTGCCGGCTCCGCCTGTATTGCTTGCGCACGTCGCGCAGGGCGTCCTCCGATCCCCGGCGATCGAATTTATTGATGACGATGGCGTCCGCATAATCGATCATGTCGATTTTCTCCAGCTGCGTCGCGGCTCCGAACTCGCCGGTCATGACGTACACCGCCACGTCGCATAGATCCACGATGGCTGCGCCGCCTTGCCCGATCCCGCTCGTCTCGAGGACGACAAGATCGTAGCCCGCCCGCTTGACGATCGCGATGGCGTCCTTGGCGGCTTCGCTGATCTCGGACTTGGATCCTCGCGTCGCCATGCTGCGCATGTAGACCCGCGCATCCTCGATCGCGTTCATTCGTATCCGATCGCCGAGCAGCGCGCCGCCGGATTTCATTTTGGTCGGATCGATCGAGAGAACGGCAATCGAACGCGCCGGATAATCACCGAGAAAACGGCGAACGAGCTCGTCGGTCAGCGAGCTCTTGCCCGCGCCGCCCGTCCCCGTGATGCCCAGCACCGGGACCGCCGGAATATCGGAACGCAGCGCCTCGAGCACGGCTTCCTCGGCATCGCACAAGCGCGCTTTCGCCGCCTCTTCCTCCGCAAGCGTGATCAGCTGCGCGACGGCATTGCGATTCCGGTCTATCAACGCGCCGAAGGCTTGTTCCGCCAACCGCGGCGTCTTGCGGTCGCAGGCACGGATCATGGTATTGATCATGCCCTGCAGGCCCATCTCGCGTCCGTCGTCGGGCGAGAAGATCTTCGCGATTCCGTATCGCTGCAAGGCCTCGATCTCCGCAGGCGCGATAACGCCGCCGCCGCCCGCGAAGATCTTGATATGTCCCGCTCCTTCCCGGATCAGCACATCATGCATGTAGGTCAAGTATTCGATGTGCCCGCCTTGATAGGAGCTCACGGCGATGCCCTGCACGTCTTCCTGGATGGCCGCGTTCGTCACTTCCAGCACGGAACGGTTATGGCCGAGGTGGATGACTTCGACGCCCGAATCCTGGAGGATCCGTCTCATGATATTGATGGACGCATCGTGTCCGTCGAACAAGGCGGCAGCCGTAATAAACCGTACATGGTGTTTCGGGCGATAAACTTGCGTCTCCAAGATTCCCTCCGCCCTTCCGTCCAGCTGATTCCGCTGCGACTCGTTGTATCCCCTTACTACTTTATTCGCGGCCGCGCGAGAGGATTCCGCCGGCGGTGAAACGGTTTCATCAAGTTGCGGCATCGTGAATACGAACAATTAACGGCATTTAGTATCACGATTTTTATGTTACTATAGCTAACATTTACATAACGCATTTAACGCTATTATGTACTAAAGCGATAAAGGAAGATAATAGGCACTAAATACGGGATAATGCCAGATTTTAGCGGATTTTCGGGCAATTATCTCGTTTGATTTGATTTGCTAACTTAACTAATATAAACGATAGATTTGAAGAGAGATACAAAGGGGGAACGACATATGTAATATATATGTCATATAATTGATTTGGTATCGCCGTTGATTTCAACAGAGAGTCATTTTAGTTAACATTCAAGACTGGCTTGAGCCAACCCGAGGAGGACGCCATGATTAAACCCATTTTCAAAACCGCCAGCCTTCTGCTAGTGAGCAGCACCCTCATCTTCAGCACGCCTTTCCTGGATTCCGGCGCATACGCCGACAATTCGAGCACGCCGCCCGTTCAGGAGCAAGCCCAGGCTCAAACGCCGACGGCGATGGTCCGGCTCTCCGGCCCTGCGCTTATCGCGATCGACGAACCTTTCACCGTAAACGTATCGCTGTCGGGCGCGACCGGAGCGGCGACCGCGGGCAAATTCATTTTCGAATACGACCCTACCCTGTTCGACTACATATCCGCGGCGGCGGCCGATCCGGCCGTGAGCATTGCCGGGGAAAACGCCGAGCCCGGCAAGGTCACCGTCGTGACGACGGATACGGCGGGAAGCTTGACGACGGTCGGCTCCGTCCTCGCCTTGACCTTCAAGGCCAAGACCGCCGCGGACCTTAGCGGAATCAGCGGCACCGTGGAGCTCGGCATCGACGACGGCAGCACCGTGCAAACGCCGGAGGAGTCGCTTGCCGTTCAAATCTCCGGCGCGGCCGAAGGCGATCTGAACGCCAACAGCGTCATCGACGTCGGCGACCTTTCCGTCCTGATCAAGTACTTCGGCATCGACTCGACCGACCCGAACTGGCCGTATGCGGCGAACGGCGATTTCAACAAGGACAATGCCATCGATCTGCAGGATCTGGCTTCCTTGGGCAAAAAAGTGCTCTACGACAACGGCCAGCCGTTCCAGCTGATGGAAGCCGACATCATGAGCATTCAGAACGCCATGGCAGCCGGCAAACTGACCTCGGAGCAGCTTGTGCAGATGTACCTGGACCGGATCAACGAATACGACGACGACATCCATTCGCTGATCACGATCAATCCGGATGCGCTGGCGACTGCCAAGGCATTGGACGACGAGCGCAAGGCACAAGGCCCGCGCGGGCTGCTGCACGGCATCCCGATCATCGTCAAGGATAACTACGACACGCTCGGCATGCCGACGAGCGCCGGCTGCACATGCCTGCAGGACAACCAGACGGTCAGCGACGCCTTCATGATCAAGAAGCTGAAGGATGCCGGAGCCATCATCCTGGCGAAAGCCAATCTGAGCGAATTCGCCATCAACACGGACACGCTCAGCTCGCTCGGCGGGCAGACGAAAGACCCGTACGATTTGACTAAGAACCCCGGCGGCTCCAGCGGCGGCACGGGCGCATCGCTCGCCTCCAATTTCGCCGTGGCCGGTCTAGGCACCGATACGGGCGGTTCGATCCGTATTCCGTCTTCCTGGAACAGCATCGTCGGCATCCGGCCGACGATCGGACTGACGAGCCGCGACGGCATCATTCCGCTTGCGCTGTCGCAGGACGTCGGCGGACCGATGGCCCGAACGGTATCCGACGCCGCCATCATGCTCGACGCGGTCAGCGGCTACGATCCGAACGATATCGTCACGGCCGGCAGCGTCGGCAAGAAGCCGGTCAGCTATACCAAGTATTTGGACAAAAACGGCCTGAAAGGCGCGCGCATCGGTCTCGTAACGGACAGCAGCGTGATCGGGACCAACCAGGAAGTGCTCGGGTTGCTCAACAAAGCCGCCGACGATATGAAGGCGCAAGGCGCGACGGTGGTCGGCGTCAATATCCCGAACGTGGCCGACATTTTGCGCTATCCGAGCCTCAGCGGCTACGAGTTCAAATTCAACCTTAACGCCTACCTGTCCAATCCGCGCATGGTCGACCCGGCCGCGGTCCGCTATCATTCGTTGACCGACATCATCGCTTCGGGCACCGATTTCCTGCCGTCGCTGAACGGTACGCTCAACACGCGGAACAGCGTCGAATCGCTTGATACCCAGGAATACAAGGACATCGTGCTGTTCCGGACGCGCACGAGCCAACAGTCCCTGCTCAGCCTGATGGCCGACAACGATCTGGACGCGATCCTGTATCCGTCGACGACGGGACCGACGGGTTCGAGCTCCGGCAACGCCAATCGGCTCAGTCCGTTCTCCGGCTTCCCCGCAATCAGCGTTCCGGCCGGCTACGTGTCGAGCGGCACGCCGATCGGCATCGAACTGCTCGGACGCCCTTACGACGAAGGCGAGCTGATCAAGCTCGGCTATGCCTACGAACAAGCGACGCATAACCGCGTTGCGCCGAAGTCGGTTCCGGCTTTGCCCGGCGAATAAGCTTCACGGAACGCGACGGAGAGGGAAGCGGCGGAGCAGCTCCATTCCCTGCCCTCTCCTCTCCCGGTCCCGTGTTCGCCGGCGTTTTACTATACGAGAAAGGACGAACCTCTTATGGCGCGAAAACGACTTTCCTTGCTTGCGACGATCTGCTTGGCGATAACCATGCTCGTCCCCCATTACGCGTTGGCCGCGGCCGCATCGCCCTCCTTTTCCGTGGTGTCCGACAACAATGCCGTCAATAGCGGCGACGACGTGACCGTATCGGTAAAAGGAAGCGGTCTGCAAGACGTGTATGCCTTCGAATTGCACGTATATTACGATAGCGATCTGCTGACGTTCGAGGCGGGCAGCGAGAAGACGGCCGCGGTCGGCTTCGGCACGCCGGTCAAAGTCGTCGACGACGGCGGAGGCGAATCGCATCTCGTGTTCGCCCACACCAAGTCCGGAAGCTCGCCCGGCGACAGCGGCGATATCGACCTGGCGTCCTTCGCGTTCAAGGCGGCTGCCAACGGAAAAGCCGTCGTCGAGGTCAGAGAGATCCGGCTCGTCGATTCCCGGCTGTCAGCGAGTTCCGTAGCCGAGAATTACGCGACCGCGATTCAGATCGGACCTTCTGGCGGCTCGGGCACGGGCCCGATCGGCGGATCCGCCGGCGGCGCGCCAGCCGATTCGGCAGGCACCTTAACCGTGACGAACGATCAATTGAAGGACGACGGCACGGGCCATGCCACCGTGAACGTGCCGGAATCGGCTACCGTTATCAAGCTTCCCGCCAATACGGACGAGCTGCTCGGGAAAGCCTCGCTGAACGTAGTCACCTCCGGTAAAACCGCGCTGGAAATTCCGCCCGGCGTATTCGCCGAGTTGAAGCAGAAATTGACCGCGGCGCAGCTGCAAGGCGGCTCCATCGCCCTGACCGTCAAACCGGTCGCCGGCGAAGAAACTCCCGCGCTTGGGACAGATGCCAAGCTGGGCGGCCGCGCATACGAGCTCAAGCTGCAATGGATCGCGGCGGACGGCACCGCATATGACCTGCTTGCGTTTAGCCAGCCCGTAACGCTTCGCTTGCCGGTCGACGCTTCGATCGATCCGAAGCTGGCGTCCATCTTCTATCTCGCCGATGGCGGTACGCCGGCATTCATCGGCGGGACGTACGAGAGTGGCTTCTATGCCGCGCAGGTCGCGCATTTCAGCTCCTATGCGGTGATCGAGATCGACAAGCGTTTCTCCGACGTGCCCGCGGGCTACTGGGCTTCCGGCGTCATCAAGGAGCTCTTCGCGAAGCAAATCGTGACCGGCACGACGGACACCGCCTTCGAACCTGCCCGCCGCATCAATCGCGCCGAATTTACCGCGCTGCTCGTCCGGGCGCTTGGGTTGAAGGCGGAAGGAACGCCAGCCTTCGCGGATATTCCCGCCGGCGCCTGGTACGCGGCCGACGTTGCCGCCGCATACAAAGCCGGCATCGTGCAAGGCGTAAGCAGCACGACGTTCTCCCCTGGCACCGATATCACCCGGCAGGAAATGGTCACCCTCGCGATGCGAGGCTATGCATTACTGAACGGCAAGCCTGCGGTTACGGCTGCCGTTCCGTTCAAAGACGAAGCCTCCATCTCCGCCTGGGCGCTGGACGACGTCAACAAGGCCGCATCGCTCGGTCTCGTCCAAGGACGGACGGCTGGCCAATTCGTACCGCTTGGCACCTCGACCCGCGCCGAAGCCGCGCAAATGATTTACGGCGTATGGCATAAGCTTTAGTCTCGGCACTGCAGGGCGAATCGAAGATATTCGGTCCGCGGCAATACGGACGCAGCAAAAACGGAAGGGAACCTATATAGGTTCCCTTCCGTTTTTTCGTTCGATTTGCATCTTTACATCCCGGGAGGATGCCTCAGCCCCCCTCCCCGCCCCCGATTTCAAAATTGAAACCGCGTGTGGCCTTTCTTGTTAAACGCATGAAAGCCTTCCAGACGAAGCAATTCTTCCTTGACCTTCAATCCTCCCCTGAAGCCGGTGAGCGCATTGTTTTTGCCGATGACGCGGTGGCATGGAATGACGATGGGAATGGGGTTCGCCCCGTTCGCCGCGCCTACCGCCCGAACCGCCTTCGGATGGCCCAATGCATCGGCGAGCTCCGAATAGCTGCGGGTTTGGCCGAAAGGAATGCGGGTCAAGGCTTCCCAGACGGACATTTGAAACGCCGTGCCGCGCAAATCGAGCGGGAAATCGAAAGCGGTCCGCTCTCCTTCAAGATATTCCCGCAGCTGTAGGACGTACGCGGACATCCGCTCCGGCTCCTGGATCAGCACGGCATCCGGAATCTTGCGCTCCACCCACGCTTGCAACGTCCCGAACGATTCGTTCGGCAGCGTGATCGCGCATAACCCGCGTTCGGTCGCGGCCAGATAAAGCGGTCGGTCTTGGAACGACGGATGCAGGAAGCTTTCCCAAAACACTTCGGTTGCGATTCTGCTCACGATAGTCTCCTTATAACAGCGATACCGTGAATCTATCACACGCCGCGCCGGGCCGCAAGGCCGAACATCGACGACAAGACAGCGACGATTCCGCTGACAATGAACACGGCGGACAGCCCGGCGGAGTCGACGAGCATGCCGCCGACTGCGGAGCCCACCGCAATCGCCAATTGCGAGACGGTAATGAACATCGCCGACGATGCCTCCGGAGCGTCCGGTGTCACTGTGAGCATCAGCGTCTGAAGCGCCAAGGGCACAAGCCCCCAGATCAGCCCCCACGCCGCAAAAAGAAGAGCGACGGTGATTGGAAAGGCATGCAGCGCGGGCATGCTAATCAAAACGATGCCGATTGCGGCAGCAGCGCCGGCAAAGGTCCAAATTTGGCTTCTCGCCACAAGACCGCTGCCGAGCAGCGTGCCGACGATACCCGCGAACCCGTAACCGAGAAACAGCACGGTCGCCAGATTCGAGCTCATGCCGGCGTTTTGCAGCAGAAACGGCGTCACGTAAGTCGAAGCGGCGAATTGTCCGACGGTAACGACGCCGCCTGCAATAAGCACGGTACGGCCTAAGGGCATCCGGAACACCTGTCCGAGATGAACGAACCGCATCCGGCCGATCGCGGGGATGCGGGGCAGGACCGCCGACTGCGCGACCACGATGAGCACCGCCGCCGCTGCCGCCCCTGCAAAGGTCAGACGCCAGCCGATGAGGTTCCCGAAGAATTGACCGGCGGGCAAGCCGACTACCGTACCGGCGGACAGCCCGGCAAGGATGATCGACGTGGCGCGCGTTCCGGCTTTTGGACCGGCCAGACGGAAGCCGAGCGAAGGAACCACGGCCCAGAACCCGCCGATCGCGACGCCCAAGAACACGCGGGCCGCAAGCACGGCGGCGAAGTTCGGCGCCAGATAGGCGATCGCGTTCGAGAGCGCGACGAGTACGCCGAGTCCGACGACTAGACGCCTGCGGTCGAGCCGACCCGCGCCTACGATCACGAGCGGCGCCGCGAGAGCCGCGCTCAATCCGGGGATCAAGATCATCAGTCCTGCCGCGCCGAGCGATACGTCCAGGTCGGATGCGACATTCGGAAGAAATCCGACGGGAATGAACTCGGTCGTGACGATGATTGCCGCCGCGAGCGCGAGCGATACGACTGCCAGCCAAGTGCGTAAAGCGGGGTTCGTCTGCACGGAACCGCCGCCGGCCTGCAACGCTCCCGTACGATCGTCGATCACGGCCGGCGCCGCCAGCTTCAACCCGTTCTCTCCGTAGTCTAACCCTTTACTCATTCCGGATTCCTCCTCAAGATGCGATTAGTTGTCAAATCCGTTCCAGAACGCGATCTCTTCGAGCGGAAGACGAACCGTCGGACGAGCGGGCTCGCTCGCTTTGCCGATCGCGATCAGCATGACGTCCGCATAACGGTCCGGGATATCGAACAGCGCTTTGAGCTGCTGCGGGTCGTAGCCGCCCATCGGGCAGGTATCGTAGCCATGCGCTTTCGCGGCAAGCAGGAGCTGCATGGAGACGAGCCCCGCATCGACGAGAAAGGAGCTTCTGATCTTCTCCGGGCTCGAGCTCGCGTAATGACGGTTCAGATTCGCGACGAGCTTGCTTTTCGCTTCCTCCGTCATATAGCCGGCCTGCACCGCGCGATCATAGATCCGGTCGGCCTCCTTGTAACCCTCCATATCCGCCAGCACGACGATCATCGCCGAAGAGGTCAGGACCTGCTCCTGATTGAAGGCGACGGGCAGGAGCTTTTCCTTCAGCGCCCGATCGGTTACGACGAGAAATCGCCAGGGCTGCATGTTGGCGCCCGAAGGCGCCAGAGAAGCCTCGTTCAACACGTCCTTCAGCTCCTGTTCGGGAATGTTGAAGGTCGGATCATACTTGCGCACCGAATGCCTTTCCTGAACGAGCGTCCTAAAATCGCCTGCATGGCTTGCTCGTGTTTCCATTGTTGAATCCTCCTCGTTTATTCTAATGATATAAATCTTAATTTTAAATTTTGTACCTACAGGTACATTAAACGATACCAACGTGCCTGTCAACCTTATTTTGTTTTTTTGGGCCTTCCGTCGCCGCTTCCGGCGAACTTGACACGAAGTCGGATCCTGCGGTTAAATGGATTCACCTAAACGAGTGGATAGTTGGAGGCGAATCAAGATGGGCAAAGGACGCACGCGCGTTTTCGACGCCGACCAAGCGCTGGAACGGGCTTTGCATCTGTTCTGGCAGAAAGGCTACGAAGGCACCACCTTGGCGGATCTGACGAAAGCGATGGACATCAACCGCCCGAGCTTGTACGCGGCCTTCGGGAACAAAGAAGAACTGTTCCGCAAGGTCGTCGAGCTTTACGGCTTCAAGTCATCCCCGTCGGCCACGGCGGCGCTGCGCGAACCGACTGCCCGCGCCGCGGTAGACAAGCTGTTGCACGACACCATCGACTTCTTCACCGAACCGGATCATCCGCCCGGCTGCCTCCGCGTCCACGGCGCGTTGTCGGGCGGGGACGAATCCGAACCGATCCGGCAGGAGTTGATCTTGGAACGCGCAGCCAGCGAAGCGGCTCTTCGGCGGCGGCTGGAATCCGCGCAAGCATCGGGCGACCTGCCGGCCAACGCCGACCCTCGCGAACTGGCGCAATACATCTCGACCGTATTGCTCGGCATCTCCGTACAAGCGGTAAGCGGCGTATCGCGCGAGCAGCTTCACCGGATCGCCGACCTTGCGCTCGCGGGCTGGCCGGAATCCTAAAATCGCTCATGCGGCTTCTTACACCGCGGCATTCATGTGAAAATAAAGAAACCGTCCTATACTGGACGGTTTCTTTATTTTGCCGGCAATTTGAAACGCAAAAAGCCAAGTCTCGACCGAGACTTGGCTGGGGGTAAATAGAAATTACATCATTTCGGCTTCGACTTTAACCGCAGGCGCGCCTTCCGCGCGTTTCGGCATCCGCAGCTTGCCGTAGAAGACCGCTGCGACCAAGCCGATCAGAACCACAACGATTCCGATGACGAAGACCGAGGTCACCGCGTCGCTCAAGATGTGCTGCAGCGCCGAAAGCAGTTTGGCCGGAATTTGCGCCTTCACTTCGGGTTGAAGCAGCGATTGCGGATTGCCCAGCTGAGCGAACTGGTCGTCCGGAATGTCTTGGAAATCATTTCGAATGTCCGCGATTCCGCTCGTCATCTTGCTGGACATGATCACGCCCATGATGGCAACGCCGACCGTACCGCCGATGGAACGCGTGAACTGCGTCGTCGACGTGGCAACGCCCCGAAGGTCATGCCCGACGGCGCTTTGCGCGGCGATCGTAAGCACCGGCATCAAGGCGCCCATGCCGCCTCCGACGACGATCATGTAGAGGATCAGTTCAAAACTGCTCGTATTGACGCTCATCTGCGACATGAAGAAGTATCCGACCGTCATGATGGCCATGGCGGTCACGACGATCGACCGGTAGCTGACCTTCGTAATGAGCCGGCCGCCGATAATGCTGGATAGAATCAACGACAGCATCAGCGGCGTCAAAATATACCCGGAATTCGAGGCCGACGTGCCGATGACGGCTTGCGAGAACAACGGAATGTACGTGATCGCGCCGAACATGCCCATTCCCATCATGAAGCCCACGACGCTCGATACCGAGATCGCGCGCACGCTGAACAGCTTCAGCGGGATGATCGGTTCTTTGACGATTCGCTCAATCCAGAGGAACAACAGGAGCAGCACGATGCTGGCGCCGAATAAACCGAGAATCTGCGGGGAATCCCATGCGTACTTCGTCATGCCGCCTTCGGCCGAGCCGCCGCTGCCGCCCATCTCGATGGCGAGGAGGAACGCGACGACCGCGCCGGTAAGCGTGGCGGCTCCGCCCCAGTCGATCGATTTCTTCTCGGTGCTTTTGGATTCCTTGAGCGAGACGGATAAAATAATGGCCGCGAAAATACCGAACGGAAGATTGATGTAAAAAATCCACTGCCAAGCCAGGTGATCGACGATAAATCCGCCGACGGCCGGACCGAGGACGCTGGATAAGCCGAATACGGCGCCGAAGATGCCCTGCATCTTACCGCGGCGGTCCGGAGGGAAAATATCGCCGATGATCGTCATGGCGATCGGCATCAGGGCGCCTGCCCCGATTCCTTGAATCGCGCGGAAGACGATCAATTGCGTCATGTCGTGCGACAAGCCGCAGAGCGCGGAGCCGATCAGGAAGAGCGCCATCCCGATCAAATACACGAGCCGTCTGCCGAACAAATCCGCCAGTTTGCCGAAGATCGGCACGGCCGTCGTCGAGGTTAGCATATAAATCGTGAATACCCAGCTGTACAAGTTGAATCCGTTCAATTCGGCTATGACATGCGGCATTGCGGTCGACACGATCGTTTGATCGAGCGATCCGAGCAGCAGGCCAAGCATAAGTCCGGTCACGATCCAACGGATCTGCCGAGGACTGATGTTCGTCATCGTTCCACTTCCTTGTTGTGAGTTGATTTGTCGTCCAGCGCATCCAGCAGCAGCTTGAACGCATCCAGGACGACGTCCAATTTGGACTCTTCCAGCTGCCCGACGATGCCCGCGAACCATTCGTTGCGCCGCTGTCTGGTCAAGGTAACGGTCTCTTTGCCCTTCGCCGTCAAACTAAGCCGTACGACTCTGCGGTCGTCCTCTTGGCGCGCGCGTTCCACGAGGCCGAGCGCGGTCAGCTTGTCGGTCAGCCCGGTCGCCGCGCCCGACGTGATGCCGAGAATCTTGGCGACGTCGTTGACCCGGCACGTTTCGGCATGATGCAGGTAAAACAGGACGAATATCTGGCCGTTAGCCAGATGGAGCGGGTTTTCCACCGTTTTCAGGCTGTTCTTCGCCTTCTGGGACCACCGTTCCATAATAAGCTGCAGCTCGGAGAGTTTGGCTTCTTTCGTGCTTGAATCTCCTATCGTTTTCTCCCTCCGTTCAGAGCATGGCATCCATCGCGCGGTCGATACCTTGTCGCTTAAATAACTTAGCGATTAAGATATTTAACTTCTAAGACGTTATAACAAATCAAGTTATATGTCAATAGTTATATATAAAACCGATCTTTCCAAACGAAAAAGGACCCCCGTTCCCGCCGCGCTGCGGACAAGAACAAGGATCCGTTCGTTTAGTTCCGTGGGTAATTCACTTGCATGATATCCATGAAGGGGACCTTCTCCATCCCTTCGGACGTCGCCACATGGACCTTCCCGGTCCGCGAGTCCATCGCGATGATCTGCCCTTGCACCGACTCGTCCTTCCCCCACACCGACAACACGATCGTCGTCTCCTCGTGGAAGGCCTCGCTCAATTGATTGCCTATTTCCTCCAACACGAATTCGTCCCGGGTCGGACGCTTCGGAATCTTGGGTTTTGCCAACTTACTCACGCTCCGCTGTTTCTACTTGTATAAAGCCTACCTTCTAGTATACAACAGAACGGGCACTCAGCGGCGTAATAGAGACATTTTTCCGGAAACAACCTTTATAGTAATGATTGATAGAACCATCAGATCGTCCGTTAAGCGCCTTGCAGGACGCCGCGCACGAATGAAAAAAAGAGACCCGAAGGTCTCCTTATTTGCCGGTAATCGCGCGGTAAGTCGCTTCGTCGGCGATCATGTACAATCTTGCGTCCGCCGGGATCGGCACGTCCAGCTTGCGGTTGACCCCGAGATCGCCGCGGTCCGAGATCAGCGTCGCTCCCCTGCCGAGCAGGTCTTGGAAGGCATCTCCGTACGTCCGCCAGCCCGGCCGCACGGGAACCTCGTAGATATCGTCGCCGTGCTGCCGGCTGAGCAGCTGGCTGAAGATCTCCGAATTGCCTTCCTGCAGCGCCGCGCGGACGGCCAGCCGCGAGATCGCGTCATGGGACAGCACGAACTCGTTGACGTTGATGTAGCGGAAGTTCTGAATGTTCTTCTCCTGCACGATCTCCACCGTCGAATGAATGGCCGGCGCGAGCCGCTCGATGCTCGACGCGATCAGCAGCGATTTCCCGTCGGCCAGCGCGGCCTCGTCGATGCGCGAATCCGCGAAGACGATCGCCGACCGCGCGGTCATTAGGTTCGCTTCCGCCAGCGTCTCGTCCGATGCCGGGTCCCCGCTGATGAAATGCACGTTGCTCCGTCGCTGCAGCGGATGCCGGTCGGACTCGTCGATGATGACGATCTCCGCTTCGGGCAGATAGGCCAGAATTTCCTCGACCGCATACTGCGCTTTCTTGCTCCAATTGATGATGATGAAATGATCCTTCCCTTGAAAGCTCAATTCACCGGCCTCCCTCTGGCGTTGGATGGATGCGATGGAATCGATGACCTTGCCGATCAGGAGACTGAGCAGCCCGATTCCGAAGATATACAAAAAGATGGTGAGCAGCTTGCCGAGCACCGTCTTGGCGTAATAATCGCCGTAGCCGACCGTCGACATCGTCGTCAGCACCCAGTACAGCGCGTTGAACCAAGAATGGAACGTATCCGGCTCCAGCATGTAGGCGAGCGACGTGCTGACCAGAATGAACACCGCCGCGGCGAAGAAGAGCGACGTGTTCTTGAAGTGCATCGTCTTTAGGAACAATCGCAGGAAAAAATACATCTCTGACCCTCATCCTCTTCGGCTCTATTCGGTACATGCCGCAAAAAAATGGCTCTGCCGGCTTGCGTGCGGGCAGAGCGTGATGAAATTTCAGCGGTAATTCAAGCAGCGCGCATCTACACGATCAGGCTGCTGATGGCAAAGCTCGTGCCCAGGAACACGAAGCAGAGCAGGATGCCGATGGCCGTGTTGCCCTTCTGCAGATGCTCGGAGATCTTGAGTCCGGGCGTGATCAGCTCGAAGAGCCAGTAGGCGGCGATCAGGCAGACGTAGCCGACCGCGAACCACAGCATCATGTACCAGATGGACGTATTCGTATAGGCGGACACGCCGAGAATAATCGCCGTTGCCAGGAATTTGCCTCCCAGCGCGAGGCCGACGGCCATATTGCCCTTCCGAAGCTCTTCCAGATCCTTGAACGGCGTCATCCAGCTGAAGATGAGCATCCCGATCAGCTGAAGCAGGAAAATCACGATTACACTCACGACGATATTGGTCACGACGACCATCATGCCCACCCCCTGAATTTTGCGTAAGCCAAGTCGTAGTCGACGTAATCATGAATCTCCTCGACCTTGATCGGCACTTTCTTCAAGCTCTTAAGCGTCTTGTAACGGTCTTCGTCGATCGGCTGCTTGAGCTGATTGCCCGACGGCAGCGTCAGCACCGCGAAGTTGCGCGTCTTGCCCTGATATTCCGTCTTGTACACGCCGACCAACGCGACCGTCGTTTGCAGCGAAATTTTGAGATTGGCGAGATCCGCCTTCGCCTTGGCCTCGTCCGGATAAGACTTGATCGTCGTCCAAGCGGAGAGCTGGACCTCGTCGCGGCCGCTGGCGTTGGTCGTCATGTCGGCGCTCATGAATTGCATCGTCCAGACGCTGTCGCCGGTCGCGTAGTTGCCGTCGTTGGGGAGCAGCGCGTTGTCGGGCAGAATCGTCATGTCGCTGCCGATCAGATCGCCTACCGTACCCTTCACGATCTTGTAGTCCCACGGAATCCGGTTCGTATCGCCGCCGGCTTCGGCGGCAGCCGTATCCGAATCGGTATGGAAAACGGTTTGCTGATCGTTCGCGCACGCGCTGAGGAGCACGACGGCGAACAGCGCAAGCATCAGGAATCCGAGCGGCTTGAGCCGGCGGCGGGATCGGATCCCGGCCGCGCGGGATGCCGCGAGTTGGCTTGCATGGTTGTCTGTCATAGTCAATCCTTCACTCCCAACGGGATAAAATGACTCGTATTGCCGGTAATCAGGCCTCCGGCCCTGCCGAGCATGCCGCCCGGCTTGCCGTTCAGCATGAACATGCCCGTCAGCAGATGGAACTCGCCCTTCGCCGTCCGGATGCGGGCAAGCTCCGCCCGTTTCTGATAGACGATCGGGAACAAGACGCTCGTATCGAACCCGTCCCGATCCTCCACTTCCAGCTCGCCTTGTTTGTCGAACAAGCGAACGGAACCGCCTTCGCGGCCGAACATCGACTTGGACACGAAGCTGCCCTGGAATACCGGCTTATTGTAGGTCGGCAGCATGTAACGCCTGATCGTCTTGCGCTCCTCGGCGTCGAACAGCTGTCCCAGCTCGTACAGCCCCCAGACCGCGGCTTGCAATCCCTTGGATTGAAGCATGATGCTGTGCGGAGCGTTGAACAGCGCCAAATGGCCGTTGTCCACCGCGTAGAGCAGCGCGTCGCCGCCTTCGTCGATGGCCAGCCATTCTTTCGGATACAAGGCGAACATCCGTTTGATCTCGGTGCCTGTTCCGTCCTTGAGCACGCCCTCGTCCACCCACAGATCGAGACAATCGACGCAGCGAACGTCGAGTCCGCTGTGGCGCACGAGCGCCTCGATCGTGCCGGAATCCTCCAGATGCTCGCCGTAACCGACGCAAGCGGCCGCTTCGGGCCGTTCCTCCGCCCATGCCGCGGCGACCAGCTCCGCCATGCCCGCGTTCGGCGACGAAATGCCGGCCCTCGCGCACAGCCATGGCGTTGCGATCGCGGATTCGACGTAGCCCGTCGGCGTATCCGCATTCAACTCCAGCAGCTTGATCGTTCCGTCGCCGGCGATCGCGAAGTCGAACCGCGCATAGCGGCTGATCAAGCCTTCGGGCGGCAAAGGCAGCAGATCGAGCGTATCCCACAAGATCTCGGGAATGCCGATCAGTTCGTATAGCTCGCGTTTCCCGACCAGGTGGCGGACGGTCTTGTCGAGTATGCGCCACAGCTTCGCGGACGCGAGCTCGAGCTCGGCATGCGTCTCGCGCGGCATCAGCACGATCTGGTCGATCCAGTACTCCTCGGCCTCCAGGTCCGCCCAAGCGAAGCCGATCTCATTCAATTGCGCGACCCGGGCGGCGCGATCCGGATCCGGTTGTCCCCATACTTCGAATATCGTCAACCGCCGAATCCTCCGGAAGAATGAGAGCTGCTGCTCGAGCCGGACGACGAGCCGGAAGAGCCGGATTTGGACGAGCTGAATACGCTGGACGGCTTGGAGCTGCTCGAACTCGAGCTGCTCACGCCGCTCGACGTGCCTCCGATGCCGCCGGGCTTGGAGGACGAGGAACGCCGGGTAATCGTGCCGGAGGCGGCAGTCGTCTTCGGATGCACGGTCGAGCCCACGACAGGCTTGTTCTGGAAGTTGCCGCTCGCGTAACTCTTCGTCTTGTAAGGCGTGCTCGTTCCCGCGTAATAGGTCGTGTGCGAGCTGGACCAGGAACGCGTCGAATACGAGGAACCGCCGTTAAACAATAAATGATAGAGAATCAGATCGTCCCAGCCGAAGCCGGAAGAATAACCGTTATTGACGATGACCGTATCGCCGGAGCCGCCGCCTTGACTGACCGCTCCGGTCCCGGCGGTCGCGTCCGTGCCTGCTCCCCCGGCTTCTTCGTCTTCTTCCAGCAGCGGAATGTTCCAATCGACCGCCGGATCGAAATACGACTTGACTTCGTCCGACGACCACTCGACCAGCTTCGGCTGATCGCCCGTAGCCGTGCCTTCCGCGGCATGCGACGAGGATCCGAACACGGCGCTCGCGAGCAGCGCGATGACCATCGAGGTGGATAAGATTCGAAGCGGCTTGCCGTCCTTCGTAAAAAGCTTGGATCTCACCGGTTCATCCGGTTTGGCTTCCCATTTCAACTGCGCTTCCCCCTGTCGCTCACGGTGTTTCAGTCGTTCTGCATCGGAACGACCAGGATTTCCAGCTTGCCGTTATCCAGATTCAATCGGCCTTCCAGCGTCTCGTATTCGCGCGCGCCGACCGTGATATAGTTCACATGCTCGAGCGAAGCGACCATGTTCAGCGACCAGGTCCGTTCGTCGATCCGAATCAGCTCGCCGCCCGCGCTCTTCTCGTACAAGATGACGGATATTCCATTATCCAAACGCTTACACCCTTTCGAACTTGGAGTTTCTACCAAGATTTACAGTAAACGACCGATGAAAGTATTGTCAATGAAAGACTTGTCAATAAATGTTGGAAAACCTCGCTTTCTTCTCATTTTTCGTTTGGAAATTATTAGAAATTGCTGCCGATCACTTATTCAACTTACGTATTTCCGGTTGCAAAGATTCACAATTTTATCATGAATGAATGACCTGGCGTGCAGGTTTGCAGAATAAACGGGCAACAAGCCGCGCCGTGTCCGGTTAGCAAAATAAAAAAGACAAGCGCCGCCGTGAATACCCGACAGTGCTTGTCTGCATAGACCTTCAACTATTACGAGATGCCTGGTCCACTCCCCGTTCAATCCCACGTACTGCCGTTCGCGAAATTCCAGGTGCGCTCCTGCTCCCTGCCGTTCACCGTATAGAAATAGTTGGTCACGGTCCTGTCCTGGAACGAGACGACGCCCAGATTATGCTCGCCCACGTACCTGGAGTTGGCCGAGTCGTTCACGCGCTGCCTGAACAGCCGCGCCGGCTTGACGTCCTCTTTTTTCTTGTGCACGACGACCTTTCTTCCTTCGGCGAGATCCCATTCGACGATCGCGAAGCCGCCGTTCTCCGGGTCGCCGGTCAGCGTGCTTCCGTCTTCCGTCAGAATCGAGGCCGTATCCGCCGTCGTCAGGTTGGCCGGGACCTTGGTGAAAGTGCTGCTGGCATAGTTCTTAAGGGCGCTGCTCGTGAGCTGCAGAAACCGCGCCGACCAAAGCGGCTCGTACGTCGGCGATGAGCCGGACGGCACCTTGGGGAGCGTCGTGCCGGAAGGCAGCCATTTGATCATCTCCCTCAGCGTCAGGTCGTCGTAGACGACGGTCTTCATCGTCGAGGTGAAGGCGTAATGGACGTCGCCCGACAGGAGGACGACATCCCGGTCCGCCATCAGATTGAGGAACAGCAGGAGATGCCGCCGATTCGCCGACCAGCTCTCCAGATCCAGAAAATACGGGCCGGCTGCCGCGGACACGGCATTCTGCAGGTCCTCGATGAATTTGAAGCCGAATACGGGCGCCGCGGCCACGAGCACGAGCGGCAGATTGCGGTTTTGCCGTTTCAGCAGGACATCCAGCTTCCCTTTCGTCGCGGCCCAGGAATACGGGTCCTTCAGGTAAGCGGGTGCGCCTTCGTCGCTGCCGCGCAGCCCGTCCTTCACGCCGCGCTGCGTCCGGGTGTCGAGGAAATAGATCAGCGGATACGTCGGCGTATGAAACTCCCAATCGCGCAGTCCCCAGAATAACGTTTCGACGCGTTCGTACTGCTTGTGCCGGTCGCGGATCCGGTCCGCGATCTCGAACAGCGTCTTGTCGCTGTACAAATCGGGATGATTCCCGAAGCCCTGCATCAGCCAGAACGCCATCAAGCCGTTGGCGATGATCCGGTTGCCGAGCGGGGTGCTGCCGGCCTCCTTCTGCCATTTGACGCATAAATTCCAATCGTCGGTGATGTCGTGATCGTCGAAAATCATGTAGGTCGGGATATTCGCCAGCAGCCGCCGCACATCGCCCAAGCTGCTCGTGAAAGAATAAAGCTCGCCGAACGGCGCCTTCCAATTGTTCGCGTTCCACATCAACCCGTACATCGCCAAATATTCGGCGAACGTGACCAGATGGTTATCGCTCTCCCCGGACGTGAATTTGGCGTATTTGGTTACGAAATCTTTTCTCCCGCCGATTCCGGGCAACCTCGCGGCGACGGGCAGTTTCTCGGTCTCCGCGCCTTCGATCCGCTTGGCCAACGCTATGACTTCCGCCATGACGGCCGGGTTCACGTCGTCGGCGTAGATCTGGTCGCCGCCCAGGCATAGAATCGCGGGGCGTTTATCCAGATCGCCGGCGTTCGCGGCAATGAGCTTGTCGCCGTTGCCGAGCGCATCCAGCTTGCCGCCCTGCTCGTCATGGATTTTGCGGCAGGATCCGTACAGCACGTTCAGTTTCTGCGCCGGGCTCTGCAGGAAGAACGTCGGCAGCTTGCGCACGCCGTACGCAAGGCCGAGTCCGTCCGTCGCCGCGATCGTCTCGAAAGGCCCGTAGTCCGCGTGCTCGTCCGGGTCGAGCACGCCGATGCCGTACTCCAGCAGCGTGCGAACCGGAAACGGCTTGCCCGGCTCGCTCGGGGTCACGCGCCCGAAATAAAAGAACAGCGTAGGCGAGACCTGGATCGGCACGGGGGTATCGTCATGGCCGAGCCACTGCTCCTTCCCGTGCTCCCTGACCGAGAAGACCAGATTGATCGGCTTGAAAACGGCCAAGCAAATGACGACGAGATCCTGCTGCGCCCGCCGGAGCAAGGGACCGACAAAGATATCTTCCGCGTCCATCGCGACTCCCCCGCCCGTCAGAGCTGCCGCCCGGTCTTGGGATCGTAAACGACCTCGACCGGCACGACTTGATCGGTGGGCAGCACCTCGATCCATTGATCGAAGACCTGGAAATGCCGGTCCGTATTGTTGGGATCTGGCTTCAAGCTGTTCGGATCCGCGCGGAAACCGCCCTGGAGCGGATAGAAGCCGTGCTCGAACACCTTCTCCACCGGCGTGGAATGAACCTTGTTGTCGTCGTTGATCTCGGTGTTCGGATACGGCTTGACCTCGTTCGATTCCGTGTTCTTGTCCGCCACCTCGAGGCAGAGGAAATCGATGGCGTTCCGGATCGAGACGGTCGCGTCGGGAGCCAAGCCGAGTCGCGCGCGAATGGCTTTCAGCTCGTCGTCCGTCGCGGCATAGGACGCCTCCAACCCGTCGGAGCCTTCGACGTTGGCGTTCTGCAGCCAGTTGAGCGCGGCTTGCTCCTTCCCGGGACGGATCGGGATGACCGCCTTCACCCAAGGCGCGTTCAGAAAGGCGTTGCGCAGATTATCGCCGTCCAATTGCAGCAGCCAGCCGAGCGAGCTTCCCATCGGCGCAGGCGCGGATTTCTCCGTGATCAGGTAATTGTCCTGACGCACGGTACTGTCGCTCCAAGTCACGATGCTGTCGGCCAGCTGCGACTGCAGATCCGGCAGGTTGAGATGCTGGTACGCGCGCGGCTTCCACCATTCCGGGGCCACGAAGTAGAGCATCTTGTCGATATCGAAGATCGATAGCAGCAGCTCGGAGAGGATATGCCGGCTGCCGTCGCTCGCCGAATAATATTGAAAGCCGGTCATGAGCGAGCTGATCAGCTTGCGGTAGACGACGATGCGCTCCTCTTCCCGCAGCTCCTCGTAATTGCGTTTCGCGATGCCGCGGGCCAGCTCGACGCGCTCCTTGGCGGATTTCACGAACGTTTCCTTGGTGATGCGGTCGTTCTCGGCGGTGGCCGCGTCGCCCTTCAGCTTCCTCGCGGTGTTCGCGGCGGCGATCTCCGCCCGCTTGGCCGCGCTCGCGGTGCACCTCACGACGGTGCCGACCGCGAAATCGATCCGTTCGTCCCACTCGATGCCGTCCGCCCCGGTAATGACGCCGATCTCGATCTGGCCGCTGCCGTTGAACCTGGCGCCGAACGCCCAGACGCCGGTAAAATCTTCGCCCGAGGCGGAGAGCTGCGCGGCTTGAAAAACGCCGGCTTCCTTGGCCACGTCGAACCCTTCCGGCGGTGCCGGAGGATCCATGACCGCTACCGTGACGAAGCCGGATTTGCGCGAATCGCCGAAGTTCCAGACCGCGTTCGTCTTCAACGACACGAATTGGTCGGCGGGCACGGGAATCTCGGTCTGATCCGGAACCGGCAGCAGGTTGGCCGGCTGCGCGATATGGATCAGATTGGCCAGGCCGAGGCTGTCGCCCGGCTCGTCCACGTACGCTTCCCAGCACAGGTAGGTGCCGACGTCCTGCACCTGCACGCCGACCTGCCTCATTTTGCGGCGCAATTCATAGTTGATCAGCTTCTCCGTGGTATTGGCCAGCACGTACCGCTTGCTCGACGTATCCGTCACCTCCGTGACCGTCTTGAACGTCGACTTGTAATTTTCGCGGATCTCGCTGGAGAGCTTCTCGCTCTGCTGCCGCATCTTCTTATGGGTCGTCTCCCGCGCCACCTGCTGGGTCTTGTCCATATTCAGGCTGGCCGTGGCCGAAGCGCTACCGGTCCCCCAGGACTGATTGACCGTCGAGGTAATGCCGAGCTTCAAGTCGTCCTTGTTGTCCTCCTTGACCGCTTCGCTGATCTCGTCCTGATCCGTCGTGCTCGTCTCGGTCTTCTTCGTCGTCTCCAGGGACGTCTCGACCGTCTTCTCGATGGTCGTCTTGCGCGTGCTGACCTCGATCAACTCGACGGTGGAGCCGGGACTTAGCCACACATGGCCCGTCGGCGTTCCGAGAAAGCTGTCCAGCTCGAAGAAATACTGCCGGTACAAATGGACGATCCCGAGCGGCGACAAGGAGACGTCCTGCACGTCTTTCTTGGGATCGAACGAGAGGTACGGATCGGCGGCCGAATCGGCATCGGCTTTCGCGAGCGTGTCGTAAAACGCTTGTTTGGCGTCGAAGTCCAGGTCGGCGAAGAAGATCCGCATCAGCTCGGCCACCCGGCCGTTGACGAACAGCTCGTTGAGCACGCCGGCGATCTCGGTCTCGCTCTCGAGCGCCCGCCGGACGTCCGCCTTGCTTTGCTCGCGCAGGCGGTTCACCAGCGCCGGATCGTTCGCGTTATTTCTGCCGATTACTTTGCATTGGTCCATCGAAGCCTGGCCGTAGAATTCGATGACCTGATTATTCAAAATGCCGCCCAGCTCGTCGCCGTTGACGAACTTTTTCCATTCGTCGACGCTCTCCGGGAGGCCGCCCAGCTCGCGCAGATTGCCGCTGATCGTTCGCAGAAGGATCGAATCCTGCTGCTTCAGCCTAGGTCCCGCGAATCCCGCAGGTCTCAGGTTCGGCGCCGACACGTAGCAGTCTTCATTGATGTCGATCGGCGTCCGATTCGCCATGTATTGCTGCAGCCGCGGCAGCAAGGCGCTTTTGTCCAGCTTGGCGCTCGATTGCATCTTGTCGAGCACGCGCTTCGATTTCCAGCCGATCAGCGATTGATGGACGCCGAACAGCTCGCTGGCATACGGCAGGACAGACTGATAATCGACGAGATCGGTGATTCGTTTCACGTTCGTCATGGGGGGCGATTCTCCAATCGTTGGATTTTTTAGGGGAAGCCGTATCCGCCCTGGGACGATCGCCCAATCGGCAAGAAGACTATAGCAAACGAGTCGGCGTACCGCATGTACCTCCGGTCTGTATTCGGTTGCAACTTCGGGCATATTCCTCCCCTACGGTTCATCAAATCCCGACAACGATCGCCGGCCGGGGATGCTCGCCGCAGCCGGACCAGGACCGTCTCCGTTCCGATCGCATAAACCGGCGTGATCGGAGCGACCGAGGCAACCGTGCGGTGTCCGAAATTCCAAGCAGAATAGTTAACGGGATTAAATAGATGCCGAAAGGCAATCGAATAGGCTGCACATAGAAAAAAGCCGCGCCAGGCGCAGCTTTTCGGACATTATTAATGCAGTTAAATGTTTGGCGATTCGAAATGATTCGTTACGCCATGTATTTGGCGACCAGCGTCTCGTAAACGGCTTTCGGCCGAAGGCCGACGAGCTTCTCCACCGGTTGGCCGTCATGGAACACGATCACCGTCGGCATCGACATGATGCCGTATTCCGTCGCGATCTTCGGCGAATCGTCGCAATCGATCTCGAGTACTGCCAGCGCGTCTCCATGCTCCGCGCCCAGCTGGTCCAGCAGCGGTTTGATCGCCTTGCAGGGCGGACACCATGCGGCCCCGAATTCGACCAGCGTCACGCCTTCCTGCCTGATTCCTTCATGAAACGTAGCCTCGTTTACCGCGATCATCGTCATATCCATTCCTCCCGGGACGGTTATTGGCTTTCCTGTATCGACCGGATGCGGTCCAACAGATTCGTTCTGATCTGGCCGAGCTGCAGCAGTTGGGCATCGATCTCCTGCAGCTTGCGCTCGTAGATCGGAAGCACCTCCGCGCAAAACGCCTCCTTGTTCTTCAGGACGCAGTTCAGGAAGCTGCCGATCTGCTCCGTCGTTAGCCCAAGCGACAAATAAAATTGAATCGTCCGCACCTGCTCCTCGGCCGTCGGGTTATACGCCCGGTATCCGTTGTCCATGCGCACTGAAGCCAGCAGCCCCTCTTGCTCGTAATAACGCAGCGATCGGATGCTCGCCCCGGTCCGTTTGGACAATTCGCCGATTTTCATGCCGTCCTGCCTCCTTCTCCGATCGTTACGCCTTCATTATAAACCCTGCCATTACTGTCAGGGTCAAGTCGTTATTTCAAATCTCCTCCTCCGTTACGGACGCAGTCGGCGGAGGATCAGGCGCTATTGGCCGAGACAGCACAAAAAGCCGCTGTTACGCGGCTTTTTTGCGGTTTTGTTTTTGAAATTGCAGGTTCACGATTCGATGCAAGGCCGGCTGCGCATCCGCTGCGAACACGGCTACGGCGCTATAACGTCAGCTCGATCACATGCTCCGCCTGATCGTCCTCCAATGCGATGAACGGACTGTCGTCCATCAGATGCGCGCCGAGCTCGGCGTCCCGCCCGTCGATGCGCAAGGACGTACAACCGCCGGATTTGCGCGACGGATTATAGACGCGGATTCGGTATGCCGTGCGTTTGTACGTATACGTGACGCTGAATTCCGGCCATTCGGCAGGTATGCAAGGCTTGATCAGCAGCCGCTCCCCTCTTCGCTTCAGCCCCAATATCCATTCGATGCCCGCTTGATACATCCACCCCGCCGCGCCGGTGTACCACGTCCAGCCCGCGTGGCCGCGATGCGGCGGCTCCGTGTAGACGTCGGCCGTCATCGCGTACGGTTCGCCGACGTAGGTGCGCGCTTCGAACGCGGACTTCGTGTGCGTGATCGGGTTGAACATATGGAACAGCTCGAACGCCTTGTTCCCGTCACCGAGTATGCTCCACGCCACGATGCTCCAGATGACGCCGTGCGTATATTGGCCGCCGTTCTCCCGAATGCCGGGCGGATAGGCTTGAATATAGCCCGGGCTGGGCTTGGTTTTGTCGAACGGCGGCGTCAGGATATGCGCGACGGCAAGATGGCGGTCGACCAGTTCGCGGTCGAAGGAGCGCATCGCCTGCTGCGCGCGGTCCGGCGGCGCCATGCCGGAGATGACCGACCAGGATTGGGCGATGGCGTCGATGCGGCATTCCGCGTTGTGGACGGACCCAAGCCAATCGCCGGCGTCGGTGAACGCGCGGCGGTACCAATTTCCGTCCCAGGCCGCCTCCTGCATGGCCTGCTCGAGTTCGCGGCGGGCGTTCGCGTAACGCTCCGCGCGTTCCCGCTCGCCGCGATGCTCGCAGATGCCGGCGATGCCCTGCAGGACGTCGCCCAGGAACCAGCCCAGCCATACGCTCTCTCCGCGCCCGTGCGGGCCGATATTGCTCATGCCGTCATTCCAGTCGCCGATGCCCATGAGCGGCAGCCCGTGCTCGCCGAACCGCAGCGCGCGGTCCAGCGCGCGGAAGCAGTGCTCGAGAATCGTGCCGCTTTCCTGCGCTTGCACGGTTTCCTCGTACCGTTCGTGCTCGTCCTCCTTCAGGAGCCCGCTCTGCAAGAAAGGCGCGATTTCCGCCAAAATGCTCTCGTCCTCCGTGTGTTCCAGATAGCGGACGACCGCGTACGGCAGCCAGAGCAGGTCGTCCGAGAAGCGCGTGCGGATGCCGCGGTGCGTCTCTTCGTGCCACCAATGCTGCACGTCGCCTTCGAGGTATTGGTGCGAGGCATGGCGGATGATCTGCTCTCTCGTCATATCGGGCCGGATATGCAGCATGGCCAGCGAATCCTGCAGTTGATCGCGGAAGCCGAAGGCTCCGCCCGCCTGATAGAAGGCCGTGCGCGCCCACATCCGGCAGGACAACGACTGGTAGAGCAGCCAGTTGTTCAGCATGATATCCATCTCGGGAGCAGGCGTGGCGACCCGTATCGTGCCGTTCACGTCTTTCCAGAGCGCGCGCATGTCTTGCAAAGCCTGCTCGCAGGCGTCCGCTTCGCCGTACTTCAGCGCCAGCCGCGCGGCGGATTCGCGGGAATCGCCGCAGCCGAGCAGGATGTAAACCACGCGGTCCTCGCCGGGCTCGAGCGATACGGAGGCTTGCACGGCACCGCAGGCATCGTACGCCGGCCCGGTCTCGCCGGAGAGGCGCGCCATGCGCATCGCGGCCGGGTCCTCGAGATCGCCTTCGCGCCCGATGAACGACAGCCGGCTGCCCGTCCAGGACAACTCCGCCTCCGGCTCCCGCGGCTGAATCGCCAGGAACGGCGTCGCCTCCCGGAACGTGTCCTGGTACGTGTTCCGTGCCAGGAGGATGCGCGCGTCCGCATCCCATTCCGTGACGATGCTGGAGGCGTTCCCTTCGCGGTGCACGCCGATGACCCACTCGGCGTAATACGTCACGGACAGCTTCCGCACGTCGCTCGTCCCGTTGCGCAGCCGCAAGCGGACGATCTTGACCGAGTCTTCCGGCGGGACGTACACGGTCATCTCGTGCCGGAGCCCGTGGCTCTCGTGCTCGAAGCGGGAATAGCCCTGCCCGTGCGCCACCGCGTAAACCGCCGTCGCTTCCGATTTGCGGGACGGAGCCATGCCCCAGTATTCGCCGCTCAATTCATCCCGCACGTAGACGGCTTCGCCCGGCGGATCGAGGGCGGGATCGTTGGACCACGGCGTCAGCTTGCATTCGCGGCTGTTGCGCCACCAGGTCTGGCCGGTGTACAGCTCGGATGCCAGGAAGCCGAAATTCGCGTTCGCGACCACGTTGATCCATGGCGCTGGCAAATGCTGGCCGCCCCGCAGCGTGATGCGGTATTCGCCGCCGTCCGGCGAGAAGCCGCCGTAGCCGTTGAAGAACAGGTCGGCGGTCTCCTCAGGCGCCGGCTTGGCGGGATAACGGTTGGGCGGCGCGACGGGCGCGAGCTCCGGCGTCTGATCGGCGCGCGCGGGATCATGAGGCAGCAGCTGGGCACGCAAGCTCGGCCCGTCCGCATGCAGGATCAGCCGGGCCGCGGCGAACAGCAGATGCTTGTCCTCGTCCGATTGCGCGGATGCCGCGATGATGTGCACGCCGGCGCCGTTGCCTTGGTTATGCACGTATTGTTCGATCATCCGCTGCAGCGCGTCCCGCAGCTCCTGCTGATAGCCGCCGGAGGACTCGTTCCAGATGACCAGATCGAAGCTCAGCCCTTTCCGGCGCAGGTATTCATACCCGACCAGCAGCTTGTTCATGAACGGCAGGCTCGACGTATCGTCGATGCGCGCCAAGGCGATCGGCCGGTCGCCGGATACGCCGTGCGCCCACAGGCCGGGCTGCCCCTTCGCGTTGGCGGCGACGCTGACCTCCTGCTCCGGCCTCAGCGGCGAAGCGAACAGGATGCGCCCGGCCAACAGCTGGTAAGCGGCCGCATCGGCGTCGGCGATGTGCAGATGCTGCAGGTCGATCTGGCTTCTCGTCCATGCCAGCTGGAACGTATGCTCCGCCTGCCGCGGCGGCGACAGCCGCGCCGCGATATCGAGCGCCTGCTCCTTGCTGTCGGCAGCGCCGGTCACGGCCGTCAGGGCGACCTGCTTGCCCGGCTCGACGCGGACCCGCCTGCGCATGATGAAGGCAGGGTCGGCGACGGAGCCGACCGCGCCACCGAGACGGACGTCCAGTCCGCGCGGATTCGCGAGCGTATGTCCCCGTCCGATGAATGCCGCGCGGTCGGTCTCGAATTCCGCCTCGCCCTGAATGCCGTCGTCTCCCCCAAGGACGTGAAACGCCCATAAGGACGGCTCTCCTTCGTTGCGGGGCCGTTTGCGGGCGAGCAGGCACTGCGCCTCCGAAGCGAATTCCGTCTGCACGAACAGCTTCGTGAAAGCCGGGTGGGCTTTGTCCGCGTCATGGGCGGCCAGCGCAAGCTCCATGAACGTCGTCACTTCGACGATTCGCGGCTCCCGCGTCGTATTGGTCAAGGTCAACCGGCGAAGCTCCGCATTATGTTCGGCCGACACCGTCACCTCCAGCGTCGTCAGCAGCCCGTCGTCCTCGCGCCGGAACGTCGTCCGCTCCTTCAGGAACTGCACGCTCTGTTGATCGGCTTGCTTGCGGCAAGGCAGATAAGAAGGGGACCAGCATACGTTGTTCGCCACGTCCCGAATGTACATGAAGCTGCCCCACGGGGTCGTGACGGGATCCTCCCGCCAACGCGTCAGATCGAGGCCGTTGTACCGGATGAAGCCGCTGCCGGTTTCCGTCAGGACGGTCGTCAGCGAGCCGTTGCCGTGCACGTTCGCCTCGGGCACGAGCGCCGGCACCGCCGCGAATTCGCGCAGCGGGTCGTTATGCGCCGGCTGGGGCGCGCCGCCGCTTCTCGTCCTGCCCGGCAGCTCCCGATTCAGAATCGCCGACTTCGGCGGGATCCGCTCGATGAGCAGCAGTTCGGCGGCCCGGACGCGCTTGTCCGCGTGAAAATAATCGATCATGCACGCCGGCGCCAGCATGTTCGCCAGCGTAAGCAGGCTCATGCCTTGGTGATGCGCCATGAAGCTGCGAATGACCTTGTGCGATTCGCCTTGGGGCAGCCGGCCGGCGGTGAAGTCGATCGCCTCGTAGTAGCCGTATTGCCCGCGCGCGCCGAGCTCGTCCAAGCGCGCCAGGTTGCGCAAGCCTTCGCGCAGCGCGAACGGGAGGGCCATGATCGCCGCGTAGGGCGCCACGACCAGGTCTTCTTCGAGCCCGCGCTTGAAGCCGAGTCCCGGCACGCCGAACGCGCGGTACTGGTAATTCAGCTGATAATCGAACGCGTAATAACCCGATTCCGAGATGCCGAACGGCACGCCGCGCTCCTGCGCGTATTCGATCTGGCGCCGCACGACCCCGCGGTACGTGCTGTCCCAGACCGTGCCCGGGTACGTCCGCATGATCAACCACGGCATCATGTATTCGAACATCGTGCCCGACCAGGAAATCAGCGCCGTGTGGCTGCCCTGCTTCTTGGCCGTGCGGCCGATCGCCAGCCAGTGGGCGACCGAGATCTGCCCGAGGGCGATGGCGACGAAGCTCGTCTGCCTGGCTTCCGACGCCAGCAGATCGTAGAGAATCGTATCCCGCCGGCCGGAATCGGCATGATAGCCGAGCACGAACAGCTTGGCTTTATCGTCGTACAGCTCCCGAAAATCCGTCGCGACGATCAGCCGTTCCAAACGGTCGACCAGCTCGTATCCGCGGCCGACCCACGGATTCGCCGCGGGCGGCAGCTCATCCTTCTCCCGATGCAGCGCTTCTTGCCGCGCATCGTAGATTTCTTCCGGGCGGACCTGATCCAGCTCCACGGCGAATTCCGCGCCGACCGCGGCCAGATGCCCTCGGCTGCGCCCCGTTCCCCTGCTTTGCCGGCCGTCCTCCCGCAGCCAGCGAAGCAGACCTTGCTTGACGGTCATCAGGCTGGCCACGAAATTGCCGGAATCCACCGTCGAGACGTAGGCCGGATGCAGCAGTCCCAGCGTGGACGTATCGTACCAATTGTACAAATGGCCGTTCCACTTCTCCATCCGTTCGATCACGCCGACCGTCCGCTCCAAGCGTTCCACGAGCACCGGCGTCGTGATGAAATCCAGCTCCCTCGCGGCTACGGCCGCCGTCAGCAGGAAGCCGATATTGGTCGGCGACGTGCGGTGAGCGACGCCGTTCGCGGGCTCGATCTGCACATTGTCCGGCGGCAAGAAATGATCCTCTTTCCCGGCGTAGTCCTCGTAAAACTGCCAGATTTCCTTCGCCAAGCCGCGCAGCTGCTCCGCCTCCGATGCTTCGAGCGGCCGCGCCGCTTCGACCACGGGCTGATCCAGCCAGCGAACCGCCAGCGGCGCGAGCGCCCAGAAAAGGCACAGCGCCAGCCCGAACCACATGAGGCCGCCAAGCGGCTGGAGCACGGTCGCGGCCGCGAATAACACGATCAGCGAATAACCGCCGCCGCCGCCGAGTATCATGCTGCGCCGCGCCTGGCCCTGACTTCGTTCCGTATGGGAGAAGCTGGTCCATTCCAGCATCCGGCGTTTGCTGAACGCCATGCGGTACAAGGTCTTGACGATGGCATCCAGCAGCACGGCGGTCTGAAACGGAAGCGTCCAGAATCCGATGCCGGCCAGCACCAACGTCGACAACAGGCGCTTCGGTTGCGGATCGGCCGGATTGCTGCCGGCGAGCTGCCTGATCAGCGGCAGCAGCAGCGTGGCGATCAAGAGCGTCAGCCAGCGCGCCGGATACCCGGGCAGCACGGTCACGGCCAGCGCGAACAGCGCGAAGAGCGCGATCGGCAGCAGGCTGCGCCGCAGATTATCGACGATCTGCCAGCGCGTCAGCAGGGAGAGATCGATCGGCTGCAGCACGCCGCGCCGGTCGCAAAGCTTGGCGCGGAGCCAGCACAGCAGCTGCCAGTCGCCGCGGATCCACCGGTGCATCCGTTTCTGGAAGGAAAGAAACGTCGACGGATGCTCCTCGATCAGCTCGATGTCGGACACGAGCGCCGCCCGCAGAAAACCGCCTTCGAGCAAATCATGGCTCAGCACGGTGTTGTCCGGGATGCGCTCGCCGAGCAAGCGGGCGAATACGTCGACGTCGAAGATCCCTTTGCCCGTGAAGATGCCCGCCCCGAGCGCGTCCTGATACGGATCGGAGACGGCGAACGCGTACGGGTCGATGCCGGGATCGGACCAGAAGTACGCCAAGCGCGAACGCATGGCGGATTCATGGCTGGTGCCGACGCGAGGCTGCAGCACGCCGTAGCCTTCCACGACCCGCGTGCCCGCTTTGTTCAGGCGCGGCCGGTTGTACGGCAGATGCAGCGTGCCGATCAGCCGCTGCGCGCTGCCGAGCGGCAGCTGGGTGTCGGCGTCGAGGGTGATGATATACCGAATGCCGGGCATCACGTCACGGTCGCCGTGCGCCACCTCGTAGCTGGTGTCTCGGCTGCCGCGCAGCAGTTCCACGAACTCGACAAGCTTGCCCCGTTTGCGCTCCCAGCCCATGAATACGTCTTCGCCGGGGTTCCACTTCCTGGTTCGCTGGTAGTAATGAAAGGTCGAGCCGCCCTCTCCGCCGTATAGGCGATTCAAGCGGTCGATGCAGGCTTTGCCCGCGGCGATGAGCGGCTCGTCCGCCGGGAGGCGTTCTTCCTTCGCGTCGGCGAAATCGCCCAGCAGGGCGTAATGAATATGCGGGTCCCGGTTGCCCAAGTAGTGGATCTCGAGCCGGTCGGCAAGCTCCTCCACCTCTTCGGCCGTCGACCAGATGGCCGGTATGACGACCATCGTCGCGGCTTCGGGCGCGATGCCGTTCGCGTAATCGTACCGCAGCAGCGGCTTGGCCCGGCAGATGCGTTCGATGCCGAAGTGCAGCCCCGTCATGACCCACTCGCTTACCGGGAACAGCAGGGCAAGCAGGACCGCGACCATGCCGGCGGCGGAGACGGTGCGCCAATCGACGATCCACGCCGCGAGCGCGATCATGAGCAGCACGAACAGCCCGAGCAGCGAGGCGAAATAATTCGCGGGCGCGCGCCTAGCCAAGCTTTCTGCCGGCATGCCGCGCGGCTCGCTGCATCGCTTCAACGCTTGAACCAGGCGGCTGACGCCAGCCGGTTCGAAGACGTAATACGCCGCAAAGGCTTGTCGCGCGAGCTCGTCTTGCGGCTGCAAGTCCGACGGTTGCGCATCTGGCGCAATCGCAGCGGGTGAAGGCGCTCCTCCGGCATCCCGGCCTTCAATCGCCCTCATTTCGGCCGTTTTCATCTCGGCTGCTCTCGTAACGGCCGCTCCCCTATCGGCGCCGGCGATCTCGTATTGTTGCTTGGCAAGCGCGATCGATTGCGACGCGACGAGGCTTTCCGGCACGCGCATGCGTCTTGCCAGCTCCTCGATCCGATTCAGGATCTCGTTCCTGCTTCCCGCATCCAAACGGGCATAGAGGCCCGTGACATCCTCGCGCATCGTGCGATCGAGCAGACTGATCTCCTCGAACAGCTCCGCCCAATCCCTGCGCTCGTTGCTGCGCAGGCTCGTGATCAGGTTGCCCGCTTTGACTTGATAGGCGGCTTGGAGCTTGGCTTCGTAAGTGACGACGCGGTCGAGATCCTCCGAGCCGTTCTCGTATTTGCAGACGAGCCATTCGCGTATGGCGGCCGAATCGCCCGACCATTCACGCAGATGGCTGATCAAATGCGCGGCCCACGGACCGGACAGCGGCTCGCCCTGCCCCGCCTGCTCCAACGCTTTGCCGATGGCTTCCGCGCTCAGTTTGGACGGCTCGATCCGCTTCAGCAGCTGTTGGACCCCGCTGCATACTTCCCGCCGATCCCGCACCAAGGCCATCGTTTCGGCGATCTTGCCGATGAGCGACACCTTCAGCATGATCGGAATCGCCCGCGTCTCGGCGAGCGTAAGCACGGATACTTCCTGATAGGCGTTAAGGAAGAAGCGCAGCGTTCCCTCGTCGAGAATGCCGTCGGACTGATCGAGGTACGCCAAACAAAGCGCATGGATGCGCAGCCGTTCTTCCCGGCGCAGCCGCGGCAGATGGACAAGCGACGGCTTGGCCAGGTGCAGCTTTACGTCGAGTGCCTGCTCTTCGATGAATTCCGCATTGTCGAGCAGCCATTCCTCGGCCTGTTGGCCGCATCCGGCCGGCTCGCCCTGCAGCAAGGCAACGAACGAACGAATGCCGGCGATGTCCGCTTCGAATTGTTTCTTTATATAACCGGGCTGGCCGGCCGCGGCTTTGGCATGATGCTGAAGCGCCAGCTCGTGCGCGCGCTGGCTGAGTTGTTCGATTGTGGTAGACATGGATGGTTCCTCTCGGGAAATCGGTGTAGGATCGATAACGCATCGGCTTCGTGCGGTGCGTCTGGAAATCATTGGACTACCAAATTATTCCCATCCACGGGGGATTTTATAAATTCGATCGCGGAACTTCGGCGCGAAACGGCCAAACGGCAAAAAAACCAGAAGCCGCCATGGGGAGGCATCTGGTTTCGAAAGGAGTCTTCCGGCGATTAACGGATCGCGCGCAGGGGGATGTTGATCGTGGACATCGCTTCTTTCTTCTGGCTGTCGTTGACATGCGTGTAGATCATGGTGGTCTCGATCGAGGCATGGCCCATCAGCTCCTTCACGACGCGGATATCGACGCCGTTCTTCAGCAGCATCGTCGCGAACGTATGCCTTAATTTGTGGCAGGACAGCTTCATATCCGCCAGATCCGGATGTTGTTCCTTGAAGGCCGTGAAGGTCAGTCCGGCGATCTTTTGGATCTGGCGAATGGACAAGCGTTTGCCCTTCTGCGAGACGAAGAACGCGTCTTCCTTGGCGCGGTACGGCGCGATCCGCTCCTGCTCGACCTCGCCGAGCACCGACAGCAGCACCTCGGGCACGGGAATTTCGTTCCATTTGCGCCCTTTGCCGAACACCTCGATGATGCCCTTCGCTTTCTTGAAGTCCCGCAGATTCAAGCGGTGGATCTCGCCGACCCGCAGGCCGCAGTAGCTCATCAGCAGGAAAATGCCGATGTTGCGGCTGCGGTAACGCCCGCCGACATGCGCAAGCGTCTCGACCAGCTCCTCCTCCTCGAGGTACACCGGCTTCTTGTTCTTCTCGGTCTTGGATTTCTTGACTTCCAACGCCGGGTTGCGCGACGCCATCTCGAAATCGATCAGCGCCGCGTAAAAAGCTCGAATGGCGGACAGCGTCCGGTTCCGCGTGCGGTCGCCGGCGGTAGTCCGCTTGGACACCAGAAAGGCGATCACGTTCATCTTCCCGGCGGCATCGACCGCGAGCCCGTCCAGCGATTGCAGATAGGCACCGATTTCTCTCGCGTATTCTTTTTGCGTCGCATCCGTATAGCCGGCTTGCTTCATCCAGATGCGAAAGGCATGGGTCTGCTCCCCGTAGGCTTCCTCCAGTTCGTATGGACCAGGCAATCCGCGTTCACCTCATTCTATTATGTAAGCCTATCGGCAGCGAAAACTCAAGAAAGCCGTTCTGATCCGAAAGTGCGCAAAACACTGATTTTGCGCACTTATTATAGCATAAATCGGGAGCTATGTTTATTAGTTTACATATCTATTGTTATGTAAACTATTATGCATTTCCTCGCGCATTTCTGCGGCTTTCATGCTTCTTTTCATATCGTTCATCTGAAAAGCATCCGATCGTCTAGCAGGACATTTGGCGTTGATCATTTGCCTCCCTGGCAAATATCCAAGCATTTGGTAGCGCGATGACATAACTTAAAGAGACTTGAAACATAGCAACCGACGTATCCCCCACGCTGATAAAATCAAAGAGTGAGGTTGGCAAGTCGTTGCGATGCGCATGCATGAGACTACGAACAAGGAGATGGAACGATGGGTAAATGTAAATGTCCGCCTGGACCGGCGGGACCGCGCGGTCCGCAAGGACCTGCTGGACCTGCGCCGGAAGGACCGCAATTGCTTCAAGGCCTTGCAGGTGCGATCGGAGAAGCCGGAGCGGCAGGTCTGGCCGGCGCGCTTGGACCGGCCGGTTTGGCCGGACTCGCGGGGGCGATCGGCGCGGCTGGCCCGGCTGGGCTTGCGGGACTTGCGGGCGCGCTCGGAGCAGCCGGACTGGCTGGGCCGACGGGTGCGACGGGTGCGCAAGGTCCGGCAGGACCCGCTGGGGCTGCGGGACCGGCAGGGGCTGCAGGACCCGCTGGGGCTGCAGGACCCGCTGGGGCTGCGGGAGCGCAAGGACCCCAAGGAACGACCGGTACAGCCGGGACGCAAGGACCCCAAGGTCCCTCAGGCGCAGCGGGAGGAATAATTCCGTTTTCGACGGGAATCATCCTTAGCGGCGCGGCAGTCGTATCCGCTGCTCCGATCTTAATGGGCTTCGGCAGCAGCACGGTCGAAGTGATCGACGGTTCCGGAGAATCGACGATGCCGCCCGAAGCCGGCGGGTTCGCTTTCCCGGTTCCGTTCGCCGGTACCGTCCAGAACTTACAAATCAGCGCGGATCTGTTGGTGGCTTCCGTGGTATCGATCAATACGCTCGGTCTTCAATACGATTTTACGGTTTTCCTCTCCCCTTCGGTTCCCAATAACGGAATCGATCACATTGCATCGGCATACGTGACGACGCCGCTGACGAGCTCGGTTCGATTCGGATTCCCGAATAATATCATTACGGCGGGTACCTTCCGCTCGGCTACGAATATCAATTTGGGCTCTTTGGTCGTTGCGGCGGGCGATCGCATCGGGATTCGCGTCAGGACGCTTGCGTCGACGGATCCTTCGGCAGCCGATATTACCCAACTCTCGTTTAGCGCGACTTTATCCTACACGCCTTCGTAACCGCCGACTGACGAAATTGCGGGAAGGATATATGTTCTTGGCAAGCGTGCATGTCAAGAGCATATATCCTTCAACTGGAAAATGACGTTTTTGGTTGGAATTCGTCGGATTCCAGTTCTCATTAGATTACATAACTATAGTTATGTAATCTAATTTCCGTTCCATACATAGCCGCACGGGAAAAAGGACGCAATTTTCGCGCCCTCCATACTCCCCCGTCATATCCATCTCATGAACGCTTTATGAATCACCGCGATCTTGTTCCTCTCCGCCCATGCGATGAGATCCGCGAGGCCTTGTTCTTCATTGGCGCAAAATCGAAAACTGAGCGAAACGGGAACGATCGCTTTGCCGACCGGCTTTATTCCGAGCACCGGCCTGAAATAGCCCCTCTTCATGATGACCTTGATTTCCTTCGCTTCAAGGGTTCTCCCGTTCAGTTGGAGCTTTCCTGGGCATAGATGAAGTTCTGCCGGTTTCTTGAACGCGCTATACAACGACCAGACTACAGCAACCAAGCAATAGAGCGCCAGCATTGCCGGAACGAAGGAAAGCAATAGGCGTTCCTGCCGCTCCCAATAACGAATGGCATTCATCAGCATTATCGCGCCTAATGCCGTCATGGCGATCATGATTGTAAACCCGGGAGGATTTTTAATCGCATGCCGAATGATTTCCATAAGTCGCACCCCCTTCCATAAACGGATGAACGTCCGTGCTAGCTACCGGGCCGGCGCAGCGGCAGGTTGAAATAGCTTATGCCGATGTCGCGATGGCAATGGCCGTAGAAATTCTCCGCTGTCGTGCCTGCCGAAGCATCGAATGCGATCCAAAGCTTGCCGCCGTCGACGAGGCAGGCCGGCAGGCCGACGACTTGTTTTGCCCACGGGATATTCGTCCGATCGAGCACGACCGCTTTGTCCGCGGCATTCCATTCCGTCAGCGATACGCTCCAGTAGACCCAGATGGCATCGGTGTATTCCGCGCCGTCCTCGTCCTTGCCCACGTGATTGACGAACATGAACCATAGCCCGCAGGCCGGCTCGTAATACAAGCTCGGATTTTCCAAATTCTCTCCCAGCGGCAGGATCGTCGCCTTGCTGTCCATCCAAGGTCCTCCCGGCGAATCGGCTTTCGCGAGCCCGATCGTGCGCGCGTAATTCGGCCCGAGGCTGCTTCCGCTGTAGAAGGCATAGTACGCATCCGCTTCTCGGACGACATACGGCGCGCATATACAGCCTTCGTTCCAGCTGCCCGGCGCTCCCAGCTGAAACAGGTCCGTCGTCGCTTTGGTCCATGGGCCGTCCGGCCGATCGGACGTCGCGAGCCCCGTGCGGTACGGCAGTGCCGGAATAAACCAAGGCGCCCCCGACGTATTTTCCACCGACACGTAAAACAGGTACCATCTGCCGTCGAACGCGAAGGTCGGTCCGTAACAGGCGCCGCCGCGGTCGGCATCCCCGTCCTCCCCCGCCCGGAGGACTCTCCCTTTCTTCTCCCAGTGGAACAGATCGGTTGATACGGCGAGCGAGCAGCCCCAATCGGACGCGCCGTTTCCGTCATAGTGCAGATAGAAGACGCTTTCATGTTGGAAAAGGAACGGCTCGCGCGCTCCTTGAAGATCGGCCTCCGTATCGCCATGCTTCAAGACGGGAACGGCATGCACGTAATCCGGCTCATACCTGCGGGTCAAACGAGGGTGCACGGTCATCCGAGATCGCTCCTTCGGAAAAAAGCTTTTCTTCCATTCTATCAGATGACATGCCAGCCGGAACGAAAATCATGCCGCAGCCTGCCTCATTTTATATAGAAAACGCCGGATAGCCGTTCATTCGACGGTTTTCGCGCTTCTTCGCCGCCGAAAAAGGTGAATTTTTAAACTTACATCGTATTTCGTCAAGTCTTGTAATTATTATGTTACGGGCTATACTTGAAAAATGATCAAATGAAAATCCAATTGAAAGGAAACGCTTGCATGCCAAAAGCCATACAACTCGCCTGGATCGTTCCCGGAACGCTCTTGGTCGTCCTCTTGTTTGCCATGTTCCCCGCGGTGCTGTATTCCAGTCCACTCGATGGCGTGCTGCACGTCGATTGGAAGGACGGGTTTTCGAGCATCCGCGATTACATCGAGGGGATCGGGAACGGACAAGCCTTCCGCTATTTATCCGGAAATAACGAATTGTCGTTCTGGTCGCAGGTCGGCGGCAGCTTCACCGTCACGCTGTTCTATATGGCCGTCGGCGCATTGGCGGGAATCACGATCGGCGTCCTGCTCGGCGTTTATTTTGCGGTGAGCCGCGCCGCGTGGCTGAAGCGCCTCCTGGAATTGACGAGCGTGCTGCCGGATTTCGTCATCGTGCTCCTCCTGCAGTTCCTGATCGTGTATATCGCCACCGAGACCGGATTCGTCTTCGTCAAGGTCGCCAGTCCCTCCATGGATGACCCCGCGATCGCGCTGCCCCTGCTGTCGACCGTCATTATCCCGGCCAACTACATGATCCGCAACGTCGCGCTGCATATGAATCTGACGCTGACCGAGGATTATATCAGCTTCGCGAAGGCGCGCGGTCTCGGCAAAACGTATATTATTTTCTTTCATGCGGTGCCGAACGTGCTGCCCTACCTCAAAGCGGACCTGCATAAGTTCATGGGCATCTTATTCGGGAATTTGTTCATTTTCGAATATTTATACAATCTGAACGGCGTGACCTTATTCGTCTTTTCCAATGCTTTCGTATTCGGCAGCTACCAGTACAACCTCGTCGTGAACGGCATTCTTACGCTCTTCGTGCTGTATGCCATCGTTTACGCCCTGCTGCGGTTCGTCATCTATGGCTGGGAGAAGGTGGTCGTGCGATGAACAAAACCTTGTTCGCGGGTCTATTCATTACGCTCGTCATTATGGCGGCTGCACTCTTCGGCAACTATTTCGCCCCTCACGATTTGAACGCGTCCCAGCAAGTCAGCTACCACGTCGATGCGAACGGCGAAGGCACGCTGATCGTGCCGCCGACGCCTCCGTCGGACGACTATCCGTTCGGAACCGATAAATACGGTTACGACATGATGGCCAAATTGTTGGCGGGGGCGCCATATACGATCCTCGGCTCCATCGGGGTCGCGTTCGCCCGCCTGGCGATTGGCGGCACGCTCGGCTTGATGCTCGGCTTCTTCGGCCAACCGAAGAAACGCCGGGAAGGCCGTTTTTCCATCTGGAACCTGCTGAACGGCATCCCGATCTTCATCATCGTCTGGATGATCATGATCGGCATGACGATGAATCCGTTGACCTCCCCCCTCAAGATGACGCTGATTCTCACGATCGTGCTGGCGCTAGCCGGCATCCCGTCCGTTGCCTCCACGATGCGCGAGAAAGCGATGGTCCTTCGGGAAAAGCAATTCGTGTTGTCGGCCAAATCGATCGGGGCCAGTCAATGGACGATCGTGCGCACGCATATTTTCCCGCATATGAAGGAAAGCTTCATTATTCTCTTCGTGCAGGAAATCGTGATCGTCCTGGGCTTGTTCGGACAACTGGCGATCTTCAATATCTTCCTCGGCGGCACGAAGATGACCTTCGACCCCATCGAATATTCCAGCCTCACGAACGAGTGGAGCGGACTCATCGGCGCCGCAAGGGACAATGTGTACATGTATCAATGGGTGCTCTTCATCCCGCTCGCGGCATACATCCTGTTCATTCTCGGCTTCCATCTGATCTCCGTCGGGCTCGAGCAGCTGTACAGGAAGAGATTCGCCAAGGTTTCGCAGATTTAATACGACGTCGCGTGAAGATAGACGCAAAACAGGAGCCGGGCGATATTCGTCCGGCTCCTGTTTTGCGTCTTGGTTTTGTCGATCGAGGAAGCCCGGTGCCGCTAGCTTCATTCGATTCTCTTACTCGTCGCCGTCGTCGTTATCGTTGCCGCCCGGCTTGCCGGGACCGTGATGCCCGGGCGGATGAGGCTTGCCATGCTTGCCGGGACCGCCGTCCGCGGGCGGCTTATTCGGCTTATCGTGATTCTTGCCGGGTTTATCCTCATGATTCTTCCCGGGCGGCGGCGGTTTAGGTTCCTCGTTCGTGCCGTCGTCCGACGGGCGCTCGTGTTTGGCCGGGATGCCCGGCGCTTTCGGAAAGTCCAGCACCGGCTCCCCTTCGAGCGCCTTGCCCATCAGCTCCCGGAAGACGGCCGCCGCCGCCTTCGACGTCGTCGTCAAATAATGGCTGGCGTCCGTATGATCGTACCCGAGCCACACGGCTCCGACGAGCTGCGGCGTATAGCCGACGAACCAATTGTCCTTGATCCCCTCGCCCCCGGTGCCCGGCATCTGGGTCGTTCCCGTCTTGCCGGCGAGCGAGCGATCCCCCAGCGCGGCGGCCTCCCCCGTTCCGTCCCGCACGACGTCTTCGAGCACGGACGTCATCGTTCGGGCTACCGACGCTTCCGTCGTCCGTATGCCGGCATTCTTCGGCGCTTCCGCCAGCAGCTCGCCGTCGGCGGATTCGATGCGGCTGATCGCATGCGCCGGCATGCGCGTCCCATCGTTCGCGAACGCGCCGAACGCCTCGGCCATATCGAGCGGCGACACGCCTTCCTGCAGGCCGCCGAGCGCCAAGGCGAGCGTGCGGTCCGCATCCGTTAGCGAGATGCCGAACCGGGCGGACGAATCCATGCCGGCATCGATGCCGATCTCGTTCAGCAATCGCACGGCCGGAATATTGTAAGAGTTGACGATCGCGTCGTGGATCGACACTTCGCCGTGGTAGCCCCCGCCGGCATTCTGCGGCTGGTAGCCGCCGAAATCCACCGGCTCGTCGAGCAGCTTGTCGTCGGGACCGTATCCTCGTTCGAAGGCCGGCGCGTACACCGAGATCGGCTTCATCGTGGATCCGGGCTGGCGCTTCAACTGCACGGCACGGTTAAACCCGCGGAAAGGCTGATCGCCCCGTCCGCCCACAAGCGCCCGGATCCCGCCGTCGCGCGGATCGACGAGAACGGCGCCGCTCTGGATGAGCTGATCCGATGCGCTGGATGGAAATACGTCGGCCTGCGCATACACGCGTTCGGCCGCCTGCTGCATGTCCGTATCCAATGCCGCGTAGATGCGAAGCCCGCCATGCAGCACTTCATTTTCGGTCAGCCCGTACTGGGCCGCCGCTTCGCGAATGATCGCATCCACGTAATACGGATATTTCATGGCTTCATTGGCGCTCGGCTCGGAACCGCCGAGCACGATCGGTGCGCGGTTCGCCGAATCATACTCGGCAGCGCTGATCATGCCTTGGTCCCGCATCAGCTGCAGCACGACGCCGCGGCGTTCCTTGGCCTCGGTCAAATGCTTGCGGGGCGAAAGCGCGGACGGCGCCTTGATGATGCCCGCCAGCAAGGCCGACTCCGACAGCGTGAGCCGTTCGGCTTTTTTGCCGAAATAGACCTCGGCCGCCCGTTCGATGCCCCAAGCTCCTTCGCCGAAATAAATCTGGTTGAGGTACATCGCCATGATGTGCGGCTTATCGTACTGCTGCTCGATCTTCTGGGCCAGCAGAACTTCCTTCCATTTGCGCGTCCATGTCCGTTCCTGCGACAAGAAGACGTTCTTGGCGAGCTGCTGCGTAATCGTGCTCCCGCCCTGTACCGTCTTCCCGCTTAACAGATTGGTCGCAAACGCGCGTCCGATCCCCCAAGCGTCCGTTCCGCCATGCTCGAAGAACCGTTTATCCTCCACGGCGACGACCGCGTCGACCAGCTGCTTCGGCAAGCTGTCGTAGCTCGCGGGTTCGGACGTGTTTTGCGATATTCGGGTCGCTTCCTTCCCGTCCCGATCATAAATGATCGTCGGCGCCGGCAGCGGCTTCTCCAGCAGGGAGATATCCTGCTTCGCGACCAGCATGCCGAAGACCGCCCAGCCCGCGCCGGCGAACAGCGCACCCGCCAGCACGACGATGACGATGGCCTTCGTCCGCCGCTTCCCTTTCGGAGCTTTTTCTTTGTTGACTGGTTTCATGCGATTGCCCCCATGCGCTTCCTATCGATCTGCGTTCATTTAGATTTGCGTTCATTCTCATAGTCATTCGCAGCGACGCGCGATTTTCGGTGCGTTCCGCCGAAAGAAACATCGGCCCTCGGGAAGAGGAGCAAGACCTGTCCGTTCGTTTCGCGCGGAAAACCGGACAGCAAAAAAGCTTGATCGCTCAAGCTTTTCTCCGATTGCCGACTGCGCCGGCATGCCTAGATCCGAATTTCCTTGCCTTCCCGTGACGATCGGCCGGTAGCCAGCAGCGCGGCGAGCGTTCTCGTGTTATCGCGTCCCGACGAGCCCGGCTCCCGTTGCTCCCTGATCGCCAGCGCGAATTCCCCGAGCGTGCCGTGGATGCTCTCGCGTTCGGGCACGAGAAGAGGCTGCTTCGTCACCGTATGGTTCGCATCGACGACATATACGCCGTAACCATCGCCGGCATCATCCAAGAGGACGGCCCCCGCTTCGCATTGGATGCGCCAAACCCCTTCCCAAGGCATCCGCGCGCCCTTGGCGATCAAGCTGGCGACATAACTGACCGGAACGCCGGCTTCCGTGCGATAGCGGGCATTGACGCTGGGGTCGCCCCGATAGCCGCTGCCCGGATGATTCCAGGTGCTGCCGAGCACGCTTACGATATCGCAATCGAGCAGGAAACGAATCATATCGATATGGTGGACGCTCATTTCCAACAGGATATAGTCGGTCATTTCGCGCTGATACGGCTTGCCGTCATGATCGCAGAAGAATTGCGCGCTGATGAACAGCGGTTTGCCGACCGGACCTTGCCGCAACGCTTGCTTGAGCGTCAACACCGTCGAGAGGTGGCGGTAATTCTGGTTCACCATGATCTGCAGCCCGCGCTCGGCCGCCATCCGGACCATTTCCTCCGCCTCGTCCAAGTCGAGGACGAAGGGCTTCTCCACGAGCACGTGCAGGTTGTTTTCCAAAGCCGATTTGCAAATCTCGTAGTGGAACGGAGACGCGGCGACGATCAGAACGGCGTCGGCGTCCGTTTGCCGGAAAGCTTCGCGGTAATCCGTATACGACATGTCCCGGGAAAGCCCGTTCTGCTCGGAGAATGCCGACAGCGCCTGCGGCGCGATGTCCACCAAGCCCGCATAGGCAAAATCGGGCGACTGCAGGACGAATTCCCGGCCCACCCCGCTGCCGTGAGCGCCAAGGCCGACTTGGATCAGTTTTAATTTCAAGCTCGTCTCCCCTTCCTCCCGTTCGCATCTGGTGCGAGTCCGACGCATATGCGATCAGCGATAGCGGTATCCGATCGATCCTCCCGGCGGCAGCACGCCGTACATGTACACCGCCGTCATCTCTTCGGTCACGACGAGCGAATGCTCGTCTCCCCGCTTCGTCAGCACGATATCCCCGGGTCCGATCTCGTACGCGTCTCCCTCCGTCGTGCAGATACCCCTGCCGCTCACGATGATCCAGTACTCGTTGCAGTCGTGATAATGCAAAGGCACCTCTTGCCCGGCCTTCAAATGATTGATGCCGTAGTGGTTAAGCTCGCTCCACTCCGGGTAGTGCTCCTGATTGTCGGCGCGAATGACCGGCATGACGATTCACCTCGTATCGGTAGTTGTTTCGATGGCAATGCGGTGATTTGGCAGTAAGGATGACAAGCCGATTATATCAGAATCAGGACCTTGTTCGCTTCGATCTTGACCGGATAAGTCTGAAGATCCTTGCAGGCCGGCACGCGCACCGCGGCGCCGCTCGGGATATCGAATCTCCCGTTATGCTTCGGGCATTCGATCACCTTGCCCATGACGAGACCGTCCGCCAAATGAAACTTACCGTGCGTGCAGAAGCCGTCCGTCGCGTAATAATCCCCTTTATCCGTGCGGTACACCGCGAAGGACCGCTCCGCCTGATCGAATCGGATGACGTCCTCGGCTTCGATCTCTCCGACCTCGCATACCTCCACCCATTCGCCGTTCGTCATTAGGCTTCACTCCTTGATTGCAGGTTCTGACCGGATGCCGGTCCGTAACGATAAGGAATCGCCGTTGGCGGCAGCGGCTTCACGACGACGTAGGCCGGATCCCGCTTTTGCTTGCGAAGCGCGGTAACGACTTCGCGCAACGCCGCCCATAGGCCGGGACGCGCTTCGGGGCAATCGCTCTTCATCTCCTCGTGCAGCTTCGGCAAGGCATGGAACGGAACCATCGGGAACATATGGTGCTCGGTGTGGTAGTTCATGTTCCAATACAGGAAACGGAATACCGGATTCATATAGATCGTCCGCGTGTTCAGCCGGTGGTCCAGCACGTCCTCGTACAGCCCCAGGTGCTGCGTAATGCCGAAGAGAAGCACCAGCAGTCCGCCGTAGAAGGACGGGAGGATGACGAACATCGCCGGCAGGATGCTGCCCGTGACCAAGCAGGCTGCCAGGACGGCCAGGAAGACCAGCATGTATATGCGCGCTTCGCGGAACACTTTCGGATATTCGGAAGGGGGAATGTAATCCTTCTCCTGCTCCTCCAGCTTGCCGAACGCGTGCAGGACGAAACGCTTGATCTCGATCGGGCCGCCGTAGAGATGGAACAGCTGCATGTAGAGAATTTTCCAGATCGGCGGTCTCGCGGTAATGATCTCCGGATCCCGGCCGACGATAATGGTATCGGTATGATGGCGGGAATGGCTCCAGCGCCAAGGCGTGGCGGAGCGCAGCACGAAGAACGAAGCGACATGGTACACGGCATCGTTCATCCAAGGCGTCTTGAAGGCCGTGCCGTGTCCGCATTCATGCCACCTGGAATCGCCGGGCGTCGCGTAGAGCAGCCCGTAGAGGAAGAACGCCGGAACCGCCCACCAGGTCCCCCAGGCTTGATAGGCCACGAACCCCAGAAGAACGAGCCCGCCGAACCAAATCAGCGTATCCCGAATCGCCGGGCCGTCCTTCCGTTTCATCAGTTCCTTCATCTTGGCGCGCGGAATGGGCGTCGCATGCCAATCGGCGGAGGCCAGCCCCTTCTCGTCCGCCCGCTTGCTCTCGATGCCCCTCAAACTATAGTCCCTTCGCTGAACCACGACTGCCATTCTGATCCCCTCCTCGTCGATGTCTCCCTGTGCCCGGGCACGGACAAGTCCAAAAAAGAAAGCCCTACAGGCTCTCGGGAATATAAATGTGCGTTTCCGTATAAAAATGCTCCGTCTCGGGCTGCTTGCCCGCGAATACGCGATCGTACAACAGCCGCAACGATAAGTAGCCTTGGCGCTCCGGATTCTGGACGATCGTGAAATCGATGATCCGATCGCGCAGGCCTTGTTCCGTGGAAGGAAGCAAATCGTTGCACACGACCCGGATCCGTCCTTCCTTCCCGTGGCGCTTGATCACGTCGACGCAGGCGTCGATATCGCCCGTCGCCATGTAGATTCCGCCGAGCTCCGCATGCTCGCGAAGCATAAGGTCCAATTGCTCGAACGTATCCGCATAGCGATCGAAGCCTTCGATCACCTGCAGCGCTTCGAGCCGGCTGCCCTGCGCCGCCAGTCCTTGCTTGAACCCCTCGACGCGCGAACGATGGGCATGGAACTTCATGTTGCCCGTGACGATGGCGACTTGGGCGTCCGCCTGCAGCACGCGGTTCATCAGACCGGCGGCCACCGCTCCGCTCTTCCGCAGATCCTGGCCGACGAAGCACAGGCGCCGGCTGCCTTCCACGTCCGAATTAAACGTCACGACCGGCACGTTCAGCTCGGCGGCGTAATCGATGCTCGCCCGGATCAGCTCGTCGTCCATGACGGAGAATAGAATGCCGCTGACGCCTTCCTCCACCAGCTCGCGGATGGCGGCTGCTCCTTCGTCCGGGCGCTTGTTGTCCACGTACCGGTATTCGAGGCGAACGCCGAGGTCCTTGAGCTCGGCCGCGGCGCTGCCGATCCCGCCCCGGATCGCTTCGAAGAACAGGATGTCCTTCGGCGGCATGACGATTCCGAAGACGACGGGTTTCTTCTGGTAGGCGAGCGCTTTGGCCGCGATGTTCGGCACGTAATTCAATTCCTGGATAATAGCGAGGATGCGATCCCGGACATCCGGTTTCACGCCGGGCCTGTCGTTCAGCACCCGGTCGACCGTGCCTCTCGAGACGCCTGCCTGTTTTGCGATTTCCCTGATGGTAACTGTCATAATCCGCTCCTATATTCTGAATGTGCTCGGGCACACAATCATTATAGAGCGATTCGTTCCCGCTCACAAGAGTCTCGTGCCGCAGCCCCCGCCGCCGATCGTTGAAGCTGTCGAGCCCGTTCTACGCGCCGGCTTGCGCGAGCTTCCGGTCCAGGAACGCTTTCGCGCGCGGAATGTCCGCTTCGTCCAGGTGCTCGATGATGATCGGAATGTTCGGATGCAGCTTGGACAGGCGCTTCAAGTACAGGTCGTAATTCAAATCGCCAAGTCCCGGAGCCGGCAGCTCCACGGCGCCCGCCCCCCGGAACGTATGCGACTCGGAGGCGTCGATGTCGGCGTGCTTCTCGGCGGTCTCTTCCGCCCGCTTGCAATCCTTGGCGTGGGCGATGACGACGCGGTCGCCGAGCGCGTTGAAGACGCGGTGCAGCGTCTCGTCGACATGATCGATATTGGCATCCGTGAAATAATTCGTCGGATCCATCAGCAGGCCGAGTCCGGGATGGTTCACGTCCGCGAACAGCCGCGCCACCTGATCCACGGAACCGATCACGTTGTTCACGTAGTTCTCGACCAGGAACGCCGATCCGTTGTCATAGGCGTATTTGGCCAAGGCTTCGATTTGCTTGCAGACTTCCTCGTAGGCTTCCTCGGTACCGTTCTTGGGATCCCATACCCAGTCGCTCTCGGCATTGAACGTCCCCGTCTCGCTCACCACGTAAGGACTGCCCAAGTCGCGGGCAAACTCCAAAATCTTCTTCACGCCGTTCACGTTCCGGCTGCGCTTGGCCGGATCCGGATGGATGAGATTCGTGTAGCCGGAGATGCAGACGATCGGCAGATTGGCTTCGCGGAACGCGTCTCGTATGCGATTGCATTTCTCCTTGGTCAGCGATGCCAAGGTTAGATCCATGTCCTTGAAGGCCAGGTCCAACTGCACGCAGGAAAAGCCGTCCTTCTTGATCCGGGCGATGGATTCCTGCAGCGAATACGGATAGTACGCATTGAAAATACCGACTGAAAGCATGAAACATACCTCCCACGAGTTAGTTTTCGTTGAATACTTCCGCGAATCGTACCGTTCTGCCTTCGGCGATCGACTTGTAGCAGGCGTCGACCGCGGCCATCGTCCGCAAATTATCGCGCCCGCCGATCTCCGGCTCGCCGCCCGTCTCGACGGCGCGCAGCAGTTGCGCCATCGTGCCCTGGAACGCGTCCGGGAACCACGCCTGATCCCACTTCGGACGAATCCATTCGTTCGGCGCTTGTCTCGTCGTCAGCGCCAGGGTGCTCGGGGATCTCTCCGGATACAGCGGCCATCCGATCGTTCCTGCGGCCATGCCGTCCAGCCCTTCGACGCGCCATTTGATGTAGATGTCCTTCTCCGTGCCTTCGCCCGGCCATGCCCAGACGTCGTCCAAGCTCGTCGCCATCAGCTCGCCGGCGTATTGAAAGGTATACTGCGCGATGCCGTCGATGTGCGGAAACGCCGTGCGCGGATCTCGTCTCGCGACCGCCGTGATTCGCTCCGGGTCGCCGAACAGATACCGGAAGGCATCGATATGATGGATGCCCATGTTCAGAATCTCGAGCTGGTCGTACCGTTCGAGGAACGGCTGCCAATGCGGAATCGCCCGCATCTCGACGGTCGCCAGCACCGGCTGTCCCAACAAGCCTTGATCGAGAACGGCTTTGAGCGCGCGAATGGACTGGTCGCAGCGCATATTGGAATTGACCGCGAGCTTGATCCCCGCCGCCTCGCACAGTCCGACGATCTCGCGGGCTTCGCGCGTATTCATCGCGAGCGGCTTCTGGCACAGGATGCCTCGAATATGCGGCTGCTTGACGGCCTCGCGCACGACCTCCAGCTGACGGTCCGGCGGAAACGCGATATCCAGAATCTCGATGTCCGGATTCCGGACCAGCTCCTGCCAGGTGCGGTGCACCCTTGGGATACCGCGGAGCTCGGCGGCGGCTTGGGCATTCTCGTACGTGCGGGACGCGATCGCGATCGGATTGAACCCGGCATCGCGGTAAGCGACGAGGTGGCAATCCCGCATGATGAAGCCCGAGCCGATGCAGCCGATCCGGTAATCCATTCGCTTCGGTAGCTCGGGTCGAATGATTGCGTCGAAATCGATAAGCGCCATCCATGTATCCTCCCTTGCGGCTAAGTGTGATGCGGTTCGATCCAGAGCGACGTTCGCAGAACGCGTTCCTCTCCGGGAAGAATGCCTCCCGCTCCCGTAAGCGCATGCGCGTACGGCAAATTGAACGCATCCGTTACGCAGGTATACGGCTCGATCGAGAACGCATCGTCCCAATCGGGGCGGAACAGCAGCACGAACGGAAATTGTTCGTCCACCCGGTACGCGATCGTATAGCCGGTATCGTTCATGGCGATGCGGCAGACCGGCTCTGCCTCCGGGTCAAGCGACAGCATCGAGCAGCCGAGCTTGGGGTAGCCGCCCAGCAAGGCGCCGCCATCGACAGCGCGGCTGAACGCGGTGGGCGCCGGCGTTCCGGTCGCGAAGGAGAGGTTCGTGATCGGCCACTCTTCCTTGGCCGGCAGTCGCAGCTCCACATTGAGATCGCTTTCATAGGGAATCGAAAAATAAGGATGCAGCCCGTACGCGAACGGGGCTTCATCGGCTCCCTCGTTCTTGATCGTGCTTTCCATGTGCAGTTTCCCTTCCAAGAGACGATACGTCACCGTAAACGTCAGCGGGTGCGGGAAATAAGCCAGAATATCCGGATGATCGCCATAGCGCAGCCGGCTGGTCACCCAAGCCCCGTCTTCCTCCGAGGCGCCGTACTGCATCGCTTTCCATGCGCGATTGCTGAGCTCGCCGTGCAGGTGGTGATCGGGAGGTTCGTTGATGGGAAAATCGTACGACCGGTCCCGGAAACGAAACTGTCCGTCCCGAATCCGGTTCGGCGGAAACAATAGCGGCGTCCCGTACTTCGTGCGGGCGGAATCGCGCAGCGTCCGCAGGCCGACCCGCGTCCGGATCGCCTCGCGGCCCGCGCTGCCGAACCCGAAGAGATTGTTGCCGGCTTCCGGCAGCAGCTTCGCTTCGGACCGACTCGCAATATCCGTCAACACGATTACGGTCATGCCGTCTTGAAGAGATGCATCGGCTGAATAACGGTTCAATTTGCTCCCTCCAGACAAATCGGGATTACGATACATGAGCGTGAAGGTTAGGACAAAGGGTCAATGTCAGCGGTTACATTATTCATGTGCCCGGGCACATTTGATTATATACCTCCGATGCGATTCGTACAATAGGTCCTGAACAGAAATTCGCCGCGCATTTCATCCGTACGGCATTCAACAAGCACACATACTTAATGACATTAATTATATAGCCAAGCAACAGCGTTTCCGACAGCTTTATACCGCGAACGTGGAGCTCTTGTTTCTAGATTTGACGCGGCCGATTCCGGCAGTTTCATAGTCCGCTGCTGAAATGCATGCTGCCGGCATAAGATAATGCTATGAGGTTCCGCACAATCCAGCTTGAGGAGATGAAGTGCCTTGCATGCCGGAAAAGCCATTCGCCTGTTTCTCGTCGGCCTTGTCTTTGCCATCGTCGCGATCGGTCTCCTGCCGTTTCTGGTCGTACTGAACTGGAGCGATCTGTACGGCTTGTCGGAGGTGGATCCGCCTTCGTTTCCCGTGCCGTTCCTGCAGAAGCTCTTTAAGTAGCGGGCCGGCGCGTTCGCTGCCGGGAATCCGAAGCGAAAGGCCGCCTGTCGCCAGGCGGCCTTAGTAGGTAAACTCGTCCTTTAACAGTCCCATGATCACGGTATCGTAATACGTCCCGTCGATGTAGGCGTCGCTGCGCAAGCGTCCTTCGACGACGAACCCGCATTTTTCGTACGCCCGGATGGCTCGCGTATTCCCGCTCCACGTATCGAGCTGCACGCGGTTCAGATTCATGGTCTCGAATAGATAACGAACGAGCGCCTTGACCGCATCAGAGCCGTATCCGTTGCTCCAATACGCCTTATCCCCGATGCCGATGCCGATCGTGCAGCGACGGGAGACGATATTCAATTCCCGGTATACGATCATGCCGATATGCTTCGGCTGCTCCTCGCGCGAATAAATGCTGAATTTTCCCTCTTCCCGTTTGTCCAGCTGAAGAACGGCCGCCTGATACGTATGCTCGAGCTGTTCGACGGGCACATGGCTGAAGCGGTACAAGCCGGTGCCCGCCTCGTGCTTCGCGGTTTCTTCATCGTTGCGCCATTCGCAAGTCCGCTTGAAGTCTTCCAGCGATACCGGCCTTAATTCGACTTTCGTTCCAGTAATCATAGCATTCGGCACCATCCTTGTCGGTTATGCCGAGTATTATAGCCGTTGCCCGGGAAGCCGGTCAACCGGCGACCGGATCGCGGCTTGCCGTACGAACGATCTCTTGCTTCCGCTCGTTGACGACCAGCTGGAAAACGTCCGGCCGGCTGTAATGGCCGACCGCGTCGAAATCGAAGCGGCTTTGCGCGACTTGCGAAAGATCCAGCTCGGCGAGCACGATTCCTTCCCGGTCATATAGCGGTTCCACGACGTATTCGCCAAGCGGCCCGACGACGGCGCTGCCTCCTCGGCAAAGAATCTCGCGATCGTCCCGAATATCCTCATGCGCAGCGTAGTCCGCGGGGTAAGAAGCCTTGGTCGCAAACTGGTTGCAGGACACGACGAAGCAGCGGCCTTCGCAGGCGATATGCCGGATCGTCGCCTGCCAAGTATCCCGCGCGTCCGCCGTCGGCGCGAGGTAGATGTCGATGCCCTTCGCGTACATCGCCGTACGGGCGAGCGGCATGTAATTCTCCCAGCAGATAAGCCCTCCGATTCGGCCGAAAGGGGTATCGATCACGGTCAGCGTGCTGCCGTCGCCCTGTCCCCATATGAGCCGCTCGGAGCCCGTGGGGACGAGCTTGCGATGCTTCCCCAGCAGCGCTCCGTCCGGACCGAAGTAGACGAGCGAGTTATACAAGGTGCCTCCGCTGAATTCCTGGTCGCGTTCCACGACGCCGATGACCAGGTATACCCCTAGCTCCTTGGCCAATTCGCCGAGCAGCAGCGTCTCGGCACCCGGCACGTCGACGGCGCCCATCCAGTAACGCTCCCAATCCTTGCGTCCGTCTTCCGTGCGGCTGCCGACGCGAGCGCCGAAGCTCAAGCCGCGCGGATACCCGGGGAGAAAAGCTTCCGGGAACACGATCAAGTCCGAGCCTTGCGCGGCCGCCTCCTTCGATAGGCTTGCGATCCTGTCCATCGCGGATTGCTTGTCGAACAGGATCGGCGCGGCTTGGACGACCGCGATTTTGATCCGTTGCGCTTTCATTCCACCACTCCCTCCTATGCAGATGCTCGTTCACCGGACCCGGTCGGCGCGGGCAAGCTTCACATCGATCTGAAGACCTTGTCACCCAAGCGCTGCGTATCTGCTTGACGACAATCATAGAAGATAAGCAAAAGCGTGAAACCATCCAATGACGGATGAAATCGGACCCTCCACTTGCTGCTCGGGACTCCCCGTGCGGCGCGTCCCTCTGCTTGCAAGGCAAGGAAAAGCCGAAGAATCGTCACGGTTAACGCGGAATCAAAGCCTGTTCACTGGGGAAAAAGTGGTATGATAACAATCGAATCGTCGTTATCGACAAGCCGGAGGTCGTCCTAACATGTGGAAGCCCGATCGAGACAGCAAAAAGCCGCTGTATGAACAAATCGCCGATCATCTGGAGCAGCGGATCGCCTTCGGCGAATTCCCGCCGGGCAGCCAGCTCCCCTCCGAGCGCAGGTTGGCGGAACAGCTCGGCGTCAATCGCAGCACCGTCATTCTGGCGTTCGGGGAGCTTCGCGCGCTCGGCATCATCGAGAGCCGCACGGGCAGCGGGACCCGCGTGAGCATGACCAAATGGGGAGCCACGCCCAAGCATACGCCCAATTGGCGCCGGTACGCCGAAGGCGGCGGTTTCCTGCCCAATGTCCCTTTCATGCGCAAAATCCGCGAATCGCTCGCGCAGCATCCCGGGCTGATCGATTTCGCGAGCGGCGAGCTTTCGGCGGATCTGGCGCCGACCGAGGAGATCGCCGCGCTGATGAACGAGCATCGCTATACCGCTTATCTGGGATACGACAACCCGCAAGGCTACATTCCGCTGAGGCAGGCGCTCGTGTCCTACCTGGAGCAATATCGGGGCATCCGCACGACCGAATCTTCGATTCTCGTGACGTCCGGATCCCAGCAATCGTTATTTTTGATCACGCAGTGCTTGTTGTCCCCCGGCGATGCCGTCGCGATCGAAGATCCTTCCTACTGCTATTCGCTGCCGATGTTTCAATCGGCGGGCCTTCGGCTGTTCCGCCTGCCCGTCGACGAACGCGGGATTCGTCCGGAGGATATACGCGCGTTGTACAAGAAGCATCGCATCAAGATGGTGTTTACGAACCCGAATTATCAGAACCCGACCGGGACCGTGCTCAGCCCCGAGCGGCGCAAGCAACTGTTCGAAGTCGCAAGCGAACTGGGGCTGCCGATCGTGGAGGACGATCCGTTCGGCTTGACTTCGTTCGAGCCGAACGTCCCGGCTCCCCTCAAATCCTTCGATGCGAACGGCTCGGTCCTGTATATCGGCTCGTTCTCGAAAATCGCGGCTTCCGGCCTGCGCATCGGATGGATGGTCGCGCCGAACGCGATCGTGGAGCGGCTCGCGGACGCGAGACAGCAAATGGACTTCGGCCTCAGCGTAATCCCGCAGCAGGTGGTGGCGCAATTTATGCAATCGCCCTATTTCATGCCGCATCTCGAACGGCTGCGGATGCAGCTCCAGTTCAAACGGGACCTGTTGATCGATGCGTTGCGCCGGGAGCTCCCCGGTCAGATCGCGTTCGCCGTTCCCGACGGAGGCTTGCACCTATGGTGCAAGCTGCTTCGCGAGGTGCATGACGGCAAGCTGCTGGAGGAAGCGATCCGGGCGGGCGTCGTATTCGTGCCCGGCGGCGTATACGGCTCGGATTCCGGCTTCGTGCGGTTCACGTACGCGAGACCGCGCGCGGAGGACATCGGCCCGGGCATCGCGAGATTCGCGGATGCGCTGCGGGAAGCGACGGCGAGGACCGCCGGCGGCCAGCCCTCGTCCCGGTAAACGCAAAGAACCGCGCAGCTGCATAAGCTGCGCGGTTCTGTTGCGTTTGCGTGCGAATCAATGGTTAAAGAATACCAGCAAGCAAATGCCGGCTATGAGGAGACCGATCACGTAAATCCCGCTTAAGCTGCGCCATTTTCGATCGGTATTTTGGAAATAACCCGGATTTTCCTTCTTGTTGTCCTTCGATTCCCCGATCATGATCGTCCCCACCAAGCCGGCTAACAACACGATTACGACAAGCACGATTAACCCCGTCATTCTCATCACCCGGCTTCATTATAATGAACCGGCCGCGAGAGCGCACCCGCCAATTGACGGCGGTTCGGACCATCCAATTGTGATTCGCGCGCAACGTTCGGGCTACTCGTTAAGATAAGTCGTCATCTTGTTCTGAATCAGTTTCGCGACATCCTCCGCCGACTTTTGCCCGCTGAAATACGCCTTGGATTCGTCGATGACGAGCCGGTTGGGCACGGTTGGATCTTTCGCTCGTTGCGCATGATGTGCTCCTGATTGTTTGCCGATGCCAGCCCTTCGTTGCAAGCCATTCACCTTGTCATTACCCTTCCGTCACCGCGGCCTCCAGATCGCCGGCCACCTCCATCATCTTGGGAATGACGGCTTCGTTGGTACCGGATACGTAGATATCTCCCTGATAATGACGGAACGGGATCTTCGCGTCCCCGTGGCTCCACATGAAGAAATCGCCTTCGATCGACATGGTCGTCGATCCGGTCACGGTAAAGACGGGCGTATAGGAGAATTCCGGCTTGGACCCGAAATAAAGCATGCATTCCTCCAGCGTGATGGTTGTCGGATCCCCGTTTTCGTTAAGTTCTCTTGTAATGCGATAGCGTTTACTCATTGCGCTGCCTCCAAGCTAATTATAGTTACAGCTAGTTTACCATAGCGAAGCTTCGGATTGAACCGGAGGCCGAAATGAGCGGCGATCCGCTGGTCAAACACGGCTCGGGTCCCCCGCCGGGCCGATAGAAAAGGCGGCATCGCCTTGATGCCGCCTTTTCTATCGGTCCCTTTATCCATGCCTTCTATCCGCGCCTTCGGCTCGTGCTCAGACGTCCTCGTCCGTTCGCGCCGTGCCGCTTGCGTTCCCGTAGTCCGCAAGCGCCTTCCAAGCGTCCGCGTCATCGAACCGTCCGGCGTGCGACTGTCTGCCCGCGCCGGCTCCGGCCGGCGGCGGTGTCATGACCTGCTCCTCCACCGGCCGTTCTTCCGATATCGTATCCGAGGCATGCTTGGCGCAGCGCGCGGCGGCCGGAATCGCCCGGAGCCGATCGAACGGAATCGGTTCGCCGCATGTCTCGCACCGGCCGTAAGTACCGTCCGCCAATCGGCCCAGCGCGGCCTCGACCTCGTCAAGCTGTTGCCGCAGCCGCTCGTCGATCGCCATGTCCCGTTCGCGCTCGAACGTCTCGGTGCCCAAGTCTCCGGGGTGATTATCGTAGGCGGAGAGCTCTCCGGTCGCCGCCGTTTCCGATTCCGCCAAGCCGCCTCCCGCGTCCCCGCGCTCGAAATGAGCCTCCAGCTCCCTTTTCTCGTCGCGAAGCATGCGGTCCAGTTCCCTCAGCTGCCCGTCGTTTAACGTTGTCATCGATCCGCCACTCCTCTCGGTCTTGAATTCGAACTTAGTTCTGTTTACCCCTAGGCGGAAATAGTTGACGCACCGCTGCGCAAGACCATGCGCCGGCATAGAAAAAGAGGGGCTGTACGCCCCTCTCGCACAATGCTGCTATCCTCGGCCGGATTCTGCCTTAACGCGGCGCAAGCCATTTCCGCAGCTGCGCGTCCTCCGCTTCGGTCAGCGGCCCTTGGCCGACGGCCCGCAGATTGGCGCGAACCCACTCCGCCTTGCGCATGGAAACGACGACATGGTCGACCAGCGGCTCGGCGGCGACCCAGCGGAGCAGGATGGCGGCGTCCTTGTCCGCTCCGATTTCATCCAGCTTCCATCCGCGGACGAACGGCGACAAGGCGATCGCGTCCATCCCCAGCGATCTCGCCGTCTCGAACATCTCCTTGGCTTCCGGATGGAACGCATTGTACGGTGCCAATACCGCGGATACCGGATGAACGGCCGGCAGCTGCCGCAAATGCCCGAGCTGCGCCATGCCGAGCGCCACCCGCTTGACCTTGCCCGCCTGCACCCAGTCCTGCGCGAGCGCCAATTCTTCCCGGAGCTTCGCGGTATCGTCGTGAGCGTGGATCACCAAGAGATCGATCGCGTCCGTCTGCAGTTCTTCCAGCATGAGATCGAGATGCTGCGGCTCGTACGGCGTATAGTCGACCAGCTCGTTTTCCCGGCCGGGCTGCTTGAAGAAATTCCATGCCATGATCCGCGCTTCGTCCCGCCGGCCGAGCCGTTTCAGCACATGCCCGAGCGCGACGCGTTCTTGATAGTATGTCGTGTCGATCAAGGCGATGCCGTATCGAGACACGCGGCCACGATCGCGCACTGCTCTTCGAACGACGCATGGGGATCGTTTCCGAGCTCCTCGATGAATGAATGTCCGCCTAAGCCCAGCTTTGATTCCTTGCTCATGGTTGCCTGGCTCCTCTCTTTGCTTGGTGCGCTATTATCGCCCGACGATCGTTCCGTCCTGCGTGAATTCCTGGATGAAGGTGCCGAAATGATAATGCGGTTCATACCCGAGCTCCGCGCGTTCCCGCGATAAGTCCATCGTCTCGAGCCGGGCAGGCAGCTCTAAGCGATAAGCTTCGATGAGCCGCTTCGCGCCGGGGTACAGCCGTTCCCACGCGTCGGCGGGAGCGGCCGCATAGCTCTGCTTGTCCGCTTCGGTGAACGCGTCATGCCGCACGATATGATACGTCCCGTATGCCTGCGGGCATACGACGGCGGACGCCACGGCTTGAATCACGTCCCGGCGGTCGACGCCGCCGTGAAGCAGCCTTTCGCCATAGTGGCGCGCGTCCGTATAAGGCGTAAAATCCGCCGGACGCAGAAGAATGACCTCGATGCCATGCTGATCGTGGTAATAGCGGCACAGCTGCTCGCCGATTTTCTTCGTGTACGCATAGAAATCCGAACCGTAGAACGACATGCTCGACAGCCACACCACGCGGCGCACCCGATTGTTGACCGCGGACTGGAACATGTTGAAGGTCCCCGTAATATTGAGCTCGTAAAAATCGCGCTCGGAGCGCTGTCCCATATGGATCCCATGCCACGCCGGCGTATGGACGATGACATCCGCGCCTTCGGCGGCTTGGTCCAACGCGCCGGGCTCGCGGACATCCGCCGGGTAGAACGGCAGCGTCGTATCCATCGCGGTAATATCCGACAAACGGATCTCGTGCGTCGCGCGCAGCGCTTCGGCCGCCCCGGAGCCCACGCTCCCGGTCGCGCCGGTAATCAATAGCTTCATCTGCTTGTCCCCTCTCCATGATGGTCTCGTCTCCAGTATACCAGCGCGCGCCGGAGCCTGATAAGAACTGAAAAAATGATTACTCAGTAACCTTGAAGTAAGTAAAGGCCTTCACCATCGGTTGAGCCGCGAACGGTCGAGCGGCAACAATTCCGCAAATGTTCGCATCAAAAAAGCCGCCGAATGCAATCGGCGGCTTGCAGCAAAGATTCAACGATTCGCGCCGCGACCGGACGGCGGCGATCATGTCTTGTTCCACGAATCCTTCAACGGCACGATCCGGTTGAGGATCAGTCCGCCGCCGGGCCCGCTTACCTTATCCACGCAGAAATACCCGTGGCGGATCAATTGGAAGCGCTCCTCCGGGCGGGCATTTCGCGCGGAGGGCTCCAACAAAGCATCGCCAAGGATAATCCGCGAATCCGGGTTCAGCGCATTCGCCCAATCGCCGCCGTCGTCCTTCGGATGATGCCGGTCCAGCAGCAGCTTGTCGAACAATCGAACCTCGGCCCGGACGGCATGTTCCGCCGAGACCCAATGAATCGTCCCCTTCACCTTGCGCCCGGCAAACCCCGTGCCGCTCTTCGTAAGCGGATCGTACGTGCAGCGAAGCTCTGCGACCTCGCCTGTCGCCGGATCCTTGACTACTTTCTCGCAGCGAATGTAATAAGCGCCCTTCAGCCTGACCTCAGTGCCCGGAGCGAGCCGGTGGAAGCCCTTGACCGGCTGCTCCATAAAGTCATCCCGTTCGATATAGACGGTGCGGGAGAACGGAACGTCCCGCGTGCCGAGCGCTTCGTTCTCCGCGTTGTTCTCGATCGTCAAGTATTCCGCAGCATCCGGCGGATAGTTGACGATGACGACCTTGAGCGGGCGAAGCACCGCCATGATGCTCGCCGCCGATGCCTTCAGCTCCTGCCTGAGGCCCTGCTCGAGGAGCGAGATATCCACCGTGCTTTCGGCGCGGATGCTGCCGATCTGCTCCATGAACCCGCGAATGCTCTCCGGCGTAAAGCCTCTCCTGCGCAGGCCGCGCAGCGTCGGCAGCCTGGGATCGTCCCACCCGTCCACGAAGCCGCCTTCGACCAACTGGCGCAGGAACCGTTTGCTCGTCACGACGCCGGTCACGTTCAGACGTCCGAATTCCCTTTGCCGCGGCGGCTCTTGCGTATCCAGCTCGTTCAAGACCCATTCGTACAATGGCCGGTGGTCCTTGAATTCGTTGGAACACAGGGAATACGTGATCCCCTCGATCGCGTCCTGGATCGGATGGGCGAAATCATACAGGGGATAGATGCACCATTCCGTGCCCGTGCGGTAATGCGCGGCGAAAATGATGCGGTAGAGGACCGGATCGCGCAGATTAATGTTGGGCGAGCTCATATCGATCTTGGCGCGGACGACCTTGGAGGACGCCGGGAACTCGCCGTTCTTCATCCGCTCGAAGAGCGAGAGGTTCTCCTCGGCCGACCGGTCGCGATAAGGACTGTTCCTGCCGGGCTCCGTCAACGTTCCCCGGTATGCGGTCACTTCCTCCGGCGTCAGGTCGCAGACGTAAGCCTTGCCTTTCTCGATCAACGCGACGGCAGCCCGATAGATGGCGTCGGAATAATCCGACCCGTAATAGACGCGGTCGCCGGGATCGTAACCGAGCCACTTGATATCCTCGAGGATCGCGTCGACATACGCCGCATCCTCCTTCAGCGGATTCGTGTCGTCGAAGCGCAAATGAAACGTCCCGTCGTATCTGGCCGCCAGCGAATAATTCGTATGGATCGCGTAGGCGCTTCCGATATGCAGATAACCGTTCGGTTCGGGCGGGAAACGCGTGCACATCGCCCGATCGAAGGGATTCGACGCCGCTTCCTCGTCGATCAGCCTGGCCAGAAAATGGTCGGAGCCGCGTTCTTTATAGTTAACGTTCTCGTTCTCGTTCTCGAATTTGTTATTCTCGTTTCCGCTAGCGTGATCGTTACCGTTCCCGTGATGCTTACGGTTATGGCTATCCTTCTCATGCCCCATGGCCGACGCCTCCTATGAACAAGCTGAATGGAAATCCGCGCAAATAAAAAAACCTCACCTCCAAGACCTCCGGTCTTGGGGACGAAATTTTCGCGGTACCACCCCAGGTTCATTAATATGTCGCCATATTAACCTCTTCGAGTACGGCATTGCGGACAATGCGATACTCTAGCCCTGTAACGGGAGCGCCCGTCATGCCATCCCCCGACTGCAATCAGGTTCCGGCGCGCTGCTCGGAGGCTTGTTTCGAGGATCGCCGCTTCGCTCCTTCTCAACTGCCGGAGCTCCCTGTGCAAGCGCGCCATCCCTTACTCTTCTCGTCATCGCGTTTGGATATGCTGTCAATGGTAACAAATCGCAATCGCCTTGTAAACCGGCATCCGCGGATCGCGGTCCGATTTTTCGCTCCGGTCGAATCTCTCCGTCAACGCTTACATCCCGCTTCCAATAATTGAGGATAGGTAATCCGGCTTCGAATGATTACGATAGGATCAGTCGTGCTTGCAAAAACATTCGGAAAGCGGGAACCTGGCTATGATTCGCAAGGAAGCGTTTCGACGAACGACGGTTTCACTTCTGCTTATTATGGGAATGGCCATCGGGTTTTATCCCCATGCTTCATCCGCGGCCTCGGCTGCGCTGCCTTACGACGATATACGGGACAATTACGCCTCGGAAGCGATCGTCAATATGACGAAGCTTCATTTCATAACCGGAACGGGAGATCGCCTCTTCCAGCCGGACAAAGCGATCAGCCGCGCGGAGTTCATGACGATGATCGGCCGCATGCTCGGCATTCAGCCGGTATCCGGCGCGATTCCGCCCTTCGCCGACGTGCCCAAGGCAGCCTGGTACGACGCGTGGGTGCAGCCGGCGATCCAGCTGGGACTCGTGGAGGGCACTTCGCCCCGCACGTTCGAGCCTAACCGCCCCGTCACCAGGGAAGAATCGGCCGTCATCCTGGCCAGGGCCTTAAAGCAATCTGCGGCAGCCTCGGTCGCCCTGCCGGATGCGCGCTATCTCGATCAGGATCGGATCGCTTCGTGGGCGCAGCCTTCCGTCGCGCGCCTGTCCGTCCTCGGCTTGATCGCCGGCGACGAGAACGGGAATTTCCGTCCCGGGACCTCGATCACGCGGCAAGACGCCGCCGTCATCATGAACCGGGCGTGGACGCATCCGGGATGGTCCGATCAGATGCAGTCATCGCCGCCCGAGACGATCCAGCTCGGCTGGCAGTATGCCCAGACGACGGCGCAGTTCGAACGGCAGGTCGCGCAATCGACCGTGAATACCTTGTCCCCGCCGTGGTACTACCTCGGGAAGACCGGCGCGATCGAAGACCATACGGACGCCGCCTTGATCGCATGGGCGCATCGACAGGGCAAGCAGGTATGGGCGATGGTCGGCAATCACTCGGACCAGGCCGCGACGCACGCGATGCTGTCCGACAAGGCCCGGCGTCAGGCTTTCGTGCAGCAATTGGCGGATCGCGTTCGGAAGTACGGCAGCGACGGCTTGAACGTCGATTTCGAGAACGTGATGCCCCAGGACCGGGACGGCTTCACCGCGTTCATAACGGCCCTGCATCAACAACTGATGGCCGTTCCGGCCGTCCTGTCCGTGAACGTCTCTCCGGATCTCGGCTCGGACTGGACGGAAGTCTTCGATTACGAAGCCCTCGGCAAAAACGCGGATTACGTCGTCCTGATGGGCTACGACGAGCATTGGGGCGGCGATCCGGTCGCGGGCTCGGTCTCTTCGCTGCCATGGCTGCGGCAAGGGCTGAACACGCTGCTCCTGCAGGTGCCCGCGGACAAAACCATCCTGGCCGTGCCGCTCTACACGCGCGATTGGCAAACAAGCGCCGACGGCAGCGCCGTATCTGCGGAGATCGATCTCCTGCGGCAGAACAGCCTCGTGCTGACCAAGAAACCGGCGCTGCAGTGGGATGAACGGCTCGGTCAATACGTCGCGCAATACGGCGACAAGTCCGCTCTGCATCGCATATGGCTGGAGGACGGACGGTCCTTAACCCTCAAAGCGAGACTGGGCGATGCGTATTCCCTGGCCGGAACCGCGTATTGGTACATGGGCGGCGAGAGCAGCGATATCTGGACCAGCTTGCGCAACGGGATGCGATTCGATGCCTACGACTTCTCGGCTTAGAAGCTGCGAACATCGGCAGATCGAAGACAATCCGGCATGATGGCAATCCATAACGCCATATCTTATCCTTCACCGTCAAAAAGACAGCCCGGCATGAGCATTCATGCCGGGCTGTCCTGCGTTCAATGATGAAGATCGTTCGTGCGCGCTTGTTGCTAAGGCTGCGGCAGGTCCGCGACTTTAATGACGTTCGGCTCCGCATTCATGAGCCGGCAAGCTTGAATGGCCGCGGCCGGGTCGGAGAAGCTGCCCCATCTCACCGGGAACCGAAATTCGTAGAAGCCGCCGACGGAGGCTTTGAAGTTCGTCTCCCAATAGTTGTTCAGCGCCCATGCGTACAACAGCCGTTTCTCGTACCCAAGCGCGGGATGGCCCATCAGCTTGCGGGAACCGAAGGCGAGTGCGCCCGTCTGCAGCAGCGGCGTATCCGGCATCCCGATGGCAATACCGGTGCCGTCTGCCCAGAGCGCGGTCCCTTCCTGAATGCAATAGAAATCGGTGCCCGTTCCCGGCAGTTGATCGACTGCGGGACGGAAGAGCGTGCCCGTCTTCTCCGCCCATAGCTGCTCGCCCTGCAGACCGGTGCGGAAAGGCAGCGAGAGATAGACGTTCTCCGGCTCCCACACGGATTGCTTGTGCATCCTGACTTTGACGTCGACTCTCGGTTCCAGCGCGTACGCCGTGACGAAGACCGAGTAGAACTCCATGCCGTCCGTCTCGAAGATCAGCTCGACGGTCGCCATCAGCGGTCCTTGCTCCACGCGGTTGGCCGCGGTCAAACGGCCCGCCGTGCGCCGTACGGCCTCGCCTTTGCGGTTGCGTCCCATGCGGGTTCGCGTGCCCGTCGTCTGGCGGCGGTCGGCGACCGGCGTGACTTCGTAGACCGGCGTGAACGCGCCGTGATCGCGGTCGTCGCGCAGCAGCTCCCGGCCGCTGACCGCATCCTGCCAGGAGACGATTCCCTCGCCCGGCTGCCAGCGAATCCGCACGTAAGGAGAGGTCAGCGTATTTTCCCGCACCTGCACGGGATATTCCGCGGCTTCTTCCGTCATGCCGGCATCGATAACGCCGTCGGCGCCGATCAACAGGAAGCTCGAGGTCGAGCCCGCGGCCTTCGCGCTTTGCGCGGGAATGATCCGGTAGCGAGATTCGCTCCCCGCTTCCAGGTCGTACGGTACGATGACGAGCGTGCCGCGGGCGGATTTTTGCTTCTGATGCGCGACGTAATCGCCGGTCGTTTCGTTCAACACCTCGAAGCCTTGGCTGATGACCGGCAGCTGCCAGTAATGGATATGGAGGGCGGCAAGTCCCGTTTTCCGGTTAGGCTGCGAGTTAATGACGAGATAGCTGAGGTCCGTCTCTGCGGACAAGGTGACCTCTCCCCTGCTCTCGAGGACGTCGTCCAAGGCCGAGTAGACCAAGCGATGCGCTTCCGCCGCGAATTGCGCTTTGCGCGCTTCGAGCGCTTGCACCATGGGATGCCACGGCTCGCCGATCGAGGAAGAATACCCCCAAGTATGCTCCGCGTACATCATCAGGTTGTATTCGGCCGCATCCAACAAACCGTGATCGGCGCGCTTCGCCGCATCCAGCGCGCGAACGGAACGCAGCGTCCGCTGGGCGTCCCGGAACAACTGGGTGGACAAGGCCGTCGAGGACACGCCGTCCGACCACCAGTCCGGCCAGTCGCCGCGATGCACGGGAATGTCGGCGTCCGACGCCCGGAGCGTATCGAAGAAGCCCTGCAGCGTCGTCAGCTCCAGCTCGATGCGATGGCCGTGCTTCGCGTTCCATTGCTTGACGAAGTCCACGATCGCCGTGTTCGGAGGGGAATTGTCCGTGATCAGGCCCGACACCATGATCGGCGCGAAGTCATACGGGTACTGCTCCTCCTCCAGCTGGCGCACGTACCGGCCGATCCGCGTCTCGGCGAACGCGAAGTGGTTCTCCATGATCGGAGGCGTATCGAACTCGTCCCTGATCATGTAGGAATGAATCGCTTTGGGGGCGAGTCCGAGCTCGTTGCCGAGATGATAGTGGTCGCCGTTCCAGACCAGCAGCCGCTCGCCGCCGGCCGTTTCCCACCAGAACGGAATTTGCTTGCGTCCGAGCGGGAACATGCCGTGATGCGTGTGCACGCAGGAGAACAGGTTCTCGATGCCGGCATCCAGCAGTCCTTGCGCATAGCCCCAGGCATAGCCGTTGATATCGGCCGTCATCGCGGAGCGGATCGACAGTCCCGACTCGCTCGCGTACTGCTGCGCCCTGCGCAGGGATGCCGCCAGCAGCTCTTCGTCCGGTAGCTCCGTGAAATTCAAATAATTGCCGGTCAGCTCGATGTCGCCGCGCAGAACGGCCAGCTTGAACCGCTCCAGCCAATCGCCGCCAGACGACAACAGGAAACGCTCGACGGCCCAGAACGTTTCGCAGATCCAGCGGAAGCCTTTCCACTCGGGACGCTTGCCCGAATGCGCCGCTTCGCTGATCTCGATCGCCTGCTTGATGAAATTCACGTGATACCGCTCGATCTTCTCTTGGCGGTCCGTATACCCGATATCGGTATGCGAGTGGTGCAGGATATGGAGTTTCCATGGTTTTGTCGGATAGTGCACGGTATACGCTCCTATTCATGGCGGACAAGAGTGCCGCATTCGCTATAATAGCCATAATTATAGCGATTTGCGATCGGATTGTATTTGACGGGTCAAGCCAAGATTTTGTCTTATGCGGACATCGATGTAATGACGGTATGTCGCGGCGCGAGCTTCACGCTGCCGGAAAGTGCTCTATCGAGCTGCTAACGGCCGCGAGACGCAAACGTGAACGTCCGCTCGCGGCCGGACGCCGAAAGTCTTCGCGCTTCATCCGAAGCGGGCGACGCTTGATGCGCGCAGATGCCTTTGCATGGAAAATTCTCTCAATCTCGCAACTCGGCGTACCTCCGATGCGTTATAATAGAGACCGCTTGCGCTTTCCCGGCAGGCGATTCTATCATTTTGCCCATAAGGAGATGTACGATGCCTCATATTGCTTTCGGTACGAAACTCCGTACCTCGTTGCTTGCCGCCGGTTCCGCACTGGTCCTGTTGTCGGGACTGACGGGAGCCGCGAACGCCTCGGCTGCCGCGGCTCCTCCGAAGCCGATCGGCATTCTGCTGGACGGCTTCCCGCTTCCCTTCCCCGCCGCGCCGTTCGTTACGGAGGGCACGACGATGGTTCCTTTCCGCGCGATCGCCGAAGCCTTGAACATCCAGGTCGTATGGTCCGCGCAGGCGCATACCGTCACGGCTACCAAATCGCGCGACGGCGCGACGACGACGGTCGTGCTTCGCCAGAACGACAAGAAAGCAGCCGTGAACGGACAGCAGCAGCTCCTGCGCGTGGCGCCGATATCGAAGAGCGGCTCCGTCTTCGTGCCGCTCAGCTTCTTCAGCTCGCAGTTCGGAGCCGCCGTGAACTGGGACGGCGCTGCGCTGACCGTCTCGATCACGTCGCCTGTCGAGCCCATGTACTCCGAGGCGTTCTACGCCATTTCCTCGTACAAGGAAGTCGGGCTCGTGCAGCGATTCAATGCCGTCTCGTTCGGATGGACGCGCATCGACGATACGGGCAATCTGACCTTGCAGGGCAAGGATTTCTTCTGGCCCCAAGCAGCGGGCGACGTGACGCCCGAATCGATCGTCCAGGATGCGGTCGATGCGGGAGGCAAGCCGAACCTGATGGCGGTCGCGACCGACGGCAAGGGCGAGTTGACCAAGCTGCTGCAGGACGCGGCGCTCCAGGCGAGCGTCATCGAGCAGCTGGTAACGCTGGCAACGGACAACCATTTCAGCGGCATCACGCTCGATTTCGAAGGGCTTGGGCTGTCCGGGGATCTGCCGGCGATCCAGCAGTCGTTCACGGCTTTCGTGAAAAAGCTGGATCAGCGCGCGCAGGCCGCGAATCTGAAGCTGACGCTGGCCCTCCATCCCCTTAACAGCTCCTATCGCGGGTACGATTACAAGCAGCTGAGCGCCTACGCGGACGAAATCATCATCATGGCCTACGAATACTCGTACGAGAGCGGACCCGAGCCGCTGAACCGCATCGACGAGGCGATTCGCCTCGCGGCGAACGCCGTGCCGAAATCCAAGCTGGTGCTCGGCATCTCGATGGGCAGCGAGACCGACCGGACCGTCGCGGGCAAGATCGGGCTCGCCAAACGATACGGCCTCAAGGGCGTCGCCTTCTGGCGTCTCGGCCTCATGGGCGAGAAGACGATGAGCGCGATCGGGAAGTCGATCGAACTGCCGTAAGGGAAGCCGAGATCGCTTTAGAGAGTCGATAAGCCATGAATACGAGCATGCCGATGACGGAGTATTAACCGGACGGTTCGGAATCAGTTAGAATCCCCTTTCAAGCAGACACGTGCAGAACAAGACTGCAGGTGCCGCTTATGGGGGATTTTCGTTTGTAATTAAGCTAGCTCAGTTCTCTCGGCGCCATTACGCTGCTTATCCGCCGAATGACGGTCGCGGGATACTCGGACGGCTCGAAGGTTCGTGAAGGATTCGCCGGCTTCGTCTCGAAATCAATTCCGTAGTCTTGTGCGAAAGGATGTCGTTCCTCTTTGTTTAACGATGTTAACTACCACGCAATAAGCTCCGCTGCGGGTACCGTCGTCGCTGTCGTCGACTCCGGGATCGATCCGGACCGGCTGCCGTCCGGAACCGTTCTCCTGCCGGGCGTGAACCTCAGCGGCGACGGGGATATCGCCGCCACGGGCGATCCGGCCGGGCACGGCACCGCCGTGGCGTCCACGATCCTGCGAATCGCTCCCGATGTCCGGCTCCTGCCCGTCAAGACGATGAACCGGCGCGGCGTGCTGCGCGACGTCTCCCTCATCGAATCGGCTTTCTCTTGGATCTCGGCGCGCCGGGAAGAGTTCGAGATCGGCGTCGTCTGCGCGGCATTTGCCGATTCGAGCCACCGCGTCTCGGACGAGACGCTGCGCGGCACGTCGGTGCAGCGGCTGATCGCGGAGCTGCGCGATGCGGGCGTCCCGACGGCTGCCGCGGCCGGCAATTGGTACCCGGAGCATCGCGCCCGCAGCCGGCACGGCATGGCGTGGCCCGCGATCATCCGCGAAGCCGTCAGCGCCGGCGCGCTGGCCGGCCGCGAAGAAGGCGCCATGCTCGCGAACGCGAGCCAGCGCCTTCATGCCAGTCTGCTTACCGGATGCAGCACGACCTTCTTCGCCCTGCCGGGCGAGCCCGGCGAGACGAGCGGCGCGGCCGCGGTCGTCGCCGGATGCTTAGCCGCGCTGCGGCAATCGTTCCCGGGAGAATCGGTCGATGCGTTGGTCGATCGGCTGCGCCGTATCCGGCGGGAAGTCGCGGACGCCGACGGTCTCCGCTGGCCGGCCGTCGATCCGCGCGACCTCGCCGCCGATTAATTGGTCAGCAGCTGCTCCTTCTGGGCCGTGATCGGGACGCGGATCAAGTCCAGCACGAAGGCAAGACCTTTGCCGCCTCCGCCGAAAGCGAGCAGGATCGCCTTCGTTTCCTCGTCGTCGTCCAAATCCGCGGCGGAGATGAGCGCGGAGCCGGCATGATCGAACAAGCTCTCGATCCAGGCGAGCGATTCCGTCGTCTTCTCGTCGTTCGCTTCCGGCGTGTTCGCCTTGACGTCCTCGTCGATGACTTTGCCGAATACGGCCGTGCGCAGGATGAAATGCACGACATTGCCGACGACGTCGATACCGGAGCTGACCTTGCGCAGCTTGTCGGCATCGGCGCCGCTCTTGTTCTCCGCGAGCAGCAGCGCCACCGATTTGACCGACAGCACCCCGGAGAGCGCCAGCATCGTCCACTCCAGCGCCGACACGTCTTCGCCTTTGTTCACGTGCATGCCGAACGCTTCCGCGGCGACGCCGATGGCGCCGAAGCCCGCCCCGAGCCAGAGCTGCCAGGCTTTGGCCGGCTCCGATTTGCCGCCTTTCGTCGCGACGCTGGCCTGCGTGAAGGCTTGGTAACCCGCGATGATCATGCTCATGAACGACCCGGCCAGGCCTCCCGCCCACGAAAATTTGCGCAGCCCGTCGACGCCGGATTGGACCGTGACGCTGCCGAACGAGAACGGAATGACGTCGCCTTTCTTGAACGGCGCCTCGCCGAGCATAAGCTTGTAGGCGATCGTGGCCGGAATGGCGGTCAGCATCATGACGCCGTCGATCATCCGGAACGACGTATCGATATGGGCGCCCGGCGCGACGAGTTTGACCAGCTTCTCGATGAACGGGAAGCTGATCCTGGCGAACAGCGCGTCGCGGGCGACGCCGATCAGATCCCGCATCAGGTCGAGCGCGCGCAGCACGAAGTCGCGAAGGCCTGCCAGCACGCCTTCCAGGACATCCGCTCCGATCGTGACGAGCACGGCCTTGATCGTCTCGAAATTCAACTCCCCCGCCTTCGGCATCGTGCCGTCGAACAGCCGGCCGAGGTCGTGCTGCAATTTGCCCCACACGGCCATCAGATCATTCAGCTCGTCGCTGAGCAAACCCTCGACGAACGCCTCAGCGGCAGCGACCGCTTCGGTCGCCGGGTTCGGTCCCTCCACGTGCACGATATCGTCCGCGAGCTTTCCGAGCTTCTGCGTAACCCAGCCTACGACGCTGTTGCCGCTTACGTCGTCGAGCAGCTTCTGGATCGGCGCCGTCGCCCGGCCGATATCGTCCATGAGGCTGAGGCCCGGACCGGGACGGCTCGGCTTCGCCGGCAGATTGCTTCCGTCTCCCCGCCATGACTCGATCTGGGCGATCGCTTTGCCGAAGCCGCCCGCGACCTGCGTTTTCAGGAAATCCACCTTGTCCTTGAGCGAAGTCAGCGCTTCGTCCGTCGCCTCGACCATCGCGTTGCGGACCAGGACGATGTCTTCCCAATCGAACAGGAACTTCAAGTAATCCCACAGCCGTTCCAAGCCGGTTTTCACCTGCGTCCAGAGCCATTTGAAGAAAGCGCCGGCCTCCTCGAGCGTGGAAAGCACGAATTTCTTGATCTTGTCGCCTATGGCGCACACGAACCGGAATGCCCCTTCCGCCTTGTGCAGCACGAAGGTCAGGCCTTCCTTGGCCTTCTCTCCGATGCCCTCGAAGAAATCGGCGATCGTGTGGCCCAGGTTGACGAAGAAATGCTCCGCGCTCTCCGCAGCTCCGATGAGCTTCGACAACGCGTCTCCTTGCATGGCCCGCACGCCGTTTCCGTCGGCTTGAATGCCCCAACGAAACGAATCCGGCAGCGCATCGGCCCGCAGCGCCGAGCTGTAAGGCGCATTCGCCGGCACCGTCCGTACGTCCGGAGCCGCACCGTCCGAGGAGAAGGCGATGCCGGCCGCCTGATTGAGCGAAGCCGCCACCGCGTCGACTTGATCCCGGTCCGCGCCGGAACGGAAGTTATCCGGCAGCAGCGGCTGCTCGCCGTTCGGCGTGCTCACCGTCGCGCCGCGAAGCTCGTCGCCGGTCATCGTCTTGAACCGGTCGAATACGCCGGAAGCCGGGTTAACGTCGATATGCCCGTCGATCCCGTCCACCGTGAACCGGTAGACGGCCGGCGTCAACGAACGGACCCGGTTGAACAGGAGGATACCGCCGTTCAAGTCGGTGTCCGCCTCGACGGCGGCGCCGGGTCCGATAAGCACGGCACTGCCATTCAAAGAGACGCTCGAGAGCACCGACGCCGCGACCGACACTTTCACTGCCTGCTTGGGCGCTACTCCGTCGCCCAGGATGCGAAGCGACGTGCCGTAGCAGGTCGTTTGCATCATGCCCTCCGGATCGGCTACGTGCAGCGTCGTCTCCTGCCAGACGCCGGTCGCCGCGTCTTGCCAGACGTATCCGGCATGGGCGTCGGCATACACGGCCAATATCGAGGTCGTTGCATGGCCGTCGCCGGGGACGGGCGCGATCTCCTGCACGCCGCTTCTCAGCCGGAGCGACGGCGTCCAATCCGCGCCCGCGTTCGGCCTTTTCGCGACGATCAAGTCTCCGTTCTGCAGCAGCGCCCAAACGGAGACGCTGCCGTCCGCGGCTTCGCCGACGATGACGTCCCGGACGTTCGCCGCGGCCGCGGCATCGACGATCGGCGCCACCTGCGCATCGTCGGCGTTGTCCAGCTCTTCGGCCGCGATGAGCTGCAGCCCCTGTCCCCCGATATAGACGTTCGTGCCGTTCTCCGTCGTGGTTCCGGTCTCGATCACGTTGGCGCCTGCCGGACACGGAAGTCCGACGACCGGCGGAATCGTGGTCGGCTTGCCGGCGTCGTCGTAGTCGGGAAAAGGCCGGAAGGCGAGCACCCGGTCGCCGCCGCCCGTGCCCAGCACGAGAAGCCCGCCGCCGTACGTCGGGTGGACGCCGGCTTCGAAATCGAGGATTTCCTCCAAGGTCACGGCAGGATTGAAGACGAGCGCTCCCGGGAACGAGGCCGCTCTGCCGCTGCGCAGCAGATAGACGGCTTCGTTCGGGCCGCTGCTTCCCGCAAGCGCGACGGTCCACGTGCCGTCGCCCTCGTCCAGCACGCGGATGCCTTCGACGCGGACGCTCTCCCTCGTGCCGCAATCGGCCCAGGCGAGCTTGGTCCAGTCGCCGTTCGCGCTGGCTACGTCGTAAGCCACGAAGACGCGGCTTTGCGTCTGGCCGGGTCCGGCATCGACCGCGACGGCGACCGTCATGCGGTCGTCGTCCGTCCAGCCGGCCCCGACGGCGCGCACTTGCGGCGGGCCGCCGACCGCGGAAGCGAGCGCGGCGCCGAGATCGGTCCGACTCCAGCCGCCTTCCGCGTTCCCGTCCTTGCGGACGAGGTAAAGTCCGTTCTGATTGCCGATCGTCAGCACCATCGGCGTGACGATGCCGGACCTGCGGTCGGGCATCGCGATGACGCGCCGCTGAAACCTGCCGTGCGCGGACGGGTCGGCCAGATCCTCGAGGCCGAACGTCCGGGCGGCCTCCATATGATCGATAATGTCGTTCGAGACGGTAAACTGCACCGGATTGCCTGACGTATCCTTCGCATTGAAACGCGCCACTCGCGGTTGGTTCATGGTCATTCCCCTTTCGATTGCAAGCTTTTATAGGTTTCAAACTGTTTCAAGCTTGTTGCCCGCACCTTGCGTTCACGGCGCCTGATAGATCACATCGAGCAGCATGTCGCCCGTCTGGTCGGAGAACCGCAGATTCTGGAACGAGAACACGCCGCCGCCCGGCGGAATAAAGTGGCTTTGGGACAGATCGACCGCGATGTGGCCCAGCGCGTTCTGCAATGCGGCATTCATGGCGTCCACCTTGTCGGTCACGATATTGCCGAGCATCTCCAGCATCGTGCCGCCGTTAATCCCGAGAATCTTCGGTATCCACGATACGCCGTTCTCGACGACGCCGAAGCCGCTGGCATCGTCCTTCGTCTGCTTGAAGTCGCCGATGCCGTAATTCAACTGCGAATCCACCGTGAAATCCTTCGTCCCGCCCCGCGCCGTAAGCGTGACGGCGCCGCTGATCGGCCGGTACCCCGCCGCTTCCAGGCGGGCCGTCTCCGTGCCGAGCGGGCCGAGCGTATGCTCGGTATACGTGAACGATCCGTCGATACTGCCCGAGATGTCGAGGCGGTTCGCGCCGGGGACGATGGCGATCTCGAGCAGGTAGCTGCGGGTCTGCACCACTTTCCGGTCCACGAGATCCCGGTTCGTATGGCTGCCGGAATCCTCGAATACGAACCGCCGCTTCAACCCGTCGACGACGGGATCGGAACCGAGCGCCCGCTTGAACTGCGGCATCAGGTAATTGTCCAGAAACACTTCCTTGCGGATCGCCATCAAGCCGGACACGAGTCCTTTCGTCCCGTCGATCATCGCCGGATCGATCCAACCGTCCGCCAGTTTGATCCTGGCCGCGTTGATGTCGGCGGGAAGGCTTCTGCCCGAGAACATGCCGAGATAACTGAGCGTCGCGGCATCCGCAGCCTGCCAATCGGCGTGCACGTCGAAGACGAAATCCGTCATCGCGAACGTCGGCGTTTGATGCGTCGTGTTGCGCCGCACGACCGTACCGAGCATGTAATCGCCCAGATCGCCCTGAAGCAGGAGGTTGAGGCAGCTGAGCGCTTTGGTCCGGGCATGCTTCGACACGCCGTCCGGGATAGCTACGTCCTTGTTGTCCGACAGCAGCAGATCCACTTCCGTCAATTTCATGAATAAGTACTCGATCGAGAACACGTCCTCCGGCAGTCCGCTGGCGTCGATCGTCTGCTGCGCCGCCTGGTGCGCGTCGGCGTCGATCAGCGCGAGCGTCTTCAGGTCGACCGGCTTTTTGTCCAGATCGGTAAGGAACGAGACGCGCCAGTCCGCGATCGCCTGATCGCCGGTCTCCTCTTCGTCTTCGTCGTAATAATGAACGTTGCCCGATTGCAGCGTCAGGGTCACTTTCACTTGGCCGAGCTTCCCGTCCGCCACGTTCAGACTGACGTCAAGCGGGGCAATGACCGCCGTCATGCCGAATTTGGACGTCGTGCCGTCTTCTTTCTTCGGATAGACGGACAGCGTTTCGTCCAGCTGCTTCCGTCGTTTCCACGCCTTCCATGCATAGGCCATTTGGCTGTTGATCGCTTTCTGGGAAAGCGCCAAACTAAGATCGAAATCGGTTAGCGTGTTTTTGCTGTCGCTCATCGTTATCTCTCCTCTGATTATGGTGATTGGGTACTCTTCGTGCGGTCGATCGTCTTGCTCGTCAGGTAGCCTGCATGGCTGATGCCGAGCAGCGCCAGCAATCCTTCGCTGACGGCCGGGAAGGCCGCGATCTCGCCGGGCGCCCGGCTGCCGAACATTTGCAGCAGCAGCGCGGCATAGCTAAGCGCGGCTATGACGGTAAAAAAGAACATTTGCAGCTTCGCAAGATCGACGTACCTCGCGTTCTTCACTTCTTCTCCCTCGAACATGTCGGTCCAGGAAGCGTCGGCGAAGCTCGGATTGGCGAACAGGATGCCGTCGCTGCCTTCCACGTCCGCGGGCTGCAGTTTATCGGCTTCGTCCGGGTCGATCGTCTTGATCTGCTTCGTCGTATGAATGAGGGGCGTCGCGACGAGCGACGTGAAGCTGATGCCCATGAGCGCCCACAGATGCCAATCCATCGCGATATCGAGGGCGTTCTCGATATCCTGCAGTCCGTAGATGCGCAGCGAAGCGGCCGTGTAGTAAGCGGACAGCAGCACGAGCGTCCAGAGCACCGTCTGAAATCGCGACAGGCTGATCAGATTGCGTTCGTTCACGAGAAGCCCGAACGGTCTCCCGGTCACCCGCAGGCTGACGATCATGAAGAAGCAGCCCATGAGGACGAGCGCCGCGATCCACAAGGCGCCCTGCCCGGCGCTGGCATGCTCGCCGAGGGCGGCCGCCTGACGAAGCGCTTCGTCCGATACCGGCGGCTTCGCGCCGTCTTGGACGCCGGCCAGGATGCGGTTCAGCTCGGTCTTCATGACGCTCGCATCCGAGAGGTCCCGCATCGTCAGTTCCTTGCCGTACAGCTCCCGGTCGAGCGCGATGACGAGCTCTTTCGCCGCCGGCTTCGTCAGATTGGCGTGCACGAGCAAGCCGGGAAGCGCGAGCAGCAGCGCCAGGATGCCCAGCAGGCCGGCGAATCCGGTCAGGCCGATCGTTCTCGGCAGCGGCGCGAGCCGCAATTGCGCCATCCGTCCGTCACGCTCCTTTCACTTGGAAGCCGCCGCCGTCGCCGGAGCTGACGTTCGTGTCCACGGGGATGCCCGCCACCGTCGCGCCGGACAGCTGCTTGATGCTCCAATCGCCGAACGCGTCGTATCCGCCCCAGCCCCGCGATTCGGCCAGCCACGCATAGCGAATGCCCGGATACGCATCCCGCATGTGCCGGCAGGTCCTGCCCGAGCCGTAAATGCCGATCTCGTATTCCCCGCCCGTTGCCGCTTCGGCCCGGAATGCATCGACGATCCCCCGCATGTACGCGCCGACGCCGCCAGCCAAGTCTTCCGCCGATGCATCGTAATCGACGGCGAAGTAAATCGGCGTCTTCGCCGGCTGCCCGATGGACCTGGCGCAACGGTGAGCGTCGAGTCCGTCCTTCTTGCCGGCCTCGTAAGAGAAATACGCCCGCGACGTCGGATACCCGTTTTCCCAGACCGCGACGATGCGCAGGCCGGCATTCGACAGCGCGGCCGCCTCCGCGGCGGTCAGGTTCTTGCCCGGATTGTTCCGGTTGTAGTACCTGCACACAAAGTCATACCCCGCTTCCTTGATGGCAGCGGCGAGCGAATGGCAGTTGACCGTCGTATCGAGTCCTTTTCCCATTGACGCTCCTCCTTTCTCCTCTTGCGCGAATGTGATGGTCTTTCTGTATACAGTTATACCGGGAATGACAGTCATGACGGCAGTTACGGCCGTCATCGTTTTTGTCATATGACAAAAAAACCGACCCCTAAGGGTCGGCGGAATGATTAGAACGATGGCAGTTCCTTCAGCGCGAGCAGCGCCTTGGCCCGGTCGCTGACGCCGATTTTGGAATAGATGACGCTGACGTAATTGCGCACGGTGCCTTCGTGCATATAGAGCGATTTGGCGATTTGCTTGTTGGACAGCCCCTGCAGCATGAGCCGCGAGACCTCCGCTTCGCGTTCGGTCAAGCGGATCTCGCGGCGAAGCGCATGGGACGCGCCGTCCCGCGGCTCCGCCGCCGCCGACAACCGCGTCAGATTGGCCGCCAGCTTCGCGGCGATGACGGCCGGCATCATCAATTTCCCGGCGGCGGCGTCCCGGATCGCCTCCACGAGCCGCGCGCCCTCCATGTCCTTCAGGAGATATCCGCTCGCGCCTTGCGACAGGCCGTCCATGATGTACTTATCCTCGGCGAAGGTAGACAGCAGCAGCACGACCGTCCCGGGCGCCTCTTCCTTGATCCGCCGCGTGCATTCGATCCCGTTCATGACCGGCATCTGGATGTCGAGGAGGATCAGATCCGGCTTCCGGGCGCGGACGGCTTCGAGCGCCTGCTGCCCGTTCTCGGCCGTGCCGACCACCTCCAGGTCCGGCTGAAGCTCCAGGATCGTCTGCAGGCCGTCCCGCATGAGCGCTTGGTCGTCGGCGATTACGATGCGCAGCGCCGTCATGCTCCCGTCTCCGTATGCGGCACCGGCAGCAGGATGCGCAGCTCCATGCCGGTCTCCGCCGCCGCTTGCAGGGCGAGCGTGCCGTGCGCGAGCTCCACCTGATCCCGCAGCGCGCCAAGGCCGAACCCGAAACGAACGCCGGGCGGCGCGGACCCGTTATTGCGCAAGGTGAACGCGATCAGGCTGTCCAGCAACCCGAGCTCGAAATGGAAGCGGGAGCTTCGTCCGTGCCGAATGCCGTTCGTCAGCCCTTCCTGCAGCGCGTGGCAGATCAGCTTGATCTGAAAGAACGTCAGCTTGGGCAGCGGCCCTATGCTGCAGTCGATGTCGACGCCCGCGTGCGCAACCGTCTCCCGGACGATCCGCTCTACATCCTCGCGCAAATCGATCGTCTCCCGCTCTTCCGCCAGCTGATGGACGGAGCTGCGGATTTCGTTCAAGCCCTTGCGGACGAGCTGCCCCGCCAGCTCCATTTTGGACGCGGCGCGGGATGCGTCGACGTCGATCAATAATTTGCCCGCTTCCAGCTGGACGACGGCCGCGGTAAGCGTATGGCCGACGACATTATGGATGTCCCGCGCGATACGGTTGCGTTCTTCGAGGACCGAGACCTCCATCATCGCTTCGTAGGCCTGCCGGATGGATGCCTGAAGCTCCTTCGCCCGCGCCTCCAGCTCCTCCGTCCGCTCGCGAACCCGCTGCTCCAGCGTTTCCTTGGCGGCGATGACGCCGCTTAAGTGCTGGTACGTGCGAATCGAGGCATAGACGGCGCTGTACAGCTTGGTGCTGGTCAGTTCCGTCTTTTCCTTGTAATCGCTGATATCGTAATCGCGGATGACCGTATGCTCCGGCGCTTGCCCGGGCTGCCCGGTCCGCAGGATAATTCGGACGAGCGAATTGCCCATCGCGCCGCGCACGTGCCTAACGAGCGCGAGACCGGCATCGTCCGTCTCCATGACCACGTCGAGCAGCACGACGGCGATGTCCGGATGCCGTTCGAGCAGGAGAATCGCTTCGCCGGCGGAGTAAGCGCTCAAGAAATGCAATTTGCGCTCCTCGAACGCGTGGCCTTCCAGCACCAGCTTCGTCACCTTATGAATATCCCGGTCGTCGTCGACGATGAGAAACTTCCAGGAGCGCATATCCGCAGCGTCGACGGGATCGTCGTTCGCCAATTGCACCAAATCCGATGACAAGTCTATCGTATCGTTCATCCTGCTCCCTCCAATTCCGCGCTTTGCAGCGGCAGCGCCATCTGAAAAGCCGTTCCGTGGCCCGCGACGCTGTCGCATACAATCGTTCCGGCCCACTTTTGCACGACCAGGTTATACACGACGCTGAGCCCGAGACCGGTGCCCCCCTGCCCCCGCTTCGTCGTGACGAAGGGATCGAAGATCCGGGGCAGCAGGCCGGGCTCGATGCCCCGGCCGTCGTCCGAGAACGTGACGATCAGCGAGCGTCCGTCGGATTCCGCCCGGATGACGATATGCCCGGCCTGGAATTCGTCGAAGGCGTGCAGCAGCGAATTCAGCACCAGGTTCGTCACGATCTGGTACAGCGCGCCCGGGTAACCGCGCACCTCCAGCCCGTCGTCCGCGATCAGCGCGATCTCGTGGCGGGTTTGCTTTAGCTTGGGCGACAAGGTGATCAGAATTTCCTCCAGATACGCTTTCACGCGGAACGGGCGCCGTTCCTCGAACGACTGGTCCGCGGCCACCTGCTTGAAGCTGGCGATCAACTTCTCCGTGCGCTGCAAGTTGCCGAGCAGAATCGACGCCGTCTCCCCGCATTCGGCGAAGAACGCTTCCAGCTCGCTGCGCCGGAGCAGCCCCTCGGAGTACCGCGCCAGCAGCGCTTTCGATCGCTCCACCAAGTGGGAGGACGCGGTTACGCCGATCCCGATCGGGCTGTTGATCTCATGCGCGACGCCGGCGACGAGCCCGCCGAGCGAGGCGAGCTTCTCCGATTGCAGGAGCCGGCTTCTCGCCTGCGTCAGCGAAGCAAGGGTCTCCTCGAGCTGCTCGGTCCGCTCTTTCACCCGCTGCTCCAGCGATTGGTTCCATTGCGCGAGCTGCAGATGCAGCCGGATGCGCGCCAGCAGCTCGCGCTTGACGACCGGCTTCGTCAAGTAATCGTTGCCGCCCGCGCCGAAGCCTTCGACGAGATCGATGTCGAGCGGCTTCGCGGTCAGGAAAATAACCGGCAGCTCGATCGCCGAATACGACTCGCGAATGCGGGCGCATAATTCGAAGCCGGACATTCTCGGCAGCATGACGTCGAGCACGGCCAGATCCGGCTTGCCCTCGGCTTCGATGAGCCGCAGCGCCTCGGCGGGATCGGCAGCCTCCGTCACGGCATAGCCGGCCATCGTCAGCTGGTTGCGCAGCACCTGAAGATTCACCGCTTCGTCATCCACGATCAGGATGCGCCCCGCCGTTTTTGTGCGTTCTGCCGGTTCTGTCCGTGCTGAAGTCTCTGCCGGTTCGGACGAATCGGCCAGGGCCATCCCCGCCGCTTCCCGGTCGGCCGGCGACGAATCGGCACTGGCAAAGAAGCCGCTCGCGGCTTCTTCAAGGCGGATCGCGGCAACCGGCGCGCGCGGAAGCCCCGCGGGAAAGCGGGCCGCTCTCGGCAGCGTAAAGACGATGCGCGTTCCGCCGCCAAGTGGAGATTCCGCGAATACGGCGCCGCCGTGCAGCTCTACGAGCTTCTTCGTCACGGCCAAGCCGAGCCCGGTGCCCTGATGCGCGGCGCCCTCGCCCTGCTCGTAAGCTTCGAATACCCGTTCGCGGAGCGGCTCGGTTATGCCGGTTCCCGTATCCGTCACCCGGATTTCCGCTTCCCCCGCGCTTGCCTCGGCGGTTACCGCGATGCTGCCTTCTTCAGTGAACTTGACCGCGTTGCCGATCAGATTGTGCAGGATTTGCTGGAGCCGGTTCTCGTCCGCCAGCACCGTCAGGTCCTCCGGCACCTCGTTGACGAGATCGACCTTCTTCCCGCGCAGGAGCGGCCCGTTCAATCGGAGAACGGCGTCGACGGCGGTGCGCAGATCGATCTCCGTCCGGTGCAGGGTCAGTTCCTTATGCTCAAGCCGGGCGTAATCGAGCACGTCGCCCACGAGCGTGGCGAGCCGTCGCCCGCTTGCGACGACCAGCTGCAGATTGTCGACCGCTTGCCGCGGCAGCGGACCGGCCACGCCGTCGATCAGCGACTCGGACAGCCCGATCATGCCGTGCAGCGGCGTCCGCAGTTCATGGGAGGTCTGCGCCAGAAACTCGTCCTTGAGCTTATCCATCGCGAGCAGCCGACTGGATAATTGCTCGACGGACGCGAAGGCGCGGACGAACCGGCCCGCCAGAATGAGCGATTGCATAACGATGAACACGAGCAAGCCGTACGGCGCCAGCGAACCGAGATGCGTCTTCTCGCTCATGTACAGGAAGTCGTGCATGATCGTTCCTGCGAGCCCGGCATACCCGATCAGGAAGACCAGCGTGCCCGCCTGCCGGTCGCGCATCGCCCGCAGCAGCACGTACAAGGTGTAGGCGATGAGCGCGCAGGTGAACAGCTCGAACGGAATCAGGATCTTGTCGTACCACCGCTGCGGCGTCAACAGGCAGAAGAGCGTCGCGGCACCGCCCGCCGCTTGCGTCACGGTCGCGACCCGTCTGTCGAAGTAGCGCGGATACAGCGTCCGCACGAACATGACGATCAGGATGAGCCCGAAGAAAAAGACGGCGTACGGCACCTTGCAGAACAGCTGCCAATTCAGGTTCGGAAACCAGTTATAGATGTACCTGTCGTTCACGAAGAGAATGCGCACCGCCACGAGCAGCGAGAAGATGCCCAGGTACAGCGCGGAGCGCTCGCGCCGGCGCAGCATGTACAGCACCAGATGATAAAGCGCCATGATGGTGCAGGCGCCGAAGGCGATGAACGTCCCTTCCATGCTGCGCCTGTACAGCGATTCGATGCCCGCCGCAGATCCGAGCTGGATGTTGTTTTGAAGGCCGCTCTTGGTATAACTGTAGTTCGACAGCTGCACGACGATGTCCAGCAGATCCTCCCCCGAAGCGATGCGCAGCGGCGCCGTCTGCACGATTTGCCGCGCGACCGCGCTCCCCGAATCGGTGCCGACCGTTCCCGCGGAAGCGACGGGCTCGCCGTTCACCCAGATCCGGTAGGCGGTGAACAGATTCGCCGCCTTGAGCGAGAGCACGCCGTCTCCCGGCTTGACGCGAACCTGCAGCCGCAGCGTCGCGTAGCCGTCGGCCGGAAAGTTCCGGCCGCTTACGGCGTGGCGGTTCCAGTAGCCGGGAGACGCGAAATAACCGGTCGGATCGGGAACCTCGGGTCCCCGAAAATCGTCCGGCGTCAGCAGCTTCGACCAGTAGAACGCCCACTCGCCTTTCAAGGACACCGGCCCGTCTTGCCGCGAATCCCAGTCCGACAAATCCAATGCGCCGGCAACCGCGCGCGGCGCGTTATCGGCTCCCCCGCCCGCCGCGGCCGCGCTGCAGCCTGCCAGCGCGATCGCGATGAGAACGAGCAGCGACAGGAGTCGAAGCGGTCTAGACATCGTTCAGATATAGCAGCTCGTCGCTTAACCGATAACCTCCGCTCAGCGGCAGGTTCGTGCGGTCGGAGAAGTCGACGGGCCGGTAACCGTTGGAAGGCACCGTCCGATCCATGATGCCGAGCCGCATGTAGGTTTCCGCTACGAGCTCGCTGCAGAAAAAGCTGGCATACCCCGCTTGCGCGCGGAAGAGCTTCCCCTCCAGCAGTTCGAAGGCCATTCGTTCGAGCGACGGAAAGGACGCCCCGTGAACCTCTTCGATAAACGCCTGCAGCTTCTCCGCCGTATCGGCGCCGCGTTCCCCCTCGAGCAGGCGGAAGGCGAACAACGCATCGTACTGCTCGGAAACGTCCGTCGAGATGCGGTCGCGCAGCGATACGAGCATCGGGCCGGTCTTGATGCGGTGCAGCTCCACGTCCGGGATGGTCTGCGTCGTGGTCGATTCCCAGAACAGCGGCTCTTCTACGCCCGGCAGCCTGACGACCATGCCGATATGCGACCAAGGCGCGCCTTCTACCGCCTCCACTTGAATCGCCTCCGGAAAGATGCCGTGGCAGAGCAGCAGGTCCCCCGTTTGCAATTTTCCTTTGAAATCCTCGTAAGCAACGCGCCGGCTGTTCATGAATACACTACCTCTCCCGTGGAAAATAATTACTGTTCCATTGTATCAAAACAATTTCTCCGCGGGCAGAGGAAATCGGACGAAAAAAACGCCGCCCGCGGGCGGCGCGGCGGCGTTCGGCTGGATTGTCTTTTGGCTCGGCCAAGTAACTTGCGCGTCGTACCAGTACGCATGTTTGCGCGGCTCGGCTTGTTCCCGGCATTCAGGCGCTTATTTGCGCGGCATGGCAGGATCCGCCCAGCCGTTCGAGCCGACCGTCATTCCTTCACGGACCCGAGCATGATGCCCGAGATAAAATATTTCTGCAGAAACGGGTACACGCACAGAATCGGAATCGACGCGACGAACACCTGCGCCGACTTGATCGTGCGGTCGGACACCATGCTCATCAGCTTCGCGTACTGCTGCGTCATCACTACGGAATTCGACTGCACGAGGATCGTCTGCAGGTAGGATTGCAGCGGATAATGCTTCTGGTTGTTCATGTAGATCAAGCCGTCGAACCAGGCGTTCCAATGGCCGACCGCGATGAACACGATCAGCGTCGCGATGATCGGCATCGACAACGCGAGGTACAGCTGCCCCAGAATCCGGAAATGCCCGGCTCCGTCCATGAAGGCCGATTCCTCGATCTCACGCGGAATATTGCGAAAGAAATTCGAAAGCAGCAGCACGTTGAACACCGAGACCGCGCCGGGCAGCACGAGCGCCCACATGGAATCGAGGATGCCCGTGTACTTGACGATCATGAACGACGGCACGAGCCCGCCGGAGAACAGCATCGTCACGACAAGGTACCAGGCGAAGGTCGACTGGTGCTTGAAGGATGCCTTGTTCTTGGACAACGGATAGGCGATCAGGATCGTCAGCAGCATGCTGACGGCCGTGCCGAGCACGACGCGCTCGAGCGATACGGCCATCGCGGTCCAGTATTCCGATTTGTTCAAAATGTATTCGTACGACTTGAACGTCGGCTTGACCGGCCAAATCGTCACGTCGCCGGCGTTGACCGCGCTGCTCGCGCTCAGCGATACCGACAGCACATGGATCATCGGCACCACGCAGCTCAGCGAGAAAAGGATGAACAGCAGCCCGTTTAGCGACGTGAACACGCGTCTTCCTATCGAACGATCCGGCATGATTGTCCTCGCCTTCCTTTCCTAAAAGATCCGATGATCCGATACCTTGCGCGCGACGTAGTAGGAGATCGAGATCAGCAGCAGGCTGACGACCGACCGGAACAACCCGATCGCCGACGCGAGGGAATATTGCGATTGCTGCAGCCCCATCCGGTACACCCACGTATCGATGACGTCGCCGGTCGAGTAGACGAGCGGACTGTAGAGCATGAGCACCTGCTCGAAGCCGGCGTTCAGGATGTACCCCATGCTGAGCGTCATCATGAGGATGATCGTCGATTTGATGCCGGGAATCGTAATGTGGAGGATCTGCTTGAAGCGGCTCGCCCCGTCCATGACCGCCGCCTCGTACAGCGTCGGATCGATGGTCGTGATGGCGGCCAGGAAGACGATCGTCCCGAAGCCGGTCACCTGCCAGGTCTCCGTGCCGACCAGCACGAACGGAAACAGCGCCGCCTTCGACAGGAAGACGATCGGCGCGATGCCGAGCTTGCCGAGCAGCACGTTGATCAAGCCTTCGCGCGCGAGCATATCCCGCAGGATGCCGCCGAGGATGACCCACGAGAGAAAATACGGGAAGTAAATGATCGTCTGCACGACGCGCCTGAACAGCTTGGAGATGATCTCGTTCAGCAGGATCGCGACGACGATGGCCGCGAGCGTCTCGACGACGATCTTCATCGCGGCGATGAACAGCGTGTTAAGGACGACCTGCTTCACGTCCGGAATGTACATGAGGCGGCGGAAGTTATCGAATCCGACCCAATCGGAGTGCAGGAACCCGAGACTCGGCTCGAAGCGCTGGAACGACATCACGACCCCGAACATCGGAAGATAAGCGTATACGAACAAGACGATGACCGGCGCGATCAGCATGACGTAAAGCGCAAGCTGCTTGCGCGGGATCGTGAAGGCTTGCAAAAGTTTCATGGCTGCACCTCTATTCAAGGATTACGAGTACTCGGAGCGCCTTATTTGCTTTCGAACCATTTTTGGATGCTGTCTTTGTTCTTTGCCTCGAACCATTTGTTCACGCCGGGGTATACCGCCGACATGTAGAGCGCGTCGTACTGCTTCAGAAAGTCGTCGTATTGGCTAATGTCGCCGCCCTTGACCACGTTCAGGAACATGACGTCGTAGGCTTTCTTGATGATCGGCGCGTTGTCGATCATTTCTTGGGTCGGCATCGCGGTGTATTCGTTCATTTGGAACGCTTTGTTCTTGATGTAGCCGTCGACGACCGCGAGGCTGCCTTGGTCGGTGTACGACAGGTAGGACGGGAAGCCGGCTTTGTCGTTCTTGTCGGCATAGGCTTTGGCTTGGTCGTAGAATAGCTTGTCGGATTCCGGCATGCCGTCGGCCTTGCCCGTCTTGAATGCTCCGCTTACCACCTGGAACGCCTCGTAGTTGAACGACGGATTATAGACCGGCATCGGGTAAGCCAGGAAGATGCCCGAATTGTCGACCGGATCGGTATTGTATTTGCCGAACTGCATCGTCTCCGGGTTGTTGTTCAGGTCGTGGTAGAGGTTCTCCATCTCCACGAGCGCTTCCGGATGGGCGACGCCCTTCTTGGCGACGCTGATGCCGAGGACGGTCGCGGCCGTGACGGACGACTTGGCGGGCTCGGCGTCCGCGGACGGAATGGCGACGGGCAGCCATTTGGAATCCGGATGCTTGTCGAGGTTCAGGTTAAGCGGCCACCAGGCATCCCATAAGCCGCCGAAGACGACGCCGGACTGGTTGTTGACGATCGATTCGTTGTACTTCGCGTCGTCGAACGTCGCGAAATCCGGGTTGACGTAGCCCTGCTTGTAATACTCCTGCAGCTTGAGCAGTGCCTTGCGCGTGTTCTCCCGGTGCTCGGGACCGAACATGCCGTCCTCCAGCTCGCCCTTGCCGTTCTCCACCCAAATGTTCGGGTAGGCATGGAACATATTGAAGAAGGCGTCGCCGATGCCCCAGAAGTTCGACGCGATATTCGCGTCCGCGAGCGCGATCGGGTATTTCTCGCCGCCGCTGTTGTCGTAGTCGTTGTTCTTGAACGCGGCCAGGATCTTGTCGAGGTCGCCGACCGTCTTCGGCAGGGCCAGCCCCGCCTTCTCCACGTTGTCCGAGCGCATCCAGAGCATGAAGCCGGAATCGTGATACGTCTGGCCGTTCGGGATGCCGTATACCTTGCCGTTCTTCGTTACGCCCTCGAGCAGACCGGCGTAATCGCCCGTCAAATATTTTTTCATGTATTTCGAGCCGTAATCCTGCAGCGCTTGCGTCAGATCCTCGAGTTGGCCGGTCGAGGCGAGCCGCTCGAACTGGGACGGGGAAACGTAGAAGAAATCCGGCAAATCGCCGCTTGCGATCATCAGGTTCATCTTCTCTTCGCCCTGCGCGCCCGGCGACGTCCAATTGAACTTCAGGTTGATGCCGAGCTTCTCCGACCACGTGCGGGTATAGATGTTGCTTTCGAGCGTGTCGGGCTTCTTGAGGTTAGACGCGACCTCGTTGTTCGTATGCACGGTCGTGACCGTGATCGGCGGATCGAATTTGCCCAGCGGATCCTTCGCCGGCTCCGCATTCGGATCGAGCAGCTTGGAAATGTCGGACGCCGCATCGCCGTTCGCCGTACCGGCATTAGACGCGGTACCGTTCGTCGCGGCACCGTTCGTCGCGGAGCCGTTCGAACCGGCATTGTCGGCGCAAGCCGCCAAGGAAAGCGATAACGATAGACATACCGCAAGCGAAACCGGTTTTGCGAGAACCTTCTTCTTATTCATGCAGATCTTCCCCCTGTACGAGCCGCATCGGCCCGTCGTTTTGAATAAGTCGGCTGCTTCATTCCTTGCATGCTCCGCTGGACCCGGGTGAGCGCATCCTTGCAGCGCTGGATATGTAAGCGCTTTAGAACATCTGTCTGCATTATAGTGCCTCTATCTTGGACCGTATTGTACAATCGGGAGTTCATTTGTAAAATTGTCATAAAAAAATGGCGGTCCCGAATTCGGGCTTCGCCATTTTTTTCGTTTTTCGGGTAAAATTCCTTCCTGACGCGGCTTTTTTCGACAGGTTCGCCGCACATCCTCTCTTCCTGCCCGAAAATCCTGCCTTGTCCAATTGTAAATTATTACTTTTCGAGCACGAACTCCATTCCCCTTCCGCTCCGCCCCCATATTACAAGAAGCCGTTCTGCTCGCGGTATTCCTGCGGCGTCAGCGCAACGTTCGCCTTGAACGCTTTGGAGAAATGCGCCCCGTCGTAAAAGCCGCTGACGATCGCGATTTCCGTGATCGGCATCGCCGTCGTTTCCAGTAGCCGCTTGGCGCTCTCGATGCGGGCGGACAGCACGTACTTCCCGATCGTCGTGCCGGTGACGTTCTTGAAAAGCTGATTCAGGTACCGTTCGTTTAGCGCATGCCGCGCCGCGATGTCCGGCAGCAGGATTTTCCCGCCGCTGTCCATCCGCTCCTGAATGTCTTCGATCACTTGCCGCACGATGATCTCGTGCTTGTTGGGATGCCCGGTATTCTCGATCTGGTCCATATAGATCCGCACGAAGATATGAAGAAAATAAATTTTGGCCGTCACCGAGATTTGGCGGTCCATGCGGAGCTCGGTGATGAGCGCGCGGAATTCCGCCTGCAAGCCCGGCATCGGCAGCGGAGCCTTCTCGAACTCGAGGCGCTGGAACAGCTCGCCCATCCGCGCGTTCAGATCGGGGCAATCGAAACGGAACATCAAATAATACAAATCGAAGGAGCCTTCCTCGCAGAAGCTGCTGCGCACGTTGTCCGGGACGTAGATCAGATCGCCGTGCTTGAAGTGCAGCGTGCGGTTGTCCTGGACGACGGCGTTGACGCCGCGGGTGTAATAGTTCAATTCGAATCCCGAGCCGGAGCCGTTCCATCCCCGGTCTCGCCAGAAGCCGAAGGAAGGGAACATGAACCGCTGCCATTCCCGGTCGAACAGTTCAATCAGCGTCTTCAAATGCGACGCCGGCTTTGAATGGTGCATCCGCATAGCAATCCTCACTTTTTCTTACAATTTTACAATTGATCGATCAACTATACAATACGGCTTCCGGATTCTGCACTATACTCAATTCAGATTCGCGGCTTCCTAACACGACAAGAGGGATGTGAAGCATGAAGGACAACATCGGCCTTATCACAGAAGCGGACAAGGAATTTTACAAGGAGAACGGCTATTGGGTCAGCCCGGTCCTGTTCGACGAGCAGGAGCTCGAAGAGCTGCGCCGGGCGCATGAGCGCATCTGGGCGTACGACTACGACGGCGACGGTTATCCGCTCGACGAATGGCGCCCGACGAATAATCCCAAGATGCTCCGCAAGATCGATAATTCCTGGTGGATCAACGATGCCGTCCGCAAGACGGTGACGAATCCCGTGCTCGGGCGTCTCGGCGCGGGTCTCATGGACAGCGGCGGGTCGCGGTTATGGTACGACCAAGTGATCTACAAGCCGGGAACCGGCACCGGCGAGAAGGACGCGCTCTCCCCCGGCAACGTCGGCTGGCATCAGGATTATATCTACTGGCAATGCACCGATACGAGCAATCTGGTCACCGCATGGATCGCGCTGCAGGATACGGACCTGACGAACGGCTGCATGTCGGTCGTGCCCGGCTCGCACAAGTGGGGCCTGCTCGAAGGCAGCGACGCGTTCTTCAACCGCGACCTCGAAGCGGTCAAGAACAGAATCGCCGAGGAATCGGGCCGCGCATGGAAGGAAGTCCCGGTGACCCTGAAGGCCGGTCAAGCGAGCTTCCACCATGCGCTGACGATTCACGGCTCCGGGCAAAATTATGCCGAGCAGCCGCGCTTGTCCGTCGTCGCCCATCTGATGCCGGACGGCATGGCCTACAAGAAGCACGGTCGTCACAATGTCGATAACATCCGACTGCTGGGTCCGCGTCCGCGGGAAGGACAACCGTACGACAATCAGTATTTCCCCCTGCTGTATTCCGACAAGCGATAACCGATTCATTAACTAATCTAACCGGCGCCCTCTCGGTGCCTACACGGAGGCATACGACCATGAAAATGACATTGACAGCCGAAGAAATCAAGAACGGCAAGCTTGAACCCGAGAAGCTCGCGATCGCGATCGAACAAGTGAAAGCGAACGGCTACATCGTGTTCGACAAAGTGTACGGCGACGAGCAGGTCGCCGGGCTGCGCGGGGCCTTCGACCCGATGTTCGACGAATACATCGAGCGCCGGGGCTACAACACCGGCACGAACCGGGCGCAGATGCATCTGCCGTTCCAAGCGCCGTTCAACGATCCTTCCATTATCGAGCATCCGATCGCGATGGCCGTAATCGACGGCTTGCTCGGCGCGTATAACAAGATCTCGTACTTCGCGTCCGATACGCCGATGCCGGGCTCGGATTATCAAGCCGTGCATTGCGACATCAACCCGCTGTTCCCGGATATGTCGGTCGCCCTGCCGCCGTTCAGCCTCGTGCTGAACATCCCGCTCGTCGACACGACCGAGGAGAACGGCCCGCTCGAAGTCTGGCCGGGCGGCACGCATCTGCACGGCGACCGCGCGAACCAGGATACGCTCGGCGGCATCGTCAATCCGCATATGCATATCGTGCGCGCGGCGGAACACATGCATTCGGAGAAAGTCTACATGTCCGCCGGCTCCATCGTCATCCGCGACATCCGGATGTGGCATCGCGGCACGCCGAACCGTTCGGACTACCGCAGAACGAACATCGCGCTGATCTATAACCGCGACTGGTTCGGCAGCGGCTATCAGATCCAAATCCCGCGGGAAACGTACGACGCCCTGCCGAAGCGCTCCCAGCAGCTGCTCCGCAGCGAGAAAGTCGGCTACCCGGTCAAAATGCCTTGGGAGTGGTAGGAACTTATCCGGTGCGGAGCCGGCGACCGGCCTGCGCCGATCCTATCGGCCCTGCCGATGCGCGGCTTTGCGGCTGAATCCGTAACCGACGCCAAATGCGATAAAGCAGCTCGTTCATCCGAACGGGCTGCTTTTTTCTTGCCGCGGCGGGCATGTCCCCCGTCAATACGCCGGCTCCATCTCGCGCGACATCGCCTGGAGCTTCTTCTTGGCGCGATGGATCTGGGTCTTCACGGCGCCGATCGATATTTTTTGAATGGACGCCAGCTGTTTGTACGTCAGCCCGTAGCCGTACACGAGCAGCAGCGCCTTTCGCTGCTCCGGCTTCAAGACCTCGAGCAGCTCGAACTCGTCCGATTTTTCGAGGGCGCTCTCCATGCCTCCGTCAACTGCACCCGAGATGACTTCCATGCGTTCGTACGAGAATTCCTGGCTTCTCATCCGCTTCCGGTACAGATCGATCGCGGTGTTGCGGGAGATGACGTTGAGCCAGGCCTCCTGGATGTCGTCGAACTTCAGCGCGTTGAACCGCCGGAATATTTTGATAAACGTTTCCTGCACCGCGTCCTGCGCCAGAAAATGGTCTCTTAAGATCGAATACGCATAATAATACACTTGTTTGTAATGCTTCTGATACAGCGCGTTGAATACGTCGTTTGCGCCAAGATCCATCATCGTCGCTTCATCCTTTTGCATGGAGAACTCCTCCTGCTTGGTCCAGCTGGGGGGCAGGCGCGGCTTGGCTGCCTTCGGATGCCGCCGCCAGGTAAGCCGCGCTTAATTTGAATACCAAACCGCCGATCACGCCGCCTGCCGTATTGAGCAGCAGATCGTCGACGTCGAAGCTGCCGATGGCGAATACGGCCTGCCCGCCTTCGAGCAGCAAGCTCAGGCCGAACGAAGCCAGCATCGTGCCGGTCAGCGCCATGCCGCCGTTCTTGGACAGCAAGCCGAGAAACAGGCCGAGGGGAATGAAGATCGCGATATTCCCCACCAGGTTGATCAGGTCGTGCGGCGACTGGCCGTGCAGCGTTCTGGCGATTTCCTTGAAGGGCGTCAGGTTGCCGCTGTGCAGCTGCCAGCTGAGATAATCCGGGCTTGCCAAGCTCCTCAGAAGCTGGTGCCACAGATACTTGGCGTCGATGAGGCGGAATTTAAATAAAATGATTTCGAATAACGCGTATACGTACATGGCAAGCAGCGCGCGAATCATAAAGCCGTTCAACCGTCTGTTGGGTGTCATATCGTTTCCTCGCTTTCTTCCTGGCCTTTCTACCTCTTCAGCATAAGAAAAACAATTTAAAGAGAAAGTAGGTAAATCTTAAATAATTATAAAACTTGCGTCCTTCGCGAATGCGATAGCTGCATTCCGGACCGAAACGCTGCCCGGCAGGAACGAAAAAACAGCCCGCGGCACGGGCTGTTCCTTCGTCGATTCCGATCGGCGCGCTTACTCGTTCAAAACGGTCGTGGCGCGGTTCTGGATCAGCTTCGCCGCTTCCTCCGCCGTCTTTTGCCCGCCGTAATACGCGTAGGCTTCCTCCCCGACGATCCCGACCAATTTGCCGTCCAGCTGCGCATAATTCGTCGTTGCATGGAGCAGCTCCTTGAAGCGGGCGAATTCCTCGTCCGACACGGTCGCCGTTTGTCCGTTCGGCAGCTTGCGGGAGCCGCTTTTCACTTGTTCCGCCAGATCGTCCAACTGCTTGTCGTTCACCGATTTGAGCAGCGAGAAGCCTGTTTTCCCCTCCGCGGTTTGCCCTTCCTCGGACAGCAGGAAGGCGATGAATTTCCAGGCTGATTCCTTCGCCGGAGACTTCGCTTGAATCGCGAACTGCATCACGGGAATGATCCGCATGCCGCTCGCCTCGCCGATGTGCGGCTTCTGCACCACGCGCGGATGGGCGAAATACGTATGCAGGCCGTCGATGACGTCGGCGGGCGATTGCACGACGGCCGAATAGAACAATTGCTTGCCCATGTCCGTCGGCTCCGCGGTCATGACCTTATCCGCGTAGATTTGGTTGACTTGCTTCAGCAAGCTTACGAATTCGGGGGAGTCGAAGCTGGCCTTCTTGGCGTCGGCGTCCACGAATTTGGCGTAATTATCGACCACCATTTCTTGCAGCAGGACATCCGGCGGCATATCCGCCATGGCATATCGGCGTTCCTTGCCGTTCTGCTGGTCCTGCTGCATGATCGCCTTCGCCATCGTTACGAACTGCTCCCAGGTCCAGGTCGCTTCGTCGTAATCGGCCTGCGCGAGCGCGTCCTCGTCGCCCACGAAAGCCCGCACGTTAAAGCCGGCCGGCATGGCGTACGTGCCGCCGTTCATTTTCACCGCGTTCAAGACGTTCGTTTCCAGGTCGCCTTTGTTCGGCAGGTCGTCCTTCGCCATGAGATCGTCCATGTTCAGAAAAAGCTTCTTGTCCACGTACTCCTCGATCGGCAAATTGTCCGTTTCGTAGACATCCGCGCCTTTCCCCGAGAGCAGCGCCGTATTCGTCGTCTTCTGGTACTTCTCGTAATCCTCGGGCTCGAATTTTTCCCCGATTTGCTTATACGCCTTGATTTGCAAATCGATATCCGGATACTTCGCTTCGAACTTCTTCTCCAGCGTCTGGTAGAAGGGGGTCAATTGCCGGACCGACAACGTCACGGTCGACTTTTCGCCTTCCGTTCCCTTGTTGTCTGCCGTGTTCGCTTCCCCTTCGTCTCCGGAACTGCATGCGGTCGTCAAGGTCAGGAACAACGCTGCCGTGCACAGCCATTTTTTCATCGTTGAAATGCCTCCGTTTTGTTTATTCATCCTGCTTCGGTTACTGCAAGCGAACGCGGTTCCCGTCCTGGAGCGGTTCGCCGCTCTCGAGAATGATCCGTTCGTCCTCGCTCAAGAGGTCCGATTGAACCATCGTCTGGTCGTCGTTCGATTGAACGGCCTGGATTCGGACTTGGCGGGCCGCAAAGACATTGCCGAGCGCGCCTCGCCGCTCTTCGACGACATAGACGAATGCGCCGGTGCCGTCGCGATGAATCGCCGCATTGGAGACGAGCAAGCCCGATTGCGGCGAAGCCTGCTTGAGCAGGAGCTTCGCCTCCTCGCCGCCATGCAAGCCGGCATCCGCGAGTTTCAGCTTGATCGCCTGCTGCGGGATCGGCGGCGCGTTCGCCGCATCGTCGCCGGCGGCGCGCGACGGCGCTTCTTCCAGCTCGTCGATCGTTCCGGCGACGATGCGCGTCTGTTGCCCTTGAACGGTATGTACCTCGACGTCAAGCCGCTTCCCGACCGTCAAACCCAGGTTGGCGATCAGCGCGCGATCCGCCGTCACCGCCAGCCGGTAGCCGAGGCTGCCGTTCGCGATGCGAACATCCGGTTCGCCCGCGGAGGCCAGGCCTTCGACGGCATTCACCTGCGTGACCGTCCCGTCGAACGGCGCGCGGATTTCCCGCTCGGCGGCCAGCTTTTCGGTCAGATCGGCGATTTTCCGCTGCTGCGCGCCCAGATCGAGCTTCAAAGATTCGATCGCGCGTTTGGCTTTGCGAATCTCGAGCGCGTCTCCCCCCGCCGACGTCAGGATGAACTGGTCTTGGGCGTTTTGCAGCTCGATGTCCTGTTTCTTCGCAAAGGAGCGTTCGTCTTCCAATTCGCGTGCCGCGGACGCGCCGTCGTACGTGACGAGCGGCTGCCCTTTCTTCACGCGCTCGCCTGCCTTCACCCGTACCGCCCGTACCTTCCAGCCGGCCGGGTTCGGCAGCTCCGCTTCCGCGTAGGGTTCGATCCGGCCGCCGGCTTCGAGCGTGAATCCCAGGCTGCCGCGAACCGGCTGTTCCGTCCGCACCTTCGGCAGCGTCAGCGATTGCAGCGTGTTGCCGAATAACGTCATGAACGCGAGCAGTCCCGCAAAAACCGAGAAGGCGATCAGCATGATCCGTTTGCGCCTGCGGTCCGACTGCGCTGCTGCCAATTCCATCTTCCGTCTTCTCCTCCGTTCGATTCGTGTGGCCAACCGCGATCCGCGGTCGCCGTTTTGCGCGGCCCTGGTTATCCTTTGATGCCGGATAATTGGATGCCTTCGATGAAATACGTTTCGGCATATAAGAACAACAGTACCATCGGCGTCATGTAGAGCATCGACGCGGCGAACGCGATTCCCTTCTCGCCGTTGATCCGCGATAAATAGACGGACAACGGCTGCTTGAACGGATTATCCAGAAAAATAAGCGGCTGCTCGACCATGTTCCAATAATCGACGAACAAGAGAATCACGAGCGAAGCCAAGCCCGGTTTGATCATGGGCAGGATAATCGCGCGAAAGATCCGCAGGTGTCCGGCGCCGTCCATCTTGGCGGCTTCGATATACGCATAGGGAATATGCAGCGCGAACTGCCGAAGCATGAACACGCCGAACGCCGCGAAGATGCCGGGCAGAATAATCGCATTGGGGCTGTTCAGCAGCCCCAGCTTGCCGGCCATGATGTAATTCGGCACGAGCGTGACTTGGAACGGCATGAGCATCGTCAGCAGGTAGACGAGAAAAATCGTTTCCCGGCCGCGGAAGTTCAGCTTGCCGAGCGCATAGGCGGCAAGCGCCGCGATCAGGGTCTGACCGGCGATGATCGGCACCACCATGTACGCCGAATTCCAGAACATCCGCAAGTACCTCGGACTGCTCAGCAAGACCTCGCCGTACTGCTTCAGGGACACGAGATCCGGCAGCAATTTCAGGTTCGCGAACGGCGGCTCGTTCCCCGATGCCGTCTTCACCTGCCCGATCGGACCGTAGTCGATATCCAGCTCCTGCGCGGTCATGAGCGAATTGGTGAACGTGATCGCGATCGGACTCACGAACAGCAGCGCTATCATGCCGAGCACGAGCGTTAACGCGCTTTTTTGCAGCGCCTTGGCGATGGGCACGCGCGCTCCCTCCTATTCCATGAACTGCCGATACCGGCGTTCGACCGCGAACAAGCCGAGGACGATCAGCAGGATGCAGCCCGCCATCAGCGTCGCCGCCGCGGTCAGTTTCTGAATGTCGAGCGACATGAACATGTTGTTCATGTAATGCTGCAGCATATAGATGCTGTCATGCGGATAATCCCCCGCGATCAGGTACGTCTCGCGAAATACTTTGAACGAGTTCATGATCGACATGATCGCGACCACGAACATCGTGGGGGTCAGATACACGAGCGTGATGCCGCTGAATTGACGCCAGCGTCCCGCGCCTTCGATCTGGGCGGTCTCGTAGTAATCCTTCGGAATCTGCTGCAAGCCCGCCAAGAACAAGATGACGTTATAGCCGACGTTCTTCCAGAGGTACACGACGACGATGACGTTGCGCGCCGCTCCGGTCTTCATCCAATCCGTCCGTTCCCAGCCGAACGCGCTCAGCCACGCGTTCAGCGAACCGTTCCAATCGATCAGCATCTGCCAGACCAGCACGATGGAGGCGACCGGGACGACGAGCGGAAGCACGTAAGCCGTCCGCAGCCATCTCCGCAGATATAGTCTCTTGTTCAACAGCAGCGCCAAGCCCAGCGATATCGCGAGATTGAGCGGAACGCTGACCGCGCTGAAATAAGCGCTGTTGGCTGCCGCCTTGCGGAACGAGCCGCTCGCCAGCAGCTCGCGGTAATTCGCGAGACCGGCGAAATGCCCGTCCACCGGACTGTCCAGCACCGAATAGAAAACGCCCATCGCGAACGGAATCAGATAGAACAGCGCGAACCCGGCGCCGCTCGGAGCCAGAAACAGCCAAGCCGCCGCCGCGTCCGTGCGAAACCACCGCGCCGGCCTACGTCCCGTTTTCCATCCCTGCCATCTCTTCCTCACATTCTGTGTCCACCTGCCTTTCATGCCTCAACAATAAAGCGGGCGGATAAAGAAAGAAGTAGGCGAAAGATTAAATTTCCCTAAAAGGCAGCTCCGCCGCGCTTACCGGCACGGCAGCCGCACCTCGAACAACGTGCGGATCAGGCTGCTCTGGGCCGTTATGTCGCCCTGATGCTGCTCGACGATGTTCTTCGCGATGAACAGGCCGAGGCCGGTGCTCCCCTCTTGATGCGTCCGCGCATGATCGCCGGTATAGAACATGTCGAAAATAAAAGGCAGCTCCTCCGCGGGAATGCAATCGCCATAGTTGATCACTTGAATCGTCGCCTCGTCCGCGTTCGCCGTGCAGCGAATATCGACGAATTGGCCGTCCTTGCCGTAGCGCATGGCATTGGTCATCAGATTCTCGAATACGCGCGCCAGGAGCTCGCCGTTTCCTTGGATGCTCACGCCGGCCGGCACCTCCAGCCGGGTCGTCAGGCCGCTGCGCTCGAACACGGGAAAGAGCTCCTCGTTCAATTGAACGAGCAGCTCGCTGAGGTCGATCGTTTTCTTGTCGACGGCAAGCTTGCCGTAGTTCATGCGGGTGATCTCGAACAGCTCGTCGATCAGCCGCTCGAGCCGTTGGGACTTCGCGAACGAGATATTCGCGTAATGCTTCATCTCCGCCGCCGACAATCCGTCGTCGCGAATGATGTAATCCAGATACCCGAGCACGGACGTGAGCGGCGTGCGCAGGTCATGCGCCAGGTTCAGGACCAGCTGTTCCTTGCTGTTCTCGGCGAAATCCCCCCGCTCCATCGCATCCTGCAATTTCACGCTGGCGAGGTTGATATCCCTGGCGATCGCGCCGAATTCGTCCGTGGAGGGGATGCGGACGCGATTGTTGAAGTCGCCGTTCGCGAGCTGGTTGATGCCGCTCGAGATCTCGCGAAAATACCCGGCGTACCGCTTGGTGAGCACGAAGAAGAAATAGACGGACAGCGGGATGAATACGATCAGGAAAAAATTTACATCGCCGATATCCCGGATGAAATAGCGCACCTTCGTCAGCGGATTCTCGACCTTGGTCGTATAGTAATAGAGCTGCAGCGCTTTATAGATGGCGTACGTGATCCCGGCGGCGCACAGCATGCTCAGTCCGAACAGCAGAATCATTTTGAAACGGAAGCTCCGGATAATGTCAGCCATTGAACGTATACCCCACTCCCCAGACGGTTTTGATCAATTTGGTTTTATGCGCGTCTTCCTTGAGCTTCTTCCGCAAGGTGCGGATATGCACCATCACCGTGTTGCTGCCTTCGTAATAGGTTTCGCCCCATACGTGCTCGAAAATGTTTTCCGAGCTGTAGACCTTCTTCGGATAACTGGCCAGCAGATGCAGGATATCGAATTCCTTGGGCGTCAGCTCGATCGGCTCGCCGTACAGGAAGACGGCCCGTTCATCGGGATGGATGACCAGTCCGCCGGCTTCGATCGTTGGCTTGTTCGCTGGCGCGGACGCGTTGAACTGCTTGGCCCGCCTGAGCTGGGCGTTCACTCTCGCCACCAGCTCCATCGGGTTGAACGGCTTGGTCACGTAATCGTCCGCCCCCCTGACGAGTCCGGCGATCTTGTCGAGGTCGCTCGCTTTGGCGCTCAAGAAGATGATCGGCAGATGATGCTGCTCGCGAATTTGCCTCGTGACCTCGTACCCGTCGATCTTGGGCATCATGATGTCCAAGATCGCCAGATCGACGGCATTCGCCTGGATCGCGGAGATCGCCTGCTGGCCGTCGTATACTTTCAGGCAGCGGTAACCCTCTTTCTCCAAATGGAGCCCGATCAGATCGGCGATCTCCGCTTCGTCGTCGGCGATCAATATGGTGATCGACACTATCTTCCCCCCCTGCCTTTCGTCATAGGCGTCCGTAATGGTCCGCAGGCCAAAAAGCCCGTTCATGCCATGTTCAGCTGGACGGGCCGTTTCGTGCCGTAGGTTAGGCTTGCGTGGTTGCGGTCGGATAGGCACGCTTATATTTTCACGGTTACGATGACGCCGTCCGTGTTGTCGCCGGATATGTCGTAGCTGCCCTTCGCCGGCACATGCAGGGTCGTATCCTCCGCGACCGGGAAATAGAAGATCTCGTACGTTTCCCCGTCGACCGTGACGGACGCCTTCTGCTGTTCTTTCAGATAAGCCAGGTACTCTTCCAAGACGAAATCATGATCCGCCATGATGGCGCTGTGCGGCAATCCGACGTACCGGAAATGCCAAGGCTCGAACAAGATGCCCGTAACGGCCGTCTTGTTCGCCGGATAACGCAAGGTGAAGCCGTATTTCCACGCGTTCTCTTCCAACCACTTGCCTTCGGGAGCGGCGTTCATCTCCCCCAGGGTGGAACCGATATCGAGCGACAAGCCCAGGTTATGCTCGCTGTAGCCTGCAGGCATCGCGTAGTCGGCGCCCATTTGCCTGTAGAGCTCGTCTTGCTTGGTTTCGTCCCGGTAGCCGCTGCTGACGATGAAATGCTTGACGCCTTCGCTCGCCGCCGCGTCGACCATCGTCGAGAATTTCTCGGCCAAGTCCGGCGACAGCATGATCGAGCTGTCGAGCAAGCCGAAGCCGTCCAACAGCTCCTTATGCCGGTATAAGTTGACCGCCTCGGTCTCCGCGCCGCCCTCCGGCACGGGATTGTCCTTGTTGACCAGCAGGAGATCGCCCCGGTGAATCTGCTCCCGGGTCACGTCGATATTCATCTCCGGTTCGGATGCATCCGTCTCCTGCGCTTGATTATCGGATGCAGGCGCCAGTTCCGGTTCGGAGGCCGGATCCGGCCCGGAGGCTTGATCGGACGACTGGGCTTGGCCCGCAACCGCCGGCGGTTGCTCGCGGTCCGCTTCCGATTTGTGCTGCGACGCCCGGTAGCCAATCAGCAGCAGGACGGCAAGCACTACGATCCATTTCTTCATTGCAATGTTCCTCCTGAACGTTCGTCTGTCCCAGCATAAGGCGAACTAGTTAAAAAGAAAACGCGTTAAACATAAAATATTTCTTAAATTCCGTACCCGGCGGAGCGGCGTGGTGCGGTCTCGGGCGCCCCGGCGGACGACAAAAACCCCCGACTTGTCCAGGTCGGAGGTTCTTCGCGGTATGAAAAATCGAATCTATCGCATGACGACAGACGAAGAGATCAATGCTTAGCGATCCGCTGCCGTTATCTGCGGCGCAGTCGTTTGTCGAGAACCGCCGGGTGATCGGCGCTGTAATTGTCCGCCGGATTGAGGTCGGTGCCGGGCGGGACGATCCCGTCGATGCGGTCGAGGATCTCGCCGCTCAATTCGACTTCCGCGCCGGCAAGCAGACCGTCCAGCTGTTCCTGCGTCCGCGGGCCGATAATCACCGAACTTACGCCGGGATGCGACCGGACGAATGCCAGCGCGAGATGCGGCAGCGCGATGCCCGTCTCGTCCGCGAGGACGTTCAGTTGTCGCAGCGCTTCCGCCTTGCCCTGATTGGCCGGGATCGTCGTGTCGTACAGCGATGGCCTGCTTCCCGCCCGGTGGCTGGCCATTTGGTCGGCGCGTCCGGACAACCAGCCGCCGTTCAGCGGGCTGTAGGTGAGCACGCCCATGCCATGGCGCTGCGCGGTCGGCAGAACAGCCGCTTCGAGCTTACGCGCGAAGATCGAGTACATCGGCTGCTCCGTCAGGAAACGATGATGGCCGCCCTGCCGCGCGGCCCATTGGGCTTCGACGACCAGCTCCGCGGGGAACGTCGACGAGCCGATCGCGCGCACCTTGCCCGCGCGGATCAGATCGGACAGCGCCGCGAGCGTCTCGTTGATATCCGTATCGTAATCCGGGCGGTGGATTTGATACAAATCGATGTAATCCGTCCCGAGCCTGCGGAGACTGTCGTCGACCGCACGCTTGATCCAGCGGGCCGAACCGCCGCGTTGATTCGCGTCCGGGCCCATGGGAAGGCCGAACTTCGTCGCGAGCACCGCGTCGTCCCGCCTTCCTTTGAGCGCCTTGCCGACGATTTCCTCCGACTCGCCTCTCGAGTAGACGTCCGCCGTGTCGATAAAGTTGATGCCGGCGTCCAGCGCCGAGTGGATCATGCGGACCGATTCGTCATGATCCGCGTTGCCCATCGCGCCGAACATCATGGCGCCAAGGGTAAATTCGCTGACCGAGATGCCGGTTGCGCCGAGAATTCTGCGTTTCATGGATGGAGCCTCCTCCTTCGCGATGCTTGATTGGCGTACACCTGCATCGTACCCGATGGAGCAAACTCCATGTCAAGCGACCGTCCGATGCTTGCGGCCGTCCGCGGTCAGTCGTCGAGCTTCACGCCGGTCAGCGCTTCGCTGAGCGTCCATAAGCGCTTGGCCGCTTCGGGATCGACCGCCCACGGACGAACGCCCGTACCCTTCACGCTGTCGGCCGGCACGGCTTCGGAGATATCGTTATCCTCGCAGTAGACGCCGCCCAGCCCCTCCAATCGGCTGCTCGTCGCGCACCAGACGCTCGTTGCCGCACCCTGCTGGGAGGTCTTCATCTGATCCGCGTTCGCGTCGCCGACCTTGGCGCCGTTCTTGTCCGTCACCTGCTGGACGCCGTTCTCCTCGTCGGACAAACTGCGGCCGATATCGGTCGGAATGAGACCGGGATGAACGGAGAACGCGCGGACCCCGCTGGATTTGCCCAGCTTGTCCAGCTCCAGGGCGAATAAAGCGTTAGCGGTCTTGGACTGCGCGTACGCCTTCCACTTGTCGTACGCCCGCCGCTCGAAATTCGGGTCGTCGAAGTCGATGCCGCCCAGCCGATGCGCGCGCGAGGTGACCGCGACGACCCGCGCGCCGCCGGCCTTTCGCAGCGCGGGCCACAGTCTGGCCGTCAGTTGGAAATGCCCGAGGTGGTTCGTCGCGAATTGCGACTCGTAGCCGCGCGCATCGCGCATCAGCGGGTTCGCCATGATGCCCGCGCTGTTCACCAATATATGGAGCGGCCGGCCCGAAGCCAGGAACCGCTCGGCGAAGCCGTCGATCGAGGCCGGGTCCGTAAGTTCCATCAGATCGGTCTCCACGCGCGGTATACCCGCAAGCGCGGCTTGCGCTTTCTCCTGCGACCGCACGGGTACGATCACCGTGGCGCCCGCGCCGGCCAGCGCGCGCGTCGTTTCCAGTCCGATGCCGGAATAGCCGCCCGTCACGATCGCGATTTTACCGGTCAAGTCGCGTCCGGCAAGCACTTCCCGCGCCGTCGAGCGCGGACCGAATCCGGAGCCGATCGGCGCCTGCGGCGTTGTGTCGTTTGCTGTATATGGGGTCATGCGGTTACCGCCTTCGATAGAATTCATTCCGTTTGGTCCCTTATAGATTGTCTAAGTTTCCGGAATGTCATCCCATCTTACGCCTTAAAGCTTACTTTAAGGCAAGCATTTTTCTTAGAGCGGCCATAGGTGCAGTCTGGACGATGAGCGGACCGGAACCTGCTGCCTACGCACCTATAGCCAGCTGCGGCAAGCTGGCCGAAGCGCAGGATGAATCCTGCCGCCGATGAATCCAACGCAGGTCGCCTTGTGCGTTCGTCAAGGCGATACCGGATCTTGGTAGTGCCCGCGCGGCTTTTTGCCGCTCCAGCGGTCGTCGACTTGCTCCAGCGTCGATTGATATCGCGTATCCACGCTGAGCCGATAATGATTCGTCGTGTTTTCCAGCGAGCAGTGCATGAGGAACATACCGAAGATGAGAATATCCCCCGCCCGGAATTCCGTCGTTGCCCATTGGCCGCCGTATTTGTTCGTAATCACCAGCGGATCGTCCGTGTAATGGCCGATGCCGTCCCGGTCCGAGTCTTTCTTGCCGTACGATTGCTTCAGGTCTTCGAAGCGGTGGGAATTCAGGCAAAGCGCGAGCCCGCCCATCGCGTAGTCAACGTCGCCGAGCGGGGACCAGACCGTGTACACGTTATGCGTGCCCCGGCCCATATAGACGATGTCGTAGTGCGCGCTCGTGAAGTCGCCTTTGCCGACGGCCCGGAGCCATTTGAAATGATACGTCAGCGCCCGCGCGTCCAGCAGCCGATCGAAGAAGCGCATGATGCGATCGCCGTTCAGCACGTTCAGCAGCTCCGGCAGGTCCTCGTTCGTTCCGCCCATGAAGAGCGACTTGCTCCCGTCCGCCATGACGGCTTCCTCCAGCAGCGTGTCCCGGTCAAGCTTGCCCATCCTGCGCATCTTTTCCAGGACGGCGCGCCTCGCCTCCAGCACCTGCTCCCGGTCGTGAAACCCGCGCAGCAGCAAGTACCCGTCCTCCGCAATCCGCTTCCGCAGCGCATCGGCATCGTGCAAAATGTCGTTCGAATCCTTCAATTCCGTTAAATGCGGCCCTCCAAGCTCCAGCTCCCGGCTTCCTACCTTGACGAACATGCGGCAGCACTCCTATCGCGCGTGATAGCTTCATTGTAGCCGCCGCCGGCGCCACGTTCCATGGAGCGAAATCGCTAAAACATGTATAATCGTACATGTATCGCAAGTTAGATTAGCGTAATCTGGAGGCCGCCCTGCATGCCCTACATGAACATCCCTTATGGATTGGACGATCCCGTCGCGCTCCGCGAATTTCAGTTCAACATGATCTGGAAAGTACTGACGAACGATACCTACCAAGCCGCCAAGCCGCAGGGGTTCGAGTATCCCGGCATCTTTGTCACGTTCGACGGCAAAGGCACGATCGCGTTGGCGGATCGTGCCTTTGAATTGGACGCCGGAACCTATATGGTCGTCCCGGGCGGCGTTCCGTGCGCCTACCGGTGTCCGGCAGGCGAATGGAAATTTTATTTTATGCAATTCGATTCGATGGACATGGCGCACGAGCTCGAGCTGGCCGTCGGACGGCCGGTCTCGACCGCCAAAATGGCCGAAGCGGTCCGGCTGTGCGAGCGGCTCATCGACAGCCTCATCGTCCGGCCGATCGGCTACGGCTACACTGTCCGCCAATCCGCGCAGGAACTGCTGCTGCTCTTCGCCAGGGAGCAGGAAGCGACCGGCCAGCGGCGGCATCCGGAGCTCGACGACATCTTGTTCCGCATGCATCAGCATATCGGGCAGCCTGTGCCGGTCGGCGACTTCGTCCGCCGGAGCGGGTTGTCGCGCACCGCGTTCTTCGCGCGCTTCCGCGAACGAACCGGCATGTCGCCCGCCCGCTATATGCAGGAGCTTAAGCTGGCGTCCGCCAAGGCGGCGCTCGAGACGACGAGCGCCTCCGTGAAGGAGATCGCCGCGTCGCTGCGGTTTTACGACGAGTTCCACTTCTCCAAGCTGTTCAAACAGCGGTACGGGATCTCGCCCCGCGTATACCGGCGCGGCATGGAGCATTAGCCTCCGAGCCCTTGCGATTCGTTCGCGGTCCGTACCGCGATCGACTTCAAGGCGGCTTCCAATTCGGCGCGGCGCGGTTCGAACCAGGCCGGCAGCATGAGCTTCCTCCCCAATTCGCCCGGCGCCTCGTCCCGCGCGAAACCAGGCGCGTCCGTCGCGATCTCGAACAGAATGCCGCCTTTCTCGCGGAAATAGACGGCATGGAAGTAATGCCGGTCCTTGATCTCGGTCGGCTGATAGCCGCCCTGAACGAGCAGCTCCCGCCAGCGCGCGAGTTCTTCCTCGTCCTTCGCCCGGAAAGCGATATGATGCACGGTACCTACCCCGCCTTTGCCCCATTCCATGTCGCTCAACGGAACGTCGATCACGCCGCCCTTGTCCGCCGAACCGACGAACCGGGCAAAGCCGTCCTGTTCGCCGACCTTCGCCAGCCCCAGCACGTGCTCAAGCGTATCCAGCGTCGGCTTGTAATCCCTGCTGAAGAGAACCGCGCCGCCGAAGCCCTTGATCGCTTGACCGGACGGAATGCCCGCGTAATCGTCCTCGCGTTCTTCCCCCTCTGCCCGCTCGACCAGCTCCATGCGCAGCCCCTCGCCGTTCTCGAACTGCAGATAGGATTCCCCGAACCTCGTCTCGCAGGAGGTGACGATGCCGCGCTCCGTCAGCCGCTCCTCCCAGTACCCGCTCGCGCCGGCCGGTATGGCGAACGTCGTGATGCCCGGTTGTCCCCCGCCGACCAGTCCGTCTCGCGCGGTCGAGGACGGGAAGAACGTGATCACCGTTCCGGGCGCGCCGGTCGGATCGCCGAAATACAGATGATACGTATCCGGCGCGTCGAAATTGACCGTCCGCTTCACGAGCCGCAGTCCCAATATTCCCGTATAAAAGTCCACGGTCGTCTGCGGATCCCGCGAATACGCCGTAATGTGATGAATGCCTGTCGTCCGTTCGGACATAACCATCTCTCCTTGTCGCATATCATGTTGTTCCGCCGCGAACGCGGAAACAGCCGCCCTCCATTTGATGCGGAGGATCGGCTGCTTTGCTTGCGCCCAAGGCTTCGGGCGTTCAGCATCTGCGTTTCATTGCCAAACACTTCTCGATCGCAGACGAGACGGCGTCCATCTGGATCGGCTTGCTGATGTACTCGTCCATGCCGGCCGCCAAATACCGCTCCCTGTCGCCTTTGAGCGCATGGGCCGTAACCGCCACGATGTACGGCGTCTTCTTCGCCGACACGTTTTCTTTGATCACGCGGGCGGCCTCGACGCCGTCGACGACCGGCATCTGAATGTCCATGAAGACGATGTCGTAGGGGGCGCGTTCGACCGCCTCGATCGCTTCCGCCCCGTTCACCACGAGGGTCGAATTGAAGCCAAGCTTCTCGACCATTTTTTTGAGCACCGTCTGGTTGACCTCGTTATCCTCCGCGATCAAGATCCGCAGCGGATCCGCCGAATCGATCACTTCCGATTCCGCATACGGGACGACCGGTAGATCCACCTGGCGGAAGACGGCCGTGAAGACGAACGTCGAGCCCGGTTGATCGCCGTTGTGCTCGTGCCAGATCCGGCCGTCCATCAGCGCCACGAGCTTCTTGCAGATGGCGAGCCCCAGGCCGGTGCCTTCGAACGTTCGCGTCATGAAATAATCCGCTTGGTAGAACGGATCGAACAGATGCACGACCTTGTCCGCGGCGACGCCGAGGCCGGTATCCCGGATCGAGAATCGCAGCGTGACCGTGCCCTCTACCGACGGCGGATCGCGCCGGATCTCGATCGACACCGCGCCGTTCGGCGTGAACTTGATCGCGTTGTTCATCAGGTTCATGAGCACCTGGCGAAGTTTCGTCACGTCTCCCTGCACGATCTGCGGGACGTCGGGCGCGATGGAGGTCGTGAGCGCCAGGTTTTTCTCGAGCGTCCTCGGCAGGATCACGTTCAGCGCATCCGAGAGCGTGGTCCTGACGCTGAACGGCTCCTCGACGAGCTCCGACTTGCCCGATTCGATCTTGGAGAAGTCGAGAATGTCGTTGATGATCGCGAGCAGCGTCGACCCGCTTTTCTTGATGATCTGAACGTAATCCTGCTGCTCGGCATCGAGCGGCGTTTGCAGGATCAGGTCGGTCATGCCGATGACGCCGTTCATGGGCGTCCGGATCTCGTGGCTCATCATGGCGAGGAAATCGCTCTTCGCCCGATTCGTCTTTTCCGCCGCTTCTTTCTCGATGATGAGCCGCTTTTGCTCCGTCATGTCTTTGGCGATCAGGTAGAAGCCGACGTTCTTGCCGTGAATGATGATCGGCGCGACCGTGGCCAGCACCTCCACCTGATGCCCGTCTCTATGGCGGATGAGGTTGATGTCGTTCTCGACCGACGTGTAATCGTCGAGCGTCGTCAAGACGTTGCGCAGGTTAAGCTCGCCGATCAAGTTGGCGATATTCGTGCCGATGAGCTCCGGTATCTTGTAACCGGTCAAGCTCTCCGTCCTGACGTTGCCGTTGATGACCGTGCCGTCCAGCCCGAACGAGACGATCGCGTCGTGGTTGTATTTCTTCAGCGACGTGTAGCGTTCGATGCTCTCCTGCAGCTTGAGCTCCGTCGCTTTGGTCGCGGTAATGTCCAGCACTTGCGAGATATAATACAGCGGCACCCCGGTCTCCTCATCGCGAACGAGCGAGACATGCAGCGACGTCCAAACGCTGCAGCCGTTCGGATGCATGAAATGTTTCTCGACCTCGAAGGTATGGGAGTCGCCGTCGAACAATTCCTGCAGTACCCGCGCGTTGACCGCGGGATCGTCCGAGTAGATGAAGTCCGTTGCCGGCCGGCCTAGCAATTCTTCGAGGGTGCAGCCGAATATCGCGCAGACGGCAGGATTCGCGCTGATCCAATCCCCCTCGATCGACACGAGCGCGATGCCGATCGGCGCATGCTTGAATACGTGTTCGAAAACCGATTGCTGACCGACGACGTCCAAATCCTGCATGTCGCATACCTCCTGAAGACCCCAATGTAACCGTTATCCGGGGCTGCGATCGATCTTCGCCAAGCGCATGGCGCGCTCGAGACGCGAACGAACGTTTTATTCCCCTAGCATAACTACACCGCTCTGCCGTTATGCGAAACAGCTAAACGGCATTCTCGGCGATGTATTTTCGCAGGAAGCCGTTGCTGAACTTCCCTTGCGGATCGCAGTCCTCAAGCAGGCGGACGAAATCCGGCCGTTTCTCGTACAGCGATTGCACCCGCGCGGGCGCCATCGTGAACAGCTTCGCCCAGTGCGGACGGGCGTCGAAGGGCGACAGCCCCTCCTCGATCAACGGCAGCACGGCCCGCACCGCGGCCCAATCCGGCTTCCACGTAAAATGAATCGCGACCGAATCCTGCCGATAGCACGGACTCATCCAAAACGCGTCCGCGGCGATCGTGCGCACTTCGGACGTATACAGCAGCGGCGAGATCGCGTCGCGCAGCCGATCGACGGCGCGCAGCGCTTCGTACGCCCGTTCGCGCGGCACGAAATATTCGCTCTGCAGTTCCTCGCCCGCGCTCGGGGTGAACGCCATGCGAAAATGCGGCAGCCGTTCATGCCACGGCCCCGGCACGCCGAGCTGCTCGCTGCAATTCTCCGCCGAGTGGCCCGGCACGGGATGCAGGTTCTCGCGCGCAGGCTTCGCGCCGAACAGCTCGGGCAGGGCTTGAACGTCCGCGCGGCCCGCGTGTTTCGTCTTTACCCATACTTGATTGAACGCCGGCTGCTTCCAATCCGTGAACAAGCTGACGCTGTAGCCGCCCGAGAGGATCGCGTCCGCGTTCGACTCCAGCTGAGCCAGGGGCAGATTCTCGTACACCTGCTGGGTCATGCCGAACGCCGGGACGACATCCAGCGTGAGCTTCGTTACGACGCCAAGGCCTCCGAGCCCGACAGCCGCGCCGTCGAATCGCCCGTCTTCGTCCCCGCGGGAGAAGACGACGGTTTCCCCGTCGCCTTGGACGATTTCGAGCGATCGGACCGCCGTGGCCAGATTGCCGTTCCGGACGCCGGAGCCGTGCGTGGCCGAAGCGCACGCGCCGGCGACGGTGATGTGCGGCAGCGACGCCAAGTTATGCAGCGCGCAGCCGTTGTCGTGCAGGTACGCGCACAGGTCGCCGTACCGAATACCGGCTTCGACCGTTACCGTATTGCGGGCGCGGTCGAGCGCGATCACCCGGCTCAGCTTCTGCAGCGAGACATGCGCGCCGGTCGTGTCGGCGATGTCGTTGAACGAATGCCGCGTGCCGAGCACCTTCAACCGTCCGCTTCGCGCCACCAAATCCTGTACCTGCTCCAAGCTATCGGGAAAATGGATTTCCGAGGCGCCGTACCTGTAATTGCCGGCCCAATTTCGTTGCTGTTCTTCCACCTCTTCGCACCTCCATGAGTAGTCGTTCCTCCCTTAACTACTTCGAGAAGCGCGCGCGTTTCCCTCCATCGGCTGCAGATCCGCGTCGAAGCGCATGGTTCCGGAGTCCCGGTCTCGGCCAACGCGAACAGCCGCCTTGCGGCGCAAGGCGGCCTTTTTTATCCTTTTTCATCCTTCTTCAATCTTTTGATCCTCGCCGGCTATTCGATCCGCGCGCCGGTCATGTCCTCGCTAAGCCGCCACAGCCGCTCCGCGAAGTCCGGATCGACCGCCCGCGGAAGCACGCCTTCCAGCACTTGGCCGGTACCCTCGAGCGCGATGGCCGGGATGACCTCGGCGATGTCGGCATCCAGGCAATAAACGCCGCCCATTCCTTCCAATCCGGCGTTCGCCGCGCACCAGACGCTGGTCGCCGCCCCCTGCTCGACCGTCTTGTACGCCGTCCCTCCTGCGGCCTTCTCCTCGTCCGACATGAACCGGACCAGATCGGTCATGATCCGGCCCGGATGCACGGAAAAAGCACGGATGCCATGCTCGTAGCCGCGCTTGTCGAGAGCGACGGCGAACAGCGCGTTGGCGGTTTTGGACTGGCCGTACGCCGTCCATTTGTCGTAAGGACGCCGTTCGAAATTCGGATCGTCGAAATCGACGCCCCCGAAGCGGATGCCGGCCGAAGAGACGGAGACGACTCGCGCGCCGCCCGCCTGCTTCAACGCCGGCCATAACCGCGTCGTGAGCTGGAAATGTCCGAGGTGATTCGTCGCGAATTGCGACTCGTAGCCGCGCGCGTCGCGCGTCAGCGGCGCGGCCATGATGCCGGCGTTATTGACGAGCATGGCGAGCGGCCGTCCCGAATCCAGGTAACGCCGCGCGAAAGCATCGATCGATGCGGGATCGGTCAGATCGAGCGTCTCCAGTTCGACGCCGGGGATGCCGGCCGCGGCGGTGCGGGCTTTCTCCGGCGTCCTCGCGGGCACGATCACCGTCGCGCCCGCTTCCGCCAGCGCCCGGGTCGTCTCCAGGCCGATGCCGGAGTAACCTCCGGTCACGATGGCGGTCCTGCCGCCCAGATCGCGGCCGCCCAACGCTTCGCGAGCGGTCGTCAGCGGACCGAAGCCCGAAGGGATCGGCGCCTGCGGGGTGATGCAATATGCGGTGTTCGTCTGCATCTTAGTTCCCTCCTATTCCCGACACTTGCATCATGTGTTCGAAATGCTCGATTTTGTAGCTTAAGGCATTCAAGGTATCGCTCATCTCTGCCATCTGCGACTCGATATGGCGTTTGTGCTCGATTAACATGCGGCTGCAGCTCTCGAGCTCTTTCGCCGCCGCGAGCTTCATGTAGCGCTCGATTTCCTTCAATGGCATTTGCGTCCGTTTCAGACGAGTAATGAAGACGAATCGTTCGAGATCCGACTTGTCGTATGTCCGCTGCCCGTTCGGCGCGCGCTTGGCGGGCGGCTGCAGCCCGATCTTCTCGTAATAGCGGATCGTATCGTAGCTGAGCCCCGTCCTTTCGGCGATGTCCGCGATCGACAATACGGGTTCCATGATTCGCCGCCTCCTTGAGTTCCGGCCGACCGGATGGCTGACCGTTATTATTTGCATCTTAGCCGATGGAGTATACTCGAGGTCAAGCGCGAGGCGCGCGGTCTCCCGCGTCTTCCGGAATAATTCGCCGAATTCTGGCCACACTACGTTCAGTTATTTCCAATTTCTTCGTACGGCGATTTTCTTTGGGGGGAGGATAACCCGCGTGGACCCGGCCGAACAATTGAAAATCGAATCGCTCGATCAGCTGCTATCCTTGATCGGCAAGTCCAGCGATTTTCTGCGGATTACCATGGCTACCGGCCCCAACCGCCTTACGCTCAGCTATTATCTGTCCATGACCGACAGCCGCGAGGTGCACGACAACCTCCTGCCCGCGCTCCGCAGGATTCAAGAGAAAGTCGAAGGCTGGCCTGACATTATCGCGCATCTTCCGTTCGATGACGTGAAAGCCGAGCGCGAGACGGACCGAATCGTCCAGAAGCTGCAGCAGGGCTACGCCATGATCCAGATTGAAGCCGGCAACGGCCAAGCGCTGCTCGTCAACGTCCGCGACGAGAACATGGGTCATCGGACGAACAACGATACCGAGAACGAATTCAGCGTCATCGGCCCCAAATCCGGCTTCGTCGAGAATTTGACGATCAACATGCACCTGCTGCGGCAGCAAATCGCCGTCCCGCAGCTGATCTTCGAAGAGACGACGATCGGCTCGCTCTCCCGAACGACGGTCGTTATTGCCTATATCGAAGGAATCACGAATCCTCGGATCGTCGAAACGATGAAAAAACGGCTGAAGGGCATCGACTTGGATCTCGTCTACGACAGCGCGTTACTCGAACAAGTCATCGCGGATAATTCGAATACGCCATTTCCGCTGTTTCTGACCACGGAACGAGTCGACCGGATCGCATACGCCGTGTCCTCCGGCCAAGTGGCCGTGATAAGCAGCGGCTCGCCTTACGTGCTATCCGGTCCGTCGACCTTCATGGATTTTTTCGTTTCGCCGGAGGACTATTACTTGAACTGGATTTCCGGCACGTTTTTTCGGATCATCCGCATGCTCAGCGTGTTGTTCTCGCTGTTCGCCTCGCCGATCTATATCGCCGTGCTCACCTATCATTTCGAAGTGATTCCGACGCGTCTGCTGCATCCGATCATGCTGTCGGGGCTGCACGTGCCTTTCTCGCCGGTAATGGAAGTGCTGTTCTTGGAGACGACCATCGAGCTGCTGCGGGAGGCCGGCGCCAGATTGCCCGCCAAAATCGGACAAACGCTCGGCATCGTCGGCGGCATTGTCATCGGCGAAGCTTCGGTGCAGGCGGCACTGACGAGCAATATTCTGCTGATTATCGTAGCTCTGTCAGCGCTCGCTTCGTTTAAGACGCCGATCTTCAAGATGGCCAATACGATTCGCGTGCTCCGGTTTCCATTGATCCTGCTCTCCGCATTTCTCGGAGGTCTTGGTATCGTGATCGGTTTTATCTTGCTGCTGGCCCACCTGCTGCGGCTCAAAAGTTTGGATACGCCGTACTTGGTTCCGTTCTATCCGTTTCGGGCGGGCAATTTCGCCGACAGCCTGGTCCGTTCTTCCTATCAATATACGACCAACCGCGCCTTGTACTTGAACCCCCAGCGCAAGAAACGTTATAAACCGGACACCGTGAAGGAAGATATCGATCATGAGGACTAAGCTGCTGGGCATGCTTATGCTGAGCGCGATGCTGCTCGCCGGCTGCGGGAACGCGAACATCGTCAATCGGATTCGAATCTTGGTGGCGGTCGGCTTCGATCGGGAAAGCGAGGCGTACAAAGGAACCGTCGCTTATCCGAATTATATCCACCGGAAAGGCAGCCTGGCGATCATGAGAGGAACCGGCAGCAACCCGAAGCTGATCTTGCAGCATCTCTCGCTGCAAACGCCGCGCAAAATCAAATACAACAAAATCAATACGATCGTCTTCAGCCGGGAAATCGCGGCCGGAGGCATCTCCAGGCTCATCGACACGGTCGCTCGCGATCCTTCGCTCGGCGGGAACGTGCTGCTGGCCGTATCCTCGTGTTCCGCGGAGAAGGTGATCAACAGCCTGGACCGTCAGGAACTCGAGGATTCGCCTTACAATGTCGTGCAGCAGAACGTTCACGACGGCAGCGTCCCGCTGTCCAACCTCTACCTGTTCCTTCACGATTACTATTCGGAGGGCAAGGATCCCTCCATGCCGAGCCTGAGGCTGGACGCCGAGCGGCAAATCGAAATCGACGGGTATGCGCTGTTCAAGAAAGAGCGGCTCCAGCTTGTTTTGGACACGTCCGAAATGACCCTCTTCGAAATCCTGCTGGGCAAGAAAGTCAAGGGCGAAGTGCCTTTTACGTACAAAGGGGAGCTCTACGTATTATCGATCCATCACGGAAGCACCCGGCTTTCCGCCAATATTCGCGCGGTCCCGGCCGCAGCGCGGTTCGAGGTGCGCTTGAACGGCGGCATTCGGAGTTTCCAAGGAAACCGCATCGCCAAAAACCTCTTCGAAGTCGACGATCTGGCCGCTTCGATCGAACATCAACTTATGGAAAAGCTGCACGCGCTCTTGAAGAAGATTCAAGCGAACGGCATCGATTCATTGGGAGTCGGAGAAGAATTCAGATCGGTGGACCGGCATTGGAGCGCGGCCGAGTTCTACCGGAACGTCTATCCGGCCATGAAGTTCGACGTGCGCGTGAAGGCGATTCTAAAAAATTCCGGAGCCGGAGAATAAAAACCATGAGCTATCAAGCCTCTCTCTCCAAAACCGTATCGCCGTACCTGCTGTGGTTTCTGATCCATAAATCGCAGACCGGCGTCGCCGTGCTCGATTTCCAATGCAAGATCGCGTACGGGGCCGAACAGGATTCCTGGGTGTCCGTGCTGCTGGTGGGCATGTCCATGCATCTGGTCGTGCTGTTGATGTTCTACGTGCTCAAGCATGCGAAAAAGGGCGATCTCATCTCGCTGCATGTCCAGCTGTTCGGGAAATGGCTCGGAACCCTGCTGAACGGCGTCTTTTGGCTGTATCTGCTCCTGTTCGTCTGCAATCAGCTCGTCACGTATTCGCAGGTCATTCAGACGCTGGTGTCCCCCGACATTCCGACATGGCGCGTAGGCCTGGTCTTTCTGCTGCTGTTCGTCTATATCGCCGACGGCGGCTTGCGCGTCATCACGGGACTCTCATTCTGGTTCGTCCTGATCCCGAGCCTGTTGATCATCACGCTGTTCATCCCGTTGCAGTACGCGGATTGGCGTAATTTTCTTCCGGTGTTCAATCACGCGCTGCCCGATTACGCGTATTCAGCCGAACGCAGCGTCCCGCTTTACATGGGCGCGGAACTGCTGCTGCTTTATTATCCCTACATTCGAGACAACGCGAAAGCGATCAAATGGGCGCATATCGGCGTCATGCATTCGTATCTGCTGTATGGAATCTTCACTATAACCACGTTCGCGTATTACAACCTGGGCCAGCTCAAGCACTCGGTTTGGCCGACGCTCGGCATGTCCAAGATCATTCATTTCACGTTCCTGGAGCGGTTCGACTACTTCTACATCTTCAATTGGATCTTCATCATCACGCCGCCTTGCTGTCTGGTCCTATGGGGCAGCGCGCGCATTCTCCGCTTCTCCACGCCCCTCTCCGGCCGCGTCTCGTTGTGGGTAACGGCCGCGATCGTATTCGTCGTCGTCACATGGTCGGAGGACATCCTGGCGGTCGCGCTTTTGGAGACGATCAGCCGGTACGCCGGCAGCATCCTGCTGTACGGCTACATTCCCTTCCTTGCCCTATGCGTGCTAATCTCGAACTGGATGCGAAAGCCGCTCGCCAGCAGCGCCGGCTAAGAATACGGATCTTCGCGGTAGGGGACGACGCAAGGATGAATGCGAGTTTTGCCGCGCTGGCAGACAGACAAAAACAACCGATCCTCGAATGAGAAGCGGTTGTTTTCGTTTTGCCGTTTGATACTTGCGAATCAGATGGAAGCGCGCAGCGGCGATGGCTGCTTCGCCTCTTTATGGATATGCCTCGAAGACGCTCAGTCCGCGAGACGCGACGTTGCTTCCCACTGAACCACTTCGTCGATCCGTTTGCCGAGCTCGTCGCGGATGCCCATGGACGCCATCCCGCCGACCGGGAAATGAAGCGGCGGATTCCCGCTGTCGATCATCGCGATGATGGCTTCGACCGCTTTGCCTTGGTCGCCCTTCGGCACGGCTTCGTAGCTCTTGTTGAACGCGTCGTACACCGGCGCGTATTCAGGCAGCGGATCGGCCATTTTTCTCGATTGGCCCATGAATTCGGTCACGAAAATGGCCGGCTCGACGATCGTCGTCTTGATGCCGAACGGCGCGAGCTCGACGGCCATGGATTTCGAGAAGCCTTCGACCGCGAACTTGGATGCGGCATACATGCTGTAGGCCGGAATGGCCCAAACGCCGAAGATCGAGGAAATGTTCACGTAATGACCCGATTGCTGCTTCTTGAATACGGGCAGCGTGGCGCGGATGACGTCCAGCATGCCGAACACGTTGACGTCGAATTGATGGCGCATCTGTTCGTCCGTGTATTCCTCGAGCATGCCGAACAAGCCGTAACCGGCATTGTTGACGACGATGTCGATTTTCCCGAACGTCGCCACGGCTTCATCGACCGCCGCTTGGATCTGTTCCTTGTTCGTGACGTCCAGCGCCGCCACGTGAACGTTGTCCGGCGATGCCGCCTTCAGGTCGGCGATGTCGTTGATATTGCGCGCGGTAGCGACGATTTTGTCTCCCGTCGGAATCAATTGCTCCACGAATTTGCGGCCGAATCCCGTCGATGTTCCCGTAATAAACCATACTCTGCTCATGCCTGTATCGCTCCTCTGTGCAATGAAATGTAGATGTCCGGCGCCGGTTAGTCAATCGGCCTGCGGCAGCGCCTATCCGAAACCACCATAAAAGACAGACCGTTCGTTTTTAATTATAATCATGGACGTTGATTGCTGTCAACGCTTAATATGTCCCGTTTCTCGTCGGCATTTTCGCCGGCCTCTCCATAAGCATCCGACGCCAAGTTCCTTCATTCCGAACGGAAAGGTCATGGCGCGCATTTACGATACATCTTGACGATTCCGCAAGAAGGATTATAATAAAAAAACGAACGGTTGGTTTTAAATGGAAGGAAACGGTTTGCAACCGGTGCAGAAGAAAAACACGATTGGAGCTGAAGCCATGATCGATTATCACTCCGCCCACGGGGAAATTGCCTGGAACGAAGAGTTGCTCGCGATCGTCATCGAGTGGAAAGGATTTTCCCACGGAGACGAATTTCGCGCCATCTTGCTGAAGGGCATCGACGTGCTGGAACAACATAAGAGCAGCAGAATCTTGATGGACGCCCGCAAAGGCTCCGCGATCAAAGCGGAGGATCAGGCATGGGTCGCACAGCATTTCGTCGGCCGCGCATACGCGGCGGGACTCCGTTACTTTGCCATGGTGCTGCCGACGAGCATGGTCGCGAAGCTGAGCTTGGATCGCACCCTCGACGGACTGGGCTTGCTCCCTTACAAGCTGGTGAACTTCGACGCGATGGACGAAGCCGTCTCCTGGCTTGCCGGCACGCGCGCCAACGGCTGACCTGACGAGGTCAACGAACAAACAAAGGAGCTTGCCCCCTGATCATGCGTGCATGACAGGCGGGTAAGCTCCTTTTCGGCATGGCGGCGACTTCGGGAGCGGTTAGATAAGCTCCAACAGTACCGGAACACGCGGGTCCAGCTTCAGCGCGATCGTGCCATTATACACCGACAGCATTCCCGCAGCGGGAACTTGAACCGCAGATACAAAAAAACCGCCCTTGACGGGCGGTTCTAGCGGGCCATGCCGCTCACAGGTGCAAGCTGAGCTGGGCCACGAATTTTTCCAAGAAATGCTGGTCCTCCTCGTCGAAGCGATCGAGCACGGGACTGTCGATGTCGAGCACGCCGATGAGCTCGCCGTCCTTGACGATCGGGATGACGATCTCCGATTGCGAGGCGGCGTCGCACGCGATATGTCCGGGAAACTCGTGGACGTTCGCCACGCGCACCGTCGTCCGCTCGGCCGCCGCTTTCCCGCAAACCCCGCGGTTCAGCGGGATGCGCACGCAGGCCGGCAGCCCCTGGAACGGGCCAAGCACCAATTCCCCGTCCCGGTATACATAAAATCCGACCCAATTTATGTCGTTCAGAAATTGATTGAGCAGTGCCGAGCTATTGGACAGGTTGGCGATGCGATCCGATTCGCCATCCAGGAGCGCTTGCAGCTGACGGATGACCAATTCGTAATTTTGCGCCTTGGATTCCGTGTAGTGTTCGGTATGAAACATCGGCGTCGACTCCTTATGCGGATAGATGTATTGCCTATCTAGTGTAGCGCATGCAGCGAAGGCAAATCAATGGCGGGTCAACGGTTGTTTTCGCCCAATTCAACGTCATATAACTTAACGTTATTTTCAACGAAAGTCGTTATTGACAAAAGATACGTGCGTGAATAGAATGAAATTACATTCTTAATGTTAGTTTATCTAACACATCCTTTACGCTCTTGTATAAGCTCATTGATCGGAGTGAGCGTCTCGACCAGGCAACCGTAAATTGCCCCAGGCTACAAGAGGCCGCATGCGAGGAACGGCGTTTATTTCGATGTTCGAAGTAAAGCCTTCTTCGCCTCGCGCCTCTTTCGCTTGGGGCTTTTTGGTACCCGGACCTTATTCAAAAGGAGCGATTCCAGATGAATGCCATGAACCCGTCTGCCGATTCCCGCCTGCAACTCCCCCGCGACTGCACGTTCACGCCGAACGATTGGCAGGTGCTCGCCCGATACTGGTATCCGATCGCGATCGCCGGCGACATCGCGGATAAGCCGGTCGCCGCGAAGCTGCTCGACGTCAAGCTCGTCTGCTACCGGAGCCGCGGCACCGTGGTGGTCGCCCGCGACCTCTGCTTCCACCGGGGCGCCCCGCTCAGCAAAGGCTGGCTCGAGAACGACGAAATCGTCTGTCCCTACCACGGCTTCCGGTACGATTGCGAAGGCGCCTGCACGGCCGTTCCCGCCCATCCCGGCGCCAAAATCTCGCCTAAGCTGAAACTGATCCTGTATCCCGCCGTGGAACGCTACGGCTTGATCTGGACGTCGCTTGCCGGAGCGTCCGAATCAACGATCCCGGACTTCCCCGGGTGGGACGATCCCGACTACGTGAACGTGCTGCCTCCGGGCTTCGATATCGCGGGCTCCGCGGGGCGTCAGCTGGAGGGTTTTCTGGATGTCTCTCATTTTGCCTACGTGCACACGGAAACGTTCGGCGACCGCAATAATACCGAGGTGCCGCAGTACAAGGTCGCGCGGGAAGGAAACGAGCTGCGCGCCGACTATTGGAGCACGGTCAGCAATTACGGCAAAGGCCAAGAGAATCCGGCGCCGGACGGGTTCATGTGGCTGCGCGCGTTTCGCGTGTTCGCGCCGTTCGCGGCTTCGATCACGGTTCATTTTCCGAACGACGGCAGATTGATGATCCTGAATTGCGCGTCTCCGGTATCCGCCCGATCTACGCGGCTGTTCTCGCCCGTCTCGCGCAACTTCGATAAATCCGTCCCGGCCGAGGACACGATCGCCTTCAACCTGCGGGTATTCGCCGAAGACCGGGAAATGGTCGAAGCCCAGACCCCGGAGGACCTCCCGCTCGATCTCATGGCCGAAGCCCATATCCCGGCCGACCGGACTTCGATCGCGTACCGGCAGCTGCTGACGGAGCTTGGCCTGGGCCGGGATTACACGTCTTGAACTTACTTCGCCGTGAACGCGAATGCCGACATCAGTTTGACGCCGTGGGCGGCCGCGGCTTGCTTCAAGAGCGTTAGTTCGGATTCGACGAGCGCGGCCAGCTTGTCCGGCACATGCCGAAACTCGCCGATTTCCGCGTTCGCCTGACTCAGCGCATGGGATACTTCCCAATCGCCGTCCTGCAGAAGCGGCGAATCGATCGATTCTTCCGCGGTTATGTTCCATCCGGCCGACGCCGCGATCTCCTCGATCGTATCCGGCGTGAACAACGTGCGGATATTGGAGAGGCTGGACGGCTTAAGCGATTCGTATTGCGCCTGGGTCAACGCCGCCAGCCAATGCGCATACCGTCCGATGTCCGAGATTCTGGCATCCCACTCGGCGAAGCAGAGCGTCCGGCCCCATTTTCGCGCTTTGCCCAAGACGGCCGATAGCTGCGCCGCGGTTTGAAAATACCAGGAACAATGGGATAACACGATCTTATCGAAGGCGCGCTCGGGAAAATCGATCTCCGTCGACAACATGTCCGTGTCGAAATCCATGCGCAGCCTGCCGCCGAGCTTGGATTTCGCCAACTCCTCGGCAGCTTCCCGCAAGGTAGCGGGGCGCCATAGTCCGGCGGGGCGACGTCCAGTCCGTGAACGAAGCCGCTTTCCCCGGCCAAATAAGCAAGCGCGGCTGTCGTGTCGCCTTGCCCGCAGCCGATCTCGAGAATGCGGTCCCCCCCCGCGATGCCCCAGAAACGGGCGAGCTTAAGCCGATGGGCCGTCTGAATCCGTTATATGCCGTCATCGCCGCCGTGAATCGCCATCGCCGCAACCACTTCGCCGATGATTTGCTCGTCGGTTAATTTCATGCCGTATGCCTCCATTAGATTGCAGTTCTACCGACACATCGCGATGCGCCGTTACTGCTCGATGCTCTCTATTGTAGCTTGATCGCCTGTAGCTTGATCGCCGTAAGGAAGCACGTCCGCAGCAAATCGCCCGTTTTCCGTTTATTCGCTATAACAAGAAAGCAGCCGACCCCTAGCGGGTCGGCTGCTCCTGCGTGATCGTAGTTCTCGTGAATGATCAGCTCGTGAACAACCGGCTGTTCGGCACGACCTGCTTCGTCTGGGAAGCGCTGGACCAGGACAGCTGCGCGTGCGCGTTGCCGCCGTTTTCCAAGAACTCCATCTTCAGGTCGTATTTCACGCCGGCGGCGAGCGTGATCGTCGCGCTCAGCTCCCCGTTCATGGATACCCAGTTGTTGATCAGCTGCACGCCGTTGACCCACAGGCGCACGCCGTCATCCGTGTTGGTGTAGAACGTATACGTCTCGGAGTATTGCGGTTGGACTTTGCCCGTCCAGCGCGCCGTGAACCATTCGCCAGGCACGTCGTCCGTCGGGCGTCCGCCGCCCCAATCGAAGTCGATGGTCGCATCGGTCCGCGACAAGGCCAGCGTACCGAAATCGCCGGAATAATATTGCCCGAGCAAGCCGTTCGTCGGCGTGCCGGCCGCGTTCGTCGTTACGCTCAGCGCGGAGCTCGCCCCCGATACGTTGCCGGCCGCGTCCTTCGCTTTGACCGTGAACGTATACGCCGTGCTTGCCGCGAGGCTGTTGACCGTGAAACTCGTCGCGCCCGTCGTCGAACCGGCGAGCGTGCTGCCGTTGTAGACGTCATAGCCCGTAACGCCGACGTTATCCGTCGAGGCCGTCCAGGACAGACTCACGCTGCTGCTCGTCTTCGACGGCGACGTCAACCCGGTCGGCGCGGTCGGCGCCGCCGTGTCGCTACTCGCATTCGTCGTCACGTTCAGCGCGTTGCTCGCCGCCGATACATTCCCCGCCGCATCCTTCGCCTTGACCGTGAACGTATACGCGGTGCCGGCGGAGAGGCCGCTGACCGTGAAGGACGTCGCGCCCGTTGTCGAACCGGCAAGCGTGCTGCCGTTATAGACGTTATAACCCGTGACGCCGACGTTATCCGTCGAAGCCGTCCACGACAAGTTCACGCTGCTGCTCGTTTTCGAAGGAGAAGTTAGTCCCGTCGGCGCCGCAGGCGCTTGCGTATCGCCGCTTCCTCCCCCGCCCGCAAGGTTCACGTCGCAAGTCTTGTATTGGCCAGCGGCCGGGTCGGTTCCGAAAGCGTTATTGGAGCACATGACGGTATTCGTGAACGTTCCGTAGACGTAGCTGCCCGGAACCCCGTATCGCACCTGCTTCGTGCCCGTGAAATTGCACGGATTGTTCTCGCCCGCGCAGTTGACCCAGTTCGCCGCCGGATCCGTCGTCACGGTCACCGCGTTGCTGGCGGCCGATATGTTGTTGGAGGCATCCTTCGCTTTGACCGTGAACGTAAACGCCGTGTTCGAAGCCAGTCCGGTTGCCGTGAAGGAGGTTGCGCTCACGCCGGTCGTCGTTCCCGCCAGCGTCGAACCGTTGTAGACGTTGTACCCGGTGACGCCGACGTTGTCCGTCGAAGCCGACCAGGACAAGCTCACGCTCGTATCCGTCTTCGCCGGCGAGGTCAGGCTTGACGGCGCCGTCGGCGCTTGCGTATCGCCCGCGTCCGTCGTGACGTTCAGCGTGTTGCTGGCAGCCGATACGTTGCCCGAAGCGTCCTTCGCTTTGACCGTGAAGCTGTACGCCGTGCTAGGCGTAAGGCCCGTGACGACGAAGGAAGTCGCGCCCGAGGTAGAGCCGGCCAGCGCGCCGTTCTTGTAGATATCGTAGCCGATGACGCCGACGTTATCGGTGGATGCCGTCCAGGACAGGTTCACCGTGACGTTCGATTTGGCCGGCGAAGTCAAGCTTCCCGGCGCGGACGGCGCGGTCGTGTCCGGCGGTCCCGTGAAGACGGTGACCGTCTGTTCCTTCACGCTCGCGCGGCCGCCGTTATCCCAGACGCCGAGGATGACATGATAGGTGCCGGCTTTCTGATACGTATACGTCGGGCTTGCGGTCGTGACCGGGATGCCCTCGCCCAGATCCCACAGCGTCTCGACGATCGTGCCGTTATCGGTCGACGTGTTCGTGAAGGCGATCGGCTGGCCGAGCTGCACCGTCAGCGGCGCCGTGAAATTCGCCACGGGCTTGGCATCGCCGAAGCCGCGGCTCGTCAGCTGCGTGTTCGTGGCGTTGCCGCTTACCGTGTTGCCGCTCCACTCGAGATCAGCAGCGGAGGACGGATACTGGTCGATCGAAGGTCCGCCGTTGCCCGTGATCGTGTTATTGATGAAGCTCAGGCGGTCCGTGCCGGAAGCGGTCGTGATCTCGATCGCTTTGCGGCCGTTGTTCAGAATCTGGTTGCTGTCGAAGACGATGTTCTTCGTATCGCCGTGGATACGGACCGCATTGCCGTCGTAGCCCGGATACGCCGCGGCCGGATTGCCGGTCGGACCGTTCTGCCAAGTGTTTTTATAGAAATATTGATACTGCTCCGTGAAGCCCGTGCCCGCGCCTTGAAGCTGCATGCCCCACATGACGATATTTTGGACGGTGTTGTAATTCCACAATTGATAGCCGGTGCCCGGTGATTGCTGCATGCCGACCTGCTGGCCGCCGTCCACGAGGTTGCCCGACGTGATGCCGTGATCGACCATGACCTCGAGGCCCATGTTGCCGACGGATCCGTCGTTCGCCTTGACGACGTTGTTGCGGACCGCGATGTACTTGGAGCGCACCGCGCTGATCCAGTGGTCGACGTTGTTGTTCTCGATGAGAGAGTAATCGACGTTGGTGTGCAGCTCGATGCCGAGGCCTTCCATGTGCTTGCCGGTGCCCGTGATCGTATTGCCGCGGACGGTCGCGTACGGGCTGTCGTCATTGACGAAGATTCCGCCGCGTCCCGTATTCGAGATCGTGTTGTTCTCGATCAGGGCATGGCTGGAGCCCCAGCCCGCGCGCACGCCCGCGCCCCAATCGGAGTTCACGCCGCTGTTCGAGACGATGTTGTCGGAGATCTCGAGGTTGGTCGACCCGATCGCGTAGAGCGCGAACGGCCCGAAGCCCGCGGAGGCGGCCAGATCCTTGACCCGCAGATGGCGCATCTTGTTGCCGTCGCCCGACTCGGACGTGACCGCGGACAGCAGGACCGTGCTGCTGCTGCCGTCCAGCGTCATGTCCGATACTTCCGCGTTGCTTACGTTATGAAGATAGAAGAACGTCGTCGCCGAGGAAGCGATCGGCTTCACGGTCGTGACGTCGCGGCCCGCGCCCGCGATCTTGACGCCGGACTTGCCGTTGACCGTTCCGGATAAGTAGTAGGTTCCTGCCGGGAGCAGCACCGTATCCCCGCTCGACGCGGCATTGACGGCGTTTTGGATCGCGGTCAAATCGTCCGCCGAATCGCTTCCGTTCGCGCCGTAAGCGGTTACATTGATCGTGGCGGCAAAGGCCGAGGTTGCCGGAACGACCGGCAGCAGCAGCGCGGCCGCGCCGAATAAACGGATCGCTTTCATTTTCCACGACCCGGATTGCCGGGTATTTCTGGTCATCGTCGACCCGGATTGCCGGGTATTTCTGGTCATCGTCATGAGTCCCTCTTTTCTATTCCGTAGTTTGACTGCGATATACCTGATTTCCTATGATCGACTGCTTGCTTCCCTCCTTCCTTCCTTATTTTCGCGCAGTCCGCTCGTGTCCGTATACTGCGAGATCCGCGAAAAGCGGAAATAAAGCTGTAAAAAATGCGAATTCCTGCATCCGGGACTTTATCCGGCCGCCGCGATCGCTGTGAAATACATGATTGCCTTCAAAACATAACGCTTCACCGCCGCTCCGGTCGATAACGAACAAGCAGCGGGCGCAGCAGAGGATCCCGGCCTGCTTCCATATTGAAAGTATGAACGTACTGTCTTTTATAATGATTGACGAGCCGATTCATTGCGTCTACAATGGATGCAATATGTTTTCTACCGGGAGGGGTCCACCATTCGAAAGGGCGAGAAAACCAAACAGCATGTCATCGAGCAGACTTCCCTGCTGCTCAATCGACGCGGATATTTGTCCACGACCCTGTCCGAGATCACGGATGCGACCGGCTTGCAAAAGGGCGGCTTGTATAATCATTTCCGGGATAAAGAAGAGCTCTCCCTGGCATCGTTCAAACACAACTGCGACGCGCTCGGCGAGTACGTGCACCGCGCGGCCGAGGAGGCCGGCCCGAATGCCGTGGATCGGCTGCTCGCTTATCTGACCGCCTATTGCCGGGTCGACTATCCGGGCGGCTGCCCGATCGCCAACATGGCCAGCGAAACCCGCTTCGTCTCCGAGCCGCTGTTCTCGCAAGCCAAGGAAGCGATGGACAACGTGCTGCGTTTCACGGAAGAGACCATTCGGGCCGGCATCGCCGATCGCGAGATTCGGCCGGAACTCGATGCGCGCGACGCCGCGATGTTTATCTTCTCGATGGTCGAAGGCGCGATCCTGATGCAAAAGCTTTATCCGGACGCCATCGCGATGCTTCTCGAACGGATTACGCGATACGTCAATACGGAATTGCGGCTGCCGGTCGAGTCTTGAAGGAATGGCAAAAAACCACCAATGCCGGCATTGGTGGTTTTTTGTCGCTGGCGTTGGATTCCGCGCGATGGCCGGCATCGTCAAGGATGCTTGATTTCTGCCGTTCCGCTTCTTCGTTTCTTCAGCCAGGTCAACCCGACCAAGCAGATTGGAACGATGATGGAAGGCAAAATAACCGAGAACGGCAGCACTTTTTTGTCGTAGGTCATCAAGTCGGTCGGGTTGGCAAAACTGTTGACGGCCAGGGCAAAAAAGAAGACGCCGGCAGGCAATATAAAGGTTTTCGCCTGCTTCAACTCGAACAGCTTTGCCAATATTTTCACGAATACGTACTGCACCATGATGACCTCGTACAAGACGAGAATCGTCCAGATACCGATGATCGTGATCTCGATCCGTTCGAGGTATTCGCCGAACTTGACCAGCTGGACGGAGGAAAAGAACGGGAACGATACCGTTCTGAACATCTCCTCGCCTAGACAGCCAAGCGCGAGAAACGTGGAAGCCAGCAAATACAAGCACGACATGGCCACCCCGGTGCCGCAGCTTTTGAACAGCTTGTTCTGGTTCGTTACCTCGGAGAAGACGAACATCATGACGGTCGTTTTACCGAACGGAAATCCGAACGAAATCATCGACCCGTACAAGATCAAAGGGAACGGGTGCTGAAACTGCGGCAGGAACGGATTGTCGTCGATATCCAGGTAAATGAACACGCAAATGACCAGCATGGCAAGAATGAAGAACGGAAGAATCACCTGCACGGATCGCGCGATGGCGCCAAGTCCGAGCGAGACGGCATACGTCGTAAGGGCGAGCGCGAGCAGCATGATCAAATTCGGCGAAGTATTGGGCAGAATGGCCGTCGTATAAAACGCCGAAACGGCTCTTAGCGATAAGACGCCAAGCCCCGCCATGCCCTGGAGATACACCAAAAGGATGAGCTTCCCTACCCATTTGCCGAATAAAATCTCGATGATTTCGCTCATATTCCGATGCGGAAAACGACGCTGCACGTACGTCATCATCTTCAAAAACACAAGGACGGCGGACATGGCCGCTATGTTGGCGATCCAAACATCCTGCACGATGATCTTGGCTTCCAGGAAAAAAAGCGTCGAGAAGCCGGACATGAACGAGAAACAAAGACAGCCGAGCTGAAACGGCGAAATTCGTTCGTTCGTCATGAGGCTTGGACCTCCGGCTTGAGCTTAAGCAATCCCTCCACGTAATCGGATATCGGCAGGTAGACGAATTTGTTCAATGTCTCCATCGTGGGCATTACGGCGGCGGAGGCCGGAACGAAATACCCGATGCTGATCAGCGCAAAGAATCCAAGCACGAAGGCGTCGCGCTTCTTCCGCCGCTTTATCTGGTTGACGACCACCCGGGCGCAATAAATCGAATAGAATACGGACAGCACGTAGCCCAGCATGTTAAGGACCTCCCAGCTCTTCGCTCATTCCGATCGTCGGAATGGCAACTTCGACATGGACGCGAATCGGGATCGACGGGTAGATGTCCGTCGTCCAAGCGCCGGCCATTTTTTTCCACGCATACGGGTGATGCTGCCGCAAGAAATCGGAGAAGCCGATGACATCTACCTTCAATGTCCGCTGGAATAGCGCCAGGCTGTCCTCGATCTGATGCTCCATATACGTCCCGGCCGCTTGTTCAAGCTCGCTGACGATCTGCGGTTCGGCCACCTCCAGCGGACGGTTCATGCCCTTTAAGGTACCATTGATGCGGATATGAAGATCGAAGGCTTGCTTTCCGTTCGTACTCGTAAAGCGCATGGATCGCTTGGCGACCTTCATCAGCACGCTGACCTTCGCGGAATTGTACGGAATATTCTCCGCGAATTCCATATTCCGCCACTCCTTCTTATCGGTCATGAGATGGATTGAAAGCACGTCCTTTCCCGGCAGCCAGCCTGCGAGCTTTCCTCGATTAACGACCGAACCTCCGCTAAGATAGAGCACGTCGCGCGATTTGTTTAACGACTTGGATTTGATCAGCTTCCCCGTCACGAAGCCCCGATAAGGATTGGTATAATAATTGGTGATGTCCTTGATCGTCAGAGACAAGCTTCTGCCCCATAGTTTTTCGTTTTTGATTTTACCGAGAATTTCATTCGCCCTTAAATCCCCGGTTTCGGATTTGACCTGCATGCTTTCCCTTGCGCTCCCTTCGCTGATCAGCATGAAGCTCGACATGCGAAATTCCCTGGAGCGCGACAAGAAATCTATGATCTCGTAAATCGAATGGCGGGCGGCGCTTTCGCCGACAAGGAAAAACTTGTCATGCTGCCAGACCAGACTCTTGCCGGCACGGCTTCGCAGATTACGGGCCGCATCGAAAATCGTCTCGCCGGTTTCGCTCGCGATCCACTCGAGTTTGCGCTCCGATTCTTGCGTGCTGTTCGTCGAGGCGTGGATGCAATACATCGTGAAAATATAATTGTGCTTCTGCTCGTCGTAGTCGATCCCGGTAATCATGACCAGCGCGATGTCGCTGATCTCGCGCACGTCCGGCGAACAGCCCGCGAGGGGGAGCAGCAGCGCCAGCCACAGAACATGCCTGCTAATCCTCTTCATGATCCTGCCCTCTCAGCCTTGCAGGCGAAGCCTGGTTATTCGCAATGCTGCGGAACCTGATCGGAAGGAGTACATAATGCTCCAGCACGTCTTTCCAGCGACGGGTGTCGAACGTCGGCAGGTACAGCTTCCCGAAGGATCGCAGCGAGCATAGATGCAGGACGATGGCGAACATGCTCAAAGCCAGTCCCAGCACGCCGGTCCAGGCCGCGATAAAAATAAGCGGAAACCGGAGCATCCGCAGCGTAATGGCCGCATTGAACGATGGAATCGTAAAGGAAGCGATCCCGGTCAACGCGACCACGATAACCATGGGCCGGGACACGATGCCGGACTGCACGGCGGCTTCGCCGATGATGAGCGCCCCGACGATGCTGACGGATTGGCCGACGGCCTGCGGCAGGCGCAAGCTCGCTTCCCGCAGCACCTCGAACGCGATTTCCATCATCAGCGCTTCCAGAAAAGTCGGGAAAGGAATGCCGGCCTTCGTCGACAGGAAGGTCAGCATCAGCGGCGTCGGAATCATCTCCAGATGGAACGTCGTCATCGCGATATAGAGCGAGGGAAGGAATAAGGATATAACGAGCGTGATCACGCGCAAGCCGCGCAGAAAATTGGCGAAGTAGAACTTCTCGTACAGATCCTCGCTCGGATGCAGGAAATCGGTGAAGACCGCGGGCGCCAAGAGGACGTTCGGGCTTCCGTCCGTCAAGATGGCGACTTTTCCTTGATTCAACGCCGTTGCGACGAGGTCGGGCCGTTCCGTGTTCTGAATTTGGGGAAAAAGCGAATAAGGACTATCCTGAATCCATTCTTCGATCTGGGCGCTGTCCACGACCACGTTCAACCGGATGTCCGACAGCCTCCGCTCGACCTCGCGCAGCACGGATTGCTCCACCTGATCCTCCAGATACAGAATCGTGACGTCCGTCTGGCTCTCCTGACCGATCGCGTACGATTTGGACTTCAGCTCGGCAGTCTTCAATCGGCGGTACACCATGCCCAGATTCGTATCCAAATCTTCGATAAAGCCCGCGCGCGGCCCGCGGACGTTCACTTCCATCATCGGCTCTTCCACCGCGCGTTTCCCGTAACCCGGCAAACAAATGCCTAACGCATCGGTCCGGCCTTCGATAAACAGGACGATGCCGGCATCGGCGATCATGCGAACCGCTTCATCCATATCCGGAAGCGGAATTTCGAGGCCCTGCGCACGCGCAGACTCCAGAATCGACTCGACGGGGTCCGGAGCGCCTTCTCGCAGGTTATTGCGGAGCTTCGGAATAATATGCTGGTTTAATCGCAGCTCGTCGATCAAGACTTTCAGATAGGCGATGGCCGCGAACGCTTCGCCGTCCTTCGATCTAAAGTGATGGAAGCAGATTTGTTCGTTATCCGCGTATTCCCGCCTCAGCGTACTCACGTTCCCGGCAACCGAGGTTTCGATTTCCAACGACCGCTTTTCCATATCGTCCCTCCCAAGGAAATCCGTTCTCAGGCTCTATGGAAGTATTTACTTGCCGTTGCCCCATTATGCAAAATCCGCCGCTGCCCGCAAGGAAATCAAAATTGGCCGAAAGCCAACAACGGAAGGCCGATGTAAAGGCGTCCCATTTACATTCGCGCGGCTATGCTTTAAGATAAAACAACCAATAAACCAAACATCCTACGTTTAAATATGGAGGGAGTGAGCCCTATGCTGAAGAAACTGAACCGTACCTCGCTTGCCGATCAGGTCTACATGGAGATGAGCGAGATGATCGCCTCCGGGAAATGGCCGTCCGGCGGCCGAATTCCGAGCGAGACGGAGCTGATGGAGCAGCTCGGCGTCAGCCGCAACACGCTGCGCGAAGCCATCCGCGCCATGGTGCATGTCGGGATGCTGGAGACGAAGCAAGGCGACGGCACGTTCGTCATGGCCACCAGCGAGCTGAACGCGATCTTGCAGAAGCGCGTGCAGCATTCGACGCTGCTCGAGACGATCGAGGTCAGGCACGCGCTGGACAGGCAGGCCGTTGTCCTCGCCTGCGCGAAACGTACCGACGAGGATCTGGCGACGCTCGGGCATTTTCAGCGCCTGTGCATGACGGCCTTCCGGGAACAAGACCTGGAGCGGTTCGTCCGGGCGGATTGGCTCCTGCACCAAGCGGTCGCGGCCGCCTCCCATAATGCGCTGTTGACCGATATTTACGCCAATCTGTTCGAGGAAATCCAGATGTCCATCGCGAGCACGACGGAATTCGGCAATGACGCGCTGGTCGGTCATCCCGCTTTGCTGCAGGCGATTCGGGATCGGAATGCAGAGCGAGCCGTCCAGGAAGTCGACGCGTACATCGTCGTGAACAAAAGCGTTCTCCGCAAGCATGATCAAGACGCCTGACCCTGTTACCCTTGACCTCATTTATAAATAGACAGGAAGATTCCTATGATACCTACGAACGCACGCGCGTTGACCTTGCATCCCGAGCGCCCGTCGAACGGCCGAAACGCCGTATGGCTGATTGCCGGCATCCTGATGATCGCCGCCAATCTTCGCACGCCGCTCACTTCCATGAGTCCCTTGATCGAGCTGATCCGCAGGGACATTCCGATATCCGGCACGCTGGCGGGCATGATGACTACGCTGCCGCTGCTCGCGTTCGCGGCACTCTCGCCCTTCGTGCCCCGGATGGCGCGCGCGTACGGCATGGAGCATACGCTGTTCGCCGCGTTGGCCGTCATGTTCGCCGGCAGCCTTGTCCGCGACGCCGGCAGCGAGTTTGCGCTGCTGGCGGGCACGGTCTTGACCGGACTCGGCATCGCCGCCGGCAACGTGATGCTGCCCGCGCTGATCAAGCGCGAGTTCCCGCTGCGCGTCGGCCTCATGACCGGCTTCTATTCGATCGCCATGAACAGTTTTGCCGCGACCGCCTCGGCCGTCAGCGTACCGATCGCCGCCCGGACGGATTACGGCTGGCGAGGCACGCTGATGGTCATCTCGATCGCCTGCTTGGCGGCGGTCCTGCTCTGGATCCCGCAGTTGAAGCATAATACCAAAACCGTTCGGATCTCCGCCGCGACGACCGGCAGAAAGCGTTCCGTCTGGCGTTCGGGGCCGGCCTGGCAAATCACGCTCTTCATGGGGCTGCAATCGTTCATCTTCTACGTGTTCGTCGCTTGGATGCCGGATATGCTGCTGGATCAGGGAATGAGCAGCGCGCAGTCCGGTTACATGCTCTCGTTATTGCAGATCGGCTTGATTCCGTTCACCTTCCTGATCCCGATCCTGGCCGGCCGGCTTCCAAGTCAGCTTGGCCTGCTGGTTGCCACCTGCTGCTTGTATCTCGCCGGATTCGCGGGCCTGTTGGTCACCCACGGCGGCATGGTCCTGACCGCGGTCTCCGTCATCGTGCTTGGCGCGGCGGGCGGCACGTCCTTCAGCATGGCCATGATGTTCTTCAGCCTCCGCACGCGAACCGCGCAAGAAGCGTCCGAGATTTCGGGCATGGCCCAATCGATCGGTTACCTGCTCGCGGCGGTCGGTCCGCTGCTGTTCGGGATGCTGCACGGGACGGTCGGCAACTGGACGGTGCCGATGCTGCTTCTCGTCGTCGCGGCAATCCTGCTGCTGTTCGTCGGCTTAACGCCCGCCAGGGGAACCCGATACGTGTTTCCCGCGGAAGCGGAGCAGCTACAGGAGTCGGCGAATGGGGGGATTATCGGGTAACCCGTACAATTGTTTGTGCCCCTTAAGCAGTTGCTTAAGCGCATGGCAAAACGGTCCGCGTTCGTTCGCGGACCGTTTGCATTCGTTTTCGATTAGAAAGCTTCCCGCTCGATGATAGCGCTTCCGGCTCGGTTAAGAGTCTCCAATTGGGTTCTAGATGCCTCCAGCTCGGTTCAAGATGGCTCGAGCTTGCCCCCCGGCTCGGTTATAGATGCTTCCAGCTCGTTTCCTTGCCCGAACTCGGACAGTTCGGAAAGGCGTCTCCGACCTTCAGCTCCACCTGCTGGCCGCTCGCGTCGACGTACCGGCCGGTTTCCGTAACGGACTGGCCCGTCTTATGCTCGTGGTCGGCATGCCGCCAGTTCGTAGCCTTTCCCGTCCGGGGACAAGCGGGAAATGAATCCCCGCGGCTTAGCTGCTTCGTTTCGCCGATTTCGCAGACATACTTGCCCGCTTCTTCGACCTGTTCTCCCGTGCGGTGTAAATCGGACATCGTTTTCATGATGGATTCCTCCTTGGACAAGCAATTTAGGCTTGCGTTCTCCAACCGGTTGAAGGAGTCTTGCACAACTTGTATATACCCGTCCGCGCCGCATCGGACGCAGTTTCGCGGAAATTCGCCGCTGGCAGGTCCAGCGATCCGGCAATCGCCGACTAAAAAACCGCGCCTCCCGGCGCGGTTTTATTAGCGGTCGTATGCAGAACTATGAAGTTCTGTACAGGTGCTCTGAAGCTCTATACGCTGCTATGAAGGTCTGCGGAGGACATGAAGGTCTATGTGGGACAATCAAGGTCCTTGCAGGTCTACGACGCAAGTATTCGTGGGTCAATGACGCTAATCACCTCAGCCCTTGCGTGCACCGCCATATCTGCTCCGGCGTCAGCGGAAGCTGATTAAGCGGGACGCCGGCCGCGACCGACAAAGCATTGGCCAGCGCCGCGGGCATGCCGATCGTCCCGTGCTCCGAGATGCCGCGCGCGCCGTACGGGCCTTGGAGGTATGGGGTCTCCACGAAGTCGACGACATACTCCGGCGTCTCGCCGTAACGGATGAGCTTGTAATAACGCAGCTGCGGGTTGAGCACGATGCCGTCTTCGTTGTACAGGAAGGCTTCCCGCGTCGCAAAGCTGAGTCCCATGCTCATCCCGCCCGTCACCTGTCCCCGCGCGGTCGCCGCGTTGATGACTTTGCCCGCATCGATGACGGAGACGGCTTGAAGCAGCCGGTACGTGCAATCGCGGGTGTTGTATTCGACCGTGACAGCCTCCGCGCCGACCGTCCACTGCTCGCCCGGGATGCCCTTGCCCGTCTCGGGATCGAGCCGTGTCAGGCCATGGACCCGGTTGCGGCCGCGACCGATGACGGGTTCGCCGACCGCGCTGCCGTCCGGGTACATATAGCCGCTCATGAGCGAAGCGAAACTCAGCCTCTCGCTCGGATCGTCGCGAACGAAGACGTATCCGCCGCCGTAGTCTAGCTCTTCGGGCGGACGCTTCAATACTATCGCCGCGTTGGCCTTCAGCTGCACGATGGCATCGTCCGCCGCGTCCAGCACGGCATTGCCGACCATCATCGTGCTGCTGCTCGCCACCGTCTTCCAATGCTCGGGCGTAACCTGCGTATCGATGTCCAGCATGACGTGCACATGATCGACCGGCACGCGGATGCGCTCGGCAAGCAGCTGCGCCATGATGGTCCGGTTCCCCTGGCCAAGCTCGACGGCGCCGACGCTGAGGTTCATCGTGCCGTCATGGTTGAAGGTCACGATCGCACCGGAGCCGGTATCGATCTCGGAACCGGAGGTTTTCCAGATGCAGGCTACGCCCGTCGCCCTGACGAGGCCGCCGTCGACGACAACCCGCCCGCCTCCCTCCCACTTGATAAGCGGCTTCAGCCGTTCGATGCACTTCGGCAGGTCGCCCAGGTTGCTGCGGTCGAGCGGCGCCTGCGTCGGCGTCGTATCCCCGGGCAAGATGGCATTGCGCCGTCTCAGCTCCAGCGGATCCATATGCAGCTCGCCGGCAAGCAAGTCCATCGCGCGCTCCATGCAGAAATGGTTCTCCAAATGGCCGAAGCCGCGAAACGCCGTCGCGTAGGGATGGTTCGTGTAGACGCTGAGCGCGTCGCACCATACATGGTCGATCCGGTACGGTCCCGTGCAGTCGACCGCGGCCGACGTGGTCACGATGGCGCCGTTGTCGGTGTAGCCGCCGTTGTCGAACAGCAGCGTAATCTTCGCGGCCGTCAGTTTGCCGTCGCGGGTCGCGCCGAGCTTGACCTTGGCCTCCAGTCCGATGTGGCAGGGCGCGCTCACGATGTCCGTTTCGCGGGTATTGTTGATCTTGACCGGCCGGCCTCCGCAAGCGAGCGAAGCGATATAGGCGATGTATTCCAAGTGAATCGAGCCCTTCCCCCCGAATCCGCCGCCGACCAACGGGGTATGGACGAGCACCTTCGACTGTTCGGCCCGGAAGTAGCGCTCGAACAGCCGCTTGATGATGAACGGATCCTGCGTGCTCGTCTGAACGTCGACCGTGCCGTCCGGCATCGCTTCGACGATGGAGCATCTGGGCTCCATCGCGCAGTGGTCGGAGGAATCGAACGCGAATTCGCCCTCGATCGTGACTTCGCTGGCCGCCCACCCGGCGTCCATGTCGCCTTTACGGATCTTGACGAAATTGCCGATATTCGTACCCGGCACCGGATAGACGTCGCCGAATTTCTCGTAGCTTCCCAGCTCCTCGTGAACGAGCGGCGCATCCGGCTTCAAGCCTTCGCCGGGCGACTGAACGAGCGGGAGCGGGTCGAATTCGGCCCGAATCAGCGCCGCCGCCCGCTTCGCGAGCTGCTCCGTATCCGCCACGACGACGGCGAGCGGCTCGCCGAAATAACGCACCTTGTTCACGGCGAGCGGCGGACGGTCGGCCAGCACCGTGCCGGTCAGCACCGGATAATCCGCGCCCGTGACCACCGCGTGCACGCCGCTCGCTTCCAGCGCCCTAGCGCAATCGATCTTCACGATGCGGGCATGCGCGAATGGGCTGGTCACCAGCCAGCCATGCAGCTGATCCGCGTCTTGCGCGTCATTCGCGTATCTGGCGAATCCGGTTACCTTTTTCCGCGATTCGATCCTCGGAACGGCTTTCCCGACGGTCTCCATCTCGCACCACGCTTCCCTTCTGGCAAATGAACGCTTCCTGAACGAATAAGTTGAACGAACCGGTCCTGCCGCGGCCATGCTTCTATCTACATCGTATTGCAGGCGGCCGTTGTCCTATTCGCGCAAACCGGATATGAGGGGAAAAGGATCGCGACGGCGGTCGGACGGAATAGCAGGCGGATGCGCCGTTCGAGTGCTTAGGCTCTAAAGAGTGAATATCAAAAAGAGGTACCCGGCATGCGGGTACCTCTTATTCATGAACGGAACGGGTAATGAGGCGGCATCCAAAACCGGATTCGCGAGCCCGTTTACTTTGTCTTCGCTAAACCAAGCGCCTTATGATCCCAGAGAATTTCCTCGACGACGCCGTACTGATAATCCTCGCAGGTCACGATCAGGATGACCTCGCCCCGCTTCCCTTTCTTGATTTGGGACCGGTTGCGCCGATTATTGACGAGATAAATCACCCCGCTCAAGAAGAGGCCGACTAGAAAACCGGCTCCGGCGCCGATCATTCCCCAGATGACCGGCCCCCACGCCCATACGAATCCTTTGCTTGCCCCGACCGTAGCGAACATAAAGGCCAAGATCATGCCTTTATCGATAAAAGACATGCCGTCGGCCCGGTTCATGCTGTCCAAGAGCCGCGGTTCTTTTTTGCACGGCTCGAGCGGTACCGCATAGATGCCGGAGACGCCCTTTTCCTCTAGCTCCGTAATCGCGATTTCGAGGAAATTCGTGTATTCAAACGTGGCGAATATTTGCATGGTCCACCTTTTCTCCGATCGTTACCACCGTGTTTGCCGGCTGGTATTTGCGCACCAGGTAATTTTTCAGCGCGTCGTCGAATAATTTATTGGCTTCCACCGTGTTCGCGTAAGCGTCGTAGACGGTGAAGAAATAAAGGGAGGGGAAATACAAGAGCCATTGCATGTTCACGACGGCGGCGGATGCGCGGATATCCCCGATAATCACGAGATGCAAAGCAAGGACCAGATTGGCTTGCCATACCAGGACGATCGTCGTTACCAAGATAAACGTAGCCAGCAGGATACGGTGGAGATACAGTTGGCCCATGCTGGGGATCCCCAGCGACCACACCAAGGCAAGCCACGGTTTGCGCTTATCGAGGTAATTGATTTCGACGGCGCCGATGCTGAATTCGTTGAAGCGCGCGTTTTCTCGTTGCGCGAGCAGATAGACTTTATTCAGGTCCACCGCCGAACGGTAGCTGTCCCAGATGGCGAACAAGTAGACGGGAATGTAGAGCGACATGAACTTGGGGTCCATGATGTCTTTCGCTGCCTGGTATTGCCCGTTTAACGAATAAACGATGGCCATATTCAAATGGATCTTCTGATTGATGAACATTTCCCATAATACCAACGCGTATCCGCGAAGATATTTATTCAGCAGCAAATGACCGAATCCCGGGAAGGCCATCGACCAAAAACCGATGACGTAGGGGCTTCTTTTGTGAAGCTGCGTTGTCCCCACCAAACTGACAAGGGCTTTGTAGCGCTTGTCGCGATACGGATTCCCGAAATTATCGATCGTCATCACCTCAAGATCCTATAACCAAATCGACCGCATGATGGTATATTGCCCCCAATCTTTGGTTGCATTCATGCCGTTCGCGACGGGCTGCCAGCCTATGCGAATTCCCGCGCGAAACGGACGACCGGCGTCGGAACGCGCTTCTCGCGCGAACGATGCGGACTGTCCGCGCCGTATCCGGCTCGGATGCCAGGAAGATTAAGTCTTCGGCATGGGAAGGCTGCCGACATCGCGCGGATCTTCGAATGACTTGCGGACGATGACCGCGCCGCGATCGTCGAGCGCTTCGATGCCGTACGGGGCGGCGGCGGTCTTCGGCAGAACGGCGAACCAGACCCGCCAGCCGGCCCCGACGGTCGCGACGAGGGCCGGATATTCCCCTGGATCAGAACCGCCCGTCGTTACCCTAACGTTCGTAACGAGCGGCGACGAGAGCTGGCCGAAGACGATCGGGAACGGACCCGTTACGCCAGCCGGCATCCGGGGCATGCTCATGTAATTCAGCGCCTCCGCCCGATCCTTCGCGATCGACATGCCGTAGCCCCCGCCCATGACCCACTTCCAGCCCAGCCAGGTTTTGCGGACGAATTCGATCTGCAGGTCGGTACCGCCGACGTTATCGTTCCGTTTCATGAACAGCAGCGCGCCGCCGTCGAGATACGCCTCGTGGATGACCTGCATCGCCGTACTGGAATCCCGGATTTTCAGCACCGCTTCCTCCGGCGTATGGCCAATCGGGATCTTCATGGTCCCGGACGATCCGATCGCGCGGGAATATCGCCAATCCGCGATGCCTCCCGGGGTTTCGTACGCATAGGCCAGCGCCAGAAGGAACAACAGAAACGTCACGACGGCGCCGGACCAGACGATCCAGGCCTTTCTTCTTCGAGCGGTTGGACTCGGCAATCCGGATACCTCCTTTTGAATGATGGCGAATCGATAATCGGAAGGCATTCGTAGCTCCGCGAATGGAGACAACCCCAGCTTGGCGGGTAAACGTTCGGCCTCGGGCGCTTCATCCATTCTCCGCGGCTCCGTCTCCCGCATTCGTTTGGCGAGCTTGGCTCGGGCGCGACGAAGACGGGCGTTCACGCTGCCTTCGGCAATGCCGAGCAGCTTCGCCAGCTCGCTGACGGACAATCCATAATGCGCGCGCAAAACAACGATATCGCGGTGTCTGCCAGGAAGCTGCATGACGGCCGGCCAAATCTCCGCCGCATTGGCGTAAGCGGCGCTCCCAGAGTCCGATTCCCCCGATGGCGAGCGTCTGACAGCCGGCAGCAATCCGGCCGTGGTTGCCTTTCGCAGAACGGCCGTCGTGCGGTATTGGAAAGCCGACTTCCGGACGAACTTAAACAACCAGCTCCGAAAGGCGACTTGGCCGCGAAACGAATCGATCGCGCGGAACGCCCGGATGAATGCATCTTGGGCGATGTCATCGGCCAGCTGCTCCGCTCCGGTCAGGAAATACGCGTATTGCCAGACATCCTGCCAATAACGGCGGACAAGCGCGTCGATCTCGGGCGGGTTCAGACGCGTGATATGCTTGAGATAATCCTCTTCCAAGAGGCACCCCTCCCTTCTCCCATTCGTCCATCAAGGATACCAAATTGTCCCTTCCCGCGCCGCAACAATTTTTCTGTGGATACCTGGCGAACGGCAGCGCATGCCGCGCGAGACGCAAAAAAGCTGCAGCGGCTGCGGCTTCTAAGCGAATTATTCTTGCACGAGCTCTTCATGCGGATTGCTTCACGAGCCTTGCCCGATCGCATGCTGCTCCACCGACACCGTCTCCGCCCCGTGCGCGCGGGCGAACGCCTCGAGCGCCTCGTGCACGCCGTGCTTCAGGCTCGCGGTATACGCGATTTCCGGGTCGATTTGCAGCAACTGCACCGACAGGTGTTTGAGCTTGTTGTCGAGGCGGGGGTCCATCCGGCCGATCAAGCGGTCGCCCGCCAGTATCGGCATGGCGTAGTATCCGTACTTGCGCTTGACGGCTGGCGTGTAGATCTCCCAGCGGTATTCGAATTCGAACAGGTCCTCGAGCCGCTTGCGGCTCCACAACAGATTATCCAGCGGCGGGAGAAAGCGAACCGGCGTTTCCTCGTCGCCCGGGCTTGTCCGCCTGCCCTCTTCCTGCCGATGAACGTCGAGACGCTCGGCGTCCGAAGCCAGGATATAGTACGGCTGCTTCACCCCGTCGATCGCGACCGCGGCCATCTCCCCGGATGCGATGCGGCCGTTGACCGCTTCCCTTCGCTCCTGGGCGCTCATCCGCTGCCAGCCGAATCGCGCGTCGCTCGGCTCGAACACCCGGTAGGCGCGGCAATATTTGCGCAGCATCCGGTCGCGCGCGTCGGCCGGGTCGATACGCGCCGCCTCCTCCCGAAGCGCGGCCGGGACGCTGCGGTCCGCGACGTCGAACAGGCGATGGTTTCCCTCGCGCCCGACGATGCGGATCTCCGCGGCGTCCATCAGCAGATTGAGCGCGTGCGACGTCGCTTTGGTTTTCGCGTTGACGTTGTCCCAGTAGCCGTGCACCCGCTGATCGGAATCGAACGCTTTGGCCGGGAGCGGTCCTTCGCTCTCCAGCTTGCGCAGCACCTGCTCGACGATCGGCCGAATCTCGTCCAGCTGTCCGCTCGTCCGCTCCCGCATGCGCTGCCGGACCGGCTCGAACATCGGGTAATCCGCCATCGGGATCATGCAGGCGGCATTCGCGAAGTATTCGAACACGTCGTTCCCCCGCAGCAGTTCATTCAGTATGCCGGGTTCGTAGCCCTCGATTCGGGCCGCCAGCGCCAAATGCTGGTTCGGGCGCACGGCCGCCACCGGATCGATCTGAATGCATTCCAGCTCCGCGATGACGTCGATCACACGCCGGCGCATGTCTTCCGCGGTGCTCGAACCGCCCGCAAGCGGCGGCATCAGCAGCTGCTTCTCCAGCAAGAAGCGCCGCAGCGCCCGTTTCGTCGTTCGTATCGGTTCCATCGACCGTATACCCTCCCGCCTAGTCGCATTAATATGCATCCAGTATACACCTTGCCGCTCCTGTTCGCATCCTGTTCGTCATTCCGTTATTCGCCGGCTTCTACGGCGATTGGGCCGAACGACTCGAAATCGAACAATCCCCTGTCCGTCAGCTTGAGCGACGGAATCACCGGCAGCGTTAAGAACGATAACGTCAAGAACGGATTGAAGGATGCCTGCGCGCCGATGGCGGTCAACGCCCGGTTCACCTGCCTCAGCTCCTCGTACGCCTCGCCGTACGGGCGATCGGACATCAATCCGGCTACGGGCAGGGACAAGGACGCCGTCACCTCCCCTTCCGACACGACCGCCAATCCGCCGCCCTGACGGACGACCTGCTCGAGCGCGGCCAGCATATCCGCATCCGATGCGCCCGCGATGACGATGTTATGCGAATCATGGGACACGGTGGACGCGATCGCGCCTTGGCGCAGCTTGAAGCCCTTGACGATGCCGAGCCCGATATTCCCGGTCGCGCGATGCCGCTCGACGACCGCGAGCTTCAGCTGATCCTTCAGTACGGAAGCACGGAATATGCCGTCCCGAATATCCACGATTTCCTTCAAGCGGCGGGTTACGATCTGATTCGGGATGATCTCGATCACATGGCACAATTCGGACGACAGCGGAAGCTCGAAGTCCCGCAGCTCCGCTTGCTTCGCATTCAGCGACGTCAACGACTCGTCCAGCCTGACCGGCGGCGGAGGTTCCGGGAAAGCCTCTTCGCGCACGCTCCCCTGCTCCGCGACGCATCGGCCTTCCTTGTAAACGGCGCGAATCGAGATGTCCCTCAGCTCGTCGAGCACGAGAAAATCGGCCAAATACCCCGGCGCGATGGCGCCCCTGTCGCGCAGGCCGAAGCAAGCCGCGGTATTGATCGTGACCATCTGGATCGCGGTGATCGGATCCAGCCCTCGCGCGATCGCGAGCCGCACGACGTGATCCACGCTGCCCTCCTCCACCAAGTCGTCCAGCAGCTTGTCGTCGGTCACGAACAAGCATCTTCCCGCGTTGCGCGGCGTAATCGCGGGCAGGAGCGCATCGAGGTTTTTCGCGACCGTTCCTTCCCGGATCATCAGGTGCATGCCGAGGTCCAACCGGTCCTTGGCTTCCTCGCGGGTAACGCTTTCGTGATCCGTGCGGATGCCCGCGGCCAGATAGACGTTCAAGCCTTCGCGGCCGATCCCCGCCGCATGGCCGTCGATATGCTTCGGACCGGCACCCTGGAGCTTGCCCAGCATGGACGCCTCCCTGTTCGCGACCGCGGGAAAATTCATCACTTCGGCCAGCCCGAGCACCTTGGGATGCGAGTAATAAGGGGCCAGATCTTCGGCTTCCAGCCGCGCGCCGTTGCTCTCGAACGGCGTCACCGGCACGCCCGACGGCAGCAGGACGAACATGTCGAACGGAAGCCCGTCCGCCTGATTCAGCATATAGTCGATGCCGTGCGTCCCCGCTACGTTCGCGATCTCGTGCGGATCCGTGAAGACGGCGGTGACGCCGTGCTTCAGCAGCAGCTTGGCGAACTCGCGCGGAGCGAGCATGGAGCTCTCGACATGCACGTGCCCGTCCATGAAGCCGGGAACGATGTATTTGCCGTCCGCGGCGAGCGTTTCCTTCCCTTCGTACGCGCCGATGCCTGCGATGATCCCGTCCGAAATCGCGATATCGCCCTCCATCCATTCGGCCGTGAACACGTTCAGGATCCTGCCGCCCTTCACGACCAGATCGGCCGGCACTTGTTTGCCGGCGACCGCGATTCGTTTGCTTAGCGCCGCTTCTTCGACGCTTTTTCTTCGTGCCTTGTCCTCGATTTCGTTGCTCATTTATGCTCACCCTTCCTCTTCGTATCCGCAGCTGCCGTTTCGGATGGACGCAAAAAAATCCCGACTACAAAAAAGCATGACTGCGCTTTTCGTAATCAGGATTTTACGGTTCCTGGTAGAGACCCTCAAACCATATCATTGAGGTTATACAAGCCTATTCGGTTGACTGCATCCATCATAATACGATCCAGGACGCCCGTCAATGCGGCTCGTCCGCAACCTTTTCCGGATTGGCGCCGTCTATGGGAATGCAGTTAACTAGAGGAGGCATACCGATGAAACCTACGATAAAATCCCTGCTGATGCTCTCTGCGGTGCTGGCGGGCTCGCTGTCCGCGGTACAGGCGAACGCGGCGGCCGGCGCCCCCAACGGCGGCAGCGTCGTCTTCCAACAAGGCAATCCGTTGATCACGGTCGGCGGCAAACAAGTCAAAGTGCAGCTGGCGCCATATTCGCAGAACGGAACGTTCATGGTGCCCGTGCGCGAGCTTGCCGAAGGCTTGAACGCTTCGGCGGCGTGGAAGGACGGCAGCTTGACGCTGACCCAAGGCAATCGCTTAATCCTGGTTAAAGGAAGCAGCCTGCAGACCGGCGGCAAATCCGTCGCGCTTCCCGCCGCCATCCAAAATAAGAACGGCAAAGTCTATGTTCCGCTCAGAGCGGTCGGCGGCGCCCTCGGCGGCGTCGTGAATTTCCGGAACAATTCGGCCGTCGTCACCGCATCCGCTTCCGACGCGGACAAGCCGGTCGCGATTCGGTACGATTTCGCCAAGGATGCGCAAGGATGGACCGGCGGGTTCGCCGATCTGCCCGTGGATCATGCCGGCACGGATTACCAATTGGACTACAAATGGTCGCCGCTGCCCGTCATCGACGATAAGCAGTTGAACGGCCTCATGGTCAAAGGCATGAACCGCAGCGACGATCTCTTCATGTACGTCGCGCGCAAGCTTGATGCCAAGGACGGCCTGAAGCCGGGCACGACGTACGACGTCAAGTTGAATTTCCGGCTGGCGACGAACGAAGCGTCCGATTCGGTCGGTGTCGGAGGTTCCCCCGGCCAATCCGTCTACGTCAAAGCAGGCGTGACGAGCACCGAGCCCAAATCGGTCGAAGTGCTCGACTCCGGCATGGATTCGTCCTATCACATGAACATCGATAAAGGCAACCAGTCCACGGACGGCAAGGACATGAAGCTGGTCGGCGACGCCAGCAAACCGGACGGGTCCAAGGAAGGCTATCAGCTCAAGCCGATGCAGCTAAGCGCCGTCGTGACGACGGGCGCAAACGGAGAAGCCTATCTCGTTATCGGGACGGATTCCGGCTACGAGGGCCTCAGCATTCTCTATTTCACCGACATTCACGCTGAATTCACCCCGCAGGCGAAATAATGAATCCAGGTATGGGACAGGATAGTTAATCTCATTAATAATTTGATTAATTAATCCCGTTAATAACCAGGCAGCCGGCCATCGACCCTGATGGCCGGCTTTCGGCGTTTACTCGGACCCGCTCGCGTCCGGCGGCATTCCGACAGGGAAATCCCCGGCCGAATATGCTATGATTAGACTAACCTCGTGCCGTCGGCAATGACGAACGGAACCCAAACCCGAGGAAAGGAGAACTCCGGCATGACTGCCTTATCGGAACAGGAATTTTCGAGAATTTCCCGCGCCTTGGCCGAACCGAGGCGATATCAAATGCTCAAGGAAATCGGAGCGACCTCGGATCCGCTTCCGTGCGGCGTGCTGCTCGATACCCATGACGTCAGCGCCGCGACCGTATCCCATCACTTGAAGGAACTGGAGACGGCCGGCTTGATTCTAAGCATCCGCGAAGGCAAATTCATGAGTCTCGTCCTGCAACGCGACGTCTTGCAGGCGTACGTGGACAAGCTCTCGGAAATTTTCTCGCGTGTCGAATGATCGTCTTCGCGCCCGGCTGCAGCAACGCATGACCGATCAATCTCCCCTGCGTATCGAGGAGCCTCCGGGCTCCTCTTTTCTTTTGCCTCCCCCCACTCGGCGCTAGCCTGTCATCCGAATGCAAGCGAAATAAACCGCTTGACGAATCGGCCTGTAAATTCTATAGTTATACAAGCATCTAATCGATAATTATATAATCATCGAATTGATGACGATGCACGAGGAGGATGAATAGGCGTGATCCAACTGTTTTGGGGGTATTAGCCTCCGCGTACGATTCAGAGAAACCCGGCGTCGTCGAAGGCCTTCCCATATTTGCCAACCCACACTTGACGATTAGGAGCTGAATTTCATTCGTGGCTAAGAAAACCTTGCTTATTTATATCCTTGCGCTCGGCATTTTCGGCATTATCAATACGGAACTTGGCGTGATCGGCATTTTGCCGCAGGTAACGGAGGAGTTCGGCGTCAGCGTCTCGACGGCCGGCTTGCTCGTAAGCATGTTCGCGCTCGTCATCGCCGTTTCCGGTCCCTTCATGCCGCTCTTCTTCTCGGGCATCAACCGCAAGAAAGCGATGGCTTGGGTGCTCGCGATCTTCGTCGTCACGAATTTCGTCTCGGTATTCTCGCCTAACTTTACGGTGCTCTTGATTACGCGGATTATTCCCGCTTTTCTTCATCCGGTCTTTTTCTCGGTCGCATTCGTGGCGGCGGCCAACTCCGTCGGCAAAGAGCACCGGGCCAAGGCGGTGTCCAAAGTGTTCATGGGCTTAACCGCCGGCATGGTGTTCGGCATCCCGATCACGTCGTTCATCGCGGACCTCGTCTCGCTGCAGGCGGCCCTCCTGTTCTTCGCCATCGTCAATGCGATCGCGCTGCTGGGCATTCTGATCTTCGTTCCGTCCATGCCGGTCAAGGAGCGGATGTCCTACGGCAAGCAGCTCGGCGTCATGAAGAAGCCGGTCGTCTGGTTCAGCCTGGCGGCCGCCGCCTTCGTGCTTTCCGGGATGTATGCCGTGTACAGCTTCTTCGCCGAATACCTGGATAAAGTCACGCATATGTCCGGCAACGAGATCAGCGTCATGCTCGTGCTGTTCGGAGCAACGGGTATCCTGGGCAACCTGATCGCCGGCAGATGGCTGAGCGGCAATGCGGCCAGAACCGCGCTCGTCTACCCGTTCAGCCTGGCGGTCGTTTACCTGCTCGTCTATCTCTTCGGGACGCTGACGGTTCCGATGGCCGTCGTCATCCTGGTCTGGGGCGCGCTGTTCACGCTCGGACTTAACATCTCGCAATACTGGATCACGTCGGCGGCCTCGGAAGCGCCGGACTTCGCCAACGGCTTGTTCGTCGCCTTCGCGAATCTGGGCGTCACGATCGGCACGATGGTCGGCGGCTGGTTCATCAGCGGCTTAGGCACGCGGCATGTCATCTGGAGCGGCATCCTCTTCCTCGTGCTCGCCTTCGTCGCCATTGCGATCCGAACGGCCTTCTATCGGGATACAATCCAACACGATACCGCAAGCGAACAATCCGCGGCATGAGTCTTATCTCCTAAGCATACCCGAACAAGCCATGCATGACTGCAGCCGCAGCATGCATGGCTTGTTTCGCTGCGCTCAGCGGACGGCTTGCCGCCGATGTCCCCTGTCGACGAGCGTGGCGATCCACAGCAGCAGCGGAATGCCGATGCCGCACACCGGGAAGGCGTAATAACTCCACCAATTGAAAAACGGCCCGTACATGGTCGCTCCCGGACTGAGCTGCGCCGCGACGAAGATCACGGGACCGACGATCCAGATCAAGGCGTACCAATCGTTCAGCTTGAGCCACTGCGAAAGCTCGTAGCTGACGACGAACAGATGCGCGGACAAGATCGTCGTGATGCCGAAGATCCAGAGCGAAAACATGAAGATATCGATCTGCTGGATGAATTCCATGATGTCGACGGTACGCATGAACGAGAAGAACGGATCCTGCAGCCTCACCGCAAGCGCCGGCCCGAACACCGATAAGGAGAGCACGGTAAGCGCGACGAACGTCAAGGTCGTCCCGCCAAGCGCGATGGACGACAACAGCGGCGCTTTGCGGGGATTCGCCATGAAGGCGATAAGCACCAGCAGCAGCAGGGATTCGCCGCCAAGCAGCGTCGTCAAGGGCACCGCCCCCTTCGCGATCTGCAGCCAGCCGTTATCGTAATAGACGGGCAATATCCGTTCCCATCGCAGATTGCGGCCGTTCAAGGAGAAGCTTACGACGGTCGTGATGAAGAACACCGGTCCGACGACTTCGTTATACCGTCCGATCCCGCCGATCCCGCCATGCGCGGAGTAGACCATCAGCATCGACAGGATCAGCATGACCACCCACACGGGCGCTTTGTCGAGCAGCACGCTCTGTATGAAATCTCCGCTATAGCGCAAGATCATCACGGAAATCGAGATCCAGGCCGCAAAATACGGCAGGACGACGATACGGCCGAACCAAGGCCCCAAGACGGCCCGGCTGAAGCCGAACAAGGTTTTCCCCGGATGCATCAGGCTTAATCGAACGAGAAGCAGCGTCAGGAGGATGACCGACAAGCCGGCGATAAGGATCGAGATCCACGCGTCCTGCTTCGCCTCGACGATCGCGGTCTTGATGAACGGAATGAAATTGCAGCCGTCGATGATCAGCAGCGTCCAAATGAACTGCGATCCCGTAATCTTCATGAGTCCCTTGATTCGCACGCTCGCCCCTCCTCTCTCATCCCGGCTCTCGAATCAATTCACGTCGATCGGAGACGTGACGAGTCCCGAATTCCGTTCGCAGGTCAAATCGACTTGCACCGCGACCCGAAGCTCGGCGAAGCGGTCGTTCCATTTCCCGCTCACCGTCTTCCATTGCAAGGGATGCTGGCGGTGAAAGGCTTCGCCGAATCCGAAGATGTCGGCGCGGTAATCGCGCTGGACCTTGGCGATCAGGGCCTCGATCTCCCGCTTCGTTTTGCCGTTGATGGCTTGTTCGATGGTGCGCCGGTCCGAGGCCCGGGTCGGATTCAGCGTCGAATTGTTCTCCACGATCGCGCCGGTGCCGGACAGATGAAGGTCGACGACGATGCGATTCTGAGCCTTCCGCGTACGGATGCTTTTGCGCAGCGAATTGAACGTCACGCTGATGTTGTCGCCCTTGCCTCCCCCGATCGGCAGCGAGCATTCATACCCGGCTTGTTTGCCCGTGATCCAATTCGCGTAGACGGTCTCGTTGCCGTCGAGGAAGCCCACCGTCTTCAAGCCCATCGCTTTGTTGAACACGGCGGAACCATAATAATACGGCTTGGAAGCGGCCGTCAGGCCGATGGCCGGCACGTACGGATCCAAGCCTTCCGTCAGCGTATCCGACAGGAAATCATGGAAGTAGACGTGACGCAGCCGGAAAATATCCTCCTGCCTTCTAAGCCCCATCGACATGAACGGTTCGAAGATCGCCTTTTGCCCCAAAACGTCCTTGGCTTTGGCATCCTTCACGACGAGCAGCTTGGAACGCAGTTCCGACCGCGGATTCCGGACGAACTCGTCGAGGAGATGCGCGATTCCGTGCTCCGCCAGATGCTGCCCGATCAGGATGACCTCGCGGTGACCGGGAAACAATTCGCGCGACAGCTCCTTCTGCGCATTTTGTATCGCGTCGTAGATGTTGATCCCGTTCGCGCTCGTCAGTTCGTAGGTCTCATGTACGGCTCCTCCGCCTCCCCAGGTGCTGTCTCCCCCTCCGATGCCGGAAGGCAGCGCGATTTGGAAGCTGACCTCGAGTTTGCCGTCCTTCGTCAAATCCAGCCCGTCTCCCATGTTGAAGGCGAGCTGGTCGGGTTCCCTTCGGTTCCCGCAGCCGGCGGTCAGCGATACGCACAAGAGCGCGAGCAGCAGCAGGCCGATTCTGTGCGCGCTCATGCTTCTCCGCCTCTTTTCCCTGGTTCCGGTTCGCTGCGTTTCGTCAAGCGCTGCGGCCAGCGAATCCACCAATCCTTCAACCATTGGCCGGCTGCCGGCGCGAGGGGAGACAAGTACGGCATGCCGAAAGGACGCAGCTGAACGAGATGGATCAGGATGGCCACGACGCCCGTCGTCAGCCCGAACAAGCCGAACATGCCGGACAGCACGAGCAGCGGGAACCGGAGCATCCGCAGCGGAATGCCGAATCGGTAGCGCGGGATAATGAACGAGGCGATGCCGGCCGCGGACACGACGATGACGATGGGCGACGATACGATGCCCGCGCTGACGGCGGCCTCTCCGATGACCAGCGCGCCGACGACGCTCACGAGCGGTCCGATCGGCTTGGGCAAGCGCAGCCCGGCTTCCCGCAGCCCTTCGAACATGATCTCCATCAACAACACTTCGATCACGGTCGGGAAAGGCGCCCTCTCCCGGAGCGCCGCGATCGTGATCATCAGCTTGCCGGGAATCAGCTCTTGATGAAAGTTGGTCAGCGCAATATAGAAGGACGGCAGGAGCACCGAGAACGCCGCGAAGAAATAACGGATGCTCCGGTTCAAGGCGACGTACAGAAAACGCTCGTAGTAGTCGTCCGGCGCCTGCAGTCCGCTCCAGAACGTCATCGGCACGACCAGCGCGAACGGCGTGCCGTCGGCGATGATGGCGACCTTCCCTTCCATCAGCCCGGCCGCGACGACATCCGGACGCTCGCTGCTCATCATTTGCGGGAACGGCGAGTAATGCGTATCCTCGATGGCTTCCTCGATATACCCGGAGTCCAATATTCCTTCCACCTGAATGCGCGCGACGCGGGAGCGGACCTCCTCGAGCAGATCGGGGTCCACGATGCCGTCGAGATAGGCGATCGCGACGTCGGTTTGGGTGAGGCTGCCTACCGTCATTTCTTCGATCTTCAATCGGGTCGTCGCGAATTTGGCGCGCAGCAGGACGGTATTCGTGCGTAGATTTTCGGTAAAGCTCTCCTTCGGTCCGCGAAGCGCGGGCTCGGAGGTCGACTCCTCGATGCCGCGGCTCGCGATCTGCTTCACGCCGGCCATGCAGGCGGTTGCTTCGCCGTCGGCGAGGATGGCGAGGTTTCCTTTCAAGATTCCGGTCACGATCTCGCCGAGATTCGACGATTTCCTCATCTGCAGCACGGAGAACAGCTGCTGTTCGCACATTTGGGCGATGTTGTCGATGGCGCCAAGCCCCTGAGGCAGTCCCTTATAGATCAAGGGCGACAGCACGTTGACCGTGATGAGCTCGACGTCGATCATGCCGTCGATATAGATAAGCAAGAGCTTGGTATGATTTTCGATCGCCAGCTCCCGGAATACGAGATCCGAGCAGTCCCGGAACGCCTGCTCGAAGGCTCGCCGGTTGGCATCCAGCTCTTCTGCTAGCGGAGCGTCTTCGCGCTCTGCTTCTCCATGTCGGAGCGCCGCAGGCTTATGCAGTTTTTTATGGGCGAGCTTCGTCCAATCCATGCGCGGGCCACCTTCGCATTGAAACGGTAATTAGCGTACGGCAAATCGGAGAACGGTAAATTAGAGCACGTCAAAATAAGGAAAGGCAAATTCAGGCACGGGAGAAAAGAACAGCACTAATATTCCCCAAAAGCAGTCAATTATGTATGCCTTCGTACGCGGCCAATTCCGCGCAACGCCAAAAAGGCGGGCATCAAGGGATGCTCGCCTTTTCTCCGCGTTCGCCCGGTCTACCGGTCGGCCGCGCGGAAACCCGTCGGCAGCGCCGGCGCGAAATCGTAATCCGACTTGAACCGGTCCATCGCGTAGAGCGGCTTACAGGCGTTGCCCGGCTCGTCGTAATAGTCGAAGCCGGTCGTTCTTCCGAGCAGGGCTTCCAGTACTTCGCGCGCCGGAATATCGCCGGTGATGTCCGGGCCGACCAAATTATAGTTCCTCGCGCCGGCGCGGGCAGGGGATTCAACGACCCGGACGATGCCTTCCACGACATCGCCCGCGTGCACATGCGCAAGGACGACGAACGGGACGGACATCGGCGCGGTCAAGTCGACGGGGGTTGGCGTCCATCCGTCGGAAGCGACCGCGCCGAAGCGCAGGTTGACGAACTCCGCCTCCGGTTCCTTGCGCTGGAAATAGCGGGTCAGTTCTTCGACCATCGCTTTGCTCAGCCCGTAGGCGTCCGTCGCCAGGCAGGGATGGTCGTCCGGAATCGGAAGCGAGCGCGGAACGAACGCGTCGTCCAGACTGCCGACGGCCGCGATGGAGCTTGCCGTCACGAACCTCCGGCAGCCGCGGTCGAGCAAATACCGGTACAGCCTTCGCGTGCCCAGTACGTTGACGGCGAGCCCCTCCTCTTCGCTGCAGCCTCCGGTCACCGCGGCCAAATGGATGCAGAGGTCGATCTCGTATTCGTCCAATCCGCGCAGATCCTCGGGCCGGTCGAAGGCGCCCCGCACGAACGCCGCATCCCCCTCGATCGCCGTACGCGACAAACAGATGACCTTATGGCCGCCCGACAGCCGCGGGACCAATTTCTTGCCGATAAATCCGCTTGCGCCCGTAATTAAAATGTTCATACCGTTCTCCTCCTATCGTCGCTCAGCTTCCGCAACCGCCCGTTGGAATCGTTCTTGACCGCGGACAGGCGGCCTTCGTTACCCGCTGCTTGATTACGCCTCTTTTTCCCACGCCTCCGCCAGCAGTTCGGTGTTGATTCCTACGCCGGCCAGCGAGCCAAGCGACGCCGCGACGACCGCTTGATACAGCTCCGTCGCCGCGTCACCGGCGGCGTACACCCCGGTGACGCTCGTCTTGCCGAACGCATCCGCGACGACCGTGCCCGTATCCGTCACGCGGCAGCCGAGCGATCTCGGCAGCTCCGACCCGGCAGCGAGCTTCGGCGCGAAGAAAATGCCGGCGCAGGGCACGGCCGTGCCGTCCTGCAAGACGACGCGTTCGACCAGGCCGTCCGCGGACTCGATCCGCCGGATCGGCGAGTCGAATACGGGCACCCGGTGCCGCTTCAGCTCTTCGCGCTGCTCGTCAGTCCACTCGTCCGGTCCGTCGGTAAGGATCGTGATGTCGTTCGTCCATCCCGACAGCGTCTTCGCCGAATGCAGCGCTCTTGCGCCCTTGACGATCAAGACCAGCTTGCGGTCCCGCAATTCCCAGCCGTCGCAATACGGACAGACGAAGGCGCTCCTGCCGTAGACGTCCGCCATTCCGTCGATGTCGAGCGGGAGATCCCGCATGCCGACGGCGAAGAGCAGCTTCTTGCAGCGATAGCCCGTGCCTCCTGCCGTCTCGATTCTGAAGTCGCCGTCGGTCCCCGTCACCGCGGTTGCCGCGTCCGCCACGAATGCGACGGACGGATACGCGCGGATCTGCTCCACAGCGATCCGCCGGAATTCGCCGGGCGCTATGCCGTCTCTCGTCAGAAACCCGTGGGTTTCGCGGGTCACGCGGTTGCGCGGCCGCCCTTCGTCGATCACGACGACGCTTTTCCTGGCCCTGCCCAGCACGAGCGCCGCATTCAACCCCGCCGGACCGCCGCCGATAATGCCTACATCCATCAACCGTTCCATATTAATCATCCTTCCGGAGCTATAATATCCATAATAAAAGCACAAAAATAGCTTGAGATTGAACTGCCGTCACGCACCGTCGCGCCTCGCGCTAGGTGCTAAGGCGAACCATAGTCTTACTCGCCCTTTCACCCGCGAATGCTGCGCGAGCTGCCGTCTTACTCGTCGCTGTTTCCCCGCTATTGTTGCCCGATTGCTGTCCTATTCGCCTTCCCCGCGAATGCTGCGCGATTGCCGTCTTACTCGCCGTTTCCGCGGCGAATGCCGCCCGGCGACGCATGGTCTAACACCCATTGGATCGTGTGCGCGCGCAAATACGACTGCATCTGCAGCTCGGCGCCGTTCATCACCTTCTTGACGAGGCAATCTTTGCTTTCCGGAAATCCGGATTCCTCATCCTTGCTCCATTCCGCCGCCTCCGCGAGCGGATGATGATGCGCGTTCGCGTTGAGGCATTCGTACAATTGCTGGCGGCCTTCGATAACCTGGATCACGTCGAGAAACGAGATCCGGTCGGCCGGACGCGCGAGCTCGTAGCCGCCGCTCGCTCCCGTCACCGCGCGCACGATGCCGTCCTGCCGCAGCTTGGACATGATTTTGGACAAATAGCTGTCCGCGACGCCGAGCGACGACGACAGCTCCTTGATGCCGACGTGCTGCCCCCGCTCGGAATGCGCCAAGTGGATCAAGGCGTGAAGCGCGTTGCCCGTGCTTTTGGAAAACTGCATCGCGTTGCCTCCTTTCCTTAACTAATCCTTTATGGATGTATAATATCCATAATAAGCGATACGCACACCGGATGCAAACATGCGCGCGTTTCATTCGGCTTGTATTTTGCGAATCCAATAGAAATACGCCAGCAGGCTCAGGAACAAGATCGGGTCGAGGACGGCCGAATAAACCAGCTTCCACCAGCCGTAATGAAAATAGCCCCATGGCTCCGGCAGCATCGTAAGCAGCTCGTAGCCCAAGATGGCGATCGTCCAGCAGGCAATATAAGCGGCCTTGACGACGAGCCGGCTTTGAAACGGAAAAAAATTCAAAAACAGCACATTGACCGGCGGAATCAATATGCTTCTACATAGCACCGCCGCCCACTCGATCATATCTTTGGTAAAATACCAGTAGCCTTTGTACCTGAAATCGATAACGGTATCGAACAGCAGCTGAAATGCCATCGTGAACGTCCATATATGAGCGAGCTCGTTCCGGCTCAACCGCTTATTCGCCTTGAACGCAAGCACATTGAAGATCGCCACCGAGCCGATGAAAAGAGTCATGAATGATTTTCCTTTTTTTATTGTTAGGCTTGCCAATATTAACTCGGGCCAAACCGGAAAAAAGCGCAAACCTTAAAAAGCTTCGCATTGCTCCGGACGCGCCGTTGAACGGAATAGACGAATGTGATACATTCCCAATGTAATCCATTTGTATCGAATTTCACCATTATCGAGACCGATCGAGGAGGAACTGAAATGAGTAAAACCGAACTGCTGCTGCGAGGTTGGGATTACGCATACGGCCGGGAAGATTGGTATCCGCCGCTCGCGGACGCGCTGAACGGGCTGACGGCCGAGCAGGCGGACTTTCGCCCGCAAGGCGGGCATGTCAACACGATCAGGGAGACGGTCCGGCATCTGATCTTTTACAAGGAGCGGCTGTTGAAGCGGTTGACCGGCGAAGAGCGCGCCTACCCCGAGGGCGTGACCAACGACGATACGTTTGCCGTCCCCGCCGCATCGCAGGCCGATTGGGACGAGACCCTGGACCGGCTCCAAGAGATTCATGGAGCAATCCGCGCGCTGATCGCCGGCTGGACGGAAGAAGACTTCGAACGCAAGCTTCCGACCACGACCTTCGGCAATTGGGCGCATTCGCTCGTCATGCACGATGCGTACCATACCGGGCAAATCATCATGATCCGCAAACTCCAGGGCTCCTGGCCCGAGCGCCGTTCGTTCGACTGATCGGCGTTGAACGAACGCAAAAACCTCCGGCTCCCCTTCGTACAAGGAACCGGAGGTTTTTGCGTGCCGTCGCGGGGTCAACGCGCTGCGCTACTCTTCGAAAATCTTCGTCAACAGCTCGCCGAGCGTTTGAACGGCCTGCTCTTCCTGCTCGCCGTCCGCTTCGAGCGTCACTTCATCGTTCTGCCGGATGCCGAGCGTCAGCATGCTGAGGGAGCTTTTGCCGTTGACCTTCTTGCCGCCCTTCAGGACGCTGATCTTGCACGGAAAGCCGCCGGCGGCTTGAACGAATACTTTGGTCGGGCGCGCGTGAAAGCCCGAGGGATTAAGCACGGTAAAGGTTTGGGATATCATGCGAAGTCACTCCTAGTCTGTTGGTTAACGAATGCGTGAATGCTCTCTTGGCTGTCCATGGACAGGATCTGCTCCGTATGCGCGGCCCATTCCCGCTGCGACAATCGCTTGATCAACGCCCGCGCGGGAAGGATCGAGCTGGCGCTCATGCTGAATTCATGCAGCCCCATGCCGAGCAAGATGGGAATCGCCGTCTGATCGCCCGCCATCTCGCCGCACATGCCGACCCATTTGCCTTCCCTGGCCGCGGCTTGGATCACCATGCGGATCAGGCGCAGGATGGACGGATGGCAAGGCTGGTACAGGTAGGCCACGTTCTCGTTCATGCGGTCGGCCGCCATCGTATATTGGATCAGGTCATTGGTGCCGATGCTGAAGAAATCGGCTTCCTTCGCGAGTATGTCCGCGGCGAGCGCGGCGGCCGGCACTTCGACCATGATGCCGACCTCGATCGATTCCGATACCGGGACGCCTTCGCGAAGCAAACTTTCCTTCTCCTCCCGCAGCAGCCGCTTCGCTTCGCGCAGCTCCGCGGTTACCGCGATCATCGGGAACATGATCTTGAGCCGGCCGTGCACGCTTGCCCGCAGCAGCGCTCTGAGCTGCGTCCGGAACAGCTCCTGCCGGTCCAGGCAAAGGCGAATCGCGCGCAGCCCGAGGAACGGGTTGCTCTCGGCCGGCAGCTTCATGTACGGCAGCTCTTTGTCCCCGCCGATGTCGAGCGTCCGGATCACGACCGGCTTGCCTTCCATCCGTTCGAGCACATGCTTATACACTTGGAACTGCTCTTCCTCGCTCGGCAGCGCGGCGCGTCCCATATACAGGAATTCCGTGCGGAACAGACCGATGCCTTCCGCGCCGTTCGCCAGCACCTTCTGCAGGTCTTCCACGCTGCCGATGTTCGCGGCCAACTCGACGCGATGCCCGTCTTGCGAGACGCTTGGCTGGTCCATCAGCCTGCGCAGCTCTTCCTTGCGTCGGTCGTGTTCGACCTTGCGCGCTTGATACGCGGCCAGTTCCTCCTCGGACGGCTCAACGATCACGCTGCCGTTCTCGGCGTCCATGACGATCATCGTCCCCGTCTCGATGTCGGCCGCCGCGGTCCCGGCGCCGACGATAGCCGGTATCTCGAGCGAGCGGGCCATGATCGCCGAGTGGGAAGTGCGGCTGCCGATCTCGGTCACGAAGCCGAGCACGTAATCCGGGTTCAGCTGCGCGGTATCCGAAGGCGTCAAATCCTCGGCGACCAGCACGCAGGGTTCGTTGATGGCGGATACCGACTCGTAGGAAACGCCGCGCAGCCGGCTCATCAAGCGGCCGGAGACGTCGCGGACGTCGGCCGCCCGCGCGCGCAGCAGCTCGTTGTCCATCGAGAGCAGCAAGTCGATGAAGCCCTGGGCCGTCTCGTGCAGCGCGTATTCCGCGTTCATGGTCTCCTGCTCGATTTTCTCGAGAATGGCATCGATCAGATCGGGATCTTCGAGCAGCAGCAGATGCGCTTCGAAGATTTCGGCCTTCGCCGCGCCTATCTTCCTCTCCGTCATCGCCCGAATCGCCTCGAGCTCCGCCTTGGCGACGGCCGACGCCTGCCGGAACCGTTCCGCCTCGGCGACCGGATCCGCAATATGGCCGGCCGCGGGAACGTAATGATCCTGCCGCAGCCGAAACGCTTTTGCGATGGCGATGCCCGGAGACGCCGCGATGCCGGAGAGCCGTTTCGTCGTCTTATTCGTCATGATGCGCACGCCCCCTTAGGTTTTCGCTTTCTTCAGCTGCTCGTACTGGTCGACGATCGGCTCATGAAGCGGATGGTCCTCGCCGATCGTCGTGTATTTGGCTACGGTCCCGCTCGTGCCGATGGCTTGAAGATCCGCCTGGAGCTGCACCGCTTCCGGATCGTCCGCGGCGCCGAACAGAAGCGCCGCCGCCATGCCGAGCGTCAAATACTTGGCAGGCAGTCCCAGCTCGAAGGCCTGCATGGCAGGCCGAACGAGACGGTCGTTCGCGGACAGCTTGCGGATCGGCGACCTGCCGACGCGCCTCACTTCGTCCGTCAAGTACGGATTGACGAAGCGATTCAGAATCTCGCGGATATAGGCTGCATGCTCCTCCGCATCGAAGCCGAACCGCTTCACGAGCACGGCTCCCGTCTCCTCCATCGTCTGCCGCACGAGCGCCGCGACCGGTCCGTTCGCCATGGCGTCCTGGATCGTCGAGAACCCGTAATAGCTCCCCAAATAAGCCGCGACGCAGTGTCCCGTGTTCACCGTGAACAGCTTCCGCTCGATGTACGGCTCCAGGATATCCACGTAATGAATGCCCGCGATGCGCGGCGTGCCCGGGATCATTTGCGATTCGTCGGCGACCCATTCATAGAACGGCTCGACCCGGACTTCGAGCGGATCGTCGCTCTGCTGCAGCGGCACGATCCGGTCGACGGCGGCATCCGGGAACGCGATCGTACGGCTTGCGTGATCCTGCCGCTCCGCGCTCAGATGGCCGTATACATGCGCCTTCAGCTGCGTGCTCCCGCCGATCGCGTTCTCGCAGGCGATAATATGCAGCGGGCCGGCACCGCGCGCCATGCGCAGCTCCAAGCCCTTCGCGATGCCGGCGGCGATATGGCGCAGGATGTTCACGCCGACGGCCGTCGTGACCAAATCCGCCTGCGCCACGGCTTCCGCCACCTCGTCCAGATTATTGCCGTTGATCGCCGTTACGTCGTGGACGTGATGAATATCCTGCGCTTCGTTCGCCAATCGTACGGTATACGCTTTTTTTTGCTGCAAAAGCTCGACCAGCGCGACGTTCACGTCGGAGAATACGACCTCGTACCCCGCCTCGGACAAGACGAGGCCGATGAACCCTCTGCCGATATTCCCCGCTCCGAAATGAACGGCCTTCATGATTCCAGCCCGCTTTCGAAGATCCGCACCATTGCTTCGGGCGAAGAAGCCTTCAGGATGGCTTCCATGTTCTCGTCCTCGGAGCAGATCATCGCGACGTTCGTCAGGATCTCCAGATGATCGTTGCCCGCCGCGGCGATGCCGATCACGAGATACGCCTTCTCGCCTTCGCCGAAATCCACGCCCTGCGGAATTTGCACGATGGACAGCCCCGTCGAACGGATCAACGATTTGGAATCCTGCGTGCCGTGGGGAATGGCGAGCCCGCTGCCCATGTAAGTCGACAGCGTGGATTCGCGTTCCAGCATCTTGGCGACGTAACCTTCCGACGCATGCCCGGCATCGACGAGCAGCTGCCCGGCCATGCGGATCGCATCGAATTTATCCTTGGGCTGCGCGTTCAATTTCACTTTGTCGTTCGATAAAATACTCATCGTGGGTTTGCTCCTCTATCCGTTTATTTTTTTGTCTCCAGAAATGCTTCGAGCTCCCGCGAGAGGAACCGTTGAATCTCTGCGCGGCTGCCGTCCTGCAGCAGCTCGACCATCTGCGGGATCAGCAAATACGAGCTGATCTCGCTCAGCACCTCCAGGCTTTCCTTCGAGAGCTCCCGGGGTCCAAGCATCAGCAGCACCTGCCGGACCCCGGAAGACAAGGTCCCGTCCAGCACCAAATCCTGTCGCAGCCGGAACAGTCCCAGCGAGGGCAGGCGGACCAGCTCGCTGCGGACATGGAAGAGCGCTAGGCCCGTGTCGGGAATGACCTGGCTGCTCTGGCGTTCGCGCTGCAGCAATAGCCGCACGATCGGCGCCTCGTCGTCGATGACTCCCGCCTCCCTCGCATAGCCGCACATCGCGGCCAGCGTCGCCTGCAGGCTGTTGAACGAATCCTCCAGCGCGTGGACGGCGAACCGCTCGACGATTCCGACGATTTCGTCGACGTACCGTTTAACGCGGTCCGGCTTTGCGAATGGCTCGCCGATTTCATGCGGATGCGTACAACCCCGGTCGGCGTCGTCCTGTCGCAGGGTCACGTTCTGGATGAAGAACCGCAGCCGCTCCGCTTCCTCCGGCGCGAGCAGCGGACTGAGCTTGATGTACCGCTCCTCGTCCAAAGGCAGCTCCACGGTCGAGATGATCAGGTCGTACTCGCTTTCCGGGATCCTGGCCGCCTCGAACCAGGAAGCATGGCCGACGATGTCGACCTGCGGCAGCTCCTTCGTCAGGCGGACGGCGAGCATCTTGGACGTCCCGATGCCGCCCGTGCAGACGATGATCGCCCTGACATTGCGCCGAAACTGCTTCTGCCGCTCCAGCGACGCCCCGAAATGCATGACGAGATAGCCGATTTCCTCATCGGGCACCTCGGTCTCCGTCAACGTCTCGTTCACCGCATCGCGAAGCTCGTGAAACAACCCCTCGTAATCCCGCTTGATCTGCGCCAGCAGCGGATTGCGGATATTGGCCCCCGTCCGCAGGCGCTTCAGCGCGGACTCCAGATGGCCGAGCAGGCCGTCCCGAAGCGAACGGTCGGCGCCGTAGCGAACGCCGCTCCGCGCCTCCATGTTCCGGACGAGCTTCCAGATCAGCTCCATGTAACCCAGCGCTTCCTCGGGCAGCAATTGATTCGGATGCGCGGCGCGCCGCGGCTCGAGCAGCCCGGCGATGTAGGCGGTCTCCGCGGTGGAGAACGCCAAGCCGACCGCATGCGACAGATACGCGATTACGCTCGCCGACAGCTCGCGCCGACGCTCGGACTGCTTCTCCGGCATCAGCTCGATCGGCCTGCCGGCTCGAATCCGCGCGATCGCAATCGCGACCTGGATCAAGAGCTGCGTGTATTCCTTCTCGGGCAGGGCGTTAAGCTCGTCGTCCGCCGTCTGCCACAGCGCTTCTTCCACCTGGCCGAAGTACGACTTCCCGATCAACGCCAGCAGCCTCGCCGTGGCGGGACCTTGAGGTTGATCCGATCGGCCGAACAGATCGGATTCGTCCAGAAAGCTTCGCGCCAACCGCGCGATCATGCCGCGCATGCTCGACTCGGAACCGCTCAGGCTGACGCCGTACCCTCTTCTGCGGACGAGAACGAGGCCGGCCTGCTTGATCCGCTCTTCCAATTCGTCCAAGTCGCTCGTGACCGTCGGTACGGTGACCCCGAGCTCCCGGGAGAGCGTGAACAGCTTGACCGGTTCATCCTCCCGAAGCAGCGTGCACAGCATGATCAGCTTGCGTTCCTGCGCGGAGTATTCGACGGCCTTCGATTCGAGCAGCAGGCTTCTCAGCGCCTGCAGCTTCTCGCCGTCCGCCTGCAAGTGAATGCCCGTGCCCGACTTCTTCTGCAGCGCCGCGCCCATCTCGCCGACGACGGTCTCGAGCTCCGACAGCTCCCGATGGACGGTCCTCGTGCTGACGTTGATCTCGGCGGCGATCTCCCCTGCCGTGACGTCTTCGATTCGAGCGAGCAGCAGCTCCAGGATCTGCCGATGCCGGTGAGATAATTTCATGCCCATGCACCTCATGCCGAAATGGAGATAACGCCGGCAGGATGCCAGCGTTAGTCGGTTCTGTTAACGTAAACGATTGACCAGCTCGTCGTACGCCGGACTTTTCATGAAATTGTCGATTCCGATATGCTCCGCCTGCGGGGCTTGGCTGCGCGCCCGGTCGGTCAGCGATTTGTGCGTGACGACGATGTCGGCATCGGACGGAATCTCGCTGATCGCGGTATTGATCACCGTTACGCCGACGCCGGCGTCTTTCATCTTCTTGCGAAGAATAGAGGCGCCCATCGCGCTCGAGCCCATGCCGGCATCGCAGGAGAAGACGATTTTGTTTACGTCGGCTGCCGCTTTGACGACGCCCGATGCGGCGTCAGCGGCAGGTGCCGGCGCTGCCGAGCCCGCTGTGCCGGCGGCTCCTCCCGCCATGACCGGAACAGTTGCCGCGGCCGGCGCTGCCGCCGTGGCCGAAGCCGCGATCGGCGCTTGCTTCATTTGTTTCATTTTCGCCGAGGCTTCTTCCAAGCCGTCTTCTTCCTCGGCATGCTTGCTCGTCTTCAGCAGAAGCGCCGCGACCAGGAAAGACACGATCGTCGCCGTGATGATCCCGGTGAAGATCGACAGCAGGCCGCCCTTCGGCGCCATGGCGACGTAAGCGAAGATGCTGCCCGGCGACGGCGGCGCGACCAGTCCCGCATGGAACAGCGAAAACGTGAACGTGCCGGTCACGCCCCCGGCGATGACCGCAAGGATCAACCGCGGATTCATCAGAATGTAAGGGAAGTAGATCTCGTGAATGCCGCCGAAGAAGTGAATGATCGCCGCGCCCGGGGCGGACATCTTGGCGGAGCCTCGTCCGACCAACCAATACGCGAGCAGGATGCCGAGTCCGGGACCCGGATTGGATTCCAGCATGAACAGAATCGATTGGCCCGTCTTGGACGCTTGCTCCAGCGCGATCGGGCTGAGTACGCCATGGTTGATCGCGTTGTTCAAGAACAGCACCTTCGCCGGCTCGATGAGCACGTTCGCGAGCGGCAGCAGATTGGCGTCCACCAGCGCCTGCACGCAGTTGGCGAGTCCCTTGCTCACGACCTGGACGGCGGGTCCGACGACCAGATAGGAGATAATGGCCAAGATGCCGCCGATAATGCCGGACGAGAAATTGTTCACGAGCATCTCGAAGCCGGATTTGATCTTGCCTTCGATCGCGCGGTCGAATCGCTTCAGCACCCAAGCCGCCAAAGGCCCGACGAGCATCGCTCCCATGAACATCGGAATGTCCGTGCCGACGATGACCCCCATCGTGGTGACCGCGCCGATGACCCCGCCGCGCGTCCCGTGAACCATCGTGCCGCCCGTATATCCGATCAGGAGCGGCAGCAGGTACGTGATCATCGGCGAGACGAGCTTCGCCAGCTCCTCGTTCGGGATCCAGCCGGTCGGAATGAACAGCGCGGTAATCAAGCCCCAGGCGATGAAAGCGCCGATATTCGGCATGACCATGCCGCTCAAGAAGCGTCCGAAACGCTGTACTTTCACTCTAGCGCCATCTGCGGATGGCTTTTGTCGCGCAGCTGCAGTTGCCATTAGGATAGCCCCCCAAGGAATGAAATATGTTGCGTCCTTATCGTAAAGCCAAGCGCTTTCATCTTCAATCAAATGAAAATCGCATTCGGTCATGATCGATGTTGACATGATTTTGTTAGCCTTCGTTCGCTGCCGGTAGTATTGCCGAATCCGATCCCCGCCGATTCCGAAATCAGAAGACGCAAACGGAATCAACGAGGCGAAAACGCGAAAAACCGCGGCCCCCCCGTGCTCGGGGTACCGCGGTTTTTTCGACTTTTCATTGCAGGCTTTCCCATCGTTCTGCCGGCTTCGATTCGTGCGAATTCAGCTCTCGGAAACAAGAAAACCGCATTAGCCGAGGAAGTTCGGGGAGACTCGATAGGCTCGGCATCTACGGCCGCAACAAGCTAAGCTACTATTCGCGGCCGCGGTACGCCCTTTCGTGATACCTCGTGATCGCTTTGAACAGCTCTCTGCCATCATACGTCAAGGGGCGGCCGGCGTCGAAGCTCAGATACATCGCGCGGTACGTCTCCGGGACCCAGACATAGGCGTGCACGTATTCCGTCAGCGTGAATCCGGCCTTCTCCCAGAATCGGATCCGCTTGGCGTTCTCCGCCGTCTCCTCGGCTTCCGCCTCGATGACGAGGCCCTTGCATTCGGGCATGACGCCAAGCGCCCAGTTCCTGACCGACGCAATGCATGCGCGGCCGATTCCTTCGCCCCGCCGCGACTCCCGCACGGCCAGGTAATCGATGACGAGCACGCCGGCGCGCGAATCGAACGCCGTCAGCGCCATCGCGACCGCCGCGCCGGGCTCGCCCCAGACATGCAGCGCGCAGATGCCCCGCTCGAACATGCGGCGGACGATCGCCTTCGGCTTCCTGCCATGCTCGGGAAACCCTTCCCGATAGACCGGCTCCGCTTCCGCCCATAACGCTTCGTTCCACTGCTCGGTCGTCCGGTGTTCCATGTTCGATCCCTCTCCGGTCTCTTTATTCGTCCAAAAAGCTGTTGAGCCTGACGGTGAACGACGTCTCGTGCCGATTGGATTCGAACGAGATCGTGCCGCCGTTCCGTTCCACGATTTGCTTGCAGATGGCAAGCCCGAGGCCCGTTCCGTCGGATTTGCTCGTGACGAACGGCGCGAACAGGCGCTGCTGCATCTCGGGCGGGATCTCCGGACCCGTATTGCTGATTCTTACGTATGTATAAGCATCGTCGGCATAGGTAAGCACGATGATCTTCCGGTCGCCCTTCCCGTCGCGCAGCGCGTCGATCGCGTTGTTCAGCAGGTTGGAGAACACTTGAACGACGGACACCTTTTGGATTTTGACCCGGATGCCTTCCTGCAGCGACAACGACAGATCGATATTCTCGTTCAGGAGCAGCGGACTGACGAGCAGCAGCGTTTTCTCGATCAGCTCGTTCAGCGGCGTGACGACGCTGTCCTCGTCGGCGATCGGCTTGCGCGAGAAGCTCAGGAAGCCCGTGATTTGCATTTCGATGTTGCGGAATTCATGGTCGATGATATCCAAATAATTGTCGATTTTACCCAGTTCGTCCGGCGGCAGCAATTTGCGGACAAGCACGAAGAACCCTTTGATGGTCGTGAGCGGATTGCGGATCTCGTGCGCCATGCTGGAAGCCATCTTGCCGATGAGATTCAGCTTGTCGTCGTGCATATCCTCGATCAGCTTGTCCTGCGCCTGGATTTTGCCGTGGGCATGCTTCCAGAAATAGGTGTAAATCGTCGCTTGAAAGGTGTCGATCCGCGAGATCGCGCATGCGATCAACCGCATCAATTCGGATCGTTCCGTGTCGAATTCGGCAATCGCGTCGATGAAGGCTTCGCGGAAGAACGCCGAGCTTTTGAGTACCTGGTCGATCGTTACTTTCTGCTGCAAGAGGTTCTCGCACCAGACTTCGAATTCTTTATAGATGGGATGGTGATCCAACGGGATGTCGATATCGGCGATAAGCACAATATATTTTTTGCAAATAGCGCGAAGCAGTTCCGATTTGTTTTGCCCGGGGTAAGCCGTTTCCATACGGTAGATCCAGTTTTCGATAATCGTGCCGGTATGCGTTTCGAAAAATCGGATGAATTCGCTCATGGTTTCGCTCCATCGTATGAAATATACTACTTACTTTCCACAATCCGCCTCGTATTCCTGCCAAGCCGTTCAATTACCATATATTACCCTGCAAATACTGGACTGATTTGACAATCCCTTCCTGCGCGGTTATATCTGAATAGTAGAATACGTCGAAATGGAGTGAATCGGAATATGACCTTCCGGAATCGCCATGTCATGATTACGGGCGCGGGCGGCGGGATCGGCCGGGATGTCGCGCTCGCCTATGCCAGGCAAGGCGCGAACGTAATCCTGTTGGACAGGAATGCCGAGTCGCTGGAACGAACGTCCGCGCTCGTCCGCGGAGAAGGACCGGAGCCGATCAGCCATACGGTCGACCTAAGCGATCCCGCCTCGATCGAAGCATGCTTCGCCTCGCTGCGGGAAAACGGCGGCCGATTGGACGCGCTGATCAATAACGCCGGTCTCGGCGCGTGGAAGTCCGTGTACGAGCTGTCCGTCGAGGAATGGGATTACGTGTTGAACACGAATTTGCGGGGAACGTTCCTATGCGCGCGAGAAGCCGCCAAGCTGATGAAAGCCGGCGGCCGCGGCGGCGCGATCGTCAATATCGCCTCGACGCGGGCGCTCATGTCCGAGCCGAACTCCGAGGCGTACGCGGCATCCAAAGGAGGTATCCTCTCCCTCACGCACGCGCTCGCCCTCTCGCTCGGGCCGGACGGCATACGGGTCAACGCCATCAGCCCGGGCTGGATCGAGAACGGCGATTACGGCAGCCTGAGGCCGGCCGACCATGCCCAGCATCCGGCGCAGCGCGTCGGGAAGCCGGACGATATCTCGCGCGCCTGCTTGTATCTGACGGATCCGGCGAACGATTTCGTCACGGGGACGAACCTCGTCATCGACGGCGGCATGACCCGCAAAATGATCTACGAGGAATAATTACCCGTTCGGTTGTTCGCCCAATCCCTTGTTGTCCCGGCAAGACAAGGTGGCGAGATTACATGACGATATGACGATAAGCAGACATGACGTCATAATGAAGAGACGACAAGACATTAAGGCGATAAGGCAACAAAACGGAAAACCGGGTTCCCCGCATGGCGGAATCCGGTTTTCTATTGACGCGATCGTTCAAAACTCCGGCAATGCCGGTCCTCTTTTCACGTTCTTGCATATGCTTGTCGCAAATACATTATTTCGGCGGCTTGTTGTAGCCGCTGTCCTCGTAGGGCTGCAGCTTCTCCAGCCAGCGCGTCTCCATTTGCTTCAATGCCCATCGTTTGTCGGCGACGTCGCCGGCATCCTTCTCCTCGAGCACCTCGTAGCCGAAAGCCTCGGCCCCGAATGCGTTCCAATCCCGCTGCAGTCCCGCGTTCGCGAATCTTCCCATGTCGAGCTGACTCTGGATGGTCAGCCATTTGTTCTTGAGGTTCGGATATGCGCCGACATATGCCTTGCCGCTCGCGGCATGCGTGATTCGGATGACGCCCATGTACGTCTTGATTTGACTGTAAGCATCCTGCAGCTCCTTGCGCTTTTGTTTGTCCATTTCGTTTCCCCTTCTTCTTCGAATTTCGGCGATCCGGCCGAAGCGTGCCGTAGGCTCGCCGAATCGGCCATTTATAAATGCCGTGCGATCAAACGCACGAGCTTAACCGGCAGCTCCTCCAGATCCGTGATGTCCAGGAAGCGTTCGCTTCCGTAAATGCGGCCGATGACGTCTTTATCCTGACCGATCGCGGCCGCCAGGAAAGCGATGCCGCGCCGCTCGTATTCCGCGATGACCGCCTGCATGTCTTGGACGGCAATGCCGCCGGCGTAGTCTTCCATCGCCTTCGGCTGTCCGTCGCTGACGCTGATGAGCAGCTTCGTCCGCTGGGGAGCGGCCGCCAGCCGGTCCGCGATAACGCGCAGCGCCATGCCGTCGCGATTGTTGCTTCTGGCCCGAATGCCCATGAGGCGGAACCGGTCGTTCGCTTCCGGCGCTTCGAGGTCGGCATACGCGTAGATCGACATTTGCTCCAACCGCGATACGTCCGCCGTATCCCCGTAGATCATCACCGGGATGCCGCACAGCCGGCAAAACTCGTAGACCGCGAGCGCCGCGCGCTTCGCCGCCTCCAATCGGCCGAACGCCGACATCGAGGCGGATTCGTCCACCCGCAGCGCGACCGCGAGCGACGGCGATTCCGAGGGCGGCCGCTTCTTGGCGAAATGGCGGTAATCCCGGTAGGCGACGCTGTCCGCCTGGAACTTGCTGCCGGAATATTGATTCCGCGCGAATTCCGAAGCCGTCTCATGCTCCAGCAGCGGAAGCGCCTGTCCGGCGATCTCCCGGACGATCGGCATCAGCTCCGAGCGATACCGATCGTATTCCCGTTCGCTCTCCGCGTCATGGCCGGGTCGGTGCACCACGAGCCTGACGGCTTGATGCATCGAGGCGTTCACCGCTTCTCTGGCGTCTTGGATCAACTTCTTGCGATGCTCCCGCGCGGCGCGCTCCGCATCCGCGGGCGCGGCGTCCGGGTTCGCTTGATGATACCTGGCGGCCCCGTCTTCCTCCGTCTCCGACCTTTCCATCGCCGCATGCTCGCCGGCTTCGCCTGCCGAGCCTTCCTCGCTGTCGGCCGACTTTTTCAGGGCGATTCCTTGCTCGTCCGTCGCGTTCTCCTGCTTGGCAGGGACGGCGTTCACGGCACCCCAAGTCTTGATTGCGATAGCCTCGGCGTCATCGGCTTCGTTGCCGATAGCTTCGGCGTCGTTAGTTTCCATGTCGTTTTCCATGTCGTTCCTATCGGCGTCGGCGACTTCATCCTGACGCTCCTCGGTGCCGTGTTCCTCCGGGCGCGAATCATCCTTGCCGCGTTCCGTCGGCAGCCGATCCAATTCCGCTAGCAAGCCGCGGCGTTCCAACGCTTCCTCCAACAGCCCGATGTCCACCGGATCGGTAGAAACCTTGTAGATGACCTTATGATAAAGCGATTCCCGCGCATCGACGCCGCCTGCCACCGCGTCGGCCCAGTAGAAATAGGAACGCATGCCGGCGACGCCTTTGATCGCATGGGCTCTCGCGGTATGATCGAGCACCATGATGGCGTCCGCCAACACGTTCAATGCCTGCTCGTTCCGGTAGCCGGTCTTGGCCATCGCCCTTTCGATCATGACGGACTTGGCCGGCAGGTCCATGCGCTCGGAATGCTGCACCCGGTCGCGGAGCGCTTCGTTCAGCGGCCTGACCCCCGCGTAGCCGCGGTTCGTCGTGATGACCGCGATGAAATCCGGATGCCTGCGCAGGATTCCCGTCGGAAGGTTGAGCGCGCCGTCCGGCTCCAAAGCGGAATTCAATGCCATTAATACCGCGGCGTCGCGAATGACCGTCGGCTCTTGGATCTCCAACAGATAGCCCTGCCGGTACGCCCTCACGATCTCGGACGGGTAGAAGCGGTATTCGACCGCTTCGCTCCCCGCGCCCGCCGCGGCCGTTTTCATGAGCCGCTTGAGCTTCCCGGCGGCTTCTTCCGGAGAGAAGCCGAACGCCTCCGCCAACGCGCGCGACGCGCTCTCGAACGCATCGCTTTCGTACAAGGCCTTCAGCATCGCCCGGTCCTCCGGTTCCAACGCTTCCAATTCCTCCGAGGTCAACACCGGCAAAATGGCGCCGATCACATCGGATTTATCCATGTCGGCAAAACAAGTGATCTTCGTATAAGGCAGGCCGAAATCGGCCGATAACGCTTTGGCCAACTGCGTCTTGCCGGAACCGGCGTCGCCCTCGAGCAGTATCGTGGCGATTTTCATTTCCGCGCTTTCCCAATTCCGCTTGACCTCCCGGCAAATCCGCCGCTCTTCGGCGCTGATCTGATGGGTTGGCGGCTTGGACCAGACCAATGCCCGTTCGTCGGCCGTCAACCGCCGAGCCGGAGACAACAGGTAATTTTCTTGCTGCGTCATTGCTACGCTCCTTTCAAGCATATCGAATACGCTCTTGATCGAATTACATTGCGAATTGAATTCGGTCACATATCGAGCGATTGCACTTCGTTTATGATTTACTAATTTACTAAATTACTAAATGCAAAATCATTATAGCCCCGCATCCCGCCGCTCGTCAATCCATGCCGCAAATTTCCGCGAAAGCCTCATTCCTGCCGCCTTGGCAAGCAAATCGGCTATGGACAAAACGCAAAAAAAACCGCATTTTCTGCGGTCTTTGCGATAATTAACGAAGCGAATTATTCGTATCATTAATAATGCTTTCGTACTGCAATATCTCCTCGTCAGCCTATCGTTATTGATGAAAAGACTTCCAGAACGCGCCTTCCGTATCGAGGATATTTCCGAACTGGGTGAACGGAATCGTAAACGTCGGGAACCCTGCCACGTAAGGCGCGATCTCGTACGGCTGAAAATACAGATGCAGCGCGTTCGCCGTGACGAAGAACGGCTGATCGGGTTGAATGCCTTTGTAGGCGTCCGGAAAGACGTACGAATATTGCGGATCCTCTTTGATCTGCTTGCCGACGATATCGCTCAGCACCTTCACGTAGTCGCTGCCGGGCTTGAACAAGTCCCGGAGGCCGAACATCCGCCCGCTCGTCAAATCGATGATCGCGTAGGTCTTCGTCGGCATCCCGTGCGCCGCCCCGAAGGGAAAGTTGTAGCCGGTCAGCTCCAGTTCCAGCAGCTGCTGCTTGTAGAACGCCACTTCGAAATCGCCGCTGTACGCGTAATCGAGCTGCTGGTTCGCGGGAATCGGCTTGACCTGCGACATCTCCTTCAGCTTCGCGTTGACTGTGCGTTGCCCCGCCGGATCCGCGATGCCTTCAACCTCCGGATAATAGACGAGGTAATCCGGATTCGGCTTGAACTTTAATTCCTTCACCGCGTATGGCGCCTGCAGCGGAATGACGGTGTTCTGCTTCCAGACGATGCGGCCGTCGCGGGCCAGGTACGAGAGCCGCTGATCGATATAGGCTTTGATCACCCCGCCTTCCTCCACCGTCAACGAACCGCTTCCCTCCGCGCGCGGATAACCCGGCGCCGGCTTGCCGCTGAGATCGATGAAGTACGTTTGTTTCGCGTCCGAGGCGGATGCGAGCCCGTGTTTGTAATCGGAGACGTCGCGATACAGAAAATCCGTCAGCCGTTTGCCGTTCCAATCCGCAATGGCGTACCGCGAGCCGATGAACGGCTGCTCGGGGTCGACAGCGCGGCCGAGAGCGAACCGCCTTTCGCCCAGGTCGCGCACGTCGTTGTATTCCGTCTTGACGATGACCTTCCCCCGTTTGTCGATGACGCCGTAATCCGAACGGAAATCCTCGCTCGTATTCACGATGGCTCTGCCCTCATGAAACGGAAACGCCGACGTATACGCGGGCTGGATCACGACGGTTCCGCGCTCGTCCATGTAGCCGTATTTGCCGGCGGCTTCCTTCCGGAAGGAAAGCAGCCCGTCGCTCAGCGGACCGACGGATGCGTACGCGTAGGTGGCGATCGTCCCGCCGTCCTTGCCGATGAGCGCGTATTCGTTGTCCGCGATTTTCACGACGGCTTTGCCTGCATTGAAGTCGTTCGCATCCGCGAATCGGGCCGGAATAGCCTCGTTCCCCTGCGCGTCCAGGTAGCCGTAGCGAGAAGCGCCGCCTTCGCCGTTGCCGTCGTCCATCACGTAGAACAACGCTCTTCCGTCATGCAGATCCGCAATGAACGGATAGGATCGTTTCGTCACGACGGCGCCCTTCTCGTCGATCAAGCCGAAGCCTTGGGCGTCGATGACGGTCGCCCGCCCCTCGGAGAAGGTGCCGATGGAATCGTAGACCGGCTTCACCCGATAATCGCCGGACGCATCGATCAAGCCGTACTTTCCGTGCTCCGCGACGGCGGCAAGCCCGTTCGGCTGAAAATCCATCGCATCGTCGAACCGGGGGGAGATCGCCATCCTTCCCGAGGCGTCGATATAGCCCCAGCGCGTGCCGGCTTTGGTTTTGAGCGAGGCCGGGTATAGCCCCGCGGCGCGCGCAAGGCGGTACGGCGCGAGCGATAACCTGATGCTGCGCTCCAGCGCCAGCAGCTCGTCGCGCGACGGCTCCAGCGTGATGCCGAGCGCCCGGTCGACGGACGCCAGCGCGAGCTGAGGCAGTCCGGCGCGATGCTGCGCGTCCGCGAGACGATACCAATAGAACGGATTTCCGGGAGCCAGCCTCGTCAAACGTTCGTGATAGCGGGCGACGACCGGGAAGTAATACCCGTACGCGTCCGGTGCGGGCACGAAAGCGCCCTCCGTCCATCTGACGACCTCGACCCGGTACGCGCCGCCGCCGGCATGCGACCAGAGCGCGAGTTCGGCTTTGCCGTCCAGGCCGCCCGACGGGCCCGGCATATCCATCGCCTCCATATAATGGCAGCGCATGGCGGAAGAAGCCGTCTCCGCGAATCCCTCGCGGGTCCGCTCGTAGACCGAAAGCTTCGTCCATCCGGCCTCGTCCCGCCAGCCGACGACTAGATTCGGCGTCCCCGCTCTCGTCACGGGCATCGCCGCGAAGTGCGTGACGCCGACGCCCTGTCCGTCCGCTCGCCACGCTTCCTGCCATGCGCCGTCCCGGTAGGCGAGCACCAGCAGGCAGAGCCCGCCGCCTCGGCGATAGACCGCCGCGACCTCCGGTACCGCGTCCCCGTTCAGATCCGCCGCGACGACCGCCGCATGGGGGTAAGGCTTGTCGATCATGACCGGCACCGCGCCGTTCGGCAGGTGAGCCCGCACCAGCTGCGTCAGCCGCGATTCGTATGCAGCCATCTCCAGCATCCTCCCTCGTATCCCGCATCTTCGCCTAATCGTATGCGGACCGGCGTCAGATATGCATCCAAGGAAGCGCGGATATTCGCCGGACGCGTATCGGCGCGGGACTCGGAATCGCTGCTAATGGGAATGCTACCGCTGAATCGGCTGGAGCCCGGGCAATTCTTCGCCCGCCCGCAGAGCGAACGGGCACAGCGGTTTCTCGAGCGCGTGTTGCAGCACGCGATGCCCGCCTGACGTTAAAAGCGGCCCGAAGCATGAAATTTCATGCTTCGGGCCGCTTTTTTGTCGCGCGGACGCTTCATCTTTTTGCGTCAAACGAGTCGGACTTAACCGTAGATGACGCCCCACCTGACGCCGCGTTCCTTGAGGTAGTTGCGGTAGGCGATGCTGATCCGGTCCGACCTGAGGTGCATCTCCAGCTGCAGGTCGAGCGGCAGCTCCTCCGGCTTCTGATTCTCCAGCACTTCGACATCCTGGTTGAAGATCAGCTCCTGATACGAGACGAACGCCTGCGTATCGACGTCGAAATTGCTCGCGACCAGGAAGTAAGCCGCGGAACGGCGCTCTTCGTTCGGCCGGACGCATAATTGGATGGATACGACGTCGCCCGTTTCGGTATCGGTCTTCGTGAATTTCACGCTGACCGGGCTTAAAATTTCATAGACGTACCGGTATTGGACCTCTCTGCCCCTGCCGTCGCCGTTCGGCTGCACGATGAGGATGTCGTCCGATACGCCTCTGCCGTCGATCCAGTGCACGTCATGATCGGAGATGTACGGATACTCCGGCGCTCCCAGATACCCTTCGTGGAGAAACGCCAAGTGGCTGACATCCAGAAAATTCTCGATCAGTCTAGGCGCCGCCGCCCTCACGTCGTAGGGCCCCATGGTCGCATGCAGCCGCAGCGCACCCGAGTCGATCTCCGGATATTCGGGGAAACGGCTGTCCGAACGAAGCAGCCGGACCCAAACGAGGCCGTAGCGTTCCCGGCAGCCGAACGCTTGGGTATGCGCCTTGGGCGGAATGACGCGGGCAGGGTCGAGCTGCGGAATTTTGACGCATTGTCCGCCGCGGTCGTATTCCCAGCCATGGTACGGACACACGATGCAATCGCCTTTCCGTTTGCCCAAGGATAGCGGCGCGCCGCGATGCACGCAGACGTCCTTCAATGCATGCACGTCGCCTTCCGAGCGGAACACGACGACGTATTCGCCCGCGGCCGTCACTTTCAGCAGCTGTTCCTTCAAATCGGCCGACAGGCAGACGGGCAGCCATTCTTGCGCAAGAACGGGGTCTTCGATCAAGCTTGTTCGCCTCCCTTGCAGGCCATTGAATCGTTCGATATTCCGACTTTGGTTGAGCTTAGTATAGGGAGGCTTTTCGAATCCGTCAATAATGCACGTTATAGATATGTCAAATAACCTAACGCGCATATGCAATCGTTGTGCATGACGTACAAAAAACCCGCGTCTGCAGAAGGCTTGCCGCAGGAACGGGCTTTGGCGCACTATGATTTCGTTATATTAAACAGCGAGATCTACTATCGGCGCATCTAGTCTTCGCCGAGAATAATATCCATATTATGCAGCAGGGACAAGGCTTCCGGCAGCATGAACGTCGCCTGCGAGATCCGGTTTTGGCTCGGATCGATCCGGTAGTTGGCCGCATGCGACAGATCGGCGCCGCTCAGATCGGTGTCGCCGAACAGGCTTTCGCTGAAATCCGTCGACCGCAAGTCCGCCCCGTTCAGCTTCGCCTCCCGAAAATCCACGTCCCTGGCCAGGCAATCGCGGAAGACGCTCTGCGGCAGGTCTAGTCCGATGAAAGTGGAATGGTTCAGCGTGCACTCCTCGAACTTCAGCAGCGCGGGAACGCTGATTCTCGGCCATTCCCCTTCGCTCCAATTGACGCCGACCACCTTGGATTGCGCGAAGCTGGCATGGGAAAAGTCGCTGTCGACGATTTTGATGCCGTTCAGATCGCAACGGACGAAGCTGCAGCCCGAAAATTTGCAGTCCGTGAACACCGTCTCGCTCAGCACGCAGTCCGTGAACACGCAATCGTAGAACCGGACGGACGTAAGCGTCTCGTTGGCAAACCGAAGGTCGTTAAACTTCTCGTCGTAATACTCGGTCTCGGTGAACATCGGATCATTTCCCTTCCGTTGCGGGGATGTATAGCGTTAGGATGTCGTCGCGGTAATCGATGAATGCTTTGGAGAGGGAGCCGTACGCACTGTCCCGTGATCCCGATAACATGATCGCCCAACCAGCATATCGGATCATCCCAATCGTACCTGCCCCAAAATAAAATGCGGAGACTCGGACCGTCCTCAGATTCCCAAAGCGACAGCCGCGTATTCATCGCCGGGAGACAGGATCACCGAGATTTCGGCGCCGCAATCAAGCTCATCGATACCAATGGCATACATGAGCGATTGCGACCGGACATCGGTCTTGAGCTCCCAGAGACTCCCGCTATCCGTTAAGACATAACAGCAATGCGGCTCCGATTCGGACGGGGCGAGCGCAATGATCGTTTCGTTCAATTTCCATTCCGAACGGACGTATTGGGTAGCAAAGCCGGTTTCCGCCATGCTGCTCACGCCTCCCTCCGGCAATTCATCTAAACGGTTGTCAGTCACCAAGCATCGGCTCGGCAATTTCCCGGAACCGCGCTAACGACCGCAACCTCGTTTATCTCTTGCTCCCTTGTCCGACCCGCTCCGCCAGCTGCTGCAGGTCCATGCCTTTCAACGCGCCTTCGATCAGTTCGGGCAGCTTGTCCGGCGAGCACCCGAAGCAGGGGATGCCGTACTCCGCGAGCCGCTTCGCCACGCCTTCGTCGTAGGAAGGCGTCCCGTCGTCGGAAAGCGCCAGCAAGCAGATCGTTTTGACGCCGGCCCCGTGCATCGCGCGCAGCCGGCGGATCATCTCCGCCTGATTGCCGCCTTCGTAGAGATCCGAGACGAGCAGGAAGATGGTCTTCTTCGGCTCCGCCACGAACGTCTCGCAGTATTGGATCGACTTGTTGATGTCCGTGCCGCCGCCCAATTGAATGCCGAACAGCATCTCGACGGGATCGTTCGCGCATTGCTCGCTCAGGTCGACGACCTCCGTATCGAATGCGACGACCCGCGTCTCGAGCGACGGCATGCTGGCGAAAATGGACCCGACGATGGACGCATAGATGACCGAGTTCGCCATCGAGCCGCTCTGGTCGATATCGAGGATGACCGTCCACTCCTTGCTCTTGCGCGCCCGGTCGAAGAAGTACACCTTTTCCGGGATCAGCAGCTTGCGCTTGGCATCGTAATGCTTCAAATTTTTGCGGATCGTCGTATTCCAGTCTAGCCCCGTCAGCGAAGGAAGCGGCGAATGCCGTCTCCGGTTGAGCGCGCCGGTCACCGCCCGCGTGAGCTCCTGGGCGAGCCGCTTGACGATTTCCTCGACCACTTCGCGCACCAGCTTGCGCGCCGTTTCTTTGGTCCGTTCCGGGATTTGGCCGCGCAGGGCCATGAGCGTCGCGACCATCCCGATATCGGGCTTCACCTGCGAGAGCAGCTCCGGCTCGAACAAGAGCTGGGTCAGTCCTTTGCGTTTCACGGCATCGGCCTGAATGACGGATACGATGTCCGCCGGAAAAAACGTCCGCACGTCGCCCAGCCATTTGGCCAGCCTCGGCGAGGACGAACCCAGCCCCGCCGTTCGCGGCCGATTGCCGCCGGCGGGCGGTCCGGCGTCCGCCCCGTAACCGCCCGTCCCGGCCGTTCCGTCATAGATCGCGGCCAAAGCCTCGTCCAGCAGCAGGCTTTCCTCGTCGAGCAGGCGCGGGTTCGTCACGCCGCCCAGCCCCTGCAGTTTCTCCTCCGCGGCGGCCCCCAAGATCAGCCGCCAGCGTTTCACTTGTTCCGGATCCGGTGCCGTCATAAGCTACAGATCCCCGAAATCAAAGTCGTTAAGTTCATCGAGCCGCTCCTTCTCTTCCTCGTTCAGCGGGCGCTGCAGGACCTCGCCGGTCTCTTCGGCGCCGGCGCCCCATAGATCGCCCATCATTTCCGCTATCGCGGCTTTTTCCCTCGGCTCGAACGTGCCGAACGCCCTTCGCAAAAACACGAGCGAGCGCTTGAACGGTTCCGCGTCCAACGATTGGATGTACGCGTCAAGCTGCCGCCACAAATAATCGCGCGACAGCAGCGCGTACCGGTTGCGCATGGACAGGCCTTCGAACCAGCCCGCGCCGAGATCGGCCGGAATGCCCGGCGACAGCCGCCGCGAGACCTCCTGCGCGCATTCGTCTTCTCCCGCTTCGCCCCGTTCCAGCACGATGGAGAACGCGTAACCCGACAGCTTGGCGTTGCGGTCGTCCCGGGCGGCGAGCTCCTTCAGCCTGGCCAGCCACAACCGGTCGTCGACCGCCTGATAGTGCTCCTGCGCGACCGCATGCATGGCATGGATGCCCGCGACCAGTTCGGCGGCCGCGTCGTCGTTGCAGCCCGCCGCCTCGTTCAGCATCAGCGCGCCCCGCAGGAACAGCTGCTGCATGATCGGCAGGAGCGACTGCGTATCGATCCGGCGGATCGAGCCGTATTGCAGCAGCACCGACAGCTCGCGGACCGTCGCGGCGATTTGCGCGAAATCGCCGGCATCGACGGCAAGCCGCTGCAGCGCGCCCGTCGCCTGCCCCATGATTTGAGGCAGCCCGCATTGACAGGCTTGGCGAATAAGCCGCGCTGCCGCCGCGATGTCGGTGCAGGCCAGCAGCTCTTCATGAATCGCGTAGGCGGCGGCCAGCTCGACGGTTTCGCCCTTCAGCGTCGATTCCACGGTTTCGATCTCGGCCTCCGGCGACCACTGCAGCACCCAATGCTCCGCCCAGGTGGCGTCCGCCTGCCGCACCTGCCGCTTACTGGCGAATCGAATGCCGAGCACGGCCAGGCGATGAAGGAATACGGAACGGTTCAAATCGATGAAGGCCGCTTCCTCCGACTGCACCCGGCGGTTTTCCCGCAGGTCCAATTCCACGTCCGCCGCGACGAGCGTCTTGTATTTCTCCAGCTTGAGCCGTTTCAACTCGCGGTTCAAGTCGTCCTGCACGGGAGTTTGGCTTACGCCTTCGGGCAGGCTGCCGATGACTGTCCCGATATCCGTTCGGGCAAGCGCCTCCGCGACGACGGCGAATTCCCCGTAGCCGAACAACACCGTCGCCGCATCCCGCAGATCCTTCCACGTCGGATGCCCGCCGCCGTGAAGCGACGCCAGCGCTTCCGCCAGCCGCACGCCTTCGATCACCGACGCCGTCGAGCGCCACGTTCCTTGCTCGCGCAGGATCGATGCGACCTTGGACAGATACAGCGCCGGAAGCCTGCTCAAGTCCCCATGCCGCATGCACTGCCATAGCAGCTCGAAATACGCCGGCGCTTCGTTGCCCGCGCCGTATCCGGAATGCGAGGACAATTTATAGTAGGAGTACGGCATCAAGGTCATTTTCGTCCGGACGCGGGGCAGATTGGCCAGCTCCTCGTTCGTCATCGCGGGCAGCCGCAGCGTCAGCGCCGACGTATGATGGGCGCCGCTGACGACGACGATGTTCTCGGGACGATGCCCCGATTCGACGGTTTCGCGGATTAAGCGCCGCATATACGACTCGCGAATCTCGTTGTAGGCCGATTCATGCGGAACGAGCCGATGTTCGTCGGCCTCCGTCAACGCCCGCATCTCGGCGGAATAATGCGCGATGGCGCTCCTGTAGGCACCCGGCTGCAGCTGATGCTCGAAATGCCGCTCCCAATACGCCTCGTAATCCGGCTCGCCCGAAAGCTCGGCAACGCGCGCATACAAGTCATGCCGGAGCGCGCCGAAGCCGGGTTCGGAGTCGGAGTCGGACGATGCCGCCGGCGCCCCTTCTTCCTCGGCCCCGGTCTCTCCGGCCGTCGGCGCGGCCGGCGCGCGTCTGAGTCCGCCCAGCGCCAAAGCCGCGTCCGTCGGCAGGTCGATCAACCGGACGGCACGGCCGTTGCGATACGCCCACAGCAGCGCCTGGTATTCCGGCGAATAATCGGCGAACGGGTACAGGAGCGTGCGCACGGGCAGTTGCTCCGTATACGCCAGCATGGCGACCGGCGGCACGACGCCGCGCGACGCGAACTGCATCGCCAAGCCGTCGGCGTCGCTAGGTCCTTCGATCAGCACCGCCGTCGGCTGAACGTCCTCGAGCAGGGCGAGCAGATGATGCGATCCCGCCGGAGACAGATGCCGAATGCCGAAATAATGCGGCTCCGCTGCGCCGGTCACCCATTCATCTCCGCGCAGGCGCTGTACAGACTCCGCCATGAGGACCCCCGTTTTTTCATGACGTTTTCCAAATATTCCTTCCAAACGAGCTTGTCCTTCTCGTCGTCCTTCACGATCGCGCCCTGCAAGCCCGCCGCGACGTCCTCGTCGCCGATATGCCCGTCGCCGAAGCTGCCGGCGAGCGCCATGCTGCCGGTCAGCAGCGAGATCGCTTCCGCGGTCGAAATCACGCCGCTCGGCCCTTTGACTTTCTCTTTCCCGTCGAGGGTGAGTCCGCTGCGGAGCTCCCGGAAGATGGTGACGACCTTGCGGATCGCCTCGTCGTCCGGAAGCGAGGCGCGCAGCTGGTAGCTCGCGGAGATCTCGCCGACGCGCCTGCGCACGATGTCGATCTCCGTCTCGATGCTGGACGGCGCGGGAAGCACGATGATGTTGAACCGCCGTTTCAAGGCGGCGGACATCTCGTTGACGCCCCGGTCGCGCGTGTTCGCGGTCGCGATGATGGAGAAGCCGCGTTCCGCCGACAGCTCCCGGCCCAGCTCGGGGATGGAGATCGTCTTCTCCGACAGGACGGAGATGAGCGCATCCTGCACCTCCGACGCGCAGCGGGAGATTTCCTCGAAGCGGGCGATGCCTCCGCTCTCCATCGCGCGAAAGATCGGGCTGCGGATCAGCGCCTGATCCGACGGGCCCTGCGCGAGCAGCAGCGCGTAGTTCCACGAGTACCGCACATGCTCCTCGCTCGTGCCCGCCGTGCCTTGGACGACCTTCGACGAGTCGCCGTGAATAGCCGCGGTCAAATTCTCGGACAGCCAGGACTTGGCCGTTCCCGGCTCGCCGATCAAGAGCAGCGCCCGGTCGGTCAGCAGCGTGGCGATCGCCATCTCGACCAGCCGTTTGTTGCCGATATACTTGGGCGTAATGACGGTATCGCCGGCTTTGCCGCCCGTGATGAACGTCAGCACGGATTTCGGCGACAGCTGCCAGCCCGCCGGCTTGGCGTCCTTGTCGACGGCCCGAAGCGCGTCGAGCTCATGCGCGTACAGCTTCTCCGCCGACAACCTTAAGACAGTTTGTTTTTGATCCATCCCCATAATCCCGTTCCACTCTCCTCGTTGGTTTCTTCCGGCTTGGCTTCGAGCGCGTCCGCGATGTCGGTTAATTCGTCTCTCGCGGAAGCGTAAGCCACTTTCGCTGCGAAGGCGCGAAGCCTAGGCGCGTACGATTTCGGCATTGAAGCGATCAGCGGCTTCATGCGCGGGTTCAAATAATAATAGCCCCGGACGTTCTCGCCTTCGAGCACGCTCATCAGGAGCTCCGGCGCCTGCGGATAACGGATGCGGAACATCGTCGATACGATCTCCTGCGTCGTGCGGTCGTTAATGCGCACGGCGCCGCCCTTGAGCTTGGACGCCAGGTAAGCCGCGATGTCGCGATCGGCGCGATGGGTGAACGCGCAGACCAATTCCGCCAAGTCCTGCTTCGCGAACGCATGCGCCCACCTTGGATCCCACGCTTGCTCCGGGACGACCTGGCCCGCATGGACTTCCGAAGCGCGCAATTGATCGTCGACGACATGCCGGATGCCGCGAAGCAGCTGCTTCGCGGACAAGGACCTTCCGCCCAGCTCGCCTGCATACCGGTCGTATACGTCGGCAGGCTTGAACAACTTAATTGCGGCGCGGAAGCTATGCCCGGCGAACATGCCCTTATGCGCATGCTGAAGCTCGATCGCATAACGGCCGGCTTCGGACGCGTCCAATTCGAGCAGCAGCTCGGCGGCCGCTTCCTGCGCGGATTCGGTCGCGGGCACCATGAACGCCGCATCCGCGAACAGCCGCCGCAGGAAGGCGAATACCGATTCCGCCGCCAAATTCGCGGAGCCCGCCAAGCAGCGCAGGTCGGTCAGGAGCTGCAGCAGCGCGGCGGTGCGCGCTTCGCCGTCGCCCGCGAGATAACGCGTTAGCTCGGCGTCCGCTTTCGCGACCACGCGCTCCAGCAGCTTCCCGGAACCGCTCGCGCGCACGGGTTCTACGGCCAACTCGCGGTCCTTCGACGTAACGGCTTCGTATAAGCGGTCGAGCGCCCGGTCGGTTCCGAGCTCCGCCAGCGCGAACAAGGCCGCCGCGCGGACTTCCTTTCGCTTGTCGCGGCTCAGCTCGAGCAGCAGCGGCTCCTGCTCCGGATACCCGCCCAGCAGCCCGACGGCCGCGACCTTCAATTCGGCCGCGCCGGCGGTCGCCGCTTCCATGACGAGCCCCAACGCGGCTTCGCCTTCCGCCGCATGGAGGAGCTGAAGCCGCCGGGCATCGCCTTTTCCGCCCTGCAGGTTCAACTGGCTTCTCAGCACGGGGATCGCGTCCTTGCCGAAGGCGGGCACCAGCTTCCGCTGAACGAAATCCGGGATATCCGCATAGCTGTCGTCCAGCGCCGAGCAGACGGCCGGCAGGGCGCGCAGGTCGAGGAAGCTGCGGTCCTCGTAAGACGACCTCAGCTGCTCCAGCCTGCCTTGACCTTTGGTCGTCAACGCCTCCAGCAGCGGATGCAGCTTGCGGTACGCGACGTCCGTCGACAATGCGATGTCCATGCCCTCCACCGGCCGCGAATCGCCGGCCGTCTCCGTCTTCCCTTGCGTATGCAGCACGGCGCTCAGCAGCGTGCCGAGCTCCAGCAGCTTCTCCGCGCTATCTTCGCGGGCGGAGGTCAGCAGCCCGTCGACGGCGTCCGCGAGCCGACCGAATACCGGCGCGGCTTCCCCGAGCTGCCGCAGCTGCGGCAGCAGCTTCGTCAGCCGCAGGTCCCCCTGCGCCATGGGGCTGCCGGCAATGAACAAACGGCGCGTTTCCTGCTGCAGGTCGAACAATAACGCTATGCTCATGTCGTCTCTCCTCTAATACAGCAGCCGAATGATTCGGCTGTCCGTAACGATGCTCATGATATGAACCGCCAAGCGGTTGCCGTCGATGTCATGCCGAAACATGACCAGCGCGGCTTGATGCCGCAAATCCCCCGGCCGAAGCAATGGGAGCAGCGGCGTCGTCGGCCTTCCCGCGGCCGGAATGTCCGCGACCGGGAGCTGCTTGCCCTGCCCGTCGCACAGAACGTAGGCGTCCTCCAGACGCTCTATCGAACGGAACGCGACAAGCAGCACGGGGTTTTTGTCCGCCAACGGATGCTTGATCTCGTTCTTGACCCGTTTGATGGCTTCCGGGAAAGAATCGGTCGCAAGTGCCTTCAACCGCGAATAATCCTGCGTCTCCGCGTCCCGGAACTGGCCCTTCTCCCATCTGATCCGCGCATTCGTTTCGCCGGGGTAGACGAACAGCTCGTCGGTCTTCACGACGGCGTGCACGGTGTCGTCCTCCCGCATCGACTTGGCCGCGCGAAACGGACGCAGGTTGCGGGTGACGCGAATCGTCCCGTCCTGCAAATCGGCCCACCAGCCCGCGTCCACGAATTCGCCGCGGGCATGGTCCGCGTAAGACAGAAACGAGAGCTGCAGCAGCTCCGTCCCGTTCCGTACGCGGCCGAGCTCCCTGAGCTCCGCGAGCTGCCAGGCATGGCCGAGCAGCTCCTCGAGCGTCGATTCGGCATCCATCGGCAGCTCCGGCTGCGCCGCGCGCCGCTCCAGATAGCTCCTGCCTTTCTTCGCGAGCGCATGCAAGGCGATCAATCGTTCCATCGCGCCGGAATATACCGCTTCCCGCTCCTCCTCCGATCTCAGCGCCAGCGCCAGCTCCCTCAGTTCCGCCTGCGCGCCGGGAAGGAAGTAATTGCCGAGCTCCTTGGCCTGCTCCTCGATGAGCTGGACGGTCTTCTTGTCCATGCCGCCGAGACCGGTCTGCGCGAGCTGCAGGACCAGCTTCTCCAAGATGCCCAGACCGTCCAGCTGCGTCCGGATTTTCTTGGTCAGCGCCGATTTGTTGACCTTGCGCTTCGGCTTTTCGCCGTCGCCTTCCGTTTCCGCCGAAGCGGTTTCTTTCTTCTTCTCTTCGCGCTTCTCCGCTTTCTCCCGCTTGTCCGCGATGTCCTGCGGCAGTACGGCCGTCTCGAATTGCTTGCCAAGCGCCCGCGCGTACAGGAGTCCTAGCGTATGCTTGCACGGAAACTGCCGGCTTGGGCAAGTGCAGCGGAACACCGGATTATCCGCCTGCGCGTAATCAACCGAACAGCGATAAGGGTCTTTGCCGCTGCCCTTGCATTCGCCGAACAGGAGACTCCCGTCTTCGGTTACGTTCAGCAGCCGGAAACTGTTCTTCTTGACCAGATCCCGGCCATTCTTCATCGCGCCCGCGTTCGGCGCCAAGCTGTCGACATAAGCTTCGGTTATGGATGTCATCGTCTACCTCGCATGAATTAAGGGATGCTTCCTTACTTCCACGCGATGCCGCTTTTTTCCTGTCCTTCACGTAAAATCCATCTGCGCCCCCGCTCCCGAACGCAAAAAAGCCGTCCTCCCCCGCGGATTGCCCCGGGTAGAACGACTGCTTGACAGATGATATGGCTAGATTAAGTGGATAAACGAAGCGAATAGAAGCCGCGGTTACGGATGGATGCCGCCATCGCTAGCCCTTCTCCAAACGCTCGAGCACGGGCTTCCAGCGCTACGGCTATCGCCCGTTCGATGTTCATTCTCCGCCAGCCTCCCTTTCCCCCTCTGGCGCCAATACCACCTGATCGCCAAGCCGGATTCGGCCGGTTCGGACCACGGAAGCGTACGCGCCGAAATTATTGTCGAAGGCTTGGTTCACCTGCTTGAGCAGGGACGGATCCTTCGCGAGGGTATCGGGATCCATCGTAATCATGACGCATCGTTCGCAAAGGCTGTCCACCCGCAGCCGCACGTCGCCGATCGCGAGCGTTCGTCCGAGCCACTCTTCTTCGCCCGGCGCGCCGTCGGCGAGCGTGACGACGAAGTTGCCGCGAAACCGGCGCTGATCCACGTCTTTGCCCCACAGCTCCGAAAGCCTGCGCATCGAGGCGTCGGTGACGAACAACAGGCTCCCTTCGTCGACCGACATCAGCTGCGGATGCTCCGGATGCGGGTCTTTCAAGCGCGACATCGCGATGGAGGTCGAAGTAAGCCGTTGAATATCGCCGAGCAGCCTGTCATCCCACCCGAAGCTGCGCCCGTCGGCTGCCGTAACGCGAATCTCCCCATTGTCATAGCGGGCTTGATAGGACAGCATGTCCGGGATTTTCCGGGCGGTCACGAACTTGCTCCAGCCTTCCTTGGTCTCGTCGTAGAAGGCGCCGATCCGGTCGCCCAGCATGCCGTACGGTTCGAGATCGCATTGCGCCAACGTTTCTCCGCCGAACGACTTGACCGGAAAGCGGTTGATTTCGCTGATATGTCCTAGGGTTGCTTGCATGATATATTCCTCCAGACCGGTATAGGATCTACGATTTTCTTTCTTTGCCTTGCAATGCAAGCGCTGCCGTCCCAGATGGCGATTCCTTAGGCCTCATAAAATAGATATTTCAAATCAATTCGTCTATAATCATTGGCATACAGAATGACCGGAGGTTATCGCTTATGGAGCTTAGACAGCTGGAATATTTTCACGCGATATGCGGCGAGCTTCACTTTACGCGCGCGGCGGACAAGCTCGGCATCTCGCAGCCGACGCTCAGCCATCAGATCAAGTCGCTGGAGGACGAGATCGGAACGCCCTTGTTCGACCGAATCGGCAAGCGGATCGCCTTGACCGAAGCGGGCTCCGTCCTGAAGTCGCATGCGGCCGTGATCTTCGGCGCGCTTCGCAGCGCGAAGGATCAGATCGAGGAGCTGCACGACGGGGAACGGGGCTCCTTGTCCATCGGATCGCTGCCGGGCGAGCTCAATCACCTGGTCGCCTCGCAGCTGGTGGAATACAACAGGCATTTTCCGAAGATCCGGATCAAGATCGTCGCCGCAGAGGACGTCGCCGAGAAGGTGATCCATAACGAGCTGGACGCGGCCGTCACGCTTCTTCCGGTGGACGAAGAACGGCTCTCGGCGATTCCGCTCTACGACGAACAATTTTATTTGACGGTGTCCCGCGACCATCCGCTCGCGGAGGAGACGTCCATCCCGTTCGCCGACGTGCAGCAGCTGCCCGTCATCTGGTTTCCCCAGGACCACAAATGCCGGCAGCTGATCGAGGCGACCTGCAAAATGACCGGCTTCGCCTTGAATCCGATCATCGAGACGAATACGATCGAATCGATCATCAACTTGGTGAAATCCGGAGCCGGCGTCAGCATTTTATCGAAATCGCTCATTCAGCTGTACAACGACGGCCATGTCCGGGCGATTCCGATCGTCGATCCCGTCCTGCACCGGCAAGTCGTGATCATCTACAACCGGGACAAGTTTCTAAGCCGCTCGGTCAAGGCGTTCATCGATCTGCTCGGGCAATTCGTGGAAGATCACAATATCCGGGAGGGCCTGTTCGCGAATGGCTCCGGCGCTTAAGCGCTACTCTGTCTCGAATAGCGCCGCGTACCGGCCGTAGCCTTCCCGCTCCAGCGCCTCGGAAGGAACGAACCGCAGGGCCGCGGAGTTGATGCGGTAATGCAGCTTGTCCGGTCCGGGACCGTCGTGCAGCAGAACGCCCAGATAGGCGTTCGACAGCCTCGCTCGCAATATCGTGCGCACCGTGCCGCCGCCGAAGTCCGCTTCCTTGCGAATGAAGCCTTCCTCCAACGGCTTGGAGAAGCCCGGCCAGCCGTCGCCCGAAGCGAATTTCTCCGCCGAGGCGAACAACGCGTCGCCGTTCACGGCATCGACGTACAGGCCGTCGCGGTCGCTATCCCAATACGCATTCTCGAAGGGCAGTTCGTCCTCGCCGTTCTGGGTGACCCGGAACTGGAGATCCGTCAGCTGCTTCTTTAATTGATCGTTGTCTTTCTTGCCTTTCCAATGCTGCTGCGCAAAGGCATCGCGCCCCGACCCCTCGTGGTACAAATTGTAGTTTCTTCGATGGGTCTTGTAGTAGTCCTGGTGCTCGTCTTCCGCCGGATAGAACTTCCCGGCCGTCAGAATTTCCGTGACGATCGGCCGTTTGAAGCGGCCGCTCTTGCGCAGCGCCTGCTTGGAGGCCTCGGCCTGCTCGCGCTGCTCTTCGTCATGCGCGAAGATCGCCGTCCGGTACGAATGTCCGCGGTCCTGAAATTGCCCGCCGTCGTCCGTCGGATCAATGAGCTGCCAGTAAATGTCGAGCAGCCGCGCGTACGGGAAGATCTCCGGTTGAAACGCGATCTGCACCGCCTCGTAATGCCCCGTCGTCTCCGTGCCGACTTCCTTGTAGGTCGGATCGTCCGTATGCCCGCCGGTATAGCCGGATACGATCGATACGATGCCCGGGAGCTCGTCGAACGGTTTCACCATGCACCAGAAGCAGCCGCCCGCGAATGTCGCGAGCCGCGTGTCCGCCTGTTCGATATCCATTGCGATTGCTCCTTTTTATGCGAGCGGAATCCCGCTTGCGAAGAATTCGATTTCCATTCTAATTGTACCTCTAAGGCTTACGTCCGTCGTGCCTATTGTGCGCGTCTACGGAGCGCGTTGGATCAATTCGATCGCTTCCTCGATGTCGACGAGAAATTCCGTCATCTCGATCATGTCCTTGACGCGCAATTTTTCCGCCGCCGCTTCGGTTTCCCCGATCAGGACAACGAAGCGAATCCCTTTGGACGAGGCGCTCGCCAGCGATTTGCGGAGCTTGCGGCCCGTGACCTCCACCCGCGTGCGGATGCCGCGATTCCGCAATGCGGCTGCGGCTTTGAGCGCATCCGGCATGCTGTCGCCGATCGGAATGACCATGGCGGACGGCATCGCCGGAGCCAGGCTGCGGCCGCGCAGCATCTCCATGATGGATTCCGTCCCGAACGAGAGACCGACCGTGGGATACCGGATGTCCGCCTCGCCGACCAGCTCCCCGATGATGGCATCGTACCGGCCGCCTCCGCCCAAGCTGGACCCGAAGGCGCCGGACGCGTCGAAGATCTCGTAGACCGTTCCGGTATAGAACGACAAGCCGCGCGAGAGGAACGGATCGAATCGGCAAATGCCATCCAGTCCGAGCTTCCGGATCAGGTCCTGAAGCGCGATGACTTCGAGCGCGCCGGGCTGCCCCAGCAGCTCGTACTTGCCGGCCACCTGCTCGAACGTCGGCTCGTCCAGCTCGATGAGCGCCATGAGCTCGCTCGCCGTCTCCTCGTCCAAGCCTTTGCCGAGCAGTTCCTGTCTGATCTCGGCGCTTCCGATCTTCGCCGCTTTATCGAGCGTCAGCATGACGGAGTTCTTGAAGTCCGGCAGGATGCCGACGGCTCCCAGCACCTCCCCGAGAAACCGCCGGTTGTTCCATTTGAGCGCGATCGGAATGTCCAGTCTTCGGAACGCTTCCGCGGCCAGCTGCATCAGCTCCGCCTCCGCCTCGGGGCCGGCGACTCCGACCACGTCGGCGTCGCATTGCAGAAATTCGCGCAATCGCCCGCGCTTGACGGGGCCGTCCCGAAACACCTTCCCGATCTCGTACCGTTTGAACGGCAGTTCGATTCCCGGATTCTGCGCCACGACCTTGGCGAACGGGATCGTCAGGTCGTACCGCAGTCCGAGGCTCCGCTTGCCCTGGTCCGTCAAGCGGTACATTTCCTTGAGGATCTCGTCGCCTCCGGCATACTTGGAGGCGAGGAGCTCGAGCTCGTTCAGGATCGCCGAGTCCATCTCCTCGAAATCGTACCGTTCGAACGCATTTTGCAGCACGGTCCGAACCTGCTTGCGCACCGCCTGCTCTTGACCGAAATAATCGTTGGTTCCCTTGACGTTTTGCATGGCTATCATCCCTTCCCGCTGTGACAGATAAAAAAACGCGCAGGACCTCGTGGTCCTGCGCGTGCGTATGCCGCAGGGAGGCCAACGCGAGATGCGCTAGCCCGCCCTGTCGTTGACGGGCGTGCTAACGCTGCTTGTGACGATGGAGGCGATATGCGGCGAGCATGGACATGAGCATGTTCGATACTCCTTCACGGCTTGCGGATTAGCGAAATTATAGCGGATTGCGGCGCCGGATGCAAGTGCGTCCAGCGGGATGCCTGTCCGACAATCAGTTTATCCATTCTTCCCGCGTTTGAGACCGGCGGCATTCTCGTAATGCGGTTCCGGAAACAATCATTCGCCGAGGATGACGCCTGGCGCGCAGAACTCGATATGCAGCTACTCCGGCCCGGCTTCCCGCATGAATTCGCGCATCAACTCGCGGGGCGAAGCCCATTTCGCGAATTCGCTCTGGAGATAAGCGTTGAACCAATACGCATGGTATACGCGCATCCCTAACCGGGAGGCGCCTTCAAGCTCGCCGGAGCCGCCGTCGCCGACGAACGCGCACGCCTCCGGCCTCGCCCCGAGACGATCGCAGGCAAGCCGATAAATCGCGGCATCCGGCTTGCTGCACTTCGCCTCATAGGAGAATAAGCAATCATCGAAGTACGCGGACAATTCCGATTTCCGCCAATCGGCCACTTCTTCCTCCGTGCAATTGCTGATCAGCCCGAGCTTGATCCGCCTGCCGCGGAGGAACGCCAGAAGCTCGACGATCTCCGGTCGGATATGGCGAAAGGGGAGCCGTTTCTCCTCCAGCCGCGCTTGCTTCAACTCGCGAATCGCCGCTTCGTTAACCGGCAGCCCTCTGCACGCGACGATGTCCCGGATCACGTCCTCGAAGGCCGCGAACTCGCCGTTCATCCGCCGCGCTTGGCGTTTTCCCCATTCGGCCTTGAACGCTTCGTTCGGCAGCCCCAGCAGCTTGGCGTAATCGTAATTTCGGTTCGAAAGTCTGCGCCCGTCCGCGAATTCGGTCACCAGCGTTTCGAACAGATCGAAAAAGACGGCTTCGATGGTCATGTCGATCGCTCCGTTTCGCATGCGTTCTCATAGACGAGGTGAGCATACTCATCGCCGGACAGAAAGCCTAGGCCAGCGTATAGCTCCGCGGCTTTATTGCCGGCCGTCACGAATAATCGAATGACGGGAAAAAACGGTTCAAGTGCGCCGATCGCCCGGCACAGCATGTTCCGCCCCAGGCCATGACTTCGAAAGTCGGGATGAACGGCGACGTCGTATATCAGGGGCAAGTCCTCCCATAAAGAAACCAGGCAATAGCCTGCGAGCTCGTTTGTCGCTTCATGAAAGACGATCGACGAGGCATGGTTCAGTTCCGCCCGCCGCTGATGCTCAAAGTAATAGAAGACGTCTTTCAGATAGGCTTCCGCGGCATCCTCGTCGAGTCCGCCGCGATAGGCCGCCTTCTTGAGCTCGACGATTGCCCTCAAGTGCTCCCGCTCGTCGGGATGGACCCGAACGAAACCCGACAAATCCGGAAGCGCAAGACTTTCCGTCGGCCTGATCATGCATTTCCTCGCGCTCCGCATGCCGAATCCCGCGCTTTCGTAGGCGCTCAACTGTTCGGGCAATACGTTGTGGGCTTCAATCCGCCCCGGATTGTCGGCCATCCGCAAACAATGATCGGTCAGAAAACGCACCAGCTCTGCCGAAAACGAGTGCGGAGGTACGACGAAGCAGGAGCCCAATGCATTTTCCGCCAGCGATATCCCGGCCACGCGCCGTTGATCCCGCATCACCCAGTAGCAATCGGTTGCCTGCAGCATCATGTCCTGCACGTTCCCCCAGCTAGGCCGAAACCAGACGTTCTTGCGATACGTAGCAAAGTACTTCGCGTAGACGCTCTGATCGGCGGGCTGCAGCGAGAAAGCCGAAGCGTCGTGCATAAACCTTCTCCCTCCCCGATTCCAATTATGACTTCATGTATGATTTCGTGTAAGATTTTGCGATAGGAACTCGGGTTCCCTGCAAGATAACGTTGCAACGCCTAATATCAGTTATGCATCGGATGCGTTCAAGCATTCGTCGACCCACCGGTAACAGCGCTCCAGCTCGTCGTCGCTTATCCAATCCGAGCGATGCTCGAACATGATTTTGGCCTCGTCGTTCTCCCGCCCAATAATTCGCAGGTAATCCTCGATCGGAGCCCAGCCGTCCGCCGTGCTCAGATGCGGCAATACCGGATGGTTGCTGTTCGTCAGCCGATCCGTGATCTGCGCGTTCTTCAAATGAATGATCTCCGCGTAGCGGGCGAATCTGCGAATGACCGAACGCGCATCGAAATGCGGATCCAGACGGTCCTGCGCGTGCAGCCTGCCCGTATCGACACAAAGCCGGATTCGGGGATGCTTGTCCAAGAGCCGCTCGAGGAAATCCGTCTCGTAGACATAGCGATTCAGCACGTCGAACTCCAGAACGGGCGTGAATCGGTACGCTTCGCCGGCCGCGGATAACCAGTCGAACAGCGTCTCGCTTCTCGTCTTCAGCGCCTCGAACGAATACCGGCTTTCGAATTCATGCTCGCGCGGATCCGAGAACCGCCATCCGCTCCAATCGACCCGGTCGTCCAAGATGACGGGCTTGGGGTAATGAAATAGCACATAATCGGGCTTCACGGCGATCAGGTCGTCCAATTCCCGCCCGATCAGCTCGAACGCTTGCGCGCGAACCTCGTCGTCCAAGGCCAGGAACAGCGCATCCCGAAGCTCGGATCTGCCCGCCCGCAGCGGAAAGTGAATGCCGATGCGGAACCCGTCCCGCTTCGACGCTTGGATCAGCTTCGACGAATCTTCTTCCTGCTCAAACAAACATGCCTCGATGCCGTAGAAGCCTGCCCGGAAATCCCTCCGGTACTTCGCTTCGTCGAACGATCCGTATAGGACGATCATGAAGCGGTTATCGTTGTTCGCCAACCTGCCCATCCCTCCCATCGCTGGAATAATATCACAATACCATCATTTCGGTCATCTTTTTGCGTAGCAATGCCCCTTCCCCGCGGGTATATTTGGAGGTGCCCGCCGATCGTATGGCCGCCGCGGAGCTCCGATCCGAACGGAGGTGATGAAGCGTAAACCTGCGGCCTCAAGCACGCTTGCCTTAGTCCTTGCACGGCATTGATGAACGGTAACGCCAACTCGTATCCTGGGAGGAATATGATGAAGATCCGAAATTTACGAAAGCGTTTTCTAACCGCTGCGTTCGCGGCATCGCTCGTTATCGCGAGCACTTCGGTCGGTCCGGCGACCACGAACGCGGCCGGTACCGCATCGGCGAACAAAACCTTGTCCAGCCCGACGGTCGACGGCAGCCTGAGCGAATCGGTATGGACGCTCGGCAGCACCGCCGGCGCGACGACGATCGGAACGCCGAACAACGCGGTCACCTTCGGCACGCTGTGGGACGCCAATTATTTGTACGTCGGCGTCAAAGCGCTGGACAGCGCCCTTAATAACGACTCCGCCGTGATTTTCGACGACGATTCCTTCGATATCTACATTGACGCCAATCATAACAAAGGCACCTCCTACGACAGCGCCGACCGCATGTTCCAAGTGGCCTACAACGACGGCGCCCTCGTCGAGAAAAACAACAATACGAGCGGTGTCCTCCATGCGACGGCATCCATCACGGGCGGGTTCACCGCCGAGCTCGCGATTCCTTGGAGCAGCCTCGGCGTTACGCCGGCCGCCGGAACGGTGATCGGACTCGATATCGCCAACAACGACGACGATAACGGCAGTACGCGCGACAGCCAGAAGGTCTGGAGCGGTACGGCCAACAACTACACGGATACGTCCGGGTTCGGCGACCTGACGCTCTCCGCCACGACGGTCGGCAGCGCCCCTGCCGGCACGGCTTCCGCCAACAAGACGCTGGCCGCCGTCACGACCAACGGAAGCTTGAGCGAATCCGTCTGGAGCATCGGCAGCCTCGCGAACAAGACGACGATCGGAACGCCGAACGACACGCTCAGCTTCGGCGCCCTTTGGGACGCGACCTACCTGTATGTCGGCGTGAAAGCCTTGGACAGCAATCTATTCAACGACTCTTCCCTGATCTATGACGACGATTCCATCGATATCTACATCGACGCCAACCATAACAAGGGTACGTCCTACGACAGCTTCGACCGCCAGTTCCAGGTTGGCTACAACGATAGCTCGCTGACCGAGAAGAACGGCAATACGAGCGGCGTCCTGCATGCAACGGCAGCGATTACCGGCGGCTTCACGGCCGAATTGGCCATTCCATGGAGCAGTCTTGGCGTAACGCCGTCGGCCGGAACCGTGATCGGACTCGATATCGGCAATAACGACGACGATAACGGCAGCACGCGCGACAGCCAGCTCGTGTGGAACGGAACGGCCAACGATTATTTGGACACGTCCGCCTTCGGCGATCTGACGCTGTCCGGCACCGCCGTCGGCACGCCAAGCGCGGAGACGGTCGGCGGGGGCAGCATCTCGAGCCCGGCGATCGGCCCGGCGCCGACGGGATCGTTCTCCGGCTTCACGCTGGTCAAAAACTGGCATTTCGGCACGACGGGCACGATCAAGAACACGAGCGATCTCGTCAGCGAATTCCAATTCCACGATCAATTCGGCACGATCGCGAACGGCACCAACTACGGCGCGGTCATCGTCGCGCCGACGGCCGCCACTGCGCTGGGCAGCACGCCGACGGGCGCGCAGCCGGTCGAAGATCCGAACCATCCGGTCCGCCAATTCACGTCGGACTCGCTCAAGACGTTCCTCGTCCCGCTGGGCGGCGCGACCACCGTCTCCCCGGGCCAGCATAACGTCGGCAACGGCTCGATCCAGGCCAAGTGGAATCTCCCGAACGGCGGCTCGCTTCTCGGCCGCGACATTCTGTGGGAAACGCGCGTCCGTTACGACACGCCGCAAGCGTTCTGGTTCGCGCTCTGGAACGCGGGCAATCAATGGAATCAAGGCGCCGAGATCGATCTGGTCGAGAGCTTCGGCTACGACAACGGCGGAGGCAACACGAACTTCGACGGCCGCTACTGGCATTCGAACAGCGTCAACAATCCCGACGCCATCAACTACAACAGCTGGTCCTCGGGCATGGCCGCCGGCGGCGTGAGCTCCTTCGACCCGCTGCAGTACCATACGTGGCAGCTGCTGTACGCCCATGACAATTCGTACAAAATGTACATGGACGGCCATCTGGTGCAATCCGGCAGCAATTACAATTGGACGGTGGGCAACGTGCCGGGCGGCACGCCGATCGATTTCGACTTCATGTTCGACTTCGGTTGGGGCCATACGCAGGTCGCGAGCGTGAACAAGACGCTTCCTGCTTCCGCGCTTTCCGGCAAATATTACGAAATCAACTACAGCCGCGTTTATCTGAAATAAGTTCGCTTGGGAGGCCGGATCTCGATCCGCCTCCTTTTTCTTCGGTTTCCGGGCCCGCTCGAGCTCATTCCAGAACGTCAGCCGGGTTCCGCTCCCCTGCTTCCGGCATCCCAATCGTTCCCCGCATTGCAAACCGTCTCCGTTCGTCATACAATACCAACTGTCGCGCCATTCTAGCAGACTCAGGCGACTTGGGAGATTCATCATGAACAAATCCGCATTGCTCCAACTGCTGCTCGCCATGGCGATCTTCGGCTCGGTCGGCTTCTTCTCCGGTCTTACCGGGCTGCCCGCGCTCGAGCTCGTGTTCGTCCGCTGCATCTGCGCGATCGTCTTTCTGACGGCGGCATGGCTGCTGACGGGCGCTTACAAGAAAGAACGATGGTCCGGCAGGGAAACGGCGCTGATCGCGGCGTGCGGCGTAACGAACGTGCTCAACTGGCTCCTGCTGTTCAAAGCGTTCGAGCTCATCTCCGTGACGATCGCCATCTCGCTCTATCATCTGGCGCCGATCCTCGTCCTGCTGGCGGGAAGCTTCCTGTTCAGGGATAAATTAAACGGGCTTACGATCGCCGCCATCGCGGGCTGCTTCATCGGTACGTTAGGCATTATCGGAACGGACGGCTTTCGCGCTTCGTCCCCGGGCTGGGACGGCATGCTGTGCGCCGTCGGCGCCGCCTTCTTCTATGCCGCGACGATGATTCTCGGGAAGAGCATCCGGCAAACGAGCGTTTACGCGACGACGCTGATTCAGATGGCGATCGGCATGCTGGTCCTGCTGCCCTTCGTCCGTTTCGGCGCCTATTCCGTCTTGACGGGCGAGCAATGGCTGTACGCCGTCGTGACCGGCATCGTGCATACCGGCTTCGTGTATTTGTTATTCTTTCACAGCATTCGGCATCTGCCATCGCCCGTCGTGTCGCTGCTCGTCTTCGTCGATCCGGCGGTCGCGATCCTGCTCGATACCGCCGTGACCGGGTTTCGCCCGGATACGCTGCAGCTCGCGGGGATCCTGCTGCTGTTCGGCAGCTTATTCGCGGCGCTGGCAGCCCCGCTGCTCCGAAAACGCCGGACATTCCGACAGCGATGACCGATCGATCGAGCGTGCGCATTTGGCAAAACGCAGCGAAAAAAGCCTCCCTATGGAGGCTTTTTTCGCGTGATGGGACTGCGCCCGCGCATCTAGGCGCTTGCCTTCTTACTTCGTCCGCAAATAAAGGATTATCGGTTAGGATTTCCCGTTCTCGTAAGAATCTTGGACATATTCGTTCACGGCCTTCGCATCGAAATCCGTGGATACGCTGAGCGAGGCCCATTTTTCCGTTTCCGCCATTTTCGCTTGATCGACGGCGCGGGCGATCGAGACCGCATCGCTGCCGAGCAGCAGCCGAAGCGGCGGATTCTCGTGATCGACAATGGTTATGATGGCTTGCGCCGCTTTCGCGGGATCGCCGTTTTGCTTGCCGCTGGAAGCGCGGGCATGCTTGATCAGCGCGCCGACCGTGTCTTGATACCCATCGCTCGGTTCGACATGGCTCATCGACGAGCCCGCCCAGTCGGTCCGGAAGCCGCCCGGTTCGATAATGGTCACCTTGAGCCCAAGCGGGGCAGCTTCCTTGGCCAGCACCTCCGAGAAGCCTTCCACCGCCCATTTGGCCGATTGATAGGCCGCGAGGCCGGGCGCGCTCGAACGTCCGCCGATCGACGAAAACTGCACGATATGTCCGTAGCCTTGCTCCCGAAGCGCAGGCAGCGCCGCCTTCGTCACATTGATGACGCCCCATAGATTCGTCTCGATCTGCGCCCGGAAGTCTTCGAAGGACGTATCCTCGATCGCGGAGATATTGCCGTAGCCCGCGTTATTGACCAACACGTCGATCCGGCCGAAGGCTTCGATGGCGGCTTGGACGGCCGCCGGAGCTTGTTCGGCATCGGTGACGTCCAATTCCAAGGCACGGACCCGGTCGCCGTATCGCGCCGTTAGATCAGCCAGCTGCTCGGGCTTGCGCGCCGTCGCGATCAAGCGATCGCCCTTCTCCAAGACGGCCTCCGCCAGGCTGCGGCCGAAACCGCGCGAGCTGCCGGTAATGAACCATACTTTCGACATCGATATTCCTCTCCTTATCGCAAACAAGATTCGTCTTGCTTCCTGCGCGTTCCGCTGATCGAAACGCTTGGATAGAAGAATAGCATGAATCGATATCGATGTAAACAATTATTATCTATTTTGTCTATTGTGTATTTTATGTGTATACTTTAGCGAGAATCATGTATAATAGAGGTTAGAGAATGGTTAAGGGGATAAGCGAATCATGCCGAACTATGATGCGAGGACGAAATTACTCAAGAAATTGATCGATTCCGTCATGAAGGATGGCTTCCAATCGCTCCGGATGGACGATATCGCCAAGCATATGGATGTCAGCCGAGCCACCATGTATAAGCATTTCTCTTCCAAGCAGGAAGTCATTGAAGGCGTCGTGCGGATCTTCATCGATTATATCGAAAGGCTGGATGAGCGGACCGACGAGGCCGACGAGAAATCGTACGGCATCTGGTTCCAGCAGTTGTTCGAGCAATCCGTGTCGCTCGTGGGGAAAATTTCGGACGTCTTCTTCAAGGATCTGCAGGCTGCCTATCCGGAGCTTTACGACGAGCTGAAGCACACGCTGCACAATCGCGAGCAGCAGACGCTCGCTTTTTACCAAGACGGCAAGAACAAAGGAATCTTCAATCCCATCAACGAGAAGTTCATTCTGCTGCAGGACAACGTGCTGCTCCGGGAGATCATCAACGTGAAGTATTTGCTGTACAATCAAGTCACGATTCAGCAGGTGCTGCAGGATTATTATCAGTTCAAAAAAACCCAATTATTCAAGACGGATAAGCTGTCGCTCGTCGACGACGCCAATATCGAACCCGTGATCGACCATATCGTCGAGAAATTCAACCGCACGCTCGCTTAAACCGGCCATCGTCGGTTCCAATGCAGCAAACAGAGTCAAGGTATGAAAAAAAGCCGCATGCAGCGGCTTTTTTTGCGTTCTAGGCGAGATGAAAATCACAAGTAACGGTTGAGCTCTAACGTGATGACGGCTGGACTCCAACCGTTCCAAGCTCGACTCCCCGGATCCCATGAATGCCCGGATGCGCCCGCGTGCCGCAAGGCCGTTTCATCCCTCTACGCTTGCATTGATTCCTTGATACCATACCGTAGCCGCATTACGCCGTTCCCCAACGAATCGAATTCCAGCAGCCGCGCTTCTTGATGCTTATAGCTTTCGGTGTCCGTCAACAATCGGAGTCCCTCTCCCTCCAGCGTCGGAGCGATGACGAAGACGAGTTCGTCGACAAGCCCTTGAGCGAGAAAAGCATTATGCAATTCGGCTCCGCCCGAAAGCAAGGCCGTCCGGTGCCCTCGTTCTTGCAGGTAACGCAGCGCTTCCTTCGGCGAAGCGGCGACCTTGACGCCCGGAAGATCCGGATTGCCGCTCGAGACGGCCACGATGTCCAATTCGCCGAAAGCGCCCCCTCCCCCGCTGGCAAGCATGCCTTCGAATGTGCGCCGGCCGACGATGAAATTGCCGACCGCTCTCGCCTGCCCCGCAAAATCCTCAAGCGCCTCCTGCTTTGGCGGGTTGTCGGGACCCGACTGCGCGTAATTGCCGTTTGCGGTTAACGTTGCCCATAGGATGGTTTTCATTTCCATCTTAATTCCTCCTTGCGCGTTACAAAATGCGCGGTTTGTTTGCTTCCCGGTCCTCGTGCGAATGCGCCGACGACGGCTGCCGGTTTCAACCGAAACGTTCGCTGCGACCAAATCCCTTCCACATCCAATAGGTTAGCGTTCTATGGCAGATTTGAAAAGTAGTTACATTAATGTGCAATAGTTTCAAAAAATGAATGATAGAGAATTGCTAAGCATTTTCAGCGTCGTCGGTTCGGATTCGCGTACGCGCCCGCTATGAAGAAATCCGCGCACGGCAAAAAACCGCGCGAGGGGCGCGGTTTGCCAAACGCTCTTCCCCGTTAGCGGGACGAGCTGCGGGTATCGGCTTCAACGAATTTTCGCAGGCAAGCGCTGCAAATGCATACTTTGCCGCGCAGCTCCCGCGGGACAAGCTCGAACAGCTCCCGCGGGAAATAAGCCTTGCCGCACCAACAGTCATGGCTGCCTTCGCAGCCGTTGGTTTGTCCGCAAATCGGACAATTGGTTTGCGCTGCTTGGTCATGCATCGGGCGGTCCTCCCCTCATCATTCCGCGATTCCCGTTCTGACGGTTCGATTCTTACTCGATTATAGGACGAGCCCATACCGTTGGCAATCGGAATGCTGACCGAACAGAGGAATTCGCCAGACCCACGGATGGCCTTATGCTCGCACATAGCCCACCCCCAGACTCACGCATAGATATGCCACGTCGCCAAGCTCCCCGGTGTTTCCGGGTTTGTCCGGCTATCCCCGGCTTTTTCGGCTCTTCCGCTTTGCCGTCTTTACCGCTTTTCCGGCTCGTTGAGTTTATCCGTTTTGCCGTCATCATCGGCTCCATAGACTATTCCGGATTTTTCGGCTCCTCCGATTTCTTCGATTTCTTCGGGTTATTCAGGATCAACCTTTTACTCCCCGTACAATTCCAGAGCTGCCCGCACCGCGGCGCCCGTCCGGATGGATGCTCCGTGCAGCGGAAGCACGGCTTCCAATGCCGCCAGCGTCAACAGCACGTTGGACTTGCGGCAGCTGTAGCCCATCGTGCCGATCCGCCAAATGCGCCCCTGGAGCGGGCCGAAAGAGCTTGCGATCTCGATGCCGAAATCCGCGAGCAGCCGGCTGCGGACCGCTTCTCCGTCAACGCCCGCGGGGATGCGAACGCAGGTGACGACAGGCATTTTGCAGCTCTCGTCCCCGTAAAGCTCCAGTCCCATCGCCAGCAGTCCCGCGACGAGCGCGCGTTCGTGAAGCCGATGGCGCGCGAACCGTTCCGCGAGTCCTTCTTCCAGCGCCAGCCGCAGCCCTTCGCGCAGACCGTAGAGCATGGCCGTCGCTTCGGTGTGATGGTTAAGCCGCCGCGGCCCCCAATACTCCTGCAGCTGCGTCAGATCCAGGTAATTGCTGCGGATGAACGCGGAAGCATCTTCGTCGGCATAACCTTCCGGCCGGATCCCCTTCTCGATCCGCTTCCTGCGCAGCAGGCGCGCTTCCACGCGGTCGTTGTACGTAATCGGCGACATGCCGGAAGGCACGGACAAGCATTTCTGCGTTCCGCCGACGACGGCATCGAGCATCCACGCATCCGTCTCCACGGGCACGCCGCCGATAGTGGCGACCGCGTCGACCGCGAGCAGAATGTCCCGTTCGCGGCAGGCGCGGCCGATGTCGGCGAGCGGCTGCAGCCGTCCGGTCGACGTCTCGCCGTGCACGATGGCGACCAGGCTCGGCTGCAGCCGGTCGATCGCTTCGATCACCTCGATCGGCTCGAAGACCGTGCCCCACGCCTTCTCGATCGTCGCCACATCGGCGCCGCAGCGCTCCGCGATCTCGGCGAGCAGGTAGCCGAACCGGCCGAAGATCGGCACGAGCACGCGGTCTCCCGGTTCGATCAGTCCCGTCAGCACCGCTTCGAGTCCCGACCTGGAGGTCCCGTCCACCGGATATGCCCAGCGGTTGGTCGTCCGGAACAGGTCGCGCAGCATATCCATCGTCTCGTTCATGAGCGCCGTGAATTCCGGGTCGAATTGGCCGAGAATCGGATACGAGAGCGCCCGCGAGACCCGCGGGTCCACCTCGACCGGCCCTGGCGTCATGATGATGCGGGGCGAAGGCGACAAATCCGCGTATTTCTTCATACCGATCCCTCCCCGTAAGCTAGCGCGTACAGCAACCCGGTCAAGACGTCCGTGCCGCGCTCGAGCTGCTCCGGCGCCGTGTATTCCTCCGGCGCGTGGCTGATGCCGCCGCGGCTCGGCACGAAGATCATCGCCGTCCGGCAGACGGCCGCGAACAATCCCGCGTCATGCCCCGCCCCGCTTCCGATGCCGCGGCAGGCATACCCTTTGTCGGCGCAAATCCGCGCGATCGCCGCTTGAAATCCGGCGTCCATCGGCGAAGGACGCTCGGCGAACCAGCATGTCAGCGACGCCTTCACGTCGTTCCGGTCCGCGATGTCGCCGAAAGCCGCGAACGTCCGCTCGCAGAAGGCTTGAAGCGCATCCTCGTCCCGGTGGCGGATATCGAGCGAGAACCGGACTTTGCCGGGGATGACGTTGGCGACGTTCGGCATCGCGTCCAGCTTGCCGACCGTCGCGACCAGCCCGTCGCCCGCCGCGACCGCGGCGTGTCGGAGCCAGACGATCATCTCGGCGCCGACGGCAAGCGCGTCCGCGCGGATCGCCATCGGCGTCGTCCCGGCATGCCCGGCGCGACCGTCGAGATCGACGAAATACCGACGCTGCCCGTAGATGGCGTCGACGATCCCGATGTCGCAGCGCTCGCGCTCCAGCACCTCGCCCTGCTCGATGTGAAGCTCCGCGAACGCGCCGATATCCGACCGCCTGCTGAGCCGGCCGGCTTCCGGATCGAAGCCCGCTTCCAGCATCGCCGCCCGCAGCGAGATGCCGTTCGGATCCACGGCGTCCAGGCATCCGTCGAACCGCTTGCCGCCCGTCACATGTCCCGAACCCCAGTACGCGAGCGGGAAGCGGCTGCCCTCTTCCTCGCAGAACGAGACCGCCTCCAGCGTCCGCCGAGGCGGTCCGTACTCGCGCTTCAGCCGCGATAATGCCGCGATGGCCGCGGCGATCCCGAGCGCGCCGTCGAATCGACCGCCGCGTCGCACCGTGTCGATATGCGAACCGGTCAGCACCGAAGAGGCCGCGCCGTCCGTCCCGGCCAATCGGCCGTAGACGTTGCCGACTTCGTCGACCGAGACCGCGAGCCCGGCATCCCGCATCAGGCCGGCGACCATGCGCTGGGCTTCCTGCCAAGAAGCATCGTACAGCAGCCGGGTGACGCCCCCCTCCGGATCCGCGCCGACCGCGGAAAGCCGCTCCAACAGCTCCGTTGTCGTCTTGTAAGCCTCGCTTGCCTCCATGCGATCCCCCCTATCCGATGATTCGCGAAGCCGAAGCTTGGGGGCGCAGGCGCCTCCCGCTCGTTTGGCGCTCCGTATCCAATCCGCCTTGGTCGGCATGCCGATCGTAGACGACGTTTCCTCTTAACAGCGTCTTCTCCACGCGGCAGCCGAATGCGAATCCTTCGTAGGCGCTGTGAGGATGGCGATACTTCAATTGATCGGCCGTCAGGATATACGGCGCGTTCAGGTCGACGATGGCGAGATCCGCGTCCAGCCCGGGGGCGATCGCGCCTTTGCTGCCGCTCAACCCGAACCTTTCGGCAGGTGCCGCCGACAAAGCGCGAGAGAGGATCGGCAGCGGGATGCCGCGTTTGTGCCAGCCTTCGCCGACGAGCAATTCAAGCGTGCTTTGCCCGCCGAGAATGCCGCCCCAGACATCGAAATAATTCCCGTCCTTCACGTCCTTCATGGACGGCGGACACGGCGAATGGTCGGAGGCGACGATATCGATTCCTCCTTCGGCCAATTGCCGCCATAACGCCTCGCGCTCGCGTTCGCCCCGAATCGGGGGCGAGCACTTGGCGCCGGCGCCGATCCGGATGACATCCTCGCCCGTGAAAGCCAGGTAATGCGGGCACGTCTCCGCCGTTACGTCAATTCCGGCGCGCTTGGCTTCGCCGACGAGCTCGATCGCTTCGGGCGTGCTGATATGGACGAAATGCAGCTTGCAGCCGGTCCGCCGACCCATATCCAGCGCCAGCGTCACGGCTTCCAGCTCCGCCTCCGCCGGTCTGGAAGCCAAGTAATCCCGCATGGCCGTCTTCCCGGCGGCTTGCTTGGCGGCGGCCAGCTTCGCTACGACGGGCTCGCTCTCCGCGTGCAGCGCCAGGATGTGGTTCAACGACGCGATGACCTTCATGCCTTCGAACAGCGTGTCGTCGTCCACGTTCGCGAAACACCCGTCGCCCGTGTCGCCCGGCGACGACATGAACGCTTTGAAGCCGACCACACCGGCTTCGGAGAGCGCCGCAAGCTCGCCTGCATTGCCCGGCACGAGCCCGCCCCAGAGCGCGTAATCCACGCGGGCGCCGCTGCGCCGTGCCGCGGCCAGCTTCAGTTCGAGCGCGCCCGCGTTCACCGTCGGCGGCAGGCCGTTCAGCGGCATGTCGACGAACGTCGTGCAGCCGCCCGCCGCAAGCGCGGCCGTGCCGGTCGCAAAGCCTTCCCATTCGCCGAGACCCGGTTCGTTGAGATGCACGTGGGCGTCGACAACGCCCGCGAACACATGTCTGCCCGAGGCCGAAACGATCCGATCTGCCTCCTCCAAGGGGAGATTCGGAGCGATTTCCGCGATTCGCCCGTCCTTGATCCCGATGTCCAGCACCTCGACGCGGTCCCGAAGCACTACGCAGCCGCCCGTCACGACGACATCCCATTGTTTGCTTAGCATCTGGCTCTCCTCCTCTCGCCATGACAACGTCAGATCCAGTAACCCGCCCGAAACGGGCGTAACTTCTTACCGCCATCGCCTTCCTTGCACATTCGCGTCATATAACCTGACACATAAACTTATTGGTTACATAATAGCCTGAAATTCACGGATTGTCACTCACCGAATCGCATGAAATCAAGCGCCTGCTTTAACTTATTTTGAAATAGGTACCCGTCACGGTCCACATATGTTATTTTAATGATACAAAACATACCACACATGTGAAACAATACCCATAACACCCGAATGACGGGAGCGGGGAGGACGGCTATTTACCGGGCCAACGGCCTGCTTTTGGCTGCAAACCTCGTCAAAATACGCAAAAGAAAGAAAATGTTCCCAGAGTAAAATCTAACGACTTCGTTCGACAGATTAATCGCCGCGTTCTTGCTACGATATCTATTGGATTGACATAAAGGCGGGATGGAGGGGATAATAGTGCGATTGGATATAGTACATATAATCGAGCAATTAGGAATTGACTCGGCGAAATTCGACGAATGGAAAGTTGCTGTTTTAGGGAGTAGCGAAGCGCAGCAATTGGATCAGACAATTCCCCCGGAAGCTGACGATACCGGTCAAGCTTCGGAACGTCGGAAATAATCCGGCGAATCCTACCGTGTCCTCATTATCTGACTCCAATCAAACGAAAGAAATAAAAGGCAAAACCATTGAAAAGTGGTGACGCAAAGCTATAGGGGCTGAAATGCCAGCCAGCTGCCGTATGAGGAGGAATCGTTCGTGGTTAAACACATCACCGATGAAAATGTACAGGAACTCGTCGACGCTTTGCATCTTGACTATGAAGTGCTCTTGGAAAGGTATCAATTCGCCATTGGCGGGAAAAGCTTAACGCGCGAAGAATCCATTCGCTTCATTGAATTTCTGAGATCGGAACTCGGGAATCAAGCAAAATAAAAGCCGCTTACCGGACATTGGACCGGCAGGCGGCTTTTTTTCGCATGCGGCGCGTCCGCCTCATTTCAACTGCACATGCAGCCCTTCCCCCTCCGTCCACTCCGCGAAGTACACGTCGCGGAACCCTTCGATCCCCTGCTCCCGCAGCAGTTCCAGCAGCCAAGCCTCGTCGCGGCCGAGCTCTCTCAACTCGTCCCGCTGAATATAGCCCTGTTCCATGAGAATGCGCGGCAGCCCGTCCGGCTTGCCGGTCATATGCAGCTCCTCCCTTGCCGGAGGCTCTATCCGGGATTGCTTCATGACGCTCAAGCTCCCGTTCGGTTCGAAGACCGCATAGGCGACCTCCTTCACGCTGAAGACCCCCTGCTCCCGCAACAGCATGCCGACCTGATGCATATCCAGCCTGTTGCGCTTCATCGCCCGCACGTCGATCACGCCGCCGCGAATGACGATGTCCGGTCTGCCCCCGAGCGGCACCGACAGCCACGGGAGGAGCTGGACCGCCTTCTCGAGGGCGATCGACAAGGCCAGCCAGAGCGCGAGCGAATAGAGCAGCATCAGGAAGTGCACCTGCCTGTCGTAGATCGTATTGCCGACGAGCTCGCTCAGCATCAGCGAAGAGACGAAATCGAACGGCGTCAATTGAGAGATCTCTTTCTTCCCGAGCAGCTTCGTCATGAGCCACAGTCCGAAGAAGCCCGTGACCAGCTTCAAGGTAATCATCGCGTAATCCATCGCCGCACCGCCGTCCGCATCGTTTTATTGGACTATACCCGCCGTGGGCGGACTTGAAGCGGACGCAGGCGTTCGTAATCCGCTGTCACCCATTGGGCATCCGCGTAATACCATGTATAGACGCATGACTATTTCATTTACGGAGGTTACCAAATGAACCGTGGATTTTTCCCCGGCGGAGGATTCGGCCGTCGCCCGTTTTTTCGTCCGTTCGCGCATCCTTTCTTTCCAGGCCGTTTCCTGTTCCCGACGTTCTTCTTCAACCCGTTTTTCTTTCCGTTCTTCAGGGACGGTCAGTCCGGCGATGAGTTATTCGCCCAGCATCAAGTAAAGCCCGGCGATACGATGGCTTCGATCGGCCACGCCTACAACATGCCGAATGCGATCCTGGAAGAGGCCAACTCCCACCTGAACCCGACCCAATTGAAAGCCGGCGACACCGTGAACATCCCCCGCATCTCCCACATGCACTGCCATAAAACGTACTCGGAAGCGCCGGCGCAGCAAGGCAATGCTTCCGGTCAGATGTAACGCCGCCAGAAACGTAAAAGGCAGCCGAACCCGTTGAACCGCCTATCCCGACTGTTAGCCTAGCTTCGTCTAACATTCGGGATGCGGACCGACGATCGGCTGCCTTTCTTGCGCGAGGTTAGCTTCTGCCCGCTTCGACGACCTTATGGCCCAGCCAGTGGCGGATCATCGCGAGCAGCTGCGCGCTGTTAACCGGCTTCGTGATATAATCGGATGCTCCCGCCTCCAGGCAGCGTTCCCTGTCGCCTTTCATGGCTTTGGCGGTGAGGGCGATGATCGGGAGCTCGGCGAACGCCTTGCGCTTGCGGATCGCCTGCGTCGTCTCGTACCCGTCCATGACCGGCATCATGATGTCCATCAGCACGATGTCGGTATCCGGGTTTTGCTCCAGCATCACGATCGCGTCATGTCCGTTCTCCGCGGGCAGCACATGCATGTTATGCCGTTCCAGGATCGTCGTCAGCGCGAAAATATTGCGGATGTCGTCATCGACGACGAGCACTTTCTTGAAGGCGATCAGCTCGTCGGACGAATGCAGCCGGACAAGCTTATCCTGCGAGGTATCGGCCATGTTCTCCGCCTTGCGGTGCAGGAACAGCGCGGTATCCTCCAGCAGCTGCACCCAAGTCTTGGCTTCCTTCAGCACGGCCATCCGCATCAAATCCTCCAGCTCGCGGTCCTCGTTCGGTTCCGGCTTGCGGCTCGTATGGAGCAGGATCGGAACGAACTTCCGCTCCGGATATTTCTGAATCTCGCGAACGAGTGAGGTCAGCGACAAGTCCGGCAGGTCGTTATCGACGACGACGCAGTCGAACGGCCGCGATTTCAGCTGATTGGCCGCTTTGCGCAGCGTATCGACCGCCGTGATCTTGACGTCCTTGCCCGCGACGAGCTCCACCAGCCGGCCGCGGCGCTGCTCGTCGTGCATGGCGACCAGCAGCTGGCGGACGCCGCGATCGGCATTCGCGCCGAGCCGGTCGAGCGCCTTCTCCAGGTCTTCGTTCGAGACGGGCTTGCAGATGAAGTCCGCGACGCCCTTGCGCAGCAGATCGATCGCGTCCTCTTCGACCGTGATGACGCAAACCGGAATATGGCGGACCTCCGGATTGTTCTTCAGGTGCTCGATGACGAGCCAGCCGTCGATGTCGGCCAAGCGCAGGTCGAGCGTGATCGCGACGGGCTTGTACCGGAGCGCGAGATAGAGCGCGTCGGAGCCTTTCGCCGTGATGATCGCCTTGATGCCCTTCTTCCGCAGTTGGCCGAGCAGGATCTCATTGAACTTCTGATCGTCCTCGACGATCAGAAACACCCGGTCTCCCGGAAGGATGGACTCCCGGTCGTCCATCGCGGACGCGCCCGAATACGACGAGAAGCTGCGCGTCCTCGCCTGCGGCGCGACGTCGATGACCTCCGGGACGTACGCCGGCTTCGGCGCAGGCTCGTTCGTGTCCACGTCGAGCGGCAGATAGAAGTTGAACGTGCTGCCGATGCCCGGCACGCTGTACAGGGTCAGCTCGCCGCCCAGCATCGCCGCGATTTCCCTGGAAATGGCGAGGCCGAGTCCCGTGCCGCCGTACTCGCGGTTCGTGCTGCCGTCCGCCTGCTGGAACGCCTCGAAGATGATCTGCTGCTTCTCGGCCGGTATGCCGATGCCGGTATCGCTGACGGAGAAGCAGATCACCGTCTTCGCCCGGTTCAGCGTCTCGCTTGCCTCGCTCCAGCCGCTAGTCGCTTTGCGGATCTGCAGCATGACCTGCCCCTGCTCGGTGAATTTGAACGCGTTGGAGAGCAGGTTCTTCAGAATCTGCTGCAGCCGCTTCGAATCCGCGGAGATGACCGCCGGCACGCCGGGCTCGGTCGTCAGGCGGAAATCCAGCTTTTTGTTGTTCACGATCTGGCGGAACATCCGGTCCAGGCTGCCGCTGAGATCGGCGAGCGACACGTTGCCGTATTCCGGCGTGACCGTGCCGGATTCGATCTTGGACAGGTCTAGAATGTCGTTGATCAGGTTGAGCAGGTCGAGCCCGGATTCCTGGATCGTCTTGGCGAACTTCACCTGATGCTCGGACAGGTTCGCCTCCGGATTCTCGGCCAGCTGCTCCGCCAGCAGAAGCAGCGAATTGAGCGGCGTACGCAGCTCATGCGACATGTTGGCGAGGAATTCGGACTTGTATCTCGACGTCAGCGCGAGCTGCTCGGCCTTCTCTTCCAGGAAGCGCTTCGCCAGCTCGACCTCGTTGTTCTTGCTCTCGACCTCGGCTTTCTGGATGACGAGCAGCTTCGCCTTGTCCTCCAGCTCCTCGTTCGTGTTTTTGAGCTCGTTTTGCTGCTTCTGCAGCTCCTCCGTCAGCAGCTGGGATTGCGCCAGGAGCTGCTCCGTCCGCTGGTTCGCCTGCATCGTGTTGATGACGATCCCGATCGATTCCGTCAGCTGATCGAGGAAAGCGATATCGATCTCGCTGAAGCGGCGGAAGGAAGCCAGCTCCAGCACGGCCAGCACCTGATCCTCGAAGATGATCGGCAGCAGCACGATATTGAGCGGCGTCGCCTCGCCGAGCCCCGAGGAGATGACGACGTAATCGCCCGGCACGTTCGTCAGCAGGATCCGCTGCTTCTCGATCAGGCATTGGCCGACCAGCCCTTCTCCGGCGCGGAATTCATTGGCCAAATGCTTGCGCTGCTGATACGCGTAGCTCGCGAACAGGGCCAGCGTCTGCTCGCCGTTCGCGGGCTCGTTGATATAGAACACGCCGTGCTGCATCGATACGAGCGGCGCGAGCTCCGTGAGAATCATGCGGCAGACCGCGTTCAGGTCGCGCTGGCCTTGCAGCAGGCGGGAGAATTTGGCCAAATTCGTCTTCAGCCAATCCTGCTCCGTGTTGATCCGCGTCGTTTCCTTCAAGTTCCGGATCATCTCGTTGATGTTGTCCTTCAGCGTCGCGACGTCCCCGGCGGCGGCCACGTCGATCGACCGCGACAGATCGCCCTTGGTCACGGCGGTCGCGACGTTCGTGATCGCCCGCACCTGCGTCGTCAGCGTGCTCGCCATGTAGTTGACGTTGTCGGTCAAATCCCGCCAGGTGCCGGCCGCCCCGGGCACGCTCGCCTGTCCGCCCAGCTTGCCCTCGGCGCCGACCTCCCGCGCGACGGTCGTGACCTGCACCGCGAAGGTCGCGAGCGTGTCGATCATGTTATTGATCGTATCGGTCAGCTCGGCGATCTCGCCCTTGGCTTCCACGTTCAGCTTCTGCTTCATGTTCCCGTTCGCGACGGCGGTCACGACCTTGGCGATGCCGCGCACCTGATCGGTCAGGTTGGTCGCCATGATATTGACGTTATCGGTCAGGTCCTTCCAGATCCCGCCGACGCCGCGCACCTGCGCCTGCCCGCCGAGCTTGCCGTCCGTGCCGACCTCGCGCGCCACGCGCGTGACCTCGGAGGCGAACGAATTCAGCTGGTCCACCATCGTATTGATCGTGTTCTTCAGCTCGAACAGCTCGCCCTTCACGTCGACGGTGATCTTCTTCGACAGGTCGCCGTTCGCGACGGCGGTCGTCACGCCGGCGATGTTCCGCATCTGAACCGTCAAGTTGCTCGCCATGTAGTTCACCGTATCCGTCAGGTCCTTCCACGTCCCCGAGACGTCCTTCACCTCGGCCTGCACGCCGAGCTTCCCTTCCGTGCCGACTTCGCGGGCGACGCGCGTCACTTCGGAGGCGAAGTTGCTGAGCTGGTCGACCATCGTGTTCATCGTGATCTTCAGCTCCAGAATCTCGCCCTTCACGTCGACCGTGATTTTCTTGGACAGGTCGCCCTTCGCGACCGCCGTCGTGACGTCGGCGATATTCCGCACCTGATCCGTCAGATTGCGGGCCATGTTGTTGACGCCTTCGGTCAAGTCTTTCCAGGTGCCGCCGACGCCCTTGACCTGCGCTTGACCGCCGAGCTTTCCGTCCGTGCCGACCTCGCGGGCGACCCGCGTGACCTCGGAGGCGAACGTCGAGAGCTGGTCGACCATCGTGTTGATCGTGTTCTTCAGCTCGAGAATCTCGCCCTGCACGTCCGCCGTGATTTTCTTCGACAGATCCCCGTTCGCGACGGCCGTCGTGACCACCGCGATGTTCCGCACCTGATTCGTCAGGTTGCTCGCCATGTAGTTGACGCTTTCGGTCAAATCGTACCACGTGCCCGCGACGCCCCGAACCGTCGCCTGCCCGCCCAGGATGCCGAGCGTACCGACCTCGCGCGCCACCCGCGTCACCTCCGAGGAGAACGTCGAGAGCTGATCCACCATCGTATTGATCGTGTTCTTCAGCTCCATGATCTCGCCTTTGGCGTTGACCGTGATCTGCTTGGACAGGTCGCCCTTCGCGACCGCCGTCGTCACTTCCGCGATGTTGCGCACCTGGTCGGTGAGCGTGCTCGCCATGAAATTCACGCTGTCCGTGAGATCCTTCCACGTCCCCGAGACGTCCTGCACGTCCGCTTGCCCGCCCAGGATGCCCTCGTTCGATACCTCGCGGGCGACGCGCGTCACCTCGGAGGCGAAGTTGCTCAGCTGGTCCACCATCGTATTGATCGTGCTCTTCAGCTGCAGGATCTCGCCCTTCGCGTCGACGGTAATCGTCTTGGACAGATCGCCCTTCGCGACCGCCGTCGTCACCTCCGCGATGTTTCGCACCTGATTCGTCAGATTGCTCGCCATGTAATTGACGCTTTCGGTGAGATCCCGCCACGTGCCGGCGACGCCGCTGACCTCGGCCTGGCCGCCCAGTATGCCCTCCGTGCCGACCTCGCGCGCCATCCGCGTTACCTCGGAGGCGAAGGTCGAGAGCTGGTCGACCATCGTGTTGATCGTGTTCTTCAACTCGAGAATCTCGCCCTGCACGTCCGCCGTGATTTTCTTCGACAGATCCCCGTTCGCGACGGCCGTCGTGACCACCGCGATGTTCCGCACCTGATTCGTCAGGTTGCTCGCCATGTAGTTGACGCTCTCGGTCAAGTCGCGCCAGGTGCCGGATACGCCCTTGACGTCCGCCTGCCCGCCCAGCTTGCCTTCCGTGCCGACCTCGCGCGCGACCCGCGTCACTTCCGAGGAGAAGGTCGAGAGCTGATCGACCATCGTGTTGATCGTGTTTTTCAGCTCCTGAATTTCTCCCTTGGCGCCGACGGTAATCTGCTTCGACAAATCGCCGTTCGCGACGGCGGTCGTCACTGCCGCGATATTCCTAACCTGGTCGGTCAAATTGCTCGCCATGTTATTGACGCTGTCCGTCAGGTCCTTCCATGTCCCGGAGACGCCCTTCACGTCCGCCTGCCCGCCCAGCTTGCCGTCCGTGCCGACCTCGCGCGCGACCCGCGTCACTTCCGAGGCGAAGGTGCTCAGCTGATTGACCATCCGGTTGATGTTGTTCGCCGTCCGCTGGAACTCGCCGGTCAGCGCCCGCCCTTCGAACTCCAGCTCCACCTTCTGCGACAGGTCGCCCTGCGCGACGGCGTTGATGACCCGCACCATCTCGCTGGTCGGCTGGATCAGGTCGACGACCAGGCCGTTGAGCGACTCGACGGCCGTCTCCCACGAGCCGCCCGTATTCTTATGTACGAATCGCCGGCTCAGCTTGCCTTCCTTGCCGACGACCCTCGCGACGGACTCCGCTTCCTTGACCAGGCTTTCCATCATCTCGCCGATTTCGTTGAACGTATCCGCCACTTTGCCGGAAATGCCGGTGTGATTATATGGCATCCGATACGAGAAATCGCCTTTTTTCAAAGCCATCAATGCATTCAGCAACAATCCCGAGTCAATCGTATCAGCGGCAACAAGCGGTACATTTTCCGTATCTGCCATTTTACAACCCTACTTTCATCGTTTATTTTGCCGGCATTTCCCAAGCGGATCTCAGGCGATGCCTATGTAAGCGTCGGCGCGATTTCCCGTTTGGCCGATACCGTGAAGCGGAACAACGATCCCCGGTCCGGCACGGGAACGGCCCATATCGAACCGCCCATCAGCTCGACGAGCGATTTGCAGATGGACAAGCCGAGGCCCGTCCCGCCGAATTGGCGGCTGGCGGAGCCGTCAAGCTGGTAGAACGGCTGGAACAGCTGCTCCAGCTGGTCCTCCGGCACGCCGATGCCCGTGTCCCGAACCGAGCATTCGAGCATGATCATGTCATCGTGTGCCGCGAGCAGCTTGAGCGTTACCTCGACGCCGCCCTCGGGGGTGAACTTGACGGCATTGCCGATCAGATTGATGAGCACCTGCCGCAGCCGCAGCATATCCCCGACGATGAAATCCGGCAGCTGCGGATCGACCGCGACGTTCATCGTCAGATTACGCTTGCGTACCTGTGCCGTGAAGAGCTCCAGCGTTTCATCGAGGCACAGGCGAAGCGAGAAAGGCTGCTCCGCCAGCACCAATTTGCCGGATTCCAGTTTCGAGAAGTCCAGGATATGATTAATGACCTTGAGCAGCGCGTTGCCGCTGGTTTGAATGATCTCGACCAATTCGGCATGCTCGAGCGGAAGCTCCAGCGTGAGCAGCAGATCCGACATGCCGATTATGCCGTTCAGCGGCGTGCGTATCTCGTGGCTCATCATCGCCAGGAATTCGGACTTGACCCGCGAGGCGACCTCCGCAGCTTCCTTCGCCTGCAGCAGCTCGCGGTTGGCCTTCTCCAGCCGGTGCGTCTGCAGCTTCAGCAGATCGCTCTGCTTGCTGAGCGAGCGATTCGCCTCGTAGAAGCTGACGTACCCTTCGACCTTGGCGCGCAGCACCTGGGGAATCACGGGCCAGGCCATGAAATCCACGGCGCCCGAAAATTCCGCCGGATCGTCATGTTCTTCCGGATCGACGGCGGAAAGAAAAATAATCGGGATATGCCTCGACTTGTCTCTGGCCTTGATCATGCGCGCCGTCTCGAAGCCGTTCATGTCCGACATGCGCGCGGCGATGACGATAACGGCGAAGTCATGGTCCAGCAAACTCCGCAAAGCTTCCCGTCCCGAATAAGCCCTTACCGACCGAAACGGCATCCCGGCGATGGCGGCCTCGACGGCGGCCAGATGCTCCGGGCGTTCGTCGACGATCAGCAGTTGAACAGGATGCTCCACCTGTCTCATTCCCCCTCCCTTCCTAGTGCTCCTTATACCCTTATCACCCGGATTCCGGGCAGGTGAAACAGAATGGCATTGAATAACGTAGCGATTGTGATTATAATCACAATGTACGATATTTTAACGAAATGAAGGGATTCGCGTGCCATTTTTACGGTTTAAAGGATTTACGACCTCTTTTCTGAAGCAGTTCACGCCACCGCTCGTCGAGGAATTTTCCAAGCTCGTCCGTATTCCGAAGGACATCGTGAAGATCGAGCAATTGGATATTCAGGTGATCACGAATACGCCGCGCTCCGTGGAGATTCTCATGTTTCAACGCGCCCAGGAGATGCATGACGCCATTGCGTCCAAGCTGAACCGCATGCTGCTCGATCTCGGCTACGATAACGTCCACATCTTCTTCATCATTCTTTCTCCGGCTCTTTATTATAAAGAAGGCAAGCCCCTGCCCTATTCCCAGGCGAGAACCGTTTGATCCGATTACCGCATTTTTAAGATGTTCCCCATTCCTCCAGATGCGCGAAACCCCCGGCATGCAAGGATGCCGGGGGTTTCGTATTGATCGGGATATGCCTGCTTCAACGGATCGTCAGGCGGATCAGTAAGCGGTCCAGCCCGCGTCGGCCGTCACGACCGTGCCGTTCACGAAGCCGGCATCGTCGGATGCCAGGAACAGCGCGACTCGCGCGATATCCGCCGGTTCGCCGGCGCGCGGGTTAAGCGCCATGCCGGCCATCGCCCGTTCCATGCCGAACGCGCTTGGCTCGGTCATGGACGTGCCGATGTTGGTGTTCACGCCGCCGGGCGCGATCGCATTGCAGCGAATGCCGAAGTTCGCGTACAGGAATCCGACGTTCTTGGTGAAGCCGACGACCGCGTGCTTCGACGCCGTATAAGCCGCTCCCGCCCGCGAGCCTTGCAGTCCGCCAGCCGATGCGATGTTGACGATGACGCCGCCTTTCTTCTCCATGAAGATCGGGAGCGCTTTCCGCACGGTGCGCATCGGGCCCGTCGCGTTGACGGCGAAGACGCGATCCCACAGCTCGTCCGTGAGCTCTGCCGCGGGCATGAAATTATCCATGATTCCGGCATTGTTCACCAGAATGTCGAGCGTGCCGTACGTCTCGACGGCCGTATCGATCATGCGCTGCACGTCGTCTTCCTTGGCGACGTTCGCGGCAACCGCCAGCGCCGTGCCGCCCTTCGCCTCGATCTCCGCGACGACGCTTTGCGCCGCTTCGACGCGCAGATCGGCGACGACCGCAGAAGGGCATCATCGTCGACGAACTCCAGTCGGAAGATGACGGCCAGGACGTCAACCAGGAGCTGCTCGTCATCTATTCCATGCACGCGCTGCTCGGCCTTGTGTTCTACTGGATCGAGAACAATTCCATTATTCGCCGTCCTACATGCAGGAGCAGCTCGTGAAAATCATCCATTCCCGGCCGATGAACGCCAAGACGATCGTCAAGCATCCGGAGAAACGCGGCAATTAAAGAAGAGCTTTCCGGATGTTCCGCGCTGCGGAGATGCCGGGAAGCTCTTCGATTCATGCGGGTTGCCCGCGAATATCGGCAACCATGGAAGCGTCGGCAGCCAAACGAAGGACCTTGGGCGGTTAGCAGCCCCTCGCTCCGAACCGATCATGAAGTCAATTGCGGCTTCTGCATGCCGTCTCCCGCGGCGGTCCGGCTTCTCGCCAGCTGCTTGCTCATATACTCGCCATTCACGAAAGTACGGTCTTTCAATTTCATGGCGTTGATTTCCAGCCCATAGGTCGCGAATCCGAACGATTCGTACAATCGTTTCGCGCCCGCGTTGCTCTCGGCGACGGCCAAATTCAGCTGTTCGACTTCGGTCGTCGTCTCGACGCATTCGATAAGCCGGGCCAACAGCCGCTTCGCGATTCCCTTGCCTTGCCATGCCTTATCGACGTACATGCCCCAGATGACGCCTTTGTGCCGGAATTTCATAAGCGGTTCTTGCTTGAAACCGACGACGCCGATCAAGTCGCCGTTATCAGCGAACGCCCCGACCACGAATCGGGAGACGTGATCCGAAGCGATAAGGAGCTCGGGCGTGTCGCTCAACTCCTCGGACGATGAACTGAAAGATTCTGGATGCTCTTCAATTGCCTTCAGGCGCAATTGCCGGAAAATCGCTCTATCCCCGGGTTGTAACAATCGGATGAACAAATTAACACCTCGCTTGATTTTCCATCAAAAACAAGTGCGGCCGAACGCAAAAAAAAACGCCGTCGTAGCTCCCGGCCGAGCGCTCTCCGCTCACCCGAATCCCGCCGCCGTTCCTTGTACCATGCTTGCAAGATCCGTGCCGCACGGATCCTTCTGCCCTGCTTCCCGACCGGCCAGGCCTTATCTTACACAATGAAAATGTCCGACGTCAACCAACTTGCTTTAACGTGTTACATGAACTGACATATATGAAGAATGCGTAAAAAGACGCCGTAGTTCAGTCGTCCCAATCCCTTTTTCCTAGTCCGACACAGCGAAAACCGACGTCTTATAGCGCTAGCTCGTAGCGGCTCGCGCTATAGCCGTCGCCGTCGAATTGACCGCGATAGCTCAGTCCGTTGCGGAGGTAGTACGCGTTCAGCGCAGGGTTGTCCGCCATGCAGTCCAACCTGAGCCAGGATTTGCCTTGACGCCGGATATAATCGGCCGCCCAGGCCAGCATGCTTTCGCCGATGCCTTGTCCGGGATGCAGCCGCGATACGACCAGCCGGTGAACGTAGCCGGCGTCGCCATGGAACAATTCGCCCCATAACGCCTCGTATTCCCACTCCACGGAGAAGCATCCGACGGGCTCTCCCTCCCGAATGGCCGCGAAAACCTCGCGCTCGCGGATGAATTGCTCCATGTACGACTGCGAGAACCACTCCTCCCGCCACTGGTTGATGCCCTTCGTCGCGCGAATCCACTCCGCGGCTTCCACGTATAGGCGGCGAAGCGCCTCCGCTTCTTCGACTTGCGCTCTTCGAATGATGATTGCCAACGTCTGCATCGTTTCTCCTCCCAATACCAATAAACGAACAATTGATCAAGACAGAACGCGCCGTCCCGGCATACGGACGCCGTGCACGATTTGCCCCTGAGGCGTCCTGTTTTCTCGCGGCTCCCGCCTGGAGCGGCTCGAATCTTAACATGCAGCCGCGCAACGCCGAATATCAGCTGTAGTTTAAGGCTGAACGCCTCGACATGTCAATCGGCATAAGGGCGCATTGGCCGGCGGTTGCCGATGCATGTTTATCGCCTAACACCATATAAGGCTAGCAATAATAGCATAATGAGAATCCAGGATAATTTAGGAGGTTATTTCCAAAATGCTCAAGAAGCAATCGCGTCGATTCACGAAAGAAACGAAGGCTTACCGCCGCGTCCAAAGGCATGTTCATGAGTTCGAAGGCAGCACGAAATTGGCCGAAGCCGGCAACGACAGGCATAACCATCGGTTTGCGGGGGTAACCGGCCAGGCGGTCAGGTCCGGCGACAGCCATTTTCATGAAATCGTGTTTTCGCGAACGGATTTCTTCAACCACTTTCATAAATTGATCAAAATCCGAACGGGTCCGGCCATCCCGGTCGGCAATGGCAAGCATGTCCATTTCGTCCTGGGACGAACGACCTTGAACGACGGACACAAGCACCAATTTAATTTTGCGACGTTGATCGACGCGCCTCTCGTATAATCCGCTTTCCGGTGCGGGTTATACGAGAACGCATCTAACGCGAGCCTATCCATGCGCACGAAGAAAGCCGCGAACCCGCGGCTTTTTCGTCGTAAACACGCTAACAGCAAACCTTCAGCTTGAGCGTCGTTACATAGGGGACAGACGGTTTCGGATCCGGTTTCGATCAGCTTCGCAACGGGATCGGGCGGAGGAACGCAAACGGAAAACGAACAGTTGTTCGAATCGCGAGATGATGCTAATATGGAAAAGATACTGGAAATTGCCATCTTTACCACCCTATCCATCGAAGGAGGAACAAACCAAGTGAACGCTTCAACCGAAGTAGCCGGCGCGTCGCCCGCCCTCGTCGACATCAAGAGGGGGCCGATCGTCGCCGCGCTTATCATCGGCGCATTCGTCGCGATTTTGAACGAGACGCTGCTGAACATCGCCTTCCCGGATCTGATGAAGGAGTTCTCCATTACGCCGGCCACCATCCAATGGCTGTCCACGGCGTACATGCTCGTCATCGGCATTCTCGTGCCCGTCACCGCTTTGCTGCAGCAATGGTTCACGACGCGGCAAATGTTTCTATCCGCCATGATTCTGTTTCTTGCCGGCACGATCGTCTGCGGATCGGCGCCCGCATTCAGCGTCCTGTTGGTCGGCCGGGTCATTCAGGCGCTAGGGACCGGTCTGCTGCTGCCCGTCATGATGAATACGATCCTCGTGATCTTCCCGCCAGAGAAGCGCGGCGGCGCGATGGGCATGATCGGTCTCGTCATCATGTTCGGACCGGCGATCGGACCGACGCTGGCCGGTCTCATCATCGATCAGCTCAATTGGCGCTGGCTGTTCTTCCTGGTCATTCCGCTCGCGGCCTTCTCCGTTATCTTCGCCGCCGCCTTCCTGCGGAACGTGTCGGATATCACCAAGCCGAAGGTGGACATCTTGTCCATCCTGCTGTCCACGGCCGGCTTCGGGGGCATCGTCTACGGCTTCAGCAAAGCCGGCGAAGGCTCCTGGTCCGCGCCCGAAGTCGTCTGGACGATTACGGTGGGCGGGATCGCCCTCGTGCTCTTCATCATCCGTCAGCTTCTCGTCCGGGAGCCGATCCTCGATCTTCGGGCGTTCCGATTCCCGATGTTCTCGCTCGTCACGGTCATGATGCTCGTCCTGATGATGACGCTCTTCTCCACGATGATCCTGCTGCCGCTCTTCCTGCAGACGGCCTTGCTCATGACCGCGTTCAGCGCGGGCTTGACGCTGATGCCGGGCGGCATCATCAACGGCGTCATGGCGCCGATCTCCGGCAAGCTGTTCGACAAATACGGTCCTCGCGTGCTGGTCGTTCCCGGCCTGATCCTGGTGCTGCTCGCCGTATGGCTGTTCACGTACATCTCGGTGGACACGTCGGCCGGTTATGTCGTCGCGCTGCATATCATCCTGCTCGTCGGGATCTCGCTCGTCATGATGCCGGCGCAGACGACGGCGCTCAACCAACTGCCGCGCTCGCTGTACCCGCACGGCACGGCGATCCTGAACACGCTGCAGCAGGTCGCGGGCGCGATCGGCACGGCGCTGTTCATCAGCATCATGTCCTCCGGCACGAAGGACTTCATGGCCGAGAAGCCGAACGCGACGCCGGCGGAAGGCTTGGTCGCCGGCCTGCATGACGCGTTCGTCATCGGATTCGCCATCGGCTGCGTGGCGCTCGTGCTGGGCTTCTTCATCAAGCGCGTCCAGGCGCCGAAGGAAGAGTCGAAGCAAGAAGTGGCTTAACCTCCTGGCGTACGTTTAACGAACGCTTAACGCGCAAACGCACCCGTTCGCCCGTTCATCGCTGTCCTTTTCGCGGGCGGCCATGAACGTGGTTCGGGTGCGTTTTTTTGCGTCATGCAGGGAGGGAAGTCAGCTCGCCAGCGATTGGAACCTGCGGATAATATCGACGACGTATTTGATGATGACCGACGCACCGCCTATGAAGTAAAGCACGATGAGCGTATAATGCGTGGGGTCGATCGAGGTCATGGAGAGTATAAAGTTCAGTGGCACGACGTAGAACACGATATCCTTCAAATACCCGAGAAACGTGGTATCGAACGAGCCCGACCAGAAGGAACGGGCGAAGGCAAACACGAAATCGAGGATCATCAAGCCGAATACGCCCCACATGGTGTACACGACCCAATCCCCGAGCGTGAATCCGTAATCCATCTCTCATCACCACCTTGCTCCACCATATGCCCTCCAATCTGACATGTTGAAACAAAATGAAAATAAACGCAAAAACGGATAAACGCCGCGCGTACGCTTCGTTTATCCGTTCCAGCTGCTATTCTTGCCAAGCGCAGCCTGGCAATGACCTCCCCTGCGGCAGGCAATCTAGGACAGCCCGACCGGTTCCCCGCTCTTCGCGCTGCGCTGCGTCCGCGGCTTCATGTTGGCGAGCGCGACGCCGGCCAGTATGAGGACGCCGCCGCCGATCTGAGCGGCGCGGATGGGATCGCCGAGCACGAAATGGCTGACGATGATGGCCACGAACGGCGGAATGTTCATGAACATGGCGCTGACGGAAGGCCCGACGACCGCGATCCCCCGATTCCACCAGAAGCCCGCCAAGCCTTGCCCGATAACGGCGACGCCGACGAGGAGCAGCCAGGTGGACGGCTGATGGCTCCACTGGGAGTGCCCGGCCAGCGATTCATAGCCGACGGCAGGCGACATCATGATCGTCCCGATAACCGTGGAGTAGATCGTGACCTCGTACGAGCTCATATGAAGCGTCAATTTGCGGATAAACAGCAGGCTGACGGACATGCCCAGCATCGCGACCAGCAGGTTCACGTCCCCGATCGAGATCCCGATCGATTTTCCCCCGTAGAGGACGATGGTCACGACCCCGATCAGCGCGAGGACGGAGCCCGACAATTTGACTCCGGTAATGATTTCTTTCAGGAATATCCGCGCGAGCAGCGTCGTGGCGATCGGCGACAACGCGACGATCAGCGAGGCATTGCCCGCCGTAGAATGCTGAAGCCCCGTAAAATAGAACAGCTGGTTGACCAGCGTTCCGGAAATGCCGGCGAACAGCAGGAGCAGCCACTCCCTGCCCGTCGGCCGCCGCATCGAGCGGTTCACGAGCGCGACCGCGATCAAGAAGAGCGACATGACGACGAGCCGCGTGAAGGATAACAGAATCGGCGAGAAATCCCGCAGCAGATAGGCGCTCGCCACGTAATTGCCGCCCCACAGCAGCGATACGCCCCATAATTTGCTGAATACGGTACGGTCAGGCATTTCGGTAAAGTCCCCTTGCGTTCCAAGTTAACGGTTATTTGTGAGGCAGCGTTGCTCCTGCCGCGGCACGCGAGCTTTTGTGCGATCTTAGATACGACATTACGGTCGCGATGGCCATCAGCGCGGCCATGAACCAGAACACGGCATGCAGGCCGGTAATGAACCCGTCCAGCGAAGACTTGTCGTCCATGCCGACCTGGGTGCCGGAGAAGATCGCGAGCATCGCTTCGTGCGGAATGCTGTGCGTGACGATCGGCATGGAGAAGGCGATGCTGAGCATCATCCCCATATTCGTCGTCAGCGACCGGATGCCGGACGCTTCGCCGCGGTATTTCGGTCCGGCGGCATTCATGATGCTGCTGGAGTTCGGAGAATTGAACAAGCCGGAACCGACGCTGATAATGGTCATGTACGCGGCCAAATGCCAGAACGGCGTCGACAGCCCCGTATCCAGCGCCAGTCCCGCCATGCCGAATATGTTCAAGAACAAACCGATCGTGGCCGGCGTCGTTTCGCCGTATTTGTCCCCGAGCACGCCCGCCAGCAGCGAGACGACCAGCATGCCGGCCGCGAGCGGAATCGTCATGATGCCGGCCATCAAGGCATCCTTCTCGAGCGCGCCTTGGAAGTAGAAGATCAGCATGAACATGACGCCCATGCGGGCCAGCGCGTTGAGCGTCGCCGAGATGATCCCGAAGGAGAACACGCGGTTCGTGAACAGCGGCAGGTGCAGCAGCGCATTCGGATGGATCCGCTCGCAGCGCAGGAAGACCGGGAACAGCACGACGAAGAACAAACCGGATATCCACACGACCGGCGAGGTCCAGCTTTGAATCGGCCCCCATGTCAGGGCGATCAGCAGGCCGGTAATCGATAAGAAGTACGTTACGGCGCCGCCGCGGTCCAAGCCGCCGGCCTTCGGAGCGGCCAGCTTGTCGTCCTTCAGCCCCAGCACCTTAAAGCCCCAGATCACGCCGAGGATGCCGAACGGCACGTTGAACCAGAAGGTCCACTCCCAGCCGAACGACTCCGTCAGCCAGCCTCCGAGCACCGGACCGATGATCTGGCCGACGGCCACGACCATGATGTTGATGCCGAGCGCACGGCCGAGCTCTTCCTTGGGAAAGGCGTCGGCGACGATCGCCGTGCTATTCGCCATGATCATCGCGCCGCCGATGCCCTGCAGGATCCGGAGGACGATGAGTAAGGGCGCATTGCCGGCGAAGCCGGCGACCAAGGAGACAACGGTGAAGAGCAGCATGCCGCCGATATAGATGCGCTTGCGCCCGAAGCGGTCCGCCAGCGAGCCGGCCATGAGCACCATGACGGTCTGCGCGACCATATAGGAGAGCATGACCCACATCGCCTGCAGCAGCGAGGCGTTCAAGCCTTTCAGCAAATCCGGCAACGCGATGATCAACGTGCTAAAATTCAGTGCCGACAACAACGAGCCGAGGCTCGTCACGGATAATATCCACCATTTTCGCGAATCGCTCATCTTGACGTTCTTCCCTTCTTCCTTTCTTCTGCCTACTCGCTCCCGCCTTGCTTCAGCCTGCGCGCCCGCTCCAACCGCTCGCCGAAGCCTTGCCGCATGGCTTGCAGCTTCTCCATCTTCTCGTCGATATGATGGATGATCGCCTGCAGCCGCGCCGCCGCCTCGTCGAGCAGCCGGTCCCGTTCATCCAGATCGGATTCCCCATGGTAGCTCGCTTTGATCTGCTCCAGCTCTTCCTCCGCCTGCAAAATGTCGCGGATTTCCTGCAGCGATGCGCCCAGCACCTGCTTCAGCCTCAAAATATGCGCGATGCGGTTCAGCATCTCTTCGTCGTAAAGCCGGTGCCCTCCCTCCGTTCGCGCGACGTCCGGAAGCAAGCCGATCTCCTCGTAGTAATGGAGCGTTCTCGAGGTGATTCCGAGCCGCTCCGTTACGTCTTCCATCGTTAATTTCGCCGAAGCCGCCATCTTCCGCCGCTCCTCCTTCCCTGTCTTATCGTTCCGTTACTGTCATCATAGCAGAAATTCAAGATTACGTTAACGTTAGTTTTGCAAAAGAATGCGGACCGGACGACAAAAACCCCCGGACGGGAGGAATCGGGAAACCCGAGGTTTCCGATCCCCGCTGCCGGGGGTGCGCATTCGGTTGCGTTACGAGAGGTTTAGGCGCGAATTCATGGCGTCATCATGCGGCGACTCCATTCATCCGCTTAGCCTCTCTTGATCGTATGGAGAAATTTCTCCAAAGCCGCCGTATCCGTGATGCGGCGGTTGCATGCGTCGCTGTCGATGCATACGTAATGGCCGAACGCCTTGTAATAGTCGGGCGGCGAATTCGCGGGCCGCGTCTTGACCGTGAACAACGCCAGCTCTTCCTGGCAATTGCAGATCAGGCAGTAGCCCTTCTTGTTCACGGGCGTATACCGGCCTTCGATGCCGGTCAATTGCCCGTCTTCGGGATAGACCAGGAACATTTTGCCCGTGGCGATATCCGTCCAGCCGAGGTAGGTCATCCGGCGACGGTCCATCGCGGCGACGTCGGGCGCATTCAGCTTCTTTGCCTTCGGGAACAGTTTCTGCAGCTGCTTGTTCGTGACGGCCGGGAATTCTTTCCGCCATGGCTCCAGCGATTCCAGATAGTGCTGGAATTGTTCCGCGGCGTCCATTTCGCTCATAACGGACAATCTCCGCTTCCGTTCGTCCTCGAGCTCCGGGAACAGCTCGTCGATCTTGAGCGAAGCGCTGTACCGCACGGCCTTCAGCACGTTCCGGTCCGAGGCGGTCCGAAGCGCCTGCAGAAGGATTTCGGTTTGTTTCTTGATCGCGTTGAATTGATGGTTTCCAATGAACATGGCATGCATGGATGGTCAGCCCCTTATTTTTAGTAGAACTCCGATAAGGTGCAAAACCCATCACTAGAAACGATCACGGCGACGGTTCGGGCGATGGGTTAGTGCCAGTCGCGTCCCATGCAAAGTATCGCCCCTAGTCCGGGCTTTGCATGAGCGGGTCCAATCCGGCAATCTCTTATTGCCATCTCTACCAGCCCCTTTCGCTAAAGTTGTTCCTAGTATACCAGCTGTCCCTCGCTGCGCACAATTGTCCGGCGTCGTGTCGCCTCGGCCGCAATCGAGCGGACAACGGGGCGTTTCGGGCGTTCATTGGTTCGAGACGGGAAGACGCAGCGCCCCGGTTAAGGAATCCATTTCAATTGCTCCAGCTTCAGGCCGAGCTTCTGCGGCAGGCTTTTGTTCACGTACAGGCGCCCGCCGTGGTTGCGGCTGTTTTCAAGGTCCGCGAACAACGAATTGCCTTGAACCGACAGCCGGAACTGCCGGTCGATCGGATACTGCTCCAGCTTCTCCGCCTTCACGCCGAATGCGTGCTGCAAAGGCTGGAGCGCGATCCAAGCCGTATCGCCTTCGAGGAAAGAGGCCGGGAGCTCCACGGAGACGCGGTTGATGACCGCGACGGCTTCGGGTTCCGTCGACTCGGTCGACGGCGCGATCGGCAGTTTGTCCGGCTGAAGATCGGCCGGGACGGCCGCGGGCTGGAGCGGTGCCGGGCTTGTCGGCTCCGGCTGCTCCGTCCTCCTTTGGCGCTTCGGCACGATTACTAGACGAGCAATGGAAAAAAAAGGTCTCAACCCTCCAGCGTCTCGTACAGCTCTCTTCGTGAGATAGAGCGAGCCTAATGACTGTCAACCTCAAGATTCGTCAGTCCAGAAAACCGAGCGCCCCTCGGAGGTTGCTCTCCAAAATGCTTCTCGAGAGCGCCTGATCATGGAATCCGCGTTGCGTCAGCTTCAGCCCCCCGGCAATTAGCGATATATGATGATGCAGCTTATAGAATGCCAGCCGGTTCAAGTCAACCTTATCGCTGCGAAGATGACTGTAATGCCTGCCGAATCGAATCTGCAAGAACGCATGCTCATGCTCGATATCGTAGAACTCGGCACCTTCAATATCGATTAAATACATGTCGCGATCCTTCACCAGCACATGATCGGGGCCGAGCTCCCCGTGTATGAAGCCGTAGCGCCGCCTCGGCATGATGCGGTTTTCCAGTTCCTCCAGCTTGTGAAGCAAATGCTCCTGCCGCTTGGCGACCTCGCCGAGGAATCCTGCCGCGAAGTCCAATTGACGGCCAGCATTCTCGAACTGGGTATGGTGACAGGGATAGGACAACCGCTCATTCGCCTCCCCGCCAGCCTTGCCGGGGAATGAACTCGTCAGCGCATGCATGCGCCCCGCCATCTCGGCGAAACGCTCCATAAGCGATAAAGTATGCGCCGAATCCGGATCATGCAGGAGCTCTTCCAGCTTCGGCCCGTCAATATATTCCACGAACGCGAAATCGAAAGGATAGCGTTCGCGGTCCCGGTACAGCCCGTACGGCTCAGGCGTCCGTATTCCGTTCCGCGTTAGAAACGCATAATTCGCGGCGAACGGCTCGGCACCGTAGGACCCCCGCGTCGGACCGTCCGCATTCTCGATTTCCGACCGGAAATAATTCATCGCAAGATCCCATACGTAGAGGAGACAGACGAATCCGTTCGCGAAATCCACGCGGTAAATAACCTTCTGCGCGCCTCCATACAATCTTGATGTCCGGACCGGAAGATAATCGGCCCCGAATAGCTCTGAGGTATAGGCCTCCAGATCCTGTACATGGCATTGATGATCCATCTTCTCATCTCTCCCAACGGTTCGATTGCCGGCCGGCACCTAGAAATATAGAGGAAAAACGGTTAAAAATATAGACTGTTTCTGAAGGCGATGATATGATGTTGAGTGAGTTCTAGCTACTAATGGACGATTAAAAACCTTGGATGCCTGCCGGCAACCAAGGTTTTTTTGCGTTCTATTTGCCAGCGTGCCGCATCGCTTAGACGCCCGCTTCCTTCACGCCTTGGATAGACGCCGTCCGCGCCGCCTTGCCCTTACCCTCCCAATTGACCAGGAAGATCCCCGCGCAGATGAACGCGCCGCCGACGCCGACGTACCATTGGACCCGTTCGCCCAGCAGCAGCCAGCTGGATATCACGCCGAAGACCGGTACCAGGAACAGAAACGAGCTGGTCTTCGCCGGATCGCCGCTGCGGAGCAGGTAAAACCAAAGCATGAACTGAACGATGGAGCAGATGAGCGCGAGCCAGAGCGTGACCAGAACCGAGGTTCCGGTAAACGTGAAATACGGATGCTCCGTCATCAGGCTTAGGACAAGCAGCATCATGCCGCCGGCCAGCATTTGATACGCGGCGAGCGCGGTCATATCGAACCCGGCTCCCCACCGCTTGATCAATAAGGTAGCCGCGGCGAAACTGAATGCGCCCGCAAGGCCGATGAATGTGCCCGGCTGCAGGCCGAGATGCAACCCGAAGGAAAACGCGACGCCGACGATGCCGACGGCCACGCCGAGCCACTGGCGTCCTCGGTAAACCGCCCCCCCGAATACAGTGCTCAACAGGATCACGAGCAGCGGATTCGTGCAAGTGATGATCGAGGATTCGCCCGACGTGATCCAGCGCATGGAATAATAGGCGCAACCCATCACGCCGGCGGATTGGAACAGGCCGATCGCGGACGCTTGCAACCATTGGCTCTTTCCCCGCGGCCGAGGCTTGCCGATCAGGCGCACGATGACCGCAAGCAAAGCTCCGGCCAACGTGAACCGTATGCCCATCAAGAAAAACGGCGGCGCGTAAGTCAAGCCGATTTTACCGACGGGGAATGCGAGGCCCATGATGAGCGTAGTACATAACACAAGGCCGGTATAGTTGAATTTGTTCATGCCCGTTTCCTCCTCCTGCGATGCGTACCTGGATTGATACTCATTGTAAGAGAGGATGGGTTTTATGTATAATGATTGTTATCGATGTTGGCTATCATAATTGGTGATAGTAGAAAGCGAGGAACGGAATTATGGAAAGCGGGGATTTACGCGTGTTCCGAATGGTAGCCCGCGAAGGCTCCATCACGAAAGCCGCCGCGCAGCTCGGTTACGTGCAGTCCAACGTCACCGCGCGCATCCGGCAGCTGGAGTCGGATCTCGGCACGGTGCTGTTTCATCGTCATAATCGCGGCATGACGCTCTCCGCGAGCGGCAAAACGCTGCTTGCTTACGCCAACAAAATCGTCGGCTTGCTGGACGAAGCGACCAAAGCACTCTCCTCGTCGGTGAAGCCTGCCGGTCCCCTCGTCATCGGCTCCACGCAAACGGCGGCCGCCGTCCGGCTGCCGCGCCTGCTGACGGACTATTACGCGATGCATCCGAACGTGCTGCTGTCGGTCGTCACCGGAAATACCCGGGAGCTGATGGATCGCGTGCTTCGCTACGAGCTGGACGGCGCCTTCATCGGCTGCGAATGCGAGCATCCGGAGCTCGATTCGGTGCATGCGTTCACGGAAGAACTCGCGATAGCCGCCCATGCGTCGATCGCGAGCCTGGAGGAAGCCGTAAAACGGCCGATTCTCGTCTTTACGCGGGGCTGTTCCTATCGCGACATCTTGGAGAGCTGGCTTCGGTCGAACGGGCTCGCGCAATCCGTGATCATGGAATTCGGGACGCTCGAAGCGATTATCGGCGGCGTGACGGCCGGTCTCGGCATCTCGCTGGTGCCGGTATCCGTCGTGCGCAGGCAGGCCGAGGAAGGCGTGGTAAGGCTGTTTCCCGTCTCGGACACGCATCGCACGATGGTGACGGAGTTCATCACGCGCAAGGATTCGTTCATCAGCAGCGCGCTCGGCGCCTTCATGGCGATGATCCCGGGCGAGCCGACAACGAACGGCTAAGCGGTGTTTCGCGCGGAGCTCCGCATAGCCGTTCCCCACTAACCGCATCTATTCGTCCGCAGGCTCGTCGCGTCCGGTCTCGTGCAGCGCATTCGCGGACATCAGCTTGATTTTGCGGATCAGCTCGTCGGTCTCTTCCGCGGACAGCCCGGCGGAAATCGTCTCGCGCCAGTACGCAAGCTTGCTCTTGATGAAATGGCGCATCTCCAGTCCTTTCGCCGTCAGCGTTACGAGGTACGCGCGGCTGTCGTGCGGATCGCGCGTGCGCTTCACGTAACCGAGCTTCTCGAGCCGGCCGATCGCCCGCGCGGTCGCCGCTTTGTTGATGAACAAATTGGACGACAGCGTCTCTTGGGACACGCCGTCCTTCTCGTACAAATTGATCAGGAAGATATACTCGGAGGAATTGATGTCGTGCTCCTTGAGCTCCCGGTTCAGGTAAATCTGAAATTGGCGGTGCAGGACCGAGATCCATTTGGCGATGCTGTCCATTCGTAATCTCCTTCAGGTTTCGTATACATGTCAACTATATGGACAGTTTAAACGATCGATGAGGATTACACAACCGTCGGGCTGCGCGCACGGTCCCCCCAGTGAAAATAAGCCGTCCCGACGAATCGGACCGGCTTACGACCGAGATGGCTTTGTAACGTCCGCATCGAACCCGCGCTTGCCGCAGGATTGCTTTCCTATCCAGCAGCATTATCCGGCTCCGCGAATGATTACGGGTAGATCTTCTCGCCTTTCTCCAGCATGTCCACGAATTGCGCGATCCGCTTCGCCCTCGTTTCCGGTTTCTTGGCGTTATGGATGCGAAAGGTCATCGCATATTTGTTCGCCCGGTCGAGCGTAGCGTAGAAAGCTTTTGCCGCCTCGCTGCGATCCAAGGCTTCGGCCAAATCCGCCGGAATCCCGGCGATGCCCTGCGACTCATAGGCTTTATCCCATTCGCCGTTCCGCTTGGCCTTCTCGATCGCGGCAAGCCCCGCTCCCTTCATCCGTCCCTGCTCGATCAGGCGTTCCGCCTTATCCTTGTTCACCTTCGACCATATGCTCTTCGGTCCGCGCGGCGTAAATACCTGAATCCACAAGGCATCGTCGTACTTCTCCTTCCGGCTGTCGATCCAACCGTAGCACAACGCGATATCAAGCGCTTCCTGATAGGTAATCGAATCGATGCCCGACCCTTTCTTCGCGATTTGCATCCGGGTCCCGGGCATTGACGCATGATGCGCTTCCAGCCATTCTTCCAGCTGCCGCTCGGTTTGAAACAACAGCATCGGCAGCGTTTCCGTTTTGCCGGCCATGTAATCACCTCCGTCTACAAGTATATCGCCGCTTCGCTGACAGCTGCAGCCAGTCGAGACGCACGGCGAGCGGTATTAGTTCAGCTTTTCTTCCACCGACCGCAGCTTCTGCTCCATCGTCCCTTTCTTATCCCTGCGATCGTCGATCGTGATGGACGTCGAGACCCGCAGCGCGCCGCTGGCGAACGGAACCTCGTGCATGCGCCGGATGACGGCAAGCAAATCGTCCAGCTCGCCTTCGATGATCGTGCTCATGGGCGTCAATTGATAGCGGATCTTCTCTTTCGCATCCTGCAGCACTTGTACGACGGACGCGACATACGCGCCGACGCTCGTCGATTCCGTGCCCAGCGGAACGATCGTGACTTGAACGATTGCCATGGCTTGTCCCTCCAATAGTTAATATAGTTAATCCATTTAATTAGCGTCATTAATTACTTCCGTTTCGCGCGGCGTTTTCTGACAAAATACCCTGCCACCCACACGATCGTTCCAATTAGGTATAACGGAACGACGAAGACGATCAAGGTTGCGAAATCGGCCAAATCATCCCATCCGCCGTTGCCGCGGTTCACTTCGGCGAGGAGAATCACGCAGCCGGCCGCGTAAACGGCAAATGCCCACCATCTTCTCCGCCATCCGGCGGCCAGCAGGACCAGCAGCAAAACCGCCCACAACAGGATATATCCCGGACCATGCATCGACGCCACCCCTCCCCATTAATGCCGGTACCCGACTCGAACGCTTGCTTACTATTACCCAAAACGGACTTCATTCCGGCAAGGCATCGTACATCCCCGTAAGAAGGTATATGCCGAAACGGCCGCGAATAGATGGAGCATCGACCAACTATCCTAAACTTGTGAAGGAGTGTCCGCATGGAGCAAAACGCAAACGCTTCGCGTGCAACGTTGTTAATCGCGGCCCGCGCTCTCGCGGACGAGGTCAATCGGCGCCGGTCGAAGTGCGTACGTCCGTTCGTCGTATCGCTCGACGGCGGAAGCGGCGCCGGCAAGACGACGCTCGCCCTCATGGCCGCCCCGCTCCTTGGCGCCGCGCTCGTGCATTACGACGACTTCTTCGATGCCGCGATCGCGGACGAAGAATGGGACCGCAGCACGGCGGAGCAGCGCTGCCGCCGCTGCATGGATTGGCGGCGCGCCCGCCGCGAAGCGCTGCTGCCGCTGCTGGACGGCCGGCCTGCCAGTTACCGCCCGTTTTCGTTCGAGACGTCCGATCGCTTGGCGCGCGAGGCGGTGACCATTCCGCCCGCGGACGTGATCCTGCTCGACGGCATCTACGCCAACCTGCCCGAGCTAAGCGACCTCATCGACCTGTCGGTGCTGGTTCAGGTGCCGGCCGACGTCAGGATCCGCCGGCACAACGAGCGGGAGAACAGCGAGGATCTTGCCTGGCACATGCGCTGGGACGCCGCCGAAGCGTATTATTTCACCCATATCCGGGTGCCTTCCTCGTATGACCTTGTGTTGAATCTGTAGCCAGCAATGCCGTTGTGCCGAATGTGCTGCAACGCCTTGGACTGCCCTGAACGGCAAGAACTGCCGCAAATGCTGCGACTGATACGATTGTCTATTCCATCTCTGAAAATTTCAATGCCGCGAGCCGCGATTTCGCGGCTCATTTGCGTTAGGTCGGCAGCCTGCCCAATACGCGCGTCAGCTTGTCGATCGCGAACGCCAGATCGAACCGGTCCTCTTCTCCCAGCTGCTCCAGCCTCCCGCGCAGCGAAGCATGGAACGTTCCCCAGCGATCGGCGACAAGCGATCGGCCTTTCTCCGTCAGCCGCAGGCGGACGAGCCTTTTGTCGCTTTCGTCGGGCCATTTGCCGACATACCCTTTCTCCTCCAGCTTCGCGATGAGCGGCGTCAACTGCTGCTTGGAGACGCGAATGATCCGGGACAACGGTGTCATCGCGATGCCGTCCTGGTGCTGGTATAGTTCCTCCAAGATATGGACCTGCAAATGCGTGATCTCCGCAGGCGCCTTCCATTCGCCGTTCCCCTCGGCAGGGTTGTCCATCGTCCGGTAAAGCAGCGGGATCAGCTGCATGTACCCGGCGGCGATGGCGGCGATTCCGTTTTCCATGTCTATTCCACCTTATTGTTTCGTTTGACAACCCGTTCATAATTGTTTATCTTATACTCGCCAATATAACGAAATAACATCAAAACTAGTTAATATTTATTTACCATATTATAGCGATCGCTTTGAATCAAGATAGGAGGCAGATCAAGGTGGGCAGCGCGATAGGTTTGAATAGAAAAGGCATTCATTACGACGTCGGCACGCATACCCGCGGCCAAGGCGCTTCGTCCCGCGACGTATTCGAGCCCGCGATCGTCAAGCGTGAAATGGAAATCATTCGGCACGATCTGCACTGCAACGCGGTTCGCATATCCGGACAAGATATCGACAGGCTGGTAACCGCTTCGCGCTTTGCGCTCGAGCAGGGGTTGGAGGTTTGGTTTTCGCCCGCTTTCGTGGATGCCGACGAGGCGCAGACGCTCGCTTATTTCGAAGTTTGCGCGATCGCGGCGGAGGAGCTGCGCTCGCACTCGCCCCGGCTCGTCTTCGTCGCGGGATGCGAGCTGACGTTCTTCATGAAAGGAATCGTGGTCGGCGATACCGCCTTCGATCGCATCCGAACGTTCATGAGCCCGTGGAAGCTGATCGCGAACACGATCCGGAAAGGCTCGTTCCATAAGCGGCTCAACGCGTTTCTGGGCAAAGCCGCGGCCGTCGTGCGCCGGCATTTTCATGGGCAGCTCACCTACGCTTCGGGGCTGTGGGAGCAGGTGGATTGGACGCCGTTCGACATCGTCGGCATCGACTGCTACCGTGACAAATTGAATAAGAACACCTACCGCGATAAGCTCCGGGCTTACTTCAAGCACGGAAAACCTGTCGTGATATTGGAGTTCGGCAGCTGCACGTATACGGGTGCGGAACACAAAGGCGGATATGGCTGGGCAATCGTGGACCGGACCCGGACGCCGCCGCGGTTGAATGGTCCATATATCCGAGACGAACCCGAACAGGCGCGCTATATGGAGGAGTTGCTGCGAATCTTCGAGGAGGAGCACGCGGACGGGGCTTTCTGGTTCACGTTCGTCATGCCTTTCTACCCGCACGACAACAACCCTGCCCTCGACCTGGACCTTGCGAGCTACGGCGTCGTCAAATCGTATTCGGACCGATACGGAACCGCCTATCCGGGTCTGCCCTGGGAACCCAAGGAATCCTTCTATCGCCTGGCGGAACTGTACAACGAATCCTTAAGCCCGCCGAAACCCTACTCCAAGTCCTAAACCAAAGGACCGGCGCGACAGGAGGCTCGAACCTCCGATCGCGCCGGTCCTTTTGCGATGTTACGCCTGACCTGCTCCGGCAATGAGCCGAATCGCGTTCGAGACGGTCTGATATAAATTCGTCTCGCCCTGCCGCAGCGCTTCCTCGAGCGCGATCGGCCGCGGCGTGATGCTGAACGCGGCCAGCAAGCCTTCCCCATAAAGCGGTTCGTATCCCGGCTGCAAGCTGCCGGCGAATGCAATGACCGGCACGTTCGCCGTCCGCGCGCGCGCCGCGATTCCCGCGATAACCTTCCCGTTCGGCGTCTGGCCGTCGATCCGGCCTTCCCCCGTCAAGATATAATCGGCGCCGGCGATCAGTCCGTCGAAGCCGACCGCATCCAAGACGAGATCGATGCCGGGCTCCAGTTTGCCGCCGCATAGCATGAGCGCCGCTCCGATTCCGCCGGCCGCTCCCGCTCCCGGCACGTCGTGCAAGCGAGGGCCGCCGGCCGCCTCGATCAGATCCGCGACATGCGCCAGCGCCGCATCCAGTTCGTCCGCCATGTCCGGCGTCGCCCCCTTTTGCGGGCCGAACACCAGCGAAGCCCCGCGCGGACCGACCAGCGGATTGGTCACGTCGCAAGCAACGGAGAGGCGCGCTTCCCGCAGCCGTTCGTCCATGCCCGACCAATCGATGGCCGCCGCCCGGCGAAGCTGACCGCCGCCATGCCCGATCGGCTCGCCGGCTTCGTCCGTCAACGAGACGCCGAGCGCCTGCAGCATCCCCGCGCCGCAGTCGTTCGTCGCGCTCCCCCCGATCGTGATGATGACGTGCTCGACGGAGACATGGCCAAGCGCATGCCGAATCAATTCCCCCGTCCCGTACGTCGTGGCGATCAGCGGATTCCGGGCTTCGACGGGCACGAGTTGCAGCCCGCACGCCTGCGCCATCTCCACGATGGCCGTCCGGCCGTCGCCCGACAGACCGTACATCGCCGCCACGGTCTCCCCCAGCGGACCGTTCACGGCCGCCTCGATCAACCGGCCGTTCATGGCCGAAGTCAAGATCTCCAGCGTTCCTTCCCCGCCGTCTCCGACCGGCAGCTCGACGATCGTCGTCCCGCGCCCCGTCATGACTGCTTCAATCGCTTCCCGCATGACGGCCGCCGCTCGCTGCGCGGTCATGCTTTCCTTGAACGAATCCGGCGCTAACACGAATTTCATGGGCCACTCTCCTTCTTAGGTATCCGCAAGTTTTGGCTGAATATCCAACATTTGCATGGCGTCCCCGCTCCCGGGGCAAGCTAATTCCCAAATCACCATGGATCGGGGGGATACGCGCATGATCGAACAAATCCGCAAGGAGCTTCAGGATCCTTCCGATCTCTACACCAACGTGCTCGACAACGGCACGCTTCGCATGGAACTCTGTTTTTTTCCTTATCTTTGCGATCAAGGACTTATCAATACGGAATTAATCGAGCCGTTCACCTACCGGTTCCATCCGGATGCCTTCAACCGCTTCCTCGTCTCCCACCCGTGCCTCGCCAAGGCGGAAGATCCCGAGGGATGGACGAACCTGCTGTTGAAAGGCGCGCTGCTGTTCAAGATCGACGGGACGGTCTACCGGCTGGAAGTGCCGCGGAAGCTGCACGACAAGCCCGACTCCGTGCAGATCGAGAACACGCTGCAAGGGCCGCAGTCCGCCTTGACCGAAGACGTGGACATGAACATCAGCCTCGTCCGCGTCCGGTATAACGAACCGACGCTGAGCGTGGAACGGCATGTGCTCGGCGAAGCTTCGAAGTCCCGCGTCGTGCTGCTGTACGATGTCGAGCGCGTCAACCCGGAGGTGCTGGGGCTGATCAACGAACGCCTCGCCAAAGTGAAGGTCAAGATGCTGCGGGCGACGGGCCAACTGATGAAGGAGTTGTCCGGCAGACGCCACAAGCTGTTCCCCATCATCCTGCAAACCGAGCGGCCCGACCGCATCGCGACGATGATCGAACGCGGAAAAGTGGCGATGCTGCTGGACGGCAGCCGGTTCGGCCTCGTTCTTCCCGTGCGTTTGTTCGACTTCATGCACGCGATGGACGACGATTATGAGTTTCATTGGATGAGCAAGTTCCTTTTGATCCTGCGTTACTTCGCCATGGCGCTGACGATTACCCTGCCTGCCATCTACATCGCCATCGTGTCCTACAATCCGGAAGTGCTTCGCGTTCAATTGACGTTATCCATTGCCGGCAGCCGGATCGTCGTGCCCTATCCCTCGTTCATCGAAGTATTCATCATGCTGTTCATGATCGAGGCGCTGATCGAAGCGAGCCTGCGGCTGCCCCGCTCGATCGGCTCCACGGCGACGACCGTAGGCGGTTTGATTCTAGGCCAATCGATCCAGCAGGCGGGACTCGTAAGCAGCATCATGATCATCGTGACCTCCGTCGTGGCGATCTCGAATTTCGTAATACCGAACAACGGATTCGGCTATTCCATCCGTTTTGCCAAGTATGTATTCGTCGTGATCTCCATCTTCTACGGCCTGCTCGGCGTCGTCGTGCTGTTCATCTCGCTGATCGTCTATTGGTGCAATCTGCGAAGCTTCGGACAACCTTACCTGGCGTTCTACTCACCGAAGAACGAAGCGCGAAGCCATCACGGCGGAAACGGAGCGAACGAAGGATGAGCCGTTACTTATACTACCACGTGCTCTACGTCGGGATGATCAATATCATGATGTTCGTGCCCTACCTGCTGATTCGGGACCGTTTTGGCGGCGCGGTATCCGGCATGCTCATCGCGGTTGGCGTCAGCACGGCGCTTTCGCTCGGCATCATCGCATGCTTCGAGCGGTTTCCCGGCATGGGCTTTCCGGAAATCAACGACCGCTATTTGCCGAAATGGCTGACGACCTTCATTCTGGCGTTTGCGGGAATCTGCGTCTGGCTGCCTGCGGGCGTTATCGTGCTTTACTCCTATGCCGAAATCGCGCGCATGTTTTTCTATCCGGATATGAACAAGTATTTCAATTTGCTCCTGTTGGTCGGCGCAGCCATCTGGGCGAGCAGCCGTTCGACGCGGACCGTGCAATTCATCCAGGAGATCCTGATCATCATCATCTCGCCGATGCTGGTCTTTTTTCTGGCGAAAGCGGTATTCAACGAAAACATGAATTGGGACGCCATTCGGTACGTCGCAGGGTACGTGAGGAAGCCGCCTTCGTTCGTTGCGGTTGCGTCGGGGACCTTCCTGTTCTCGGGCTACATGAATCTCGTGATCTCCAACCGGCTTCACGTCAAAGGGTTCCGTGTCCGCTTCCGCTGGATCATCCCCCTGTTCGGCACCGTGTTCCTCGCGATCACGTTCTTCGTGCCGATCGGCTTCCACGGCTCTCAGGGCGTGGATGATTACCTCTACCTCTGGACGATGACGGCCGATTCCATGGCGCTCGACTACGGTTTCATCAATCGGGTGCTGTACATGTTTCTGCTGATGTTCACAGGGATCTCGCTTCTCTTCGTCATGAATACTTGGCATACGGCGATCCTTTTCTTGCGCTATACCTTCAACGGGTACAAGGACGTGGAGGAAGGCCCCGCTTCCGAAGCGAACGTATGGTTTGCCGCCGCGATCGGCGTCCTGACGTTCATCTACATGTTCTGCATGAATCAAGAGCGTAACCAAATGATGTCCCAATTATGGATCATCTTGCGATTTTTCGCCGAAATCGTCACGCTTTTCCTCATGGTCTACTTCGTTTGGCAACGGGGCAAGCAGAAGAAAAAGGAGAAGGCGCTCGAATGAAAAGAATCGCGATTCTATTGGTCGTGCTGTCCTGTTGTTCGCTGATCGGCGGCTGCGGATTCAAAGATATCGACAAACGCTTCTTTGTCGTAGCGATGGGCGTCGATTGGACGGGGAAGGCGGAGACGCCGTACCTCGTGACGCTGCGGCTCGCCATTCCCGCGACCAAGATCGGCGAAGGCTTGGCGGAAAGCCAGGTCGAACATCTGGAAGCGCCCAGCATCGCCGAAGCCGTCCGCAACCTGAAATCCCATGTCGACAAAGAACTGGATTTCGGCCAGTGCCGCGTCTTCCTGTTCGGCCAATCGCTGCTCGACCATTCGATGGACGAACCGCTCAGCTGGCTGGGCAGGCGCCGCGACATTCAGCTGATCTCCTACCTCGCGTTGGCCGAACCGAGCGCGAACGCAGTGCTGAAAGCGAACCCGAAGACGGAACGCGTCGCCGGAAACGCTTTCTTTCTTACGTTCGGCAAAGAAGGCACGGTCTCTCCTTATACCGTCACGGAGTATCTCTTCGACAGCTTTCGCCGCTTCAAGGAAAAAGGGCTCGACCCGTATCTCCCCACCATCCGGTTCGACGGGGATTCGTACGTGGTCGAGCGCCTTGCGTTGCTGAACAAAACGAAGCAGCAGCTTTTGCTTAACCGCAGGGAAACACTGCTGTTCAACTTGAGCGCCAACGCGTTCGCCAAATCCGGGATTGCCGTCAATTACGAAGGCAAGCGGCTGGTGCTCTACATCTCCAGGGTATCCAAGCACGTCAGCATCACGAATGACAACGTGCCGACTGTCCAACTCAAGCTCAAGATCAGCGGGATGGTGGAGCAAACGGCGGTGACGCTGATGAACCGGAATATCCCGCAGGTCGAGAAGCTGCTCGAAAACCATTTCAATTCGGCTACCGAGCAGCTGCTTGTCAAGATCCGCAATGCCGGCGTCGATCCTTACGGCTTCGGCTTGCATTACCTGGCCCAATATTTCGGCGACGAGCAGGATTGGAAGCACTGGCAGGAGGTCTATCCGCAGGTCAAATTCAAAGTAACCTCCCGCGTCGTCATCGACAGCACGGGCCTGATCCGCTAATTACAGGTACGTCAAATAGTGGCCGTACCCTTCCTTCTCCAGGTCGGCCTTCGGAATGAACCGCAGCGCGGCCGAATTGATGCAGTAGCGCAGCCGGGTCGGTCCCGGACCATCGTTGAACACATGCCCGAGATGCGAATCCGCGTCCTTGCTCCGTACTTCCGTGCGGACCATGCCGTGCGTCAGGTCGTCTTTCTCTTTCACGTTGGCGCCTACGATCGGCTTCGTGAAGCTCGGCCAGCCGCAGTTCGAGTCGAATTTATCCGCCGAGCTGAACAGCGGTTCGCCGGAGACGATGTCCACGTAGAGCCCTTCCCCGTTGAAGTCCCAGTATTCGCCGGTGAACGGACGTTCCGTGCCGTTGTTTTGCGTGACCTCGTATTGAATCGGAGTCAGCTTGCCGCGGCGGGCTTCGCGTTCCTTCGGCGTATTCCAATGGCCGGCGATGAACGCGTCTCGGCCCGAGCCTTTCCGGTACATTTTGTAGCGAAGCGGGTTCTTGTGATGATAGCCCTGATGATAGTCTTCGGCCGGGTAAAATTCCGTGGCCGGGACGATTTCCGTCACGATCGGCTTGTCGAAGCGGCCGCTGTTCTGCAGCTCGTCCCTCGACCGTTCGGCCGCCGCGCGCTGTTCTTCGCCGTAATAGAAGATCGCGCTCCGGTACGAATGCCCTCTGTCGTGGAATTGCCCGCCCGCATCGGTCGGATCGATCTGCATCCAATACGTGTTCAGCAGCTTCTCGTAGGGATAAATCGCCGGATCGAACGTGATTTCGACGACTTCCGCATGTCCCGTCGTATCGGAGCACACTTCCTCGTAAGTCGGGTTGGCTTTATGCCCGCCCATATATCCGGAGACGACGCCGTGAATGCCGGGCTGCTCCTCGAACGGAGTGACCATGCACCAAAAGCATCCCCCCGCGAATGTCGCTTTTTCCAATTTTTCGGCCGATGGCCCGGTTGATTCCGTCTTCATTTCGCTCATGCTTCAGCACGTCCTTTCTATCATTTGAATCTTACCGTTATCATACCAGAGACGGTTTCGCATTCCAAATTTCCTCATTCGACAGGACAGGCGATATAATATGAGAAATTTCTCACTTAATTCTCATAAAGTCGCATTTGGATAAAAGAATGCTTGCGATTTCCCTTAATCCGCGAAAAACCTCCTGTTTCACGTGTGTTATAGTGTAAAACATGACAAACGGCACCTTGAAGAGCTGGAGGGAAAGACATGGTAGTTTCGCATAAACGTTTACTCAAAAGCATCCTAAATGTGAGCCTTTGCGCCACGATCGGCTTGACGGCAATCGCTGCCGGGACGGCGTTAACCGCCAACGCGGCCACAGAGAAGTCCAAAGAACTTATCGATTACGGCGAGAAATACATAGGCACTCCGTATTTGTACGGCGCAGTACCCTACATGACCAACGCGTTCGATTGCTCGTCCTTCACGCAGTACGTCTTCGACAATTTCGACATCAACCTGCCGCGCACGTCGGTCAGCCAAGCTTCGAAAGGCACGAAAGTCGCCAAAGGGAACCTCAGCATGGGCGATCTCGTCTTCTTCAAAACGAACGGCTACAGCATCAGCCACGTCGCGATCTATGCCGGCAACAACAAGATCCTGCACAGCGCCAACGACGGCGTCGAGATCTCGGATCTGGGATCCAACTATTGGACGAAAAATTACGTAACCGCGCGACGCGTGCTTAACTAAGCTAAGCACCAAAAGAGCCGGGCAGAAGAGGAAACGTCCTCTTCATGCCCGGCTCTTTTGGTGCCGCGTTATATCCGGAACAACCCGTGTCCGTCCAGCTTGACGAGCGGCTCCTTGTCTTCGAGCAATCCGTCGCCGTTCGACTTCAGCGCCACGTCGATCAGCCAGCGCGTGAACCCGGCGACGTTCATCGTCTCGAGCTCCTGCATGCTGTAAAATCCCGCCGCATCCACTTCGACTTCATCCGGAACCGGCTCTCCGCCCACGTAATCCATCGCAAACGCGATATAGACATTATGGATGTTTCGCGGCAGGTCGCGGATCGCGACGATTCCCCGCACTTCCGCGTCCACGCCGGTCTCTTCCTTCACCTCGCGCCGGATGGAATCGTGAATCAGTTCCAACTGCTCGATATACCCGCCGGGATTCGTCCAGTACCCTTTGCCCGGTTCTTGCGCCCTGCGCACCAACAGCACTTTCTCCTCCCGCAGGACGAGCGCGCCGACGCCGATGCTGTAATTGCCCCAATGCACGAAGCTGCAGCCTTCCGCGGAGCAGGCTAGGCGCATCGTTCCGTCGACGTCCCGCGTTTCCAGCGGTTCCCCGCATGTCATGCAATACTTCATTTCCATTCGCTTCACCCGATTTGTCCGATATGTTGTTAGAGACATAGACCAGCGCTACGTCTAAATCATAGCGCTTGTGCCCGGTAAAGTTCAACCGTAAATATCGGAACACGAACAAATCGGGGACGCGGGAGGCATCCGCAAGCACCGAGCGGCACGAACCGTTACTGCTGCTTGACGATGACGCCAAAGCTGCGCACGTCGCTCGTCGAGCCGTTGCTCAGGACGGCCGTCAGCGTAACCGCCGCGTCTCCCCTGCCGTGCGCGGGCCGGTGAACGGTACCGTTAGCCGCCAGCACGGACGGATTGCTGGAATACCAGACGATGGCGCTGCCGTAGTAGCCTTTCGACGGCAAGCCCGGCGGCTGGGTCACGCTCGAGGCATTGTCGCCGCCTTTGAACGCGATGGTAAGATCGGCCTTGTCGGCCGCGGCTTTCTCCTGGCTGGTGAATTCCGGCTTGACGGTCAGCACGAACACTTTCGCGTCGGCCGAAGAACCGCTCGCGACGAAAGCCGTCAGGATGACGAGCGCATCGCCGGAGCCCGCTTGCGGGCGATGGATCGTCTTGCCGTCGGACGACAGCACGCCGGGCATGCTCGAGTTCCACGTAATCGTCGATCCGTTCACGCCTCTGGCCGGCAATCCGTCCACTGGACGCGTCACTCGGCCCGCGGTATCCGAACCGCCGAAATCGATCTGCAGCGCCGCTTTATCCGCCGCGACGCGCTGCGCGTCGGGTATGTGCTGCTTCACGGTCAAAGTGAAGATCTTCACGTCGGTATACGCGCCGGATTGGATGAAGGCCGTGAAGACGACGATCGCGTCGCCCGAGCCGTTCGCCGGCCGGTTGACCGTTCTGCCGTCGTTCGAGACGACGGCCGGCAGCGAAGATACCCATTTGACGTCGGAGCCGTTCGCGCCTTTCGCGGGAAGCGACTTGAGCGGCTGCGTCACGCTGCCGCCGTTGTCGGAGCCGCCGTAGCCGATCGCGAGCGCGGCTTTGTCCTTCGCTACCCGCTCGCTGTCGGTGAGCTGCGGGTAATTGCCCTTGACGACGACGCGGAACGTGCGGCTGGCGGTCGCGCCGTTGAACTTGAGGACGGCGGTCAGGTTGACCGCGACGTCCGACTTCGTCGACCGGTGCACCGTCAAGCCGTCGTTCGAGAGCACTCCCGGATTGCTCGACGTCCATTGTACCGAAGAGCCGTTCTTGCCTCTGCCGGGCAGGATGAGCGGCAGCGTGACGCTGCCCGCGGAGTCTTTGCCCAAATATTGAATCGATAAGGCGTTTTTATCGTCGTTGACTTTCTTCGCATTCTGGGAGCCCGCGCCGCTGCCGGCCTCGCATTGCGTCTTGAACGACGCGATCATGTTTTTCAGCAGCGCGCGCGTTTGTTCGTTCTTGGTCTTCGCGAGCACTTGATTGAGCCGGGCCACCGTTTCCTTGCAGGATTGCAGCTGCTGTTGGCGCTTTGCGTCGCCCGAGCCGCTTGAGCTGCCGCCGTGCGCGTACGCCGCGGCACCGCCGAACGCAAACAGCGACAAAACGAGCATTGCGATTGCCCATTTCTTCATGAACCTCTCTCCTCGCTTCTTGGAATCGGCGAAGGCGCATCCGAACCTGCTTCGCCAAGCACGCTGGTGAACCGGGAACGATAATGAGCGGGATTCAATTCCGTACGCGGCTGCGTTCCGTGTTCTCACCCCTTCAAACGAGCGGAGCGCCCCAATAGTTGCACTCGTTTCCAATAAAAAAATCCCGCCCGAAGGCGGAATTTTTTGGCAGGACCCTATATGGCGAATACGTGATGACCGATTTTCGCGGTGACCTTCCGCGTCAGGATCCATTTGGATTTTGCCGTTGCCGGATTATAGTAGTAGAGCGCGTTCTTCGTCGGGTCCCAGCCGCGCACGGCATCCTTCGCCGCGAGAAACGCCGAGTTGTCCGGCAGCAGCCAGTATTGGCCGTCGGAGACGGCGGTGAAGGCGTACGGCTCGAAGATGACGCCGGTCAACGTCTTGGGAAAGGCCGGCGACTTCAGGCGGTTCATGACGACCGCGCCGACGGCGACTTGCCCCTTGTACATCTCGCCCCTGGCTTCGGAATAGATGATGCGGGCCAGCTTCGACAGCTCGGGCTTGTTGACGGAGAGCTTCTTCAGCTTCGCCCACGTCGCCGGTCCCGCGATCCCGTCCCGCGCCAAACCGTGGTCCCGCTGGAAATTGGAGACCGCATTGCGGGTCGCCATGCCGAATACGGTCGTCAGCGCGCCTTTGTAGTAGCCGAGGGTTTGCAGCCGGAACTGCAGGTCGGCCACGTCCCCGCCCGCGCTGCCGGACTTCAGCGTCGGCGCGGACGCGGCGAATGCCGAACCGCCGAAGCCGAGCAAGGCGCATCCCGCGACGAGCGTTCCGGCCAATGCGGCGGTCAATCGTTTGTGCTTGTTCATGAAGCTCGAATCCCTCCATCACGAAAGTCTGGAGTACGATCATACCACGGGAATTCGAGCCGTTTTGCGGAAAACAGGAGATTCTAATGATCTTAAATAATCCTCATTGGACGGCTGCGGCCCCCCGATTATACGGTGCTTCTGCGAAGCAGCACATACCCGACGAACGACAGCACGGCGGATAGCGGCAGCAAGAGCAGCCCGAGGTTGAACGCCGAACGCCCGTCGAAGAAATCGCGAACGCCGTTCCACCAGCCCCAGTAGATGAAGGCGTACACGAGCAGCGTGCCGATCAGCAGCGATACGATGGTCATCGTATACATGCCGGTTTTGCCGAAGCGGCGGAAAAGACTCGAGATGCTCCAACCAAGCATATACATGAAGAGCAGGAATGAAGCGAACACGATAAACTGCTGAACGGCATTGCCGTCCGTAATGTAGGGAAGATGAAAGAAGAACAAATCCACGCCCCAGCCGTTCGACCAAACCTCGATATAAGATAACAGGGTCAGCAGCAGTCCCGTCCCGACGCTCGCCAACGCGATCATAATCATCGAGCCGGAGAAGTAATCCCGCCGGCGGACGCTCAGTCCCAGCGCGAACGAGAACGTATGGTGGACGCCGAGAATGCCGCTTACCATCGCATAGACGAAGATCGACGCCAAGCCCCCGGTGACGATTTGATCCTCCTTCGTGACCAAGCCGGCGATGAACAGATTCACGGCAAAGCTCGACATCACGATAATCCACGGCAGATAGAACCAGGAAACACGGTCCTTCATATGCATCTTGACAACGCCTTGGACAGTATTCATAGTAGTGCCCCCTTCTGTTCCGGCCCGCGATTCGTCAGATACACGATGAGCTGCTGAATCGTGACCGGCGCGAATTGCAGTCCGAGCGCTTCCGCTTGCTTCTGTTCCGTGACGCCCAGCCGCTCGAGGAGCGTCACCGAACGGCTGCCGCCGAGCGATTCCTGGTGAATGATCAGTTTGCCGGCCGCGTACGATTCGATTTTCGCGACTGTCCCCGTGACCGTGTACGCTTTGCCGCGCAAGGCATCGGCTTCCTCGTCGAGCAGGATCTTCCCGCCGTCGATGACGATGACATGCTCCAGCAGCCGGCTGACCTCGTCGATCAGATGCGTCGAGAGAACGACCGTTCGCGGATGCTCCGCGTAATCCTCCATCAGCCGCTCGTAGAAGATATTCCGCGCGACGGCGTCAAGGCCCAGATACGGTTCGTCGAATATCGTCAGCGGCGCCCGGCTGGCGAGCCCGATGATGATGCCGACGGAAGACAGCATGCCGCGGGAGAGCTTCTTCACCCGGCGTTTGAGCGGCAGGTTGAAATCGCCTCTGAGCCGTTCGGCAAATTCGGCGTCCCAGTTCGGGAACAAGATCGCCGCGGTCTCCAGCACGTCGATGACCCGGAAGGTATCGGGGTATTTCTGACTTTCCTTTATGAAGCAGGTTTGCTTCAGCACCTTGTTGTTCTCGAACGGTTCTTCGCCAAACACGAGCAGCTCCCCGCCGGAAGCAAACAGCTGCGCGGTAATCAAATGCATGATCGTCGTCTTGCCTGCGCCGTTTCGTCCGAGCAAGCCGTATATCTTGTTCTCTTCGATCGTGAAGCTTACATTATCGACCGCGATGAAGCTCCCGTAGCTCTTCGTTAAGCGCTTTGCTTCGACAATTGCGTTCATGCCATGCTCCCCCTCTCGCGAATCATGTCCGTCAGCTGTTCCTTCGTGATGCCCAGCTTCTCCGCTTCCCGGATCATCGTGATTACGTATTGCTCGAAAAACTGTTCCTTGCGTTTCTCCATCAGCTTCACCTTCGCCCCGGATGCCACGAACATGCCGATCCCTCGCTTTTTGTACAAGATTTCTTGATCCACCAGAAGATTGACGCCTTTTGCCGCCGTCGCCGGATTAATGCCGTAGAACGAAGCGAATTGATTCGTCGAAGGCACTTGAGACTCTTCGGGGAGTCCGCCTTCCAGAATATCGTCTTCGATGCGTTCGGCGATTTGCACGAAGATAGGACGGCTGTCATCGATTTGGTTCCCCATCGCTACACCACCAAGTTGGTTAGTTACTCATGTAACTAACTATATAAGTAATGGAGTTGATTGTCAACGGGTATTCGCAACTTTCCGCTCGAGCCCGTTCGGCGGCGGGGCGAAACGCCTACGACTGCCGAACGCGCGTTCCTTTCCAGGATTTACTTTGACAGGCCGCTGCACTACAATTAACGTACACGGAGGTGGCATCGGCATGAACATCATCAAGGTGAAAGACCGGCAGGAGCTGGACCGCAGGACGCCGTCCATGCCCTGGTATATCGAGAAATTCATCAACTTCAAGCTGCCCGACCTCTCTCCTTCTTCCCTGCTGGAATACGTGCGGGACTACGACGCCTTCCTGTCCTGGCTGCTGGCGGAAGGGCTCGCCGCAGGGCCGGCGGTCCGCGACGTCAAGCTGGAGGAGCTGGAGAAGCTGCACATGGACAGCATCGACGCGTTCAAAATGTTTCTCTCCACCCGCACCGAGCAGAGCAACAGCCGGACGACGATCTCGCGCAAGCTCTCGTCCCTGCGCTCGCTCTTTCATTATCTGAGCCAGATCGCCGAGGACGAGCAGTTCTATCCGCTGCTGAAGCGCAACGTCATGGCGAAGGTGTCGATCAAACGGACGTCGAAGCCGAAGGACACCGCCGCCAAGCTGGAAGGCAAACTGCTGCAGGAGCAGGAGATCGAGGAATTCATCCGCTACATCAACGAGGATTACGGCACGGAGGTCGCCGCCAACAAGCAGGCGTTCTATGCCTATGCGAATAACCGGACGCGGGATACCTCCATCGTCAGCCTGATCTTGAATTCCGGGCTGCGGGTCTCCGAGCTGTTCAACATGAACGTGGACGACCTGGACCTGAAGAAACGGCTGCTCTACGTCTACCGCAAAGGGAAGAACGACGACACCTTCAAGACGCCCGTCTACTTCCGCCAGGAAGCGATGCGGGACCTGCAGCATTACTTGTCGCTGCGCGAGTCGCAGTACAAGGCGCCCAAGCGCGAGAAGGCGCTCTTCCTCGCCTTGGCCAACGGCAAGCGCGAAGGCTCGCGCATGACGAAGCGCGCGATACAGGAGATGGTGCTCAAATACGCGAAGCGCTTCGGCAAGCCGCATTTGTCCGTGCATAAGCTTCGCCACTCGTTCGCGACGGATTATTACCTGCGCAACGACTTGTACAAGACGCAGGAGCAGCTCGGGCACGCTTCGCCGGAAACGACGCAGATCTATGCGCATCTGACCGACAAGACGATGGCCGAGGCGATCGACCGTCCGAAGGAAGGCTGACGCCGAGAGCGCGATGTTCGCCGGCAGGCGGACTACCGGCAGCGCCGGGTTGATGGCCGACGGCGGTTTGTTGCCTTGGCGAATGTAGGCGATCGCCGGGCAAGACAACGACAAAAAGAGCTGACCTCAAGCCTGCTTGGCTTTGAGTTCAGCTCTTTTTAGTTAGCTTTGCTCCCGATGCGTCTACCGGGCTGCCGACTGGAGGACGGCGAGCAGCGCTTCGTGAACGGCGCCGTTGGTCGCGACGAGCGAATCGTCGCTCAGCGCGAACTCGCCGCCGTCGCGGTTCGAGACGACGCCGCCCGCTTCCCGGACGATGACGAGGCCCGCGGCGACGTCCCACGGATAGAGGCCGTCATGCCAGAAGGCCGTCAGCCGGCCGGAGGCGACGTGGCACAGATCCAGGCTGGCCGCGCCGTTGATGCGCACGTTGCGGGCTTTGCCCGTCAGGCTGCCGAGCTGCCGCAGCACGACGGAATCCGGATGCCAATCCTTCGCCTGAAACCCGGTTCCGATCAGCGCTTGGCGGAGCTCGCCTTCCCGTCCGACCGCCAGCGGCCGCCCGTTCCAGAACGCGCCGCCGCCTTTCCTTGCCGTATATAGATCGTCCGTGACGGGGTTGTACACCGCTCCGACGACCGGCTCGCCGTCCTTAACGATGCCGATCGAGATGGCGAAATGCGCGATTTTGTGAATGAAATTGATCGTGCCGTCGATCGGGTCGATGATCCAGCCGTAGCCCGGGCGCGGGTCCGCGCCGCCGCGTTCGCCGCTCGCGCCGCCGTCCGTTTCCTCCGACAGGATCCAGTGCTCCGGATACTCGGACGCGATGCGTGCCCGGACGAGCTCTTCGCTGCTCACGTCGACGGCCGTCACGAGATCGGATAGATTGACTTTCTCGTGGATGCGCAAAGGGCCGTTCATTAGTTCCATCACCAAGCCGCCCGCCTCTTTCGCGTAACGGACGGCGTCCTGCAGCATGGTTTCCTCGCAATTCGCTTGCGCCTTCATTGCATCTGCTCCTTGCGCTGTATGGTGTGTGCATAGGCTGAATATTAGATTTCGTTTGTGCAATTCAGGATCGTTAATCGCTGTCATTTGAAGCATCGGATGGTTTCTGGCTTCCTGCGAGCCGTTTGCTCCGTTACTTGTCTGCCTGCTCCTATGCGCGGCCTTCGGGCTTCGAATCCGATTCGACGGTCGCCGCCGCAGGAGCCGCTCCGCTTCCGAGCCGGTACGTCAAGCCATGCGCGGCGCCGGACGTCAGCCTTATCGTCGTCTGCGCCAGCTTCGCGAGCCGTTTCCACTCGGCCGCATAAGATCCTGATCGCGCGGCCTCGATCGGAATGACGCAATGCGCCGGCCGCGTCATCGCGAGGATCCGCTCGTTGAAGCCGTCCGGAAGCCCGTGATGGGCCGCCTTCAACACGCCGCAGGCCATATCGTCCCGGATCGCCATGCGCTCCCAGCCCGGCTCCGGCTGATCGCCGCCGAACAATATGTTGTGCTCCGGTTCGTCGACGAGACTTAACCGGTAGACCGAGCTGTCGTGATTGGACGCCTCGAAGAAGGCCACCAGCGTGTCATTAGCCGGCGGCGTTTCCGCTTCGGCCATGCCTTGAATCACTTGATAAGCGGGCAACGGGTCGCCCTGCCAAGGGTACAAATGCGCGAAATGCACGCCTTCCTCTTCCCAGACGACGGCTTCCTCCCGGGAGGCGTAACGATCACGCCAGCGGATGGCCGTTCCCTTCTCGCGCAGCCGCTCGATAAGCGTCAGATAAGCGCCGAGCATATGCAGCATTTGACCGGCAAGCGGCTCGTAGGCGGCTTCGTCCTCCGCCTCCGGCAACCGGAACGGCTCATACGGAAGCACTGCGTTCCGGATCGGCTTGGCTTCCGCGACGGCAAGCAGGCCATTCATGTGGTCCTCGTGCAGATGAGTCAGGATCAGCCACTCGATCTCCTCGACGCCGTGCCGGTTCAGCCATTGGAGCGGGTGATCCCGATCCGGCAGCACGGCTCCGTCGCCGCCGTCGATCAGCGTGACTTTCCCCGACGGCAGACGAATCGCGTGCGAGTCGCCCCAAGCGACGTTTAGAAAATGCACTTCCGCGCTCACGCGATCGCCCCCTTTCCGCTCACGATGGTCACCGTACCGTCGGCTGCGGGCAGCAGATGGACGGCACGCTTGTCTACCGACATGTGGACGAGCCCGTGCTGGCCGGCGATGCCGCCCGGTCCGGCGTCGTCCACGATCCAATCCCGGCCGTCCGAAGTCACCCAGTACCGAACCGACCGGCCGTGGAAGCTGCTCCGCAGCACGTAGCCGCTCCACGCGTTATCTGCGGGGGACGCGGACTCATGGACGGCGATGCTTTCCGGCCGGATCACGAGCGTGACCCGCTCTCCCGGACCGTAGGCATACCCGTCGCGGTGCACGCGCATGAACCTGTTCCCGCAGGCGATGACGAGATCGTCGTCCTCGATCGCTTTCACGACGCCTTCCGCGAAGTTGGCGGCTCCGACGAAGTCCGCCGCGAAGCGGGACGCCGGCTTCTTGTAGATCTCCCTCGGCGTGCCGACCTGCACGATCCGGCCTTGGTCGAATACCGCCACCTGATCGGAGATCGACAGCGCTTCGTCCTGGTCGTGCGTCACGAACACCGCGGTAAAACCGAGCCGCTGCTGCAGCTGGCGGAGCTCGTCGCGGACCTCGACCCGCATCTTGGCATCGAGATTGCTCAGCGGCTCGTCCATCAGGATGACGTTGCTGCCCATCACGAGCGCCCGTGCGAAGGCGACGCGCTGCTGCTGCCCCCCGCTCAAGGCGCGCGGCAGACGGTCACGCAGGCCGTGCAGGCCGAACATGTCGACCATCGCCGAGATCTTGTCCTCGGCGGACTTGCGGGGCAGCTTCTGGAGCTTCAGCCCGTAGGCGATATTTTCCTGCACCGTCATATGCGGGAACAACGCGTAATCCTGAAAGACGAGCGGCGTATTCCGCTTGAACGCCGGCAGGCCGTTCATCCGTTTGCCCTCGATGAAGATGTCGCCGCGGTCGGGTTCGAAGAAGCCGGCGATGAGCTTCATTAGCGTCGTTTTGCCGCAGCCGCTCGGCCCCAGCAGCGTCGTGAAACTGCCGGCCGGGACGGACAGCGAGATGTTCTTGATCGCTTCGAAATCGCCGAAGCGTTTGGACACGTTCGTAATTTCGATCATCGGTTCGTTGGCAGCCATAGGTCCCTCCGTTAAAGTTGGATTGATCTTCCTTGCTTTTTGAGCAGCAGACGCGTCGGCGCCAGCACGGCGAAGGCCATCAGGATGAGCGCGGCGGTAAGCGCGGAGGCGCTGCCCCACTCCCCGTTCTGGACCAGGCCGAGGATAGACACGGTGCCGACGGACGTCTTGGCGGAATAGATGAAGATGACGACGCTCAGGCAGGTGACGGAACGAAGGAACGAGACGGTCACGCCGGCAATGAACGGTCCCCGCAGCAGCGGAAGCAGAATCCGCCAAAACGTGCGCAGCCGATTCGCGCCGAGATTGAGCGAGGCCTCCTCCAGCGTGCCGCTGATCTGCGCGAGCCCGGCCAGGTTCACGCTGTAGCAGGTCGGCAAATTCCAGAACATCAAGGCCAGGATCATGATCAAGGGCGTTCCCGTCAGCAGGAACGGCTTCTCGTTGAAGGCCACGGCGAATCCGAGCCCGAGGAAGATGCCCGGCACGGCCCCCGGCAGGATCGCCAGCACGTCCAGCAGCCGGTAGAGACGCGTCCCCTTGCGCTGGACGATGAACGCGAGCGGCAGCGAGAATACCGCGGCGGCGACCGAGGACAGCAGCGCGAACTTCAGGCTGTTCGCCATCTCCCGTCCCTTCGCGAAGATGTAATGCACGTTCTTGAGCGTGAACGACCAGTCGAAGCCCCATGTCTTCGTAAAAGCGCCGTAGAACAGCACGCCATAGACGGACAAGACCAGGGCCGTCACGAGCAGGCAAGCCGCGAACACCGACCATCTGGCGGCGGCCGGCAGCGGGAACGGCCGGGCATTCGATTCTTTGCCCGTCACGGTCACGTAGGAGCGTTTGCCGATCCAGGCACGGTTCCAGACGAACAAGGCGATCGCCGGCAGCAGCAGCGCGGTCGACAGCACGGAAGCCGAGTTCAGATCGAACATGCCCGACATCTGCATGTACGCCTCGGTCGGCAGCACATGGAAATTGCCCGCGATGATGATGGGATTGCCGAAATCGGCCAGCACGTTCATCGCGGCGATCAGCGCTCCGCCCGCCAGGCCCGGTCTGCAGAGCGGCAGGAACACGTGGCGGAATACCTGCCAATGCGTGGCCCCGAGATTATAGGCCGCATTCTCGAGCTGCGGCGAGATCGAAGCCATCACCCCGTGAATGACGGCATACGCATACGGGAAAAAAGTCATCGTCTGCACGAGCCACAGCCCGTGCCAGCCGTAGATGTCGAAGTGGACGTGAAGCACGTATTTAGAAATAATACCCTGCCCGCCGAACAGCAGGATGTACGACAGCGCCACGATGAACGGCGGCGAGACGATCGGCAGCAGCGCGACGGAAGCGAACAGCCGTCTGAACGGCACGTGCGCCCTGGTCACCGCGTAAGCGAACAGAAAGGCGATCAGCGTGCAGGAAATCGTGGACAACGCCGTGATGAACAAGCTGTTCAAGGCGGCATGGTACCAGCTCGAATAAGTGAATAATTTGCGGTAGTCGGCCAAGCGGGAATAGCTGACGACCTTGATGATCGGCCAGACGACGAAAAAGCACGTCAAGAGGATCATGGCCGCGGAGCCGAGCGCCAGGAAGGGGTCCTTCCTCAGCCGCTTCAGGTTCCCCGCGCTTTCGTTGGCGGCGGTTGAGATCAATTCGCCCGCTCCTTTCGATTCATGGCGCGCACCTCCTCCCTGCGGGAGGCCCGCAAAGAGGAGGTGTCGCGTTTCGCGTATTGAGTTGGCGTTACTTGGCCGTCATGTCGGTGAACTTCTTCACGACGTCTTCTTTCATGGCCGACGCTTTGGCGCGGTCGTAGCTGACCAGATCCACGTCCTCGATCTTCACCATGCCTTCCGGCGGCGCGACGTCGGAGCGGACGGAATAGCGGTTGGACATTAAGGTGTTCATCTCGCCGACTTCCTTGGTCAGCAGCCAGTCGACGAATTTCTTCGCGTTCTCGGTGTTGGCGCCGCCCTTGACGATGCCCACGCCGCCGATTTCGAACGCGGTTTGCTTCGGAATGATGACTTTGATCGGGTAGCCCTGCTTCATCGATTTGACGATGTCATGCGCCCACGACATGCCGGCGACGAACTCTCCGGTCGCGGTCAGCGTGATGCCGTCGCCGGCGGCCTGCGTGTAATGATGGACGTTCCCGTTCAATTGCTTCAGGTAATCCCAGCCCTTCTCGTCGCCCAGACGGAACAGCTGATCCGCCACGAAGATGTAGCCGCCGCCGGCCGTTGCCGGATTCGACGTTACGAATTTCCCTTTGTAATTCGGGTCGAGCAGGTCGTCCCAGGTTTGCGGTTCCTTGACGCCCTTCGGCGCGAGCTCCTTCTCGAAGCGGTCCTTGTTCAGCACGATGCCGAGCACGCCCATGTACCAGCCCTGCCAGAAGCCCTTCGGATCGTTGAAGCGCGCGTCGATCTCCTTCGCGTTCGGCGACGCGTACGCTTCGAGCAATCCTTGCGACGACAAGCCGTCGTAGAATTCCACGGAGCCGCCGACCATGATGTCCGCTTGCGGCGCGTTCTTCTCGGCTTGGACGCGCGTGCTGGCTTCGCCGGCGCCGCTCAAGCGGATGTACTCGATGTCGATGCCGGTATCTGCCTTGAATTTCTTCTGGATCTGCACGACGTCGTCCTCGTTGAGCGCCGCGTAGACGACCAGCTTGTTCGAGGTCGAAGCCGGTTCCGCAGCCGGCGTCTCGGCCGGTTTGTCCGCTTCGGCGTTGGCGGCGGCGTCCGTCTTGTTGCCGCCGGCGTTCGCCGAAGCCGTGTTCGCGGCCGCGTTCCCAGTCGTATTCGAAGCCGCGTTGCCGTTGTTGCCGTTATCGGATCCGCAGCCGGACAGCAATGCCGTCAGCGCGAAGACCGATGCCAATAAGAGACCGCCCATGCGGGCGCGTGGTTTGGTGAGCATGTTGGAACCTCCTGAAAGTTTTGCGGGGGCGTAGCCCTCGCAGCCGGTATTCGGCAAGATAAGCAAAACTGCTTCGAAAGCATACGCTAAGTTTTCTGAATTCCTTACCGTGCCGTGACGGTCGCCGTGATGCGGGCTTGTCCGTTGCTCGTCGCCGCGTTCGTCCACGTCAACGTGGCGCCCGGCGCCACGATGCCCGATACATAGCCCATATCGTCGTCGCCGGACGTGCCGTCCGAGTCGTAGGCATGGATTTCGACCGCCGTATTCGCCGGCTTGGCGACATAGACCGTGTTGTAGGCCTCGGAGAAATTGGCTCCGAATTCGGCGTCGTTCGCGCCGAACGCGATCGGATACGTCTGCGAGGTCGGCGCGTCGTTCTTCTTCCAGAAGCGCGCGTCCGTCTGCCCTTGGCCGTTGACGTACGCCTTTAGGAAGATATCGCTCTTCCCGCCGAAGGGATCGCGGTTTTCGAGGCTCGTCGCGTTGACGAGCGTGATCTTATGCGAGTAGTACGGATTGGAGACGTACGAATGCGAGAAACTGCCGAGACCGTTAAGATGCACGTCGACCTGATGCGCGGGATCGGACCAGTTCATTCCCTGCAGGGCCGGGCCGTCGGTGCTGTCGTCCCAGCCCCAAGGCGCATTGGCCGAATTGGCCGTGTTGTTGTCGCCGCCGAACGTTCCCCATGATGCGAACATTTCGGGATCGTTGCGCTTGCTCCACAAGTCGCCCCATTCGATCAGCGCGTAACCGTAGTGATTCGCATAGCTGCCTGCCGTCGACGTCGGGAAGTCGGCCTGACCGGTGTAATCGTAGACGATTCCGTCTCCGCCCGGCGCGCTTGATCCGTCATACGCCTTCACGCCGTGCCCGCCGCTCGGGCTCTGGCCGTTCGCCTGGCAGAACACTTGCGGATGGCTGCCGCTCATGAGCACGCCGCCGTCCACGTTGTCCGAACCCGTCGTAATGCTCGGATCGTTCGTGTAGTCGTACCATTGGTTATGCGCCATCGTTTCCATCAGTTGGAAGCTGCCGTAAGCCGAGCCGTCCTTCCTGATGACGAGGAACAAGCCCTCCAGGTCGTTCTCATGCGCGTCGAGCGGCCGGGTATACGCATCGTCCCGGGCATGGAACAGATCGTACTCGATGAAATAGTGCGTGTTCGTCTCGGACACTTTGTAGTACACGTAGCCGTTCTCGTTGAAATTCGAGAGGTTGTCCCAATTGTTGAGCGCGCGGTAATCCCCGTCATAGTTGAAGTTCGTGATGAAGTCCGCTCTTACGTCGAGATCCGCGTTGACGTCCTGATAGATTTGAGGCGCCCAGTGCGCGGCCAGCTCTTCATTGCTCGCGGCATGCGCGGCCGGCGTGCCTCCGATGCCCGGAACGCCCAGCGCGAGCGCCGCTGCGGCCGTAAGACCCAGTACGGTTTTCTTCATGTAACTCTAACCCTCCGTCGCTTCTTATTTTTTCTGTTCCCCGTGAATAAGCAGACTCCGATACGTCAGGCTTGTGCCGGAATGCCGGCAGCTCGGCGTCTTGGCGCCGTCAGGTCCGCGTCGATCCATCTCCCCCTATCAACCAGGTTAAAGCATGCTGTCTGACACCTTGAATTATAGGGAAGAGGTTTCAATCGTGTCAATGAATGGAATGTTAAGTGTTTATTGAGAAAATAGACCGATTTATAAGCTTTTTGTTGTGAGCGAATTTACGTTTATGCTACAATGTCGATGTCAGACAGCATTCGGATGCAAGGAGGCACAATGGGAAGTTGGAGAAAAAACCGCTCTATCTCAAAGTAAAAGAAGAAATCGAGCAAAGCATCGAATCCGGCGAATTGAAGCCGGGCGAACGTCTGCCTTCCGAGCCTGAGCTGGCGAAGAAATTCGAGGTCAGCCGCCCGACGCTCCGGGAGGCGCTGAAGATGCTGCAGCGGGAAAAGACGCTGATCAGCAGAAACGGCGTCGGCACCTACGTCAACAGCCGCTCCGACGTCATCTTGAATCCGTTAAGCAAGCTGCAAAGCGTCGGCCAGATGATCAAGAACGGCGGCTTCATGGAAAGCGAGCTCGATATTCGCATCTATACCCGCGAATCCGAGGCGGAGTGGACGGAGAAGCTGCAGACGGACGAGAACGTCGTCATCTTGGAGCGTTCCCGGACGGCGGACGGCAACAAGGTGGCGTTCTACTACAACATCTTCCCGCAAAGCCTGGTCGCGGGCCATATCGACGGCGAGTTCACGGGCGCGATCTTCGATTTTCTGCGGAATAAGATCGGCATTCAGGTCGCTTACGCCATTACCGAGATTTGCGCGATCAGCATGGACAACGCGATGGACCGGAACGCCGCCGAGCTGCTCGGTCCGGAGATTTTGCTGCTCAAGCAGCTGCATTACGACGAAGAGGACCGCCCCGTATTCTACTCCTTGGATTACTTGAAAAGCAGCGCGTTCAAGCTGATCATCAAACGGGAATAGGCGGGCGCGCCTCGCAGGCGTCCATATATGCGCAAAAACGCCCCGGACCATAATGGCCGGAGCGTTTTGCGTTGCCTGGATGCGGTATTCGGTTAGTCGAGGGCGAAATAGATTTCGGTCTCCAGCAGCGACTCGTCTTCGTTCCAGTGGCCGTATACCTCGAGCAGCGGTTTCCGGCATTCGCGTCCGGAGGCCGAGACGGCCGCGCACAGCTCGTCATACGTGCGGCCAAGCCCGGCGTATGAACCCCGGTGGACGCAATAGGCATACTCGTTCAGTGTCAGCATCCTGCGCGTCAACTGCGATATGACGCGGTCGCCCAATTGCGCCGAATCCAGTTCGACGCCGGCGAAGACCACGTCGTCCGGCCCGTAGAACACATGATTCACGCCGCGATGCGGAAGCGCTTGACCGCGCACTTCCGTCCATACGCGTCCCAGCAGCTCCATGACGATATCCCCGTAAGGTTCGTCGCCGAGGCGAGGCTTCGCGACCCCGTGCAGCGTGACGGTAAACGGTTCATCGACGATTCTCCATTGCAAACTCATCCGATCGGCTCCTCTCTTCTGCCCGACTATCATCCTTGGCGTAAGCGGCGGTTTCCGTCATGCCCGCATGCCGAACCTCCGCTTGTACGTTCGCGCCCGTGCATGTCGAACGAACTGTGTTCCGAGCGCAAGCGGACGGCGGTCCGGCTTAGCTCTTCCGCCGCCGCGCGCGACGGTCTTCCAGCCATCGCCGGACGGACGCGCCGGCATCCGCGAGCGCCAGACGTTCGGCAGGCTCGCCGCTTCCCCGCTCTTTCCATTCGACCTCGCCCTCGGCAATTCCTTTGCCGATGACGATCCGAATCGGGATGCCGATCAGATCGGCGTCCTTCAACTTCACGCCGAGACGTTCGCCCCGATCGTCGAGCAGCGTTTCGATGCCGTCCGCCCGCAGCTGCTCGTATAATCGCTCGGCCGCCGCCATCTGCGCTTCGTCCTGATGGGAGACCGGGATGACATGCACTTGAAACGGCGCAAGCTCGACCGGCCACAACATGCCGTTCGCGTCGTGGTGCTGCTCGATGACGGCGGACAGCAGCCGCGTGACGCCGATGCCGTAGCAGCCCATGATCATCGGCCGGTTCTCGCCGGAAGCGTCCACGAACCGCGCGCCCAGCTTCTCGCTGTATTTGGTGCCGAGCTTGAAGACGTGGCCGATCTCGATGCCGCGGATGACGCGCAGCGTGCCTTCCAGACAGTTCGGACACGCCTCGCCTTCCTCGACGTTGCGGTAATCGCCGATCCGCTCCAGCGGGAAGTCCCTGCCCGGCACGACATGCCTCAAGTGATAATCCGTCGCGTTCGCGCCGGAGACGCCATGCGCCATGGCGGCGACTTCTTCATCCACCAGCAGCGTCGCGTTCAGCCCGACCGGACCGGCAAAGCCCGTTGCCGCCCCCGTGATGCCGGCGACGACCGCGCTATCCGCCAGCTCCAGCTCCATGGCGTCCAGCGCGTTCTTTACCTTCGTGTCGTTCAGCGTGCGGTCGCCGCGGACCAGCACCGCGACCGGCTTGCCGTCCGCCAAGTAGATGAGCGTCTTGATCAGCACGCTCGTCTGAATGCCGAGTCCCGTCACTAGATCCTCGATGCTCCTGAGACCGGGCGTATGAAGCTTTTCCGCGGCCGGGACGGGGTCCCCTGCCGTCGGCGCCGTTCCACCGGACGCCGGGTGCGCCGCCCGGCCGTCCTTGCCGACGGCGGCGGACCCGCGGCCGGCGGCCTTCTCCATGTTCGCCGCATAATCGCAATGGCTGCACGTGACGACGTCGTCCTCGCCGGATGCGGCGATGGCCATGAATTCATGCGTGCCGCCTTCGCCTCCGATCGCGCCCGCGTCGGCTTCCACGGCTCTGAATTCGAGGCCGCAGCGTTCGAATATCCGGTGATACGCCCCGTACATCGCCCGATAAACGACATCGAGGCTCTCCCAATCCGCCGAGAACGAGTACGCGTCCTTCATAAGGAACTCCCTGCTCCGAAGCAGTCCGAACCGCGGCCGGCGCTCGTCGCGAAACTTGGTCTGGATCTGGTAGAGCGTCACGGGAAGCTTGCGGTACGTCGAGATTTCCTGTCCGACGAGCGCGGTGATGACTTCCTCGTGCGTCGGTCCGAGCACGAATTCGCGGTCGCCGCGGTCGCGCAGCCGGATCAGCTCCGGTCCGTACACCTCGTACCGGCCGGATTGGCGCCAGAGATCGGCGGGCTGCATCGCCGGGAGCAGCACCTCCTGCGCGCCGGTTCCCTCCATCTCTTCCCGGACGATCCGTTCCGCGTTCCGCAGCACGCGGCGGCCCAGCGGCAATATCGAATACACGCCCGCGGACAGCTGGCGGATGAACCCGCCTTTGACGAGCCATTGGTGGCTGATCGCTTCCGCGTCGGCCGGCACCTCCCGCATCGTAGGCATAAACGCAGCTTGTTGTCGCATCCTTCTTCCTCCTCGTGAATGTTTTTGCCGTCGCTTGCCTGCTCCAGGACTTCGGCCGGATCAACCCGACCCTCTCCCGCAAGCGAACGCGCAAACGGCCAAACGAAAACGCGCACCCGTCCCCGGTAAAGGGACGAGTGCGCGCTCGTGGTACCACCCCAAATTCAGCCGATCGGCAGCGTTGCGGATCGGCACTCTGGTTCGGATAACGGGATGATCCCGGCTGCGAATACTCGCTTTCCTCGCAGCGACTACAAGGCGGGGCGCGATTCGCGACTGCGGGGAGCCTCTCAGCCGGGGAGCTCCCTCTCTGTGCGCAGGTTCGAAGAATCGGCATATCCTTGATCACGGTCTTAGTATGATTGGTACTTAAAATACACCACGTTCGGCACGCAAGTCAAGCGGAAGCCGACCGAAGCGGCGTTCAGCCGCGTTCCGCCAGTTGCTTGAGGTATTTCTTCGGCGCACGGACGGCGTAAGCTTCGCCGATCGCGGCGGCGATCTCGTCCCAGCCGGTACCGCGGTCCAATCGAACGCCGACCCAGCCCAGATGCCCGACGTAGGCCGGCACGTAATAGAGCTCCGGGTTGCCCGCGACGAGCAAGCCCTGGACGCCGGGCGGCGCGGCGCACCACAGCCCGACGATGCCGTCGCCGTGATGATCGTGCCGGTAATGCACGAACGCTTTCTTCCCGTCGATGAAAAACCCCGGCGACCCGTGGCTGTCGCGCTCGCTCGCGCCGGGCAGCGCGAGACAAAATTCCCGGACCCGATTCAACAGCGGATGGTCATGTTCAGGCATTCGCAACCCCTCATTTCCATGTTGGTTGTATTCGCTTGATAATAATGTCGATAATTTCGGTCGTCGTTAAGTGATCCGTAATTAAATGCTCTTGATAAATCTCTTTCCTAAAAGCTTCGACGCATTCAGCCGTCCGCTGGGATGACCAGCCTCCTATTGCTTCGCCGCGCTTGGCTAATCTGTTCGTAATGGTGGCCTCTGAAGCGATTAAACAAAAATGATAGAGATCTTCGTCTAATGCTTTAAATCCATTGTAAATATAAGTGAAATTTTCCTCTTTATACAGGGTCATGGGCACGATTAAGTGTTTTCGATACTTCTTCTTTACCTCTCCCGCGACCTTAACGGTCAAGATTCTCCAAAGTTCGATGTCCTGGAAATCATCCGTTCGTTCATGGATATCCCTTGCTTCCTCGGGTAGTAACCTTCTAATCATAAGTCCGATTTCTTCGGGATCGAATACCAGGCTATTCGCGACCAAAGGTTGCAGCATTCTGGCCGCGGAAGTCTTTCCGGATCCAAACGCCCCGTTTATCATGATAATCACGCGATCACTCCTGTTAATAGTATGGCCTATCAATACGCTTTGACAGACGCATTGGCGCGCAATGGGCGTTCATGCTTGTGCCAAAATACACACGCGACATGCGTGATCATCCCGACCTCGACGAATGATGGAACCGCCGGAGCTCGACGCCCCCGTCGTTCCATGCCGCGAATCAATCGTCAACGCGCGCCGCCCGCGACGTCGACCAGTTCCACCCCGGCCACCCGCCATCGCCGCCTGACCGATCGACGATGCCGCGAATCGCCGCATCCAAGCCTTCGATATCCCGGGGATGCTTGGCCTGCAGCTTGAGCAGGGCGGGCAGCGCATCCGCGGAGAGCGTCATCAGATACGCCGTATCGATCTGCCCTCTCGCCTCGAATCGCTCGCAGTTCCGCTGCGCGATCAGCGCGTCCAGATTCGCGTAATTCATGATGACGTACGCCGCAACGCCGAGCCCGATATACGTCTTCGCCAGCGAGAAATGCTCGCGCCAGATGCGAATCAGCGACGCGGCCAGAATAAAGCAGAGGAAGATCATGAAGCCGTGCACGAGCAGCCTGGTTTGCGAATAGCCGTACATTTGCTCGTACAGCGACAACCGGCCGAAGGCGGAGACGAGCATGATGATGGTGCAGCCGACGATCATGCTGAGGGATATTTTGCGAACCAGCTCGCCGGCCCGCTCGCCGCGCTTCACGAGATGCAGGCCGCAAAGCAGCAGGATCAGGTTGATCAGCGCGACGACGACCAGCTGCGCGAAGCCTTGCCTGGCATACTCCGCGTATTCCGCGCCGGCGGGAAGCAGCCCTCTCGCCGCGCCGAACAGATACGAGAACTGAATCGCCGCGAACACGAGGTAAACGAGGTTGAAGCTGACGAGCAGCGTGCAGGCCGTCAACGGATCGAGCGCGACAGGTTCTTTTTTGCCGCCGTAGCGTTCGATCGTGAGCCCGTTCCATTCCGAGCCGCGCGAGTCGGCGGCGCCTCCCTCGCCGCGGTGGAATAACAGCGTCCATAAGTAGCAGAAGGCATAGAAAGCGAACATGGCGCCTACGAAGATCCGGATGAAGCCGTCAAAGATATCCCAATGGAACAACAGCCTCGGGATGCGCCACAGCAGCTCGTTAAAGATGCGGTCGGCGGACGCGAGCAGGCCGATGACGAGTCCGAGCAGCGGCGCCGCGAGCAGCAGGCCGAACAGAATCCGGCGCGCCTTCCCCGCCGCGGCATGCGCGCCATGCTCGCCCGATCTCGGGAGCAGGCGGCTGCCGAGCAGGCTGAACGGAACGGCCAGATAAGCGAACGGCTTGATCAGGCACAAGAAGATTACCTCTCCGTAGAAGGCGAGACGGTACCAGGGCTTGGCGCTGCTGCGCGTCAGCAGCACCGTCTGAGCGGCAACGAGCGCGGGCAGGATTACCAGATTCAGCCCCCGGAACAGCGCGTTCGCGTATATCGCGTAAGACAAGGCCAGCAGAGCGACCGGCAGGCTGAGCAGCCAGCCGGATTTGGACTGTCCCCGCCAGCGGTCGAAGCCGCCGATTCTCCCCTGAACCGCATAGAAGAACAAACCGTAGAACGCAATGACGAATAACGGGACGGACAAATTAAACCCGTTCCACACGAATAAATACTGGCTGACGATTCCAAACAACAGCGACAGCAAAGCGATATTCTCGTATCTTCGCTGCCAAGGCGCCGGATTTCGCATCGTCTCACTCCTCATGCATGCGCCGCGGACGGCGCGAATGTCTTGCTTCCATTTATTGTAGCCGATAAAATAAGAACAAAAAGTGAAAGATATTTTCCCTTGATTTCATATTTTAACGACGGGAGCTGAAGACATGAAGATCAGGCGGCATTATTTGGCGCTGCGCGCGCTGTATCCGCAGATCGGCGAGCGCGAGCCGCTCGAAGTGACGACGCAGGAGCTGGCGGAAGCGCTGGATTGCACCCACCGGAACATGGTGCTGCTGCTGCAGCGCATGCAGCGGGAGCACTGGATCGGCTGGGAGCCGAAGCGCGGCCGCGGCAACCGTTCCGTCCTGCGGTTCCTGGCGGGCAAGGAAGAGCTGCTGCTCGCGGAGGCGCAGGATATCGCGGAGCGGCAGGATCTGCAGCGCGCCGTCTCTTATCTGCAGGAGATGGACGACGACGGCGGCGGACTGCGAAACCGATTCCAAGCCTGGCTGTCGGGACGGTTCGGATTTCAGACGGAGGTCCGGGGCGAACGCCGGCTGGACTTGCTGCGCTTTCCGCTCCCGCAGCATATTCATTCTCTCGATCCCGCGGACATGCATTACGCCGGCGAGTCCCATCTCGTCAATCAGCTGTTCGATGGCCTCGTCCGGATGAGTCCCGGCGGCGAAGCCGCGCTGCCGCATCTCGCGCATGCCTGGGAGGTCGACGGATCGCGGCGCTGCTGGACGTTCTTCCTCCGCAAAGGCGTCCTGTTCCATAACGGCCGGGAGATGACCGCCGCCGACGTGAGGTTCTCCTTCGAGCGGCTGAAGCGATTGGCGCCGAAAGGGCTGTTCCACTGGGTATACGGCGAGATCGACGAGATCGACACGCCGAACGAACGGACGGTGACGTTCCGGCTGCGGTCGCCGAACGAGCTGTTCCTGCCGTTCTTGACCACGAACCGGGCTTCGATCGTACCGGCGGCGGACGAGCTGCGGGAAGGCGCGCTGTTCGGCCTGCATCCGATCGGAACGGGCCCTTTCCGGCTTGCCGGGAGCGAGCACGGCATATTCACGCTCGAAGCGTTCGACGCGTATTTTCGCGGGAGGGGATTCCTGGACGTCGTGGAGGTTTGGACGGAGCCGGGCAGCGCGCGCGGCGGCGGCGGCGAATCGGAGGGGCTGCCCGTCTTCGAGGTGATGCATAACGTGCGGTTGTCCGGCCCGGCATCGCAGCGGCTGCAGCAGGTCAGGCAATCCGGGACGACCTGCAAGTTCGTGACGGTCAACGAGCTGCGCGACGGGCCTTTGCGCGATCCGGCGATCCGGCAGGCATTCGACGCGGCCTTGAACCGCGCCAGCCTGATCGAGCGGTTGTCCGGCGACGTCATCGAGGCTGCGAACAGCTTCTGGCCGGACTTGCATGGAGACGCCTCGCTTGGATCGAAAGCACGTGAAACGGATCCGGATGAAACGGAACGGTATAGAGTCGGCCATTTGGGCACGGTGCTGCACGGAACGGAGCTGTCGGGCACCGCTTCCTGCGGCCCGCCTACGGCCTCCGAGCTGCTCGCTTCCGCGGGCTATGCAGGCGAGCGCATCGTGCTGGCCACCATTCCCCAGTACGAAGCCGACGCCGAGCTCGTCCGCGACGAATGCGCCGCGTCCGGCATCCGCCTCGACATCGAGCTCATTCCCGCGGAAATCTTCAAAGGCGAATCCCGCCTCGCGGCCGATCTGCTGCTCTTCGCGGTCATGCTCGACGAGCATCGCGAGCTGCGTCTCATCGAATTATTCAAGAGCATGCTGCATCATCTGCTGCCCGAGACGCAGCGCGACATGGAACGGCGTATCGACGCCCTGCTCACCCTTCACGGCGCGGAGCAGCGCACCGAGGCGCTGCTCGCGATCGAAGACGAGCTCCGCTCGACGCACCGGTTGCTGTTTCTGTACCGCAAGCATCTCAAAACCGCCTTCCACCCTTCCATTCGGGGCATCTCGCTGGAATCGCTGGGCTGGGTCCGGTTCAGGGACCTGTGGTTCAAGCCGGAAGAGCTTGCGAACGGATAGCTTGCGAACGACAATTTACGAACGATAACTTACGAACGAAACTTAAGAACGGATAATAGCGAAAAGAGCCGGATCCCAAGGATCCGGCTCTTTCAAGCTTGATAGGCAGTTATCGGCGCTCCGATGACTCGATCCAGCTAAGCCCGCGTAATCCGGTAACTCCGGCCGGCTTCGGTCCGGAATCGCACGCGCCCGCCATCCAGCGCGACGACGTCCAGCGAGATTTCCCCGCCGCCGGCCGAACCGTCCTCAGGCACCAGCGATACCGTGACCGGGCCATCGGCGGCGATCACGCAATCTCCGCCGCTCAGCGAGCGCACCTCCGCCTCGGCCAAACGGCCTTGCGACCAGCGCAGGCTCGCTTCGAAGCCGCCGCGCGCGCGCAAGCCGGATACCCGGCCCTCCGGCCAGGCGTCGGGCAGCGCGGGCAGCAGCCGCAGCTCGTCCCGGTGCGATTGCAGCAGCATCTCGGCGATGCCGGCCGTCGCCGCGAAATTGCCGTCGATCTGGAACGGCGGATGCGCGTCGAACAGGTTCGGGTAGACGCCGCCGGAATGGTAATTGTCCGGCTCGTCCTCGCGAACGAGCTTGAGCAGATTGTCGAGCAGCCCCAGCGCCCGGTTACCGTCGCCGAAGCGCGCCCAGAGCGAAACCTTCCAACCCAAGCTCCAGCCGGTTCCGCCGTCTCCCCTGCGTTCGAGGGACTGTTTGGCCGCTTCGAACAACTCGGGCGTCGTCTCCGCCGTCAGCTGCCTGCCCGGATAGACGCCGAACAGATGGGAGACGTGACGGTGATGGACATCCTCGTCCTCGAAATCCTCGCTCGCCCACTCCTGCAGCTGGCCGTATTTGCCGATTGCCAGCGGAAGCATGCGCTCGCGAGCCTCGGCGAGCTCGGCGGCGAACGCTTCGTCCTCGCCCAGGATCGTCGAGGCCTCGATCAGGTTCGTGAACAGGTCCCAGATCAGCTCCAGGTCCATCGCCGACGCGCTCGTTACTCCCGCAACGCCGTCCGGCGTGCGGAATTTATGCTCCGGCGACGTCGACGGCATCGTGACCAGCTTGCCCCCGCCGTCGTCGACCAGCCAATCGAGGCAGAACAACGCGGCTTCCTTCATGACGGGATACGCGCGTTCCCGCAGGAACGCTTCGTCCCGGCCGAACGCGAAGTGCTCCCACAGATGCTGGCACAGCCAGACGCCGCCCATCGGCCAGCTGACCCAGCTCGCGTCGCCTTGGCCGAAATCGCCGACCGGATCGGTCTGCGCCCAGAGGTCGGTATTGTGGTGGACCGTCCAACCCCGCGTGCCGTAGTTGACGGAAGCCGTCCGCTTGCCTTTCACCGCCAGCTCTTCGATGAAGGCGAGCAGCGGCCCGTGGCACTCGGCAAGATTGCAGCTTTCGACGGGCCAATAGTTCATTTGGGTATTGATGTTGATCGTATAATTGCTGCTCCACGGCGCCCGGGTTTCCTTGTTCCATATGCCCTGCAGATTCGTCGCCCGGGTCCCGGGGCGCGAGCTTGCGATCGTCAGGTAACGCCCGTAGTGGAAGATCAGCTCCGCCAGGCCCGGGTCCTTCGCCCCGTAAGCGGCCACCCGCTCGTCGGTCGCCATGCCGGCAGGCGCCTGGGACGCGCCGAGCTCCAGCTCCACGCGGCCGTAGAGGGACCGATAGTCGTCGACGTGCTTACGGCGCAGCTCTTCGTAAGCCTGCGCGGAAGCGGCTTCGACCGCGGCCGCCGCGATCGGTCCCGGCTCCCGTCCTTCGCTGCGCGGCATCCGGTCGTAGCCGTTGAAGCTCGTCGCCGCGCTCCAATAGAGCACGGCCGACGTCGCGCCGATGACGTGCAGCCCGTCGCCGTCGATCCAGGAGAAGCCCGCCCCGTCCTCGACGCTTGCCTTCAGGCAGCCTTCGAACGATATGGCTTCCGACGTATACGGATCGCCGTAGACGAGCGGCTCGTCCACGGGATAATAGCTCGGCGCCGCATGCTCCGGCGCGACGCCGTGCATGACGTAGCGCGCCTCGGCCGCTGAGGTCTTGTACCGCAGCGGGCTGTCGAGCCGCGCGTGGAAGCTCAGCTTGCCCGGCGCGCTCGCCTGCAGGCGGATCGCGATGACGCCGTCCGGATGAGAAGCGAACACCTCTCTCGTATAGACGACGCCGCCGATTTTATAGGTGACGCTTGTAACCGCTTGCTCCAAATCCAGCGTCCGTTCGTATGCCGAATGCACGTTGCCGTGTTCGAACGTCAGCCGCAAATGTCCGAGCGGCATATAGGCTTGCGTGAACGGGCCCATCATTTCCTTGCACAGCAGGTCCGCCTCCACGAAGCGTTTCTCCGCGATCAGGCGGCGCACCTCCGGAAGCGCTTCCTTGGCGCGCGGATTGCTTCCGTCGGTCGGATGCCCCGACCACAGCGTGTCCTCGTTCAGTTGAATTTCTTCGCTCTCGACGCCGCCGTATACCATGGCGCCGAGCCTGCCGTTACCGACCGGAAGCGCTTCCGTCCAGACGCGCGCGGGTCTTCCATATCGCAGTTCCAAAAGATGTTTCCTCCCCAACATTCGCATAGTCGCACATTGCAAATGTATCCAATGCGACAAAGTCCGTCAAGGGATAAGGCAACAATTTCGGCTTGATTCGGCTCCGGCTCGCGCGAAGACGAAGATCCGTTCGCCATAAGCGCCGAGATGCTGCGTTGCTTCGGTCGAGCCCCTGCCCGCCTGCGGCAGGGCTCCTTCGGCAGCGTGAACATCCGCCGTTGTCACGCGAATCGCGATCCCTCCTGCGTTAGGCCGCGTAACGCGAAAAAGCCGCCCGGCGGCACGGTTCGGGACCGTGTCCGCCAAGCAGCTTCTCTCAATCGTTCTCGCGACGAATCAGAATACTTTCGTCGTCCATGATTCGCAGTTCCACGTCTCCGTCACGACGTCGCGGTAAAACTCCGGTTCGTGGGAGATCAGCAGGATGCTGCCTTTGTACGCCTGCAGCGCGCGCTTCAGCTCTTCCTTCGCGTCGACGTCCAAATGGTTGGTCGGCTCATCGAATACGAGCAGGTTGGTCTCGCGGTTGATCAGCTTGCAGAGGCGGACCTTCGCCTTCTCGCCGCCGCTCAGCACGGCGATCTTGCTCTCGATGTGCTTCGTCGTCAGACCGCAGCGCGCGAGCGCCGCCCGAACCTCGAATTGCGTGAACGAAGGGAATTCCTTCCACACCTCTTCGATGCACGTGTTGTAGTTGGCGTCCTTCACTTCCTGCTCGAAGTAGCCGACCTGCTGGTGCTCGCCGCGCTGGACGGTACCGGAGATGGCTTGAATCTCCCCGAGGATGCTGCGCAGCAGGGTCGTCTTCCCGATGCCGTTCGCGCCGACGAGGGCGATCTTCTGCCCGCGTTCCATGCGCAGGTCGAGCGGTCTCGACAGCGGCTCCTCGTAGCCGATCACGAGCTGATTCGTCTCGAAGATCAGCTTGCCGGAGGTCCGTCCTTCCTTGAAGCTGAACTGCGGCTTCGGCTTCTCCTTCGCCAGCTCGATGACGTCCATCTTGTCGAGCTTCTTCTGGCGGGACATCGCCATGTTGCGGGTCGCGACGCTCGCTTTGTTCCGCGCGACGAAATCCTTCAGGTCTGCGATTTCTTGCTGCTGGCGCTTGAAGGCCGATTCCAGCTGCTGCTTCTTCATCTCGTAGACCTGCTGGAAATGCTCGTAGTCGCCGACGTAGCGGTTCAACTCTTGATTCTCCATATGATAGATCAAGTTGATGACGTCGTTCAGGAACGGGATATCATGGGAGATCAGAATAAACGCGTTCTCGTATTCCTGCAGGTAGCGTTTCAGCCACGTAATATGCTGTTCGTCGAGATAGTTGGTCGGCTCGTCGAGGAGCAGAATGTCCGGCTTCTCGAGCAGCAGCTTGGCCAGCAGTACCTTGGTGCGCTGCCCGCCGCTCAAGTCCGTCACGTCCTTGTCGAGGCCGATATCCGTCAACCCGAGGCCGCGCGCGGTCTCTTCGATCTTGGCGTCGATCATGTAGAAATCCTGGTTCGTCAGCGTATCCTGGATCGTGCCGACGTCCTCCAGCATCTGCTCCAGCTCCTCGGGCGTCACTTCGCCCATGCGGCCGTACATGTCGTTCATTTCCTGTTCCATGTCGAACAAATATTGGAACGCGCCCTTCAGCACGTCGCGGATCGACAGTCCGCGCTGCAGCGCCGCGTGCTGGTCCAGGTAGCCGACGCGCATGCGCTTCGACCATTCCACTTTGCCGTCGTCCGGCTGCAGCTTGCCCGTGATGATGTTCATGAAGGTGGACTTGCCTTCGCCGTTCGCGCCGATCAGTCCGATATGCTCGCCCTTCAGCAGGCGGAAGGAAACGTCGTTGAAAATCGCCCGGTCGCCGAAGCCGTGGCTGAGCCGTTCTACGTTTAATATACTCATCGATGACACCTTTTCTGTTAGACTTTTTCTCGTTATATTATAGCGTTACGCCCCGTACAACTCAATGAGAAAGTGAAGCTTTCCGCGCGTGCCCGCATGCGCGGAATCCGGCAGCAAAAAAGGCAGCCGTCGGCTGCCTCGATGGACTTGCCTTCCCGTCACGCGCCGACTCTCGGCCGGTCCGGATCGCAGTTCGGGCGCGGAACCTGGCCGAGATCGGCCAGTTTGCCCAAGTAGTAGCATTCTTCCCGCAGCATGTGATCGGGGACGAGCGGCGTCAGGCTGTCGAGCACTTCGGCGGTCAGCTCCCAGGAATCCAGCTCCGTCAAGAAGCTCCGGAACAAATTCATCTCCAGGTCCACGTCCCTGTGGAACCGCCGGAAGGCCGGGAAATCATGCAGTTGCGTGCGCATATAGCCCGCCAGCTCGATGCTCTTGAGGTACAAGTCGTCGAAATGCTTGGAGAATTCGCGGCTTCGCAGCTGCAGCCGCTTCTCGACCGGATCGAGCCCGCCGGTGATCGTCGCCGCATGGAAGGACGCATCGGACAACCAGAGCATGTCGTGATGCAGCGCGGCGAACCGCGGCACCGGGCGGCCCTCTTCCAGCTCGGCCAGGATGAGCATGTACTCCTCCAGCTCGTTGACCATATGATTGATGAACGACGGCGTCAGTCCGAACGTGATCTGGCCCAGTAGGATCCGTTCGAGCAAATGCAGCTTGAAATTCCGCAGCTCCTCCGTCAGCGGACAGGCCAGCCGCGTGATCGCCTCCGCATCCGCTTCGGTCGCGGCCTGCCGCGCGCGGGCGAGCAGATCGTCGAACGCCTTGATGAATTGCCCGGCGATCTCGATGTCTTTCGTCTCCATCGGCGCCAGCGCATTGAAGATGAAGCGGCTGTGATCGCCTAAGATCTGCAGCCAGAACCGATGCTCGAACAACGCCGCGTCTTTCCCATCCACGCAACGACCGCCACCTCTCGTAAGTCTGTTCCATCCCTCTAGCCTATGCGGGCAGGAGGCTGGAAATACGGCCGGTCGGCGCATGGCCGGTTACGTGATTTCGCCCATGTCGACGATTTTGGCGTGCACGCGAACCTTGAACTCCGCTTGTCCGAACGCATCGCCCCAATGATCCTGAACCTTCTTCCACGCCGCATACTGAAACGCGCGGGCATGGAGACCGAAGCCGACGGGGTCCATCCGGTTCGCTTGAAGCTTGGCGATCAGGGCAGTCATCTGCGCTTGCAGCCGTTTATCGATTTGCGCCTCCAATTGCTCCGCGTCATGCAGGACGTCGAACGCGAAGAGACGTTCCGTCAACCGGATCTCAAGGTCGAAATCGAGGTCGAACCGAAACTTGCCGCCGGAATAGGCGGTACGGACCTTGCGGCCGATGTCGAGCACGTAGAAGCTGACCGATCCCGCGTGGAGGAACGACGTCCCGGCCTTCTCCTGTTCCGGAAGCACGAGCGTGAGCGACAGATCCGACTTCTTGTCCTTTTGCAAAATTTGCAGCAACTCGGTCTCCTCGATGCCGATCGAGGTCACGTACTTCCCGTCGTCGTTCAGCAAGGCGGTACTGTCGGCCACGACTTCCCGCTTGTTCTTGCGCAATTCCGTCATGTCCGGCGTTCTTCCCCGCTCGTGCAGCTGGCGGTGGAATTCCCAGAGGGACGTCTCCTCGACCAAATTCCGTTCGTAGGCCGTATCCAGCAAATTGGCGATATGGAGCGAAAGCCTGCGTTTGTCGGGCGGCGCGAAGTACATGATATCGGCCACGGACCCGTCGACGGCGACGAGCCGCGCTTTGATGCGGGTCTTGGAATCGCGGTAGAACACGTCGAGCAGCTTCACCCACTCGGGATGCTGCAAGAGCTTCTTGCCGATCAGGATGCACTGGAGCTTGCCCGTGCTGACCAAGGCCGATACGCGGGCTTCGAGTTCCCCTCTGGATTGCCGCAACGTGATCGCGTTGACCTGCGTCACCTCGTTCTTGTCCTTCGCTTCCTTGTTGAATACGGGGCTGGACGCGTAGATCACGAGATTGTTGTCCTTGTCCAGATCCAGCCCGAACATGAGCACGAGCGTAATGTCTTCCAGGTCAAGCCTGTCCTTGCAGCCGGGAAGCAAGGCCAACATCGAAGCGATGAGCAGGATTGCCGCGGCCCGCTTCATGTCTGCCACCGTTTAAACTTCAGCATGACGGACAGGACGCCCCAAAGGCACAGGGGGAAGATATAGGCGATCGCGATGCCGAAGAGGCTGAACCATTTGAGCGCGTTCACGCTCTCGTTCCAATTCGGATTCCAAATGTACGTGACGACGACCATGCTCGATAGGAACACGCCGAGGTATAACTCCGGCTTGCCGACGAACAGGAGCCGCTTCGTGCAATACACGGCAATGTAGAGCGGCGGAATCCACGTCTTCGAGATGATGAGCAGATAACAGGTCAGCATGACGATATCGAATCGCTCCAGGAAGCGGAACTCGATGATCTTCACGACGGACAGCACCGCGTCGTTGAATTGGGTGATTTGGTCCGGGCTGTATACCAGGAAGCAGATCAGCGTCAAGAAGAGATAGACCAGGAGCGTGAGCGTATTGGCGATTACCACGCCGACGGACGCGTACTTCTTGCGGTCCAGATTCGGATAGATGTAATAGATCGACTCGAACCCGAGAAACGTGATGATCGTCGTATTCACCGTTTTGAATACCGGCATCCATCCTTCCTTCAACACCGGCAGCAAGTGCAGCCAATTGGCTTCCTTCAGCAGCACCAGCATCGCCACGGGCATCCAGAGCGAGCACAGCACGACGACTTCCGAGTAACGGCCGATGATGCGCACGCCGCCTTTGACGATGACGTAAGCGGGAACGATGAACAGCAGCATCAATGTGTACGGCGGCGTTTGCTGCATGATCCAGCTCTGGATGATGAGCACCATCCGATCGAGAATCAAGTACGCGAAGATCGCGCTGTAGACGACGAAGACGAACGCGGCCAGCCAGCCGGCCGACTTGCCGAAATAATGGGCGATCAGCTCGAGTATGGTGCCCTTCGGGTAACGCTTCATGATCTGAACGATGATCAGGCTGGCGACGACGGATACCGCCCAGCCCATGATCAGCGCGATCCAGCCGTCGGTGCCGCTGATTCTGGCCAAATCCGCGGGGATCGAGATGGCGCCGACGCCGAGCTGCATGCTGTGGATCGTCAGGACGAACTGAACGATCGTAATGCTGTTCTGTTTGCTGTCCGGCTTCAGCCTGTCCCTGCTCATTCCTCGTCGCCTCCATGGCTGCCGGAGCCCATTCTTCGTTTCTGCCGCGTGCGGATGCTGCGCGGTCGATTGACCATCGTCCACAGCGGCAGCCGTACGAATACGTCCCTCCAATCGCGGAAGCGGATCGGCGCGATCGGCGTGCTGTACGACTCGCCGAGCGAATGCAGGCCGATGATGCGCGCGATGAGCACCATGACGCAGACAATGATGCCGATCACGCCGAACAGCGACGCGAGCAGCATCACCGGGAAACGGATCAACCGGACGGCCGCCGCCATATCGTAGTTCGGAATGATGAACGACGCGACGGCCGTGGACGCGACGACGACGACCATCAGATTGCTGACGATGCCCGCCTGCACCGCCGCTTGCCCGATGACGATCCCGCCGACGATGCCGACCGTCTGCGCCACCGGGGCGGGAAGCCGTACGCCGGCCTCGCGCAGCATCTCCAGCGTGATCTCCATGATCAACGCCTCGACGAACGGCGGAAACGGAACCGCCGCCCGGAATTGCCCGATCGAGAGGATCAGGTCGAGCGGGATCACTTCGTAATTGAATGAAATGCACGCGATATAAATGCCGGGCAGGAAGGCCGCGACGAAGCAGGCGAAGAAACGCAGCAGCCGAAGAAAGCTCGCGATCGGCCAGCGCATGCTGTAGTCGTCGATGCCGTGGAAGAACGCGACGAAGTTGGTCGGCGCGATCATGACGCTCGAGGAACGGTCGACCACGAGACAAACCCGTCCTTGCAGCAGTTGGGACGCCGCCGTATCCGGCCGCTCGGTCGTGATGAACTGCGGCAGGAACGCGTACGGGTCGTCCTCCAGCAGCTCCGCCAGCTCGCCCGTGTTGAGGATGCAGTCGGTGTCCAATGCCAGCAGCCGCTTTTCCATCGATCGAATCAGCTCGGGCTCCGTTACGTCCTCCATGTAGAGCATCGAAACCTTGCAGGGCGCGCGTTCCCCGACTTGGTACTCCTTGATCTTGAGCTCGCTCGTCGAGAGATACCGGCGGATGAGCGCAATGTTGGATTCCCCGGTCTCCACGAAGGCTTGATGCGCGCCTTTGAGCGAGGCTTCGATCTGGGAATCGGTAATGGCCCGCTGCGGCCAGCCCTGGGTATCCATCGCGTAGCCGTGCGCCATGCCGTCGATGAACAGCATGCTCATGCCGTTCAATAAGGCTCTCTCGACTTGGGACCAGCTCGAACAGGTTTCAAGCTTGCCGAGCGTGACGGGAAGCTCGCCGGACGCGGCATCGTCCGCGATGCGGAACATCAATTCCCGGAGAATATTGTTGTTGATCGAATTCTTGTCCGTAAGACCGGTCATATAGACGAGCGCCGCTTGTTGGCCGGCCTGTTTGTAGGGGAACGTGCGAATCACGAGGTCCGGCGCATGGCTGAACACGCGGCGCAGCTCGTTCAGATTGCGCTCCAGCCCGGACGCCAGCCCGCCGCCGCGCTTATCCGCCGGACCGCCGTTCGAGGGACGCGCGGATAAGCGCTTGGCAGCCGCGGCCAGCTTGAATATTCGCCAGATCATCGACATGTCGTTCCTCTTTTCCTCTCAAGCTTGGATACTTCATTTTGCCAATTGCAGCCAGTTTTTATGCGCCATAGAGCGCTTGACCGCGTCGGGCGCGAATCGAAAAAGGCAGCCCCGCGGGGCTGCCTGATCATCGCCGACATTCGTATGATGGGTTGCATGCGACGGCAGCGGCGGAAACGCCCGCTTACTGCCGCGCCGCGATCGCTTCTCCGATGGCTTCCTTCAATAGACGAAACGCTTCGTTCAGTTTCGCTTTCGGGATCTCGCCGTAGCGGTCGCCCAAGCTGACTTCGTAACGGCTGTCTCCCTCCGGCCCGGCATTGACGTTATGGGCCAAGCCGACGCCGGTCCGCTCGCCGATGCCGACGAAGATCCGCTCCGCGGTCTCCTTCGGCAGCCCGATATGCACATGGAACATGTTGGATACCGGGACAGCCGGCAGCGTCGATACGGCCGGGCATTCGTTGTACATCGCGGCGAGCTCGACGGCATCCCGGTAATACTGCGCCATCTTCGGCATCCGTTCCCGGAAGTAATGCGCCGCCGGAATGATATAAGGATAGAGACTGATCAGATCGCCGCCATGCCGGCGCTTCCAGATTTTCGACTCGGCCGTCATCTCCTCGCCGCCCGCCAGAATCGCCCCGGCGATGCCGCCGATGCCCTTGTAGAACGAGACATAGACGCTGTCGAACAACGCGCAGATGTCCGCGGCGGTCTTGCGGTAATACGGCAAAATCTCGAACAACCGCGCCCCGTCCAAGTGAAGCTTGATTCCCCGATCGCGGCAATGCGCCGAGATGGCTTCAAGCTCGGCGTAGTCCGGCAGCTGGCCGCCGATCTCGCGCTGCGGCAGCTCGAGCAGCAGGCAGGCGATATCCTCGGTCATCGCTTCCACGTCGGAGAGCGTGATCAAGCGGTCCTTGTCGGCCAGCAGGATCGGCTCCAACCGATGAAGCTCCCGCAGCCCGTTCTGTTCATGGATTTCCAAATGGCACAGCGGATGATAGGCTACCTTGGCGGTTCCGCGGCGGTCGCTCCAGATGCGCAGCGCGATCTGCTGGGCCATCGTTCCGCTCGGGAAGAAGACGGCGGACGGCTTGCCGAGCACTTCCGCCATGTCCGCCTGGAATCGCTCGATCACTTCGCCCGAACCGTACATATCGCTCGCCGTCTCTCCGTCGATGCCGCGGAAGGCTTCCAGCAGCACCTCCGCATTTCGCCTGGAATGCCCGCCGACGGGATAGACCGATTCGTTGAAAGCCTGCAGCAGCGTCTTGGCGTCGCTCATGTTCATGCTCCTTATCAAGAACGGGATGGACCGTTCATCGTGAGTGATGGTATGTCGCGCGGATCATCGGACTCTCGCGGATCGCCCGCGGACCGATGCCCGTACCAGTATATCAATTCTTCTTCCCGGACCCAATCTCCTTCCGCGGACAAAATCAGCTTCGCCCCAGTACAACCCGAGCTCATCCGACATATGATGGAGTATGCAATTACTCTTCCCGCGGGGAGGTGATTTCAAATGACATTCGCACTTACGGATTGGATGCTGTATTCGATGTGGATCGTTATGGGAGCCATGGGCTTGAATTTCCTCCTCGGACTGTACAAATCCCTGAAAAGCAGCACGTTCTCCAGCGAGCTGATCACGGCTTATCTGACGGATCTGCTCATGCTCGTTCTCCCGCTGTTCATGCTCTCGAACATGACCGTCTTCGACAATACCGGCTGGATCATGGAAACGGCTTACTACGTCGGCGCGTTCGGCGTCGTCGTCAAATACGTGATGGACTTGAAGAACAAACTGTAATCGGATACAGGACAGCCGCCGGCACGCCGGCGGCTGTTTGTTTTTGCTCGCGGCTCCTTGCCAGCCGCGAGCAAATATGTTAAACAAGTAAAGACATCATCGCTTAGGAGAGATTCCAATGGCACAGCTCTATTATAAATACGGAACGATGAACAGCGGCAAATCGTTCGAGATCATCAAAGTCGCCCATAACTACGAGGAACAAGGGAAGCGGGTGCTGATCTATTCGCCGTCCTTCAGCGCGCGCGGGACGTCGATGCTGGTCGGCTCGCGCGTCGGCTTCGAACGGGAAGCGATCCCGGTCGAAGAAGACACCGACTTGTACGAGAACGTCAAATCCCATCTGTCCACCTCGGGCCCGAAGCAGATCTACTGCGTGCTCGTGGACGAAGCCCAGTTTCTGAAGAAGCATCATATCATTGACTTGACGCGGGTCGTGGACGAGCTGAACATTCCGGTCATGGCCTTCGGCTTGAAGAACGATTTTCAGAACCAACTCTTCGAAGGCAGCTACAATCTGCTGATCCAAGCGGACAAGATCGAGGAAATCAAGACGATCTGCTGGTATTGCGACCGCAAAGCGACGATGGTCATCCGCTTCCGGGACGGGGAGCCGGTCAATTCCGGCGAGCAGATTCAAGTCGGGGGCAACGAGGACTACAAGCCGGTCTGCAGGCGCTGCTACAATCAAGCGTTTCGCGCGGTCGACACGTCGTTGGAAGAATAGAACGGAGAATGGGATCGCAAGCAACCAAGAGGCGGAGGGCGCCTCTTTTTTGTTTATCGCGGCGACGCCGATTTTTCGTTGGCTGACAGCAGCCGTCAAGGTTCAAGCGCTATAATGGACGGGACCGAACGAAGAAAGTTCGCAGTCCGATCCACTGTCGAAGGCCGGTCTACATATGTCAAAAATATCACATAATTTTCTTTTGACTTCCGTCCGGCGCAGACTTAAAGTGGAAGGAAATAGTAATTAGGAGGCTCTTATGTCCGCACAACGTTCCAACCCGCCCGTCGTCCCCTTCACGTCGATGCGTCAGCTGGTCGGCCCGCTTCTCGCCATCATCGTCGGCATTTTCATGGTTATCCTCGACAGCACGGCCGTGAACGTCGCGGTCCCCAAGCTCGTCGACGATTTCCACAGCAAGCTGGAAACCGTCCAATGGACCATCACCGGCTACGCGCTCGCCCAAGCCGCGGTTATTCCGCTCGCGGGCTGGATCACGGACAAGTTCGGCTCCAAGCAGATTTTCATCGTCTCGCTCGTGCTGTTCACGCTCGGCTCCGTGTTGTGCGCGACCGCGCAAAGCGTCGACCAGCTTATCCTGTACCGCGTGCTGCAAGGACTCGGCGGCGGCATGGTGTCCCCGATCGCGTTCGCGATGACGTACCGGTTCAGCCCGCCCGAGAAAGCGGGATCCATCATGGGATTGATGGGCATTCCGATTCTGCTCGCTCCGGCGCTTGGCCCGATCATCTCCGGTTATCTCGTCGATTACGTCCAATGGCAATGGATCTTCCTCATCAATATTCCGGTCGGTATCCTCGGCGTCATCCTGTGCGTCCTGCTGCTCCCGAGCCTGCCGAAGAAATCTTCCACTTCCTTGGATATGCTCGGCATCATTCTCGGCCCGCTCGCGTTCTCCGGTCTATCCTACGGTCTCAGCGAGGGTTCCACGAGTTGGACCTCGGACAAGACGATCATCGGGCTGATCGTCGGCGCCGTCGCGCTCGCCGCCTTCATCGTCGTCGAGCTGACCCGCCGGGAAGAACCGCTGCTGGAGCTTCGCGTCTTCCGCTCGTCGCTGTTCACCCGGGGGATTCTGATCCAGTGGGTGCTGCAGTTCGTGATGTTCGGCATCATCTTCTCCGTGCCGTACTTCATGCAGAAGCTGATGGGCATGACCGCGTTCAATGCCGGCATGTGGACCCTGCCGCAGGCGCTCGCGGCCGGCATATTCATGCCGATCGGCGGACGGTTGTACGACCGGATCGGGGCCAGGCCGCTCGTGCTGGTCGGGTTGACGATCGTCGGCGTCGGCGCATTCCTCATCTCCCGGATCGATCCGACGGACACGCCTTGGCAGTTCCTGATCCCGCGCGCGATGCTCGGCATGGGCATGGGCTTGTCCTTCCTGGCGCTGAACACGCACTTGATCCAATCGGCGCCGAGCAATCTCGTCAGCCGCGTTACGTCGCTGACGAGCGCGGCGCAGCAGATCATGACGTCGTTCTCCGTCGCGGGTCTCACGACCATCATCGCCAACCGAACGGCGCACTACGTGGCCGGCGGCGAACAGGCGATGCCGGACGCGATGACGAGCGCGTTCCACGATGCCTACCTCGTGCTGGTCGGACTCGCCGTCTTCGGCCTGCTCTGCGCCCTCACGCTCAAACGTCCGAAGACCGGCGGAGTGAATGCGCCTGTCGCACACGCGGTGGATATGGGCTAATAGTAGTATCTGATCGGGCATGTCATCGATCGGCGCAACAAGCGAATAAGCGTTTCGGGCTTCCAGCCCGGAACGCTTTTTTCTCGCTGCCTCCCGCAGTTCCCTGCTTGCGCATGCGCTGTATATCACGGGCAAATTCGCTTATCGCGATTTTCGCATAGACGTACAAAAAAGCCATGGTCCCCGATCGAGCCGGGCAACCATGGCCGCTATCAGCCATTCGAAACAAACGTCACGCTTAAATCTCCATCTCTCGGCCCGCGGCATCCACGAAGCCGTGCTGCTTGACCTTCAGCGGTCGAACGCGCTCCAGAATGCCGACCAGCTGTTCGGCCGTCTGCGCCGGATCGCCGGGCGCCTGCTCCCCGCCCATGTCGGTCTTCATCCAGCCGGGATGGATCGCCAGCACTTGAAATCCTTGCGGCTCAAGCTCCTTGCGCAGCTTCTCCGACAGATAGGTCAGCGCCGACTTGGACAAGCCGTAGGGGTAGTCGCCCGCATAGACGCCGGCGTACGCTCCGGCTTCGGAGGAAATGTTCATAATGGAAGGCATGCTGGCCGTGCGGAGCATCGGCAGCAGCGCCTGGATCATTTTGATCGGGCCGAACAGGTTCGTCTCGAACGATTCCGCCAAATCGTTAAAGGACATCGATTCGATATCGTGATCGCGGCCGAGCAGGATGGCGGCATTGTTCACGAGCGCGTCGACGGGCGCTCCGCTTTCTTTCAATCCGGCAGCCAATCGCTCGATCGACTCGTCGCTCGTCACGTCGAGCTCGACGAACGCGATCTGCGCGCGCAGCGAATCGTCCAATTTCCCGTAACGCGCTTCGGCCGCCGCCTTGTCGCGAACGCCCGCGATCACGTGATGACCGCGCTTCGCGGCAACGACCGCCAGCTCGTAACCTAATCCGCGGCTTGCGCCTGTAATGACAATTCTCATGCTTCCATACCCCTCTCCGTAAGTAGTCCGGTCTTTATTATAACGCTTTCAAGAGGGCGAAAGCCAATCGCGGCCGAGCCATCGGAACCCCTGCGGGACGTTGGCGGCCGAATTCCGATCGTCTTGCCGGCGAAACAGCGGTATTTGACGGCCGCACGGCGATTCCGCTGCTCCAATCCGATCCTGTCGCGCATAACTTGGTTTCCATGCCGAAACAATTCCGAAGGGGGATTAGCCGTCACCATTGATGAAGGATTCGTAAACGCGTATAAAACCTATCCGATTAGGGGCACTCTAGTCTCTGTTGCCATCAACATCCAGCACAGCCATACGAGGAGGTATACATATGAACAACGAACAAAATCAAGTATCGAAAGCCGACGTGCAGTCTTCCGAACTGAACAAACTGCCGGTTCCGGGCCAAGACGACACCGAGTTCTCCGCGGAAGATGCAGCGAAAGCGTTCGAGCAGAACGCATCCGCGAAGCGTTTACCGCAAAACCAAGAACAAGACTAGCCGACCGCTGACGACGACGGCAAGCATGGCATGAACTACGCCACCGCTTCAATCGTCGGCAGCTACGGCAGGTAGCGAACATGCGCATCTCATGTGCCATCGCGACCGTCAACGAAGAAGCCTCCCGGGTCCCGGGAGGCTTCTTCGCACGGTTCCGGCCGATTCGGGCCGAGACGTTTATGCCATCGCTTGCAGCATGGCTTGCAGCTTCAGGACCGTGTTCCAATTGCGCGTCGTCACGCCGTCGCCGAGCTTGCCGAGATTCGCCGCCAGCTTGGAGTCGCGCATGCCCTCCGGGTAATGGCAGTACACGGCGGTGCCGTCGATATGACAGCGATCCAGCTCCGAGATGCCGACGTGCAGCTTCTCGATCTGCTGCGGCGTCAGCGGCTCCCGGAGCACCGACAAGTGGACGCGCTTTCCTTCTTCCTTCGCCTCGTCGGCATACGGGCAGCCTGCCACGATCGCGTCCAGCTCGGCGCCGGTCCGAACCATCACCTTGGCGGAAATGCCGGATATCCGCAGAATCGCCTGCTCGATCTCGCGCGCGGCCGCACCTTGGTCCAGCGGCGATTGAAAGACGATATTGCCGCTCTGGATATACGTCTGCACGCGGCCGAGGCCGATGGCCTCCAGCTCGCGCCTCAGCTCCGCCATGGGCAGCTTGTTGTTGCCGCCGACGTTAATGCCTCTGATTAGCGCCGCGTAATTCGTCATGCCCGATCCACTCCATCCATCCGATTGCTTTGCTTCCACTATACCCAACGCGCCGTCGGATGACAACGGCAGCCCGGCATTACGCCCGGTGCGCGTAGCCCTTCGTCCGCGCTTGAGGAAGCCGCTTCAGCCGCTTCGAGAGCTCGGGCAACGCCACGCCCAACAGCACCAGCGCGACGCCTGCCCACTGCAGGACGCTGACGTTCTCGTGCAGCACGACCGCCGACAGCATGACGGCCACGGGTAGCTCCGACGCTCCTAGAATCGTGGCCATCCCTTCGCCGATATGCGGCACGCCGGCCGCGAACAGCACGGGCGGAATAAAGGCGCCGAACAAGCCGAGCAGGAATCCGAACAGCAGCAGATGCCCGAGGAGCAAGCCGTTGAACAGAAACGCCGGCGGGAACAGCACGAATACGAGCACGAGGCCGCCGGTAATCATCCATGCGCTGCGGTAGGCCGGCTCCGCGGAAGGCACGGCTTTGCCGCTGAACAGAACGAACAAGGAATAGCTGACGGCCGCCAGCAATCCCAACGCGACGCCGAGCAAATCGAAATTCGACAAGCCTTGGTCCACGATGCCGGCCGCCAGCAGCGTTCCGCCGAACAACACGCCGAGCGTGGCCAGCATCATGCCGCTCGGCCGTTTGCGCATGCGGATCGCATGGATCAGCACGCCCATCCACGTAAATTGAAAGAGCAGAATGATCGCGAGCGAATTCGGAATATAGCGCAGCGATTGATAGTAGAGCAGACCGGTCAGAGCCGTCGGCATGCCGGCCGCCATGAGCATCAGCCGCTGCTTCCAGTTTAGCGCCGTGCGCGGCCGCATTGCTGCCGCGACCGCATTTGCTCCCCGGGAATCGGCTTCTCCGCGTTGCGACAGCTTGCGCTTTGCCCGGATTTTCGTGTACAGCGCCAGCAGCCAGGAGAGCACGAAGCCCACCAGCAATTGCGAACCGACCACCTCGCCCAATTGATAGCCCTCGCCGTAGGCTTTGACGACGATCGTCGATAGGATGCCGTAGCTGACGGCACCCGTTAGAACAGCGACTGCGTATTTCATCTCTATGTTGTCCCCTCCCTGAGCTGAGCAGTCCGATGGTTGCGGAAGGCATGCGAACACGCAAAAAAGCTTCCTAACCGCAAATATGGAATCATCCGGGGATCATTCCATATTCGTAGTTAGGAAGTTACGGCTTCCTGTAGAAACCCCCGCCCTGTTGCGAGGCTATACGAATCGAATCGTTCTTCATACCGCTTTATGCTCTCTTGCGAATCTTACATGACAAGTGAGTTCCTGTCAATCGCTCTTTACGCCCAAACTTGGTTAATCCAGCTTGCCGTAGTCGCTTCGCATGATCGTTCGGACATGCCCGGCCCATAACCCGTTCGCCGGACAATACTTGCGCGCGACCTTTTCGATCGTCGTCAGGCCACGCTCGACGTAATTGTCGTTGATGAGTTGTCCGAATTTCCGGATGCTGTCCCCCTTGGTTTTGAAGCTGAATGCCATTTTATGCGCATTGCCGGTCACCGCGTTGAGGCCGAACAGGTTGTTCTTGGTTCGGGACAGCGTGCTCTTGCCGTTGCCGCTTTCGAGCTTCATGACCGCGATCGTGAAGAACGCGTTGATGCCGTATTTTTCTTCGACGCCGAGAATGACGTCCTCGAGTCCCTGCCCCGAGAGCTTGGTGCCCTTCAGCAGCTTGGCGATATGCTCCTTCGTCATTCCCGACGCGGATAACACCTTGGAGGTCGGCTTGACGGGATTGCCCGCTTTCGACGGCTTCGCCGGCAAGGCGACCGATTCGGCAGAAGGGGCGGTTTTGGCCTGCAGGATCGGTTGGGGGGATTGATCGGCTGGAATCGCAATCGCGGTGGATGCGGACGCGGATAATACCGTGACCGGAGAATCGGGATGGTTACTTTTCGCGGGTGACGCCGGATCCGCCGCTTCGGCGTAACGGCCGTTCACGTAGCCGCCGTCTTTCATCGACAGCCAGCCGGATGGCGTGACTTGCTGCACCTGAAGGAGCGTGCCCTGTTCCACGACGCGGAGAATATCGGCATCGGCGCTCGGCAAAGCGCGGACATTGAGATAGTAGGAGGTTACTTTATATGTATGTAAAGGAGTTTCGATCGGAGGGGAGACGGTTTTTATCTTCGCGGGAACGGCTGCGGCCGTTACGGGAGGCGCTTTGGGGATGACGGTTGCGGGTTGAAATTGGGATTTCGGCTGCGTCGCGGCTATCGGCGCCGGCTGAGGAAGCGCAGCGGCGGTCGGCAGTTGGCCGTGCCACTGGGGAAGCGCGATATCGGACGAACTTTTATTCCAAACGTTTGCCGGAAGATTAAACGAAACGAACAAGGACGCGAGCAGCGCCGCGCAGATCATCATATAAGCCACTACATTCCACTGGATACTCCGAGACATGGATACACCTCTTCCTTGGATTTTTAGGGCCTTTCCGATATGAGTTAGATTGTAAAGGCTGTCTAATGAAAAGCATGTCAAAGCGTCTGTGAAAAACTTATGAACTTTTGTCGATGGACATTCCTCTTCTGGCGAAACAAAAAGAAGCCTGATTGCTCAGGCTTCCCGAATGAGAATTTTCCAATCTTTTATCGGAACCGCGATTATTCCGCCAAACCCGCGTCAGGGTAGCGTTTACGGCCCGTGAACCCGTCGTCGTAACCGTGATAATACGCCGCTTGCTCCTCGCCTTGCTTCCAGCAGATTAGAATTTCCTCACCATTCAATACGGAAGGGAAATCGATCAGGCCGGGATTGATCATTTTGAGCAAAACGCCCTTGCGTTCGAAATTGCCGACGGCCAGCTCCACTTCCATCCGCATGAACTCCAGCTGGCTTTCCAGCTCGAAGAACGGATCGTCCGTCCCGTTGTCCGCGGGAAGCGTGCCTTCCCTATGCTTCTTCGTCAATTGATGCAGCAGCTCGAATTTCATTTCGAATTGCTGCGTCAGCAGCTGCAGCTTGAACAGATCCTCCTGCAGCTCGGGAAGCATCGCGTTTGCTTCCTCCAATGTAAACGTAACGACTGGCTTCATGCGACAATCCACTCCTTAGAGCCAGTTTACTGCATCTCGCGGAAAAATGCCATTTGCCAAGGGCCGCCCGACTCCGGCGTTCCGCAGCCCAAAAAAAGAATAAGCCGGAGCTCCCGAGTGAGCTCCGGCCGTTCGTTCGTGCCGCGTCAGGTCAGACGGTCGCCAGCGGCGCGTAGCCTGCCGCTTCGTAGATCATCTCCGACAGCTTGACCACTTTCAGGGCAAACTCGCCCGGCACCAGCACTTCATGCCGCCCCAGGATGGCATCGACGAAGCTCTTGTCCTGGTTCGTGGTCGCCTGCGGCAGATCCGGAACCATCGGCTCCTGCTTCCAGCGGCGCAGCGTGATTTTGCCGTTATCGTAGAAGATGCCGCCCGTCTCGCCGCAGAAGACGAACGTCTCGTGCCAGCAAGGCGCATTGCCGACCAGATTCAGTCCCGCTACCGCGCCTTCCGCGAACCGGATCGACGTGAACGTGTCGATCTCGACCGGCGTGCCGTGCATGTGCAGCTGCGGCTTGACTTCGACCGGCGTCAAGCCCGTCGTCCAGAGGAGCACGTCGATGATGTGACTGCCGGAATCCATCAGGAACCCGCCGCCGGACAAGGACGGATCCTGGCGCCACGAACCGCTTGTGCCGGGCTTCCATTCTTGATAGAGCGATGCCGTGACCGACGTCAGCTTGCCGATTTCCCCGCTCGCGATCGCATCCCGGATGTACAGGAATTCCGGCTGAAAATGCCGCTGGTACGACACCTGCAGCAGTTTGCCCGATTGCTCCGCGATCTGGATCAGCTGGCCCGCTTCGACGGACGAACAGGTCATCGGCTTCTCCAGCATGACATGCAGCCCTTTGCGCAGCGCGGCGCTCGCTTGTTCGAAGTGCAGCGTATGCGGCGAGCAGATGATCACGGCGTCCGCTTCGCCGCTATCCAATAAGTCCCGGTAATCCGTGAAGGTTTTGACGCCGTCCAGCTTGTGCTCGGCGATGAATTTATCCCGATTGTCCGTGCTCGTGTCCGCCAGGGCCGTGATCGCCGCTTCCGGCAGCTCCTGGAGCTGGCGCGCGTGCCAGCCTGCGATACCGCCCGTACCGATAATGCCAATGCGAATTGCGTCCACCTGCTTCGCCTCCCGATGATAAATGGCTCTTTCCTCATTAAATTAGCATACCTTGCAAGCGCGACCAATCCAAAATTACGCCAATCTGCGGAATGCGGGACGAAATGTTTGCTCGGCGGCAATGTAGGCAATGATATACGGGAACCACGAATTCACGGAGCTGCATACAGGAGGATGATGACGACCATGAAACACGCACGATTGTTGAAAGGAACGGCTGCCGCCGCATTGCTTATCGGACTCGCGGCCGTCAATCCGCTCCAGGCGCTGGCCCGCGACCATCACGAGCAGCAGGCGCCGGCGGTGACGGTAAAGCTCATCAACGCCAGAGGCGAAGCGATCGGCTCCGCCACGCTCACCCAGAAGCACGATGCGGTAACGGTGCGCGTCGAAGCGAGCAAGCTGACCCCGGGCGAACACGGGCTGCATTTCCACGAGACGGGCAAATGCGAAATTCCGGGCTTCGCGACGGCCGGCGCGCATTTTAATCCGGCCGCGAGAATGCACGGCTTCAATAATCCGAAAGGCTTCCATAACGGCGATCTGCCGAACCTCAAGGCGGATGCCGGCGGCAACGCCAAAGCCGAATTCGAAACCAAGGTCGTGACGCTGAAGCAGGGCGAGCCGAACTCGCTGCTCAAAACCGGCGGAACCGCGCTTGTCATTCACGATAAAGCCGACGACTACGTCACCGATCCGTCCGGCAATTCCGGCGACCGGATCGCCTGCGGGGTCATTCAATAAAGAAACGCTTCGATCGGAAGCCACGGCCGCGACACCGCTGCCGCGGCTTCTTTCGTTTACAGGCGTCCGGAAATCCGCTACATTGGTAGAGTTGCAGAATCGGAGAGTAAGAGAGAAACCAGACCAGCATGAAGGAGCAGGAAGCGCAAATGAACACTGGCATGACGAAAGCATTATCCCCCTGGGTGGAGGCGCTCGACCTGAAGCCCCATCCGGAGGGCGGTTGGTATAAAGAACTATGGAAGGCATCCTTCGCGATTCCGCAGGAGGTGCTCGGCGGCGCGTATTCCGGGGCGCGATTCGCGGCAACGTCCATATATTTCGTGCTGCACCCGGACGAATTTTCGGACTGGCATACCGTCCTGTCCGACGAACTGTGGCTGTGGCATGCCGGCAGCCCGCTGCTGCTGACGCTGGGCGGAACGGATGCGGAGCCGCGGAAGACCGAGGACATCGTGATCGGCCCGGATATCGCGAACGGCCAGCATCCGCAGGCGCTCGTGCCGGCGAACGCATGGCAGATGGCGAAGCCCCTCGGCGACGAGCCGGTGCTCGTCTCCTGCGTCGTCGCCCCCGGCTTCCATTATGACGACTTCAAGCTGATCGCGCGAGATTAGGCCGGATACGGAACATGCAAAAGCCAACCAGAAAAAACTGGTTGGCTTTCTCATTGTCAACCCCTGGTTTATGAAGCATTTCTCATTTTTTTCTAACAAACCGCATTTCTGCCTTGGTGTGAAAGGGTTTCCGTTTACATTGGTAAGTTGTGGAAGGTTTGGGCGTGATATAGTAATTCTCGAGCTTACACCGTTCACGGCCAACACCAAACCTTATCCACCGGGAGGAAGACAGCATGAATACCACGATGAAAGCAACATTCTCCAAAAAACTGCTCGCCATTACGCTTGGCGTATCGATCGCCTGCACGGGCGCGCTGACCTTGACGCCGCACACGACGCATGCCGCGTCGTCCTCGTCGACGACGGCCCTCGCGAACAAGATCGAATCGACCGGCAAAAAATACCTTGGCGTTCCTTATAAATTCGGCGCGAAATCCGGCATCACGAGCGCATTCGATTGCTCGTCCTTCATCCAATACATCTTCAAGAAAAACGGCATCAGCCTGCCGCGCTCGTCCAAGCAGCAGTCGAAGGTCGGCGTCAGAGTGTCCAAGAGCGCGCTCAAGCCGGGCGACCTCGTCTTCTCCGACACGAACGGCGACGGCGTCATCAACCACGTCAGCCTCTACATCGGCGACGGCAAGCTGCTGCATACATACCGGGTCGGCATCGGCGTGACCGTCTCCACGTTCAAGGGAAGCACGTGGGACCATCGCTTCGTCACGGCGCGCCGCGTCCTTTAGATTTCTTCGCCGCCATCCACGAGATAGCGTGCGGGAGCATCATGCTCCCGCACGTTTTTTGCGTGGATGGGCAAGCGTATAGTCCCGTCCCGCCGGCACCCCATACACTGGAGAAGAAAGGGATATCCGCTCAGGGAGGCGTTTGCGATGAAATTGGATATTGGCTGCGGCGCTCATAAACGGCCGGATCATTACGGGATCGACCGCGTCGCGCTGCCCGGCGTCAATTGGGTCAGCGACTTGAACGGCGACCTCCCGTTCCCGGACCACTCCGTGGAATCCATCGCGGTATGCCGGATGCTCCCCTACGTGGACGATCTCGCGCACACGCTGTCGGAGCTTTACCGCATCAGCATGGACAGGGCCGTCCTAACCGTCTTATGCCCGTACGCGCATCATTTCCGCCACAGCTCCAACCCTTACTTGAAGCACAGCTTCGACGAATATACCCCCCGCTACATGACCGCGCGCTTCATGCAGCCCGAAGACGGGCCTGCCTGTCCGCCCCTTGCCCCGTACGATTTTTTGCCCCCGCTCCCCTATGATTTCCGGCTGCTTCACATGGAGCTGTTCTACGAGCCGGCCTATGCCCCTCCGCTATATGAACCCGACGAACTGGAGATGCTGAAGGAACTGCAGGCGAACGTCGTGGATGAGATCCTTTACCGCTTCGTCGCGGTCAAAAGCGCGCTGAGCTTAGAGGACTGGCAGCAGCTGTGCGTTCAAGATCACTCCGAGCCGCACGGCGTCCGGCAGCTGCGGTGCCGCGGGCAATAGTCGCTCATTGCGGCTCATACGCCAGTTCCTTCGCGCATATGCTCCTATAGTGTATTCAGCCACTTACACGATAGGGGGTGAGGAACATTGCTCTCGTAGTTCGGGCTACCGTGAATTTGACCGGCGCCATCACTTTTACCGGCAATACGCTCGGTCTCAGCCGTTCGACGACGGAAGGCGTTCCAGGTACCCAAGACAGCATCGGCGCATTCGTCACGACCAACACCGCCGTCCGGTTCGGCACGTATCCGTTCGGGACGACGAATAACTACCTGCTCAACAATTCGTCCGCGATACTCGTATTGCCCGCAGGCAGCTCCGTCGTCTACGCGGAGCTGATTTGGGGCGGCTCTTATCTCGTTCCGGGCGTGAATTTGAGCGCGGCAATCAACAATCCCGTCACGCTTATCCTGCCGAACAACACGTCGGCCAGCGTCACGCCGGATCCCGCGACCGCAAATACGTTCGACCTGGGCTCGGGGCAGCTCGGCTATACCCGCTCCGCCAACGTCACGTCGCTCATCCAGCAAGGCGGCGCGGGAACGTACACCGCCGGCGCCATCGTCGGAACCATCACCGTCACCGACGCGACCATCAATCATGCCGGTTGGACGCTTGGCGTCATTTACGCCAATCCGGCCCTTCCGTTCCGCAACATGTCGTTGCGCGCCGGCGCCGTGCTTATCCAAGCGGATTCCGGTCCCGTCACGACGACGTTGACGGGCTTCGCAACGCCGGTAACCGGGACGCTCGGGGGCAGGGCGTTATTCAGCGCGCAGGAAGGCGACGCCAACCGATCCGGCGACCAAGCGTTGTTCGGACCGACCACGGCAGCGCTCGTCGCGTTGTCGGGACCGAACAATTTCGCGAACAACTTCTTCGCTTCGCAGATCAACAACGATGCGGGCAACTTGGACACGACCGGCACCTTCGGCACCCGGAATCAGGTCAACGGGGCTCCGGGCTCCAATATCGTCGGCGGCCGGCAAGGCTGGGACATCACCAACATTAACGTCTCCTCCCAACTCGCGAACAATCAATCGTCGGCGGTGCTCCGGCTCACGACCTCCGGCGATGCGTACGTCGTCAACGGCGTCGCCATTCAGGTCAATATCAATTCGCCTACGATCACCGTCTCGAAGAGCGCGAACGTCGCAGGTACCGTCATCGGCGATCAGATCACGTATACCGTCACCGTGAACAACACCGGCAACGCGAGCGCGGCGAGCGTCGTCGTCAGCGATACGCTGCCGGCCGGCTCCGCCTTCGTCGCCGGAAGCGTCATCGTCGCCGGCGTATCCAGGCCGACGGCCGACATCACGGCTGGCGTTCCCATCGGCTCCTTGGCCTTCGGCAGCTCCGTCACGCTTACATATCGGGCCGTCGTGACCTCGCTGCCGAACTCGCAACAGCTGTCGAACTCCGCCAACGCCGCTTTTACGTTCCAGAGCGTCGCGGGCGGGGACGTGATCAGCGGGGTCATTCCGTCGAACACGGTCAATACGCCGGTCTACGCGCCGGTCATCACGATGACCAAGAGCGCGAATACCGCGAATGCGTCCGTCGGTTCTACCGTCACCTACTCGGTGCTCGTCTCGAATACCGGCAGCATCGGGGCGACCACGACCTTCACCGACAACATCCCGACGGGCAGCACGTTCGTGCCGAACAGCTTTACCGTGAACGGCGTCACCCAGCCGGGCGCCAATCCGGCAACCGGCGTCAGCATCGGCGTCGTGCCCGCCGGCGGTTCGCGGACCGTTACCTTCCAAGTGCTCGTGAACAGCCTTCCGTCGCCGCCGCAGCTGACGGACCAAGCGACCGCGACGTATACCTACAGTCCGCCTGACGGTCGAACGCTGAACGGTTCGGCGGCATCGAACACGCTCACGATTCCCGTCAGCCTGCCGAATGTCAATTCAACGAAAAGCGCGAACCGGACGGCGACGACCGTCGGGGATACCGTCACGTTCACGACCGTCGTGGCCAACAGCGGCGTGGCCGCGGTGACGAACGTCATCTTCAATGATCCCGTTCCCGCGGGAAGCCTCTTCGTCTCGGGCTCCGTCACCGTTAACGGCGTCGCCCAGCCAAACGCCGTGCCGGCCAGCGGCATCTCGCTCGGCACGATCGCGGCGGGAAGCTCCGCGACGGTCGTGTTTCAGGTGATCGTCACGTCGCTGCCAAGTCCGGCGCAGCTCAATAACCGGGCTTCCACTTCATATACCTCGGGCACCTTCAGCGGCATATCGCTGTCCAACCTGGTCAGCGTACCGGTCTTCCTGCCGGTGATCACCGCGCAGAAATCAGCCAGCGAGACGCAGGCTACCGTCGGCGATACCATCGCGTATACGTTCGCGATTCAGAATACGGGCAATTACGTTGCGCTCCTGACGCTGACGGACGCATTGCCCGCCGGCACGGTCTACGTCCCGAACAGCATCTCCGTCAACGGCTCGCCCCGGCCGGCCGCCACGCCGCAAACCGGCATCCCGATAGGCGTGGTCGCCGCGGGCGGTTCCGCGACGGTGGTCTTCTCTGTCGTGCTGCAGACGCTGCCGAATCCGCCGAATCTGATCAACCAGGCATCGATCGCGTATGCGTATACGCTGCCGGACAACCGGACGTTCAACGGCGCCGTCAATTCCAATGCGGTCAACATTCCCGCATCCTCGCCGAACGTGACGGTCGCCAAGACCGCCAGCGAGTCGGTCGCCGCGGTCGGGGACGAAGTCACGTACACGCTCGTCGTGACCAATAACGGCATCGTGCCGGTTACGCAGGTCATCGTCTCGGATCCGATCCCGGACGGCTCCCAGTTCATCGCCGGCAGCGTACTCGTCGGCGGCGTTCCCGCGCCTTCGGCCAATCCGGCATCCGGCGTGGCCGTCGGTTCGATCGCGCCGTCCGCCTCGGTGACCGTCTCGTTCCGGGTCGCGGTCGTCGCGATACCGGCCGGCGGTTCCTTAAGCAACCGCGGGGCGGTCAGCTTCACCTCCGGCGCCTTCACCGGATCGTCGTTCTCGAACACGATCAATATTCCCGTGTTTCAGCCGATCATCTCGGTGCTGAAGAGCGCGAACCGGACCGCGGCGACGCTCGGCGACACGGTGGTGTACACGCTGCAAGTGCAAAATGCCGGCAACATCGGCGCCTTCGTCAATGTGACCGACAATATCCCCGCCGGCACGACGTTCATCACGAACTCCGTTCAGTTGAACGGCGCGCCGCAGCCTGGCACCAACCCGTCCACCGGCATTCCGATCTTCACGGTAGCTCCGGCAGGCTCGGCCGTCGTCACCTTCGAGGTCGTCGTCGATTCCCTGCCGAACCCGCAGCAGCTCGTCAACCAAGGAAACGCCGCCTATTCCTACACGCTGCCCGACAACAGAACGATCTCCGGCAATTCGCCATCCAACGTCGTGACCATTCCCGTCTCCGCGCCGAACGTTTCCGTCGTCCTCATCACCACGGCCGTCGATGCGGTAACGGGCGACACGATCGTCTATACCGGCGTCGTGACGAACAACGGCATCGCGACCGTCAACAACGTCACCTTCGTCGGGCCCGCGATACCCGGCACGACCTTCGTGCCGGGCAGCGTGACGGTGAACGGAGCGGCAAGACCACAGGCGGATCCTTCCGCCGGTATTCTGATCGGTTCCTTGGCGCCAGGCGCCTCTGCGACCGTGACCTATGGGGTGAATATTAATATGCCTGTTTCCGATCAGATTCTCAATCAGTCGACCGTCAGCTTCACGTCGGGCGCCTTCTCCGCCACGTCCTCGTCCAACGTGACGACGACGCCGGTGACGCAGCCGATCATCGGGATGGTGAAAACGGCCAATACGGCGAACGCGTCCGTCGGCGATACCGTCACGTTCACGATCGCGGTCAGCAACACCGGCAATTTGCCCGCCAACGTGACCGTGACGGATACCGTGCCGCCGACGACGACGTTCCAGACGAACAGCGTCATCGTAAACGGCACGCCGCAGCCGGGCGCCACGCCGACGGGCGGCATCAACGCCGGCACGATCAATCCCGGGGCGACGGCATTCGTCATGTTCTCCGTCGTCATCGACTCGCTGCCCAGTCCGCAATTCCTGGTCAACCAAGCGTCGTCGACCTACACGTTCACGCCGCCCGACGGCCGGCTGCTGACGCGGACGCAGCAGTCCAACACGCTGTCCATCCCCGTCTCCTCGCCGAATGTGACCGTTGCCAAATCGTCCACTTCGACGGCCGTATCCGTCGGAGACGTCATCCCGTATTCGGTGCTGGTATCGAACGCCGGCATCTCGCCGATCTCCAATGTCGTGTTCATCGACGGCATTCCGGCCGGCACGGCGCTCGTTCCCGGCAGCGTGACGGTGAACGGCATCGTCGTGCCGGGCGGCAATCCGGCTTCCGGCGTCTCGCTCGGCACGATCGCGAGCGGCGCCAACGCGACGGTCGCGTACGCATTGACCGTCACGTCCGTGCCGACGCCGGCGACGATCACGAACCAGTCCACCGTCTCTTACACGTCGGGCGCATTCTCCGGCATCACGTTCTCGAATACCGTCAACATCCCGGTCTTCCAGCCGGTCATCGGCGTGGTGAAATCGGCAAGCACGACGAACGCCACCGTCGGCGATACGGTCAATTATTCATTCGCCGTCTCCAATACCGGCAACTACGTGGCGCTCACCACCCTGACGGATACGATCGCGCCGGAGGTCTCGTTCGTGCCGAACAGCGTCATCGTGAACGGCACGCCGCAGCCGGGCGCGGATCCCGTCACGGGCATCCCGCTCAACATCATCGCGCCGGGCACGACGACGACCGTGACGTTCTCCGTCGTCATCAACTCGCTGCCGCCGGGGCAACAGCTTTCCAATCAGGCAACCGCTTCTTACGCCTACACGCTGCCGGACGGCCGCACGCTGACGGGCTCTGCGCTCTCCAATACGCTATCGTTCCCGGTATCCCCGCCGGACGTCAGCGTCGTCAAAAGCACGGCGAGCACCGCGCTCACGACAGGCGATACGCTGACGTACAGCATCGTCGTCGGCAACGGCGGCATCGCGCCCGTCGACAACGTCGTCTTCTCCGATCCGATTCCGCCGGGGACCTCCTTCCAGACGGGAAGCGTCACGATCGGCGGCGTCGCGCAGCCGAACGCCAACCCGGCCGCCGGGTTCTCGCTCGGCTCCATCCCGGCGGGAGGCTCGGTGACGGTGACGTTCAGCGTTACCGTCATCACGGTTCCGGAAGGCGGACTGGTCAGCAACCGCTCTTCGGTCAGCTTCACGTCCGGCGTCTTCTCGGCCGTTACGTTCTCGAACACGGTCACGACGCCGGTCTTCGAACCGGTGATCGCCCTGGCGAAGAGCTCGCCGACAATTCTCGCCAGCGTCGGCAGCAACGTCAGCTACACGGTCGTCGCGACGAACAGCGGCAATTATCCGGCGCAGGTCACGCTCTTCGACAACGTGCCGGACGGCACGACGTTCGTGCCGAACAGCGTCGTGGTCGGCGGCGCGCCGCAAGCCGGGGCCGATCCGTCGGTCGGGTTCAGCATCGGGATCGTGCCGCCTGGCGGCAGCGTGACGACGACGTTCGAATACTTGATCGTCTCGCTTCCGGCGACGCAGCAGCTCATCAACCAAGCGACGAGCAATTACCTTTATACCCTGCCGGATACGCGTTCCTTCTCGCGCAGCGCCCAATCGAACATCCTGCAAATTCCGGTCAGCTCGCCGAACGTGACGGTCGTCAAGAGCACGCCGTCGACGGATGCCGTCATCGGCGATATCGTGACGTACTCGAGTCTCGTGACGAACGTGTCCATCGCGACCGTAACCAGCGTCGTGCTGAGCGACATCGTCCCGGCGGGAACGACGTTCGTGCCGGGAACCGTCGTCGTCGGGGGCATTCCGCAGCCGAGCGCCGACCCTGCAACGGGCATACCGGTCGGCACGATCGCGCCGAGCGCCTCGGTTACGGTATCCTTTAACGTCACGGTCAATTCGCTGCCCGGGTCCGGACTCATCAGCAACCAATCGAAGGTCAGCTTCACCTCCGGCGCGTTCTCCGGCACGAGCACGTCCAACACGGTCACGACGCCCGTGTTCAATCCGATCATCGGCGTGCTCAAGACCGCCAGCACGGCCAATGCCACCGTCGGCGACACGATCACCTATTCGCTCGACGTCACCAATACGGGCAACCTGGCGGCGACCGTCACGGTCTTCGATACGGTTCCGGTCGGCGCGGAATTCGTGCCGAACAGCGTGACCGTCGGCGGCGTTCCGCTGCCGGGCGCCGACCCTACGACCGGTATCCCGATCGGCGTCGTCCCCCCGGGCGCTTCCGTGCACGTGCTCGTCTCGCTGCAGGTTACGGTCGACGCGTTGCCGTCGCCGCAGCAATTGGTCAACCAGGCGACCGCATCTTATTCGTTCTCGCCGCCGGACGGCAGAACCCTGTTCGGCTCCGTGCTCTCCAACGTCGTCGTCATTCCGGTGTCTTCTCCGAACGTCACGGTGGTCAAAACCACCAATGCCATCGACGCGGTCAGCGGCGATACGATCACGTATACGATCACCGTCACGAACAACGGCATCTCGCCGGTCAATAGCGTCACCGTGGTCGATCCGGTGCCCGCCGGCGTCACCTTCATCGCGGGCAGCGTGACCGTGAACGGAGTGCCGGTTCCCGCGGCCAATCCGAGCAGCGGGATTCCGGTCGGCACCATTGCCGCCGGAGCCGTATCGACCGTCACGTTCCAGGTGCTCGTGTTATGACCGAAAGCCTGCCGCAGACGGTCAGCAACCAATCGGTCGTGACCTTCGATAACGGCACGACCACCGAATTCGCGTTTTCCAATACCGTGAATACCCAGATCAACGGGGCGAGCATCGCGGTCGCCAAGTTCGCCGATGCGGTTCAGGCCGGCTTGTCGCTTCCCGTCACGTATCGGATCACGGTCGGCAACAGCGGCAACCGCACCGCGAACGTCATCGTGTACGACAGCCTGCCCCCCGGAACGATCTACGTTCCCAACAGCATTCTGGTCAATGGAACGCCCGTTCCCGGCATTGCGCCGGGAGCGGGCATTCCGCTAGGCGAGATTACACCAGGCGGCGTCTCCACGATCGTATACCAGCTCATCCTGACCGTCGTGCCGCCGTCCGGCGTGCTGGAGAACCAGGCGCGGGCGGACTATACCTTCGTCACCTTGGACCATCGCGTCATCAGCGGCTCGTCCTTGTCCAACGTCGTCTCGCTGCCCGTCTCGGCGCTGGCCGTCAGCGTGCAAAAGAGCGTATCCACCGCCGTGACCTTCGTCGGGGACATGATCACGTACAGCGTGATCGCCGCGAACGAAGGATCGGAACCGCTCCGGCAAAGCGTGCTGTTCGATACGCTTCCCTCCGGAACCGGCTTCGTTCCGGGGAGCGTGACGATTAACGGGGTCCGCAATCCTTCGGCATCGCCAGCCGGCGGCATTCCGCTCGGAACCATCGAGCCGGGCACCTCCAGGCAGCTTCTGTTCAACGCCGTCGTGCTCGACGTGCCCGTCCAAACCCGGCTGACCAACCAGGCAAGGCTCGTCTTCAATTACGGACAGTTTGAGCAAACCGCGGATTCGAATCCCGCGACGGCGATCGTCTACGGGCCGGCGTTAAGCGCGGTCATCGACGTCGCCCCGGACTTGGCAACGATCGACGATACGCTCACCTATACCGTCTTCATCACCAATGCGGGAACGCTCGATACCAGCGTCGTTGCCAAAGACCTCATTCCGTCGGGTACCGCTTTCGTGCAGGGCAGCGTCGTGCTGAACGGCGTTACGATTCCCGGTGCCGATCCGATCAACGGCGTAGCGCTCGGTTTTCTGCCGCCAGGCCTCTCATTTACGTTGACGTACAACGTAACCGTAACTCGAGCGGTTATCCAACCGCTGCAGACCGTGCTCGTAAACCGCGCCATTCTGGAATATGCCTTCCGGCTGCCGAACGGTCTGCCCGTTACGGATGCGCTGCTGACCAATACGGTCGTAGTCCCGCTCGTTCTCCCAGTCGTCAATGCGCATCTCGAAGCCAAGCCGGAACTCATCGAAGCCGGCGAAACGTTTCAAGCCGATGTCCGGCTTACGAACAATGGCAACTATTCCGCAAATATCACGCTTTACGATATCGTGCCAAGCGAGACGACGCTGGTGCCGGACAGCGTCTTCGTTGACGGAAATGCGGTATCCGCCGCAACCGGCGAAGCGATTCCGGTCGGCACCCTGCCGCCGAACGGCGCCGCGTCGGTGACCTATCTGCTGCGCGTCTTCCGTCATCCGCTGCAGCAGCGGATCCGGTTCCGCGTTCGCGCCGCGTACAGCTATGTCGTAAACAAGCAACAGACCTCGTCCTCGGTCTTCTCGAACGAAGCGACCGTCCGGATCGAAACGGACGATGAATAGACGCGAAAAAGCGCGGCGCTCCTCCAACGGAAGCGCCGCGCTTTTGTATTCGTTATGCGTTATGCGCGATACACGTACGGGTCCTTGGGCTTTTCGATGCCCGTCCAATCCTTCACGGTCAGCACCGGCAGCGTCTGCTTGAACGGCTGGTAAAATTCCGAGCCCAGTTTGCCGGTCACGTGCACCCATTGATCGTTTTGGAACGTCGAGCCTGCCGGAAAATTCACCAGCATGCCGAACACGCCGGAATCGGCCACGCAGTGGATGAATCCGAACCGGAAGACGAAATATTGATTGCCTCTCGCCTGATCGCCCTTGTAAATGAAGCCGTCGAAGCTGACCGTCTTGCCAATGAACGCGTCCGGATAATTGTACAGCGCCTCAAGACCTTTCAAGAAGTTCGCGTCCGTGAACTTCACGTCCTTCGCCGTCAGGAACTCGTCCAGCTCCTTCTTGGACACCTTGGCATAGCCTTGCTTGCCGTAGAAGACGCTCGTGTCGGGCTTCAGAAACTGATGGAAGCCGGGGTTGTCGGCGGATACGTTGAAATCCGGGAACGAGAAGCCCTTCGCTTTCACGAAGCTGGAGTCCAGCGTCTGCACGGGCAAGAAGAACCCGGTCAGCAGCGGGAAGACGAGAATGCCGTAGCCGAGGTACCGTTTCCATCGAATCGGCTGCTCGTGCGAGTGCCCGGTATGGTCATGGTCGTGGTCATGGCCGTGGTCATGGCCGTGGTTATGACCGTGGTGATTATGGTCGTGGCGGTCATAATCATGACTGTTATGGTTATGATCGTCATGGTTGTCTTGGCTATGACGGCCATCCTTATGATGATCATGTTCGCGATGATTATGATGGTCATGCGCACCGTGATCATGGCCATGGTCATGACGATCATAACCGTGATCTCCTTCAAACTCGTCCCCCTGTTCCTTATGCTCGGAACGACGGTCCGGAACTTGAGATCGTATAAGATGCTCGCCGCGCTCTTGCTCAGCGTGCTCTTGGCGCTCGGGAAGTACTCCTCCGCCCGCCGCCTCTACAGCGCTCAAGCTTTCCTCGGCCGCCGACTCCTCCGCCAGCTTGGCCTTCCGCTTGCCCGCTTCGCGCTCTTTCGCGTACAACCGGATAAACTCGAACACGAACAGGACGCCCAGCAGCACGATCGCGCTCTCCGACAGGTATGCGTATTTGGTATTGATGTATTTGTTCAAATTGCCGTTCATGTTCATCATCAGAAACAAGCAGGCGAACCCCGCCAACACATACAATCGAATCATCCCAGCAGCCTCCCCACGAGCAGCGATACGCCCAGCGTGCTGGCGACGATGAGTCCGATCAGGACAAGCACGAACTTGCCGCGGAACACGCCGAGCAGCATCAAGGTGTTCTTGATATCGATCATCGGACCGAAGACGAGGAACGCCGAGAGCGCTCCGATCGAGAACGTGCCGCGGAACGAAGACGCGATGAAGGCGTCGGCTTCCGAGCACAGCGACATGACGAACGCCAGGCAGATCATGACAAGCGAAGCGGTTACCGGGTTGCCGCCCAGCTTCATGAGCGAAGACGTCGGAATGAACGTCTGCATGGAAGCCGCGATGAAGGCGCCGAGCACCAAATACTTGCCCACCGAGAAAAATTCGTCGATCGCATGGAGCATGACATGGTACAGGCGGCGCCCGAGCGGTGCCCGGTCAGTCGGGCCGGCTGACATATCCGAGGCTGCGGCCGTCTCCAGCATCGCATCCTCGCGCAAGCGCATCGGAAGCTTCGGATAGAGGAAAGATATAACGATCGCCGTAACGTAAGCGACGACGACGGCAGCCCCTCCGCGAACCAGCACCATGCGCCAGTCATTGCCGAAGGCAATGTACGTCGCCGCCAGGACAATGGGATTGATGATCGGCCCCGTCAGCATGAACGCGATGCCGGCGTGCAGCGGCACCCCCTTGCGGAGCAGTCTTCGCGTGATCGGCACGATGCCGCATTCGCACGCGGGGAACAGCAGTCCGACGCCGCATCCGAGCAGCGAAGCCGCGAATCGGTTGCGCGGCATCACCCGCGCGATCCAGCGCTCCGACAGAAACGTCTGGATGAGGCCGGAGACGATGACGCCGAGCAGGATGAACGGAATCGCTTCCATGATCATGCTGAGAAAAATCGTGTTAAGCTGAAGAAACGTAACCACACTATACCTCCGAAGCAAAGTCCCCTACTCTATCTACTTTTCCCCATTATCTATCATTCCGCGGCCGAAATCCAATGACGCTTCTGCGTCCGCGCACGCGGGGATTTTTTGCACCGCGACAGCGGCGGCGGTAGTCTGTTAGAATGGAGAGCGACATTATTGCAGCGGAGGTTAACGGACGTGGACTACATCGTACTCGATATTGAATTCAACGGAAGAAAATTCGCCAGCGACCTGCCGATGGAGGTCATCGAGATCGGCGCGGTCAGACTGGACGCGGAGCTTCGCCAGACGGACCAATTCACGGCGCTCGTCAAGCCGGTTTATTTCGCCAAGCTGAACGACTTCATCCAGAAGAAGACCGGCATTCCGCAGGAGGGCATCGACGCCGCGGAAGGCTTTCCGGCCGTGATCCGGCAATTTCTCGACTGGCTCGGTCCGAACGAACGGTATCTGATCGTCACGTGGGGCGGCGAGGACATGAAGCGGATCGTCTTCGACACCCGGATGCACGGCCTGGACGACGCGTACTGGCTCGGGGTCAATTATTACGATCTGCTCAAAGGGTATATCCGCTACAAAGGCGTCACCAACGACGTGAGCGTGGAGAACGCCCTGGCCGATCTCGGGATCAGCGGCGACGACATCCAAGCCCATCGCGCGCTGGACGATGCCCGCATGACGGCCGAGATACTGAGGGCGGTATTCCCGCACCTGGACTTCGAGCGCGTCCAGCAATACGTGGACGTCTACTCCAACGCCAAGGAACGAAAGCTCGTGAAGAACGCCATCCGGATCATCGCCGCGCAGAAGGTCGCGCCGACGTGGCCGCTCATCGTGGAGCATGTATTGACGGGCAAGCTCGCGACGGACGACGCGCGCAAGATGGCGGAGCTCGAGGCGGTGTTCGACGCCGAAATGGCCAAACCGCAGCGCAAGCCGAAGCCGGCCGCGGAGCCTGCGACGGCCAAGACGGAATCGCGGGCCGCGGATGAATCGTCCTCCGTGCAGTGACCGGCCGGCCTCGAGCCCGCGCCGGTTTATCGGTTATCGCATCGGATCGGATCGGCTTCCGGAATTCCGGCATTGAACGAAATGCCTTCCGCCGGAAGCATCGGATCCGCCTCCTGGTTCTATCGGATTTGTTATTCCACCCGCCTGCTCATCGGAGGGCCGCTCTCAGACCGGCTTCCGGTAATCGGACGGGTATTTCCCGTACGCCTCCGTGAACAGCTTCGTAAAATGACGCGTGCTGAAGTAGCCGACCTCTTCGGCAATCTGTTTGATTTGCAGGCGGGTGCCGATCAGCAGCCCCTCCGCCTTGCCCATGCGAAGCTGGGTCAGGTACTTCATGAACGTCATGCCGGTCTTCTTATGAAATTGCGTGCTGAGATAGCTCGGCGACACGTTCAGCAGATCGGCCAGCTGGCCGATGCCGACCTCCTCGGCATAATGCCGCTCGATATACCGCAGCACCTGCGCGACGACGTCGTGCCTCGCGTCTTCCTTCGACTTGCGTTCGCGCAAAACCTTTTCCCCGTACGACCGCAGCTCGACGATCATGCCCTCGGCCAATCCGTCTTGGGGCAGCCGGATACCGGCCGCCGCATGCCTCAAGTATCGAAGCAGCGAGCGCTTCTCGGATTCGCGTCCGTCGATCTCCCACTTCGACCACAACGGCTCCAGCTCCGACAGCGCATTTTGAAAGTTTAAATATTGCCTATCCTGCAAATATTCAAGTCCCGCGGACAACAGCTTCCCGATTGCCAGCAGTTCCTCCCTGCCTGCCATGCCTTGCCATGCCTCGTATTCGATCGCTTCCCCGAAACCGCAAAAAAAACGCAGATCCCGCACCCGCTGCAGCAGCGACAGTCTGCCGTTAAGCTCCTTGAAGCCACGGCATTCACCCGTCATCAGCACGGTGATCGCCTCATCCGGCCCGCCGGCGCTCGCGGCGATGCGTTTGACGGCTTCGAAGAAGTCCGCGGTCTGGCGCTTTCCACCGCATTGATTTCCTTTCTCCCGCGCCGAGACCGCCGCCAGCTCGCCGCCCGGCAGCGGCACGACCGCAAGCATGACGCCGGAGTGCAGATGCGCCTCGAGACAGTCCGTCAAGTTCCGGTAGAACGCTTCATGCGCTTCGGCGCGCCCGACGCCGCCCGCAGGCCGGTCCAGCTCGAAGACGGCCCCCATGAAGCTTCCTTGATGGAATATGCTCTCCCGTTCCTCGAGCCGGACGGAGATCAAGCCGTTGACGAGCGCGGACAGGTTGCAGCCGAACCGCTCGTTATGCAGCTGAAGCAGGTCCCTGCCATCCTTGTACGTCGCATACAGCGCCCGCTCCAGCTCCTCCGGCCCGACCGGCTTCAGCATGTATTCCGAGGCGCCGAGCTTGAGGGCTTCCTGCGCGTAGCGAAAATCGGAATAGCCGCTCAAGATGATCCACTTGGTCATCGGCGACAGCAGCTTGCCCCGTCGGATCGCCTCGAGTCCGTTCATTTCGGGCATGCGGATGTCGACGATGGCGACGTTAGGCCGATGCTCGGACAACAGACCCAGCAATCCTTCGCCGTTCGACGTCTCGCCGGCGATCGTCCAGGACGCATCCATCTCGCCGATCATGCTTCGGAGGGCGTAACGAACGGGATTTTCGTCGTCGGCAATGACGATCTTCATGCGCGCACCACATCCTTTAACGGAATTCGAAGCGTTACCGTCGTGCCTTGCCCCGGCTTGGATTGGACGAGCATGGACGCCTGCCCGTACGCCAGCATCAGCCGTTCGCGCACGTTGGGCAAACCGACGCCGCTCCGTCCTTCCCCGGGCTCGAAGCCGACGCCGTCGTCCGACACTTGTATGCAGAGACATGCCGCTTCCGGTTCGCCGGGCGCTTCAACGTCCGCGCGAATGCGCAGCACGCATGGCGTCACGGACGGCTCGACGCCGTGAATGACGGCGTTCTCGACGAGCGGCTGGAGCAGCAGCTTCGGAAGCAGCATATCTTGGACGCCGGGAGCGAAATCGATGTCCAGCTCCAGCTTCTCGGCGAAGCGCATCTGCTGCAGCTCGCAGTATTGTTCCACGAACGCCATCTCCTCCTTCAGGCTCGCGCGGTCGTTCTTCTCAAGCGTATAGCGGAGCATGCCGCTCAGCGAGAGAATCGCCCGTTCCAGCAGCGCGCGCTGTCCCGCCCGGTTCAAGCCGATGAAGCCGTTCAGCGTATTATAGAGAAAATGGGGCTGGATCTGAGACTGCAGCGCATGGTACTCCGCATTCCGCCGGCCGAGCACGGCACGGAATTCGCGGTCGATCAGCTCGCCGAGACGGCTGATCATCGTGTTCAAATTCGCGCCGAGCTGCGCGACTTCGTCGCTGCCCTTCACGGGATAGAACGCCGTCATGTCGCCGCGCTGCACGCGCTTCATCGTTTGGACCATCCGCTTGAACGGCGTCACCATCCAATGGGACACGGCCGTATAGAGAATGACGGCCACGACGATGCCGCCGCCGGCAAACCAAAAGCCGACCTCGTACAAGCGGTCGAGCTGCCGCTTGACCGCGGACTCCGGAAACAGCACGTACAAGCCCCATTTGGAGCGCGTTACCATCTTGCTCACGACGTTGTAATCGCCGTTCGCCGCGCGGACGATGCCGCGCCCCTTCGCCAATTGAGCCCGCACCTCGTCGGGGATCGGCCCGCTGGCGTAGATCAGCTTCCCTTTATCGTCGAGGATCGCGGCCAACGAACCGCGCTTCAAGCCGATCCCCAAGATCATCCGCTCGATGGCGACCGTATCCGCGTCCGCCATGATTACGCCGAGCGGTCGCCTGGAATCCGGATCCTTGATCAGCCGGGCGACGGAGAAGACGCTCGCCCTGGCCCCGTTCAGGTAATCCTGCTCGTGGACGCTGATGAAGGCCACGTCCCCGTCCGCCCGAAGCGCTTGAATGTACCAATCCTGCTTCTCGAACGGATAACCCTCCACGGCGCCGGTCAGATTGCTGGTCGAGGATACGTACACGGAACCGTCCATCGGCAGCAGGATCGTGCCGAGAATGTCTTTGCGGGTATTCTTGAGCGCGTTCGGGAGCGTGGTCGAGAGCGTCTGTCCCGCCTCGTACCGTTCGTAATCCGTCAGCAAATTCCAGCCGTAGGTCGACTTGAGCTTCAGCGCGCGCATGACGTCGTCGTAGAAGTACGGCGTGACCGTCATTCGGTCGAGGTCGTCGAGATACGTCTCGATATGCGACGTAAGAGCAGCTAAAGTCCCCGCCATAAGCGAGGACTGCTGCTCTTTGATGGAGGTGACGTAATAGGCCGGAAGCTCCACGACGATGACGACAATCGGCAGGATGATCGTAAGCAGGAACAAAAGCGTCAATTTGAGCCGGATGGATTGTCTCATTTGCCGCATGACCGCCTCCTACCCTTTGATGGCGCCGGAGGCTAGTCCGGAGATAAAATACCGCTGAAGGAACAGATACAGCACGATCATCGGCAGCGCGCCCATCAGCGAGCCCGCGGCCACCCAGCCGATGTTGCTGTTGTACTGGCCGAAGAAGGTAGCGAGCGCGACCGTGATCGTCCGGGTATGCGGATGCTGGAGGAAGAAGACCGAGAACTGGTAATCGTTCCACACCGCGACGCCGGTCAGGATGACGACGGTCGCCGTAATCGGCTTCAGCAGCGGCAGCAGGATCCGGAAAAACAATTCGAAGCGCCCGGCACCGTCGATCATCGCGGCCTCGTCCAGCTCGCGGGGAATCGTGCCGATAAAGCCCGTGTACAGGAAGATCGTCATCGGCAGGTTGAACGTCACGAACAATAGAATAATGCCCCAGTAGTGATTCATGCCGCCGATGTCGACCATGAATTTGTACAACGGCACGAGAATCGTCAGCGGCGGCACGATGAGCGCCGAGACGAACAACGCGTAGATGAACTTGTTCCAGCGCGTCTGATAGCGGGCCAGCGGATACGCGGCGACGGAACCGACGACGATGATGAGCGCCACGGAAATCGCCGTCACGACGACGTTGCTTCGGAAAGCCGTCAGCATATTCGCTTCCTGCCACGCATTGGAGAAGTTGTCGAGGTACAAGTAGCCCGGAAACACCCACTTGGAGCTCAGATCGTCGGAGGCCTTGAACGACGTCGTCAGCAGAATGTAGAACGGCAGGATATGCACGAGGCAGACGACGAGCGACGCGATTGTCGCCCACGCCTTGCGATTGCGTCCCATCAAGCGTGCACCTCCCTTCTGCGGAGAAGAAACAACGCGACGAGGCTGACGATGGAGATCATGACGAACATGAGAAAGCCGATCGTCGCGGCATAGCCCGCGTCTTCCCTGCCGAAATAAAGCAGGTACATGATCGAGGACATGGACGCGGACGCGTATCCCGGACCGCTGTTCGTCATCGCGACGATGACGTCGAACAGCTTCAAGCCGCCGATCAGGTTCAGCACCATGCTGACCGTCAAGGAAGGCGCGATCAACGGCCAGGTCACGTGGCGGAACCGGTCGAACGCCGTGGCCCCGTCGATCGTCGCCGCCTCGTAGTAATCCTTGGGGATCGTCTGAAGGCCGGCGAGGAAGAGCACCATCGCGATGCCCAGATACTGATACGTATTGACGAACGTAATGATCCAGCTGTTGAAGTCCTTGTCGCCGAGCAAATTCGAAGGTTCGTCCTGGAACAGCAGCAGAATATCGTTGATCGCGCCGCCGTCGTACTGGAAGAAGAAATACCAGATGTAGCCCATGATCAGGGAGCTGATGATGACCGGCAAGTAGATGACCGTCCGCACGAGGCCGCGCGTCCGGAGGTTCATGTTGAGAAACAGCGCGTACGCGAGGCCGATGACGTTCTGCAGGAAGGCGCTGCCGACGCCGTAGATGATCGTATTGCGAATGACCCTGCCCATGTCGGGATCGCTGAACATCCGCTTGTAGTTGGAACCGCCGATCCATTTGAAATCCTGGTTGTAACCGTCCCAGTTCGTGAACGAGATTTGGACGCCCTTGATGAACGGGTAGAAAATGAACACGCCGAACAGGATCAACGCCGGCACGTAAAGCAAATTCAGCCATGCGCTGCCGCGCATCCGTTTCCCGGCCGGGCTGCGAAGCGGCGCCGCCGGGTCCGGCCGGACGTCATTCGAAGTAACGGGTCGTACGTTTGCCATGCGCTCCCCTCCGAGCATTTCCGTCGTTCGGGGCAAGGAGAACTTGCCCCTCCCTGCCCCGGCCATCCTTATTGATTGCGGAGCCGGTCGTACTCCTGCTTCATCTTGTCGGCGAATTGCGCCGGCGTGACGTCGCCGGCGACAAGCGCGGTTCCCGTCTTGCACATGACGTCCCACATGCCGTTCGGCAAATATACGCGGTCGAAATAAGGGAAGACGCGCACGTCCTTGAACTGCTCGTAATAGGTCGTGAACTCATGCTGGGACGGAATATCCTTAAGCCCCGGGGGCAGCTTCGTCGCGTTGGCGATCTTGGACATGTTCTCCGGCTTGGCGAAGAACTGGATCAGCTTCTTCGACTCCTCCAGGTGCTTGCCGTCCTTCCAAGCGCCCATCGTATACCGCTCGCCGCCGGAGAACGTCTGCGAATCGCCGTCCACCATCGTCGTCAAGGGCATGATGCCGATTTTGATATCCTTGTTCACTTTGTACACTTCGTCCGCGAACGACGGCGCGCCGAAGACGAAGGCGATTTTCCCTTGCGCGAAGCGCTGCGGCATATCCGTGTATTTCGCGGTGAGCACGTCCTTGTTGATATAGCCTTTCTTCTGCATGTCGAGCAGCTTTTGCGCGAGCGGCGTCCATTTCTTCCAATCGAACGTACCGTCCAGCAGCGAAGCCGAATCGTTCGTCGACGGGCTGATGTACTGCGAAGTCGCGTACAGATCGAGGAAGCCGCCGATCATGCCGTTGTCGATGCCGGACATGAAGAACGGCGTGACGTCCCCGTTGCTTTCCGTTTTGAGCATATCGGCGGCATCCATCAGCTCCGCGAACGTCGTCGGCGGCGCGATGCCGTATTTCTCGAGCAGATCGGCGTTGTAGGAGATGCCGTCCTTCGCCTCGCTCAGCACGAGCGCCTCGAGCTTGCCGTCCTTGTCCGTGACGACCGGCTTGATCGTGTCGGTCAGATTGCCCGCCCAAGGCTCATCCTTCAGGTCGGCCAAATAGTTACCGTAGCGGATTACCGCCCAGCCATGCGTGTCGAAGACGTCGGGCAGGTCGTTCGCGGCCATCTTGACCTTCAAAATATTTTCGTATTCCGCGCCGGGGAATTGGAATTCCACTTGGATGTTCGGATTTTCCTTGGTGAAATCGGCGGCGATCGACTTCATCATATCCTGGTTTTTCAGCTCGCCGATCGTGCTGTATACCGTGAGTCGGATTTTCTCGCCGCCGTCCGATTTGACGGGCTCTGCCGAATCGTCGGTTTTGGGGGCGTTGCCGTCCGCATCGTTCCCGGCCTTGCCGGAATCGTTCGCGACGTTGCCGCCGTCGTTGCCGCCGGACCGCTGCGAGCAGCCGACGAGCGCGGTCGAGACGATCAGCAGGAGTGCGATAACGGTGATCCACGTCTTTCTCATCCTTCGAAACCTCCTTGAATTGGCTTGTATTTGGAAGCGAATGCCACATCCCTATCCTAGCACCTCTGATAGCGCTTTCAAATGCCCCGAATATTCGCTCCTCGCGCTCATTTATTTGCTCGCCCTCAGTCCCATTTCGCGCAATGCCGCCGTTTTCCCTTTCGCCCGAACGCAGGCGGAGCGATTAATCATAAAAAATAAGGGCCGCAGCCGGTGGGCTGCAGCCCTTGTCGCGCAGAACGCGAAATGTTGAACCCCCGCCGAGAGCGAGAGCGCGAGACAGCCTCCGCCTTATGCGGGAGACGAAGCGGGACATGCATCCCGTCCTCAAGCCGATTACCCCAGCCCGCCCGCGATGCACGCCCAGATCGTTTCGGTGACCATCCCTAAGTTGGAGCCCCGCTCGGGATGCACGAACGGCGCTTCCTTGCGGAAATAATGCTGGTGGCCGCCGAGCATCGGAACGGGCACGATATGCTTCGGCGCGTATTTGACCCGGTTCCACAACGGGACGCCTTTGCGGCTCGGGCTGAAGCCGCCCCAGGTGCCGATCCGCGTGATGAAATCGGCGCACTCGCCCTTGTCGTCCACCGCGACGATAAAATGCACCTTGTCGGCATGGTCCGCGTGAACCGGATGCCGGGGCGAGCCGATCTGCACGACGCGCCAGTCCGGGATCACGCCTTCCCGCCACAGCATGACCGCCGCCCGATACGCGGCGACGCCGCCGCCGCTGTGGCCGATGAACAGCACCGGCCTCCCCGCCGACAGCTGCCTGACCTGTTCCGCCGCCGCGTGCGCGCCGTATTGCATCGATTTGCTCAGCCGGTACAGATCCTTCCCGACCTTCAGCAGCTGCCGGTAGAAGTTATGCGTATGATCGCCGTACGGGAACAGTTCGCGGATCCGCGAGCTTTTGCCCGATTCCGAGTATCGCCGCTGCAGCTCCTTGATGCATTCCGAGAATATCGTTCTCGTCGATCCGATGCCGGCCAACAAATAAATATCCCAATCGAGGGCAATCTCTCCCTGCATGGACACATCACCGCCCTGTTATCTCACCCCGTGCTGACCGCTCGGCGTTACTAACAAGTAGTATGCGGCATTGAATACGGCAACATTCACGGTGCAAACGGTTACTATATCGTATTCTGAGCGTTGCGTCTTCGCTTCTGGATTTCGTGCATGCCCAGAATAACGGCAACCCATTCGTAAGCGTCCACCGCGTCCGCGTAATTGTCCAAGCAGTAGGCCGAGGCTTCGAAAAAACCGTTTACCCGCGAGAACGAGGCGGCCATGCCGCCGTCCGCCTCCGCAATCTGGTATTCCCGCGAAAAAGCCCCCGCCGTGATCTCGTATTCGCCGCGGCCGTACGCCTCGTATTCGAATCGCTTCGTCAAAAACGACATGCGCGCGCGGAGCACGCCGCATTCGTCTCCCGACGGCCCCGAGACGGACCATTTGCCGGACAGCAGCGGGAATCCGCCGCTGTATGCCTTGCGTCCGTCGACGCCGTAGACGTCGAGTCCGGAACCGAACAGGCTGCGGAGATCCACTTCCCCGACATGTTCCTTCTCCTCGTTCACGATCTCCGTCACGCCGGCGTTGAAGAAATTATCGCGAAAATACAGCTTCATCGCATCGCCTCCCCTATAGCACCTTACGCCGGCAGCGGAGGAAAAGTTTCACTGCGCAAGCAAGGCCTTTTTCTTCGCGAGCAGCTCGGCGAGCTCTATGTCGAGCTCCGCGTACCGGGCTTCCGTCGGCTTCAGCATGCTGATCTCGCCGAGCAGGAACGAGATGCGCGTCGTCACGAGCATCAGCTCCTCTTCGCGCTGCTGCTTCAGCTGCTGTTTCGCGAGCTTCGGGAGCGATTCCGCGGAGGCTGCTTCTGAAGCCGCTGCAGGGCGCGCTTCCGTCTCGTCCTGCGCGTTTCGTTCCGCGTATTCCCGGTATCCTGTCTCGTAGCGGCGGATGGCGCCATCGCCGAACACGAGCAGCTTATCGCATATCTTCTCGATTAAATACCGGTCGTGGGATACGATGAGCAGCGTGCCGCCATAGGTACCGAGCGTCTCCTCCAGCTGCTCGCGGCTTGCCAGGTCCAGATGGTTCGTCGGTTCGTCGAGAATCAGCACGTCCTGCTCCTGCATGATCAGCTGGGCCAGTTTGACCCGCGTTCGCTCGCCCAAGCTGAGCTGGCGGATCGGTTTCTCGAGCATCCCCTCGTCGAAGCCCATATTCGCGAGCAGCGTCCTGGCTTTGCCGACATCGCTCCGCATCTCGAACGAAGCCTGCAGCAGCCCCAGTACCGTTCGCTCCGCGTCCAGATCGGTCACGTCCTGCGTGAGATAAGCGATTTTGGCCGTCGGGCTGATCCACAGCTTGCCGGCGTCTGCGGTTTTCCGCCCGAGCACCATTTCGATCAGCGTGGTTTTGCCCGCGCCGTTCGGACCGATCAGCCCGATCTTCTCGCCTCGCTGGAGATAGAACGAGCTATCCTCGAAGAGCTTCCGCCCGCCATAGCGCTTCCCGATCCGGGAGGCCTCGATAATCCGGCGCCCGCGCTTGCCGGGATCGTCCCAGCCGAACGAGACCTTCGCCTCTTCCTTCGGCTTCTTGACGCCTTCGTGGTCGATCTTGTCGAGCCGATGAAGGCGCGACTTGATCTGCTTATCCATGCTTTTGGCCTTGTTGCGGTAAAATTCCTTGATGCCCCCGCGCGTCGCCGCCGCCTCGGCGGAATCCCGGTGCGCCTTGGCGGACCAATTTTTCAGCCGGGCAATCTCCGCTTCGATCTTGCGCTCGTACTTGTGCTGCTCCTCGTACTGATGCAGCTGGCTCGCGTACCGGCGCTCCTTCTCCTCCCGATAGAACGTATAGCTGCCGGGATAATCCACGGATGTCCCGTCCTGCAGCTCGATGATCCGGTCCACCGTCGCGTCGAGGAAATACCGGTCATGGGAGATGACGATCGTCGTGCCGCCGAAGGTTTTCAATTCTCCGATCAACCAGTCGACGCCTTGAAAATCCAGATGGTTCGTCGGTTCGTCGAGCAGCAGGATATCCGGCTTCGACGCCCAGATATGCGCGATCGCCAGCTTCGTCTTTTCGCCGCCGCTTAGTCCGGCGAAACGCTCGTCGTCCCAATCCTTCACGTTCCGCAGGCCGAGATGGCTCGATACCTCCAAGAACCGCCTGCTCTCCTGCTCGTCGTCTTCGCGGCCGGCCGACCCGCTGAACGTATGCACCGCATAAGAGGACGACTGCCGCAAATAGCCGATGCGCAGACCGTCGACATGGTAGGTCAACTTGCCGCCGTCCGGCTGCAGCGTCCCGAAGATCAGGTTCGCGAAGGTCGACTTGCCCGCGCCGTTCATGCCGACGAGACCGATCCGCTCGTGCCTCGCGATATCCGCGTTGACCCGCTCCAGCACGGCCGTATCGCCGAAATGCTTTTTCATGTCCCGTATCGTAATCAATGTCATGTGCATCACCACTCCTTTAGTGTAGTTTACCTACTGACCAGGGCGATGATTAACGATAACCGCACAGAGCGCGATGCTGCCCGAAGCGCGAGGGCGGATGCGCCGTCGCAACGAAAAGAGCCGCAGGCTAAGGCCCGCGGCTCGCGATAATCGGAAAAGGCTGTACGTGAACAGACTGCCGTCCCGAAACGATGCGCGCCCGGATGCAAACGAATGGCGGCATGGAAAGTTTCGGCTTGGACAGGCGCGCATGATGGCGCCTTGGCAGCGGGAGTCGTTCCCTTTAGACACACGTAACCTATTCCGCTTCGCGCTCGGCAAAGCCTCTCTGATCGTCATTATTCGAAAATCATGAACGACAGGGAATTAAGTCCACATGATGTCTAAATGGATACCTCCAATGCGTGTCAATTGGCCTCATTATAACACGGCTTCGGTATTAAAATGCAACCCCCATCCGCCTGATTGGGTCAAAAAGCCGGCAAAAATAATAGGAAACAGCGGTGCTCGAGCATATCTGGCCGTGAGTCGACGGCAGATAGGACGGTGAAGCGACGGCGGCAAGGGCGACGATGCACGGGCATCGGCGGCGCGCGATAGAAACTAATCCAGGCGGCTCCGCTAAAGAAGAGAAGAGCTCCCTTTGGATAAAAAGGGAGCTCTTCCTCTAAAGCGGCGGGATCAGCTTTTGTTGGACCGCCAATCCAGTTTGCTGTTGTTCAGCAGGTATTCGAAATCGTTGTCCAGCCGCTTTTGCTCGGCTTTGCGGGCTTCCTCCTCCTGTTTCCGGAGGTCCTCCTTGCGCTGCTCCTCCGCGGATTTGAGATCCTGCACGGTCGCCTTCAGCTTATCCAGCACGTCCGGCCTGAGCAGATCCTTCAGCGTTGCCGGTTTCTCTTCCTTCGGCTGCGCGTTCGATTGCGCGGCAGCCGCGCGATGCTTATCTTTCTTCGCCATGCGATCACCTCGATTATTTCCACCCATTATAGCAAGATCGCTGGCTGCCTGCCAAGCGGCGCCTGCCGTCAACCGGCGAAATCGGAGCGTTCCTCGAGCTTCATCGATCGCCAGATCGTAACCGAGACGAGCCAGGCGACGATAAACAAGCCGACCAGGACGTATCCGAGGTCGCCCAGCTGGATCGTGTTGACCCACCGGATCATCGGGTTGTCCAAATGAAGCCGTTCGGACAAGATCTGAACGACCTCCACCACGCCGATAAGCAGCGCGGAGATGACGGACACCGTCGTGACCGTGACATTGTAGTACAGTTTGCGAAGCGGCGTATTGAAAGCCCAGCGGTACGCCTTCGTCATGAACATGCCGTCGGCCGTGTCCAGCAGGCTCATGCCGGCCGCGAACAGGATCGGCAGCGAGAGAATGCCGAGAATGGACACCGAGCTCTTCGCCGCTCCGGCGGACAAGGCCAGCAGCCCGACTTCCGTGGCCGTGTCGAAGCCAAGCCCGAACAGGAAGCCGAGCGGGTACACATGCCAGCTGCGGCTGATCAGACGGAACAGCGGCTTGAACAGCCGCGCGAACAAGCCTCTCGATTCCAGCAACCCCTCAAGCTCTTCCCCGCTATGGGAACCCGCGCGCATGCGTCTGAACACCTGATACAGATTGATGAGAATGATAAAATTCAGGATGCCGATCAAGATCAGGAAAATACCGGAGACGGACGTGCCGATGAGGCTCCCGGTTTCCTGAAGCGAAGGCATGTTCGATTGGATCCATTTGACCGAGCACGCGACGGCCAGCACCATCAGGAAGACGACGGACGAATGGCCGAGAGAGAAATAGAAGCCGACGCCGAGCGGGCTGCGCTTCTGCTGCACGAGCTTGCGCACCGTATTGTCGATGGCGGCGATATGGTCGGCGTCGAACGCATGCCGCATGCCGAGCGTGTAGGCCAATAAGCCGAGACTCCAGAACGTGACATCGGCCCTCGCGGCCGTCATCAATCCGATAAAACCGATCACATGCAGCGCCAGTACGACGATAACGTAACCCGACCATGATTTTCTGCTTGCCCAAAGTTGTCGCAGCATGCGAGACCTCCTCTTTCCATGTGAGATTAACTAACATGACTATACGTATTATATAGGCATTGCATGGAAAAAGCCAAGAGAAAGTCGGAAAACGCGGCGAACTCGACGCCATTTCTCAAACAAGCGGCGGAGCTTGCTCCGCCGCCGCCGCATTCAATCGCGGGTATCGACGATCGCGCCGGACAACAGCTGCCTGCGGGTCCATTCATTGTCGACCGCGGGATCCTCGTCGGCGCGCAGCAGCGCGTACAGCCGGCCCCGAAGCTCCGCTTCAAGCCCGCGGTGCTCCTCTGCCCCGATCAGGTTGACGAGCTCTGCCGGATCCAGGTTCAGATCGTACAATTCGTCCACGTCCGTCAGGTTCCAGACGTATTTCCACTCATCCGTGCGAATCATGCGCTGCGTGAACAGCCCGAACTGCTGTCCGTTGTAGGTAGCCACGACGCAATCGCGCCATTCGCCGGGCGCAAGCCCGTCCTCGGAATGAAGCAGCGGAACGAGCGACCGGCCATGGAACGGCCGCTCGGACACGGCCCCCGCGCCGGCCAGTTCCAGCAAGGTCGGGCCAAGATCGAGCAAATTGTACACGAACTGCGGAGACCGCTTCCCTGCGCCGGAAGCGCCCGGATGCCGAATCATGAAAGGCACGCGAACGACGTCGTCGTAGAGGATGTAATGCTTATCGATCATGCGGTGGGAGCCGCACATATCGCCGTGATCCGCCGTGAAGATCACGATCGTTTCATCGGCGGCGCCGATCCCCCCGAGCGCGGCCAACACCCTGCCGACCGCTTCGTCCAGCTGGCTGATAATGCCGTAGTATCGGGCTACGATCGGCGCCCAGTCCTGCCATTCGTAGTCCTGGATGCCCCAGCTGTAGAGCTGCTGCCGCTGAATATACGGTTTGCCGCGGAACGTCTCGCGAAATCCGTCCCATTCCGGAATGCCGGCGGGGTCGTACATATCGGCAAATCTGCCCGCGGGACGGCACGGCAGATGCGGTTCGGAGAAATGCAGCGCCATATGCCACGGCTTCCCGCTATCGTTCAGCGTCTCCATCGTCTCGATCGCCCTGGCGGCGAACCAGTGGGTCTGCGCGTCTTCGAGCGGAACGGGATCCGTCTCGCCCAGAAAACCGTTCGCGTACGCGACCTCGGGGTGGCGGCTGTGCCGGAAGGCTTGGTAATCGCGCTCGCCGACGTACGCGTCGTACCCGAACGCGGTCGGGTCCTTGTCCGGATTGACGCCCCATTTGCCAAGAAAGGCCGTGGCATATCCGTCGTCCGAGAGCGCTTGCGACCAGGTGAATTGCTCCGGCCGCAAGCAGCCGACCGGCAGGAAGGCGTCGTAATTCCACAGCGCGCCGAACGTTTCCGGCCTGCGGCCGTGGAGCATGGACTGCCTCGCCGGACCGCACACCGGAATATGCGAATAAGCTTGCGAGAACAAAGTGCTTTGTTCCGCAAGCCGGTCCAGATGGGGCGTATGCACGGGATATTTGCCGCTGCTGCCGATGCAGTCGTAACGGAGCTGATCGGCGGTAATGAGCAGGATATTGGGCTTTCGTTCGTTCACGGGTACAGCTCCCTTCTCTTCAGCCCGTCGAGCGGAAACGGCTCGGCGAGCAGCCGACATGGCGGACGAACAGGCGGTTGAAGAACGATTGATCCTCGTAGCCGACCATCGTCGCCACGACGATCACCTTCTCGTCCGTCTCGATCAGCAGATGCTTCGCCCGTTCGATGCGAATCTCATGCAGCACCTCGAAGACGCTCCGGTCGTACTCCTCGCGCATGAGCCGGTTGAGCTGCCGGATGCTGGAGTTGAACAGCGCGGACAGCGACTGCAGCGTGATTTTCTTCTCGTAATTCCGCTCCAGGTAACCGTGCATCCGTTTGGCCGTCATCTCGCGGTCCAGCTGCCTCGGGGACGGGTGGGATCGCGTCTGCGGCATCAGCGTGTAGTAGCGGGACAGCAGCACGAGCAGCTCGATCAGCTGCAGCCGGATGATCGTCTTGTGCCCGGTGGATCGGGCGTTCATCTCGCGGATCATGCTTTCCAGCAGCGTCAGCACATGTGCCGCTTCTTGGCCATGCAGGTTCAAGCGGTGATTAAACCTTACTTCGTGCGTCAGAAAAGGATGCACGTAGAAATAGTCCATGGAATTCGTGATCTCCAGCTCGGTCAGGAGCGCGTCCGGAATGAAGGACGGCATGAACAGGCAGTTGATGATTTCCATCTGTTCGCCGGGCTCCACCGCGTACGCGTGCGTTTCCCCCGGATTGATGATGAAGACGTCGCCGGCTTGGATCTCGTAGCGGGACCCTTGGAAGAGGTGCATGCCTAAGCCGCGGACGACGAAGACAAGCTCGACGAATTCATGGCCGTGCTCGTGAATATTGCCTTGAACCGTCCGCGATATCCAGAACGGAAACTCCGACTTCATGTAATTGTTGCTGGTTAGGATATCTTCTCTCATTCATGACCACCCTTGCGATCAGACTGACCTGCAGGTTGATATCGGTTCTATTCTCCTAGATGTGCTGCTTCCCGGCCGCGGCATGATCGAACACCGTGCGGTCCGGGTTGAGACGCCACTGCTCCCAAGTCATTCCCGCCGCGTTCAGGATCTGCTCGATCCGCCTGCGGAACGGCAGCCCTCTAAGCGCCAATTGCTCCTGCATCGGATCCGGGCGGCCGGCGAGCTTCCGGGCGACGAACGCCTGCAATTGCCCTTCCAAAGCGTCCGCGATGTCCGGCATCGTTTCGGCCAGATTGACCGTTTCCAGCGGATCGCTGCCCAGATCGTACAGCTCTCGCGAGGGCCTGTCGAACGGCCCCGGGTCGTACGTGACGATCAGCTTGTAACGGTCGTTCCGAATGCCGCGGGCGGCCTGCCAGGCGCATTCGCTTAGATAAATCGCGTCGCGGGTCCCTTCCGCGGTGCCTTCGATCGCCTCCCACAGGCTTCTGCCGTCGAGACCGGCGGGATCCGCCAGCTTGGCGGACGCGATGCCGGGCGGCGCTTCCCTGCGGACGGCTTCCAGCAGGGTCGGCAGCAGATCCGCCTGCTGCACGAGTCCGGGTACGCGCTTGCCGGGCGGAATCCGTCCCGGCCAGCGCATGATGACCGGCACGTGGACCGTAGTTTCGTAGAGTCCGCAATGATCCCAATAAATGTCGTGCTCGGTCAGGCTCTCGCCATGGTCGCCGAACAGCACGAGCAGCGTCTCTTCCTGAATACCTAGCTTCGCCAGATGATCGTCGAGTTCCTTCAACCGGTCGTCCAAATAGCGAATTTCGGCATCGTACAGCGCGTCGTAATAGTCGGTGTCCGTCACGGGCCCGACGAGGTCGTAATGGTGGTGCTTGAAGAACGGGTACGCGGCATGATTGTAGGCAGGCTCCATGCTCGCGTTGGCGGGATCGTACGGGTCCTTGGCGGCATCGTAAAACTCCGGAACGTACGATTCCGGCGGCAAATACGGCGTATGCGCATCCCAATAGTGCAGGAACAGGAAGAACGATTCGTCCTTGTGCTGCTCGATCCACGGCATCGCGTGCTCGTTGATCGTGCGCCCGTCGATCCAGCGGTTGCCGCCGACGGTGTTGATGTAATGGTTGTAGCCGCGGGCGAACCACTCCTTGAGCTGGTACAGGTTGTCGACCGCGCCGGTCGTGAAGCCGGCGGCGCGCAGCAGATTCGGCAGCCACTCCACCGACTTCGGCAGCTGCGTCAGATCGGAGCCGTGCGAGACGACGCCGGTCGTGAGTCCGATCTTGCCGGTAAACACGCCCGTGTGCGCCACCTCGGTCGGAATGTCCGCCGCGTATGCCCGCTCGAACAGGACGCCGTCTCTCGCGATGGCGTCCATGTGCGGGCTGGTCCGTTTGCCGTACCCGTATCCGCTCAGCCGGGAAGCCCGAAGCGTATCCAGCGAGACCAGGATGATCTTCATGCTAGATCACGTCCTTTCCCGGAACGTGGTGGAGGCGGACCTGCTTTTGGTCGAGATAAGCCAGAACGGCCTGCACGTTCTCTTCCAGCGGCACGCTCGAGGAGCAGAGCGTGATCGCCGGCTGGAGCGGCTCTTCGTACGGATCGGACACGCCGGTGAAATGCTTGATCTCGCCCGAACGCGCTTTGGCGTACAAGCCCTTCACGTCCCGCATCTCGCAGACGTGAAGGGGGCATTTGACATACACTTCGGCAAAGCCCGGGATCTGCTCGCGCGCGTAGTCCCGCATCGCCCGGTACGGGCTGATGGCCGACACCAGCACGTCGACGCCGTTGCGCGACAGCAGGTTGGCGACATAGGCGATCCGTCGCACGTTCTCGAACCGGTCCTCCATGCTGAAGCCGAGCCCTTTGCAAATGACGGTTCGCAGCTCGTCGCCGTCGAGCAGCTCCGCGGGTCGTCCCCGTTCGCGCAGCTTCTGCAGGACGGCCGAGGCCGTCGTCGTCTTGCCGGCGCCCGACAAGCCGGTGAACCATAAGACCGAGCCATGACTGATGTTCATAGGGTTTCTCTCCTCCGTATCTCCTGCAGCATCCCTACGAAGGGACTGTTACCGGAGCGCCGCCGAGCTGCTGCGACCGAATGGCCGCCTCGATGACCTCTTGTGCCGCAAGCGCATCCGCGCCGGATGCGGTAATCTCCGCCGGCTTCGCGCCGGCTTTAAGCTCCTCGATGAAACGGTTGATTCGATGCTCGAACGTATCGTCGAAGCCTTTCATGCCCCCGAAGAGCGAATTGCGCACGACCGTCAGTTCGTCGGAATGATGCGGGTAGTACGTCATGCTCTCGTACACATTGTCCACGACGAGCCGTCCTTGATGGCCGGCGACCTCGCAGAATTCGATCGGGTGGCGCATCGACATGTCGTAGCTGCCGGTCAGATGGCCGACGGCGCCGGACGCGAACTCCACGTTGACGGACGCCGTCGACCAGGACGAGCGGTCCGGCGCTTTCGTCATGAACGATTGCACGCGCGCGATGTCGCCCGCGAAGTAGCGCATGACGTCGATGGAATGCGGGTGCAGCGCGCGCAAGTGCAGCCATTCCGTGTCTTCCTGCGGATTCTGGATCGTCAGCCGCATGTTGAGGAAGAGCAGGGAACCGAGCTTGCCGGCATCGACAAGCTCCTTCGCCTTAGCCGCTGCCGGCGTGAAGCGGTGGTTCAGGTTGCAGGCCAGCACCAGCTCCTTCTCCCTCGCGTACGCGACCATCCTCCGCGCTTCCTCGATATCGTTCGAGATCGGCTTCTCGACGAAGACGGCCTTTCCCGCTTCCAGCGCGATCATCGCCGGCTCGTAGTGGTGGCTGCCCTTCTCGACGCCGGCCGTCGCGACGATGACGACGTCGACGCGTTCGCGCGCGAGCAGCTCGCGCAGGTCCGTATACGCCGGGACGCCATGCAGGCGGCCCGCCGCTTCCGCGCGCTCCGGCATGAGGTCGCATACCGCGGCGAGCTCGGTGTCCGGATGGCGCTTATACGCTTGGCAATGGATTTTGCCGATGTGGTTGACGCCGACGACCGCGACGTTAATCATTGCCGACCGTCTCTTTCTCCTGCTCTTGCGGCTGCTCCTGCTCCTTCGGCACTTTGTCCTTCGCCTGCAGCGAGCGGGCATTGACGATGGAACCGATATAGAGCGAGTTGTACGCATCTTCGGAAGACGTGAACTGTTTGTTCTGGCCATGCCAGTTCGTATTCGTGTAGATCGGGTTCGTCCGGTCCACTTGGCCTTCGCGCTTGGCGATGTAGTCAAGCATGCGGCCCTTCAGGAATTCGACGACTTCCGGCTCCCGGTCCGCCACGTTATCGTTTTCCTCCGGATCGCGGATCAGATTGTACAGCTCGACCGGCGGCTTGCCGTGAAAATCCGGCTCCAACGCGCAGATCAGCTTCCATTCCTTGGTGCGCCAGCCGTGCTTGCGCATCCACGTGCATTCCGTGATGTACAGCTCGCTCAGCTCATCGGCCGAATCCGCTTGCCCGTGCATCAGCGGAATCAGGTTGCGTCCGTCGAACGGCTCTTCCGCTTCCACGTCGAGCAGACCGAGCACGGTCGGCATGATGTCGGCGATGACGCTGACGCTCTCCACGCGCTTGCCCGCAGGCACGCGGCCGGGGAATTTGAAGATGAGCGGCACGACGAGCGTGCAGTCGTAGAGGCCGTGATGGTCGAAGAAGCAGTCGTGCTCGTAGAGCGTCTCGCCGTGATCGGCCGTGATGACGACCAGCGTCTCGTCCTCGATGCCCATATCCGTCAGCTTCGTGAACAGCGACTGCATGCAAATGTCCATATACGCCACGGAACCGTCATACTGCGCGCTCACGTATTCGTGGTCGGTGACGCCCTCGGGAATCCATGATTTCAGGAAATCGCCGAACGGCCTGAAATTGTACACCGGCTCCATCGACGCATTGTCCGGGTCCTTCTCGTCCTTGCCGTAAAACATGCGGTCGAACGGCTGCGGCGGCAGGTACGGCGAATGCGGGTCCATGTGGCGCAGGAACAGGAAGAACGGCTTGTCGTCGGCCGCGAGGCGTTCCAGCTCGGGAATCGCGACGTCGTTTAGGTTCTCGGCCTTCGGCGTGCGCCCGGTCGCTTCGTCCGGCACCCAAGATTCATAGTTCAAGTACGTTTGGAATCCGCGCGCCGACGGGTTGCCGGTGAAGCCGACGCAGGTCGTGTTATAACCGTTCTCTTCCAGCACCTCGGCCAGCGTCTTCACATGGCCGCCGAGCGGACCTTCGTGGCGCAGCGCCACGACGTCGGTGCCGAACACGTCGCGCCCCGTCAGCATGGAAGCGTACGCGGGCGTCGTCGGGATGCTCGGGCTGAAATGCTGCTCGAAGAGCACGCCCTCGGAAGCGAGTCTATCGATATAAGGCGTCGTCAGCTTGCCGTAGCCGTAACCGCTCATATGGTCGCGGCGCAGGCTGTCGATGCCGAACAGAATCAGATTCGGTTTTTTGGCGGACATGGAAGTTCCTCCTTGGCGGCGGTTAGCGCGCTCCTAGTTTTTTGAGGCAGGCGTTGAGATAGCCGTAGGATTCGGCGGCGACGGCCGTCACCTGTTCGATCGTATGCTCCGGCGTCGCGCCGATGACTTCGAGCACGACCGGGCCGTCGTAGCCGCCCGCCACCATCGCGGCGCAGTAGCCGAACAGGTCGATATCCCCGCGGCCGCAGGCTTGCAGCTGGATCGGACCGGGACCTTGCTCGCGTCCCCGGCAGTCGCGAATGTGGATATGCTTCACGCGGCCGAGCACCGCCGGCAATGCTTCTTCGGCATTCTCGCCGGAGCGGTGGACGTGGCTCGGATCCATGTCGATGCCGAACGCGGGCGAAGCGATGCGCTCCATCGCGGCAAGCGTCGTCGGCGTATTATAAATGGCGTTGCCGACATGCGCTTTCACGCAGAGCGTGACGCCGTACGAAGCGGCGAGCTCGGACAGCCGCGCCAGGTTCGCGATGGACGCGTCGAGGTCTTCGGCGACGCCGGACTTGCCGCCCGGACCGACGTTCACGACGGGGATGCCGATCGCGGCCGCGGCTTGAAACGCCGGGATCAGGCGTTCGTCGGCGAGCGAAGCGACTTCCATGGACAGGAATTTCAGGCCATGCTCGCGCACGATCGCCTGCAGCTCCTCTTTCTGCTCCTCCCAGCGGCCGAGCTCCAGATGCTCGCACATGCCTTGGATGGCGGATATTTCGACGCCGTCATAGCCGCAGGACGCGATCAGCCTGGCCGCTTCGGCGAAATCGTAGTTCTTGAACAGGACCGAGTTGACGCCTAATGAAATCATGAATGAATAACCTCCTGTTTATGGGGAAAGCCTTGCTTTCCCCGTGATTCGGCCTTGCCTGGGTTGCGCCGATTAGCGCATGGTCAACGGGTCGCCGTGCAGCGGCGGCAGCGGATTCGGGCGAACCAGTTCGCCTCCGCGTTCGTACGATTCGATGACCGCGAACGTGTATTCCAGAACGGCCAGCGCGTCGCGGCCGTTGGCGCGGAACTGCTCGAACGGCACGCGCGCGGACACGTCCTCGAGGAACGCGCGCAACCGGTTGTTGAACGTGCGGTCGAAGTTCGTCGTCCCGTAATCCGTCACTTCCGGCTCCGGCTGCTTGCTGATTGCCGGTATGCCTTTCTCGGCCTTCCAATAAGACACCTTCTCGACGCAGTTCTCGATGCAGAACGTGCCCTTGGAGCCCGCCATCTCGAGGCTCCACCAGCCGCCGAGGCCATAGACCGCATCGCCCCGCTGGCTCAGCAGATAGCCGACGCCGCCGTTCGCGAAGCGCATGTGGATGCTGTTGATGGAAGCCATGACGTCGCCCGCGTTGCGGCGGAAGCCGGGACGGTCGGAGAACGTCTGAATATGCGTAATGTCGCCGCAGAAATGGCGGATGACGCTGAACGGATGCGTCAGGAACGCCTTCATGTGGAAGTACGGATGCCCCTTCACTTTCGGGCTGCCGGCCAAGCCGTAATTGGCCTCTCCGCCGTTGAAGCCCATTTTGGCCATGCAGTACACGAGCTCGCCGATGTCGCCGTTGTCGACGTATTGCTTCGCCTTGGCGGCCGGCTCCGTGAAGTAATGGTTCAGGTTGCAGCCCAGGTACACCTTCTTCTTCTCGGCGAAGGCGACCAGCTCCCTCGCTTCGCGAATATCATGGCAGAGCGGCTTCTCTACGAGGACATGCTTGCCGTAGCCGATTGCTTCCATGGCCGGCTCGAAATGCCAGCTGCCGTTGTCGATCCCGCCCGTCGTGATGTCCACGACTTCGATGTCGGGCTCATGCTCGATCATGTCCTTCAGGCTGTAGTAGGCTTTGACGCCGTATTTCTCGGCCGCCGCGTCGGCGCGCTCCTTCACGACGTCGCATACCGCGACCAGATCCGCCAACTCTTCCTCCTGATAGCAAGCGGCATGCAAATTCCCGATTCCGTTCAATCCGACCAATCCGATTTTTACCGGCACGTGGATCACTCCTGGTTCTGAATTTTTGGCAAAGCGCTGACAGCCGGGCCGATGACGAATGCCCGAGGACGATTAACGGTGCACTTATTCGAAATGCGCGCGATCTCCCCATGCGTATTTCGACGGCGCATGACGGCGACGAACCCCGTATGTCGGCAGCGGCGTCGCGGTACGGCCGGTCTTCAGAAAGCTAGACATACCGGACGGCAGGATCCTGAAGCGATACTCTCCTGCCCTCTCGCGAGGATACGTACGTCGCCAGCACCATGCGCAGCGACGTTCGGCCTTCCTCCGCGGTCGCGATCGGTTCCCGCTCGCCGCGCAAGAAAGCCGCCAGCGGCTCCGCCAATGCGCGGATCCGGTGATAATGCGCGGGCGGCGAGGCGATCTCGCTGTCGATCCACGCATTCTTCTCCGCGTCGAACCGGCGCAGGCCGGCGGAGGCGTCCGGTCTCGGCGCGTTCGCGCTTGGCGCGTCGCCGTAATTCTGCACGACCGTGCCGCGTTCGCCGATGATTTCCGTCGTGTTCTGGATGGCGTGGCAGGTGAATGAACAGCTGACTTCGGCGATCGGCCCGTCCGCGTACCGATAGATGGCGATACCGTTATCGTTCGGGATGCGCGGATTGAAGAGCGACGCGATCTCCGCCGTCACGCTCTCGGGCTCGCCCAGCAGCCAGTGGATGAAATCGGCGGGATGCGCGGTGTCGTCCGCCCAAATATCCCGGTTGCTGGCCGGATCGACATGCCAGCTGTTCGCGAAGTCCGCGTTCAGCCCCGCGTTCAAGCCATGGCGCCGGCGCACCATGAACAGTTGGCCTAGCGCGCCTTCCCGCAGCCAGGTTTTCATCTGGATGTTCTGCGGATCGACCCGCATCTGCCAGGCAAGCGTGAACGGCACGCCGTACCGGGCGACGTCGGCGACGATGCCGTCCGCCTCGGCCATCGTCAGCGCGATGGGCTTCTGCAGAATAATCGCTTTGCCCGCCGCCGCCGCGAGCCGTACCAGCTCCGCGTGCCTGGAGGTCTCCGAGGCGATGACGACGGCGCCGATGTCTTCCCGCGCGAGCAGCGCGCCCGCGTCCTCATACCCTTCCAATCCATAGGCGGTTACCGCCGCATCCAGCCGCGCTGCATCGTGATCCCACCCCGCGACGACGCGAACGCCCATGTCCGTGTTCTTCCATTCCTCGCAATACGCGTTCACATGTCCGTGCGCAAAACCCAAGATGCCGACGCCGATGATCTCGTTCATAGCCAACCTCCGTAACGTAGTGGCCAAGCAGCAAATGCAGGAAATATGGCAGGATGGCCTTCTGCAGCCTATAAGCCGCATCCCGCAAGAAAACGTTTTCTAACCCCATCATAGCGGTACGGCAGGCGTAATTCATGGCTGATCGGGACAACGATTTATCCGATTCGGACCATTTGGCATCCATCGGCTTTCGCTGAATGCCGTTTCCCCGGTTTGGGGCAATCTAGAAAAGCCGGCAGTTCCCCAAGCAGCTGCAAGCATACGATCAACGAGCCAGGAGGTATCGATATGGGCCGCCACCAGAATCCAGCGTTACCCGGTAAAATGAAGGGCATGCGCGCGAAGGACAGCCAAGCGGAAAACGACGTCGCCGGTTCGACGGACCGCAACCGCAACCAGAAAGGCCATGTGCCGAACAGCCCTTCGACCGGCTGATCCGCGGCCGGAGCAATTTCGAACAAGCCGATCGGATCGTACGGGACGAACGCCAAAAAGGCCGCCAGCATCTCCAATGGGAGAGCTGACGGCCTTTCATGCGTACGCCTACGCGCATGCCGAATTACCTGAAATCCTTCGGCGTCCTGCGCGCGGTATTGGTCAGAATCGCGGCCTCGATGACGGCTTTCCGTACGGAGGCGACGACCTTCTCGTTGAAGATGCTCGGAATGATGTAGGACTCGTTAAGCTCGTCCGCGGTCACGACGGAGGCGATCGCCCGGGCGGCCGCGAGCTTCATCGGCTCGTTGATATGCCGCGCGCGGCAGTCCAGCGCGCCTCGGAACAAGCCGGGGAACACGAGCACGTTGTTGATCTGGTTCGGATAGTCGCTGCGGCCGGTCGCGAACACCGCCACATGCGGCAGCGCTTCTTCGGGCGAAATCTCCGGCTCGGGATTGGCCATCGCGAAGACGATCGCGCCCGGCTTCATCCGTTTCACGTCGTCCTCGTTCAGCAGCCGCGCGCGCGATACGCCGATGAAGACGTCCGCGTCCGCGATAAGCTCCTTGAGCGTCCCGCTGCTTGCCTCGACCTGCGGCTGATCCGCCAGCCATTGCCACATCGGATGGGGATACGTTCCCCCGCGCACGATCGCGCCGTCCCGGTCGATCGGCACGAGATGCCGCACGCCCGCGCCGAGCAGCATTTTGCAGATCGAGACGCCGGCCGCGCCGATGCCGTTCACGACGACGCGGATATTTTCCATCCGTTTGCCGACGAACTTGAGCGCATTGATCAATCCGGCGATCGTCACGACCGCGGTGCCGTGCTGATCGTCGTGGAAGACCGGAATGTCGAGCTCCGCCGCCAACCGGTTCTCGATCTCGAAGCAGCGCGGCGAGCCGATATCCTCGAGGTTGATGCCGCCGAAGATCGGGCTGATCGCTTTGATCGTCCGGATAATCTCCTCGGTGTCCTTCGTATCCAGGCAGATCGGAAACGCGTCGACGCCCGCAAGCTGCTTGAACAGCATCGCCTTGCCCTCCATGACCGGCGCCGCGGCATGCGGTCCGATATCGCCGAGCCCCAGCACGGCCGTGCCGTCCGTGACGACGGCGACCGTATTGCGCTTGATGGTCAGCGAGTAGGCCTTGCTGACGTCCTCGGCGATGGCCGTGCACACTTTGGCGACGCCCGGCGTATACACCTTGGACAGATCGTCGCGGTTCTTGATCGGCATCGTCGGCTGCACCGTGATTTTACCTCCGAGGTGGACGAGAAACGTCGGATCGGAGACGTTGACGACCTTGATGCCGTCCAATCGGCGCAGCGCCTCGACGACGGCCGTCTCGTTGTTGTCCTGCAGCGAAACGGTAATGTCCCTCGTCGAAGCATCGTGCCCGGGGCGAATGACGTCGATGGAGGTCACGTCGCCCCCGGCCCGGCTGATCGTCGCCGCGACGTCGCCGAAGCTTACCTTCTTATGATCCAGCTCCAGCCGGAAAATCATGCTCGTTTGCGCCATTTATTACACCCAGCCTCTCCAGCGGACGGCCTCGGCCATCCGTTTAAGTCCCACCATGTAAGCCGATAACCGCATGTCGGCCTGCTTTGCCCGCGACGTTTCGTATACGTTCCGGAACGCGTCGACGAGGATTTTGTTCAACCGCTGGTTGACCTCGTCTTCGGTCCAATAGTAGCCCTGGTTATTTTGTACCCATTCGAAATAAGACACAACCACGCCGCCCGCGCTCGCCAGCACGTCGGGCACGATCATGACGCCGCGCCGGGTCAGGATTTCCGTCGCCCCGTAGGTCGTCGGTCCGTTCGCCGCCTCCACGAGCAGCTTGGCTTTGATCAGATGCGCGTTCTCCGCGGTGATTTGGTTCTCGATGGCGGCCGGAATTAGGATATCGCATTCCTGCACCAATAATTCTTGGTTCGTGATGCGGTTCGGAAACAAGTTGGTGATCGTGCCGAAGGAATCGCGGCGGTCGAGCAGCGCGTCGATATCGAGTCCGTCCGGGTCGTACAGCGCCCCGACCGCGTCCGAGATGCCGACGATCGACGCGCCCGCGTCATGCAGGAATTTGGCCAGATAGCTTCCAGCATTGCCGAATCCTTGAATAATAATGCGCGCCTTCCCGAGCGGGAGACCGAGCACGGCGGCCGCTTCCTTGAGCACGATGGTGACGCCGAGGGCGGTCGACGATTCCCGGCCGATGGAGCCGCCGAGCACGAGCGGTTTGCCGGTGATGAAGCCCGGCGAGTCGAATTCGCGAATGCGCGAGTACTCGTCCATCATCCAGGCCATGATCTGCGAATTCGTGAATACGTCGGGGGCGGGAATGTCCTTGGTCGGACCGACGAGCTGGCTGATCGCCCTCACGTAGCCGCGGCTAAGCCGCTCGAGCTCCCCGAACGACATCGTGCGCGGGTCGCACGCGATGCCGCCTTTCCCGCCGCCGTACGGGAGGTTCGTGACGCCGCATTTGATGCTCATCCACATGGATAAGGCTTTCACCTCGTCCGCGGTGACGTCGGGATGGAAGCGCACGCCGCCCTTCGTCGGTCCGACGGCGTCGTTATGCTGCGCCCGGTAGCCGGTGAATACCTTCACCTTGCCGTCGTCCATCTTGACCGGAATGCGCACGGTCAGCAGCCGCAGCGGCTCCTTGAGCAGCTCGTTGTACGCCTCGTCGTACCCTAGCTTCGACAATGCGGTTTCGATTACCTGCTGCGTTCTGGCGAGCACGTCCGTGTTTTCTTTTTCTTCGACCAGCATGGCCCGATATCCCCCTTGTGGTTGTCCGATTCCGTTGCGGCAGCGCTTCCAATTCGGCAAGAAAAAGCAGCCCTCCGCGCTGAAATGCAGAGGGCCGCGGCGTTCGCTTACGCTTTGCGGGACATGAGCTTCGCCTGCGTGAAGAGCAGCAGGTAATCGTGGCCGCCGGCTTTGGAATCCGTGCCGGACATGTTGAAGCCTCCGAACGGATGCACGCCGACCAGCGCGCCGGTGCACTTGCGGTTGATGTACAGGTTGCCGCAATGAACGGTGTCCAGCGCTTCGGCGATCCGGTCCTCGTCCGAAGAGAAGTACGAGCCCGTCAGGCCGAATTCCGTGTCGTTATACATCGCGATCGCGTCCTGCCAATCCTTCGCCTTCGCCAGCGCCAGCACGGGACCGAAGATCTCTTCCTGCATGATTCGCGCCTTGCCGCCCACGTCGCCGAAGACGGTCGGCTGAATGTAATAGCCGTTGCCTTCGGCCTTGGAGCCGCCCGTCAGCAGCGTGCCTTCGGCTTTGCCGATCTCGATGTAGTCGAGAATGCGCGCGTACGAGACGTTGTCGATGACCGGACCGGACGCGAAGTTTTGCTCCGGCAGGCCGATCTGCAGCTGCTCCGTCAGCTGCACCACGCGCTCGGCAACCTCGTCGTAGACGGATTCCACGATGATGGCGCGGGAGCCGGCCGAACACTTCTGCCCTTGGAAGCCGAAGGCCGAAGCCACGATCGCGGACGCCGCCGCGTCCAGATCGGCCGTCTCGTCGACGACGATGCCGTCCTTGCCGCCCATCTCGGCGATCACGCGCTTGATCCAGATTTGGCCGGGTACCGTATCGGCCGCGAGCTTGTTGATGTGCAGCCCGACTTCCTTGGAGCCCGTGAAGCTGATGAAGCGCGTCTTCGGATGCGTCGTCAGGTAGTCGCCGACCTCGGCGCCGCTGCCCGGGATGTAGTTGATGACGCCGGCCGGCAGACCGACCTCTTCCATCAGCGCGACGAATTTATGGGCGATGACCGGCGTCGTGGAAGCCGGCTTCAGCAGCACGGCGTTGCCCGAAACGACCGCGGCGGCCGTCATGCCGACGCAGATCGCGAGCGGGAAATTCCACGGCGGGATGATGACCCCCACGCCGAGCGGAATGTACGACAAATGATTGTCCTCGCCCGGAATCTTGGCCAGCGGCTGGGATTCGTTGACGGTGCTCAGACGGATCATCTCGCGGGCGTAAAATTCCAGGAAGTCGATCGCCTCCGCCGTGTCCACGTCGGCCTCGACGTAGTTTTTGCCGGATTCCAGCAGCATGAGCGCCGAGAACTCGTGCTTGCGCTCGCGCATCAGGTTCGCCGCCTTGAACAGGTATTCGGCGCGTTCGCGGGCAGGGACTTTCTTCCATGACTCGAACGTACGCAGCGCGGCCTGCATCGCTTCCTCCGCGATCTCCTGCGTCGCCTTGCTCACGAAGCCGATGACTTCGTCGACGTTGCCCGGGTTGATGGACGTGATCTTCGCTTCCGTCTCGATCTTCCGGCCGCCGACCTTAAGCGGGTAGCTGCGTCCGAATTCGGACTTGACCTTCGCGATCGCGGCGTGCATCGCGTCGAGGTTCTCCTGTTTGCCAAAATCCGTAAACGGTTCGTTCGCGTAAGGTTTAACCGCAGTGTAGGGCGTTGTTGTCATATCCATTCTCCTCTCCCGGATCGGGACTTTTAGTCAAGCCAGTTTTTCATTTGAACATGTTTTTGAGCACGAACCAGACGTTGGCGGGACGTTCCGCCAGCCGGCGCATGAAGTAACCGAACCAGTCGATGCCGTAGGGCACGTAGACGCGGACGCGGTAGCCTTCCCGAACGAGCCGCTTCTGAAGATCTTCGCAGATGCCGTACAGCATCTGGAATTCGAACGCTTCCCTGTCGATGCCGTGCTCCTTGACCAAAGCCTTCGTATAATTCACGATGGCCTCGTCATGGCTCGCGACGGCGGCGTAGTTGCCGTTCAGCAGATGAAGCTTGATGATGCGCTTCAGGTTCTCGTCGACGTCGTGCTTCGCGGGAAACGCGACGCTCGGCGATTCCTTGTACGCGCCTTTGACCAGCCGCAGGTTCGCATGGAGCCCGTTCAGCTCCTTCACGTCCTGCTCCGTGCGGAACAGGTACGCCTGAATGACGATGCCTACGTTGCCGAACTCTTCGCGGAGCTCGCGGTAGATGTCGAGCGAGATCTGGCAATGGGCGAAATCCTCCATGTCGATGCGGACGAAGTTGCCGTACAACCGCGCGCGGTTCAGGATGCGTTTCATATTGGCGACGCACAGCTCCCTGTCGATATCGAGGCCGAGCGACGTCATTTTAAGCGAAAGATTGGACTTCACTTCCGCGTCGGCGATCGCGTCGAGCGTTTGCAGGCACATCTCCGTGGATTGCTCGGCTTCTTCCGCGCTGAAGACGAATTCGCCGAGATGATCGAGCGTCGCCATCCGTCCGTCTTCGTTCAGCCTGCGGACGGCGTCGATCGACTGCTGGATCGATTCGCCGGCGACGAATCGGGCGGCCCCGAAACGCAAACCGTATTTCTTTGCCAGGCGGTTTGCCGAACGGCTTTTGCCGAGCGCTTGGAACATGTTCTTCAGAAGCAGATCCATGCTGCATTCCTCCAGGTGTTTGTACATAATTGTTCAATTCAATAACTCAATTATACATGTATTCGGTTTATTTGAACATATAATTGTTTAAAATAATAAATATTCACCGTATTGAACAATTATGCAGTTAGACAATTGGACAACGAATTGAAAGCGGGTGTTTTTCATGGTAGATTACTCTCATACCTTACATAGATGCGGAGACGAGCGATTATGTTCAAGCGTGAACAACTCTCATTGAACACTCCCGTGACGGAGTTGACGAACCCTGATCTTGCGGGGCTGCTGCCGATTTTGGAAAGCGGCCGGGCCGTTGCCGTTCGGTCGAAAGCCCTTGGCTTGAATCGCGCCGTTCTGGTGCTGCCGGAAGATCGCGCATTCCTGCTGGCGGCGTTCGCCGGGCGGTTGGCGGAATCGGCGGCGGACGCGCTGGCGGATTCGCCTTATGCCGCCGCCGTTATTTCATTAACGCCGGGGCAATCGGCGCTCGATGCCATCCTGTCCGTCGAGCCGGACCGGGAAGCGAATCGCCTGCCCCGGACGCTGCTGCTCCGCGATGCCGGCGGAACGCTGCTGGGCTATGTCCATGCCGGAGATGCGCTCGCGTTCGCGTTGTCCGAGCAAGAGCGCTGGCAGTCGTATTTCCACACGTTGGCGGATACGGTCACGGACGCGGTTACGGTCGTCGACCGCAAAGGCGAGGTTATCTGCTGGAATCCGGTAGCGGAGGACATCTACGATTTGCCCGGCGCGGATATATTGGGCAGGCGGATCGGGGAGCATTTCGAAGCGGAGACGTTGATGGTGCTCAAAATATTGGACGAAGGCCGGGTCATCCGCAATGCGTACCATCGGCCGCGGGAAGGCACACACGTGCTGATCAACGCCTCTCCCGTCCGCGATCCGCAGGGGGAGATCATCGGCGGCATCGCCGCGGAGCAAGACATCACGCAGCTCGTGAAGCTGAACGAGCAGCTGACCTCCGCGCATACGTATTCCCACCAGCACAAGGCCGCCGACAGCGGGCTGTTCTCCTTCGCGAAAGGCAAAGGCTCCGCGCTCGGCCGGGTCATGCAGTGGGCGAAAAAGGTCGCTTCCGCGGACACGCCGGTGCTGCTCGTCGGCGAAGGCGGGTCGGGCAAGGAGCAGCTGGCGCAGATCATTCACGAGTCCAGCCCGCGCGCCGGCGAGGTATTCCTTAACGTGAACTGCGGCACCGTTCCTGCCGGCCTGCTGGACACGGAGCTCTTCGGTTACCAAGGCGGCGCGTTCACCGGCAGCGAGGGCGGTCAGCCGGGCATGCTGGAGCTGGCCAAGGACGGCACGCTGTTCATGAACGAAATCGACCGCCTGCCGATCGAGCTCCAGGCGAAGCTTTACCGGTATTTGTCGCAGCAGACCTTCCAGCGAATCGGCGGCAGCAAGCCGATCGCCATTCGGACGCGCATCATCGCCGCCTCGACGGCGGACCTGGCCGCGAAGGCGCGCGAGGGCGATTTCCGCGCGGATCTGTACTACGCGCTGAACGTCGTGTCCATCGCGCTGCCCCCGCTGCGCGAGCGGCGCGAGGACATCCCCGCGATGCTGCAAATGTACCTGAAGCAGTTCTCGCTGCAGTACCAGAAGCCCCTGCCTTCGCTGTCGCCGGAGGTGATGCTGGCCTTTGCGGGCTACGATTGGCCGGGCAATATCCTCGAGCTCCGCAACGTCGTGGAACGCTGCGTCATCCTGTGCGAAGACGATCTGATCACGATGGAGCAGCTGCCCCAAGCGCTGCAGGCGTCGCAGCCGAGCTTGGAAGACACGCCCGTCCATGCGCGGGAACGCGAAGAAGCTCCGGCAACCTCCTCTACCGGAGCCGAAGCCGCGGCTAAGCCGCTCAAGGCAAGCGTCAGCCAATCGGAGGAGCAGCGCCTCATCCAGGAGGCGCTCGCCAAGACGGCCGGCAACAAAAGCGCCGCCGCCAAGCTGCTCGGCGTCTCCCGAGGCACGCTGTACAACAAGATGAAGGAACTCGGGCTCGAATAGCCGGGCTGCGGCCGAAGACGTCAGAGTAACAAAACAACAGCCGTTACGCGCGACCGGCAAGGTCGCGGCGCGTAACGGCTGTTGTCGTTTAGAGGATTCGTTTGCCGAGCAGCGAGGCGATCAGTCCGATGGCCAGCCGCGCGGTTCTGCGGCTTTCGTCCAGCATGGCGTTGACCTCCACCATGTCGATGGACCGAACGAGCCCCGTCTCCGCGAGCAGCTCGCAGGCAAAATGCGCTTCGCGGTAGGTCAAGCCGCCCGGCACCTGCATGCCGACGCCCGGCGCTTCCATCGGGTCCAGGCAATCCGCGGAGAAGCTGACATGGATGCCTTCCGTCCCGTCGCCCGCGATCTCGACGGCCCGCCGGATCACCTGCTCGACGCCCAACCGGTCGATTTCATGCATCGTGAACACGGTAATCCCTTCGGCCAAGATCAGCTCGCGCTCCTCCGGCTCCACGTCGCGAACGCCGATGAGCACGACGTTGTGTTTGCTTACCGCGGTCACGTCCGCGTTATCGGCGATGTCGGACAGCCCGTGCTTCGCGTACCCGAGCGCGACGGCAAGCGCCATGCCGCCGATGCCCCCGGTCGGACTGCCCGCTTCCGCGTGCAGTCCGGCATGCGCGTCGAAATAGATGACGCCGGTCCGTTTCCCGCCGGCGGCGAGCCCGGCAAGCACCCCGATCGTGACGCTACGGTCGCCGCCGAGCACGAGCGGAAGCTCTCCGCGGTTCGCGGCCTGCGAGACGTGGTTCGCTACCTGCCTGCCCATCTCGACGACCTCGGGCAGATGCTTGAGGTTGCCCTCGCCGGCCGAGTCGGCCGAGCCGGGCGCCGCCCGGAAGTCGCCTTTGATTTTCGTCTCCGTCGCCAGTTCGAATTCGGTCTTGCGCAGCTGCCGGAGCAGGCCGGCCTGCATCATCGATTCCGGACCTGCTTCGTTGCCGGGTCTCCCGGCGCCGAGTCCGAAGGGTACGTGAATGAGGCTTAATTTCGTCTTGCCGTCCGTTGTTTGCTTGACGTCTGCCATGGGCTGCCGTCCCACCTTCCACCGATCATGATTTGGCGTGCCTTGCGGATTGCATGCTGCAGGAGGTTAAAATATCGCTTGAATCCTGGCGAATGCCCAGTCGAGCTCTTCGCGCGCGATCGTCAGCGGCGGCGCGAACCGGATCGTCGTCTCGTGCGTTTCCTTGCACAGCAGGCCGAGCTCCTTCAGCTGCTCGCAGTACGGACGCGCCTCGCCGTGCAGCTCCAGGCCGATAAACAAGCCCCGTCCGCGGATTTCCTTGATGACCGGGCTTTCGATCCCGCGCAGCAGCGATATGAAATACGTACCCAACTCCTCCGAACGATTAACCAGCCCTTCGTCCGCGAGCACGTCAAGCGCCGCGATCGCGACCGCGCATCCGAGCGGGTTGCCCCCGAAGGTCGAGCCATGCGAGCCGGGCTCGAAGACGCCCAGGATCGCTTCGTCCGCCGCCACCGCGGATATCGGAAACACCCCGCCGCCCAGCGCCTTGCCCATGATGTACATATCCGGCACGACCCGCTCCCAGTCGCTCGCGAACAGCTTGCCGGTCCGGCCGAAGCCCGTCTGGATCTCGTCCGCGACGAGCAGCACCCGCTGCTCGTCGCACAACGCTCTCGCCGCCCGGAGGAATCCGTCCGGCGGTATGACGATCCCGGCCTCGCCTTGGATCGGCTCCACCATGAAGGCGGCCGTGTTCGGCGTGATCGCCGCCTTCAGCGCGTCGATGTCGCCGTACGGAATGACGCGAAAGCCGGGCGTGAACGGTCCGAAGTCCGCCTTGTATTCGTCGGAGGACGAGAAGGACGTGATCGTCGTCGTCCTGCCGTGGAAATTGCCGCCGCAGACGATGATTTCCGCCTGGTCCGCCGGCACTTTCTTCACCCTGTATGCCCACCGCCGCGCGGCTTTGAGCGCTGTCTCCACCGCTTCCGCGCCGGTGTTCATCGGCAGGATCATGCTTTTGCCCGTGAGCTTCGTCAGCTTCTCGTAAAATACGCCGAGCTGATCGTTATGGAACGCGCGCGAGGTCAGCGTCACTTTATCCGCCTGCTCCTTGAGCGCGGCGATAATGCGGGGATGCCGATGGCCGTGATTCAGCGCCGAATACGCGCTCAGCATATCCATGAAGCGATTGCCCTCGGGATCCTCCACCCAGACGCCCTCCGCTCTCGCGATGACGATCGGCAGCGGATGGTAATTGTTGGCCCCGTACCGCTGCGTCTGTTCGATGATGCGGTTCGTCGTGTTCGTCATGTCCGCTTCCCCCTTTCGATTGCCGGTTTGAAGCCGGCTTGAGCCGCCTTGACGCTCACAGGATACGCTCGCCGAACGCGGAGCCGATCAATTCCACGGCCGCCACGGCCGTCTTGTTATGCTGGTCCAGCATCGGGTTCACTTCCACGAACTCGGCGGACACGAGCAGATTCCGTTCGAACAGCAGTTCCATGGCAAGATGGCTCTCCCGGTACGACATTCCGCCCGAGACCGGCGTGCCGACGCCAGGCGCGTCCCACGGATCCATGCCGTCGAGGTCGAGGCTCAGGTGGACGCCGTCGGTGTCCTTGGACACGATGTCCATCGCCTCTTCCATCACCTGCTTCATGCCGTTGCGGTCGATATCGTGCATCGTGAATACTTTGATCCCTTTCGCTTTCAAGAAAGCGCGTTCGCCGGGATCGATGGAGCGCGCGCCGATGATGACGACGTTCTCGGGCAGCAGTCTCGCGTCCGTCCCGCCGACGGACGTCAGATCGGAATGGCCGTAGCCGAGCACGGCCGCCAGCGACATGCCGTGGATGTTGCCCGAAGCCGTCGTGACATCCGTGTTCACGTCCGTATGCGCATCGAACCAGATGACGCCGAGGCGCCGGACTCGCTGCAATACGCCTTTGATCGTGCCGATCGCGATGCTATGGTCGCCGCCCAGCACGAGCGGGAATCTGCCTTTCCCCATCTCGGCCGCGACGGTGCTGCACAATTCCGTGTTGACCCGTACGATTTCGTCCAAATATTTCAGCTTCTCCCCCGTCGGCGGGTGCGGCAGCGTCCCGTGGACCCGGAGGTCGCCCAAATCCTCGATCGCATAGCCGAGCGAGCTCAGCCGTTCATGAAGATTCGCGCCGCGTATCGCGTTCGGACCGAGATCGACGCCTTTGCGGTCGGCCCCGTAAGGCAGCGGCACGCCGATAATCGAGATGTTCGTGTTCTTCACCGCATCCATAAGCTGCACTCCTTCTCAAACGTTGGGTTATTTTAATTGTAGCATAGCGGTTTTCGATCAAAAAATTGAATTATCCAATGGTTACGATTAAGAAACGCAATGTTCCCGTCATCCGCCCGGACGGACAAGAAACCTCGGGCTGCCGAAGCTGCCCGAGGCCGATAGCGGTATGTTGGCGCAAGCGTCAATCCCATTCCTTCCAGATCCGCTGGACGATTTCCGCGAAGGAGCGAATGTTTTGTTCCGCGAGCCTTTTCTTTAGCATAACCATATTCGTCTCGATTTTGCCGGGGAAGCGGTGAATTTCCGCCAATGTCCCCTTTCGCAATTCCTCTTCGACCAAACCCGCTCCGAGCAGCGCGATCCCCGTGTTGTACATGACGGTCCGCTTGATTGTCTCGTCCGAGACGCATTCGATGTACTTATCCGGGGTGAAGCCGTATTCGTGCAAGCATTCGTTGACGAGCCGCTGAATGTTGGAGCCGGATTTGTACGTAATGAACGGATAGCGCTCCAGCAGCTCCGACAGCTCGTGACGGGCGAGCAGCTCGCTCGTCGCGACGAGCACGAGATCCTCTTTGCCGAGCGGCATCGTCTCCATCTGCGGCAAATCGCAGGGACCCGCGATAATGGCCAGATCCGCTTCGTTCGAAGCGACCTTCTTCATCGCGTCGTTGCTGTCGCAGGAGAACAGCTGCAGCTTCACGTTCGGATTCTCCGAAATATACGAATGCAGGATGAGCGACAAGTATTGCGTGCAGTAAAATTCGGGCGCGGCCACGGTCAGCAGGCCGTGAGGATGCTCCAGCTTGCGAAGCTCGGTCTCCATTTCCTCCATCAGCGCGAACGTCTGGTCCACGTAATGCTTGACCAGCTTCCCCGCCGGGGTCAGGAACGTCCTCTTCCCGCTGCGGCCAAGCAGCGAGACGCCAAGCTCGTTCTCCAGGGACTGAACCTGGAGGCTGATCGTGGGCTGAGAATACCCGAGCAGATCGGCGGCGCGCGTCAGGTTCAGCGTGTCCGCGACGACCTGAAACGTCTTGTACTTCTTGAAATCCATCCGCGCTTCACGTCCTTGCCCGTTTCTATGGAACCATTATAGTCGGCAACCGCCTCCCGGAACAAGCGGCGCGGATGCCGTCCCAAGATCCTTATTCCGCAGCCGCGTTCGACATGCGGATCATCGAGAAGTTGACGGTGGAACGCGGGATCGCCTCCTGCAGCGGCCGAAGCGACGGCGTGATGCGCACCTCGATGCCCGCTGCCGCCAGAAGGCCCAGGCAATCGTCCATGCGTTCGACGGCCGCCGGCTCGACCGCTTCCTCGGTTATATAATACCCTGCGTTTCCGTCGTACGACGCGAAGGGGCCCGGCTCGAATTCGTACCGGTACAACCTCGCGGACCGGATGCGCTCGAGCCAGCCGCTCTCGACGGCGACGACATGGCTCGTCCGGGACAATCCGAAGAACCTGTCGCTGTCCGCATCGGTCGTATGCGGGTCCAGCCAAAAGCAAACCCGAGGGCAGTCCCTCGGGAAGTAATAGTTATAGGCATGCGTCCCATCGATGGCCCACACCATGGCGGGCTCGTTCAAGCGGTAAGGCAGCTGTCTCGGCGTGAACAAGCGGATCGTCGGATCTTCGCTAAAATGGTACAGCTTCACTCGATTCTCTCCGTTTCGCGGAGCGTCGTCTATTCGACGTCCATCGTGATGTCGTCTTCCTGCTCCAGGAACCGGATGAACAGCTCCTTGTCCTCCAGGAACCACAGGTTATCCGCTTCCATGTAGAACGTGATGCCTTCCACGATATCCTTGACGCCCGGATTGCGGGGAACGTCCTTCATCACGCCGAGCGAGTAGCCGGGCTGAACGCTGCCGCTGCCGCCGAGCCGAACGAAGATCCGCAAATGATCGCCGTCCGTCAAGTCCATTTCCCGGATATACCAACGCGCGGCCGATTGCTCCACCGATATTCTCATCGCTACCATCTCCTCGTTTTGGATACGGTTACATGATATATATACGCCGCATTCGTCGTAATTACCTCTTTGTTCAAACTATTTCAGGGACTTCAGAATCCGCGTTCCCGTTCCTGCCGTCGGCGCTTGGCGCGAATGAACGCGAACAGGCATAAATACGCGATCAAGCCGATCCATACGATGAAAATGCCCAGTTTTTTGCTCGCGGAAGGCTCGGCGGAGTCGCTCGCTCGCTCGGGCGCTATCCGCACCGACGCCGCGATCTCCGGGTACCGGAGCGCAACGGCGCCGAGGTTCGGCATGACCGGCTGCAGCCGGCCCGCCGATTCGGTGCCGAGCGAGGTTCGTACCTGCAGCTCGCCTTCGGCCGTGACGGAGATGACGGGCGTCTCGCCCATCGGCACGACGGCGTAGAGCGGCTCCTCGGCGACGAAGTCCCTCTCGCCCGCGCTTGCGAGCGGAAAGGACTGGTTCGCGACCGATACCCGCTGCAGGTCGAAATGCTGAAAGCCGTAGTCCAGCAGCTTTGTCATATCCTTATAAAGCACGGATTGCGTCGGTGACTTGAGCAGCACGCCGATGATCTCCATGCCGTCCCGTTTGGCCGACGTGACGAGCGTGAAGCCGGAATCGCCCGTGTAGCCGTTCTTGATGCCGGTCGTGCCATCGTAGTTGCCCAGCATTTCGTTATGGTTGATCAGCGTCGATTTCCATTCCTGGCCGTTCCACGGCATCTTCTTCGTGCCGACGATCGTTCTGAACAGGTCGTTGCGCATCGCATAACGGGCAATCTCGGCCATGTCCATCGCCGTCGTGTACTGCTGGGTATCCGGCAGGCCGCTTGGGTTGACGAAGTGCGTATGCATCGCGCCGACCTTCTCCTGCACGAACCGGTTCATCCGCTCCGCGAACTTCGCCTTGGAGCCGTCGATGTGCTCCGCGATGGCCGTCGCGGCGTCGTTGCCGGAATTCATCAGCATGCCGTACAGCAGGTTAATGAGCGGCTGCTGCTCGCCCTCCGACAGGTAGATGCGCGTTCCTTCTTCATACCGCGCTTCCTTCGACGTCGTGACCAGATCCTGCAAATGGTCCTTCTCGTCCTCGATCGCGATGATGCCCGTGATGATTTTCGTAATGCTGGCCGGATATTCCTGCTTCTCCGGATTGCGCGCGTACAGCACCGTTCCCGTCTTGGCGTCGATCAGCACGGCTGCCTCCGAGGCCAGGTCGGGCGGCGCCTCGGCCGCAGACTCCGCATGGACCGGATAAGCGAATCCGAACGAGGCCAGGACGAGCAGCAGCGCGAGAATGCGATTCCGTCTACGAACGATCATGGTATTCCAGCCGACCTCCTGCGTCTCTACGTAAAAGCACGGTTTCCTTCTACCGTACCACTAGAGTCGGCTGGACGGCAATTAATATTTTATGGAAACCCCGCATAGACCGGCCGCATGAATTTCGCAAAAGCCGCATGATCCGGACCGTCCGTGCCCATGCAAAAAAACCGCTCCGGCAAGGAGCGGTTCTTGATCAAGCCGATACGAATTACCTTTGCACGTCCTGCGGATGCGAGTCCGCGATCAGCGCCGTCACGCTCGCGTTGGAGCTCACCTGCTCCGGACTCTTGCAGCCCGGGATCACGGCGGTCACGGCCGGATGCTTCAAGCACCAGGCCAGCGCCCACGCCGCCATGTCCACGCCCTGCGGCACTTCCTCCGCGGCGATGCGCTGCACTTCCTCCAGCTTTTGCACGGTGCTTTCGCGGTCATGACGGTGGCGAACGTCGGTCTTGTCGAATACGGCATCCGGCTTGTACTTGCCGCTGAGATAACCGCTCGCGAGCGGCACGCGCGCCAGCACGCCTAAGTCTTGGCGGATGCAAGAAGGGAACACTTCTTGCTCCGGCACCTGATCCAACCGGTTGTAAACGACTTGAATCACGTCGGAGCCGATCCGGGTCGACGCGTCCACTTGATGCACGTTGGCGTTGCTGCCGATGGACGTGCCGAGATGCTTGATTTTGCCGGCCTTCACCTGTTCGCCGAGCACCGACCACAGCTCCTCGTTATCGAAGACCGCGTCCGGACCGGAATGGAACTGGTACAGATCGACATAATCCGTCCGCAGCGACTTGAGCGAAGCGTCCAGCTGCTTCACGACGTCGCCGGGGGAGAAGTCGTCGGTCCGCGTGAACCGTTCGTGAAAATGATGGCCGAACTTCGTCGCCACGATCCAATCTTCGCGTTTGCGGCGGGCCAAATAATCGCCGATCAGCGATTCCGACAAATGGTCGCCGTAGCACTCCGCCGTATCGATCAGGTTGATGCCGAGCTCGGCCGCCCGGTCCAGTATCGCGTCGGCTTCCGCCTGCGTGAACTGCTGCCCCCACTCGCCTCCGAATTGCCATGTGCCGACGCCGATCACGGAAACCTCTAGTCCCGTACGTCCGAGTTTGCGGTATTTCATCGTTCCTATCTCTCCTCTCGAATGGCCAACCTTCTATTCCTTGCCTCTATTCCTTACCCAATTGGCGCAGCTGCATCTCCTTGGTGAACCATAATTTGTAGCTGAGCAGGCTGAGCAAAATGCTCGTGACGGCCGCCGAAGACGTGAACGCGAACACGATCAGGATCTGATAGCGGACCGCTTGGAGCGGATCGGCGCCGGCGATGATCATGCCCGTCATCATGCCGGGAAGCTGCACGATGCCGACGGTCTTCATGCCGTCGATCGTCGGAATCATGCTAGCCTTGACCGCCCGCTTCAGGCTGAGCTGAATCGACTGGCGGGCGCTTGCGCCAAGCGCGAGCAGCGTCTCGATCTCGCCGCAGGACGATTCGACGTCGCGCTTCATGTGATTCAGGAACAAGCCGGCGACCACCATCGCGTTGCCGATCGTCATGCCGCTGATCGAGATGACGTACTGCGGCGTGTTATCGATGATGCGCAGGCCAAGCAGAAGCAGCATGATGAGCGCTTCCGTGGCCGTTAGGGCGATCCCGATTCGGATGCCGATGCCCCGCAGTCCCTTGCCGCGCCGGGCGGCATGCCATGACGCGACCGCGATCATGACCGCCACGACGAGCAGCAGCAGCGCGGGATGGCGCGTCCGGAACAAATACTGCAGCACCAGCCCGATGGCAAGCAGCTGTACGGCCGCGCGGACCGTGCCGATGATGAGATCCTTCTCCAGTCCGAGTTTCTGGCGCATGGACAACAGGACGGTGATGCCGACGAATAGCAAGGTGAACGCCAGCGCCGTCGGCGTCATGATTCGTCCTCCCGCGCTTGCTCGTCCGAGTCGTGCCTGCTCAGAAACCGTTCGGCGGACAGTGTAGGAGGCTGCCGAAAGAAATCCTCCGTCCGGCTATCGGCTAGGCTGCCGTCCGCCAAGAACCAGACTCTCGAACTGACGCGACGCGCTTGCTCCAGATCATGCGAGACCCAGACCAGCGTCGTCTTCGCCGGAGCCTGCATCTCCATCAGCAGCTTCTCAACCGCGAGCTTGCAGTGCTGGTCCAGCGAAGCCGTAATCTCGTCCAGGAGCAGGACCGCCGGCCGGCCGAGGAGCGAACGCACGAGCGAGACGCGCTGCTTCTCCCCGCCCGACAGCTCTTCCGCGCTCTTCTCCCAGCCTGTGGACGACAGGCTTACCGCCTCCATCAGCCGTGCAGCATCCTCCCGGTCAAAAGGCGTACCGTGCAGCCGGCTGGAGGTGCTTAAGTTATGCTCTACGCTACCAGGCAGCATGACGGACTGTTGGGCTACGTATGCGGCTCTTTTGCGCCAGGACTGCGGCTGCCAGCTTGAAGCGAACTTGCCCTCCAACTGCAGCTCGCCGGCGGTCGGCGCATCGAGCAATGCCAGCAAGCGAAGCAGCGTGCTCTTGCCCTGTCCGGAAGGCGCGATCAGCGCAATCGATTCCGGTTCTTCGACGGACGCGGTTATTCGCGAGAACAACGTTCTGCCGCCCGCAACCGTTTTGGTCAGGTCCGTGAAGGCCAGAATGCTCACTCAACCACCGCCTCCCTGATTTGCTTAGTATTGCCGGAGACCGCGCGCGAAATCAAACCCTGCTCAAATCTCGTCGGTTTTGACGTAAATCCATACTTCGCCCGGCTGGAAAATATGGTATTTTCGTCCCGCATGACGGTCGAACATCTCGCCGACGAAGCCGGTGATGCCTTCGCTGTTGTTCATGTACATGTCGAAATGAAGCGGAACGACCGTGCTCATCCCTAAGTCGGCCGCCAGATCCGCGGCTTCCCGCGCATTCATGTTGCCGTCGATGCCGCGCCGGTTGCGGAAGATGTCCCGGCCGTTGATGGGAAGCATGCCGATGTCGATCCGATAGCCGCGCAAGGCGTCTATGAGCGCTTCATGCACGAGCGTATCGCCCGCATGATAGATCGTGATGCCGTCCCAATCCAGCATATAGCCAAGAAAGCGGTCCCAACCTTCGGCGTTCATGTCGCGCACTTCGTGCCAGGCCGGTATCGGATGTACCGTCAATCCGCCTCCGCAGACGTAAGGCGCGCCATGGCGAAGCGCGTCGATCCGCTCCTCCGCGATGCCGATTTTCTTCATAATGTCCGCGCAGGCGCTCGGTCCGGCGAACCGGCAGGCAGGCGAAGCCTGGGCGATGGCCAGCAGCGTCCCCGGGTCCAAATGGTCCGAATGCTCATGCGTGATCAGCACCAAATTCAGATCGTGCAGCTTGCCGGGATCGACCGGAGGCGGGTACCTCCGCACCCACTCGGTCGGCGCCGGATTGACGTTTTCCGTCAAAAACGGATCGACGGCGAGCTTGAAGCCGCCCCGGCGCACGATGACGCCGACTTGTCCGATGTATTGGATCGCAGCGGATAAAAATGACATGGATAATTCCCCCTTTCATAAGCTTAGGGTAACAGAAAAACCCGTGATTAGAAACCACGGGTTTGCGCGATGCTCGCTTTTATTGAAGCGTTTATTCGCCCGCCGGCCCGTCTTCGCTTTCGACCAAGCGCTGCAGGGCGGACATTTTATTTTCCCAAAACCGCTCGTAAAACTGCAGCCAGCTGCGCAGCTCCTGCAGCGGCTGCGGCTCCAGCCGGTAACGGGTTTCGCGGCCGACCTTCCGCTCCTTGACAAGCCCGGCATCCGACAAGATGCGCAGATGCTTCGACACGGCCGTTCTCGTCATGGCAAAATGGCCGGTAATCGCGGTGACGGGCATTTCTCGATCGACCAGCAGCCGCAGCACCTCGCGCCGCGTCGGATCCGCGATCGCCTGAAACACGTCGTGTTTGCCGGACGGCAGCGCCGCCATATCAGGCTTCGACGATCGAGCCGAGCTTCGCCACGATGCCGACCCAGCCTTTGCCCATTTTATCGTGCGCCACGCTGTACGGAATGTTGAAATCGTTCACGCCATCCGCGCGCCAGCCGGAGTGGATCAGCGTGCACGAAGTCCGGTTGTCGCCCTGGTCTTCGAGCAGAATCGTGATCGTCCACTCTTTGCCCCATTCGAACGCGATGCGGTTCGGCTCTTCGATTTCCTTGACGACGCACGGCTGCATGCCGAACGGACCGGCATCGATCGTGAAGGTATGACCGACGACCGGCTCGAGATCGTTCGGCATGAACCAAGCGCTCAGCCCTTCGGACGTCGAGATGACCGACCACACTTTCGCGATCGGGGCGTTGAAGACTTGCGATTGCCGAATATCGGGCAGCGTGTTTTGCGTTTCCATAATAAGTACCTCTCCTTGTTCGGGCGATTTATAAATTGGCGTTGCCAAGCGAAAAAGCGAAACCTTTTGGTTTCGCTTTTAGTATAGGACACCATATGGTTACGTGTCAATCCGCCTTAGCTGCGCTTGTCTTCCTTGTCCTTATCTATGCCATGGTCTTCCCATCTCCGGGAATACGCCTTGTTCGTCACCCAAATCGTCATCCACGTGACAATCACCGCGATGATTGCCGCCGAAATCCACACCCCTGTCGGTACGCCCATCTCGAAGTCTCTCCTTCGGCAGGCCGATCATCCGGTTCTGCCCGTCTTTTCTGAAAGCATAACAGACTTCATAACCCGGTTCAAATGACAACATTTTGACGAAAAGTTTGCCTTTTGGCACAGTTCGACGTTATTGCGGCGACATACGGTACAAATGAGGTGATCGTTCATGCCCAAGAAAACGTACAATAGTACCGCGATTCGAGGCAAAAAACGCGTCTGCGCGATGTTAGCCTCCAGCCCGCGATTGAGACCGCTCGTTCCTCGCACCATGCTGCTGACCGCCGCGAATTTGTCGGCGATGTTCGCCGTGTACCGGAACGTCTACATCAAGCCGGATGTCGGTTCGCTCGGCATCGGCGTTTGCAAAGCGACGTCGGAGCGGAGCGGCTACAAGCTCATCGCGGTGAAGAACCGCAGGCAGATCTACCGGCATTTCCATACGGTCGACGCGCTCTGCCGTTATGCGAAACGCATCGGCGGGGGCAAAATGATCGTGCAGAAAGCCATACCGCTCGCAACCGTCGGCGGCCGGCCTTACGATATGCGCATGATGGTGCAGCGCAAGCCCCGCGGCGCCTGGACCGTGACCGGCTCGTTCGCGAGAATCGCCAGGCCGGGCAAAATCGTCACGAATTACAGCCAAGGCGGCCGTATCCGTACCCTGAAGCAAATGTACCGTTCCAAAGGACTGTCGGCTGCGGCCGGTCATGCCAAAATCGCCCGTTTGACGCGCATCGCGCGGCAAACGGCCGTATGGCTGAGCGCCCGGCGAGCCGGCATGCACGAGGTAGGCATCGATTTTGCCGATGACCGAAACGGGCAATTATGGATTTTGGAGGTCAACTCCAACCACCCGCAATTTCATCCCTTGCGGGTTACCGATCCGCCGGCATACAGGCGGATGCTGTCGTTCGCGAGAAGCTATGGGCGGTTCTCTGCCAAATAGCTCCTCCTCTCTTGCCTGGACAAGCCTCGAGGTGCATAATGAAGGATGCTGAACTACAATCAAGCACCGAAGCAGAAAGGAACATCACCATCGTGCAGTCATCGTCCCATTCCGCCAAAATGCCGATTTCCCCGATCATTCCGCTCCTGATCGGCATGCTGGCTATTTCGTTCGCCCCTATTCTCGTCCGCGCCTCCGACGCGCCCGTATCCGTGCAGGGCATGTACCGGATGCTTTTCACCTTTCTCCTGATGCTGCCGTTCGGCGCGAAACAGCTGAGAACGCTACATACGATCAGCCGCAAGGACTGGCTCTTGCTCGCCGCGGCGGGCTTTTTCCTGGCGCTTCATTTCCTGCTGTGGATGGCTTCGCTCACCTACACGTCCATCGCCAGCTCCACGATCCTGCTCGCGCTCGAGCCGGTGTTCGTCCTGATCGGCGCGTTCTTCCTGTTCAAGGACCGGCCCCACAGGTTCGCGGTCATCGGCATGCTAGTCGCGCTCGTCGGGGCCGTCAGCATCGGCTCGGGCGACATCGGGCTGTCGCAGCGCGCGTTCTACGGCGACATGCTCTCCTTCCTCGGCGCGCTGGCGATTGCCGTCAATATGCTGATCGCGAAGCAAATCATGCGCCGCCTCTCGTCGTACCTGTACAGCCTCGTCGTCTTCGGCATTACGGCCGCTTGCTTCTTCGTCTACAACCTTGTCATGGGCATCGCCATGACCGGTTATCCCGTCAAGGAATGGCTCGTCTTCCTCCTGCTCGCCGTCGTGCCGACCGTATTCGGCCACATGATCTTCAATTGGCTGCTCAAATACGTCAAGCCGACCACGATCTCGATGACGGTGCTGGCGGAGCCCGTCGGCGCGAGCCTGCTCGGCATGCTGCTGTTCCGCGAGATGATCAGCGGCTTCCAACTGATCGGCGGCCTGTTCATCATCGCCGGGCTCGTCATCTATATGCGCGCGGAGAAGCAAGGAGCGGCCTCCGTCATGAGCGCGGAGCAGCAAGAGACGGCCGTCGACGCCGAACCGCTGCAGGCGTAAAGGGACGCGAAGCTCGTCCGAAAAGAACCCGGAAACAAGAAAAAGCCTGATCGCTCAGGCTTTTTTCTATGGGCTGCGCCGTTAACGCGGCCGCGGTCATGCGTCCATTCCATGCTCCTCGCGGATGCGGTACAACCCTTGCACCATCGGCTCGGCCGGGTCGCGGTTGAGCAAGTAGTGCGCGATCAACACGTGCAGCGGCAGCGCGCAGATGTTGTTGCCGTCCGTGACTGCCGTGAACCCGGCTTCCAGCACGGGACCATGCTCTTCGTGGAGGTCCAGGTCGACGTACACTTGATCGTTCGGAAATTCCTCGCGCAGCGTTTTGGCGCAGTATGGCACGATAACGTTATCGATCAGCGCCTTGGCTTCGTCTTCCGATTGCGGAGGCATCGGCAGGAGCTTGTCCTGGCCTTCGTTGCCTTCCATCAGATCGAAGAAGAACGAGGAGACCCAGAGCGCGGGATCGTCGTTGTTTTGGAAGGTGTGCAGCAGCTCGCGCATGAAGAAGCCGGTCGCGTATTTGCCGCCGTCCTTCGTCTCGATTTTGAACGTGAAAATCGGTCCGTATACCTCGTGGTTCAACACCTGTCCGTCCACTTGCTCGTCTTCGAACTTAAACCGGAGCGCTTTCAAGCCATTCTCGTGCAGCGCTTGAACGACCTGCCGGAATTCGGCTTCAGATGGATTACCTTGTTCCTGCGTATCCTTGGAATTGGATACGTTATTTTCTGTCGTCATGTCGAATCACCCACCAATTATCATATAATGTACGTTTTGCACTTGTCCACTTGTAATTTTACGGCAAGATCTGCGCCCGCGGCTCGAACAGATAGGCGGCCAGCAGGGCGGCCGTATTGGCGACGGCATCGCTATGCGTGCGTTCCATGCTGTGGGACGCGTGGACGCCCGGACCGATCAGCGCCGCCCGGATATTGCTGCCCCCGCGGAGCGCGGCGGATGCGTCCGAGCCGTAATGCGGATACACGTCGACCGCGTGCGCCATGCCTTCGCGCTTCGCGAGCGCGATCAGCGCCGACGTCATCTCGTAATCGTACGGCCCCGAAGAGTCCTTGGCGCAGATGGAGACGTCGTATTCCGTCGCGGAGAGGTCGTCGCCGATCGCGCCCATGTCGACCGCGATCATCTCCGTGATGTCGGGCGGGATGTACGAGCTGCCGTGGCCGACTTCCTCGTACGTCGAAATGATGATTTTGACGGTGCGCTCCGGGGCTCTGCCTTCGCGCTTCATCCATTCCAGCAGCGTGAAAAGCGCGGCGACGCTCGCTTTGTCGTCGAGATGGCGCGATTTGATCAGGCCGTTCGGAAAGACGCGCGTCCGCGGGTCCCAGGATACGTAATCGCCGACGCCGATGCCAAGGTTCAGCACGTCCTCCTTGCTCTTCACCGGCTCGTCGATGCGGATTTCCATATGCGCCTCTTCCCGCTTGAAATCGCGGGCGTCGGAATAGACATGGACGGACGGCTTCGTCGTCAGCACGGTGCCTTCGTACGCTCGTCCGTCGCGGGCGTGGACGAGGCAGTACTCGCTTTCCACCGTCGCCATCGCATAACCGCCGACCGGGGTAATCCGGAGCGTGCCGGACGGCTTGACGGCGCGGACCATCGCGCCGAGCGTGTCGACATGCGCCGTCAGCGCGATGACCTCCATCGGATCGGGCTTCGTTCCGGGAATCGTGATCATGCCGTTGCCCTTGGGCGTCATCTCCAACGCATGGCCGAGCTTCGCGGCTTCCGCCTGGATGAGTTTCATGATGGCGGCGCAATAGCCGCTCGGGCTTGGCGTTCCAAGCAATTTTTCAAGGATGTTCAACATATAAGTGCGGTCGAGATTCGGGTGCAGCGGCTGCGTCATTTACGGGAATGCTCCTTTCCTAAACCTTATGACTATCATAGCCCATTCCGGGCGAAAATCCTATTTTTCACAGCCATAGCAGCGCGCCGGCAGCCGCTCCCGCGATCACCAGCAGCGTATCCCGCGGCTTCCAGACTTCCGTGACCAGCACGGTCGGATACGCCTGCGCGCCGACGCCGCGGCTCTCGAGCGCGTCCGTTACCCCGTCGCCCAGCCGGAACAACGACAGCATGAACGGGAGCGCCGTTTCCCGGATGCGCCGGATCCCGCCCCGCCACGCGCCTCCCGTCTGCTTGCCTCTCGCGGCGGCGATCCGCGCGAACCGTTCCCACTCCGCGAGCAGCACGGGAACGAAACGAAGCAGCAGCGTAATGATCAGCAACAGCTTCGTCCCCCAAAGCGGGATACGGCCGAACCGGACGAAGAGCTGCTCCAGCGAGCGCCGAAGCCGAAGGGGCGTGACGGCCATCGGGAGTCCGAAACCGAGCAGCATGACGAGCAAAGGGCGTACCAGCGATTCCAGTGATGCCAGGCTCGCGGAACCGTCCCAAAACCCGCCCCCGTCGCCGCCGTGTCCGAATCCGGCGAACAGCGAGATCGCGACCGTGAACGTCGCGATCGCCTTGATCGCTCCCCGCCATCGGCGCAGCGGGATGCGGCCGAAGCCAATCGCCGCCGCGACCATGATTGCCGCGATGCCGATGGTCGGCCAGTCCGACACTTGAAGGATAGCCGTCGAGAGCAGAATGTAGGTCAGCCATGCCGCCCGCGCGTCAAAGCGCGCGACCGGCGACGGACGGGCAGCGCCGGCGCGCAGCGCGAACGGCGTTCTGGCGGGAACAGGGGATGCGGCCGACCGGCTTTCGGGCATGTCGCTCGCAGCCGTGCGCGCCGTCATCGGCGCAGCCTCGATTGCGGTGCTCGTGTCCGAGGGAGGCTGCTCTTGGTTCGAGAGTCCGCCGATCGCCTCCGCCAGCTTGACGGGATCCCAAACCGCTTCCGGAGAAACGCCGATTCGCGCGCTCAAGGCAGCGATGCCGAACCAATCCGGCGTATCCATGCCCGCTTCCGCCAGCCAGCTCGGATTGGACAGCAGCTCGAATTTGTCGCAGGAACGGAGGCTTCCGTCCGCATGCATCAGCAGGATGCGGTCCGCGAGTTCGAACGCCCAGTCGCTCTCGTGCGAGATCAGCAGCACGCCCTGCCCCTCGGCCGCGCAGCGCCTCAGCTTGTCGCCGAGCAGCGCGTGCCCTTCGGCGTCCAATCCCGCCGTCGGCTCGTCCAGGAGCAGCCAGCTTGCGGGCGGCGCGAACAAGCAGGCAAGCGCCGTCCGCCGCCGCTCGCCGCCGCTCATCGCGTACGGATCGCGCCCGAGCCAGGCTTCGTCCCAGTTTACCGCGGCCAAGGCGGCTGCGATTCGACTGCCGAGCTCCGGCTCCGGCAGCGCATACGGACGGAGGGAATAGCGAAGCTCTTCTTCGACGCTGCGCATGAACAATTGCTCTTCGGGCGACTGGCAGGAATACGCGTAAGCGAGCAGCGCCTTCGGATTCAGCTTGCCGCCTCTTCGGAGCGACCGCCCCGTTCCCAGGCGCAAAGCTTCATCTCCGAAGCTGACGGCCATGCCCTCCGGCGGGCGCAGCCCGGCAATCATCTCCATGAACCGGGTTTTCCCCGAACCGTTCGCGCCTACGAGGACGGTAATCGTTCCGGCCCGTAGTTGCAGGAACCCGTCCGAGTTGGATCCGTCAGATCGGGGATCTCCGTCGCCGGCGAGCCGAATCCCCTGCAGGTTTAGATGGACTGGTGGACGCCCGGTCATCGCTCCGCCCCCTGCCTAAGCACGGATTCCCAATCGGCCGCCGTTTCCGGAAACGGCGGCTTCAGCTTGCCCATGCGAGCCAGCTCGATCGCCAATATGGAGACGTAAGGCAGACGCAGCCCGCACGCCATGCAGGGCGGCGGTTCGCTTCCGATCGCTTGCGGATAATCGCGTCCGTACAGAAACCGCCCGCCGCTGCCGTCGAAAACGATCCTGCCCGCCGACATGGCGACGACCCGGTCCCCTGCCCCGATCTCCTGCAGCCGCTGCGTGACCCAGACGACGGCCGTTCCATCGCGGTTCTGCTTCGCCGCGATCTCGCGCACGCCGCGGCGCGACTGTTCGTCAAGCATCGAAGTCGCTTCGTCGAATACGATGAGCGGCGTCCTCGAGGCGGATGCCGCCGCAACGGCGGCAAGCTGACGCTGACCGCCGGAGAGCTTGTCCCACGGCAGATCGGCGATGGCATGAAGCCCGGTTTCAAGCAGGATCGCTTCCGTTTCCCGCAGGATCGCCTCCGGCGCCAGCCCCCGCCACTCCAGCGCAAAACGGATTTCCTCCCGCGGCGTCTCGGCGAACAGCTGGGCATCGGGCTGCTGCATGACGTAAGGCGACGGCAACGTTCCGGCGAAGCCGCGGTTCCAGGTGCCCCGCACGCCGGCAATGGCCAATCCCGCAAGCAGCCGGGCAAGCGAAGATTTGCCGCTACCGTTCACGCCGACCAGATTGACCCACTCCCCGCGGCCGAGCTCGAAATGCACGTCCGCCAGCCGCGGCGCCGCTTCGCCCGTTTCGAGCTGACGCTCGATCGATACATCCCGCAAAATCATATTCGTATGTAAGTTGACATCCAATCCGAATTCCCTCTTCCCAAAAGTTTACTCCCATGATAAGATGCTAATTGTTAACCAATCACAGATAACAAGGTTAACATTCGAGAGGAGAAAAAACAATGGAAACCACCCCGATCACCACCGAGCAAATCCAGATCTCGACCGGCAATCAAGCCCATTCCGCCAATTGGATACGGAGCGTCGTCTTCACCGCCATGTTCGCCGCCCTCTTCGTCGCCTTCAGCTTCGTCAAAATCCCGCTTTGGTTCACGGCCGTCCCGATCACGCTGCAGACGCTGGCCGTCATTCTCGCCGGCGGTCTCCTGGGTTCCGTCTACGGTTTCCTGAGCATCCTGATCGTCGTGCTGTTGACGGCAGCCGGGCTCCCGCTTCTCGGCGGCAGCGGCGGCATCTCCGCGATCTTCGGCGCGACCGGCGGCTACATATGGATGTTTCCGATATCCGCGCTGCTGATCGGACTCGTCAGCGACCGGCTCTTTGCCCGCACGGCAAAGCTGAACCGCGGCGGCATGACGCTCCTGTTCGTCGGCATCGTGCTGTTCAGCGTCGTGCTGGCCTACGTCGGCGGCGTGCCCTGGCTGGCCTATAAAGCGAAGCTTTCGTTCGGCGCTGCCATGACAGGAGGCTGTTACCCGTTCCTGTTCGGCGACTTCGTCAAAGCAGCCGTCGGCGGCGTCATGATCGGCACGCTCCGGCCGCTGCTCGCACGGCTTCGTTGATTATTATTACGTCATGCTTGTATCGTAGTCTTGATACGGATCATCTTGAAGCGCGCCTAGAAACCAAGCTCCTGCCGCAGCAATCGGGAGAGCTCGGAGAGGGTGGGCTTTTTGATTTGGATGACCAATTGATTTCCTTCGAGCGAGGCGGATTGGATATGAATCGGCTTCGGTACGTACCCGCCGAGCGGGATGACGATATCGTCGAAATAACGCTTCGGCAGCGTACGGCTCTTCAGCTTCGCCTCGTCGACCACGGCGGTCAGATTGGGCTCGCTCCACTTCACGCGGTAATACACGACGATGCCGACCGGAATGCGATCCTTTACCTTCAAATTATAGTGCGCGGCCACGCGGTCGCCTTCGAACTGAAAGCGCGCGCCCGTAATCGTCACGTTCGGGCCGTATTGCGGATTGGCGGCGATGAACGCTTTGCCGATATTGTCGACATCCGCTTCCGAGAGCGTAAACGTCGTGCTTAAATTGCGGACCATCGCGATGGCGCGATCCGCCAGCGAGACTTGATCGTACCGCAAGTCCAGCTTCTCGCCGGGCTTTACGTACCGGATGGCAGCCGCTCCGAGAACGGCGATCAGCAGAATCAAGACGCCGAGCGTTATCAAGCCTTTCTTCACCATTAGGCGTCACCTCCGACCTTCCCTATTATAAACCTCCTTCCGCTTCGCCTTCTAGTCCCGCGTACGGTGCCCTGAACGAGCAGAAGCCGCGTCCATTGAATGGACGCGGCCTGCCGATTGCGAGGAAGCTTTACAGGAGCATGGCCTTGCGCCATGAACCGGTTGCCGTGATGTCTTCGGACGCGGCTGCGGCATAGGCCTCGCAGGTGAACCCCGGGACCTCGCTGCCGTCGCTCAGCTCCACCTTGCCGATCCCGAGCGGCGCCGGAATCGCGGCGACGAAGCCGCCGAACGCCTGCAGCGGCATCTCCCATACTTCCAGCGCGATCGCCGCGCCGCCCTGCTCCTGCTTGATCATGCCCGGCTTCGCGGGCACGGTCGGCAGCTTCACGAGCCGGTATTTCGGGGCGCTCTCCGTCTCGCGGACGAACACGGCGCCGCAGGCCAGCATTTGCTTCTCCAGCGGAAGACCGCGCATATGCAGGCCGCAGACCGCGACCAGCGTCGTTATCATCGCCGCTTCGGTCGGCTGGTCCGGCTTCGTATGTCCCGGCACGGACTCGGCTGCATCGCTATTCGCCGGTTGCGCCGGCATATGCGCGGATGCCTCCGGCTGCGAATATGCCGGCTTGGGCTCAACCGTCATTCTATAGGGCCGATGCGAAAGCATTTGCGCGAACCCCTCCGGCTGCGCGGACGCAAGCCCGGACTCGCTTGCCGTCGCAGACGGCGTAAGATCCTGCGCAGGCTCTTGCTCTGCCCGGGAATGACCGTTCATCGCATTCGCGCTCCCCGTCGTTTCCCTCGCATGAAGGAAAGCCGCGGCCGCGCCGCAAATCAACGACTCGTTCTCCGCGGTCGCGAAGAACGTGACGCCGAACGGCGTGTCGCCCAAGGCTTCGCCCGCCTGCACCGCGATGGCGGATAGATCGAGCAAATTGCAATGGTTCGTATACCGGCCCATATCGCTGTTGGTCGCGACGGGATCGCGGCGCACGTCGTCGCGCGTCCATGTTCCGCCGCAAGTCGGCATCATCAGCACGGCGTCCGAGAGAAGATTCCAGGCTTCGCGTTTGTATGCCTGCAGCTTATGCATCGCTTGGAATACCGCCGCACCCGTGTATGCCGGGGATTCGCCCGTGCGCAGCACCTGCTCCGTCACGGGGAACGTCGCACCGGGATGCGCCGTCACGAATTCGCCGAGGTCCGCCCAGCGTTCGGCGACCCACGGACCGCCGTATAGAATCGCCGCGGCATCCGCGAATAACGCCATGCCGACCTTGACGACCGGCAGGTTCAGCGACATCACGTCCGCGACGGCGGCTTCCCATGCCGCGCGGTACTGCTCGGCGTAAGGGCCGTAGAATGCCGGCGCTTCGTCCGGCACGCAGATCGCCTTCGGCAGGCGGCCCGCTTGCGGCCGCGGGATCGATTTGGACCAAGGGTCGGACGCCTCCGCGCCGCGGGCGACCGCATCCACGGCCAGCGCGTCGTCCATGCCATGTGCGAAGACGGTCACGCAGTCGAGGCTCGCGCATGCCGGGAGGACGCCTTGGGTCGGCCAGGCACCGAGGCTCGGCTTGTAGCCGACGAGGCCGTTAAGCGCCGCCGGGACGCGGCCCGAGCCCGCGGTATCGGTGCCGAGCGCGAAGACCGCTTGCCCGCGCGCCACCGCGACGGCGGAGCCGGAGCTCGAGCCGCCGCTGATCAGCTCCGGGCGCAGCGCGTTATGCGTCTCGCCGTACGGGCTGCGCGTGCCGACGAGGCCGGTCGCGAACTGGTCCAGGTTGGTCTTGCCGATCGGAATCGCGCCGGCATCGACGAGCCGCTGCACGATGACCGCGCTCCGTTCCGGCAGGAAGGCGAAATCCGGGCAGGCGGCGGTCGTCGGAAAGCCGGCCGCGTCGATGTTGTCTTTCACCGCGAACGGAATGCCCCACAGCGGCAAGCGCTCCGGGTCCAACCCGTCCAAGCGCTCGACGTACGGACGTATCCGTTCCAGCGAAGGCGGCGTGATCCAGATGTTCATCGCTTCGTCGCGCCGGGAGCGCCGGATGATTTCCTGCATGACGTCCACGGGCGTCAACTGCTTGCGGAGGTACTGCTCCCTGAGCCATCCTGCGGTCAACTTGTCGGGCCATTTCATGGTCGTCATGCAATCGACACCTCTCTTTCGGTTTCATGGACAAGGCTTACGATCAGCTGGCCGGCATGCACCTCGTCGCCCGGTTTGACGAAGATCGCGGAGACGATCCCGTCGCACGGCGCCGTCTGGGAAAACTCCATCTTCATGCTTTCCTCGATGATGAGCGTCTCCCCTTTGTTCACCGCCTGGCCCGGTTCTACCAGGACCTTCCAGACGCTCCCCGGCATCGAGCACCGCACGCCGACCGCGTTCGCCGGCAGCTCCTCCTCCTCGGGGGACTTCGCCGAGTCGTTCTCGGACACGTATTCGGCCAGGCCAAGCGCCTTCCAGCTCTCGCGTTCGGCTTGGAACGCGGCCTGCTGCGTGCTGACGAAATCCGCGGCGCTCTCTTCAATGGAAGACAGGAAAGCGAGGTAGTCGCTCAGCTTGAAGGTCGTCTCCGTAATATCCGCCTCGAAACGGCCGCGCGTGAAGTCTTCCCGCAGCTGCAGAAGCTCGTCGCTGCTGACCGGATAGAATCGGATCTGATCGAAGAAGCGCAGCAGCCACGGCTTGCCGGAATGAAAGCTCGCCGTCTCGCGGTTCAGGTGGTTCCACATTTGAATGGTGCGTCCGACGAATTGGTATCCGCCGGGGCCTTCCATGCCGTAGATGCACATGTACGCGCCGCCGATGCCGACGGCATTCTCCGGCGTCCACGTCCGCGCGGGATTGTATTTGGTCGTGACCAGCCGGTGCCGGGGATCGATCGGCGTCGCGACCGGCGCGCCCAAGTACACGTCGCCCAGGCCGAGCACGAGATAATTGGCGTCGTACACGATGCGCTGCACGTCGTCGATGCCGTCCAAGCCGTTGATGCGGCGGATAAATTCCAGGTTGCTCGGGCACCACGGCGCGTCCGGACGCACGTTCTGCTGATAACGGTCGATGGCCAGCTGCGTCGCCGGATCGTCCCACGACAGCGGGAGGCGCACGATGCGCGACGGCACGGAGATCGATTCCAGCGGCGGCAGGCAGCGGTCCAGCTCCAGGATCCGCTCGCACGCTTCTTGCACCGTCGTCGCTTTCGGATCGATATGCACCTGCAGGGAACGGATGCCCGGCGTCAGGTCCTGAACCGGAATCGCGCCGCTGCGCTCGATGGCTTCCATCAAGGCATGCACCTGGAAGCGCAGCAGCAGATCGAGCTCCATCTCCCCGTATTCCACCAAAATATTCTCGTCGCCGCTGCAGCGGATCGTGATCGGGAACCGGCGGTTTTCCGTTTCGCGGTGCAGCATCGGGTAGGACGGCACGACCTCCGTCTTCGGCTGCGGCAGGGCGGCAGGCGCCAGACTGCTCCAGGCGGCTTCGCCGATGGCGTTCAAATTCGCCTCCTGCAGCCGGCGCAGGCCGTCCGCTTCCTCCAGCGTGAGCAGTTGGAACCGGACCATGTCTCCCGGATGCAGCTGGCCGAGCTTCCAGAATTCCGCCGAAGCCGTCGTCACCGGGCAGACGAAACCGCCGAGGCTCGGACCGTCCGGACCGAGCAGGATCGGCATATCGCCCGTCAAATCCAGCGTCCCGACCGCATAGGCGTTGTCGTGAATGTTGGACGGATGCAGGCCGGCTTGGCCCCCGTCCTCGCGCGCCCAATGCGGCGCGGGTCCGATCAGCCGCACGCCGGTGCGCGAGCTGTTGAAATGCACCTCGAATTCCGTATTCGCCAGTTCCTTTAAATAAGAGGGCTTCAGATATTCCTCCGTGCAATGCGGGCCCGGAATGACGCCGATCGTCCATGTCCGCGTCATCGCCGGACGGTCGTTCTCGCGGAGCTGTAACCGCGACAGGTTCGTTTCGCGGCCGCGATTCACGTTAAGCACGTCTCCCGCGCGCAGCGCGCGGCCGCCGTGCCCGCCGAAGCCGCCCAGCGTAAAGGTCGCGGCGCTCCCCAATGTCTTCGGCATATCGAAACCGCCCGCGATCAGCAGGTAGCTTCTCATGCCGGTCTCTGCTTCGCCGAAGCGCAGCTCCTGTCCCCGGCGGACCAGGACGGGTTGATACATCGGCACGGGCGCTTCGTCCAGCTCGGCCCCCATGTCCGCCCCCGTCAAGCAGATCCGCATCTCGCTGCGAAACTTATACGCGCCTCCGCGCAATGTCAACTCCAGCCCGGAAGCGTCCTCCGGGTTGCCGAGGAGCTGGTTCCCCATGCGGAACGACAGCGGATCCATCGGCCCGCACGGCGGCACGCCGACATCCCAATACCCGGTGCGTCCCGGCCAATCCTGCACCGTCGTCTGCACGCCGCCGTCGAGGACCTCGATCGCGTGCTGGGACGGCTCGAAGCCGTTCAACAGCTGCGTGTACACGTTGCCGCTCAGGCATTCCTCCTCGCCGAGCAATGCCCGCACGTACTGCAGATTCGTCGTAATGCCGTACAATCGCGTCTCGTCCAGCGCCGTGCTCAGCTTGGCAATGGCGTCCTCGCGGTTCTCGCCGTGCACGATGATTTTGGCCAGCATCGGGTCGTAGAGCGTCGTGACCGCGATGCCGTCGCGCACCCAGGTTTCCACGCGCGCATTTGCCGCGAATCTCGCCTGGTCTAGCTTGCCCGCGCTCGGGCGGAAATTTTGCAGGCTGTCCTCCGCGTAGATCCGCGCTTGGATGCTGTGGCCGACCGGGCGCGGAACGAGCGATTCGAGATCGCGCAGCTCGTCCGCCGCTTCCCTTACCATCCATTCCACGAGATCGACGCCGAGCACTTCCTCCGTTACGCCGTGCTCGACCTGAAGCCGCGTGTTGACCTCGAGGAAATAAAAGCGGCAGGCTTCCGGATCGTACAAATATTCGATCGTGCCGGCGCTGCGGTAGCCGACCTCGGACGCCAGACGTTTCGCCGACGCGAACATCTCATGTCGGACGTCGTCCGGCAGATTCGGCGCCGGGCTCTCCTCGATCACCTTCTGGTTGCGGCGCTGGATCGAGCAATCGCGTTCGCCCAGCGTTACGACCTCGCCGAACCGGTTGCCGAAGATTTGCACCTCGACGTGGCGGGCCCGCGCGATGTATTTCTCGAGGAAAATGCCGCCGTTCTTGAAGTTCGTCTCCGCCAAATGCCGCACGCCGTCGAACGCTTCGCGCAGCGCGCGCTCGTCCCCGCAGACGCGCATGCCGATGCCGCCGCCGCCCGCCGTGCTCTTGAGAATCACCGGGTACCCGATCGCTTCCGCCTGCAAGAGCGCTTCGGGCGGCTCCGAGATCAGCCCCGTGCCAGGCAGCATCGGAACGCCCGCGCGTTCGGCGATCTCCCGCGCCGAATGCTTCAAGCCGAATGCTTCCATCTGCTCCGGCGTGGGTCCGATGAAGGCGATCCCTTGCTCCCGGCAGGCACGCGCGAACGCGGCGTTCTCGCTCAGGAAGCCGTAGCCCGGATGAATGGCCTGCGCGCCTGTCTCGACAGCGGTACGGAGAATCCGCTCGACGTCCAGGTAGCTTTCCTTGGCCGGTCCCGCTCCGATCAGGACCGCTTCGTCGGCGCCGTCCACGTGCAGGCTGTCTTGGTCGGCGCTCGTATAGACGGCGACGGACTGAATCCCAAGCTTGCGAAGCGTGCGTTCGATGCGAACGGCGATGGCGCCGCGATTGGCGATAAGTACTTTCGTGAACATGTCAGGTCCCTCCCGGTTATCCGTGTCTCTCTATGGGTTCCAAATCAATACGCGAATCGGCGTCGGATTATAGGCGTTGCAAGGGTTGTTGAGCTGCGGGCAGTTGCTGATCAGCACCGTCGTGCGGGCGATCGCCTCCATCTCCACGTAGCAGCCCGGCGCCGAGACGCCGTCCGCGAAGGTCAAGCCGCCGTCCAGCGTTACCGGCACGTTCATGAAGAAGTTCACGTTCGGCGCGAGGTCGCGCTTGCTGTAATCGCCGCCGTGCTTCGCCAGCTGCAGCATGAACGTATCGCGGCAGTTGTGCATTTGCAGCTTCTCGTGCGCATAGCGGACCGTATTGCTCTGGGCGGAGCATGAGCCGCCCACCGTATCGTGGCGGCCGCACGTATCGGCGACGATCTTCGCGAGCGGCTTGCCGGATTCCGCGCGCAGCACGGAGCCGGTCGTCAGGTAAATGTTGCCCTGGCCCGCGATCGTCGCGACCGCGCTGTAGTGATCCTCAGGGTTGTCGGCGTCGAAGAACAGCGTATCCGCCGCTTGGTTGCCTTCCAGATCCACGATGCGAAGCACCTGGCCCGGTTCCAGCACCTTCATCCAACCGTCGCCGGCCAGAACGGTTTCATCGACGATCGCCTGCGCTTCCAACAAGTCGCTTTCGTAACGGATAAATGCGGTCATGGATGAGTCCTCCTAAAAGTTTTTGCGAAGCTTCCCGAGATTCATCTCGGCGAGCAAAAACTCGCTTCGGAAGCATACGCTCAGTTTTTGCGAAGCTTCCCGAGATTCATCTCGACGAGTAAAAACTCGCTTCGAAAGCATTCGCTAAGTTTTTACGCTATGCGGAACTTGACCTTGATTACTTACTTTCCAGCCAACAAGTGGTATTCCGCCGTATTCTCGAACGCGCGGCGGTTCTCGCCGCGGTAATTGCAGCAGTAATCCGTCGCCGCGTCGAACGCGGGAGCAAGGCTCACGTCGAGCCTGACGGCGGCAGTCGGGTACGCCGTGCTCGGATTGAGCGGGTTCGGCGTATTCGATAGCACGACCAGCACGTCCATATCGGTACGGAGCGTGACGGTCGCGCCTTCGCGGCAATGCGCGGCGTCGTAGATCATGCGGCCTTCCTCGTCGCATGCGACTTTCGCGAACAGATTCACGACCGGACCGAGGTCGCGAACGCCGAGTCCGCTGCGCACCAGTTCCACGGCGAAATTCTCGTAGCCGCTCCGCAGCCAATCGTTGCGCAGCGTCTGGTAATCGGTCGCGCCGTACTTGGCATCCGTGCTTTCCCGGGTCGTATATCCGCTGATCGTATCATGCCAGCCGAGATCGTCCCCGACGAAGCTCGCGAGCACGCGCCCATTGTCGCTCATCAGCACGTTGCCGCGCGTCAAGCGCGCCGTGTACTGGGCTTTCAACGAATCCGGCATGTTGTAGCGCTCCGTCAAATCGTTGGCGTTGAACAGCATCATCGATACGTTCGCGTCCCGCTGCAGCGCCGTGAACGCGAGCAGCCGGCCTTTCGCGATGACGCCGGACCATTTGTCCCCGGGCGCGAGCGTTTTGCTCCATAAGCTTGTCATTGAAATACCCTCCTTTAATGGTCGCGAACGGGAAGAAAGATCGTCTCTGCTTGCCCGTACGCATGCTTCTTCCGCCGTCTGGGAAAACAAAAAAGCCTGAGAGCGCGACCTCCCAGGCTTTTATCCTTCCGTGTTATGCGGGCCGATCACGCGCAGGGCGCGTTCCGTTTCTCCGCACGCTATCTCTTGGACCAGACTTGACGCACGCGCTCGTCAACGGAACCCTAGATAGCTTGTTGTCCTCAATAGCTGACATGAGAACCAATATGCAGTTGTGTTTACCTGCTGTTGATCCTCATTATAGAGGCGACTCCGACAATATGTCAATCTCCATGTCAGGTTTTATTACATCAAAACTCGAGCCGCTCGTCATTACCGCTTCGGAAGCGACCGAACGTACCGGTCGGACAAGTCCATCAGCTTCAAGATATAATCGTAATCCTTCCGGTACGGCTCCAGATCCTTGACCGGCTCGAGCGTCCGGATGTCGACGGCGGTCCCGTCGTCGAAACCCTTGCCCGGCACGAACATCACGTCGTCGTTGAAAAAAGACCCCGTCGGTAAATAATAGCGCGAGCCGACGACGTTGCGATCGATGTTCAGCAGGTCATGGCCGAATGCCGTGAATTGCTCCTGCTGCAGCGAGATGCCGAGCAAATTGGCGATCGTAGGCATGATATCCAACTGGCCGCCGACCTGATCCACGACCTTGCCCTGCTGTTCGCCCGGAAGATGCACGATGAGCGGAATATTAAACCGCGTCACCTGCGGATCGTACTTGATGCCGAGCGTCCGGCTGACCAGATCGGGATCGTTATCGGTAGGCTGCAGGCCGAAGTGGTCCCCGTACAGCACGAGCACGGTATCTTCCCACAGCCCCTCGCTCTTCAGCCGTTCGATCAAGGTGCCGATCGCGTAATCCGTATAATTGACGGCGAGCAAATAATTGCCGAGCTGCGTGCCCTTCAGCTTAGCGGGCAGCGTCATCTTCGCGCGATCCGCAGGCACCTCGAACGGGAAGTGGCTGGACACCGTGATGAGCTGGCCGTAGAACGGCTGCTTGCTGTTGTCGATCTCGCTCAGCTTGTCGACGGCGACGCGGTACAGCTCCTCGTCTGACGCGCCGAAGCTGTTGAATTTATCGTTCTTGTAGAACGGCTTGTCGTAATAGTGGTTGAAATTAAGCGCCGCGTAGAGCTTGTTGCGGTCCCAGAACGTCACGTCGTTGACGTGGAACGTATCGGCCACGTAGCCGTTCTGCTGCAGCAGCCGCGGCAGGCTCGGAATATTGCGGTCGCCGTAGCCCGTCGACATCGCGATCTTGGCGGTCGGATAGATCGACGTGTTGGACATGAATTCCGCATCGGACGTATTGCCCTGGCCGATTTGTTGGAAAATATGCGGGAAATAGAAGCTGCCGTCGGCCAGCTTGTTGAGCACCGGCGTGACCTCCTTGCCGTCCAGCTTCAGATGGATCGGGAAGTTCTGGAACGCCTCCATTTGGATGACGATGACGTTCTTTCCTTTCTCCGAGCCGAAATAGGCCGGCGTTTCGCCCGGCTTTTCCCGGTACGGGAAGGTCGCCTGCAGGTCGGCTGCCTGCTTGACGAATTCCGCCGTATTGCCCTCCGCGGCAATGCTGTTGTCCTTCGCCGCCTTGATGGCCGCGGACACCTGGTAGTTCAGGAAGCCTTCGTCCTCCGCCTCGACCAGCTCGTTCTCGATCGGCATGCCGAGTTGAATGATCCGGGCCGAAGCGACGAGGCAGAGGATAAACAGGACGCTCAGCACGACCCGGTACATCGGCGTCGCGGGCACGAAGCGCCGTCTGCCGCTTTCGCGGCGGCGCCTCAAGCCGATCGCGGCATAGAGCCAGAACGCGAGTCCGAGCACAAGGTCCGGGAAGAACCAATAATGGCTCCATTTGATCGTGGATTCCACGCTGTCGCCGATCTTGGCGACCTGATGCAGCTCGTAAAGCGCCGAGTAGGTCGGAACCGAGCCGAAATGCTCGAAATACACGGCCGACGAGAACAGCAGCACCGACACGAGTAGATTCAGTCCGCCGTAGGCCCATACTTTGAACCGGGCCGGCGTCGCGAGCTCGAGCGCGCATAAGAGCACGAGCAGCGCCGACGCGTCCGCCGCAAGCCGCGGCCATTTGACGTCGCCGAACAGAAAATACCGCAGCAGCGCCAGCTTGACCAAGAGCACGACGACGGCGACGTAGAACAAGGGAATGCGCGATTTGCGCTCCCCGCGACGGCGGAGAGACAAGGCGTTTGATTTGGATGTGGGATTGCGCATAGGCGAAGTACAAACCTTCTTTCCTTACATGCTGAACCGCTGACGGTAGCCGCATTTGCGGCAGAGCTCTTCCACCACTTCGCGGCGGGAGAAACCGTCGTACAGCCGGTTCGCCCTTTCCCCTTCGACGATTTCCGAGAACGGGGTTTGATGGATGTTGCCGAGATTGATGACGCCTTCGCCGTCGAGGCAGCAAGGGATGACGGTGCCGTCCACGAGGACGCCGGCTTGGTTGCGAAGGCCGTGGCAGAAGCCTTTGCTTTCGTCTTCCTTCTCCTTCAGATCCGGCCATTTGAACTCGTGGTCGTGATTCAGATAGACGCGTTCGGCGAGCTTGATGCCCTTGCCCCGCGTGAACTGGTCTTGGATGCGGAAGTCGAGGCCGAATTCGCGCTCGATCCGGTCCAATATGTCCTGGTTGCGCTGGCGCTCGACGTTCGTCGCGTTATCTTCGGTCAGGTTCCACAGCCGCAGCGAGATCAGCACGTCCGACGCGGCGACGGCTTCCTTGACGAACGTCAGCACTTTGCCGAGATAGCCTTCCTTGTCGACCGAGCCTTCGTGGCCGTCGAAGCTGTGCAGCGAGAAATTGATCTGCCGCAGCGCCGGCTTGCCGAGGATTTTGGCACCCGCCTTATGCAGCAGCGTGCCGTTCGAGGTGAGGTTCACCTTGAAGCCGCGTTCATGGGCCAGGTCGAGCAGCACGTCGATCTTGGGATGCAGCAGGGGCTCGCCTTTGACGTGAAAATAAATATGGTCGGCATGCGGCCGGATCTCGTCCAGCGTCTTCGTGAAATCGTCGACGGCGATGAAGCCCTTCGCGCGCTCGGTCGGCGGACAGAACGAGCAGGCCAGGTTGCAGACGCTCGTGATTTCGATATAAAATTTCTTGAATGTTTTCATGCGGTCGTAAGCCCCGTTTCCTTCGTTCAACCTGTCATGGATTGCGATAACATACCCTACATTATATGACGTTCGCGTAAAGCCTGTCCACTTTCGAGGCCCGCTCCGCCCGCCGCACCCCGATAAACAAAGAAACAGGACCTCGCGATGAGGTCCTGCGCGTATGGGATCCGATCCGAATTTGCAAGCGTTTTCGGCGATCGTTATGCTTCTTGCAGCAGGTTGTGCATCTCGTCCTTCGTTCGTTCGACCTTCAGCACGTGCTCGACGGATATATCCGACTTGTTCTCGTTGCGGAAAGTAGCGCCCTCGAGCCGGTAACCGTTGGCCCTGGCCATGGAGTAGAACGCGCACAGCTGGTTGGCAATCCGCACGGCCTGGTCTTTGTTCGCGGCCGTATATAACGTATTGCCGAAACTGAGTGGATTGTTGTTGCTTTGGATGTTGACATGGAAGGCTTCAGCTTCGCCGTCCACCTGCTTCACCAAGATTTGATTGTTGTAACAGTTCAACAGATAATGGACTGTCATGTCATTCACCGCCTAATCACTTTGTTTCGGCCCGCTTCCGCTTGCCGTACTCCTTATTACACGGGCCATGCCGGAATGAAACGCCGGCGTCCGCCCGCTTTTATTCTATTCCTCCGCCTCGGAGAAATGCTCCCGGCAGAACGTTTCCAGCATCCGCTCTTCCTCGTCTTCCAATTCGGCGTCGACGTAAGCGTCGTTCAACCGCTTGTACAGCTCGTACTTGACGATGCTGCCGTTCTCTCCGTCCACGCGGTAAATGGCCCTGATGTACAAGCCGCCCTCGACGTGCAGATCGTCGTCTTCCGCGACCTCGATCTCAAGCCTGAATTCATACCGGTCCCCGGACAATATGCCGAACGGATCCTTGATCTTTTCTACGGTGTACGCTTCGATTTCCATGTATGTTCCCTCATCCTTCCAGACGTCGTAGCCCCCATTATACCGTTTTCGGCAACGGCTTACGAGTTCGGCGGCCGGCACGGCTCTCAGGGTTACTCCCTGTATTCCTCCCGCGTCGGCTTGACCTCGTACGGCACGCGCCTGCCGGCCATCTGTACCGTCCTGGCGTCGAAGCGTCCCGCGTAGCGGAATACCGGTCCCAGCACCGGATTCGCGATCTCGGCGGCGATCCGGTAGCAGGATGCCTCGTCGTCGTACCATTCGTGCACGATCGCTTGCGCCGTCAACCAATCCGGAAGCCGGAACCGAAGACGGCCTTCGTAGCAGCGCTGTTCGCCGGACCGGAGCAGCATACCGCCGAGCGGCGAAACGTCCATCTCCAGATCGACCGCGAGATGCTGCTTCGTGCCCATGTAATCGACGATGCAGCCGCGCACCGGGCTGTGAATCATCGTCGCGTCGAACTTGCGGACGCCGTCCGGGAAGCGGAACCGGCGGCTCCACGTCACCGTCTCGCGCCCGTAGGAATCCGCGTACGCGTAATTGGACACGGTGAACGGAACGCCCTCCCCGCCCCGCGGAAACATGATGTTCCGCGAGGACAGGAGCAGCAGCGGGGCGGCCGCCCATTTGGCGTACCAGACGCGTTCCATGACGCCTTCGCCGATGGAAGCCACGCCGGCTTCGCTGGCGAAGCCGAACCGCTCCCGAATGCGCGGATGCAGCCGATCGAACTTTGAACCGAGCGCGCGCTCGTAAATGGATCTCATGGCCGGCCGCCTCCTTTCGGGCCGGGCTTCCGCCGGCAGCGCCTGGCCTGCGGCAGTTCGCGGCTCGTCAGATACGCCGCCCAGCACAGGACGATCATCGCCGCCGCGAGCGCGGCCGGATTGTACGGCGATGCCAGCAGCGCGGGGTTGCCGGCGGCACCCGAGACGGCCAGCAGCAGAAGCAGGAACGTCTGGAACCGGTAATAGAACCGGGACCGGTGCAGGAACAGCAACGCCGTCCCGACCGAGATCTCCAGAATCCCGAGCAGCGCGAGCAGCGCCGGCTCCCATCCGCCGGGTATCCATCCCGCCGCCTGCATGACGGCAAGCTCCCCGGTACCCGGATACAGCAGCTTCGGCAGCAGCCCTTGCCCGATCCATAAACCGGCCAGAACCGCCGCGCATGCGTAGTGGGCGAGCGCCTGGCGGATCAGGGTTCGCGGCGGGATGCCCGCTTCCAGCCATATCCGAAGCAGGTCGAAGCTCCAAGCCGTGGCGTAGCCGAACATCGGGCGGAAGAGCCACCGGTCGAATAGGATTCCCGTCCAGCCGAATCGCGTGCGGTAATCGTACCGGGTCGCGAATCGGATGCCCGGCGCGACTCCTTCCTCGTCAAGCTCGTTCAGCGGCGTGTATTTCCAATAGCCCGCGCCGCGGCTGATGAGCGACAGCGGCTGCTCCGAGCCGAACGACAGCGTGGATAGGCGTTCATTCCGATTCGGGGAAACCTTCGTTCTCGTCTCCCCCGTCCCCGAGATCCGCAAGCCGAATCCGATCTTCGTCCGGTACGCGAACGTTTGCGTGCCGTCTTCCTTCTGCCGCGGATGATACCGAATGTCGGTGAAGCGCAAATCCCACTGCCGATGCAGCTCCGGACGCTGCGTATGCAGCCAAAGCCTGTCCATGTCGGTGCGGATCACCGTTTCCACGTAAATCGGTTTTCTTCCTGCCATCATTCCGTTCAGCTCCCCTCTGGACCTAGTATAGCGGCATCCCGCGGGGTCTGAGCAGAACCAACTTTCGTAGAACGCACGGCAAAAAGGGTACTAGGTTCCCTAGTACCCTTGGCTCGCGCCGTCCCTTGCGGCGGGCTTTTTGGTATTTTCGTCGGCTGATCCCGGCTCGCGATATGGCCCGCAGGCGGCGTGCATCGGAGCGCCGACGATGGCGGCGGCAGCGCGGATCACTTCTCCGGTTTATCCGGCTTGACCGGCTTGTCCGGCGTCATGCCGATGCGCTTCACTTTCTCCACGGCTTCCCGGCTGCTGCGGACCCCGAGCTTTTTCAGCATTTTGTTGACCTGGTTCTTGAGCGTGCTCTCCGCCTTGTACAGCTTGCGTTCGATCTCGGGCTGGGTGTAACCGGCTTGGATAAGGTCGAACACCTCGCGCTCGGCCGCCGTCAGCTCCTTCAATTGCTCTTCGCGCTTCAGCCGGGCGAATTCCTTCAGCAGCGCGTCCATCGGCGCCGAATGATGATAAGCCGCGCGTATGGCATGCGGAAGGTGCAGGTAGTTCGTCTTCTCGATATAGTTGACGGCTCCGGCCGTGAACGCCTGCGTCATGACCGCTTCCTCGTTCATCGACGTCAGCATGATGATCTTGGCCGCCGGCGCGAGCTCGTGAATCTCCATCGCCGCGTACAAGCCTTCGTGCTTGCGGTCGGTCAGCTGAATATCCATCAGCACCACGTCGAAGGACAGCGTCCGGGCGAGCGCGGCCGCTTCGGGCGCGTTCGTCGCCGCGCCGACGACGAGCAGGTCTTCCTCCCGGTTCAGGAACGTGCTGATGGCTTTGATCCAATCGAGGTCGTCTTCGACCAGACAAACGCGGATCACACTCATGGGAACGGTTCATTCCTTCCGTTGTTTCTTGCGCGGGAACGTCAGCGCGGCGCAGGTCCCGCCGCCGGCTGCGCCCGACAGGCTCAACGTTCCGCCGCCGAGCAGCATCACGTTGTAGGCGTAGGACAAACCGAGCCCGTAATTGTCGACGCGGCTTTTGGTACTGTAGAACGGCTCCATGACCCGCTGCAGTCGTTCCTTCGGAATGCCGGGTCCGTTATCCGATACGGTCAGCAGGACATTGCGTTTGTTCCCGTCCAGTACGACATGAAGATGGCCGCCGCCTTCCATCGCTTCGACCGCGTTCATGAACAGGTTCCCGAGCACCTCCCGGATATGTATGGCGTCGAGCAGCAGCACCGGCCGTTCCAGCGGACTGAACGCGAACGTGATGCCCCGCTCTTCCAGAAGCCCCGCGTACCGGTCCAGACAGTCGCGGACGAGGTCGTCCAGGGCATGCGGCTGCTCGTGCAGCACGATGGCCTTCGTGCGGTGATGGATGCGCGTGACCATCTCCAGCATATGATCGGAGGATTGCGCGATGATGGCGAGATGCTGGCGCGTTTCGGCGTCCGCGTCCGGAAGCTGATGGCGGAGATTAAGCGTGCTGAGCGAGATTTTCCCGATCTCGTTCTTGATCGTATGGTTCAGCATCGCGGTGCCCGAGCTGACGGCCTTCATCGTCGTATCGAGCGGATCGTGCTCGATCCGCAGCTTCACGCCAAGGAAGCCGTATACGAACACGCAAAGCAACGCCATCGCAAGCGAATAAATCATGAAGATCGAGATGTACGTAAAGAAATCAAAGTCCGGCTTGATCGCGCGGGCGACATTGATGAACGCCAACGTCGCCAGCACGGTCGGAACGATGATGAGCGTCGTGATGAGCCGGTTCCGCTTCCGCCGGGCGTCCTCTTCCTTCCAAAGCGCGCGCAGCAGCACGTAACACGACGCCGCGTAATAGGGACCGACCCAGCAGAGCAGCAGCGGGAAATCGATCTCGAGCGCGGGCCGCATCGGCGTCGCCGCCAGCATCAGGACCGCGGGAAGAAAAAGCAGCGCGGCGGCCAGCCGCCTCCTCGTCCGGCCGCGGGGCAAGCGTTCCGCATACGCGAGGCTGAAGGCCAATATGCCGCAGGGCGTGAAGGTCTGATTGACGTAGACCGCCGCATCCGCGATCCGCGGCCATCCCGCCTCCCGCAGCGTCGGCTCCGCGCCGCCGATCGAGGCGCAGACCAGGAAGAACGCCGCCCAGCGGTTCGTTTCGTGGCGGGGATTGCTGACCAGCAGCACGGCCGCGGCCGCCGACAACGCGAAGAAATAGAAGATCACGAGATGCCTTGAAGCGTTCCTTCCAGCCGCAAAAGCTCGGCCTTCGCCCGCAAGCCGCCGCGAAAACCGGTCAGCTTGCCGTTCTTCCCGACGACCCGATGGCAAGGCACGACGATCATCACGGGATTGGCGCCGATGGCCAGGCCGACCGCGCGAACCGCGCTGGGCTTGCCGATCCTTTCCGCGATATCCGAATAGGCGCATAATTCGCCATGCGGAATCCGCTTCAGCTCCTGCCAGACGGATTGTTGAAAATCGGTTCCCCGGAGGTCGACCGGAATGTCGAAGCTTACTTCCCCGGCGTGCAAATAGGCGTCCAGCGCTTCCACGTAAGTCCGCATCGCCGCGTCGTCGCGAACCGCCGCGACGCCGGGCAGCCGTTTGCGCGCCCACGCTTCCAGTTCTTCGAACGGGGCGTCCGGAGTACCGACATAGCACAGCCCCGCTTCCGTGGCCGCAAGGTGCATGTTCCACATGCCGCTTTCCATCAATGTCCATATCAATTTAGTCATGGTTATTATTCACCGGCTTTCCGATTCGATGGGGTTGCTGGTTTCTTGTCTATACCGAGATGGAGACCGGCCCTCGGCCTTTTGGAATACGGTCGCGAAATGCGCCGCGTTCGGGATGCCCACGCGCGCCCCGACCTCGGCTACCGTGTGCCGGGAGTCGCGAAGCAGCCCCTTGGCGGCCGCGATCCGCACGCCGATCAAATATTCGGCCGGGGTCGCTCCCCGAATCCGCTTGAATGTCCGCTGCAAATGGAACAGGCTGACATGCTGCTCCTCGGCCAACGATTGCAGCGTGATCCGTTCGGGATAATGCGCGCGGATCGACTCCGCGATGGCGTCGACCCATTCTTCGTCCGGCATCCGCAGGCCGTCCGGCTTGCAGCGCTTGCACGGTCTGAAGCCGGCCGCAGCCGCGGCGGCGGCGGCGGCGAACACCCGCACGTTCTCGCGTTTCGGCGTCCTGGATCTGCACGAAGGCCGGCAGAAGATCCGCGTCGTGCTGACGCTGTAATAAAACCTGCCGTCCTGGCCGGCATCGCAATCGACGATCGCGGACCATCTCGCGTCGGTCAATCGTTCGGCGTCCGGCGATTCCGACATCTTCGCCGCCGGCTTCCATCCGGGCTCTTCCATCCTCGATGCCGTGTCGGGTACGTCCGGCACCCCGGTTGCGTCCGTTGCCATGTCACCCACCTCCAAGCCAAAGTATACCCGCTTTGCCGCCGGGATGTAACCATTTCGAAATAGAATCGCAAGATTACGAAAGCCGCGATCCGCCGGAATGTGGTACAACTAGTAAAGTAACGCGGGGCGATCTGCCCTGTAGAGGAGGAATCCGCATCCAATGACAGCACCGATTACGTTAACCCCGCCGGAAGCGTTCAGCTTCCCGCATACGCTCGGTTATCTGGAACGATCCAGCAATGAATGCCTGTACCGCGTCGCCGATGCGATCGTGTCGCGGCTGATTCGCATCGGCGATTCGCCCGTCCTCATCGTCCTGTCCGTGCTCGGGGACGGCAATCTGTCCATCGCTTGTCCGATGCTGCCGGAAGCGCAGGCCAAGGCTATGGAGGCGGACATCGTCGCTTACGTCCGCGATTGGTTCGACATGGACCGTGATCTTGCGCCGTTCCTCGAGCTGGCGGGCCGCGATGCCGTGCTGTCCGCCGTCGCCGAGCGGTTCGGCGGCCTGCGCATCGTCGGCATCGCGGATTTGTTCGAGGCGCTCTGCTGGGGCATCATGGGCCAGCAGATCAACTTGACCTTCGCCTATACGCTCAAAAGGCGCTTCGTGGAAAAATTCGGCGAAGCCCTCGACTGGAACGGCGAACGGTATTGGTTGTTTCCCTCGCCCGAACGCATCGCGGTCATCGATCCCGCGGAGCTGAGAGAGCTGCAATTCACGGGGCGCAAGGCCGAATACGTCATCGGTACCGCGCGGTTGATGGCCGAAGGCGCGCTGTCGAAGGAAGGTCTGCTGTCGCTGCCGGACTGGACGGCCATGGAGAAGGCGCTCACCGGCATCCGCGGCATCGGTCCTTGGACGGCCAATTACGTGCTGATGCGCTGCCTGCGCATGCCCGGCGCTTTTCCGATCGAGGACGTCGGGCTCCACAACGCGCTCAAAGCGGTGCTCGGCCGCGAGGACAAACCGTCGATCGCCGAGATCCGGAAGCTTTCCGCCGGTTGGGGCGATTGGAAAGCGTACGCGACGTTTTATTTGTGGCGGCTGCTTTACTGACGCTTGATCGGACGATTTTCTCGAGAAGCATAAAAGAAAAGCCGCCTAAGCGGCGGCTAGATGTCGAATTCCGATTTCGGTTTTCGCGGTTGTCGTTTGATTTTGTTTTGCACGGCCGGGAGATGCCTCATGCTGCGATGCATGGGGCCTTTGCAGATTGGGCAGCTTTGCTCGCTCTCGGCGAATTCTTCCCTCACCCACGCTTTGCACTCCGCGTTTTTGCATTTCCAAATCTTCGTCGGAATCAGTTTCGGTTTCTCTTCTTCTGTCGTTGCCAACTGTAAGCATCCTTTCCATCCATCAAGCTAATTCGTGGTTGAACAAAGTTTTCAATTGACGATTGCATTCTTCATGTTATATTATCTAACAAGAAAAACAAATAAAACAACCATAATCGTTTTCTAGGGTTCCGCCGCGGCAGATTAGCTGACCGACGGGCTGGTCCGAGAGAAAACGCACGGCAACCGCTGTGTGCACGGAGGGATAAAAGCCCGGGAGGATATCAGTCGACGGATATCTCCTGTGCTTTTTTTATTTTAGCCATCATCGAAAGGGTTGTGCCGCGCATGAGAGAGGAAGCCAAACTGCCACGGACGCTGTCGCTGACGCAAGTCGTATTCCTGGGACTCGCTTGGATGACGCCGATGATTTATTTCTCCATTTACGGGATCGCCTACGATTCGTCGTCGGGCATGCTGACGCAAGCCTACTTGCTCGCGTTCGTCGCCATCCTGTTCACCGCCTACAGCTACGGACTGATGTCCGTCGCCCATCCGACGTCCGGTTCCGCCTATACCTATGTAAAAAAATCCGTCCACCCCTATCTCGGCTTTCTCGTCGGCTGGGCGCTGCTGCTCGATTACTTGTTCTCGCCGATCATTGCTTGCCTGACGTTCGGCATCTATATGCACGCGCAATTCCCGGCCATCCCGGAGTACGCGTGGATCATCGGCATCAACCTCGTCATCACGCTGGTGAACGTGAAGGGCGCGTCCTTCTCCGCGAACCTGAGCAAGTGGTTCGTCCTGCTGCAAATCGGCTTCATCGCGCTCTTCTGCGCGCTGCTGATCCGCAATCTGCCGACGCTACATGATCCCTTGGCGCCGATGCTGCAGACGACCATCCCTATATCTTCGATTCTTAGCGGCGTATCCATCATCTGTTTCTCGTTTCTCGGCTTCGACTCCATCACCACGATGGCGGAGGAAACCAAGAACGCCAAGAAGAACATCCCCCGTGCGATCGGCATTATTATTATAATCGCCAGCATCCTATATGTCACACCGTCATATTTGACCCAGCTCGTATTTCCGAAAGCCATCGCGTTCGCCGACATCGATGCCGCCGGTCTCGAAATCGTCAAAATGGTCGGCGGAGCCGCGCTCGGCACCGTATTCATCGCCGTGCTGCTCTTCGCGATCTTCACCCAAGGCGTGTCTTCGGTGGCGAGCGTCTCGCGGCTGATGTTCGTGATGGGACGCGAAAAAGTCCTGCCGCCGCGCTGCTTCGCGTACGTGCATCCCAAATTAAAGACGCCGGTCGTCAATATCCTGATCGTCGCGATCGTCTCCATGCTCTCGCTCGCGATCCAGCTCGACCTGGCCGTGAAATTCGTGAATTTCGGCGCGCTGACCGCCTTCTTCTTCGTTAATGTATCCGTCGTCAGCCATTATTACGCAAAGGAACGCCGTCGTTCCTTCTCGGGAACGCTCCTCTATCTGATCCTTCCGACCGTCGGAGCCGGCATCGTCGGCTGGCTGTTCTTGCTGCTCAGCAAGGACGCCTTGCTCATGGGACTGGCTTGGCTGCTGGCCGGCATCGTCTACAACGCGCGGAACACCGCCTTCGCAAAAGGACTGCTGGCCCGCAATAAGCTGCAGGCGCGCAGGGACGCATAGCCGCGCGCAGTCGCTCGCATGCAAAAAAGCACCCGTTGCCGGGTGCTTTTTTGCGTTAATGATGCAACTTGCAACGATCAGCTTCGCATGCCGCGAATCAATCGTTAACCGTATTCGGAGCCGCGCCGAGGCTGCCCGTCTCGATCAGGCTGCGCAGATCGGGCTCGATCGCCGAAGGATCGGTCGTCGCCGGATACTGCTTCACGACATGGCCTTCTTTGTCGACGAGGAATTTGACGAAATTCCACTCGATATCGCCCGTATGGTACGGAGCCGGCGCTTCGTCGACGAGATATTTGAACAGCGGATGCGCGTCGTCGCCCTTCACGTCGATCTTCGCGAACATCGGGAACGTAACCGAATAATTCAGCTCGCAAAATTGCGCGATTTCCTCGTTCGTGCCCGGTTCCTGGCCTTTGAACTGGTTGCAGGGGAAGCCGAGCACGACGACGCCTTCATCCTTGAACGTATCGTAAATATGCTGCAGTCCCTTGTAATGCGGCGTCAGGCCGCAGGCGCTCGCCGTGTTGACGATCAGCAGAACCTTGCCTTCGTAAGCCGCCAGCGTTTGTTCCGTCCCGTCGATCGCCGTGACGTTGAAATCATAAATACGCATGCTTTGTCCCTCCCGATATCGGTCGTTCGTACATTTCGCTTAATTAAATTGCATAAAATCATTATAGACGAATACCGGAACCGGGAGCAAATTTTATTATCGATAAGGCGTACGAATCCGAATCATGGCTTGCATTCATGCACGATCGAACATGGGAGCCGCTATCGTCGTCACGAGCCGAGCATCAAGCGCCTCTGCCCAAGGCATGCTGCAGCTGGCCCGCAAGCTGCTCGGCATCGTCCCACATGATCGGCCGCACGCCCGAAGGCCGGCTAGCGCCTGCCGCCGACGAATGGCAAGTCCAGGCCACCGGGATTTCGTTGCCGATCGCGTAGCCGGCATACATCCACGTTTCGGCTTCCGGCTCCGAGATGTCCGCGATCAACAGCTTGCAGGTCAGCACCTCCTGCATCGCTTCCTGAACGGGCTTGGCGGAAGGACTCCGCACTTCCCCCTGCAGCAGCTTCGGCGCATAGCCCAGCTGGATCAACCGCGGAAACACCGTCTCCATCCATGCCTGCGCCAGCTCTTCTCCCCCATCCGGCAGCAAGACGAAGCAAGGCTTGAGCGCCTTGCCCGACGCGCTGGATTCCGCTTCCAGCCAGCCCTTGTCCGTAAGGCGGAACGACGAGCCGATCCGTTCGATCATGCCTTCTTCCTTCAGCTTCTCGGCGATGTAGACGAGCTCTTGCAAGTTCAAGGAATACGTAAGATTGAAGCTTTGCGAGAATTGATTGATCATGACCGGATCGTCAGGCCCGCTCGCATGACGGTGCAAATACCGGAGCAGGCGCAGTCCCTTCTCCTCGGTCGTCAGCGGGATTTGCGGCGACAGCAGAATCGCGTCCCGTTCGTCGAAAGAAACGATCACCACTTCTTCGCAGTCGCTTTTCTCCCGAATGTAGGCGGAGATAATCGGGAACATGTTGCGTTTATCCGAATAAGACAGCTGCCGGAACGGTTCGTAGCTGTCGTCCGCCAAGCCGTAGGCGCCGCTTGGCGAGCAGAGGCAGTTCATGTACCAATCGCAACCGCCTTTATGTTTTACTTGCACGAGCGAATCGCAGAACAGGCATCTCTTGGTGTCCAATACTTCCATGGGTGTCATCATCCTCTCCTTATGAAGGATTCGGATCGTCCGCCGCAATAGAGGGTGCGGGCGGCATTAAGCTTTTCTCATGTTTGATGTACCCTTATCGGCATCCTTTGACACGCGCCAAATTTTGCCGTCCCACTCGACGGCATCGCCCGGCGAGACGTCTTCCGCTACTTTCTCCCTGGCAAGCCTTAGCGATTTGCCGCCGATCGCGACCGTCGCGCCGTTCTCGTCCGCTTCCGTTACGAGACCGATACGCCGAACGACGCAATGGCTGCCCTCCCCGGAAAACTCCGTCATGCCGTCCTCTCCTCCGCTAACGACTAATCGCGTTCGTAGATCGAACCGGAACGGCTGGCGTAAAATTCGGTATACACCTTCTCGGCGTACGCATCCGTCATGCCGGCGATGTAATCCGCCACCATCCGCTCCCACGGCCATTTGCTGCGCTGCCGCTCGTAGCTCTCGAGCCAGTCGGGCGGAATGATCAGTCTGCCCGATTCCTGCGTTCTGAAGCTGTCCCAGAGCCGTCTAATCATGATCTCGCTGCGCTTGTGAAGGCGCTGCACGCGGAAATCCTTGATCAAGGTTACCCATGCGAGCTTTTTCAATATCTCCATCGTCCTCAGCAACTCCAGGTCCTGCACGCCGTCGCGGATGAACGTCACCCGCTTCCAGCCCGTCGCCGGATCGTCGATGATGCCGACGCCGCTGACGAATTTGCGCACCCAGCGCGCCTTCATCTCCCTGCGCGTGCGCGAGGGCTCCCTGCCGCATTCCACGTAAATGGTTTCCCACTGCTGCAGGTAATGATGCAGCGCTTGCTTCACCATCAGCTTCATGTCGACCTGCTCCCAGTGCATGACGGCATTGCCGGGATCGTCGATGATCTCCTGCATGACGCTTTCGATCAACCGGTCGTCCTCGAACAGACTGGTGTTCATCTGGATCTTGCCGGCTCGGATCCCGTCCTCGATATCGTGCGTCGAGTAGGCGATGTCGTCGCATAAGTCCATCAATTGGGCTTCCAGCGTCGCGCAGCCTTCCGGCATGCCCCATGCTTTGCGCAGGGAGGCGATCCCCTCCCACTCCATGCCGTACACGCCTTTGAGCCGGCCGGGATCCTCGAGGCTGAACGGATATTTATTGATCGCCAGCAGCACCGCGGCCGTCAGATCGAGACCGCTGTCGCTGCCCGCGCGCTTCTCCAGGAACATCAGGATGCGGAAATTCTGCGCGTTCCCCTCGTATTTGAGCCCGCACTCGTCCATCAGGATGTCATTCAGCACTTCTTCGCCTTTATGACCGAACGGCGGATGGCCCAAATCATGCGCCAGCGAAGCGCATTCCACCACTTCGGGGTCCATCATGAGACCCGGATGCTCGCGCTTGGCCAGGAACGGGTTATTCTTGCAAAGCTTCCGCGCCACCTCGCGGGCAATCTGCGACACTTCCAGCGAATGCGTCAGCCGCGTCCGGTAGTAGTCGCCGGAGCCCGCGCCGAATACTTGCGATTTCCCCTGCAGCCGCCGGAACGCCGGCGATTGGATCAACCTGGCATAGTCCTTCTCAAACTCGTCCCGATCCTCGCTGGAGTGGATGTTCTCGTAATCGAAAAGCCGCATTTTACGTACGTTCATGCACATCCGCCTCCGTTTCTCTCTCGTTTCTCTTATTTTATGTAGAACGTTCGGGAATAGCAAATAAAAAACCTCATAAGCTGACGAATCAGGGCAGATGGCCTGACGTCAGCTTGTGAGGTTTGGGTCATGAATCGCAATCGATGCGAAACGCTGTCCGACGGCGAATTAGCCTTCCAGCAGCAGGGATTCCGGATCTTCCAGCAATTCTTTGACGGTCACGAGGAAGCGAACGGCTTCCGAACCGTCGACGATGCGGTGATCGTAGGACAGCGCGATGTACATCATCGGACGGTTTTCCATCTCCGTCGCGTTGGTGGCAACCGGACGGATTTGGATCTTGTGCATGCCGAGAATGCCGACTTGCGGCGCGTTCAGGATCGGCGTGGAGAGCAGGGATCCGAAGACGCCTCCGTTCGTGATCGTGAACGTTCCGCCTTGCAGGTCGTTCAGCCCCAGCGTGTTCGCGCGCGCTTTGCCCGCCAAATCGCCGATTTCCTTCTCGATTTGGGCGAAGCTCAGACGGTCCGCGTCGCGAACGACCGGCACGACGAGGCCTTCTTTCGCGGATACCGCGATGCCGATATCGTAGTATTGTTTCACGAGAATTTCATCGCCTTGGATCTCGGCGTTCAGCAGCGGGAATGCTTTCAGCGCGCCGATGACGGCTTTCGTGAAGAACGACATGAAGCCGAGGCCGACTTCGTGCTTCTCTTGGAATGCTTGCTTCCGGCGTTTGCGTACGTCCAGGATGGCCGTCATGTCGACTTCGTTGAACGTCGTCAGCATCGCTGCCGTGTGCTGCGCTTCTACGAGACGCTTCGCGATCGTGATGCGGCGGCGGGACATCTTGCGGCGCTCGGCAGGTTTGCCTGGCTCAGCGGCAGGTGCCGCCGCTGCAGGAGCTTGCGGTGCCGGCGCAACGGCAGGCACTGCCGCAGGCGCGGCTGTACCATGCGCTGCGATGTCTTCTTGGCGAATACGGCCAAGGGGATCGCTCGCTTGTACTTGCGACAGATCGATGCCCCGTTCTCTGGCCAGCTTGCGCGCGGCAGGCGTAGCGGAGATCGAAGCCGCGTCTGCGGATACGGAAGCGGCAACTGGAGTCGAAGCCGCGACGGCAGGTTTTTGTTCTTGAACGACTGGGGCAGCAGGCTCTGCCGCAGGTGCAACGGGAGCACTAGGAGCAGCAGCCGCAGGAGTGCTTGCAGCAGCCGCGCCGCCGATTACGCCGATCGTCTCGCCGACGGCAACCGTGTCGCCTTCGCTGCGAAGAAGCTGGCCGACGACGCCGGCCTGCTCCGCGCTGATCTCGATGTTGACCTTGTCTGTCTCAAGCTCGGCCAGGACGTCGCCGACGTTGACGCTGTCGCCGACTTTCACATGCCACTTGGAAATCGTGCCTTCTACGATCGATTCGCCCATCTCGGGTACTTTGATATCGTTCATTGCCTACTTCTCTCCTTGGCTGTTCGCGTTTAATGTACTGCGGTTAAGGGCGACCGAAATGATGCGCTGTTGTTCGATAACGTGCACGTTGTGGAAGCCCGTCGCCGTGCTGGAACGTTTTGGCCGGCCGACGTAACGGACCGTCGTTTTGTCGGATACGCGGGCGCGGATACGAGGCTCGACATAATTCCAAGCGCCCATGTTTTGCGGTTCTTCTTGTACCCAAAGCACTTCTTTGACGTTCGGGAAGCGCGCGATGATTTGCTCCACGTCGGATTTCGGGAACGGATAGAGTTGTTCCACGCGCGCGATATGGAGCCAATCCCAAGCATCCGCGGTCTCGCCTTCCTTCAGCTCGAGACCCGCTTCCAGGTCGATGGCCACTTTGCCCGTGCAGAAGATCAAGCGTTCGACTTTGTCCGCTTTCTTGCCGAGGCCAGGCTGTTCCAGCACCAGCTTGAACGAGCCTTCGGACAGCTCGGACGGCTCGGACGCGACGCTCGCGTTGCGAATCAAGCTTTTTGGCGACATGACGATCAGCGGACGCGATTCTTCCGTATTCAGAATCGCTGCTTGACGGCGAAGCAGGTGGAAATACTGCGATGCCGACGTCATGTTGACGATCGTCAGATTGTCTTCGGCCGCCAGCTGCAGGTAACGTTCCAGCCTTGCGCTGGAATGCTCCGGCCCATTGCCTTCGTAACCGTGCGGCAGCAGCATGATGAGTCCGGATTGCTGTCTCCATTTCACGCGGCTCGCCGTAATGAATTGGTCGACGATGACTTGCGCGCAGTTGGCGAAGTCGCCGTACTGCGCTTCCCAGATAACGAGCGTTTCCGGCGAAAACACGTTGTACCCGTATTCGAAGCCGAGCACGGACGCTTCGGCCAGCGGGCTGTTGTGCAGCGCGAAGGAAGCTTTCGCCTGCGGCAGCGTATGCATCGGAGAGTAAGTTGCATTGTTGGTTGGATCATGCAGCACCAAGTTGCGGAACGCGAACGTCGCGCGTTCCACGTCCTGTCCGCTCAAGCGGATCGGCGTGCCGTCGGCCAATATCGTCGCGAAGGCAAGCGATTCCGCGAGGCCCCAATCGACCTTGCCGCCCTTGTCCAGCGCGCCCGTGCGGCGTGTCAGGATCCGTTCGAGCTTGTCGTTCACCTTGAAGCCTTCGGGCCGTTTTAGCAGATCCGCGTTGATTTCGCGCAGCTTCTTCGGCGCAACACCCGTGGCGATGTCTTTCTTGCGGCGTTTGCTGCCGACATCGTCGATTTTCGGCTGCTTATGGTTCTTGTCGTTCCCCTTCACTTCGTCAAGGGCCGCTTGCAGCTTCGCAAGACCGCCTTTGCGCAAAGCCGCGACCTGCTCCTCCGTCACGAAGCCTTTCTCCTTGAGCTTCTCGGCGTAGAGACGCGCGATCACCGCGTGACTGTTCACTTTCTTGTACACAAGGGGCTGCGTCGTTTCCGGGTCGTCCGTTTCATTATGACCATAACGGCGGTAACCGATCAGATCGATCAGGAAGTCTTTGTGAAACTTTTGGCGGTACTCGCAAGCCATGCGAACGGCGGCGATGCAAGCTTCCGGGTCGTCCGCGCTGACGTGAACGATCGGGATCTCGTAGCCTTTGGCCAAGTCGCTCGCGTAATAAGTCGAACGGGAATCTAGGCTATCCGTCGTGAATCCGAGACGGTTGTTGCCGATGATGTGAATCGTGCCTCCGCTTTCGTAGCCGCGCAGGCTCTTGAAGTTCAGCGTTTCCGCTACGATGCCCTCGCCCGGAAATGCCGCGTCGCCGTGGATGAGGACGCCTGCCGCGCTGCCAAAGTCCGAAACGGGATAACCTGGCTTGGAACGGTCGTCCTGCGCGGCGCGCGCGAAGCCCGCGACGACCGGATTGACGTATTCCAAATGGCTCGGGTTGTTGGCCAGCGTAATGCGCGTCTCGACCGTCTCGCCTTCCTTCACCGAGCGGTGGGCGCCAAGGTGATATTTCACGTCGCCCGTCCAGCCGGTGTTGATACCCAGGGCGCCCTCGGCCGAATCTTTATTAGCCGAATGATGGAATTCCGCGAAAATCGCCGCATACGGCTTGCCGAGCACGTGCGTCAGCACGTTCAGGCGCCCGCGGTGGGCCATGCCCATGAGAATATGCCGTGCGCCGTCATGAGCCACTTCTCTCACGACTTCGTCCAGCATCGGCACTAGCGTATCGATTCCTTCGATGGAAAAGCGTTTTTGGCCGACAAACGAGCGGTGGATGAACGTTTCGAATTGTTCGACGTCGATCAGCCGCTGCAGCAGCCCGATGCGCTCCTGCGCAGTCATCGGTTTGCTGCTCATGACGAGCTCGGCTTGGCGGCGCAGCCAAAGGCGCTCGTCCTGCTCGTGGATATGGGCGAATTCGAAGCCGAACGACTTCATGTAAACGTCCTTCAAATGTTGGATGGCTTGCTTGCCGTTTCCGATCGTTTCGGGCGCTTCTTCCCAAATGAGCGAAGCGGGAATAGCCTCGAGATCCTCGTCGGTCAGCTTGAACGTGGAAGGTTCGAGCAAGCGAGTGTCCGGAGGCGGCGTCAGGCCGAGCGGATCGTTGTCGGCGGCCAGATGGCCGAACGTGCGGATGTTGCGCACGAGTTTGCCGGCGTTGACGATTTTTTTCAGATAGGCGGGATCGATCGTCTTAATACTATTGGAACCGTCCGTCGTTACCTTGAGCGGTGGATTCACGTTCACGCTGCTGCCTGCCGATACGGAAGGCGGCGGTCCCCACTTCTCAAATAATTCCTTCACGGCGGGATCTACGTCGTTCGGGTTGCGCAAAAAGCGCTCGTACATTTCTTCGATGTACCCTAGGTTCGGACCGTAATAGAGCTCCCAAGGCGACTTGCGGTCAATACTGTCTGCTGTCATTAACGGCTACCTCCATCAATAGTTGTACAACGGGCGCGTATAATGCCTTCTTGTTCCATTAACCCGTTATAACGTTCATCCATATATGATACCAGAAGTAAATGGGAGGAACAAATAATGTGACAAATGTCCTCATAATCTTCATATTTACGACCTCCTTCATTCGACAGCACTGGCAGATGCCGTAAAAAAAGGCTGCCCGCATCCATTTTCGGATGCACGGACAGCCTTATTGTTAACCGATCGCGATCAGGAATGCGCGCGAACCACGTCTTCTTCCTCGTCGTCGAGCTCTTCCCCCTCTTCCTTCTTCGCGCCGTTGATCAGCAGGGCGGTGATCAGGATGAACGCGATGAGCGCCAGCAACGGAATGGTGACGTATCCGCCGAACCAATCCAGGTAATCCTCGCTGCATGGCACGCCGACCGTGCACGGAAGCATGCGCGCCAAGGCCGGAATTTGCTGCTCCAAATAATGATACAAGGAGATACAGCCTCCGATGATGGAAAGCGGCAGCACGTAGCGGATGATCTTACGGTCTTGATTGTAGCAGGCGATGCCGAGCAGAATGATGATGGGATACATGAAGATCCGTTGATACCAGCATAGGTTGCAAGGAATGAATTTCATGATTTCGCTTAAATACAGACTGCTTCCGACCGCGACGATGGACACGACCCAGGCGAAATAAAGGGCGTACCGGTTGAAGAAGGCCAGGAACGGCGACTTCGGCGTCATTCGGATTTACCAGCCGCGAGGGCATCCTCGATCGCCGCTTTGATCGCGCCGTAATCGGCGAATTGACCGGTGAACTCCTTGCCGTTGATGAACAGCGTCGGCGTCGACTGGACGTTCGCTTTTTGCGCATCGGCGTTGCTCTTGGTGACTTCCTTTTCGTACGTTTTCCCGTCGATGTCCTTCTTCAACAGGTCGTAGTCGATGCCGATATCGTTGTCTTTCGCCAGCTTCACGAGGTAATCCGACGTTGCCCACAGCGTTTTCTCGTCGGGTTGGTTCTTGTAGAGGGCGTCATAGTATTTCCAGAACGCGTCGTTATTCTGATGGAAGACGGAATGGGCGGCCGATGCGGCGGTCAGGGAGTCCGGTCCGATAAACGCGAAATCCTTGAAGTAGAGCGCCACTTTGCCGGTGTCGATATACTCTTTCTCCAGCACAGGCTTCACCTGTTGGCTGAAAACCTGGCAGGACGGGCATTTGTAATCGCCGAACTCTACGATTTTGACGGGCGCGTCGGTCTTGCCGAGGACGGGAAGATTCGCGTAATCGAAATCGGTCGGGTTCGACCTCGGCGTGAAGACGAGCGCCGCGACAATACCCAGCACGACGACGATGGCGGTCCCCCATATCAGCTTTCTCATCGTTTTGCGCTGCTTCTCCTGCCTCTCCAGCTCGGCTTTCCGCTGGCTCTTGTACGCCGTTTTCTTGATCGGTTGCGTCATCTATTTCCCTTCCTTTTCTATCAGTCTACTCAAATTGTAAGAGCCGTGCCAGTAGATGTCAATTCGGGGACGGCAGCAGTTCCGCAGACGCTACGCCGGGCGGCAGGACGCCTTTGATCCGGTCCAAGATTTCCCCGTCAGCGAGCTCTTGCCCGAAGATCGTCACGATCCCCTCGTCGTCGCGTTTGCGGATCAAGCGGCCCAATCCCTGGCGAAGCCGGAGCAGCATATGAGGCATGTCCACTTGCCGGAACGGATCGTCCGCTTCCCGGCGCTTGGCGGTAAAGACCGGATCGCGCGGAGGGAACGGCAGCGACCACATCAGCACGTGCGAGAGCGACGGACCGGGAATATCCAGTCCCTCCCATAACGTAACGGCGCACAGGACGCTGGCCTCGTCGTTCTGGAATGCCGCGATCAGATGACTGATCTCGGCCGTGCCTTCGAACAGGAAGCGGAATTCCCCATAGCCCGGAATGGCCGCGATGTCGTCCCGGAAGCGCCGGAGCTCCTCCATGGACGGGAACAGCAGGAGCGCCCTGCCCGCGGACTGTCGCAGGCGGTCGAGCGTCAGCCGCAGCTTCGCGTCCGGATCGGTCTCGCTCGAGAACGCGACCGACATCCGTTCCTCGTATTCGTAAGGCGACGCCACGGAGAAGGACAGTGCATCGTCGATGCCGAGGCTGTCCGCGATGTATCGGAACGAACCTTCGACCGACAGCGTCGCGGAAGAGAAGACGACCGGCATCCGCTGGGAGAAGACGCGCTCCTTCAAGACTTCCTTCACGAGCTTCGGCATGATGACGAGCGAGGTGCCGTCGCGGTCCTGCTCCACCCACGAGATGAGGCCTTCGGGCTGCTTGAACAACCGCAGCGCCAGCTGGAGCATCTCGATATGCTCTTCCACGATCGTCAGCTGATACGCGTCGATCGTGAACATGCCGCTCTCGAAGACGAGTTCTTCCTCGATCGCGGACAAGAGAACGGCGAACCGGTCCAGCTCGCTCAGGAACGCTTTCGAGAGCGGCACTTCCCGGCGGTCGGACGCTTCTACGGCGATGCTGCCGGCATCGAGCAGTTCGAACAGCTTCTCGCTCTGCTCGATCGCTTCTTCGATGGCCACGGCCAGCGTTTCCCGGATCTCGCCCTGCAGGAGACGCGTAACGATGGATTCGAACACGCTGTGCTTCAGCTTGTAGGTCAAAGCGCTCTGGGCGGCCGTCTCCAGCAGATGGCCTTCGTCAAAGACGACCGAGCTGTGCTCGGGCAGCAGCGGCAGCTGGCCTTCGCGCTTGCGCGCCTCGTACGTCCAGACATGCTCCATATAGAAATCATGCGAGCAGATGATGATGTCCGCCGCCTTGCGGTAATGCTCCCGCGACAGCGTTTGCCCGCAGCGGTGGCGCCTGCTGCAGACAAGACAATCCTGAAACACGTCCCAGGAGATGGCGTTCCACTGTTCGTCCGTCAGATGCGGATAGTCTTTCCGGTTGCCGTAGGGTTGAAACGCCTGCATCGTGCCCGAATTGTTCACGAAATCCGGCAGCGAGGCGTATACGTCGCCTAAAGCCTCCAGATTGTCCAAGCCGCCCCGCGCATCGTCCAGCTTGTTCAGGCAGATATACTGATCCATCGATTTGCCCAATCTGGCATCGATCGTCAGGTCCAGGTAGCGGGCAAGCTTCGCGATGTCGCCCTCCGGCTTCACCAGCTGCTCGATCAGCGATTCGTCCGCGCAGGCGATGATCGCGGGCTTGCGCGTGTAGCGGGCATAGTTGATGGCATACAGCAAATAGACGAACGTCTTGCCCGTGCCGACGCCGGCTTCGGCGAAAATCGTCCGTTTCTCGTTATATGCGCGCTCCAGCTGGAACGCCATGAAGATCTGCTCGTCCCGCAGCTCGAAGCCGGCTTCGGGCAGGCGCTCATAAAAAACATCCGCGATCCAGTCGCTTGCCTGCTGGATGAACGGCACTTTCGGATCGAATTCAAAAGGATACTTATTCAACGTCATGACAGCCTCCAATCAAGCCTCTATCATATCATGCCGGCACAAGAAAAGGCTAACCCGAAATACGGATTAGCCATGGCTCCGGCAGCGTAATCGATTGCCGTTCCGGTTATTAGGAAACGACGTCGAAGCCTTGGTCTTCGATCGTCGATTTGATTTGGGCCATCGTGATCGCTTTCTCTTCGAAGTCGACCGTCACGCGGTTGCCCGGAAGATCGACCTTGGCGGATACGCCCTTCTTCTTCAGCGCGCCCTCGATGCTGTTCACGCAGTGCTGGCACGACATGCCTTTGACTTCAATAACGCTTGTCATTTCGGATCATCTCCCCGATTGGAATTGGTGTGTGCTGCTCGTCACGAACGAGCGCGGTAACGCTGCAGGCGCAGCGCGCTTAATACGACCGAGACGGAGCTTAGCGCCATCGCGGCCCCGGCAACCCATGGCGCGAGCAACCCCGCGGCGGCGATCGGAATGCCGATCGCGTTGTAAGCGAGCGCCCAGAACAGGTTCTGCTTGATGTTGGACATCGTCTTGCGGCTGATGGCCATCGCTTCGGCGATGCCGCCGAGATCGCCGCGCATGAGCGTGATGTCCGCCGTCTCCATGGCGATATCGGTGCCGGTCCCCATGGCGATGCCGATATCGGCGGCCGCAAGCGCGGGTGCGTCGTTGATGCCGTCTCCGACCATCGCGACTTTGCGTCCCGCCGCTTGCAGCTTCCTGACCTCGAACGCTTTGCCCTCCGGCAGCACTTCGGCCAGGGTATGCTCGATGCCGGCTTGCCGGGCCACGGCCAGCGCGGTCGCCCGATTATCCCCTGTCACCATCATAACCTGCAAGCCGAGCGCCTTCAATGCCGCGACCGCCGAACGCGAGGTCGGCTTGATCGTGTCCGCGACGGCCAGGAGCGCCGCGAAGCGGCCGTTGACCGCCGCGAGCATAACGGTCTTGGCGTTCTCCTCGAGCGCCGCGAACCGCTGCAGCCGTTCCTCGTCGAGGGCAACGCCCCGCTCCGTCAGAAAGCGCCGCGTTCCGATAAGCAAGGTCTGCCCCTCTACGACGGCATCGACGCCGAACCCCGGTATGGCCGAGAATCGCTGCGGCATAGCGGCCGGCACCGTTCCCTGTTCGCGAAGCCCGGCGACGATCGCTTCGGCCAGCGGATGCTCGGAGCTGCTCTCCGCCGCCATGATCCAGCCGAGCAACCGGCCGGCTTCGCGATTCGAGTCGGGATTCGAATGAAAATCAGAATTGGAATTCGATTCAACGCCCGATTCGAACGCCGCGTCGATCTCCACGTCGGTCAGGCGCGGCTTGCCTTCCGTCACCGTGCCCGTCTTGTCGAGCACGACGACGTCGACGGCATGCGCCCGTTCCAGATGTTCGCCGCCCTTGAAGAGGATGCCGAGCTCGGCCGCCCGGCCGGATCCGGCCATGATCGAGGTCGGCGTCGCCAAGCCCAGCGCGCAAGGACAAGCGATGACCAGCACCGCGATACCCGTGCGAAGCGCGTCCGGAAAATCGCCGGGGCTGAACGCGAAGTACCAGAGCAGGAACGTCGCCGCCGCCAAACCGATGACGATCGGCACGAAGATGCCCGAGATGACGTCCGCGATCCGCTGGATCGGCGCCTTCGACCCCTGTGCTTCTTCGACGACGCGGATGATTTGGGCCAGGACGGAATCCCGTCCGACCTTGACGGCGCGAATCGTGAGCGCACCCCGGCCGTTCATCGTTGCGCCGATCACGCGGTCGTCCGCGTTCTTCTCGACGGGCAGGCTTTCTCCCGTCAGCATGGATTCGTCGACGGAGGAGCTGCCGCCGATAACCATGCCGTCCACGGGAATTTTCTCCCCGGGCCTCACGAGCACGACGTCGCCGACCAGCACCTCTTCGAGCGGCAGCTTCAGTTCCCGCTCCCCGCGAACGACCGTCGCATGCTTCGCCTGCAAGCCTGCCAAGGCGCCGATCGCCTGCGATGTGCGGCCCTTGGCAAGCGACTCCAGCAGCTTGCCGAGCAGCAGGAAGCTGATCAGCAGCGCGCTCGTTTCATAATACAGTTCCAACCTATGCATGCCGTTTCCGATGGATGCCACGGTTTCGTAGAGGCTGTAGAAATACGCGGCCGAAGTGCCCATCGCGACCAGCACGTCCATGTTGGCGCTCCTGTTGCGCAGCGCTTTGTAGGCGCCGACATAGAAAGGCCCGCCGATCCAGAACTGCACCGGAGTCGCGAACGCAAGCTGCACCCAAGGATTCATCAGCCATTCCGGAAGCGTCAGGAAGGACAGAAACGCGAAATGGCTGATCATGGCAACCAGCAGCGGAATCGACAACGCGGCGGATATATAGAAACGCAAGCGCAGCCGTTTCAGCTCGGCGAATTTTCCGGAACGGACCGACTCTTCCTGCCGCACCTCCGCCTTGTAGCCGAGCGTGTCGATCCGGTCCATAAACGCGCCCGGGCCGGTCAGGTCTATGTCGTACTCGACGCGGGCGGTTTCCATCGTCAGATTGACGGCTGCGTTCGCGACGCCTTCCATGCGGTTAAGCCCCTTCTCGATCCGGGATGCGCAAGCGGCGCAGGTCATCCCGCTGATCTGAAGGGTCGTGGTTTGTTTCGTCATCTGCCTCTGCTCCTCCCCCGTCATATACCTCCATGGGGTATCTCTTCCAAAATCATCATAACATACCCCATAGGGGTATCGCAAGAAATAAAAAAAAGACCTCGCAGCATGATTTCCGCTGCCGGCCGTCTCGTTATTTGATCAGTTTGTTCATCGTGACCATCAGTTCCTTCAAGACCTCGTTGTCGCCCTGCTGGATGCGGTCGATGACGCAGCTGTTCATATGATGCTCCAATAACAGCTTTCCTACGCTGTTGAGCGCCGATTGCGCCGCCGCGATCTGATTCAGCACGTCGTCGCAGTACGTATCCTTCTCGATCAGTCCCTTGACGCCGCGGATCTGTCCTTCGATGCGGTTCAGACGGGAGACCAGATTGTTCTTCGTTTCCTCGCTGTGGTAGCTTTTGCGGTGCGCCTCATGGCCTTCCCGGGCGCCGCGGGATTCCGCTGCTGCGTCGTGGCAAGCTTGATCCATCCCCTCACCCTCCTTCTTTTTCTCACTATATCATACCAGAGGGGGGTATACAATCCGCTGCCGTCAGCCCTGATACAGGAAGACGGCGGCGAGCACGAAGACGCCTAAGCCGAACGCGTACGGATGCAACAGCACCGATCCTGCCCCCGCGCCGTTCTTATTCTCCGCCGCGTCCGGCTGAGCCGCCTCTTCCTTGATCAACTGCTGCAGGACGAGATGTATAAATAGAAACAACACGTCGACGAACAACACCATCATCGCCGCGTTCTTGCCCAGCATGACGCCCAGCATCGCGCCCATCATGCCGCCCATGATGCCCGCGAGCATGCCGTCGAGCGCCGCCATCGTGCTGACCGGCTTCCCGGCCAGATAACCGGACAATACGCCGAGCAGCACCGCGCCGGCCGTCGGAACGGCCAGATCCTGCGGAAACAGGAGGCCGGCGATCGTGCCCGCCGCGAGGCTCTGCATCATGCCGATCGTCATGGCGATCATCATGCCGGCCATGCAGCTAATCGCCGCGCGACGCCGATAGGCATAAAGTATCGATCTGCCGGACAAGCCGGTTACCGCGGCGAGGCTCGCCAGATAGAATACCGTCATGATACCTAGCCCCTTTTACCCCGTATTTATGGAACGTATTCGTAAAGCGCTGTCAATATGCGATTATGAGGAATTTCTAATCGAATTCTCATAGAACGCATGAAAGCCTTATCAGACAAGTATTCAAAAGGTTGCAAGCAAATGATGGAAAAAATTCTTGTGGTATAGTGGAACTAGGTTAAACGGCCTACTACTTTCGATACCGTCATATAGCGGCGGCGAGCAAGATGATTTCATTTCATGCGAAAGCTACTACAACCTGGGGGGAACTGACATGATGAAACACAAGTTCGGCAAATTGATGATGAGCGTTACGGTAAGCTTTTCTTTGTTAATGGGAGGCACTGCGGTATTGCAAGCGCAACCGGCGCACGCGGCGATCTCTTCTTCGAAGGCTTCGTCCATCATCTCTTCCGCTAAACACTATTTGGGTACGCCTTACAAATTCGGCGCTTCGACTTCGACGACACGCTATTTCGATTGCTCTTCGTTCACGAAGAAAGTATTCGGCATGCATGGCGTTACGCTTCCGCGCGAATCCGATGACCAGGCGAAGAAAGGCAAGGCCGTCAGCAAAAGCAACCTGAAACCTGGCGATCTCGTATTTTTCTATAAACCCGTTCATCATGTCGGCATCTATATCGGCGGCGGCAAAATGATCCACACGTACGGCAGCCCGGGCGTCATGATCAGCTCGATCAACTCCGGCTGGTGGAAAGACCACTATGCTTTCGCACGCCGCGTATAGCGAAGCGGCTGGCGACTGATCGCATTCTCAAACAAACAAAGGAGCATCGTTCCCTGGGGAACGATGCTCCTTTTTGCGTTGACCTGCATTGCGTTGATCTGCATTGCGTTGACCTGCATTGCGTTGACTTCCAATGCGAGATTCACGCCGCCGGCTTATGCTTCGGGGGACTTCGCTCCTCTTCTCGCCGATTTCCTGCGCCCATATAGCAGCCCCGCGCCGGGAAACCTTACGAAAAACCGGGGCCGATCCACGCCGGCCAGCTGCGCGCCGTAGATGCCCGCGTGACCGGAAAACATATAACTGACCAAACTCGCGGCCAACATGTAGCCGGCGCCGTGCAGGCCGAACAGCTCCAGTCCGAGCACGAAACAAGCCGCAGGGGCATTGGCCGCCCCGCTGAATACGCCGATCAGGCCGAGTCCCGCCAAGAACGGGATGCCGAGATGAAGCAGCGGCGCCAGCGCGTTGCCGAGCGCGGCTCCGATCACGAAGAGCGGCGTCACTTCCCCGCCCATATAACCGCTGCCCAGCGTGATGACCGTAAAGACGGCCTTCCATAGAAACGCCAACGCGGACAATGGCGCTTGAAACGCCTGCTCAAGCAGCGGCAGGCCGAGTCCAAGGTAATCGCGCGTACCGACGGCGTAGACCAACCCGATGACGATAAAGCCGCCGATGACGCTCCGCCAAACCGCATGCGAGAAGATCGCGGCCATGCCGCGCTTGACGTATTGAATCCCGAGCGTGAACAACAGACTCATCAAGCCGAACGCGACCGACGCGCCCAGCACTTTCAACAGCACGAGAAGCGTGAATGGCGGAATATCGCCCATAACATAATGAAGATGATGAATGCCCCAAGCGCGCGTCACGCAATCGCCGGCGAAGGCGGCGATCGCGCAAGGCGCGATCAACCGCGGCGACACCCATCTTCCCATCGTCACCGCTTCGAGCGCGAACACCGTGCCGGCCAGCGGCGTTCCGAATACCGAGGCGAAGCCTCCGCTGACGCCGCACATGAGCAGCATCCGACGATCGCCGCCGCCCGCCTTCACGAGCCGGCCGAACGCTTCCGCCATGCTGCCGCCCATCTGAACCGCCGTTCCCTCCCTGCCGGCGGATCCGCCGAACAAGTGCGTCGCCCATGTACCGAACAGCACGAGCGGAGCCATGAAGGCAGGCACGCGCTCGTAGCGGTCGCCCGGCTCGTCGCCGTGCCGAATCTGTTCCACGATCAAATTGTTTCCTTTGCCGGCATTGCGGCCGTACTTGGCGTAAACCAAACTGACAAAAGCGCCCGCGAACGGCAGCAGCCATAGCAGCCAAGGATGCGCAAGCCGCGTACCCGTCGCGACGTCAAGCCCCGCCAGAAATATCGCGGAAGCCGTGCCCGTCAACCCGCCCATGAAGGCGCCGTAGACAATCCAACGTATAATCTTGCCGATGCTCATCCTCGTAACCCGTAACGGCTGCCCGTCCATCCGTTCCTTCTTCGTTTTTCTCTATGATAGCGGGCTTTGGCGCATTATGGCAACAATCTTGACGCGGGAAGTATAAAAGGCATGCCGAAACGCCCATCCTAAACGAAGGACGGAGGTGAGCATACCATGGCGAAAGACGTGCTTTGCGAAGTCAATTCCTGCAAATTTTGGGCAGCCGGCAACAACTGCAACGCTTCCTCGATCTATGTCGTGAACAATCGGGGCAAACAAGCGCATAACTCCGAAGAAACGGACTGCAAAACATTCGAACCGAAAATTTAATCGACGCAGCGGGCCGCCTTTGCCTAGAAGGCGGCCCGTCGTCCGTCTATCCCGTAGTATAGCCAATGGTGATAATAATTATCAGTGAGAATGAAAATTCCTTTTTTTCGCTCGTTATTGAAGCTCCGAGACGTCCGCGTCCTGTTCCATCAGCCGAAGCTGCTGCGTCGCGAACTCCTTGTACATGGGATGGTTCGCCAGCAATTCCTCGTGCGTGCCTTTGCCCGTCAACCGTCCTTTCTCCATGAATACGATCTGGTCCGCGTCCACGACGGTCGACAAGCGGTGCGCGATGACGAGGGTCGTTCTGCCGGTCATCAGGTTCTTGAGCGCTTCCTGCACGACGACCTCCGACCTGCTGTCCAGGCTCGACGTCGCTTCGTCCAGCATCAGAATCTTCGGATCGCGCAGCAAGGCTCTCGCGATCGCGATGCGCTGGCGCTGGCCGCCGGAGAGCTTGATTCCGCGTTCGCCCACCTCCGTGTCGTACCCGTTCGGCAGCTCGCTGATGAAGATATGGGCATACGCCATTTCCGCGGCGCGGACCAGCTCCTCTTGCGTCACCTCGTGATCGATGCCGTAGCAGATATTCTCCCGGATCGTTCCCGCAATGAGCGGACTCTCCTGCGAGACATAGCCGATCTGCCTGCGCCAGGACGCCAAGGCGAAGCCGTCGATGCCGTCGGATCCGAGCTTGATGGTGCCGCCGGTCGGCTCGTAATAGCGCTCCAGCAGCGAGAACAGCGTCGTTTTGCCGCCGCCGCTCGGGCCGACGATCGCCGATACGGTACCCGGCGCCACCTCGAAGGTCAGCTCCTTGAGCACCGGCTCGCCGTCGCCGTAGCCGAAGCTCAGATTTTCGAAACGAATGGCTTGCTCGGCTTTATCGACCTGTCTGCCTTTCTGATGATCTTCTTCGGGAGCGTCGAGAATGTGAATGATCCGTTCGGTCGCGCCGACCGTTTTCTTGAACTGGGTGAAGAACGTGGAGATCTGCGACATCGGCATGACGATTTGGATCAGGTACAGGATGAACGCGACCAGCTCGCCGGCCGTCAAGGCGCCGGACGATACCCGCATGCCCCCGTAGCCCACGATCACGACGAGCAGCATCATCATGACGAAGAACATCAGCGGCGCGATCATCGCCTGGATCTTGGCCTCTTTGCGCCCGAAGCGGAACAAGCTCGAGATCCCCTTCTCCCCGGCTTCGTATTCGCGCGGCTCGGCGTTCATCGACTTCACCAGCCGAATCTCCGACAGCACCTGCGTCAACGTCGCGGTAAACGATGCGGTCTCCGACTGCAATCCCTTGGATACGAGATACATTTGCCGGCCGAGCGGCACCATGAACAGCGCCGCGATCGGAATAACCCCCAGCATGACCGCCGTCATCTGCCAGTCCATGTAGAACAAGACGACGACCGAACCGATGACGGAGATGATGCCGGTCAGAAAACCGGTGAAATTCTCCGCGATCAGCTGCTTCACGACGCCGGTATCGTTCGTCATCCGGCTGATGGTCTCTCCGGTCCGGTTGTTATCGTAATACGATACCGGAAGCCTTAAGAGCTTCCGCCATAATTGATCGCGCAAATTGGCGACCACGCGCTGACCGGAGACGTTCAGCATGTACATCGACACCCCGCTGACGACGGCCTGCAGGATGAAACAGCCTCCGAATACGGCGATTTGCCCGAAGCTGAGGCTGCTGACGTCGAAGCCGTCGACGAGCTTCTTCGTGAACAGCGGAATAATCAGCGAGATCAGCGTGCCCGCGAGGCTCATCAAGACCGCCGTCACGATAAGGCCCACGGACGGTTTCGTCCGCTTAAGCAGCTTCAGGAACAGCCGCCAGCTTCCTTTCGTTTCCTTGCTTTCGCGATACGGCATGGTGCGCGTTGCTTCCATAATGTTCATTCCTTCCTATTCGTGCATGGGTTGTTCTCGTTCGGCCTGCCAACTGAACCAAGCATAACAGCGAATTTTGAACGGATCATGAACAGCGCAAGACGCTATGCCGCGAATGCGTTTCGCGCCGTCTTCTCCGGGCCGAAGTGCATAATCTTCTTCCCGCAGCAAATAATACCATGCACGAGCGTTCATTTCTCTCTCAAGAATCGTGGTGAAACCGACTATGAACGAAACCCGATCCGCCGGGCACGAAGCCGAAGAGAAGCTCTCCGAGTCGTTGGTCGACAACAGGAAGCGCATCGAGGCGATCTTCGACAAATGCGACGACGTGATCTACGAGGCGTTTCATTTCGGAGCCGCTCTCGATTTGACGGCGTTGTGCGTCATCTGTTCCACGCTGACCAACGACCTGGACCGCAGCCTCTTGAAAGAAGCGCTGGATTCGGTAAATCCGCCCGCGGACGCCGAGGACGACCCGGACGGCGCAAGGACGCTGCGCGGCGTAATCGGGTTCTTCGAAGCGAAGGGCGCGGCCTTCAAAAACTATCGCACGGTCGATCGGTACGACTTGCTTGCCGATGCCGTATTGGTCGGGCAGGCCGTCGTCCTGTTCGAGCGCTGGAACAAAGCGCTGTGCTTCGACGCCTTCGCGATCGAACGCCGCCAGGTCGACGAACCCGCCACCGAAGCGGTCATCAACGGCCCTCGCGAAGGAACGGTCGAACAGCTGGACCAAAACATCGCGCTGATCCGGGTGAGGCTCCGGTCGGCCAAGCTGAAAGTCGAATATTACGCGGCGGGCGGAAATACGCGGACGCGCTATATCGTCGGCTACCTGGACGGCGCGGTCAAGCCCGAGGTGCTCGGCGAGCTGAAGCGGCGGTTGAAGGACGCGAAGCAGGTGGAAGTGCTGGACACGAACTACCTCCGCGAGCTGATCGAGGATGCCGTCTATTCGCCGTTCCCCCAGCATCGTATCACGGAACGCCCGGACGTCGCCGTCAGCGCGCTGCTCGAAGGCAAGATCATGCTGATCGCCGACGGCAGCACCAGCGTCATGATCTGCCCGACGATGTTCTACGAGCTGTTTCAATCCGCCGAGGATTACTACCAGCGGCCGCTTATCTCTTCGCTCATCCGGGCGCTCCGCATCGTCGCCTTCTTCATCGCGCTGACGCTGCCGAGCTTGTATATCGCGCTGGCGGATTTTCATCCCGAGCTGATTCCGACGACGCTGCTGCTCACGATCCTCGATACGCGCGAAGGCATTCCGTTCCCGGCTTTCGTCGAGGCGATCGTGATGCAGTTCTTCTTCGAGCTGCTGCGCGAGGCGGGCATCCGCCTGCCGCGTCCGGTCGGCTCCGCCGTCAGCATCGTCGGCGCGCTCATCATCGGCGAAGCCTCCATCCGGGCGGGGATCGCGTCGCCGATCATGATCGTCATCATCTCCCTGACGGGCATCGCTTCCTTCTCGCTTCCGCAGTACGAGCTGGCGATCGCGCTGCGGATCCTGATGTTCCCGCTCATGGTGCTGGCGTATCTGTGGGGCGGTTTCGGCCTGATGATCGGCTATATCTTGATCTTCCTGCATCTGGCGACGCTGCGATCGCTCGGGCAGCCCTTCTACCTGCCGACGGCCCCGCTGCGGGTCGGACAGCTGTGGAACGTCTTCGTGCGGATGTCGGTCAAGGCCCGGATGAAGGCGGCAGAAGCCAAAGCGAGGTCGGATCAGTCATGAGGCGGTTGCGCTGCGGCGGCCGCTTTTCCGCACTTCGGCGCCGGTTGCTTCTCCTCGCTATTCTGCCGACATTGCTGCTGCTGCCGGGATGCGGCGGAACGGAGCTGATCGAGCGCGGGTTCATCCTCGGCGTGGCGGTCGACGTGGACAAGAGCGGCAAGATCGCCCTGACCTCGCAGTTCTACAAGCCTTCGCCCGGCAGCAGAACCGGGAACTTCGTCAATATCCGAACCGTCGGCGACACCATGTTCGATGCCATCCGCAACATCACGCTCAAGCTGGGGCGCAAGGCGCAATGGAGCCATATGCAGACCATTCTGCTCGGCGAGGACTTGATCAATTCCGCGAAGCATCGGAACGCGCTCGATTTCTTCTACCGCGACGACGAGCCCAGGCTCACGACGAGAGTCGTCGTCACCAAGGGCGAAGCCGGCCGCTACCTGTCCGTCAAGCCCTTTATCGAGACGAGCGTCAGCCGGCAAAATCACGAGATCGAGCGCGCCGCCAACGAATATTCGGGCAAGACCGTGCAGATGCGGCTGCTCGATCTGCGCACGCAGCTCGACAGCAAAGCGAGGACGGCCGTCGTCCCGTATTTGACGTCCTCCGGCGATCCGCATGCGAGCTCCTACCTGAGCGGGGCGGCCGTCGTCGGCGCGGGCGGCATTCGGGCGGTCCTTACTCCGCGCGAGGTGCAAGCTTATATGATGCTCGCGGGCAAGTACCGGAGCGGCATCTTGATCGTCCCCTGCATGGAAGGCGGCCAAGACGAATCCTTGGAGATCGTGCGGTTCCACGCCGGCAATCGCATCGCGCTAATCCGCGGCGTTCCGCAAGCAACCGTCAATATTCGCATCGAGGGCACCTTGCGCGAGCTGGTGTGCAGCAAGCTGGTCACGCCGCGGGACGCCCGTGATTATCAGCGCAGGCTCGCGAGCGTCGTCCGCAAGCAATTAGAGACGTTCATCTCGTCTTGCCAACGGAGAAACCTCGATATACTGGACATCGAAAATCGGATTTACAAGCAATATCCCCGCCAGTACGAGCGGCTGCAAGGGAAGCGCGACCAGCTGCTCGCGAACAGCAAATACGATATAAAGCTCAAGATCACGATTCTCAGCACCGGCCTGGAGGACGGGAAATCCGTCTTCGATAACGGAGGTTAGCCGCATGATGACCAAAACCGTCATCTGCCTTGTCATTTACGGTTCTTTTATCGGCTGCATGTACGTCCGCATGCACAGCGCGACTCGCAAGGAGATTGCGCTCTCGGTTGTCCTGATGGTCATCTCGCTGTTCTATGCGATCAGCTTCGTCGCGAACCAGAGCTGGGTCAACATCAACGACCTGCCCCGGGCGATCTTTTTGGGTCCGATGACGCGCCTGCTGCGGGCGATCGGCGAACAATAGCCGTCACGGCCATGCGAAAGGAGATTCGGACATGTACGAGAACGACAAGGTCAGCCCGCGTCAAATGGCGCTGCTGCTGCTCGCCTTCACGCTCGGCTCGTCGATCGTGTTCATACCCGGACCGGCGATCGCCGCCGCCGGCAACGATACCTGGCTCGCGGTGCTCATCTCCGGAGCGGCCGGTCTTCCCGGACTTGCCAGCATTATTTACCTGCATCGCCGGTTTCCGGAGCGATCGGCGGTCGAATATTTCGCTCTTCTGTTCGGCAAATGGGTCGGCGGGTTGCTCAGCGTCGTGATTCTGTTCATCCTCGTGCTGATGATCACGAACATCACGACCGGCGTCGGCGCGTTCTTCAGCAGCACGATGATGGTGGAAACGCCCAATTACGTGTTCCACACGCTCATCATGGTCGTCTGCGGGCTGACCGCGCTGTCCGGCATCGAAGTGATGGCGCGGCTGTTCGGCCTCTTCCTGCTCTTGATGCTGGCCACGATCGTGATCATCCTGGTCTTCAACGTCAATAACTACATGCCCGACAACCTGCTGCCCCAATTCACCGCCGGCGCCGGTCCCGTCCTGCACGGCGCGATCATTACGCACGGCTTTCCGTACGCGGAAATTTTCGTCTTCTCCATGCTGCTGGTATTCGTCCGCGCCGCCCGGAAACAGCCGCTCGGACGATTTTTGTTCTATGCCTACGCCATCAACATCGTAATCTTCCTGGCGGTGGTCCTCTGCGCCATCATGGTGTTCGGCACTGCGGCCGGAGAACGCAAATTCTCGCTGTACGAAATGGCACGGGTCATCGAGCTCCCCGGCATCGTCGAGCGGATCGAAGCGATCGCGGGCATCACCCTGATCGCCGGATCGTACATCAAATCGACGATCGCCATGCTTGCGCTCAGCTCCGGCCTGTCCCTGCTCCTGAAGCTGAAGGACAGCCGAAGCGTCATCCTGCCGATGACGGCGCTGATCATCTTCATGTCCTTCAACTTGTTCTCGACGGAGATGGACGCCGTCGTCTTCTGGACGCTCATCTGGCCGGCCGTCACGACGAGCGGCACCGCCGTGCTGGTCGCCGCGGCGGCCGTCGCGCTATGCCGTCCGAATCTTTCCTAGCGCATCATGAATTAATGCCTGCATGTTCCGCGCGCGGCGTGTACAATGGAGAAGAACGAACCGTAAGCGCTTGCTTGGGGTTCCGTGCGCAACATACCCTTTCCTGTAGGAGGATTTACCAGACATGGCATTCATTCAATGCGATTTCTACTCCGATGTTCTTGGCTTGTCCAGCTCGATGTACGTCATTCTTCCGCAAAACGCGCAGTCCCAGATCGGCATGGAATCGAAAGCGACCCAAAAGAAACACAAGACGCTGTTCCTGCTTCACGGCCTGTCCGACGATCATACGATCTGGCTGAGACGCACCTCCATCGAGCGTTATGCCGCACCGCTCGGTCTCGCCGTCGTCATGCCCGCGGCGGGCCGCAGCTTCTATTCGAACATGGCAAGCGGAGGCGATTACTGGACGTTCGTCAGCGAGGAGCTTCCGGCGCTGGCCCGCTCCTTCTTCCCGCTGTCGGACCGGCGGGAAGACAACTTCGTCGCCGGCTTGTCGATGGGCGGCTACGGCGCGTTCAAGCTCGCGCTCAACAAACCGGAGCAGTACGCCGCGGCCGCAAGCTTGTCCGGCGCGCTCGACGTCGCCGTCTTCGAAGAGCGGGCGCCCGAGGATTTCAAACGAATCTACGGCACGACCGGCGAGGCGCACGCGCTGCCGAACAATCTGTTCTTGGCTGCCCAAACGCTCAAGGATTCCGGCCGGCCGATTCCGGAGCTCTACCAATACTGCGGGACCGAGGATTTCCTGTACGAGGACAACCTCAAGTTCCGCAGGCATGCGGAGCAGCTCGGTCTGCCGCTCGCCTATACCGAAGGCCCCGGGGACCACAGCTGGGTTTATTGGGATACCTACATTCAACGCGTGCTGGAATGGCTGCCGCTCGGCGACTAGAACCGTGCGGCCTCAACGGCGTCATGTCCGCGCACGAAGCTCGCGATCCGAGTCTTAGCGTGACGCGAACGAGGCAAGACAGAGCTGCAAGAGACTCGAACAATGCTGGTTACGAGCGGTACGAGTCTAAAGCGATTAGTATCGCGATCGATGCAACTCGCAGGCGGTAAGAGGCACGTGCTAGGCCAGTTACGAGCGACGCAAGTCACGATCGGTTCGTGCCGATCGACGCATGCGCGCACGGAATGTCATTCCACGAATAAAGCCGCAGGCTCGGGGCCGTCTAACGCCCCGCTTCTGCGGCTTTTGCTTACCCTTGGAGCAGAATCGGCGATACCGCGACGCCCGACGGAAAACTGCCCGTCGGCAAAATCGCGATCGGCAGCTGGCTCGCCACCTCGATCACGGCGACATAGCCGAACGTCAGGATCGTCACGTATATCTTGAGTCCGTCCGAGGTGACCGCGATATCGCTGGCGTTGCTGCCCTTGGGCAGCTCGATCTTGGTCAGAATTTCGTTCCGGGACAGATTGATCGCGACGATCTCGTCGGTTCCCCGGCAGGCGGCGTATGCAAGCGCGCCGTCGGGCGTCACGATCACCTGCTGCGGATCGCTGCCTTCATCGAGCATGACCGTCGCGGCTAGGACGTGATTGGAAGCATGGATGCAATAGATGCGATCATGATGAACATCGGCCGCATAGATGCGTTCGCCGTCCGGCGCGACCGCCACGGCGGACGGCTTGGCGCCGGCGGGCAGCTTGATGGTCGCGGACACCGTCAGCGAGCCGACGTCGATGACGGCGATGGCGCCGCGGTTGATCAGGCAGCAGTAGACCCGTTTCCCGTCCGGCGAGACCGCGATCGACGCGGGATCGCTGCCCGGCGGAAACGGAATAAGCTTGATCAGCGATCTCGCGTCGGTGTCGAAGGCGGCGACGTAATCCTGAATGATCGTCGACACGTACGCCCTGGCGCCGACCGGCGATATCGCGACCGCAAACGGCACCGCGTTCACCGGAAACGTCAATTCGCCGCTCACCTCATGGGTAAGCGTATCGATGATCTTGACGGTTTTGTCCCCCTGGCAGGTCACGTACACTTCGCGTCCGTCCGGCGTGAAGTCGAGCATGCGCGGGCTGCTTCCCGCCGGGAACTGGATGGTGGCCACTCTTGCGTTGGTGTCGGTTTGAATGACCGTGAGCGAGTGCTGGGTATGGTTGGCGATATAGGCATGCAAAAGATCGTCCGTTCCCGACGGAAGCGGCTCCAGGACATGCTGCTCGATGACGTTTCCCGATTCGTCCAATTCGGCAAGCGAGGCCCCGACCTCCCCCGCCGCGAGCCCGCTGACCGTCACGCGGATGCCGTATACGGTCAACAGTTTGACCTCCCGGGTCACGGCATACATGCTGCGCGCGCGGCCGGACGGACTCAGCTGCACGTTCGCCAGCGATTCCGTCTGCATCGTGCCGTAACCCGATTCATGGGGACCGGCCCCCTCGACATTTCCCGTAATCGAAGCCGTATACAATTGAACGGTTGCTCTTGCCGGCTGCCTGCCCCGATTCATGACGCTGATGCTCAAACTTGCCGTACGCCGCTTCTCCCGATTAAACAACAGTCCCGTGTCCAATACCGGCAAAGGTAGACGCCTCCTCTACTCTTCCATTCCTCTATCTTATGAATGAATAGCGCGAATGGAGCGAGGCATTCTCCCAGCTCGGATCGATAGATTGCATGACGTGCGCAAAAAAAAGAGGCATCCCCGGTTCGGTCCGGGAATGCCTGCCGTCCTGTTCAGCCCTGCGGCCCGTCTGCCAGCAGCGTCCGGATCTCCTCGAGCCGGGCGATCATCGTTCCCAGCTCGATCGTGAGAAAATCCTCGTCGGCCGTGCGAAACGCTTCGCGGAGCTGCTCGAGCCGCGCGACCGCTTGGGGCAGCAGCTTGTAGGCCTCGTCGGCATGCTGATAGTAAGGATGTACGGAAGTGCGGGCGTCGTTCACGGTCGTCATCTCTCCTTGCTTCGTATCGGATGGCTCTACTCTATCATTCCGAAGCGAAGGCTGTAAAGGTCGTCAGCTGCCCCGATAGGTGCTATAGCCGTATGGCGCCACGAGCAGGGGCACGTGATAATGCTTGCACGGGTCGGCCACGACGAAGCGAATCGGCACGATATCCAGAAACGCCCGGTCGCCGAAATACCCGCCGACGTCGAACCTTAGCTCGTAAACGCCCGCGCGCAGTTCCCCGTCCGAAAGCAGCGGGCGGTCTACGCGTCCGTCGCCGTTCGTCGTCGCCTCCGCCGCCAACTTCGGTTCCGTCCCCTCCGCGGAAAACGCCATGAGCCGAATCCGCATCCCGGCGGCCGGTACGCCGCGCGAGGTATCGAGCACATGCGTCGTCAGCTTCCCGCCTCCGTTCATGATCGCGCGACGCCCTTGGCCGCCGGCCGATGGAGTCCGTCCGCGTCGAACGCGAACTGCGGATCGGTCAGGTCCGCCCTCGTCATCGCGAAGCCTTGGAATCCGAACGGCGGCCTCGGCTCCGTGAAGACGGAAGCGCCCGTGGCCGGATCTTGGTCCACGATCGTCTCCCACGTCCGGTTATTGGATTCGAACCGCACCTCCGCGAGCTGCGGGAAACGGTCCAGCATATGCAGGCCGATGCGCGTGATCAGATATTGGATCGACGGCGATTCGTACGCATGGAAAGCCTGCTGCGCCAGATCGCGAACCTGCTCGGCCGGCGCGTAGCGTCCGCGCGAGCCGTTCCATGCGTCTTCCGGATCCTCGTAGCGCCATTCGATGTTGAGGAAAATGAACAACGGCCGGTCGAAGGTTTCGGGCAGCGTCGTGTATTCGTCGCGAACGAAGCCGTAGAAGGAGCTTCCGCTCACTTTGATGAGCTGCAAATCCGACAGTCCGCTCCATTGCTCGACGACGCCGGCTCCCTGCGCCGCGCGCCGCAGCTCCAACGCCGCATGCGCATGATCGTTATGGGAACGGCGATAGACGAGACCGCTTTCCCGCGGCCCTTCGGCTCCCCGAACGGTCAGCGCTTGAAACGGGATCCGGTCTCCCCGGACCTCGATGGCGGAGATATGCGCGTATTTCGCGAAGAAAGCCTTGCCGATGTAAGCGAGAAAACCTTCCGTCGTGCTGCCTTCGTAGGCTGCCGCATGGCGCAAAATGAAATTTTTCATGGAGTCGGTAGCGACGACCTCCGCGTTGTCTCCTTCGCTGAACGAGGTCATGAGCGACTCGCCGCTGACGGCGAACGTGATGTTATGCGCGAAAATCACGTTGGCGTCTCCCGCGTACCCCGACTCCGGAATGGCAGGCACCGTAAGCGGCGTCGCGTACGTACGGTAAGTCAGCACGTCGCCTTTCCCGTAATACAACGTTCGTCCGTTGCTCAATCGCAGCATGCCGTCATCCCCTTAGCCGTTATTCTTCGATATGGTCGCGCAGCCGCAATTCCGCGATGCGCCGAACCTCGAGCAGCGCCTGCTTCTTTTCCTGCTCCCCGTCGTGCTTGAGGCGTTCGGCCATGGCGGCCAGAATGTCATCCTTCGTCTTGCCCCTTACCGCGACGATGAACGGAAACCCGTGCTTCGCCAGATACGAAGCGTTCAGCGCCGCGAACCGGTCGTACTCTTCCGCGGACAAGTCATCGAGTCCGGCCGACTGCTGTTCCTCCGTGGAATGCGCCGTCATGCTCGCCCGGGAAGCCAGATCGGGATGAGCCCTCAGCAGCGCGACGATCCGTTCTTCCGGCGCTTCCTGCACGGCCGTCATCATCGCTTCGTGCAGCTCGCGCAAGGAATGGAAGGGCCGCCGCTCCCATATCCGCTCCGCGACCCAAGGCGAATGCTCGAAGATCGCGCCGAGCTGGCCGATAAAACGTTCGCGGCTCAGCGTGTTCAGCTGCCAGAGTTGGATGCTCATACCCCGTCCCCCGCATGCGAAACGATTCTGGCCATCCTCGATACTTCAATGCTTCTGCGCGAGCAGCCATTATGCCTTTCCCGTTCGTTCACGGCCGTTCCCTCCTTTGGTCAATGGCGCGCCGGACGGCGCGGATATTGCCGACCTAGCCCGTACAGCGATACAGATTGCCCGAGAATGCTCTGATTCCGAATATTCCGCGTTCCGGCTCGCGGGCAGGCTGAGCTGCGCCTGCGTATCGGCTCGAATGCGATACTGGCGTACGCGAGGCGGCGGCGCGGGTTATCTCGCTCTCGCCTGCACTTGCGACCAGATTCGCCTCGCCTTGTTCAGCTGCTCCTTGGTGTCGATATCGACAAACGACCATTCCGCCGCATAGCGGACGACCTTCCCTCGATGCTCGGGCGATTGCAGGATGGCGCGCGCCCCCGCATCCCCTTCAAGCCGGCACAGCCGGCCGAACAAGGATTTGTTGAAAATAACCGGCGGCGCCGGGATATCGCCGTACCCGCTGGCGACGTAATCCGCCGTCGGGTCCTCCCGGAAGACGGACACCAAACGCTTCAATTGCGATGCGGATATGAAAGGCTGATCGGCAAGCGCGATCAGCACCGCGTCCGGCTCTTCGGGCAGAATCGCCTGTATGCCGTGCCGGATGGAGCGCGACATGCCTTCACCGGCGTCCTTGCATGGAGAAATGCGAAACTTCGGCAGCTCCCCGAAGCCGTCCGCCTTGTCGATCAACCATAATAACGTATCCTCCGGCCGCACCACGACGACGATCGGCCGGAAGCCGCTGCTCCTGAGCTCCAGCAGTCCGCGGCTCCCCACCGTAATGCCCGGCGCAAGCTCCATCGAAAGCTTCGCTTCCCCCATGCGACGGCTGTTGCCGGCAGCCAAGTAAACCGCTCCGATTCTCATAAGCCACCATCCTTTCCTTTGCTTCGGCCGAGACGCGGCGCAGCGGACGGCTACGAGCAGCTGCGCGGCGCCGGGCAGGATGCCAATCCGATCACGATGCTTATTGTGTAATATTATATTACATCGATTAACGCAAGTGAACGATTGTGTTACTTATGTGTTATATATAATTACATGAAAAACAAAAATCCTTCCTGCCATTGCCCGAACCCGGGCGGCAAGAAGGATTTTTGTCGTTGCGCGCTGTCATTACTGCATAAAGTTCTGCGCCGTCGGCTGCGCGCTTCCGCCCGCCGGCATCGCGCCCTGGACCTGCGCCATGGCTTGATGGATCTTCTGTTGACACAGCTGGATTTGGCGCTTTTGCGCATCCATCTGCATTTGCAGCTGGTTTTCCGCCAATTTCAATTCGTTCTCCACGCCGTACAGCACTTGCACGATCGACTGGATGTGCTGCGAATTCTGATCCAACCCGGCGCTGCGAAGCGCTTCTTTGGCGCGCTGCTGTTCTTGCTCCTGCCGTAGCTTCACCTGTTCCTGAAATTGCTCGTACGATAGCTGCTGGCTGTTGGCCCCTTGGCCCGACATATCGTTATTCATGGACGTACCTCCTTAGGTGTGCATCTTCCCCCTTAGCATGCCTCGTCCATGGATAAATATGTATGCCGCCGATGCCGTTACGGCTTCGGTTGCCCCAACTGCGCGGCAATGGACCGCAGCTCCTCGTCGGACAGCCTGCCGCCGCCGTAACGGACACGCTGATAATGCTCCACCAGCGTATCGGCCGCTGCCGATGGCAAAGCTTCGCGCGTCTGTCCGTCGCTCAAAAGCTCGCGCTGTATTTCTCGCGGCGTCATATGCGCCCGGTGCGCGAACCCCTTCTTGACGGCATTACCGATCCAGCGCCTGTAGAGATACCGGATGCGGGATTCGTTGTCCGTCAGGTCTTTCCATCTGAGGCGCTCTTCCTTATTGCGGCCAAACCGTTTGCGAAAGGACCGTTCGGATTTGTTGATCCGCTCGACCTCGTCGACGTAACCGCGCGCCAAACCGCCTTTGTCCCGGTCGAACAACTTCAGGAAGCGCTGGCGTAGTCCGTTCAGCCAGCCCGGCAGCCGGTTGACGCGCCGCAACAGCAGATACAGCAGCACGAGGGCTATCGCGATAACGATGCCGTACATGATGTAGTCGACCCAAGCCGGCAGCGTTTTCGTTTTGCCGTCCGGCGGAAGGAAGTCGGGCGGCGGCTGAACGTCTTGCGGCGGGGGCGGCTCCTGCTGGCCGCCGGATCCGCTGAACAGCTTGGACAACCAGGCCTTCAGCCTGCTCCCGGCCTCGCCCAGCAGCGCCTGCAGCTGATAGGACAACGCGATCAGCACGGTAACCCCGATCGCGACGCCTACGAACAGCCGGTTGTTGCGTCTGACGGAAGGCTCCACCATCGGCTTCTCGGAGCCGGACAGCGTTTCGCGGCTGACCATGCCGCGGTTGGTCAGGTAAAGCGCCGCGAACAACGTCGCGAGGCCCGTGAAGAGGTAGAGCAGCTTGTATTCGTCGAACGCGTCGTTGAAGTTCTGCACGATGGAACCGACGAAATACAGGAACACGCCGACGATATAATCCTGCGTCGTCAGCCTGACCGCGAGCGGCATGCCCGGCAATCGGGTGCCGCGGTATGCCGCGAATACCGCCAGCGCCGTGGCGATGATGCTTCCCGGCGCGAGGCCGAGCAGCGGTATGCCGGCTGCCGCCGCCACGAGCAGGGCAAGCAGCATTTTCGGGAACGGATGCCTGAATTTGAGCAGCGCGTTGATCCCGTGTCCGATCCAATACACGGCGAGCAGCAGGAGCGCGACGAGGACGAGCGGAGCCGATCCCGGCGGCTTCAGGACGAACGCGCCCAGCACGACCGGGAAGAAAAGCATCAGCTCCAGCAGGCTGGCGAGAAACAATCTGCCGCTTAAGCGGCGAAGCATGGCCGTCATCCCGCTGCCGCCTCCCTCTCCGCGATCGGCAGCCAGTCGACCGCGTGGCCTTCCTTCCGCAGCTTCGCGACCATCTCGTGAATATCCTCGCTCATGAAAGCGGAAATGATCACGATGTCGCTGCGTTCGCTCCATTCCGGCGCCATCTGCTCCAGCATCGTTTGGAACGGCAGCGCGCGGACGATGACGAGCTTGGCCAGCAAGCCGTACAGATACGTCAGATGCTCGCTTCCGCTTCCCCGCTCCGCCACCATGACCTTGTCCGGTTCGTCGAGTGAGTGGCCGTTGCAAGCGAAGGCGGTTTCAAGCCCCTGTTCCGTCGCCATCTGAAGAATGCCGGCCGCCAGACGAATGCCCTGTTCGATGACTGCCGTATCGTTGACGGCATGCCACATGCCGGCGTGATCCTCGATGTTCAGCAGGACGATCAGGCGGAAATCCGCGGTGTAATCGCGGCGGTGGACCTGCAGATCGCCCGTGCGCGCCGTGGCGTTCCAATTGATCGTCTTGAGCGAATCGCCGGGCCTGTACGCCCTGACGCCGCTGATCGCGAACGGATCCTCGACGATCCATCTCCGCACGGCGATGTCTCCCTGCCAGCTTCGGGACGGCAGCTGAATCAGCTCGCGGTCGGCCGGCAGCGGATAGACGAGCAGCTCGACCTGCAGCGGTTCGGATCTCCAGGTGCTGAACAAGCCGAACAAATCCCCGAACGTCAACGAGGCGCTCGCGACCCGGTAACAGCCGCGCTGCGCGGCTTGGACGGCATGCCTGCGCGTCAGCCGCTTATTGCCTCTCAAGCTGAACAGGCTCTTGTGATTCTGCATGAACTGCCCGTTGCTGACGTCGAAGTTGGCGTCGCTTTGGAAATGCAGCCCCGTGTGCAGGACCGACTCCACGCGCAGCCAAGGCACGGGAAGCAGCTTGCCGTTGGCGAGCCGCTCGATCATCTCGATGTCGTCGCCTTCAAAGCACGTTGCCACGCTGAACGATCGCGAATAGCTCACCTTGCGCATGCCGAAGTGCCGGAACAGATAACGCTGCAGCACGATCACGATGACGGCGCTTAATATGTACCAATGTATGCCCATTCGAAGCCTCCCTTCCGCGGCATGCGTTAAGCTCGGCTGATGAGCGGTGCGTCGGCGGGCACCGGGATCGTTGCCAGGATGCCGCCGATGACGTTCTCGGCGGCGTCCGCGCGCATCCGCTGCACGCTGCGCAGCGCGATCCGGTGCGCCAGCACCGGCACTGCCATCGCTTTCACGTCGTCGGGCAGCACATGGTCCCTGCCCTGAATCGCCGCCCTGGCCTGGCAGGCGCGGAGCAGCGCCTGGCTGCTGCGCGGACTCGCGCCTAGCGCCGCATCCGGATGCTTGCGCGTCGCTTCCACGATCGCCAGTATGTAGCCGAGCAACTCTTCGGTCACCCGCACGGCCGTATACTGCTCCTTGGCTTCCTCGATCTGCGCGGTCGTCACGACGGGAGCCAGCTGCTCCAGCGGGCTGTCCGCCATGAACCGCTTCATGATCGCGATGCCCTCGTCCGTCGTCGGATAGCCCATTTTCAGCTTGAACAGGAACCGGTCTAGCTGCGCTTCCGGCAGCGGAAACGTGCCCTGCTGCTCGATCGGGTTCTGCGTCGCGATGACGAGAAACGGCCGGCCGAGCAGACGGGTCTCGCCGTCGATGCTCACTTGGCGCTCCTCCATGCATTCCAGCAGGCTGGATTGCGTGCGCGGGGTGGCGCGGTTGATCTCGTCGGCCAAGACGATATTGGCGAACAGCGGACCGGGCCGGAACTCGAATTCCGCCAGCTTCTGATTGTAGAAATGGATGCCCGTCAGATCGGAAGGCAGCAGATCCGGCGTAAATTGAATGCGTTTGAACTCGCCGTCGATCGACTTCGCCACCGCCTTCGCGAGCAGCGTTTTTCCCGTTCCGGGCACGTCTTCTAGCAGGACATGTCCGGAGGCCAAAATAGCGATGATCAATTGATCCACGATTTCTTCCTTGCCCACGATGACTTTCCCGACGTTAGCGCGGATCGCGTTGGCCGTTTGCGCGATAGTTCCTACGTTCATCTCGCTGTACTCCTCTCGTTTCCCAGTGAAATGGAAGTGCTTTCTTTAGTAGTATACCTCCATTTCCGGCGAGGGGCCATCCTTTTGGAGCGTTTATTGGACGGGCCGGATCTCCGCGATGCCGTGCATGTACGGCCGGAGGGCAGGAGGCACGCGGACCGAGCCGTCCTCGCGCTGATGATTTTCGAGCAGCGGAATGAGAATCCGGGGGCTCGCGACCATCGTGTTGTTCAGCGTATACGCGTGCCGCAGCCTTCCGTCCCCGTCCCGATAGCGGATATTCGAGCGCCTGGCCTGAAAATCGAGCAGCAGCGACGCCGAGTGCGTCTCGCCGAAGCCGTCCCGGCTCGGCATCCAGGTCTCGATGTCGTACTGCTTGTAATTTTTCTGCGACAGATCGCCGCCGCAGACGGCCACGACGCGGTAAGGCAACTCGAGCAGCCCCAGCAGCTCCTCGCTGTTGGCCGTCAGCCGTTCCAGCCAGGCTAGGCCTTCCGCCATCTCGGCCCGGCAAACGACCACCTGCTCCACCTTCGCGAATTGATGGACGCGATACAAGCCGTGAACGTCCCTGCCGGCCGAACCGACCTCGCTCCGGTAGCAGGCGCTGACCGCCCCGAGCAGCTTCGCCGCGGCCAAATCCACGATCTCGCCGCCGTAATACGAGACGAGCGGCACCTCCGACGTCCCGGCGAGCCACTTGTCCTCGCCGTGGATCGCGTAGCTCTGATCGCGGCTGCCGGGAAAATGGCCGGTCGCGATCATCGTCCCTTCCTTCACCAGCACCGGCACGTCGAGCAGGTCGAAGCCTTTGCGCAGCAGCAGGTCGAGCGCCAGCTGCTGCACGGCGCGGTGCAGCAGGAGCCCGGCGTTCTTCAGCACGTACTGCCGGGCGCCGCCGATTTTGACCCCCCGCGCGATATCGACGATCGCCAGCGCTTCGCCGAGCTGTACATGGCTGCGCGGCTCGAAGCCGAATGCCGGAAGCTCGCCGGCGCGGCGCAACTCGACGTTATCGCGGTCGCTCGCGCCTTCCGGCGTGTCGGGCGAGATGATATTCGGCACCTGCAGCATCAGCACGTCGTACATACGCTCCGTCTGGCGGAACCGTTCCTCCAGCTCCTTCAGCTTCGCAAGCTCCGAAGCGGCTGCCTTTTTCGCCCGCTCCGCTTCGTCCCCGCGCCCTTCGCGCAGCAAGCCCTGGATCGCCTTCGAGTTGCGGTTGCGCTCCGCGCGCAGCGACTCCGTTGCCCGCTGCAGCGCCCGCCGCCGGTCGTCGACCGCCAGCAGCTCCCCGATCGAGAGCGCGATGCCCTTCCGGTCCGCCGCTTGCTGAATCTCTTCCGCCCGTTCCCTGATATACCCGATGTCCAACATGGTCAACACTCCCGTATCCGTCATTTCGGGGCCAAAAAAAACGCGCTCCCGCCCCATTTCCATGGGACGAAGAACGCGTTCGCGGTGCCACCCAAATTAGTCGATCCAGGATCGACTCTCTCGGTTCCGCGGATAACGGCGCGGTGCCGGACTGCTTGGCGGAACGCGGGCTTGCCGCATTCCGTACGCAACGCCTCCGAGTTGGAATCTCATCATCGGCCTGTTTGCTTATTGCGAGCAGTATAGCAAAAACAGCCGCCTTTGCGCAAGAGGCAGCTGTCCGGATAAGCGGATGAATTTAAAGAACGGAAGAAATCAGCTCGTTATCCAGCACTTCGCGCTCGAATTGTTCCACGTAGCTGGACATGCAGTTGCAGTAGTAATCTCTTCTGCAGATCGGGCAAGGCACCGTCAGCAGGCGATTGACGCCGATCAGCTTCCAGTCCGGATTTTTCGTGAAAATAAGGCGGCATTGCGTATTATCGGACATCGTAACGACGAAATGATATAGACCTGCTGCCGGATTCACATCAGCCGCTGCAAAATCTTTAAATTTGATGTTGAATTTCATAATCAATCTCCTGTTTTTGTAGATTTGAAAATTCCTTGTAAGCTTATATAATTTAAGACTGAATGTCAATTCATTTATCCAGTTTACCCGGTTTGCGGGCTTGCCAACCCATAGGCGAAAAAGCAGCTCCCTTCCTATCGGAAGGGAACTGCTCTATAAACCTCCGATCATGCGCCCGTCTGCATCGCCAGCGATTGCTGCATCTCGTATTGCGTCATATACAGCTTCTTATAGAGTCCGCCCTGCTGCATCAATTCGTCGTGCGAGCCCTGCTCGAATATTTGGCCGTCCTTCACGACGAGAATGATGTCCGCGTCCCGAATGGTGGACAGCCGGTGCGCGATAATGAACGCCGTGCGTCCTTCCAGCACCGTCTGGAGCGCCGCTTGGATATGCTGCTCCGTCTCGGTATCGACGCTGGACGTCGCTTCGTCGAGAATCAGGATGCGCGGGTCCGACAGCAGCACCCGGCCGAAGGCGAGCAGCTGGCGCTGGCCGACGGACAGCTTGGAGCCGCGCTCCTCGACCTGCGTGGCGTACCCGTCCGCAAACTGCGACGCGAAGTTGTCGATCCGGACGCTCTCCGCGGCGCGGCGCAGCGCCTCGTCCGAAGCGTCCTCGTTGCCGTAGCGCAGATTGTCTTCGATCGTGCCGGAAAAGATAAACGAGTCCTGCAGTACGATGCCCATCTGCCGCCGGAGCGACTCAAGCGTGACCGTCGTCACGTCCTGGCCGTCGATCAGAATCCGGCCGCCCGTCGCGTCATAGAAGCGCATGAGCAGATTGACGATCGTGCTCTTCCCGGCGCCGGTGGGCCCGACGAGCGCGACGCGCTGACCCGGCTCGATGCGCAGGTTGACGTTCCGCAGCACGTCCGGTTTATCCTCCGCATAGCGGAACGATACGTTGTCGAAGACGACCTCGCCCCGGATCCGTTTCATGGCCGCGGCGTCTTTGCGATCCTTCACTTCCGGCTCGGTGTCCAGGATCTCGAAGATCCGTTCGGCCGAGGCCATCGCCGAGAGGACCTGGCTGTAGACTTTGGACAAGGCGCTGAGCGGTCCCCAGAACCGCCATAAGTAGTTGATGAACGCCATGATGAAACCGAGCGTCAGCGCCCCGTCCATGACGGAGCGCGCGCCGAACCAGAGCACGATGCACGTCCCGATCATGCCGATCATCTCGACCGACGGCCAGACCATCGACTCCAGCGTGATCGCCCGCATGAAGGCGTTCTTGTTGCGGCTGTTCAGACGCTCGAACCGCCGGCTGTTTTCCTTCTGCCGCGAGAAAGCCTGGATGACGCGGATGCCCTGGATCGTTTCGTTCAGGTTGCCGTTGATCGCCGACATCGTCTTGCGCGAATGCGACCAGGAGCCCTCGATCTTCGGCTGCATCAAGCCGACGATCATATACAGCAGCGGCAATGTAATGAAGGAAAGCAGCGCGAGCTTCCAGTCCATCCAGAGCAGGATCGCGACGATGCCCACCAGATGCGTGAACTCCATGACCATCGTGATCAAGCCGCCGTTGATGAGCTCGCCGATCGCGTTCGTGTCGTTCGTGATCCGGGACATGATCTTCCCCGCCGGCCTGCCGTCGAAGAACCGGAACGACAGGGTCTGCAGATGATTGAACAGCTGCTGGCGCAAGTCGAAGAGGATGCGCTGTCCCGTGAAATTGATCATCTTCGTGTGCAGGTAGCCGAGCAGCCAGCCGATCGCCTTGGATCCGAGCAGCACGCCCCCTAGGATGTTGATGATCATGAAATCCTTCTCCATGATCCCGTTGTCGATGATGTACCGGACGAGCAGCGGCTCCGCCAGGCTGAGTCCCATATTGAGCAAAACGATGACGATAACGAAGGATAATACCTTTCGGTAAGGAAGCACGTAGCGGAACAATCGTTTCAGATACGCGCGGTTAAACGGCTTTTCTTCGATCTCCTCGCCGGAATCCCATTCGACCTGGCTCACTTTCATCCCCCTCTTTGATCTCGTGAATCATTGATTGTAGTTCGGAATTAATAACGTAAATGAATTAGCGCGAGGCAGCGGCTTCCTGCAATTGGAACAGGTTCCGAAAGAAGCCTTCCTGCGCGAACAGCTCGCGGTGCGTGCCCTGCTGCACGATCCGGCCGCGGTCGAGCACGATGATGCGGTCCGCCCGCTTCACGGAAGAGAGGCGCTGGGCGATGATGAACGTCGTGCGTCCTTTCATCACGTCCAGCAACTCCTCGTGGATCGCGGATTCCGTCGCCGTATCCACGCTTGCCGTCGCTTCGTCCAACACGAGGATCGGCGGATCCATCAGGATCGCGCGCGCCAACGCCACGCGCTGGCGCTGGCCGCCGGACAACCCGACGCCCCGTTCGCCGATGATCGTGTCGTAGCCGAACGGCATGCCTTCGATGAAGGAATGGATCTGCGCTTTGCCCGCCGCCCATTCGATCCTCTCCTGCGTCGCGTCCGGCACGCCGTACGCGATATTCTCGCGGATCGTCGCCGAGAAGAGGAACGTCTCCTGCGGCACGATGCCGATCTTGCGGCGAAGCCCGTCGAGCTCGTAATCCTTCACGTCCACGCCGTCGATGAGCAGCCTGCCCCGGCTGACGTCGTAGAACCGCGACATGAGCGCGATCAGGCTGCTCTTGCCGGAGCCGGTCGCGCCCAGCACGGCGACGACTTCGCCCTGCTTCACGCTGAGCGAGATATTCTCCAGCACGCCGGCTTCCTTCTCCGGATCCTGGTCCGCGAAATGAAACGCGACGCCGTCGAAGAGCACATTGCCTTGAATGCGGGCTACGTCCTCGCCCGCGTCCTTCGCGTCGGCGATATCGACTGGCGTATCCAGTACTTCGAATACGCGCGGGGCGGCCTTCATCGCCTGCTGCATGATGTTGATCTGCCAGCCGAGCATGTTGAGCGGCCAGATGATGCCCCAGGTGTACCATTGGAACGCCATGAACGTGCCGAAAGTCATCCCGTCCTTGGCGACGTACAGCGCGCCGAACCAAACCATCGTGACGAACACGATGCCGCCGTAGAAATTCATCAGCGGGAAGGCGCCCGCCTCCAGTTTGGCGCGTTCCATGTTCGTCGCGAAGTTGTCATCGTTGCGTGCCTCGAACTTGCGCTGCTCGGCTTTCTCCCGGGCGAACGCCTTGACGACGCGAATCCCGGAGATGTTCTCCTGCAGCGTCGTCGTTAATTTCCCCATCTGCTCCCTGACCTGGCCCCATGCCGGACCGACCTTCTTGTTGAACCGGTACAGCGCGAACATCAGCAGCGGCACGGTTGCCATGCTGAGCAGCGTAACCTGCCATTGCATGGCAAGCATGAAGCCGATCGTCCCGACGAAGGTCAGCGCGCCCGTGAACATGGACATGGCGCCGAAACCGATGAAGTTCTTGACAGATTCGATGTCGCCGGTCATTCTCGACATGAGCTGGCCGGTCTGCGCTTTGTCGTAGTAGCCGAACGACAGCCGCTGCAGATGGTCGTACATCTCTTCCCGGAGCTTGAAGACGACATTCTGCCCCACCAGCTCCTGCGACCGGCTCTGCGCGTACATCGCGACGCTCTTCGCCACTTGAATGCCGGCGAGCGCCAGCGTGAAGCCCAAGATCACGGTTACGTTTTTGTTTGCGATCCCCTTATCGAATACTTCTTTGAGCAGCCAAGGCGCCACCAGGTCGACAAGCGTGCCGAACACCAGCAGCAGGGTCGACAGCACGACCCACTTCGCGCTTGGACGCAAATACTTCAACAAGCGCAGCATTACGACGTTCATTGCCCGCACTCCTCCTTTATCAACGACCGGTACCGACGGGACGACAACAAAAAAGGAGACTCCGAGCCGCATGGCTCAAAGTCTCCTTACGCGCGCGGAACAGGGCAGCTGGTTACAGCTGTCTCATGCGCAGCAAGAAGTCGGGCCGATGGATCGGATTCATTTTCGGCATGCGCATGTCATTCGCAAAATAAATCATATCCATCGCCCTCCTTATCGTCGTTATCGTTCGTTTGGAACATCCAAATCTTATCATCACTTCCAGCGGCGCGCAAGAGGCTCCGCTGAAAAATATTGTTTATTTTAGGCGCATATTCTCAAAACACCCACAAATACCCATATGCGACAAAACCCCTACAGGTCGCGGGAAGATTCGAAATCGGCAGCGGTGATGCCCTGTTCCACCGCGAACTCGTAGTCCTCGATATCGTACACTTGCACGGGTACTTCCGCTTCCAGCAGCTTATCCTGGAATTCGAATTGATCCGACAGCAGCGGCACGCTCAGCTTCATGGACGTCAGCAGCAGCTCCGTCTCGATCGGGTCGAAATACTCGCCGTACTGGGCGTTGTCCACCGCGTGCACGACCGTGAACTGCACCATGTCGCTGAGCAGCAGCGGCGAGCTCTCGCGCCACGGCATTTGCAGCGAACGCTCGATCTTCTTGCGGTTGAACGGATCCTCGAAGAACGCGATCAGCTCCTGTATCTTGTTCTTCACGTGCTTATCGTCTTCCGGATCGTCCATGACGGGCTCCGAACCGTCCTTCATATCGTACAGCTCCATAATCGTCGAATACGGCAAGACAAAATCGACCGGCCGGCTTGGCACGAGCAATTGACCATATGTTGCAACCATTACGGCTTCTATCACAAATCGCCGTCGCATTCTATCTCCCCCTTCAAGCAGCGTTAGCTTATTATACAACAAATTGTTCCCGCGGGCACATAGCCAAATGGTTGAATCCGCTCGTGTCGCGCTCCCCCGGCGCCGAGCGGCCTTCGAGCGCCGGGCCGCGAGGATATGTTAGAATAATAGATATTCCCGTCGTTGGCCTCAAATGAATATTGGAGTTGATATTGTTATGCGCATGCCTGACGAGCGCGTCATCATCATCGGAGCCGGTCCCTGCGGGCTCGCCGCGGCGATCGAGCTGCAAGCGATCGGTCTCGAACCGCTCATCGTCGAGAAACGGAACGTCGTCCATTCCATCTCGCAATACCCGACTTACATGAACTTCTTCAGCACGCCGGTCAATCTCGAAATCGCCGACGTCCCGTTCACGACGGCGAACGAGAAGCCGTCGCGACTGGAAGCGCTCAACTATTACCGCAGCATCGCGCTGCGGCGGAACGTGCGCATCCACGCCTACGAGACGGTCGAAGCCGTCGAGCGCCAGCCGGACGGCGCCTTCCTCCTGCGCAGCCGCGACCGCTTCGGCGAAGCCCGGCAATACCGCGCGGGCACCGTCATCGTGGCGACAGGTTATTTCGATCACCCCAACGTACTGGGCATTCCGGGCGAAGAGATGGACAAGGTCACCCATTTCTTCCGCGAAGCGCATCCGTACACCGGCATGAAGGTCGCCATCATCGGCGGGAGCAACTCGGCCATCGACGCGGCGCTCGAGCTGGAACGCGTCGGCGCGGAGGTCACCGTCGTCTACCGCGGCGAGCAGTACTCTTCGAGCATCAAGCCCTGGGTTCGTCCGATATTCGAAGGCCTCGTGAACAAAGGGCGGATCGGCATGCGCCTCGGATCCCGGGTCGTGCGGATCGGCCCGCGCAGCGTCACGATCGAGCGCGCGGGAGAACGCGAGGAGCTGGCGAACGATTTCGTGCTGGCGCTGACCGGCTTCCATCCCGACCGCGCGTTCTTGAACGCCGCCGGCGTGACGATGGAGGAGGAAGGCTTCCCGACCTTCGACGACGAGACGATGGAGAGCAACGTCCCGGGCATCTACTTGGCCGGCGTCGTCGCCTCGCGCTACGAAGCGAACGAAATCTTCATCGAATCCGGCCGTTTCCACGGACGCAAGATCGCCGCGCATCTGATCCGCTCGGGCAAAGTCCCCTCCCGTTCGCAAGCATAAAGGCTTTGATTCCGGCGCCGTCCTTCGGCTGCGGGAATCAAAGCCTTTTGGGTGCCCCGCGCCGGGCGCTACAGGCTCGCGATCGGCCGGATGCCGTCGGTGTCCGCGCCCGTGCAGGCAATGACGGTCGCGATCTTCTGCAGCCGGATGTACTCGTTGTTCGCCAGCTCCGTCCGGAAGTACGCGAACATATACGCCGCCTCGATAAAGGCAAGGCCCGGGTAAACGGCGATATTTTGATTGGAATACGGATTGTCGAGCAGCACCTGCCACTCCCCTTCGCGGTCCCGTCTCGGAACGTCCCGAAAAATCTCGGCCTTCATGCGGACGATGCCGCCGTATTCGCGCCATATGTACGTCCAAGACGGGCTGATCCGCCCCGGCTCCGGGACGGCTTCCATCGCGCGCGCGAGCAGGGATGCGGCCGTGTCGCAATCCGCCTCCTCGAAAGTCCGGAGATAGTGCCGAAATTCATCGAGAAATCGCCTCATCGGCGTGAAGCCCGCCTGCCGCAGCGTTTCCCCGAGCGTCTCGACGTCGGCCGCCGAACGCAGTTCCCGCAAACGCGCGAAATAATCCTCCTGATCAGCTGCTTGCATGGTTTTCCCGACCTCCCGCAGTTATGCGCTCTAGCTTCTGATGACGGTGACCGTGCCGTCGGATTGGAGAAGCAGCCTGCGTCCGCGGTCGTTGTTGAGCTTGACGTTGAACAGCTTGAGCCGCTCCTCCCTGACCTCGAGCGCGTCCCAGCCGGAATCGTCCTCGTATCCGGCCAGCGCCAGCGCCGATGCGGACTCCTCCTCCGCCTTCTCGTTATCGTCCCACCAGAGCGCGCCATAATATGCGAAATCGTACACGTTCTTCAACATGCCGCATGCGATCTCCCCGGAGATCCGGTGACGCAAAACGGTTGGCATGCGAGGCCACTCCTTTCATCGGGAATCGTCCGATCCCCGCGTCTAGCGCGGCTACAACGAAACAAGGCCCGGCACTTGCGCCGCCGCGCCTTGTTCGTGTTACGAGCCGTTTAGAGATACATATTCTCGTGTTTCGCCTTCAGCCGCAGCCAGCGGCGTTCCACTTCGTCCTCGAACGACTTGAGCGCTTCGGCGTATTCCGGACGGGTCATGTGCTTCGTCTTGCCCATGTTCTTGAGCCAGTCGCCGAGCGGGATGCGCTTGCCTTTTTCTTCGGGATTGAAGGTGATCGTCGTGACGCCCTCTTCCACCTCGTACATCGGGAAGAAGCAGGTGTTGACGGCTTCGTCGATCAAGGTTTGCCCGATCTTCTCCTCGGACAGCCAGTTAAGCGGACAGGAAATGAGAATCTTCCCGTAGACGAGACCGACGTTCTGCGCGTAGTACTGGGCTTTCGCCGCTTTGCGAAGCAGATCCTGCGGCAGCGATTCCGAGCCGGTGAACACGTACGGGATGTTCGTGGCCGCCATGATTTGCGCCGTGTCCTTGTGATGGAACAGCTTGCCGCCTTGATGCTTGCCGACGTTGGACGTCGATGTGCGGTGGCCGAGCGGCGTCGAGTACGACAGCTGCGCCCCCGTGTTCATGTAGCCTTCGTTATCGTACTCGAGAATGATCATCTTGTGGTTGCGCAGCGCGCTGCCGATCGCCGGCCCCATGCCGATGTCCATGCCGCCGTCGCCGGTGATCATCACGAACGTGAAATCGTCCTTCAGGCCGTATTGGTCCAGCTCGCCGCGGCGCTTGCGCTCCCAGAACATCTCGACGACGCCGGACAAGGTGGCCGCGCCGTTCTGGAACAGATTGTGGATGTAAGTCGCCTTATGCGAGGAATACGGAAAGCCCGTCGTGACGACCATCGCGCAGCCCGTTTGATAAAGCGCCACGATATCGCCCTCGATGCCCTTGAAGAACAACTCGAGCCCGGAGAAAATGCCGCAGCCCGGGCATGCGCCGTGACCAGGCGCCAGCCGTTTCGGCTTCTTCGTCAGCTGGCGGACCGGCGGCACCTTGACCTTCAGCTTGCCGGTCGCCTCGTCGCGGTCGACCGTGATCAGGCCGGTCTTCAGGTCCTCGTAACGAAGCGGTTCGAGCACGCGCTTCGGCGCCTTGTCGGGGTCGCCCGGCGTATGGCCCCAATAATCGAACGGCACGTCGACCTTGCCGGCGTTCGCGGCTTCGATGGCAAGCTCGAACAGATGATGGCCGTCCTCGGCATAGAAATCCTTGCCGCCGAGACCGTAAATCCGGCTGATGACGAGCGTATCCTTCGCGCCGTGCGTGAACAGCGCCGCCTTGATCTCGTTCGTCATGTTGCCGCCATGTCCGCCGTAGGAATCGGCGCGGTCGCCGATCGTGACGGCTTTGACGCCGCGAAGAGCCTCCGCGATCTCCTTCGCCGGGAACGGGCGAATGATGTTCGGCGCGACCGAGCCGGCCTTGATGCCTTTGGCGCGCAGCTGGTCGACCACGTCCTTGATGATCTCGGAAGCCGAGTTCATCAGGAACACCGCCACCTCGGCGTCATCCATCCGGTACTGATCGAGAATCGGATAGTCGCGGCCGGTCAGCGCGGCGTATTCCTGGCGGATCCGGTCGAATACTTCCGAAGCCTTATACATGGCTATGGATTGCTGGTAGCAGTTGTTGATATAGTCGGGCTCGTTCATGTACGGGCCGACGGTGATCGGATTGTTGCGGTCGAGCACGTGCTTGAACCCTTCCGGAGAGTGCTCTCCGACGAACGCATGCACGTCCGCGCGGTGCGCGAACGTCTGCACGCGCCGCTTCTGGTGGGACGTGAAGTAGCCGTCGGACGCCACGAGCACCGGCAGCCTGACCTCCGGATCCTCCGCGAGCTTCAGCGCGATGATGTTCATGTCGTACACCGCCTGAGGGTCGCGGCACATCAATATCGGCCAGCCGGTATTGAGGGCGAAGTACAGGTCGGAGTGATCGCCGTGAATGTCCAGCGGTCCCGACACGGACCGGCACACCAGGTTCATGACCATCGGAAAGCGCGTCCCCGACTGGACCGGCATTTGCTCCAGCATGTACAGGTAGCCGTTCGAGCTCGTCGCGTTGAACACCCGGCCGCCGGCGGCCGAAGCGCCGTAGCAGATCCCCGCGGAACCATGCTCGCCGTCGGCCGGTATGAGCTTGATGTCGTGCTGGCCGTTCGCTTTCATGAGATCGAGGAACTGCGCGACCTCCGTCGACGGCGATATCGGAAAATAACCCATGACGTGGTAATTGATTTGATGCGCCGCATAGGCGGCCATTTCATTGCCCGACTCGTACACCATTCGCTGCTCGACCGTACCCGTGCTCACTTCTTTGTTGATATCGATGGCCATGTGAAAGCTCCTCTCTTTCGTGCGCGGAAAACACGACGTTAATTCGCTGATGCCCAATTAAATCTGTGCGCGACCCGGTGATCGTCGCCGTAGCCGTCCGTTTCGCGTTCGGAAGCGAGCGCTTCGGTCGGACAGGCGACGACGCATTTCAAGCAACCCTTGCAATATTGATAATCGATGCCCTGCAGGAACATCTGCGGGCGGCCCTTCTTGTCCGGCTGTTCGTCCCAGACGAAGCAGAAATCCGGGCAGGCCGTGTCGCAGGCCGCGCAGTGGATGCATTTTTCCTCGTCGAAATGCGGCATCATGCCTTGGCGCGAGATGCTCAGATCCTTCAGCACGCTGTTGCCGGGGTTGACGATCATGCCCCCGATCGGCTGCGTCTGGTAGCCGAGGGCGGGAATGTCCCAGCGCGTCGGTTGCGGCATCGCGATTCCTTCGGGCAGCGCGAACGTCTGGAATTGCACCTCGTCGTAGCCGCGCTGGAACGTGCGCAGCGCCGGATCGACCGCCTGCGGGTATTTCTTCTCCAGCGATTTGCGGATAATGCCCTTCATATGTTCGAAATCCAGGAAGTCGCAAAGCCGGAACAAGCCTCCGAGCATCGCCATGTTGACGCGGTTGTTTTCTTCGAGCGCGATCCCTGTCGCGTCGACGACGGCAAGGGTCCCCGCGGACAGCTTGATTTTCTCCTTCAGCTGCTCCGTCGTTTTGGAGGAATTGACCAAGACGACGCTGTCCGCGTAGATCCCGCTGATGACATTGACCGTCTTGGACAGGTTTTCGTGGAAAACGCCGACGATATGCGGACGCTCGACCGGCGTCGTATCGCGGATATTCGTCTCCAGGTCGCAAAACCGGATATGCGCCTTGACCGGCGAACCCTTCTTCTCCGACCCGTAAGAAGAGAAGCTCACGCCATTGAAACCGCTTCCAACTACGCCCGCCTCAGCTAACATTTTCCCCGCCAGGTTGGCCCCCAGCCCGCCGATCGATTCCAGTCGAATTTCAAAGAATCCCAGGTCATTCTGCTTTGGAAGTATTGCCACTTGCTCCACTCCCTTCCCGAATTAACTGAATACTTTTTATTTTCACAACAGTCAGTATATCACTAGTACGGGACGGCGAATAGCGTTTATTTCCAGAACAGGGAATGAAAAAGAGTAATACAGCCAATTTGTTCGGCCTTCTGTGATAGTACAGCTTGTCCGCGGCCGGGGAACAAGGCTGGAACAGCGGCGTTCCGCCTTGTCGATCCGCGCGTTACGGCGTACTGCGCTTGCGTTGATGCTGTCTTAGTTCGCGCCAGCCGATTGGGATGATGCTTTCTTGCCGAAGCGCCTCCTGCACCTCCGCGTCGCGGAAAATATCCAGCTCCATTCCCCGGCGAAGCGGTTCGCCGTGGAAGGCGGCCAGCTCGTCGGTGACGAAGGACGGATGGATGATGATCTCCGTCACCCCCGGCTTCAACCGTTTGATGAGCGCGATCATCTGCGCTTTGAACTGCGCGTAGGTTTCCTTGGGGGCGGAGCGAAACGGCAGGCCCACGAGATAGTCCAGCACCAGGACGCCTTTGCTCGCGGCCGCTTCGGCCTGCTTCATGGCCTGGCCCGCGAGCTCGGGCGGCGCCGGCAGGCCGCTTTCGAGCAGCAGGTATCGCGGCAGCCGGAACGGCAGGCCGTAATGGGCGCAGGCGTCGAACGTCTCGCTCAGGAAATCCCTTCCCGTCTGGAGGCCGTACAGGCTGCCCATGTGGTTGTCGGCATGCGTGACGTCGATGCCGAGCGTCAGCGCCATTTCGATCTGCGCGACGATTTCCTGCTTCACCTGCGCGGCTTCCGCGCGCCGCTCGAACGTCTTGGCGTCCTTGTGAAAATAACTTTCCGCCGTCGTCAACGATTGCGTCGGGCCGCCGCGGTACACCGGCCCCCATTTCATCGCGTCCCATTCGCTCGTGAACGTCAGATGCACCCCGACGTCGAGCCGGGAATGCGATGCGCTCCACTGCGCGGCTTCCCGCGCCCACGCGCAGGGCATCATGATCGTGGCGGACGACACCGTCCGTTCCTCCATCAGTTTCTGAATCCCGCCATTGGTCGAATGGCACACCCCGAAATCGTCCGCGTTAATGATCAAGAGGCGGTCCTTCGGCCCGTAGCCGAGTTGCTCGGCCGTGCTTTTCATCCACGCATTCCCCTCCTGCGGCGCCTCCGGGAGCGGGGGCGCGTTAAGCTTCATCATGTAACATTTATATGACAAAAGCCCGGCGGATCATTCTTTATCGCAAAGAATGATCCGCCGGGCTTGGCCGCAGCGCGCTTAGATGGCAGTCTGCCGCTCGGCCATCGCCGCGAACAGGACGTCCAATCGCGGACGATGGCGGTCGATCCATCCGCATGCGAACGATACGCGCTCGGTCTCTTGCAGCCAGACGCGCTCGGGATCCAAGCCTTCGGCCAGCCGTCCCGCGAAATGCAGCCAGACGTCCATCATGCGCAGCTGCATCAGGTCGGGCAGCAGCCGGATCTCTTCCGCGCCCAGCCTTGCTTTCGACCCGTAGCCGCGGCAAAACCGCCTCATCCGATTCAGCGCCAGCGCATCGTCCTCGCCGGGAAATTCGGCCAGCACGACCGCCGGCTCCATGGCCCTGGCATCGACCGCGCAGAACTCGAAGTCCAGCAGACCCGCGATCGCATCGCCGTCCGCAAGCGCGTTCGCGAATACGATATCGCCGTGAATCCACTGCTGCGGGAGCGCCTTGAACCGCTCGGTTAATGCCGTTAACCGTCGTCTCGTTTCCAGCAGCGACGCTGCCTTTGCGGCGTGTTCCGCCAGCTTGGGCGACGATTCGCACAGCGCCTTGACCGCCGCTTCGTTCATCGCGGCATGCGTTTCCTCGAAGTCATAGTAAGGCTTATACGCCGGCGCCACATGCGCATCCGGGTTCAATGAAGCAAGCGCGAGCGTCAATTCGCCCGCCGCCCGGCCCAAGCCCTCGACATGCGCGCCGGATTCGGGAGAAGGACGCCGACCGGCGATGTAGCCGAATACCGCGGCGAGCTTGCCGTCCGGCGCTTCCGTGATCGTCGCGCCGTCCCGGTTGGATACGGGCGCCGGGACTCGAAAGGAGAGTCCCGCCCGCTGCAGCGCCGACAGTATCGCATGCTCGGCGCCCGCGATCGCGCGGTCGCGGTGATTGTCGTAGACGCGGAGCACGTACCGCTCATCGCCGGCATAGATCATCCGCGTCGTATTGTTCATGCCCGTTTCTTCCCGTTCGATGCGCAGCGGCTCCCGCAACGAATAATGGCCGGCGATAGCGGCAAAATCGCTTGTCTGTCCCGTCATCTCGAACCGCCATCCTCCTTCATCCGGCCTCGCCGTCCAGCCTGGACAATCGTTTGCCGAGCGTGTGCCGCCAGCTCTCGGAAAGCTCGGGCACGCCGAGCAGCTTGACGATTCCGTCGCGGTCCCGCTGATCCCGGTGCATGACGCGGTTCGCTTCCGCCACGCTGACGCCCGCTTCATGGCGCTGCCGCAGCGTCAATAGATCCCCCTGCGCGACGGCCCCTTCCTCCAGCACCCGGAAATAAAACCCCGTAAACCCGGTCTCCTGCACGTCCAGCTGCAGCGATGGCAAACCGTGCTTCATGCCGAGCTTGTAACACGGCTGCCGCGGCTGGCTGACCTGCAGCAGGGCTTGTCCGACGGCAACGACGTCGCCGATGCACAGCGAATGCTCCGTCAGCGCCGACACGGTAAAATTCTCGCCGAAGTCGCCCGCCGATACGGGACGCCCCCATTGCTCCGCCCAATAGGGAAAATGGACGGCGCTGTAGACGCATACCGCTTTATCGACGCCGCCGTGGTACACGAGATCGCCCTGCGCGTCGCCGGTCAGGCCCGTCGCGCTCAAGTCGAGCGAACCGTCGAACGGCTTTTTGTTGATGCCCGTGATGACTTCCTTTTTGCCGAACGGCACCGTTTCCAGCTTGGATACATTGAGCGATAATAACGTTCCGAGTTCCATTTCCCGACCTCCGGCTGTGCGTTTTATTACCGAAATTATACGCGCTGCGCTTAGGGTTGGCAACGTTTAACGGCATCAAGGCGTGATCGGCCTGCGCGAACAGCCAGGATGCTACAGTAAGTGTCGAATGCCCGCTGATTGTGTTGCTTTCTGCGCTTCCCCGGGAAATGATCGCGCGGCGCGGACGACTATTTCCCCGCCGGATGCCTTTCATTTCCCGTCCCTCCGACGCTGCCGCGAGCCGCAGGCGGCAAATCCATCATTGTGGAAATTTTCTTTCTATTCTGATACATTCGTCGATCGTTCGTCTGCTGAAGCGCATCGAGCCCACGATCTTGACGGGCGTTTTTCGTCTCAGGCTGCGCTGCGTCCTTTCGACGACGACCGCTGCCGCGAGCAGGCATGAGGCCAGGACTATGAGCGCGATCGGTTTCAAAAGGACGACCGCGAGCAGCGCGCTTCCCCCGAGCCAGCAGACCGTGACCGTGTCGATGCCGGTTCCGTACTTCCCCAAGGCCCACGGTCCGTTCAGCTTGTTTCGCTTTCGGGATCCCGGCTGTCCTCTTATCCCTCTGACGGTCGCATAGGCTTCCCTCAGCTTCCCGCCGACCGGGATGGCATAGGCCGCGTGCACGGCCGCGATGCTGATCAAGATCAGCTGAACGATCAGCGCTGGAAGCGAGGCGGGCGAAGCCGCGATCGCCAGCAGCAACGCGATGCCTCCCGTCCCGATCGTTACCGTCAGCAGCGCGACAACCGGCGAGCGGTACTGCTCGGAGACGGCTGCCAGTTTGCCGGCTGCGGGCACCGACTCGTCCCGCGCCATCGCGAAGAGCGTTCTCGACGCGGACGCCATCGTCGACATGCCGTTCGCCCATGCGAGCAGCGCGGCGAGGACGAAGAACAGCACCGAGCCTGCGGCTCCCCATTTGTCCCATACGTCGACCAGCCAATCGCCGATACCCGGCAAAGCCGTCAAACCCTCCGCTCCGGTTTTGGCATGAACGGCGATGAACGCGAACAGGATAAAGCCGAAGATCGCCAGCGCGGCGGCGGACAAATAAATCGACCAAGGCACGGTGATGCGCGGATCTCTCGTCTCTTCCCCGGACTGCGCGCCTTCGCCGATGCCGAGAAACATCCGCTGCAGCAGCATCAGTCCCAGAAACCACGACGCGTCGCTCCCGGCGGCCCCTTGCAGCGGGTTCCACTCCATCGCCGTGTAGGTCAGAATTTGAAACGGATACTCGCCCGGCCAGGCCACGGCGGCGAGGATCGCGATGATACCGACGAACAGCAGCAGTTGAAAGCCGGCCGTCCAGAAGTGAAGCCGGCCCAGCGCGCGGAAGGCCCTCGCGTTAACCGCCGCCTGCGTAACGAACAGCATGACCAGCACGATATAAAATAAACCCGTACCGCCGGTATAGCCCAGATGCCGTTCGATGTTCCGGCACATCCAGTCCGCGAGCCAGAGATTCATGGTCATGAGCATCGCGCCAGATCCGAGGAGATGCAGCCAGCCGGACCATAACCCGGACCGCCGCCCTCCCGAAGCCAGCGCCCAATGGTAACAGCCTCCCGCCGTCGGCACCGCGGAGGCGAACGCCGCGACGGAACAGGCCGTGAGCAAGCCGAACAAGCCGAGCACGGGCCATCCGAACCCGATGATCGCCGGCCCGCCGGACGCGATGGCCGGCCCGAGCAGAAACACGGCGCCCCCGATCAGCGACAAGGACGAGAACGACAATCCGAACGACGACAGTCCGCCCATATGCCTCGTCAGCTGTTGCGCGAAGCCCAAGCCGTTCAAATCGTGTTTGTCGCGCATATAGCGCACGTAAGCGGTATGCTCAAGCAGCGGCTGGTGCAGCGACTGCTTCATATTCCCTTCCGCGACCCGCGCCAAGAAGAGCGACAGCCCGCATACCGCGGCAAAAACCGCGCAACCCATCCACAGCAGAATCATGCCGGCACCCCCTATTTGACTTTATGAGGCGTCCGAATCCCTCAGCACACGCATCGGGAAAAAGCCCCCGATGACTTTCCCGGTACCTTCGCCGGAAGCCGCGGATCGAGCGACGCCGCGCTTATTGGCCGAGAGCCACGGATCGAGCGACGACCGCTAGCGCGCTTCGTTCTCCCGCGCGGCGCCCGTGCTGCCATGCCGCGGGCCGACAGAACCAATCGCAGATCCGATCGGGCACCTCTCCCTGCCATAAAAAAACGCCGGCAGAAGCTCTGCCAGCGGAGTATGCGGATCGTGAAGCCGGGCGGATCAGGACACTTCCCCTTCTTTGTATTTCACCTTCTTCAGGCTGTTCATAACATGTTTCTTCACGTTTTGGAGATCGAACGGCTTCATGAAGTACGTCTTGACCCCGAGCAGCTCGGCTTCGGCCAGCTGCTCCGGACTTCCGAAGCCCGTCATCAACGCCACGGAGACGGAATCGTTGATTCGGCGCATGCCCTTCAACGCTTCGATGCCGCTCATATCCGGCAATTTCAAATCCAGCAGCACGTAGTCGACGCAGTGCTTTCGTACTGCCTCGATCGCCGAACCGCCGTCGGGCGCTTCGATCACCGTGACCCCGTCCTGCTCGAGCAGCTCCCTCAGCATCATGCGGATCAACGGCTGATCGTCCACGATAAGCACGGTTCCGGGGCAAGCGCCGAACGCTTGGCCGTCTCCCGCGTCGTCTTCGGCTTGTTCTTCCCACGGCTTGATGCGTAATGGCGGGATCGGCTCATGCTTGACCAGAACCGGCTTGCTGTTCTCGCGCTGTCGCTGCCTCCGATAGAAAAAAGCGCCGATACAGACAAGCAGCACAATGAGAACATAAATCATAGGAATCTCCTTCTGTCGGTTAATCGTTCACGTCCATCCTGCCGAGCGGTCCGTTCGGATTGACGATGTCGCTCAGGTCGTATACGGAAATCGGAAAATACGGGAAGCCGTAAGCGTAAGGCGTAATTTCGTAAAGCGCGAAGTAAATGACCAAGGAACGGTCCGCGATGTAGAACGGTTGATCCGGACGGATCGTCTTGAACGGCTCGAATGTCTCGATCTGCCGTTCCGCGATCTGAGCCCGGATTAGATCGGACAATCGCTTCGCGTAATCGCTTCCCGGCTTGAACAGCTCCGCGAGGGTATAGAGCTTCCCCGTTCCCGAATCGAACGTGAGCGACTCCTGAAGCGTCAAGCCGTGCGCTCCGCCGGTATACGCATAGTTGAAGAGGGAAAGGCTGAGCACGTTCTTTTCGTTCGTCTTGATCTCGAAATAACCGATCATCTCCGCCCGCGGATCGGTCAGCGCGCCTTGGTCCTGAACGAGCTGGCGCTCGGTCTGGCGGATTTTGTTGTTGATCGCGTTGCGCGCCGTATTATGAAGACCGTTCACAACAGGCACATAGAGCTCGGCTTTCGGGAACGCCACCCGCGAGGATTGGATGACGGCCGGGGACTGGAATTGAAACGCCATGACGGAACACCTGCCTATTTAGGTTGATGTTCCATTCTATGCCGCATTCCCGCCGCCATTGACATCCGTATTCGTTCGCGTGCCGGTTATGCCAGCCGAAGCTTCATTTCATGCCACCGGATGCCGCCGTGTTCGGAAGCCGATCGTCCCGCGTATTGGAAGCCGAGCCTCTCGTAAAAGCCGATCAGATGCTCTTCGCACATGAGCACGGCCGCTTCCAGCCTATCGGACGCCGCCCGGCGGATAAGCGCTTCCATGAGCGCTTGTCCGATGCCGCGCCTCCTGTGCCCGATGTCTACAGCCACGGACAGCACGCAGAGGAACGGTCCGTCCGATTCGGCGCCGTGCGCGCCTTTGACATGATCCGAATCGCTGCTTTCCTCGGCCGTCCGCACGCCGCAAGCGAGGCCGATCAACGCGCCGTTCTCCCAAGCGGACCAGAAATAGCCCGGGAAATGTTGCTGCCGAAAAGCGAAGGCGTCCCGGCTTGCCGCAGCCTCCGGCGGATAACAAGCCAGCTCGAGCGCATGCGCCGCATCCAGCTCGTTCGCCCGGATGAGCCGCAATCCGATCGGATGCGCAGATTCGTTTTCGTTCGCATGACGGTCGGAGTTCGCGGTCACAACAGGTTTTTCTCCCTTTCCGTCATTCTACGGCCTTTGATGTCGAGCACGATCTCGCCGTTGTTCAAGCCGATGATGCGGTCCGCGAACCGTTCGGCCCAATCCCCTTGGTGCATGACGGCTACGACGGACACGTCCTGGATCCGGCACATTCTCTTGAGGTCCGAGAGGACCTGCTCGGCCGCATGCGGATCGAGACCCGACACGGGCTCGTCGACCAGCAGCGTCTTAGCCCCGTGCGCGAGCGCCCTCGCCATCGCGATGCGCTGCTTCTCGCCGCCACTTAGCTTGTCGCCTTTCTGGTGGGCTTTGTCGAGGAGGCCCATCTTCTCGATCATGTCCATCGCGCCCATGTAATCGTCGTTGCGGACCATGCCGGACATCCTGCGCCAGAACGGCGTTTGGCCAACGGCGCCGATCAGCACGTTCTTGAGCGCCGTCCGGTTGCCGTAGAGCGTCGGCTTCTCTTCCAGGTAAGCGATCTCACGCCGGACTTTCAAACGGCCTTGGATGCCCTTGCCGAAGATATCGACGCCGTCGACGACGTACGAACCGCCCGTCCACTTCTCCTTCAGCGCCAAGCATTTCAAAAGCATGGATTTGCCGCTCCCGCTCGCGCCTTTGACGGCGATGAACTCGCCGGGTTCTATATTGAACGTCACGCCGGAGAGAACCTTGGGCCCGCCCGGAATTTGTTTCGATAACTGCGATATTCTGATCATCATTGGTTCTCCTTGTCCGCTTGAATAGCGCTCGTCTGCGTCAATATGCATTTCCTATTAATCTAGTGTAAGGGAAAAAAATAATAGTTTCCATACGAACAAATGTTTGCTATAATAAAAACAAGAACAAATGTTCTAATCTCCCTTTAACCGTTAGGAGGCTACCCATCATGACAAACTGTGAAAACTATCGTTTTATCGAGACGCATCGACCTTTCCGGGATCTTACCTTCAAGTTTTATTCCAACGGCTCGTTGACCATTATCGACAACAGTGAGGATGCGGTCATAAGCCCCCGCGAATTGAAGGGCGCCAGCTATGATTTCTACGTCCGGAAGCGGCTCGCTTTCATCAAACAAGACCTTACCGCCAAGTTGAACAAATATGCGTAATGTCCTATCCCCCGGGTCGCCATATGCCAGCCTGTTTCCTCGTGAATACCGCTGACATATGGACGCCCCAAATCTTCCGATGACTATTTCTCGATGATGATTTAAGGCAGCTGTTTGTTAATGCCGTTTAAGCTTGCCGGCCTGTTCGCCGCTTTTTCCGGCTTAAGGCTTACATAATACTCTTTCATCCCAGGCTCACCGTCATTGCGGTTTCGCTTGCCGTTCTTATTCAGTGCCACACCTCATCACCTCCGGCTACAGTATTTGTAAATCATCCCAGCGGTATACGATTTGACGGCGAATCCCAAGATGCGGTAGATTGAATCTACAGCGAAATCATCCGGGGAAGGAGCCGTGCCTAAGATGAAACAAACCATTCTATTCGATCTCGATGATACGCTTATTTACTGCAACAAGTATTTCTTCTTCGTCGTGGAACAATTTACGGATTGCATGATGGATTGGTTCCGGGGATATGGAGTCACGCCCGAGGAAATCCGCGACATGCAGACGGAAATCGATATTGCCGGCGTGCATGTCGAAGGATTCAAGAGCGATCATTTCCCGCAGTCGTTCATTGAAACCTACCGTCATTTTTCCAATCTGCTGGGCCGTTCCACTTCCGCGGCCGAAGAGGATTTCTTATGGAAGCTAGGGCACAGCGTATATGATTTTCAAGCGGAGCCCTACCCGAATATGGAGGAAACGCTTTACGAGCTCTCTTCCCAGGGTCACGAGCTGCACCTGTATACGGGCGGCGAGCTGCTCATTCAGCGCAAAAAAATCGACCAAATGCAACTGGACCGTTATTTTGGTCCACGTATTTACGTACGTTCCAAGAAGAACACCGAAGCGATGGAAGGCATCCTGCAGGAAGGGAACTTCGATCGGACATCGACCTGGATGATCGGCAACTCGATTCGCACCGACGTCATTCCCGCCTTGACGACCGGTATCAACGCGATCCATATGAAAACGGACGCGGAATGGGTCTATAATATCGTCGGGATCGACGTTGAACCGAAAGGCGCGTTCCTCACGTTGAACCAGCTCTCCGAAATTCCGGGCAGCATCCAGAACTACGTTGTCGCGCAGTTTTCGCGATCTACCGATACGGAGCGAACGCGCCTGACTTAAATCAGTGCCCATGTTCACCCTTGAAGCCAAATAAGCTTTCGGCAGCTGCCATGTGACAGCCGCCGAAAGCTTATTTTTATTATTCATTCTTACCAGGTCAGGTTGACTGTTGGAATGCGATCGTTCCGGTCAGTGGGTCGGTCAACCGCCATTTGCCCGATACGGTCGTACCATCTCCCAGCTTGAACGTCGATTTCCGCGATTCGCCGCTCTCCGCCAGCGCTTTCGCCATGGCGGGCGTAATGGTTTTCCCCAGTTGTTCCTTCCAGATCACGAAGGTACAGCCTTCCCTGAACCGCAGGCATCCGTAGCCGCGTTTGCCTTCGATCAATTGTCCGCCGCAGCCCGGACGCGGACATGCCGCGAACGTACCGCGCGGAGCCGCTTGTCGGGTCGTGCCTTGTTGGGTCGTGACTGGTCGAGTCGAGATCGACTTCTCGCTTCGACTGTTTACCGTCGCGGTCGCCTTCTCGCTCCGGCTGCTTCCGGTCACGGACGGCTTCTCGCTTCGGCTGTTTACCGTCGCGGACGGCTTCTCGCTCCCCGCGCGAGATGAGGAGCTTCTCGAAGCGGCAGCGCGCGCTCCGGAACCGCTGCTTGCCGACCGGTTCGGTCCATCAGCCGTAGACGCGGTTCTCGGCGATCTCGTTCCGGCTGCGGCGGCGGACTTGGACCTCGCGCCGCTGCGTTCGGCGGAAGCGCCAGCTTTTCGCGGCGACGCATCCTTGCGCGCGGTTGTCTTCGAAGCGCGCCCCTTCACTTTGGCTCCGCTTTTGCCGCCGGATTCCGGTTCATCGAATAAGTTGGCCGCCGCCTGCTGCTGCAGCTTCACTTTCGCCACGATCATCTCCGCGAACTGCTTCACCTTCGCGATGAACTGTTCATCCGATGCTTCTCCTTTGGAGATTTGATGGAGGCGCTGCTCCCAGCGGCCCGTCATCTCCGGCGAAGCCAGCAGCTCGACGCCGGCGCCGCGTATCAGCTCGATGGCCGTGCAGCCTTTGATCGTAATATCGAGCCGCTTCCCCGCGGTCGTGATATAGCCGACCTGCTTCAGCCGTTCGATCGTGGCCGCCCGCGTGGCCGGCGTTCCGAGTCCCGTCTGCTTCATGGCATCGCGGAGCTCTTCGTCCTCGATGGATTTGCCGGCGCTCTCCATCGCCTTCAGGAGCGTACCCTCCGTATAAGGGTTCGGCGGTTTTGTTTCCTTCTCTACGGCGGCCGCATTGTCGCAATGAACCGGCTGGTCGGCATTCACGGAGAACGGTCGATCCGTCTCGACCAAATCATCCTCGCCATCATCCGCCGCGTCCGCGGACTTTTTCTTGCCTTTGCCTTTTGCCTTTGCCGCGCTTCCTTCCGTTTGATCCAGCACGACGCGCCAACCGATGTCGAGCTGCTCCTTGGCCCGCGTACGGAACGACTCGCCTTCGACCTCCGTGATCACTTCGTGATTGTTATACACCGCAGGCGGATAGTAGTGCGACAGGAACCGCCGCACGATCATATCGTATATATGCTGTTCCTCGGTGCTCAGCGTCCCCGGCTTCTTGGGCGTCGGCAAGATCGCGTGATGGTCTTCGACTTTGGCCGGATTGCAGACCGCCCGGTTTCCTTTGTGCACGCGGCTGCGGTCGGCACCGTTGGCAAGGTCCGCGTACGACGTCCCTTTGAGCATTTGCAGGACATTGCCCATGACGGGGATGTTCTCTTCCGTAACGTAGTTGGAGCTTGTCCGCGGATACGAGATGACTTTGTGCTTCTCGTAGAGCGCCTGCGCGATATCCAGCGTCTTCTTGGCCGGATAACCGTATCTGCCGTTCGCTTCGCGCTGCAGCAGAGTCAGATCATAGAGGCGGTACGGATATTCCTTGGACTCGTTCACGGTGTAGCTGACGATGCGCCCGGGCTTGCCTTTCACTTTGGCGGCGAGCGCCTCCGCCTCTTCGCGCTTCGTAATGCGGTCGCCCTGCCAGATCCCCTTATAATCGAAATCCTGCTGGCTGAACGCCGCCTGTACGATGAAGAATGTCTCGCTGTTGAAGGCCGTGATTTCCTTATGCCGATCGTAGAGCAGCGCCAGCACCGGCGTCTGCACGCGCCCGACGGACAGCAACGCCTTGTGCCGGATCGTAAAGGCGCGAGACGCATTCATACCGACCAGCCAGTCCGCTTCGCTCCTAGCGCGCGCTGCACGCGTCAGATCGTCGTATTCGGCGTCGCTGCGAAGTCCGTCGAAACCGCGGCGGATCGTTTCCGGCGTCAGGTCGGATATCCACAACCGGTCCGTCGGCTGCGGCAGCTTCAAATACTGCCGAATGAGATGGAAAATAAGCTGGCCTTCGCGCCCGGCATCGCATGCATTGACCAGCCGGCCGCAGCGTTTCGACAGATCGCCGATGATCGTCAGCTGATCCTTCGTCCGCGCGTTCGGCCAAAGCTTGAATCGATCGGGGATGATGGGCAGGTCAGCCTCGTTCCAACGTTTGTATTTCGGGTCGTATTGATCCGGTTCGGCCAAGCTGACCAGATGACCGATCGCCCACGTAATAATGTAGCGCTCGCCTTCCAAATACGTGCGTTTGTTTTGCGCCTTCGGTTCCAAGACGGCGGCAATCGTCCGGCCCATATCGGGTTTTTCCGCAATGATTAATGTTTTCAGGACCATCCCTCTTCTTTACCGTTACTTGTCCGTCGTAATCTGGGCGATCATTGCTTTGAACAGGCTGTTCACGCCGTTCGACCAGTTCGTATCCTCCGCGTATTCGCGGTTGATCCATTTGACGGGGTCGACGTTGTCCGGCCGCTCGAAGCTCAAACGGTTAATCGTATTGCCCGCGATTCGCGCGGATTCGTCGATCGTCGTGTTGAACGACTTCCAGCTATAAAACACGTTGAAGGGGTTGTTGGCGATTTTAGCGGCGTTCTTGGCCGTTTTAGGCACGAATCCCTGCTCCTGGCCCGTGATTGCGAACAGCAGCAGCGGATGGATGTCGTGGTCTTTAGCGGCCTTAATAATCGCGCTTAAGTAAGGCTCTTCGGCGAGCAAGGAGGATTTGGTTCGCAAATAACGGACGAGCCTCTGACGATCGACCTCGGCATAGCGCAGATGGTCAGGCAGCGCGTTCTTCAGCTTCACGACCGGAGGCATCTGCACCGGTACCCGCGTTACGACGTGCGAACGTTCGTTCGCGACCGGAGCCGGCCGAAGCGACCACCACCCGTAACCGAGCATCGCCGCGCACAGCACGACGGACATCGCCAAGTAAACGCCCGGCTTCGTTCGCGTCCGATTCGCTCCAGGCAATGCCTGCGCACCATCAATTCCTAGCGAGCTTCGGCCGGCGAGGCGCCCAGGGTCCTGAAGCCCGACGGTTCCGATCACCGCATCCCAGGCCGTTAAGCCCAGTTCGGGCGCAAACGCGATCCGCTTGCCTTCGGCTACGGCCTCCCGGAACAAAGCCGGGGCGATGACGGTACCCAGGCGCTTCTCCGCCCAGGCATGCAGCGGCTCCAGCAGCTCCGGCTCGCCGGCGGCATCCAATTTCATGCAGGCTTCGAAGATAAACGAATCGTTGACGGGCATTCCTCTTCCGGCAACGACGTCCCGCAGCACCGTTCTCATGACGGTCTGCTTCTGTTCTTCCGGAAACTCCGGCAGCTGGCGCAGCACGATGCGCTGCATCGCATCCGCGACGATTTCGGCACGCCGTTCGCTTGGCAAATCGCCGTGCTTATGATGGACGTAATGGCGAATTTTATGGATGTCAGCTCTCGTTAGCACGCCCGCGGCATTGCTGTACATGACATCGCCCTCCTGAACAGTCAAGATCTCAGGATAATAGTACCACAGCTAGTCCTCGTTGCGCGCTAGATTTGCAATGGCAGCCTGCATCTCGCTGCCTGCGACGTACGCGCCGATCTGCTCTTTCTCGTCGGACGTGAATTGGAATTCGCAATCCGTGCCTTCGTCGAGCGGCACGATTTGCGCGATTGCGCCGCCGTGCGTGCAGATGACGAGCGCCGTTAGATCCGCCAGCCCTTCCGGTACCGGCGTACGATCCTCGACCTCGACCGCAAGCTCGATATCGATCCACTGATTGTCGCGGCGCTCCAGGCGCGGTTTGAACGATCGGAACTTCAACTGCGTGACGGTTTCGGAACCATATTGTATCACGATGGTCACTCCTTTCAAGTAGGCGCAACGAAATAAAAAGCGCCCGAGGGGCGCTTAATTTCATAAATGGGTTACATTGGATCGCGTATGAAGGTGAATTTAAGGAAGCATCGAAGATCCCATCAAATAGCGGTCCACTTCGCGGGCAGCCTCGCGGCCTTCGTTGATCGCCCACACGACGAGGCTTTGTCCGCGGCGCATGTCGCCGGCGGCGAACACTTTATCCACGTTCGTTCTGTATTTGCCGTAAACCGCCTTCACGTTGGAACGACGGTCCTGCTCCAAGCCGAGCTTCTGGATCAGCGTATTCTCCGGTCCTTCGAAGCCAACCGCGATCAGTACGAGATCGGCCGGCCATACTTTCTCCGTGCCCGGGATCTCTTTGTAGATCTTGCGGCCGGTTTCGTCCACCGTACGCTCGATTTGCACCGTGTGCAGTTCCTTCAGCTTGCCGTTCTCGTCGCCGACGAATTTCTTCGTCAGCACGGAGAAAGCGCGCGGATCTTCGCCGTACAGTGCGCGAGCTTCCTCTTGCGCGTAATCGAGCGTGTAGACGTTCGGGAATTGCGGCCAAGGGTTCTTGTCGTTATCGCGCGCAAGCGGAGCTTTGCCGTGCGTACCGAATTGGGTAACGGTTTTGCAGCCGTGGCGGAGCGCCGTAGCCACGCAGTCCGTACCCGTATCGCCGCCGCCGATAACGATGACGTCTTTGCCTTCCGCGTTGATATAGTTGCCGTCTTCCAAATTGGAATCCAGGTAGCTCTTGATCGTGCCGTTCAGGTAATCCATCGCCATATGAACCCCGTTCAAATCGCGGCCTTCGATCTCGACGTCGCGCGCTTTCGTAGCGCCTCCGCAAAGGACGACGGCATCGAATTCATTCATCAGCTGCTCGGCCGGAACGTTCGTGCCGACTTCGGCGTTGGTCACGAAATTGATGCCTTCCGCTTCGAGAAGATCGACGCGGCGCTGCACGACCTTCTTGTCCAGCTTCATCGTCGGAATGCCGTACGTGAGCAATCCGCCGATTCGGTCGGCACGTTCGTAGACCGTAACGTTATGGCCGGCTTTGTTCAATTGCGCCGCCGTCGCAAGTCCCGCAGGACCCGAACCGACGACCGCGACTTTCTTCCCGGTGCGCATGTGAGGCGGCTGCGGTACGACCCAGCCTTCCTCGAAGCCTTTATCGATGATCGCCGATTCGATCGTCTTGATCGTGACGGCGTCGCCGATGAGGCCGACGGTACAGGAGCCTTCGCACGGCGCCGGGCATACGCGACCGGTGAACTCCGGGAAATTGTTCGTTTTATGCAAACGGTCGAGCGCTTCGCGCCACAGTCCGCGATAAATGAGATTGTTCCATTCCGGGATCAGGTTGTTGACCGGACAGCCGGAAGTGCCGCCCGGAAGCTCGATGCCGGTATGGCAGTATGGCGTACCGCAATCCATGCAGCGCGCGCCTTGCGTTTTCAGTTGATCGTCGCTGAAATGCTTATGAAATTCATTCCAATCCTTGATCCGTTCCAGCGGATCCCGGTCAGCAGGCAGCTCGCGTTTGTAGTCCATAAATCCTGTAGGTGTAGACATGATCGCTTTCCTCCATCCATTTTCCCATTGCCGAATGTTCGTATTCTCTCTCAAAACTATATCGAGAAAACCACTATTATTCAATATCAAACTTTCCCATAAACTATTTCCAATATCGTAGCAATAAGGTCCTATTCATTAAATGGATTTTCCGTACAATCATTTGCACTTTGTAACATAATGTTCGACGTTTGGCGCAGCAGCCTTCAGTTGGCGGACTTCGTCCTCACGTAGGTAACGATGGTGAAATCGTAGGCGTTTTTCTCGTCTCGAGCATGGAAATCACGGTTCTCGACCCGCCACTCCGATTCGTCGAAGTCCGGAAACCGGGTATCTCCTTCTAAGGATGCCTCCACCTCGGTGAGCAGCAGCTTGTCCGCATGGGGCAGGAATTGCTTGTAGATCTCCGCGCCGCCGATAATCATCAGCTCGTCTTCCCCGCCGAATGCCGATATCGCGTCATCAACGGAATGCACGGTCTCCGCGCCCTCCGGCGCATAAGCCTCGCTGCGCGTCAGCACCACGTTGCGCCTGTTCTTGAGCGGGCCGCCGAACGACTCGAACGTCTTCCTTCCCATGATCACGGTCTTGCCGGCCGTCGACCGGCGAAAATGCGCCATCTCTGCCGGCAGATGCCAAGGCATCGCATTGTCGATGCCGATGACGCGGTCGCGTGCCATCGCGGCAATCATCGTCATGCTCATCTTTCCGTCACGCTCCCTTCGGCTGCTTGCCGATCTTCGAATGTTTACACCGCGACGGGCGCTTTAATGGAAGGATGCGGCTCGTAGCCTTCTATTTGAATGTCGTCGACTTCGAAATCGAAGACGGACGAAACATCCGGATTCAGCTTCAATGCCGGAAGCGGCTTCGGCTCGCGGCCGAGCTGGGTATCGATTTGGTCCAAGTGGTTCAAATAGATATGCGCATCCCCGATCGTATGCACGAACTCGCCGACGTCCAGTCCGCATTCCTGCGCGATCATATGCGTCAGGAGCGCATAGCTCGCGATATTGAACGGAATGCCGAGGAAAATGTCGCCGCTGCGCTGGTACAGCTGGCAGGACAGCTTATTGTCCGCCACGTAGAATTGGAACATCGTGTGGCACGGAGGCAGCGCGGAACGCTGCGGCGTCGCGTCTTCCGGCGACCAAGCCGTCACGAGCAGCCGCCTGGAATCCGGATTGCGTTTGATTTCCGCGATGACGTTCTGGAGCTGGTCGATCGTCTCCCCTTGCGACGTCTGCCATCTTCGCCACTGCTTTCCGTACACGTTGCCGAGGTCCCCGAATTCGGCCGCAAAATGCTCGTCGTTCAGGATGCGCGCCACGAACAGCTGCTCCTGTTCCTGGTAAAGCCGATTGAACTCTTCGTCCTGCTGCGAACGCAAGCCGAAGTTCGTCATGTCCGGCCCTTCATAGGCGTCGCTCTCGACCCATTTCTTGAATGCCCACTCGTTCCATATATGGTTCCGATGCTGAAGCAGGTAACGAATATTCGTATCGCCCTTCATGAACCACAGGAGTTCGCTCGCGATCAAGCGAAGCGGCACCCGCTTGGTCGTCAGAAGCGGAAAGCCCGCTTTCAAATCAAAGCGCATCTGGTAGCCGAAGACCGACAGCGTCCCCGTTCCGGTCCGGTCTTCCTTCCGCGCGCCATGCTTCAACACATGCCGAAGCAAATCCAAGTATTGCTGTTCGCTTGTACTCAACCTCATTCCACTCCCGTTCCTCAGCGAATGACGCCGAATGCTATTTCTGTTATTTTATCACTTTATGTCGGTTCTGTCCCGCTTTCGCTGCATGCGAAGCTCATATCGGGCAGGCGCCGAGCCGTGAAGCGCCCGTTCTTCGTCCGTCTCCGGAATCACGGCCGCGACCGGCTTCGGCTTGCCGTTCTCGTCCAGCGCGACGAACGAGAAGAACGCGGTAACCGCCGTTTTGCGTTCCCCGGTGTAGAGGTTCTCCGTCTCCACCTTCACGTAAATTTCCATGGAGCTTCGGTGCGTCCAAGTTACGTACGCCTCGACGTCGATCACGTCGCCCACCCGGATCGGCGCAACGAAATCCAGGCTGTCCGTCGACGCGGTCACGACCGGCCCTCTGGCATGCCGCATGCTGGTAATCGCCGCGATCTTGTCCATATACTCCATGACCTTGCCGCCGAACATCGTGCCGTGATAATTCGTATCGGACGGAAAAATCAGCTGCATCATGGTGGATCGGGATTCGCTGGTCGGTTTGCTGTTTTCGGACATGCCGGTCACCACTCCTTCTGTTCTGCTGCCAAACCGAGGCTCGGCTATGTAAAAAGAGGCCCGCCGCAGAACAACTGCGGCGTGACCTCTTCGCTCTTATCCGTAATAAGCTATGCGATTGTTCCGGTATGCGTGATTATTTCTTCGCGATGGCGTGAATCGGGTGGCCAAGCGCGACTTCCACGGCATCCAAAACGATCTCGCCGAGCGTCGGATGCGCATGTATCGTAAGCGCGATGTCTTCGAGGGTCGCACCCATTTCGATGGCCAAGCCGAGCTCCGCGATCATGTTGGACGCTTCGATGCCGGCGATTTGCGCGCCGAGGACGATGCCGTTATCCGCATCCGCGATGATTTTGACGAAGCCTTCGTTTACGCCAAGCGACAATGCGCGTCCGTTGATGTTGAACGGGAATTTGCCCGCTTTGACATTATAGCCTTTTTCCTTCGCTTCCTTCTCGCTGTAGCCGACGCTGGAGCATTCCGGATCGGAGAAGACGACGAGCGGGATGCATTTGTAGTCGATTTTGCTAGGCTGTCCTGCAATGGCTTCAGCCGCGACGCGGCCTTCGTACATCGCTTTGTGCGCAAGCGCCGGACCCGGAATGATGTCGCCGATCGCATAGATATGCGGAATGCTTGTCCGGCATTGGTCGTCAACCTCGATCAGACCGCGGTCCGACATCTTGAGGTTGATCAGGTCAAGGCCAAGCTCGCCGTCGGTGTTCGGACGGCGTCCGACCGTTACGAGCAGGTAGTCTGCCGTGACTTGCTTGTCTTCGCCGCCGACCGTGTAAGTCACGGTGACGTCTTTGTCCGTTTGCTCCGCGCTCTTCGCTTGCGCGCCGGTCACGATCTCGGCTTTGGCGCCTTTGAGTTTCTTGGCGACAAGCGAGGACATATCGGAATCGAAGCCTGGCAGGATCGTATCGGAACCCTCGATGATCGTCACTTGCGTCCCGAATTTCGAGTACATTTGGCCAAGTTCGATACCGATGTAGCCGCCGCCGATCACGACGAGGCTCTTCGGAATTTCCGGCAGCGACAGCGCTTCTGTCGAAGACACGATGCGTCCGCCGTAAGGGAATGCTTTCAGCTCGATCGGACGGGAACCGGTCGCGATGATGCAGTTCTTGAACCGGTAACGAGGCGCTTCCTGCTCGTTGAAGACGCGGGCTTCGTTCTCGCTGATGAACATCACTTCACCGGCAAAGTATTGGATTTTGTTCGCTTTGAGGAGCGAAGCGACGCCGCCCGTCAATTTCTTGACGACGCCGTTCTTGAACTCCTGCACCTTGCTCCATTCCACCTTTACGTCGGATGCCGTGATGCCGAACTCGGAAGCGTGGCTGATGGATTCGTATTGATGGGAAGCGGAGATGAGCGCCTTGGATGGAATGCATCCGACGTTCAAGCACACGCCGCCGACATATTGTTTATCTACGACAAGCACGTTTTGACCGAGCTGCGCCGCGCGGATCGCCGCAACGTAGCCCCCTGGTCCAGCACCAATGACAAGCAAATCGATATCGAGTGTAGCATCGCCCACGACCATAGTTTTAGACCTCCATTACTAGTAATTGCGGATCAGCAAGCAGCTGTTTGATGTAATTCATGAAGTGTTGAGCTGTCGCGCCGTCAATCAGACGGTGGTCAAAGCTAAGGGACAGCGCCATGACTTGGCCAATAACGATCTCGCCGTTCTTGACGACCGGCTTCTCGGAGATGCGGCCCGTGCCGAGAATCGCGACTTCAGGGAAATTGATGACCGGGGTGAAGAACATGCCGCCCGCGGAACCGATATTCGTGATGCTGATCGTGCTGCCGCGCATTTCTTGCGCGCTCAGCTTGCCGTCGCGCGCTTTGACCGCGAGATCGCGAATCGCGTCGGCAACCATCCATACATTCTTGCGATCGGCATCCGGAATGACCGGAACGACCAGACCGTTATCCGTATCGGTTGCGATACCGATATTGTAGTATTTCTTGTACACGATTTCTTGCTTCTCTTCGTCGAGCATCGCGTTCACGATCGGGAACTCTCTGCAGGCCGCGACGAGCGCCTTCACGATGAACGGCAGGTACGTCAGCTTGACGCCCTTCTTCTCGGCGAGCGGCTTCGCTTTCGCGCGAAGCTCGACAAGCGCCGTCACGTCCACTTCGTCCATGATCGTCACATGCGGAGCCGTGTAAACGGATTTGACCATCGCGTTCGCGATCGCTTTGCGAATGCCTTTGAACGGAACGCGCTCTTCCGTGCGGTCGCCGATAGGCGCTGCCGCTGCCGGAGCCGATTTCGTCTCCGCTGCAGGTGCCGCCGCCGCCGCATCTTGGGATGCAGGCGCGCTAGCAGCGCCGCCGCCCGAAGCAAACGCCGTGATATCTTCGCGCGTGATGCGGCCGTTCTTGCCCGAGCCCGCTACGGTCGAGATATCCACGCCTTGCTCGCGGGAGAATTTGCGTACGCTCGGCGTCGCCAGAACGAGACCGCCCGCCGGTTTCGAGGCCGGAGCCGCTGCCGGGACTGCCGCAGGCGATGCCGCCTTCGGAGCTTCCGGCGCAGGCGCTTCGGTTTTCGGCGCTTCCGCAGCCGGTGCGGGAGCGCTGTCGTTGCCGCCTGCCGGAGCGGCCTGTTCAGGCACTTCGCCTTCGGCGTCGATAACGGCTACGATATCGCCTACGTGGCAAACCTGGCCGTCTTTCACGAGGACTTCCAGCACTTTGCCGTTTACAGGACAAGGAACCTCGACGATCGCCTTGTCGTTCTGCACTTCCATGATGATATCTTCGTCCGTTACCGTATCGCCGGGCTTGATATGCATTTTTACGATTTCGCCTTCATGCAGGCCTTCGCCCAACTCCGGGAAACGATATTCAAACTTTGCCACGTCCCGTGACCTCCTTCCAGGTCTCACGACCTGTCTTTGTCGTCTAGCGGTGCTTTAAAAGTTCAGAACTTGGTTAGCGGCCTTCACGATGCGATCCACGTTGGGCAGCCAGCTGTCTTCGATTTGAGCGAACGGATACACCGTATCCGGACCCGCGACGCGAAGGACCGGCGCTTCCAGGTGAAGGATGGCATGCTCGTTGATTTGCGCGATGATCTCGGCAGCGGCGCCTGACGTTTTTTGCGCTTCCTGCACCACGATGGCGCGATTCGTTTTCTGAATGGAAGCGACGATCGTCTCGATATCGAGCGGAAGCAGCGTGCGAAGGTCGATGACCTCGGCCTTGACGCCGTTTTTCTCGAGCTCGTCGGCTGCTTTTTGAGCCGTGTGGACCATCAGGCCGTATGCGATGATCGTCACGTCGGCGCCTTCGCGAACGACGTTCGCTTTGCCGATCTCGACCGTATACGCTTCTTCCGGCACTTCCGCGCGGAACGCATGGTACAGGTTCAAGTGTTCCATGAAGAACACGGGATCGTTATCCCGGATCGCCGCGACGAGAAGGCCTTTGGCGTCGTACGGGTTAGAAGGCACGATGACTTTGATGCCCGGCGTTTGGATCGCCAAGCCTTCCAACGAGTCGGTGTGGAGCTCGGCCGCTTTCACGCCGCCGCCGAACGGCGTGCGGAATACGATCGGCGCATTGTAGCGTCCGCCGGAACGGTAACGCATGCGCGCCGCCTGTACGAACATTTGGTCAAGGGCCTCATAGATAAAGCCCACGAATTGGATTTCCGCCACGGGACGGAAGCCTTGGATCCCCATGCCGACCGCCATGCCCGCGATCGCGGATTCCGCCAGCGGCGTATCGAATACGCGCTCTTCCCCGAATTCCCCTTGCAGGCCTTCCGTCGCGCGGAAAACTCCGCCGACTTTACCGACGTCTTCACCGAAAACGATTACGTTCGGATCGTTCTTAAGCTCCACGCGCATTGCATCGCGGATCGCTTCTTTCATGTTCATTTGAGCCATTGTCGCGAGTTCCTCCTTAGCTTGCTTCTATATGCATCCCATTATTGAAAATCGGCTTTTTGCGCTTCCAGGTGAGCCGGCGTCGTTTCGAACATGGAGTCGATCAAACCGCCGACCGTCATTTTCTCCGTCGCTTCCGCCTTTTTGATGTTCTCGTTGACGGACGCTTTCGCTTCCTCTTTCACGCGGGCCGTGTCTTCGTCCGTCCACAGGCCTTTCTTCTCGAGGAATTTGGCGAAACGCGCGATCGGATCCTTCAAGCTCCATTCGCCTTCTTCGTCCTTCGTGCGGTATTTCGTCGTGTCATCCGCCATGGAATGCGGACGGAAGCGGTACGTGATCATTTCGATCAACGTCGCGCCTTCGCCGTTGCGGCCGCGCTCGGCGGCTTCTGATACCGCTTTATAGACGGCCAGAACGTCCATGCCGTCGACTTGCACGCCGCGAACGCCGGCTGCAAGCGCTTTGTGCGCGATGGATTGGGCTGCCGTTTGTTTCGCGAACGGCGTCGTGATGGCATAGCCGTTGTTTTGCACGACGTAAATGACGGGAAGCTTGAAAGCGCCCGCGAAGTTCAAGCCTTCGTAGAAATCGCCCTCGGAGGAACCGCCGTCGCCCGTATACGTGATGGCTACGCGTTTCTCGCCTTTCTTCTTAAAGGCCATCGCAACGCCCGTAGCATGCAGAATCTGTGCGCCGATGATGATTTGCGGCATAAGAACGTGAACGCCCTCGGGAACTTGGCCGCCATGCTGATGGCCGCGGGAGTAGAGGAACGCTTGGTACAGCGGGAGGCCGTGCCATACGATTTGCGGCATGTCGCGGTAGCCCGGGCAGACGAAATCGTCTTTGTTCAGGGCATATTCGCTGCCTACCATGGATGCTTCTTGACCGGAAACGGGGGCATAGAAGCCCAGGCGTCCTTGACGGCCCAGGTTGACGGCACGCTCATCCCACGTGCGGGTGAAAACCATGCGGTACATTATTTCTTTCAGTTGCTCGTCCGTCAAATTCGGCATGTACGCCTCGTTAACGACTTCTCCTTCAGGAGACAAGACGGAAAGCGGGGTTACCGGCTCCGAATGAACTTCGTAAGGCAGCTTGCTCATATTGTTCACCTCAGTTGAATATTTGAAAAAACATGTAGCTCTGTTATAGAATGATTATAAACCTGTTTAACCGAAATGGTCAAAGCATAAAGCACTAAAATCCGCTGTACTCGCCAATATTTTCTCTATAAACCTGCTAAATTGTATATGTAACAGATGTGAATTATTCATAGTACAGCATAATACAACAGCAGAAATTCCCATTGGACAACCTTGGTTAGCCTCCCTATTGTTTACCCAAACTGTTCCTAATCCATGCAATGCGATTCAGCAATCGTTTACCAAACGACGCCTTCAAACAAGCTGTTTCGAATATTCGAACATCGAACATTCGAACAATCGAAAGGAGATTTCATCTCATGACGGATCAACGCTATTTAAAACGAACGGTCGTGAAAGAAGTCGTAACCAGCCGCTATTTGCCGGAAGAATCCCGCAACCTCCGCGTTTATTTGCCGCCGGGCTACAGCGAACTGCTGAGCTACCCCGTCGTCTATTGCCAGGACGGCGAACAATTTTTCAATTTCGGCCGGATCGCGACGATCGCGAACCAGCTCATACTTGACGAGGGCATCGAGCCCTTTATCATCGTCGGCGTCGACGTCGACCTGAAGCTCCGTACGGCGGAGTATGCTCCGGACGGCGACAGGCATCATGCGTACGTATCGTTTTTCGGCGAAGAGCTGATTCCGTTCATAGAAGGCAAATATCCGATCCGGCAAGAGTCGGAGTCGCGCATACTGGCGGGCGATTCGCTCGGCGGATCGGTCAGCTTTCATATCGCGCTGGCTTATCCCAAATTGTTCCATCAAATTATTTCCTTCTCGGGCGCCTTTTATCCCGCCTCGCTGGAAATCGCCGAACAGGCCGGGGATCTCAGTCCGCTCGCGCTCTATATGATCGTCGGCCTGCAGGAGACGGCTTTCAAATCCGACCACGGTATCTTTAATTTCGTCGAGTTGAACCGCGAGATGCGGCAGATTCTCGAGAACAAGGGCGCTTCGACCATCTACGGCGAGCATGACGGCGATCACATCTGGGGCTTCTGGCAGCAATTCATACCCGAGGCGCTGCGTACGTTTCTGCGCATGGAAAGTTGAAGCTCGTCCTTGGCGGCGCGCGCATGAAAAACCGGAAGCTCCCAAAGCGGGACTTCCGGTTTTTGTCGTTGCCGCGCTATACGGAAATTCGTTAGCCTCGTTCTTGCCGGATTTTCGCCAGCAAGTTTTTGCACCCTTCTTCCACCAGCGCGTACACTTCATCGAAATTTCCGGTATAATACGGATCCGGGACGTCGTTGCTTGATTTGCCAGGCACGAGATCCATGAATTTGAACACCTTCGCGCTGCCGTCCGCCTTGCTGCCGAACACTTTTCTGACGTCGCGCTCGTTGGCGCTGTCCATGCAGACGATATAGTCGAAATTATTGAAATCGTCCAGCAGCACCTGCCGGGCGCGGATTCCTTCGTACGAGATGCCGTACCGGTCCAGCAAGGCGCGCGTCCCTTCGTGGGGAGGCTTGCACAGATGCCAGTCCCCCGTTCCCGCGGAATCGACCTCGATCCGGTCTTCCAGTCCGCCCGCTTGCAGCTGATGCCGGAATACCGCTTCCGCCATCGGCGAACGGCATATATTGCCGAGACATACAAACAATACCCGAATCATGGCCGATCTCCTTCCTTATGTTCGTTCTTCGCGGCCGCCGCGCGTTCTTCTTCCGCGAACACCGACTGCGACAGCGCGTATTTCAGCGAACGTCTCGGCAGCCGCCATCCGTGATGCACCGACAGCATGCGGAAAGCGATCACGATCACGAACAGCACGAACAACTGCACCGGCGATTTGAACCAGCCGAGACCGATGGCGGCGCCGGCGCACATGGCCCAGACCGCGTAAATCTCGTCCCGCAGCACGAGCGGCTTTCGGCCGGCGAGCACGTCGCGGATCATGCCGCCGCCGATGCCCGTCAGCATCGCGGCTACGATGACCGCGCTGATCGGATATTTGCCCGTCGCATACAAGGCGCCTTGTATCGCGAAAGCCGACAGCCCGATGGCGTCGAAGAACGCTTCGCTCTTTTTCCAGGTTTGGATCCATTTGAGCGGGAGGACGAACGCGACGGTCATGGCAATGACGGCCGTCTTGAGCAGCATGCCCTGCGTCCAAATCGTCGTGATCGGCATGCCGATCAAAAGATTCCGGATGATGCCGCCGCCGAATGCCGTGACGAGTCCGAGCACGTAGACGCCCAGAATATCGTACTCCTCTTCCATGGCCACGATCGCGCCGCTGACAGCAAACGCAATCGTGCCGATAATGCTGAATACCGTAAAAATTTCCATATTCATCGCTGCATTCATCTCATGTTGCCTCCGAGAACTCCGCACTATTCTTAAATCCTTTCTATTTTAGCCGCGGGCGCCGCAATCTTCAAGCGTAATTTGCTGCATGGCGTCTGGTCAACGGCGTCAGGCGGACGTATACTGGCTAAAGCAGGTCCAGGCGTACAATACGGGCTGCGTACGAATGCCGTGCCATTACGATGAGAACACGGCATTTATGCAGAAGAGACACAGCATGCATCACATGGCGTGCACATCGCAGCATCCATACCATCGAAAGGCGGCAACAACGAACATGAAGGATAAACGCATCGTCATCGTGACGGGCGGTCGGCTGGGGGATTGGGCGCTTCCCTTGATCGATCCCGACACCGATTATATCATCGGGGCCGACGCGGGCGCCTTATTCCTGGTCCGTCACGGGATTCGGCCCGACATCGCGCTCGGCGATTTCGATTCCGTCACCCCGAAGGAATTCGAATGGATCCGCCGGAACAGCGCAGAAACGCATGATTACGACCCCGTGGACAAGGACTATACCGACACCGAGCTCGCCTGGCGTCTCGCTGTTGCCAAGGGGCCGCGCGAAATCATGATGGTCGGGGCGCTCGGAACGCGCTTCGACCACACGCTCGCGAACGTGCACCTGCTTCGCTTCGCGGCGCGGGAAGGCGTTCCGGCCTTCTTGGCGGACGAACACAACCGAATCCGGCTCGCGTCCGGAGAACTGCGGCTCAAGAACGGGGAATTCGCATATATCTCCCTGCTGCCGCTGACCGAAACCGTAACGGGAATTACGCTGACCGGCTTTCAATACCCGCTCCGCGAGGCGACCATCGAGATCGGACAATCCATCGGCATCAGCAACAAATTGCTGGCCGAAGAAGGGAAGATCGTCCTTAGAGACGGATTGCTGCTCGTCATCGAGAGCCGGGACTGAGAGCCGCTGCCGACGCGCTTGTTCAATCCCTCGGCTGGGTCTAAATTGCCGTAGGCGCATTCGCAGCGAATCGCGTTGCGCATTACTTATCCGCATCTTCGCCAGGCGTTACGATCGTAATGCCCGGCGCGTGCTTCCGTCCCATCAGCCTGCGTTTTTTCCGGTTTTCTTTCGACTCGAATACGATATCCATGTCATAGTCTCCCTCCGGATACATCTCCGATCCGGCAATATAGAGCGACAGCCGTTTGCGGTTGAACGCCAGCTTGTTCCCCTGCACTTGAACGACGACCTCCCCCCGCTCGTCGGCCGCGCGGTAGACGATCCCCGTCCTCCGAAGCGGATAGATCCATACGCAGTCCCCGACCTCGAAAGGACGCTTCGCCTTCCGTTCTTCCGCTTCGCGCGAATCGGCATGTTCGGTCGCAGCCTTGCTCCGACTTCGCGGGCTCGCTTGCCGTTCCGCGGACGGCCTCGCGACAGATCCCGATTCCGCCGGTAGCGGCTCCTCCCCGGCCAGCTCGCGAACCGATTGTCCAGCTCGCTGTTCCGCGCGGGTCACGACCCGATCCGGCAAGCCGAACCGCCTCGCGATGGCGAAGGCGTAGCTGTCCCCGGCCTCGCCGATCTCCAATCGGTAGAGCGGCATCAGCGTGCCGGCGTCGAAAGCCATCCGCGCATTCGTGCAGCCGTCCGTAGCGGAAGCAAACCGTTTAATCTCGTTAAAATGCGTCGTCGCCGCCACGAGCGATCCCCGCTGCAGCAGTTCTTCCAGCACCGCGATCGACAAGGCGATCCCTTCGCCGGGGTCCGTCCCCGCGGCAAGTTCGTCGAGCAGGATGAGCGATCTGCCGTTTGCGGCCTTCAGCATTTCGCTGAGGCATGCCATATGCGCGGAGAAGGTGCTGAGCGACTGCTCGATGCTTTGCCCGTCGCCAACATCGGCGAGTATGACCTCGAACAGTCCCATTTCCGTTCCCCGTTCCGCCGGCAGGAGCAAGCCCGACTGGCACATCAGAGCGAAAAGGCCCAGCGTCTTGAGCGCGACCGTTTTGCCGCCGGTGTTCGGTCCCGTGATGATCAATTGCCGCCAATCGCCGCCGATCTCGACGGACAAGGGCACGGCCTTCTTTCCGAGCAGGGGATGCCGCGCGCCCTCCAAGCGAACGAAGGGACGGTCCGCGAGCTGCGGGGCGATCCCCGCGTACGTCCGCCCGAGCTTTCCCCGCGCGAAAATAAAATCGAACGTCGCCATCGCCTCGGCATTCCAACGGAAGGCATCGGCATGCGCTTCCGCCAAGTCCGACAGCCCCGCCAGAATCAGCATCCGTTCACGCTCCTCCTCGCTTTTCCACAGCTGCAGCTCCGCCTGCAAATCGGACACGTCGGCAGGCTCGACGAACAACGTTTGGCCGCTGGCGGATTCGTCCCATACGGTTCCCGGCACCTGCCTGCGCAGATCGCGCTTCACGGGAATGACGAATCGGCCGTTCCGTTTGCTGACCAGCTGCTCCTGAAGCGCGCTCTTGTATTTGCCGAGCAGCTGATTCAGCTTCCGTTCGATCCGATCCTCGGCGGCCGCGATATGGCGCCGGATATCCGCGAGTTCGGGACTCGCTTGGTCCGTCAGCGCGCCATGACGGATGCAGCGCGCGAGCTCCCGGACGAGCTCCGGACATTCCTGCATGGAATCGGCATAGCTGCTGATGGTCGGAGCCGCCATGCGCTTGTTGTCCATATAACGCTTCATCTGCGCCACGGAGGTCAGCCACACGGCAAGCTGGCCAAGCTCCTGTTCGGCGAATAGTTTGCCTTTCCCGAGCAGCGACAAGAACGGTCCGATGCCTTCCATCGCGGAGAGCGGCACGCTGGCCCCCGTCGCGAGCAAAGCCGCCGCTTCCTCCGTTTCCTTTAACCAGGCCGCGACCTGACGGTGCCGATAGCTCGGCTCGAGCCGCTCCGCCAGCGTCTTGCCGGCGTCCGATACGGTATACGAAACCAGCATGGCTTTGATCTTTTGGTATTCCAAGGCATTCATCGTCGTTTGATTCATTGCGGCATCCATCCTATTCGTTTTGTTTTTCGATTCGATTTTCGGAACGCAAAAAAACAGGAACGGAAAGCGCATAAACGCCTTCCGTTCCTGTTGGCGGACACGGTATTGCATGCACATGCAGCCCCCTCCGATTGGCGGAGAAAGGCCGCATAGCATGAAAAAAGCGTGCTCGAAGAGCACGCTTTTTCACCGTCCAGCAGGCGGGAAATCGTCATGTTCTTAACTCATTGGCGACGGGTGATCCGAATCCGGCGTAACGAGATAAACCTGCGCCATAACGGGCAAGCCATCTTGTACTCACATTCGGTTCCGTCCCTGGAGACGATAAGCGTCCCAGGATTTATCCAATTTTAGAAGTTAAGAACACCGACACTCATCAAAATTTCCCCTTGCTGCATAAAGTTACTTCTATCTTAGCGGCTGCCCGCCGCAAAAGTCAAGCGGCCGTCGCCTAAACGATAACCGTCAGGCCGGTTCGCGCGAATGCCGAGCCGGCCGGAAGCCCGTAGTCGCGGGTAACGTCGATATCATGCGACATATGCGTAAAATACGTTTTACCGGGCTTTAGCCGATCGACGAGCTCGATTGCTTCCTTTACGTCATACACGGAACGCGTCTCGAACGGATAAGGCTCCTCGTAAAAGCTCGTCCCGAGAATGAGCACATCCACTTCGCGCATCGGATCAAGCTCCTCGCCCTGCAAGGCGATCGAATCCGAGCAGTACGCGAAGCTGCGACCGCCAGCCGCATCCGTGAAGCGAAACGCGTAGGCGAAGCCGTTCCTGCCGTGGTTGACCTTCCAGCAGGATGCCTGCCAACCGCCGAACTTCATCTCGCCGGCAAACGGCACGAATTCGATATGCGCGTTCAGCCACGGATAACGGACGAGGATCTCGTCGATTACGTCCGGCATCGCATAAGCCCTGCCTTTGCGGCCCATCCACCTGCACATGTCCGCGTATTCCGGCAGCCCCGCGATGTGGTCGAAATGCGCATGGGTAATCAGCAAGCCGTCGATATGCCGCAGCTTTGCCGCCTCCATGCCGGTTCGCCAGTCCGGACCGCAATCGATGAGCAGCGTACCGAACGCGTCGTCCGAGAGCTGCACCAACGAACGGAACCTCCGGTTCTCCCCGCCGTTCCTGGCCTCTTCGCAAACCCTGCAAGAACAGTAGACGCGCGGGACGCCAAGGGCGTCTCCCGTCCCCCAAAACGTGATGAACAAGCTGCCGCGCCTCCCTTCGATGTTGCGTGTTCGTAATGTTACAACGGCAGCAGCCGTAATTTCTCGGTCGACTTCAACTGCTCCATCATCGCGTGCCACTCATCCGGTTTGTTCGGCAGCGCGGAGTAATATTGGGTCAGGAAAGCCGTGACGAGCGAGGCAGGCAGTTCCGCAAGGTCCTCGTCGGCCGGCAGGAAGCTGAGATTGAGGCCGCCGACAGCCGATCCGTCTTCTTCCCAGGAAGGGTGCACGTAAGGAAAATCCAAGCGCTGGTAACCGATATGCGAGAGTACTTCGCGCCGGACATAAGGGTTCATGGGATAAATACCGCCGAATTCATAGGTCGCCTGCGCGGGATCGTAGATCTCCGCGAACATGCCGAGAGAGACCGTTCCGCTCTCCGCCGCCAGCCGCTGCAGATCACGCGCGCGGTTGCGGAGCAGGAAGCGGCCGATGCCAAGACCCGGGCGACCGACGATCGTAAAGTCCGTCATGGCTACCCGAAGCGCCGGGTAATACCGATACTCGGTCGTGCCGACCACTTCGCCGTCATGAACGGCAACGTAGACATGGATGCCCTCGTCTTCCAGCGGCGCGCGCCATTTCTCGAACGCCAGTACTTCTTCGGGCGGAAATACGGTCTTCATCAAAGCATGCATTTTCGCGAACAGCGGATGATCGATCGATTGAATGCGTATGTACTCCATTTGTTTTCGCTCCTTTAACGCTATGAATGTTTAAGACAGAAAAGGATTCCGCCACTCCATGAGGGCGGCATGATTGCGGGACTCCTCGTCTTCCAAGTAATTGGGCACGAGGCCGACGGGCAACCGTCCGCAGCGCAGGAGAAACGTGATGACGGGATCGTTGTACCTGCCGGACAATACGCCTGCCACGTATGCTTCCGGCGTCACGTCCTCCGCGACGCGGTGGTAGCCCGGCATGCGCCCGCCGCCCAGCAGCCGCTTCAGCCGCAGATGGACGACCGTTTCGTACATGCTCTGCAGCAGCCATTTGCCGATGCCGGCCTTGCGCATCTCGGGTATGACGCAAATATCCACGATATACAAGGTGTCCCCTAGCGGATCGTGATTGCGGATATAGCCGCCGTCCGTGACGGACGCCCAGCTGTGGTCGGCATGCAGCAGCGCGTCTCCGACCTTGAGTCCCGTGACGGACCCGATAAGCCGTCCGTTCGTCTCTGCGCATAAGGCCCCCTCCGGGAATCGCATGACATGCTCGCGAAGCTGCGCTTCGTTCCACCACAGCTCGGACGGAAACGGCGGCGGAAAGCTCTCCCGCTGAATGGCGATCATGCCGGGGAAATCGGAAAACGTATAATTGCGGATGACGATCTCGATCGGCTTGCCGTCCGAGTACACGATCATTTGCTTGCGCATGTCGACCTTACCTCCTTCGAGAGGGCGCCCGATTAAGACCAGTCGCCGTACAGATCGACGCGGCGGTCCCGCCATGTCGTAACCGAGCCTGCCGCCCGGACGTCGTGCAGCAGCCCGACGTTCACGTCCGCGACGACGAGCATGTCGTCGTTGACGATGCCTTCGGTCATGATGCCGGCGGGAGGAAACGGAATGTCGTTCGGCGAGAGGACGGCCGCCTGCCCGTAATTCGCGCGCATGAAGTCGACCTTCCGAAGCGATCCTACCGTGCCGGTCGTCACGATGTAAACTTGATTCTCCACGGCTCTGGCATGGCAGCAATAGCGAACGCGATAGAAGCCGTGGCGGTCGTCGGTGCAGGACGGACAGAAGATAATGTCCGCGCCTTTGGCCCTTGCCATCCGGACGATTTCCGGGAATTCGATGTCGTAGCAGGTCAGCATCGCGATCGTTCCGAATTCCGTGTCGAAGACCTGCAGTCCGTCGCCGGGCGACATGTTCCATTCCTCGCGTTCCGTCGGGGTCATATGCAGCTTCGCCTGCTTCTCCACGCGGCCGTCCGGATAGAACAAATGCGCCGTATTATTCAACTTGCCGTCTTCCAACGCGACGACATGCGTGCCGCCGACGATATGGACGCGGTATTCCGCCGCCAGCGACTGAAACAGCGCCACGTACGCAGCCGTAAAGTCCGGCAGCTTATCGATGGTGAGCGCTGCGCCGTTCGCATCCCCGATCGAGAGCAACTGCGTCGTGAAAAATTCCGGAAACAATATCGCGTGCACGCCGTACTCCGAGGCGTTCCTGACGTAGTGCCGCACTTGAAAAGCGAATTGATCGAAGCTCTCAATGTCGGCGAGCTTATACTGCACCGCGCATACGCGTAAACCGCTCATGGTCCTCTCCCCTTGGCTTTATCGTTATTTTTTCTGCGGAAGCGCGATCGAGATCGTCGTTCCCTGCTCCGGCTTGCTGAACACGTCGATCTGGCCTTCGTGCATGTCCACGATCCGCTTCGCGATGGACAAACCGAGCCCGACGCCGCCCGTAGCGCGGCTTCTGGCCCCGTCCACCCGATAAAACCGCTCGAACAAATACGGCATCTCGTCCTCGGGAATCCCGATGCCTTTGTCCGCCACCGCCAGACGCACGACGTTCTTGTGCATGGAAATGTTGATGTCGATCGGGTCCTTGCTGTATTTAATGGCATTATCGAGCAAGATGACGAGCAATTGACGGATTTTCTCTTTGTCCGCGCTAAGCCGCACGTCCTGCTTGCCGGTCGTGTGGACGCGGATCAGCCGCTGGAACGTCATATGCAGCATATCCGCCGTCTCGTCGGCCAGCTGCACGAGATTGAACGTCTCCAGCTTCAGCCAATCCTCCTGCTCCGCCTGCGCCAGCTGCAGCATGGACTTCGTCAGGTTTTGCAGCCGTTGCGATTCTTTGCTGATCGCTTCGATCGCCTCTTCGCGGATATTCACGTCGTCGCGGCCCCAACCCTTCAGCATCCCCGCATAGCTGGTGATGACCGTAATCGGGGTCTTCAGCTCATGCGAAGCGTCGGCGACGAACTGTTTCTGGCGCTCGAATGTCCGGTCGAGACGGTCGATCATTTGGTTGAACGCCCTGGCAAGCTGCAGCAGCTCGGCGGATTGATCCCGCTGGGAAAGCTCGATTTTGCGCAGCTTCCCGCTCCGGTCGATTTCCCGCATCGTCTGCACCATATGTTGAATCGGCGAAGTCAGGCGCGACGTGAACCAATAAGTGCCGAAAATCGCAAAAAGTATCGCCCCGATGCTCGTAATCGTCAGCGCAATGACCAATACCTTCAAGTAACTGTCGAGCAGGGTAAGCTTCCGGTACAGCTCGAGCGTTCCGATGACCTCGTTATCGTGAAAGAGCGGCACCTTCATGTACAGCACGCGCCGTCCTTCGATAAAGAACATGCCCGTGTCATGACGCGTGGAGAAATCCGGCTTAAGGGCGAGGAGCTCCGGGTCGGAGCCCTGCGTGTTGACCACCTTGCCGCTGCTGTCCACGACGCGCATGAGTTCGCTGACATTGTAATAATCGCGCAGCAAATCGCTGTTGGCGAGCTGACTGGGGTCATTGATCCGGGGATCCTCGAGCAGGATGTTCACTTTGTTCGTCAGGAGCTGGTCTTCGCTGCGAATGGTAATCTTGATCACGAATAGATATACGAAAATATTAAACAAAATCAAGATGAAGATGAGCCAAAAAATGGTAAAGAACGTGAATCTTCGGCGCAGCGTCATGCATCCGGCTCCTTAAGCATGTAACCGACGCCGCGGACGGTATGAATGAGCTTGTGCCGGTAACCTTTGTCGACCTTCTGCCTCAAGTAACGGATATACACGTCGACCAGATTCGTTTCGCCGATAAAGTCGTAGCCCCACACCTCGGATAAAATATCCTCGCGGGACTTCTCCTCGTTCCGATGCTCCGCCAAATAAACGAGCAGCTCGAATTCCCGCGGCGTCAGCTCGATCGGCAGGTCCTTGCGAAACACCTTGCGCGTCCGGAGCTCGATCGAGAGATCCGCCGCTTTCAGCACGTCCGGGCTCTCGGGCTCCTTCGGCTGCTGCTGGAAGATGCGAAGCAGATTGCGCACGCGCGCGAGAAGCTCCTCCATCGCGAATGGCTTCGTTATATAGTCATTGGCGCCGTGCTCGAACCCGCTCACTTTATCCGGAATCGTGTCGCGCGCCGTAATCAGCATAATCGGAATCGAATTGCCAGCCTGCCGAATGCGCCGCAGCACTTCGATGCCGTTCAAGCCGGGCAGCATGACGTCAAGCAGCAGCAGGTCCCACTCGCCGTTCATGGCCTGCTCCAATCCGCTCCTGCCTTCGGATGCGCGGCCGACGAAATAACCCTCATGCTCCAGTTCAAGCTGGAGAATCCGCGCAATGCCGTCTTCATCCTCGATGACAAGAATGCGTTCGTTCATACTCGTTTTGCACCTACCTTGCTCTAGTCTTATTGCGGATCCCGGCGGACCCGTTCCCATAATCATAATTAAGCATGTCCGCCAATGCAAGCATGCGGCCGGCCCCCGCCTTCGCGCCGGAAGCGCGCAACCAAGCCTTGGAAATGCCATTCGCCTCGCCCGCACGCACATCATTGTAGCACAGAATCGCCGTCTTTGGCGTTATAACGGCACCAAGATCGCGTTCACGACGGGCTGAAGCGCGCGTTCGAGCAGCGGGAGCCATCGCCGGTTCGACGTGGCCCATTTGCCGGACCACATCTGATCGGTCCATTCATCGGCAGGAAGCAGCGGGATCGAACAGCTCGGCCTGGCCGGCATCGCGGCGAGCCACGCGCCGCGGGCGCCGAATTTGCCGTCCTTGTTGGCGACCCAATAGGTGCCTTTGCCGGCGGCTTCCCGCTCGAAGCAGATCCGCTTCGCCGCGGCCAAACGCTGAATCGTCCATTTCGACGGAAAAGGATCGACGACGAACAGCAGGCAGTCGCAGGCCGCGAGCTCCCGCTCCATCTCCGGCGACAGCCAGCGGCTGGACACGTCGGTGACGACGACCGAAGCTTGGATGGCTTGCAGCATCAAGCGATGTTTCAGCTGCAGCTCCGCTTCCTGCGAAGCCGCGGCAGAAATCGACGGATCCAGCCGGTACCATGCCAAGCTTGCGGACGGCGAAGTCATGATGACGTAACGGCGGTCAGGCGACGCTTTGCCATGAGATGGCTGTTTCCCGGCCGCGGGCAGCAGGGCATGCCATTCCGGTTCGAGGGCGGGGTGCTCGACGGCCGCGATCGCCGGGCCTCCCGGCCGCTCCAGCAGATGCGCCAGCGTAATGGCCGTGAAAGTCCCGCCGGCGCCGGGAGACAAAGAGGCGACCACGACGGATTGTCGGCGCCGCGCGGCCGGTATGCGGGATACCGGAGGACGGGCATGCGATCCCCTGCCGTTCTCGGCATCGCCGTACAAGCAGCCCTCGAGCGCCTTGCGCGCTTCTTCCATCGATTCGTAACGCAAGGCGGGAACGGGATCGGTCATGCGTCCGATAACGGCTGCCAACGCGGGCGACCCGCCGAGCAGCCATGCTCCGTCGAGCCCGGCTTGACCGGCCGTTGCCTCGAACCCGCCTCGGCTCCTGCTGCCGCTTATCTTCGATGTGCCCCCTGCAAGCAGATAATACAGCAGCGCGCCAAGCCCGAACACGTCCGTCCTCGCATCGCTCTGTCGGTCTCCTTCCTGCTCCGGCGCCGCAAAGCCGGGCGTGCCCAAGGTCACCGTGTCCTTCACCTGTCCCGGCTTGAACTCGCGGGCGATTCCGAAATCGATCAGGCGCACGAAGCCGCTGCGGTCGATCATGACGTTCGTCGGCTTCAAATCCCGATGAATGATGGCGGGCTGTTGGCCGTGCAGGTAGCGAAGCGCCTCGGCCAGCTGCATCCCGATTTCAATGACCCGCGCCGCAGATACAAGTCCGCCGTGCTGTTCCATATAAGCCTGCAGCGTGATGCCGTCGATATAATCCATCACCATCAGCTCGATCGCCTCGCTGCCCGATGGCGGAAAATAATCCACGATCAACGGCAAATGCGGATGGTTGAGCCGCATCAGCAGCCCTGCCTCCTCCGCGCTGCGCAGCCCCGTTCCCACCGAGGAACGATTCACCTTCAGGGCGCGAATCTTGCCCTGCAGGCGCAAATCCTCCGCCGCGTACACTTCTCCCATGCCGCCTCTGCCGATCAGGCCGTGGATGCGGTAACGGCCGCCGATCAGCGTCCCGCTCTCGAAAATCTCGTTATTGCCCTGTTCCATGAATGCCAGCCTCCCGCGTAATGCAAAAAAGCACCCCGAACGCGCAGACCATAGGCCTGCAAGTCCGGGATGCTTTCCCGCGCGCATATTGAATCGGATCAACGATCCGGTTCCATTATCTTTTCACCAAGTATAGCGTAATTTCGTCGCGATTGTGAAACAATTGTTTCGCTTTGCGCAGCTCGAACGCCGTCTCCAGCTTCGCGATGACGTCCTTGATCGTCTGCAGCGGCTTCTTGTGCATCAGCTTGACGGTGATCACCGCCGCAGCTCCCTGCCGCAGCGCATCGGTCTTCTCCAGCACCAGCTTCGCCATCTGCATCGGGCTCCAGCTCATGTCGCAGACGAGCAGATCGAACGTGTCCGGCGCGAAACGAACATCCGATGCGTTTTTCTTAAGCGCCGTCAAGCGCGGGTAAGCCGACAGCTTCGGATGCAGGTCCGCCGGATCGACGGACGTGACGCGAAGTCCCCGCTCGAGCAGCAGCTGCGTCCACCCGCCGGGCGCGGCGCCGATGTCGAGCGCTTCCCGGAAATTCTCCAAGTACAGCTTGAATGCCCGTTCGGCTTCCAGCAGCTTGAACTTCGCGCGCGATATCTGACCGTCCTCGCGCTGGAACCGGACGGCGCCGCCCGGCCAGTCGGACAGCTGCTCCGCGGGCGTTCCCCAGCCGACGTACAGCTCGTCCGCGCCGGCGAAGATGGATAAGATCTGATCGGGCGACTGCATGGTCGTTTCGGCGCCCAGCTCCATGATGACCGCATCCAGCACCGCTTTCGTATCCGCTGCCGAATACGGGAACCGCGTGCCCTCGGCCCGTCTGAGATGGACGGCGGTCGAGCCTTTCTCGCAGCGCATCCTGGCGTGCCGCACCAGCTCGGACAGCGCTTGAAGATCGTCGGCGCTGCCTTGAATCGGCAGGATGCGGTCGATCGGCTGGATATGCCGCAGAAATATCGGCTCGTTCGTCCGGAGCAGATCGAACATGGCCTCGCTGTTTAGCGGAACTTCGATCCGAAATACTTCGCCGGCGATGAGCTGCGTAAATTTAATTTCCTTTATCATTCTGCGAAGCTCTTCCATCGCAAGCGAGGCGAAGCCGTGATTCGCGGTTCCAATCCATTCTGTCACTGCGTTCTTCCTCCCGGTAATGCCCGTATCCACGGACGGTCATCTGCCCAATGCACGTCCACGGGCCAGTCGTATGCGGCGCTCAGCGATTCGGCGCTCAGCACTTCTTTCTTCGGCCCCGCCGCCGCGATTTCACCGTTTTGGACGAGCGCGACATGCGTGAACAACTGAATGATCTCTTCCATGTGATGCGTTACGTAGACGATCGTCATGTCTCGCCGGCCGAGGCGTCCGAGATCGATGAGCAGCTTCTCGCGCTCGTAGAGATCGAGTCCCGCGCACGGCTCGTCCATGATCAGGAGCTTCGGATCGAGCATCAGCGCGCGGGCGAGCATCACTTTCTTCCGTTCCCCTTGCGACAGCGAACCGAGCGATTGCTCGGCGGTGTGGAGCAGCCCGATTTCCGCGAGCAGCGACAACGCCTTGAGCCGCACGCCTTCCTCGATCTCCTGATAGAACCGGAGAAAGGCGTATTCGCCGGTCGCCACGACTTCCCATACCGGATCGCGCAGGGTCAATTTCTCCATGACCGATTGGCTGATATAGCCGATTTGTTTGCGCACCTCGCGCACGTCGCACTCCCCGTAGCGGTTGCCAAGCACGTCTACCGTGCCGGAGGTCGGAAATTCATAGCCCGTCATCATCTCGAGCAGCGTCGTCTTGCCGCAGCCGTTGCGGCCGAGGATGACCCAATGCTCCCCGTCGTTCATATGTAAATTGATGCCGTTCAATATTTGCCTGTCCCCGCGACGGAACGTGATGTCCTTCAAGGAAATCATCGCCATTTCCCTCCCCCAATTATTACGCCTTCATCGGTCCGTGATGGATGGCCACATCCGCCGGCGCATGCTGCGTCAGCAGATGAATCATGCCGATGCGTCCCGCGGCGCTCGACGTATGGAAGTAACAGCTTCGCGGATAACGCCCGCTGTCCACGATGAACTGCACGACGGCCAAGCCGTTCGGCTGCCCCCAGCCCAGCTCGAAGTCCAGCGAGAGCACGTCTACTTCTTCGTGTTCCAACAGCAGGATGCATTCCGCCGCCGATTTCGCGAGCACGAAGCCTGGCGGACATGGCCTGTAATCATCCAAATAGACGTTGATCATGCGATTATGATCCTCCCATGCGCCGAATAAGTTCCAATTGTCCTTGATGCGTGCCGTCTGCCCCCGAAGGCGTTTCCAATACGAACGGCGTGATCGCGAGCAACGGATGCCCCAGCAGCCATGTTAAGCCCGCTTCCCCGATGCAGCCTTCTCCGATGACCGCGTGCCTGTCCCGCTTCTCCCCGCTCGGATAGAGCGAGTCGTTCAGATGAACGGCGTTCAGGTGCCCGATTACCCCGAGTTCGATCGCCTTGTCCATCCATGGCGCGTCCGGACGACCGTCCCAGACTCCGCTTGCGAACAGGTGGCAGGTATCGAGGCAGAAGCCGATTTTGTCGTTATCCGCGCATAAGCTCCGAATTTGCGCCATTTCTTCCATCGTCGTACCCATGAACGTATGCTCGCCGGCCTGGTTCTCGATCAGCAGCTTCGCCTTGCCGTTCCACTGGCGCGCGACCGCACTGAGCGTCAAGACCGCGTTCCGGTAGCCTTCCAGCGGATCCGGTCCTTTGTAAACGCCGAAATGAACGACGACGCCCAACGAGCCGCAGGCTTCGGCGATATCCAGGTCGTTGAGCAGCGACAACGCCGTCCGCTCGCGATGATCGGCATCCTCGGAGGCGATATTCGTCGGGTACGGCGAATGGGCAATCGATACGATGCCGTGCGCCGCGCAATACTCCGCGCATCGGCTTGCCTCGCCGCGGTCAAACGGCTTGACCGTCAGGCTGCGCGGATTTTTGGGGAAATATTGATACGCTTCCGCGCCGTACGCAGCCGCCCGCTTCGCCGCTTCGCGGTAGCCGCCCCTCGTGGAAACGTGAACGCCGGCGCGCACGCGGGATCACCGGTCCTTCTGGCAGGACGGGCAATAGAACAGCTTGCGCGCGTTCAGCTCCGTCTGCACGATCGTGCCGCCGCATCGCGGGCAGGTCTCGCCGCCGCGGTCATAGACGCGGCAATGCTCGTTATACCCGCCGGTCACCGTATCGTCATTGGTCAGCGGAAGCTCCATGTAGCCGCCCTTGGCGACGGCATCCTTCAGCACGGCGTGCATCGCGTTATAGATTCGCTCCCAGGATTCCGGTTCGATCTCGGCGAGCTTGGCATCGGGCCGGATGCCGGCCTCGAACGCGATCTCGTCCGCATAGCAGTTGCCGATGCCCGCAATGACGCGCTGCTCGACGAAGGCCGTCTTGAGCGAGCCGCGTTTTCCCTTGAAGCGCGCCTTGAAGCCTTCCAGCGTCAGTCGGCTGTCGAACGGCTCCGGACCCAAGTCGGCGAGACGGGCTAGCGCTTCTTTGACCGTGAGCAGATGGATATAGCCCAGCCGCAATCCGATGAAGCACAGGTCCGCGTCCGGAAACCCGATCGTGACCTGCACGGAACGATCCGGCCGCTCCTGCGGCAGGCCTTCCGCCGTCGGCGCATGGGATTCATAACGAATGAGGCCGCCCAGCATAAGATGCAGGAGCAGCCGCTTGCCGTTGTCGAGGTGGAAGAGCAGCATCTTGCCCCGCCGTTCCACGAACCAGACGGTTCTTCCGATGAGCTCGCGCTCGAAGGTTTCCACCGGGACGTTGATAGACTTGGGCCTTGTGACGATTACGTTCGTAATGGGCTGGCCGGCGACGCGTTCCGCCAGCAGCCTGCGGTAATGTTCCATTTCCGGATATTCCGGCATGCTAAGACTTCCTTCCTATCGGCTCTGTCTCTGCTGTTCCAGCCGGCTTGTCAGCCACGACTGCAAGCGGTACAAATCTTCGAAGACCTCGTTGGCCTCGCAGTCCGCCGACGACAGCAGCGCTTTATAATTGTCGGCTGTTGCCAGCCCGGTTAATACCAAGGCCGACGGACAACCTACGGCTTTTCCCGCCGCGATGTCGGTTGCCGGGTTATCTCCGACGACCCAAGTCTCGGCCGGCGCCAAGCCTAACCGCTTCAAAGCAAAATGCATCTGAATGGCGGATGGCTTGCCGATCACGATCGGCTGGACGCCCGAAGCCGCCCGCAGCATGGCGGAAATCGATCCCGCGCCGGGAATCAGCCCATGCTCCGAAGGCAGCAGCAGGTCGGGATTCGTCAATATGTATTGCGCTCCGCCGCGGATATGCTTGACGGCAGCCGCCGCCTTCTCGTAGGTCAGCGCCCGGTCGATGCCCTGCACGACCAGCTCCGGTTCGTCGTCCGTCAGGCGCAGGCCGGCTTCCCGCAGCGCGGCGAGCAGTCCGGACTCGCCCACCGCATGCACGCGGGCACCGGGCTGACGTTCCGCGATGTATGCGGCCGCCGCCTGCGCGGACGTGCATACGTCCGACGGATCCGCCGGAATGCCCATGCCGTTCAGCCTTTCCGCCACCGTATCCGGCGAAGCGGACGAATTGTTCGTGACGAACAAATACCGTATATCTTCCTTGCGCAGCAGCTGGATGAATTCATCCGCGCCGGGAATCATGTTGCCCCCGTGATACAGCGTACCATCCAAATCGATTAACAACCCCCGAAGGCGTGTCGCGCCGAGTCCCATGCCGTTCACCCCTTCGATCGTTTCAAGCGCAAGCGGTCGATTCGCTTGCGAATCAAGTCAAGCTCGGTTCTGCGCTTGCCTTGCGGCCTCAGAGCGCCATGGCGGCCATCCGCCAGCTCGAAAGCCCGTTCCGCCAGCAGCAGCGCTTGCTCCAGCTCCTTGGTCTTATGTTCGTAATACATCGCAAGCTCGATATGCGCATCATAGTTCGGCCATACCGCATCCTCCGACGCGCGCACAGCCTTCTGCCACAATAACACAGCGCGGTTCCAATTTCCACATTTCTTGTCGCGTTCCGCCAGCAGGCACAACGTTTTCGCGGACGCGCCCGAGTGCTCGGCGAATCGGACATACAGCGGCTCGGCAAGCTCCCTCTTCCCCATGCGTTCCAGCCACAATCCCGTGCGAAGCAGCTCCTCGGCTTCATTCGGCACGGGAAGGCGGGTGCCTAAGCCGCCGCCAAGGAAATGGCCGAAACGGATCGCAAGCGCGGCCAGCGAGAGCATATCGGTCTCGTTATGCTGAAATACGCCGAGCAGCGGCTCCGGATCCCCGTCCGCAAGGTATTGAAAATAGATCGCGGGCGCAAGCGAACCCGGCACGTCGTCGCTTCGCGTGATGCCGAGCCGTTCCTCCTCCACGTGGCTGAGCTTGCAGGAAACAAGCGTATTTCGCCATATCGACCGCGAAGGATGGAGCAAATCGATGTGCACCGGCTCCCATTCGAACGTCCGAAAGCCGTGCAAAACGAAGCGATTGTACAGAACCGGCCAATCGAACGTCCGGCCGTTGTACGTCACGAGATGCGTAAAGCTCGGCAGCATGGCGCACAAATAACCGATCATCGCCCGCTCTTCGGCCGGATGGCGAATCAGCATCTGCTCGACGACGAACGCCTCCTCCTGCAGATAGGCCAATCCGACCATGAAGGGCACGTTGCCAGCTCCGACGCCGAGTCCTGTCGTCTCCAAATCGAGGAAAAGCAGGTTCGCGCCGTCGGGATCGACGCTTTTCGCTTGATCGAAGGCGTTCAATGCCCGTTGCGCGATCGGCAATTCGGCGAGCTGATGCACCCCATGGCGATGCGCCAGCGGATATCGGGTTTTCCGGACGAGAAACTCCCCTGCCATGGAAGCGACGACACGAACGCCGATCTGATCCCATTCCGGTGATAGTCCGTGTGCGTTATCTGCATCCCCAAGGTTGGAGACGGACGCTTCGTCAGGGAGATCTGCCTTATCCGGAGACATCGGGGAGAAGGAGGCGCTTCTGGATTCTTGCTCGGGTTCGGCGGCATCGACAGCCCGCGGCATCGCTCCGGCTTCGTCCCCCCCGCCGCTCTGCGGGTTAAGACCGTGCTCATGAGCAGATACGTAACGATCGACGCGTTCGTCCTGTGCCGCAGCTTCCGCCGGTCGTTCCACCATCCCCGCCAACCGCTCCGCCTGCGCGGCCTGCGAGCTGCGCAGCCGGAGCAGCCGGTCTCTCAGCCCGCTCATGACGACACGCCCGCTTCCTCGATGGCCGCCTGCGCATGCGAGTTAGGGACCGATTCATTCGTTATATCGGATGCGAAAACGTTCATCTTATAACCCCTCCAATAGCTGAAGGCTCTTCTTCTTCGCGTTCATGCCTTCGATTTCCGAACTGATGCACGACGGGCAGCCGTCCTCGCACGGGCATTTGCGTATCAGGTCGATCGCGGCGGATTTGACCTCGTCGAATCGTTTGTACACGTCATCGGCAAGCCCGATACCGCCCGGATAATGATCGTATATGAAGATCGTGGGAAGCCCGGTATGGTCGGCTTTGATTTGCGACACGACGTGGACGTCGCTGCGATCGCACATGACGAGCACCGGCACGATATGGTTGAACACGTTCGCGATGCCGAGCAGCAGCTGTTCCAGCGTCTTCGTCCCCAGCTGCGGGTCGGCTTCGCTTATTTCCAGCCAGGCCGCGCTCGTGTGCAGCTCTTGCTCCGGGAGATGGATCGGACCCGAGCCGATATTTTCGCCCGTCGATAAACGGATTTTTTTATAAATGGTAGGAATTGCGGTAACGCTGACATCGCCGTAATGGATCGTTCCGGTCTTCCGGGCGTCGGTCCTGTCGATCTCGAGGACCTTGGTATGTACGGCCAGGTTGGCATCCGTGTAATACTCGACGTCCACTTCGCGCACGTACGCCTTTCGATGGTCCCAGTCCAGCTTCTCGACTTGGAATTGGACGCCCTGGTGCAAATAAATCGCTTCGTCGTGCAGCAGCGTCATCGCGCTGAACCGGTCCATCTCGCCGATGATCTTCACGTCTCCCGTGACGGATTGGTCGATGATGACGACGTTCTCCTGCGACGCGGACCGCAAACTGACGTTGCTTGCCGGGAAGGCCAGATTCGCCCAATAGTAGGTATCCTTGTTGCGGTTCAGCACCCGTTCCTCCACCAGGTATTCCATGATGTCTTTCACGTCCAGCGGACCGAAGGCTTCCGTTTCCTTGAAGGGCAGCTCGTAAGCCGCGCATTTCAAATGGTCGACGAGAATGAGCAGGTTTTCCGGGTTGATCCGCGCGTACTCCGGGGTGCGATCGAAAAAGTACTCGGGATTTTGAACGATGTACTGGTCGATCGGGGTCGAGCCGGCAACCATGACGATCAGCGCTTCGCCGTGCCTGCGGCCTGCCCGCCCCGCCTGCTGCCACGTACTGGCGATGCTTCCGGGGTAGCCGGTCATGATGCAGACCTGCAATTGCCCGATATCGACGCCGAGCTCGAGCGCGTTCGTGCTGACGACGCCGAGAATGTCTCCGTCCCGAAGTCCTTTCTCGATCTCCCGCCGCTGCTTCGGCAGATAACCTCCCCGATAGCCGCGAATCGACTTCGAGCCCAATTCGTTGCGAACGAGCTCTTGGATATGGCTTAAGATCAGCTCCACGCGCACCCGGCTGCGGGCGAATACGATCGTTTGGATCTTGTTTCGCAGAAAATCGCGCGCCAGCCGGTTGACCTCTACGGTCGCGCTTTTCCGGATGTTGAGCGGTTGATTGACGATCGGCGGGTTATAGAAGACGAAATGCTTCCGGCCGCGAGGGGCGCCGTTATCGTCGATCAAACGCATCGGATTGCCCGTCAGCCGCTCGGCCAGTTCCTTCGGGTTCGCGATCGTCGCCGATGTGCAGATGAAGACGGGATCGCTGCCGTAGAATCTGCAGATCCGCTTCAGCCGGCGAATGACGTTCGCGACATGGCTGCCGAATACCCCCCGGTAGGTATGCAGCTCGTCGATGACGATGAATTTCAAATTCTCGAACAGGCTCACCCATTTGGTGTGATGCGGCAAAATCCCCGAATGGAGCATATCCGGGTTCGTGATGACGATATGGCCCGCTTTGCGCACGGCCTGCCGAATCGTCGGCGACGTATCGCCGTCGTAGGTATAGCTTTTGATATCGACGCCCATTTCGGCGATGATCTCGTTCAATTCGCTTTTCTGGTCCTGGGCCAGCGCTTTCGTCGGGAAGACGTAGAGCGCCCGGCTCGTCTCGTCCGTTGCGATGGCCTGCAGCACCGGCAAGTTGTAGCACATCGTCTTGCCCGACGCGGTCGGCGTGACGGCGACGATATTTTCGCCTTTGTTTACCGCTTCGTACGCGGAATGCTGGTGCGTGTACAGCTCCTGTATGCCTCGCCGGACCAGCGCATCCCGAATGCGGACGTCCACGCTTTCGGGAATCGGTCTCGCTTTCGCTTCCTGCGGTTCTATTTCATGCCAGTTGATGACATTGTCGTTCTCGCGCAAATCTTCGATCAGTTCTGGCAACGTTTTCCTGTTCAACATGAAGGGCTCACCTCTTTATATGCACCATTTTAGCGAATATCTGTTCGCTTGACTAGGGAGAAGTGGAATCAGGCTCGAATCGCCGAATCAGAGGGGTTCGGACAGGGCGAGCAGATGCCCGATTTCGCAATAAAATGCCGCGGTCGGAGAGCCGGCGTCTGCCGCAAACGCAAAAAACCCTCGGAAGGGCCGAAGCATGCGGCAGCGTTGAACAGCTTTTCAACGGACGCCGGACAAGCTTCAGCAACCCTTCCAAGGGCATTATTCTAACAACGGCTTCATGCGATAGCCGCGTTTACACGAAAGGCGGCTGCCACGACTTCTTGTTCCAACCGATATGCTCGCTGAGCACGTTCATGTTGCGGTCCAGCGTGACGGCCGCGCTGAACGGCATGCCGTGATGATGCCAGAACCGAACGTCGCTCCATGTAACGAGGTAACCGTCGACCTTCTCCTGCACTTTCACGTGGATACGGTTCGAGAAATGGTGGAACGCGCGCACGCCGTCGGCGCCCATCGTCGCTTTTGCCGCTTCCGCGAGATTTTCCGGCTTCGCTTTCGAGAGACAGGCGACCTCGTTCACCCGGCCGTTGCGGTAATACCCCGTCAAATATTCGTCACCCAGGTCAGCCACGAATTGCCAAGATGCGCCGAGCAGCGTCGGGAGCATCGTGATGCGCCTGTCTTCGAGCTGGTATTTCGCGCTCAGCTTGCCGACGACGCTTCGGTACACCGCGAGACGCCAGGCCAGATAAACGGCAGTTAACCCATAGACGAGCTGGAATACGAGCACGGCATGCGGGTAGCCGAACAGCCATAACAAAGCTGCCGTCCCGTGCGCCGCGAACAGATAGGGATCGAATAAACTAAGCGCGTCGAGGTGCAGCCATTTTTGTGTGAACGGCCTTAAGCATTGCACGCCGTACGCGTTGAACAGATCCAGGACGATATGAAAAAAAACAGCGATCAAGGTCCACAGGACGACGGTCCCGCTCCATGCTTGCGCGCCGAACAACCACGCGATGGGCAATCCGAGCAACGGAGCCCATAGGAAAGGCGCAGGCAGGGAATGCGTCAAGCCCCGGTGATGCCTAATGTACGCGGAAGGCCCGCGCAGCCGCATGACGGAGTCGAAATCCGGGGCGTGGCTGCCGATCAACGTCGCCGCGAGCACGGCATGCTGCAGCTCCGGATGAGCCGCAACGACGGGATTCGCAATGGCCAAGCCTGCAAGCGTAACGCCAAACAAGAGATGACTTCCGGTATCCATGCATCATCGTCCCTTCGTCTGCTGTATCGTCGTCGGTCTTCGCCAACATCGTATCAGCGGACTGTCAAGGGAGCGTTTGCGTATTTTTACGAATTTGTAAGGGGCGGCCTCGGAATGAGAATATCGGTCATCTCGACGGCGGGCTCGATCTCCGCGAAAATATCCTTCACCCCGTTCGCAAGCTCCGCCACGGCCTCATCGTCGTATCGGGAGCTGAAATGCGTGACTACCAGCCGTTTCGCTCCGGCATCCCGGGCGATCTCGGCGGCTTGCGTGAACGTCGAGTGGCCGTAGGCGGCCGCCTTCTCCTCGAGTCCGCCGGCAAACGTGGCTTCGTGCACGAGCAGATCGGCGTTGCGGGCAAGCCTCACCGCATTGTCGCAGGGTCGGGTATCCCCGAGAATCGTCACGACGCGGCCCGGCTGCGGAGTCCCGACGACGTCCGAAGCGGCGATGCTGCGGCCGCATTCCAGCGTAATATCCTCGCCGCGCTTCAGCTTGCCGTAGAGCGGACCCGCCGGCACGCCCAGCTCGCCGAGCCGCTTCAGATTCAATTGCCCCGTTTGCGGGCGTTCCGTGACCCTATAACCGAAACACGGCAGGCGATGCTGCAATTCGGCCGCTTCGACGACGTAACGGTCGTCCGAGACGACCTCGCCTTCGGCGATTTCAATGACGTTCAACTCGTAGCCCAAATGAACGCCGGTCAGCTCGAAGATGCCGGCCAAATATTGGCGCAGCCCGGTCGGACCGTAAATGGTCAGCGGACCCGCGCCTTCGAAATACCCGCGGCTGCTGAGCAGGCCGGGCAACCCGTAAATATGATCCCCATGCAGATGCGTGACGAAGATCCGTTCCAGCTTGTTCAATTTGAATCGGCTGCCGAGCATCCGGTGCTGCGTGCCCTCTCCGACGTCGAACAACCAGAAGCCGCATTGCGGCTCCGGCAGCGACAGGGCGATCGACGTGACGTTGCGCGTTCGGGTCGGCCTCCCCGCGCTGGTACCGAGAAACGTTAGCTGCAAGCTGTTCCCTCCATTTCTTCCGCCATTACCCATCCTTATAAAATACCCTCCGGGAGGCAGGGTTCATACCATGCTTCGGAGGGTACGCCATCATTCGGCTTATACTTTCTCGACGTTAAAATACTGCGCTTCGGGATGCGCGAACACCATCGCGGATACCGAGGCCTCCGGCTCCATCATAAAGCCTTCCGTCAGCAGCACGCCGATGTCCTCGGGATGCATGAGCTCGAACAGCGGTTCTTGGTCTTCCAGGTTCGGACACGCCGGGTATCCGAACGATACGCGGATGCCTTGATACCGCGCGCCGTGGCGCTGCTTCATCGTCATCTCCGGCGGATCCGGGAAGCCCCACGTGTCGCGCATCAGGTGGTGAACGCGCTCGGCCATCGCTTCCGCGACCTCGAGGGCTACCGACTGCAGCGCATGGGAACGCAGATAATCGCCGTTATCCTTCAACTCGCCGGCTTTCTCGCGCACGCCTTCGCCTGCCGTTACGACGAGGAAGCCGACATAATCCATGACGCCGCTCTCCACGGACTTGAGGAAATCCGCCAGGCACAGATACGGCTCCACCTGCTGCCTCGGGAAAGAGAAGCGCTTGATCTCCACGCCCGGTTGCTGCGGATCATAGACGATAATGTCGTTGCCCGATGACTGCGCCGGGAAGAAGCGGTACATCCCATGCGCTTGAAGCAGCCCTTTCGCCGCCTCGTCCAAGAGGGTGTCGACCGTCTCCTTCAGATTAACCGCCTTCTCGTTGCCTTCCTTCAGCAGCTGATCGACGTTGCCCTTGAGGCCAAGGTGATGACCGAGCAGCATCTGCATGTTGACGTAAGGCACGATATGCGGAATCGGCACGTTGCGCAGGACATGGCGCTCCAGATCCGGCGGGATATAGACCGGCGCATCCGGCGAAATGTTCGATTTCACCGCGCGGGTCAGTTCCGGCAGCGGCTTCTTCACTTCCTCTTCCAGGCCGCCGGATGCTTTGAACGCGGCCATTTCTTCCTCGTAGACCCGGCGATGATCGGTATTCATGAGCTTGTTCGCGATATCCAGCCCGTCCATCGCGTCCTTGGCATACAGCACGAGGCCGTCGTATTCCGGGCCGATCCGCGTCTTGGTGAACTTCCGCGTCAGCGCGGCGCCGCCGACCAGGATCGGCGCATCGATGCCGGCATTGCGCAAATCCTGCGCCGTCACGACCATCTGCTGCGCAGACTTGACGAGCAGGCCGGACAGTCCGATCGCGTCGACCGGTTCCTTGCGATAGGCTTCGATCAGCTGCTCGGGCGGAACCTTGATGCCGAGGTTGATTATCTTGTATCCGTTGTTCGACAGGATGATCTCGACCAGATTCTTGCCGATATCGTGCACGTCGCCCTTGACGGTCGCGAGAATGATCTTCCCTTTGACCGCGGATTCCGTCTTCTCCATATGCGGCTCGAGGTAGGTGACGGAGGCCTTCATGACCTCGGCGCTCTGCAGCACTTCCGCGACGATCAGCTCGTTGTTGTTGAACAGCCGGCCGACCTCTTCCATGCCCCGCATGAGCGCGCCGTTGATGATGTCGAGCGGCGCGTACTTCTGCATGGCGAGGTCAAGATCCGGATAGAGTCCTTCCTTCGTGCCTTCCACGACGTAGGAAGCGAGCCGTTCCTCCAGCGTCAACGTCGAGATCTTCTCTTTCTTCACGACCTTCTTCTCGCGGAAGGCAGCCACGAATGCGGCAAGCGTATCGTCGTTCGTATTGTAGATCAGTTCTTCCGCCAAGCGGCGTTCTTCTTCCGGAATCGACGCGTACCGTTCCAGCTTCTCCGTATTGACGATCGCATAGTCGAGGCCGGCCTTGGTCGTGTGATACAGATAGACCGAATTCAACACCTCGCGGCCCGCGTCCGGCAGCCCGAACGAGATGTTGCTAAGGCCGAGAATCGTCTTGGCCCGCGGGTATTTGGCTTTGATCATCTTGATCCCTTCGATCGTCTCCACGGCGGAGCCGATGTACTGCGGATCGCCGGAGCCGACCGGGAACATGTTCGGATCGAATATGATGTCCTCCGGCTGCATGCCGTACTTCTCCGTGAGGAGCTCGTACGAGCGCGTGGCCACTTCCATCTTGGCTTCGCGCGAGACCGCTTGTCCGCGCTCGTCGATCAGGATGCATACGACCGCCGCGCCGTAACGGTGGATCAGCGGGAGAATCTTCTCGAACTTCGATTCGCCGTCCTCCAGGTTGATGGAGTTGATGATCGCTTTGCCCTGCGAGTATTTGAGCCCCAGCTCGATGATGTGGTCATAGGTCGAATCGAGCATGAGCGGCACTTTGATCTTCTTCACGACTTCCGGCAGAAACCGGTGCACCGCGTACGATTCGTCGATGTCGGTGTCCTGCAGGTTGATGTCGATGACATGCGCGCCGCCCTTCACTTGGGCGCGCGCGATCTCCGATGCTTCATCGAACTTCTCTTCCTTGATCAGGCGCTTGAATTTGCGCGAGCCGGAAATGTTGGTCCGTTCCCCGATCATGATCGGCCGGTTATCCTCTTCGATGAACACCGTCTCGATCCCGGACACCGCCGGCGGATGATCGCCGTACTGCTTCCGCGGCGCGTAGTTGGCCAGCGTCTCGGCCAGCGCGCGAATATGGTCGGGGGTCGTTCCGCAGCAGCCGCCGGCGATGTTCAGCCAGCCGTGCTCGGCGAAATCCGCGATCTTCTTCGCCAGCGACGCCGGCGATTCGTGATAGTTTCCGTTCTCGTCCGGGAGTCCTGCATTGGGGTAGCAGCTGACCGCGGTACGCGCGATTTCCGAGAGCGACCGAATGTGATCGCGCATGAATTCCGGACCGGTGGCGCAGTTCAGGCCGATGGAAATCGGATTCATATGCTCAAGCGAGATATAGAACGATTCGATGTTTTGTCCCGCCAGCGTCGTGCCCATCGGCTCGATCGTACCCGATATCATCAGCGGCAGCACGATGCCGGTTGCCTCGTAGGCTTTATGGATGCCGATCGTGCCGGCCTTGACGTTCAGCGTATCCTGCGACGTCTCCAACAGCATCGCGTCCACGCCGCCTTCGATCAAGGCCAGCGCTTGTTCGCAATAGTCGTCGACCAGCTGATCGAACGTCACGCCGCCCGTGACGGACAGCGTCTTGGTCGTCGGTCCGAGCGCGCCCGCGACGAAACGCGGCTTGTCCGGCGTCGAATATTTATCCGCCGCCTCGCGCGCGAGCTTAGCCGCGGCCAGGTTGATCTCCCGTGCTTTCTCCGGGATATCGTATTCCGCCAGCACGACGCCCGTCGCGCCGAATGTATTCGTCTCGAGAATATCCGCGCCCGCGGCCAAATATTCCTCGTGGATGTCCCGGATGACGTCCGGACGGGTCAGCACGAGCATCTCGTTGCAGCCCTCCAGCTCTTCGCCGCCGAAGTCGGCCGGACCGAGGTCGCGCTGCTGAATCATCGTGCCCATCGCGCCGTCCAGTATAAGGATGCGTTTCGCCAGCATGTCCTGTATCGTCGGTTTCGTCATTGATGCACTTCCCTTCCGAAGCTGCCGCTCATCGCCGACCGGAAGCAAGGCTCGCCCCACGGTTCGGCAAAAAGTCATTTCCTTATACTCTACCAGAATTCCAACCTTGTGAAAAGGCATGAACGCCCGTTTTCATATGGGTCCCCGACTCGGTCGACAGGGCTGCCAATATGTTTTATAATTATTCTTATCGGAAATACGATTATTATTTGAAACGAGGGATTCGCATGGCAGAGATCCGCGTACGCGGCACGAACGAACGCATCAGCGGCGAAGAGAACGTCCGCGCGTTTTTGGACAAACAAGAAGTCTTGTACGAGCATTGGGACGCTTCCAAGCTTCCGGCCGAACTTCATAACAAATTCGTACTGAGCGACGAAGAGAAAGCGACGATCCTCTCCACGTTCGATTCCGAGATCCGCGACTTGGCCGCTCGCCGCGGCTATCAAATCTGGGATGTCATCTCCCTGTCGGACGCAACGCCGAACATCGAAGAGCTGCTGAAAAAATTCGAGCAAATCCACACGCATACCGAGGACGAAATCCGCGGCATCGTATCCGGACGCGGCATCTTCATCATCAAGGGCGACGAAAACACCGGTTACTTCGACGTTGAGCTCGAAGCCGGCGACGTCATCTCCGTTCCGGAGAACAAAGCGCATTTCTTCACGCTGATGGATAACCGCGAGATCATCGCCGTTCGCCTGTTCATCGAGAAGGACGGCTGGATCGCGAACAATATCGAAGATCCGACGTTCGCTTAAAAGCGTTCATTTAAAGCATGACCTGCGGTCGGTATGGGTTTCCGCTCGCTGTTGTAGTTCTGATTTTTTTTGATTATGTAAGAGATTAGAGGTTGAAATCAGACTACAAAGGCGACCGCTGACGCTGCTTCAACTCCATACCGACCTTCGGTCACTATTTATTCGCGATGTTTTTCGCTCTCTAAAACAAAACAAAGAAAAAGGAGACCTTTCCGCGGATTGGTCTCCTTTTTCTTTGCTTGATGACAAGAGCTCCATTAAGAAATGCGAACAAACTCCCTGCGCGTTGCGACGGCGATTGTAGGCGATGAACCATCTGTGATTCCGGAATTTGCTTGCCGCCGATCCGCTCGCCGTGCCGTTTAGACCAGCAACGGCAGCAGTTCTTCCAAATGCTTGATTTCATGGGTAGGAATGATGTCATCCGTGCGCGTTATGCCGTGGCGGTTGATCCATACGGACGACATGCCGATGGTATTCGCGCCAAGTATATCGGTCGTCAGCTTGTCTCCGACCATGATGCCGTGTTCCGGTTCGATGCCGAGACGTTCGAGCGCGTGGCGGAATATGTCCGGGGACGGTTTTCCTTTGCCGAATTCGCCAGAAATGATGATGTGATCGAAATAAGGCGCGATGTTCGGCACGCCCGCCAGCTTCTCTCGCTGCAGATCGGGGGAACCGTTCGTGAGCAGCAGCAGCTTGTAGCTGCCTTTCAATTTATCCAAGACGGCAAACGTCTCTTCATAGACGTACGGCCGTTCCCGGCGTTCGGCCGGAAACCGCTCCGCCAGTTGAGCGCCGAGCGCTTCGTCATCGATGCCGAGCGCCTTCAGGCCGCGCGTCCACGCTTCCTTGCGATAACCCGGCGCCAGCTGCTGCAGCTGGCGGAACTCGGTTTGCTCGCCTTCCAGGAAATTCGCCCACAACCCTTCGAACGGGTTGATGCCGATCATCTTCGTGAACGGGTACGTCTCGTAGGATTCATAGAGGGCACGGGCTTCGCGGCGCACCGCCTCCTCCAACGCTTTGGCATTCACGCCTGTCTGTGCGGCAGCCGCTTCGCAGGTCGCGTCGAACGCCTCCTGCACGCTGCGGTCGTCCCAGAGCAGCGTATCATCCAAATCGAACAGAACTGCTTGTTTAGCCATGGTTTCTCGTGCGCTCCACTCTGTTATTTTTCGGTAAACGGAATTCCGTGCTGCTCGGCAAATGCTTTCAATCGCGCCGTCATCGGTTCAATCGGATATCGGTTCATGACGCGCGAGAAGACCCAATTGCCGCCCTTATGCTGCTCGATCACGATATAGCCTTTCTGCGTGTTGATCGCTTTGATATTGCTGACGTACACGTTGCGATCTCCGGCGAAACGGCGGGTGCGAACGAAATCGCTTCCGACCGACAGGTACGGTCTGCGCAGCAGGAACAAGCTCGCAAGCACCACGTAACAGGCAATCGTGACCCAGAACATCGTGTCGGCTTGCTTGAACGCGTCGGAATTGATCGTCACGATCACATAGAATAGGATGAAAAGCAGCAGGAACGCCGGCATCAGATAACTGCGGCCTTTGAAGGTATCCAGCCCTGCCTTGCCGGACTTCGCCGACATGAGCGGAGCTTGTCCGTGTTTCTTGCGCTGCTTGTTGATTTGCTCTTGATTCTTTTGTACTTTACGCTGCCACGATCTTGACACGGATGATCCCCCTTAGCAATCTTCAAACATTCTCTGGTTTGGCGGCCGATTAGTACGGCCGGGCGAATTTGGCGATAAAGCGGTTCGGGTATTCGCTCGGAAGCGCGCTCGCTTCGTCGAGCGCATGCCATACCGAATCCGGCATGGTCCAGCCGATGGCGCCCATGTTGTCCTGGTACTGCTCCAACGTGCTTGCGCCGAAGATCGGCGAGGTGATGCCTTTGCGCTGCAGCAGCCAAGCAAGCGCGATCTGCGACGGCGTTTTATCCAGTTCCGCGGCCGCGGACCGAACGGCATCGAGAACGGCGAAATTTTTATCCGACGCCCGAAGCGCCCAGGAGCTCTCGCCCAACTTCGACGTCAAGCGTCCGCTGGTCGGTTCTTCGCGCGTATAGCGGCCCGTCAGGAAGCCGCCTCCGAGCGGCGCCCAAGGAATGATGCCGATATTTTCCTCCAAGCAGAGGGACAGCATCTCGCGATCCATTTCCCGGCTGACGAGGCTGTATTGCGGCTGGATCGATATGAACCGGGCGTACCGTTCTCGGTCGCTCGTTGCAAGCGACTTCATCAACTGCCATGCAAAAAAGTTGGAACAGCCGATATAGCGCACTTTTCCCGCCGAGATCAGATCGTCCAGCGCGCGCAGCGTCTCTTCGATCGGCGTGGCATGATCCCAGACATGCACTTGATAGAGATCGATATAATCGGTATCGAGCCGTGTCAAGCTGGCTTCCGCCGCGTCCATGATGTGCTTGCGGGAGACGCCGCCGCTGTTCGGATGCTCGCCTGTCATGAACCGTACTTTCGTAGCGAGCACGACTTCGCTGCGCCGGCCTTTTATCGCTTTGCCCACGATCTCTTCCGATCTGCCCTGGACATACACGTTCGCCGTGTCCAGGAAATTGCCGCCGCGGTCCAAAAAGTCGTGCGTCATCGTAATGGAATCCGATTCGTTCGTCGTATTGCCGAAGGACATCGTACCGAGACATAATTCCGAGACCGCAAGCCCGCTGCGACCTAATAGCCGATATTGCATTCGGTTTCCCCTCCTCGAAATGGCAGATGATTAATGCTTGATCGTTCCCCCGTTTTCTTCCTCGTCCTCCGCCCATTTGATCGTGTCCAGCTGGTTGCGGAAATTCCGTTTGAAGTTATCCAGGTACATGCGGCGCAGCTCATCTCGCTCCGCCAGCTCTTCCGGCGTCAAGCCGACCGTTTTATTCTTTCTCGAAAGCTCGTTGATGCGAGCGATGATCTTCTCCATTCTGCGTTTCTCCTCTCGTCTTTCAGGCCAACATCACATCCTTTACTTTGACATTTTTAATCATCCATTGTCAAGGCGAAGCGGCCTTTCGTCAAGCTGTTCGGAACTTATGATAAAATAGAAAAAGACCGAACGCATGCGTTCGGTCTTCGATCCATCTATAGACGGATGACGGCTCAGCGATCGGCAGGGACGATAAGCTTTTGTCCCGCTCTCAATTCGCTGGAGCTTAAATTATTCCGTTTCTGCAGATCGTACACGGTTCTGCGAATATCCTCGTCTTCCGTTCTTACGCTGCTGGCGATTTCCCATAGCGTATCTCCCGAACCGACAATGATGACTTGTTCCGATGCTGTCGGTACGGAGGGCTGCTCGCTGTCCGCATGTCCGGTCAATAAGGAGAATCCGACGAACAAGAGCAAAAAGAATAGAGAAGCGGCCGCCAATCTGATGAGCAGCCGTTCGGTTGCGCGTTCCCTTCGTACGCCGCGAACCGATCGCGGAGTCACCGGTTTATCATTATAAGCAGTCGAGTATGTCGATATTGTTTGCATCATGATCAGCACCCCAAACGTTTGTTCTGTTCTTGTGAAATCAGAATAACACGAACATCCGTTTGCAGTCAACAGATTTTAGAACATTTGTTCGCCGCAAAATGCGAACTTGTGTTTCTCGAACTTATGTTTGTACGAACTCCGGTTCTGTGCTATAATTTTACACAAATGAACCTTTGGAGTGATTTCGGTGTCGAAACTTTCAAACCGCCAGCAGGCGATACTTGAATTCATTAAGATGGAAGTCCGGGAGAAAGGCTATCCACCTTCCGTACGCGAGATCGGCGAAGCGGTTGGACTTGCTTCCAGCTCGACCGTCCACGGCCACCTGGACCGTTTGGAGAAGAAAGGCCTGATCCGCCGCGACCCGACCAAGCCCCGCGCGATCGAAATATTGGATGGGGACGACAACGAAATTCCGTTCCCGCTGGCCATAGCCAAGGTACCGGTCGTCGGTAAAGTCACCGCCGGCGTTCCGATTACCGCAACCGAGAATATCGAGGAATATTTTCCTCTTCCAGCCGATAAAGTCGGCGACGATAACGTCTTCATCCTTAGCGTTATCGGGGAAAGCATGATCGAAGCAGGCATTCACGACGGCGATTACGTCATCGTCCGCCAGCAGCAGAGCGCGATCAACGGCGACATCGTGGTCGCGATGACGGAAGACGACGAAGCGACCGTCAAGACCTTCTATAAAGAGAAGGATCATATCCGGCTTCAACCGGAGAACTCCACCATGGAGCCGATTCGCCTCCGCAACGTCAGCATTCTCGGCAAGGTCATCGGACTCTTCCGCGATATTCATTAATTCGTACGTTAAAAGGGCAGTCACCGCTTTCCAAGCGTTGTGACTGCCCTTTTCCCATGCTCTTCCGTCCCCTGCGCTTCGGGTACCTAGGACCCGATTTCCCGAAACAGCAAATTGCGGTACGTAAATCGGCTGCTCTTGAATTTAAAATTGAGTTCAACGCCCGAAAAGCGGATCGCGATCGACTTGAGCGCACAGGTCTTCACCTTCCGTCGAACGAGGCAGCGTACGCGCGCAACATCCTTCGCATTCACCGCGGCTGCCAGAGCGGCCGCGTATGCCTTCGAGCCCGCCATTGCCTTGTAGAACGGAAGAACGTCCCTGGCGATCGCCCGATGGATCGGCGTCGAGAAAGTAAACTGCGTGGAACCCGGCGGAATGGTCGTGCCATTCGAATATTGAAGAACCGGCGCCGGGAACGCGAAATCAATAAAATATCCGATGCCGTTGGTAGAAAAGCCATCCAGCTTGGCCGGCTTCGTCACCGCTTTGAACAGCGCGATCAGCGTGTCCAGATCGCCTTGCCTGACCGCTTTCGACCATCGCAGCGCATAGTTGCGATCGCGCGCGATTTTCTTATAGAAGGGAATCATGATGGCAGCCACATGGGATAGAATCGGACCGGTCAGCTTAAACGCCCCGCCCTTGGCTTCCGGTTTCCCTGCCATTCCCGCCACACCCTTTCGGTAACTTTTAGTATGGCATTATATGCCGGCGCGAGCGTACGAGTGCGGAGACGGCGGCAGGTTCGCCTCTATGCAGTCAAGAGCCGGGAGACGCCCGGGAGCGAAAACCTGTTCCTTCGATCACTCCTCCGCTCCGCGAACAAGGGACGACAGGACAACAAACAGCACGCCTCGGCAACTGGCAGCCCATGTCGCAGTTGCCGTCTCCGCCTTGCCAATATCCCGTCGGCAACTCATTCCCGCTCCCTTAAACGCAAAAAACCCTTGGCATGTAAATGCCAAGGGTTTGGATTGCTCTAGTAGAGCGCCAGGTATTGGTCTCTCTCCCACTCGTGGACTTGCGTGCGGTACATGTCCCACTCGATTTCTTTCAGCTCGTAGAAATGTGCCAGCGCATGATCGCCCAACGCATCGCAGATGACTTCGCTGCGAAGCAGTTCGGTCAAGGCTTCTTTCAGATCGTCCGGCAAGCTCGGGATGCCTTCGTCGATCCGCTCTTCCTCGGTCATGACGTAGATGTTGCGATCCGTCGGAGCCGGCAGCGGAAGCTTGTTGCGGATGCCGTCCAAACCTGCTTTGAGCATGACCGCCAGTGCGAGGTACGGGTTAGCTGCCGGATCCGGGCTGCGCATCTCGACACGCGTGCTGAGGCCGCGGGAAGCAGGGATGCGGATCATCGGGCTGCGGTTGCTGGCGGACCAGGCTACGTAGACAGGCGCTTCATATCCCGGTACGAGACGCTTGTACGAGTTGACCGTCGGATTCGTGATTGCCGCGAACGCGCGGGCATGGCGCAGCAAGCCGGCCATGTAATAACGCGCGACTTGGCTTAGGCCAAGCTTGTCGCTCTCGTCGTAGAAGGCGTTCTCGCTGCCGCGGAACAGGGACTGATGGCAGTGCATCCCCGAACCGTTGACGCCGAATAAAGGCTTCGGCATGAACGAAGCATGAAGGCCGTGCTGGCGGGCGATGGTTTTGACGACCAGCTTGAACGTTTGGATCTGATCGGCTGCTTTGATCGCATCCGCGTATTTGAAGTCGATCTCGTGCTGCCCCGGTGCCACTTCATGATGGGAAGCTTCGATCTCGAAGCCCATTTCTTCGAGCGTCAGCACGATTTCGCGGCGGCAGTTCTCGCCAAGGTCCATCGGCGCCAGGTCGAAGTAACCGCCCTGATCGTTCAGCTCCGTCGTCGGGTTGCCGTTGGCATCCGTCTTGAACAGGAAGAATTCCGGTTCGGGACCGACGTTCATGGACGTGAAGCCAAGCTCTTCGGCTTCCTTTAGCACGCGTTTCAGGATACCGCGCGGGTCGCCGGCGAACGGCGTGCCGTCCGGCATGTACACATCGCAGATCAGGCGGGCGATGCGGTCTTCCGCTATCCAAGGGAATACAACCCATGTGTCCAGATCCGGATAGAGGTACATATCGGATTCTTCGATGCGCACGTATCCTTCGATGGATGAGCCGTCAAACATCATTTTATTGTCCAACGCTTTCTCGAGCTGGCTGACGGGAATTTCGACGTTCTTGATCGTGCCCAGCAAGTCGGTGAACTGAAGGCGGATAAAACGAACATTTTGTTCTTTCGCGATGCGTCTGATGTCATCTTTGGTGTAGCTCACGGAATCAGCTCCTCTGTTATGGTGGTGTAAGGATTACTTGCGTTGTCGTTATTTCTTGTTATAGAAACGGGACAACTGGCCTTGGATCAAAGAGGCCTTGCCCGGTCTCTTCTCAAGCAGCTGCTGTTTCAGCAGGCGGTGAAGCTGTGCGTCGGACAACTCGCGTCTCTTCACTTCCGACAACTCGCTGACGACGGTGGCGTCCTCCGATTCCTTGGACACCGGGTTCATCACCTGCTTGATGCCGGCAATATTCACGCCTTTCTCGATCAGCGACTTGATCTCCAACAGTCGCTCCACGTCGTTGAACGAGAACAATCGCTGGTTGCCGCTCGTGCGCGCGGGTACGATCAACTCGTGCTGCTCGTAGTAGCGGATTTGGCGGGCGGTCAAGTCGGTCAGCTTCATTACGATGCCGATCGGAAAAAGCGCCATATTTCTGCGTATTTCGTCACCCATGTCGCATCAACCTTCCAGTATCTGATATATGCTCTCATTGTACCGCCATGCCAAATACATGTCAAGTTGTGTGAGGTTTTATGTAAGGTTTAATTACAATCAACTCTCGTTCGGCTAGCACGGACAACGCATTCAGAACACCGTATTTGACATGGGCATACGTAAGCCCGCCTTGCATATAAGCGATATAAGGCTCGCGGATAGGCGCATCCGCCGACAACTCCAGGCTGCCGCCCTGCATGAATGTTCCCGCCGCCATTATGACGGGATGCTCGTAGCCGGGCATGTCCCACGGCTCGGGCACGACATGGGCATCCACCGCCGAGGCACGCTGCACGCCCTGTACAAACGCGATCAGTTGATCGGCGTGCTCGAAGCGGATCGCTTGAATCAGATCGGTCCTGGGCGCATCAAAGCGCGGATTGCTTTCGAAGCCGAGCAGTTCGAACATGGCCGCGCCGAAGACGCTGCCCTTGAGCGCTTGTCCCACGAGATGCGGCGCGAGAAACAAGCCCTGATACATGGCGCGAAGCGTCCCGAGCGTGGCGCCGACTTCCCCGCCGATGCCCGGCGCCGTCAGCCTGTACGCGGTGAGCTCCACCGCTTCCTGCGTGCCGGCAACGTAACCGCCCGTCGGCGCGAGTCCGCCGCCGGGATTTTTAATCAAGGAACCCGCCATCAGATCGACGCCGACCTGCGTCGGCTCCAATTCCTCGGTGAACTCCCCGTAACAGTTATCTACGAACACTTTGACGTCGGGTTTCAGTGCTTTGACGCGCTGCACCATCTCGCCGATCTGCGCGACCGTGTAGGATGCCCGCCAATCGTAACCGCGCGAGCGCTGAATGCCGATCACGCGCGTGCGTTCCGTTATTCGCGCGGCGACGCCATCCCAATCGATCCCGCCGTCCGCGAGGGGCGCGACTTCCCCGTAGCCGATGCCGAAGTCCTGCAGCGAGCCTTTGCCGTCGCCCGGCTTCCCGATTACTTTATGAAGGGTATCGTAAGGACGGCCCGTGATGTAGAGCAGCTCGTCTCCCGGGCGAAGCAGCCCGAACAGCGCGCAGCTGATCGTGTGCGTGCCGGATACGAAATGCGGCCGGACTAACGCCGCCTCGGCGCCCATGATTTCCGCGTAGACGAGGTCGAGCACTTCTCTTCCCCGGTCGTTGTAGCCGTAGCCGGTCGAGCCGTTAAAATGAAAATCGCTTACCCGATGCTTCTGGAAGGCGTCGATGACCTTCCACTGATTCCGCTCCGCGATGCCGTCGAGCGAACGAAAAACAGGGGCGGCCTGCCGTTCGGCAGCCTCCGCCCACATCGTCAACATTTGCCAATCCTGTCCTTGCTGTCTCAATGTCCGGTCTCTCCTCATGTTAGCGGCACGCTTAATGATTCAGGACGTACGCGTCGAGCTTATGCCCGTGCACCTCGTAATCCTGTTTGTTCAACAACACCTTCAAGATCATGGCTTCGCCTTCGACGGATTGCTCGAGCACTTCGCCCGTCCGGTAAGCCAGCGCGATCAGATCGCCGCGCTCCGCCGGCAGCAGGAAGGTCCGCGTGTCGCCCGTCAGCTTGTCCTGAACGGCTTGACGCAGCCGCTCCAGGTCACTGCCGTTATAAGCGCTGATGGCAAGCGTGCCCGGTCCGTTCGCCGGGACCAGCTGCGGACCGCCCATGCCGCACAAATCGATCTTGTTATAGATCTTCAACTGCGGTTTGCCTCCGGCGCCGAGCTCCTGCAGAATCCGGTCCACGACCGAGATCTGCTCCTCGCGCATCTCGGACGCGCTATCGATGACGTGCAGCACGAGATCGGCTTCGTTGACCTCCTCGAGCGTCGCGCGGAAGGCCGCGATCAGATCATGCGGCAGATTCTGTATGAACCCGACCGTGTCGGTCAGCACGACTTCCATGCCGCTCGGCAGCTTCCAGTTCCGCGAAGTCGGGTCGAGCGTGGCGAACAACTGGTTCTCGACGTAGACGTCCGCCTGGGTCAGCTCGCGCAGCAGCGTCGATTTCCCGGCATTCGTATAGCCGACCAGCGCAACCTGCTGAACGCCGGCTTTCCTCCTGCGCTCGCGATGCAACGTACGGTGGCGGACGAGCTCCGCGAGCGTATGCTTCAGATCCGTGATTCGACCGCGAATGTGGCGGCGGTCGGTCTCCAGCTTCGACTCGCCGGGGCCTCTAGTCCCGATGCCCCCGCCGAGGCGGGATAGGTTCTTCCCGTGCCCGGACAGCCTCGGAAGCAAATAGCTGAGCTGCGCCAGTTCGACCTGGATGATGCCCTCCCTGGTCTTGGCACGCTGGGCAAAAATATCCAGGATAAGCTGCGTGCGGTCGATGATCTTCAGGTCCAGCGCTTCTTCGAGGTTGCGTACCTGCGCGCCGGACAGCTCTTGATCAAAGATCGCCGTCGTCGCCCCGAGCTCATCCGCAGCCGCGCGCAGCTCCTGCACCTTCCCTTTGCCGATAAACCATTTCGTATCGACTTTCTCCTTATTCTGCGTGACGAGCGTCAGTACTTCGACGCCGGCGGTTTCCGCGAGGCTGACGAGCTCTTGCAGCGACTGCTCCGGATCCCCGGAGCTCCGTTTGATATCCGGCGTGACCAAGCTGACGAGAATCGCCCGGTCTTTCAAATCCGTATCGGTGTCGTAGGTTGTTTGCCGCATCTGTCGTGTACAGCTCCTTCTGGATCGGTGACTGCTATTTCTCCCACTTCAGATCCTCGGGCCGCACGGCCATCAGCTCCTGCTTGCCCGGGGATCCGGAGGGATATTGGTTCATTAAACGAACCGCCTGATGGCGAAACGCCTTCTCGATCACGTTGCGCACATAACGCGCGTTGCTGAACGCGAACATCGACATCGTCTTCTCCAGCATCAAGTGCTGGCGAAGCTTGAACAGCGACTGCGGCATCAGCGTATAGTCCCGGTCCTTGGCCATCAATTCGGCGATTTGGATCAGCTGGTCGACCGAGTAATCGGGAAATTCGATCTGGATCGGGAATCGCGAGGGCAATCCCGGGTTCGTCAGCAGAAATTGCTCGATTTCGAGCGGATATCCAGCCAGTATTAACACAAACTGGTTGCGGTAATCCTCCATCGCCTTGACCAGCGTATCGATGGCTTCTTTGCCGAAATCCTTCTCCCCGCCCCGCGCAAGGCTGTACGCTTCGTCCACAAACAGCACGCCGCCGAGTGCCTTGCGCACCAAATCCCGCGTTTTCTGCGCGGTATGGCCGATATATTCGCCGACGAGATCCGCCCGCTCCACTTCGATCATATGTCCCTTGGAGAGCACGCCCATCTTCTGGAACAGCTTCGCGACGATGCGCGCGATGGTCGTCTTGCCCGTGCCGGGATTGCCGGTGAAAATCATATGATACACGTGCGAACCGCCGGACAATCCGGCATCCGAACGCATCCGGCTGATCTGGAGCAGCGCGTAGATCTCGTAGACCAGCAGCTTCACGTTCTCCAGTCCCACCATCGGATCGAGCTCGCGCTGAATATCGAGAAAAGGATCGCCTGGCGTCAGCGGTCTTGCCGCGGGCGGCAGCTCGCTCTCCAGCTGCGGCGGCGAACTGCCGGTCAACGCATACGGCTCGCTGGTGCGAAGGACCACATTGATTTGGCGGGCGGGTCTCCCGCTCCCGCTGCCGCCCGAAGTAACGACTCGATCGTCCATAGTTGCTCCATCACCTATCCTTCACTGGATCGTTGGCATCTGCCGCACATATAATCCATTGTATTCTAGTGATTTGAGCCATATTAACAGATTTCAGCCGAGCTCCGGAGCGGCTTCGGGCAAGGTGTCAAAAGGAATCGGGCAGCCGCACGCCCATGCGCATCAATTGCTCGTCGACCTTCCATTTGGTGAACGCCAGCACTTCCCGGCCGTAATTGTAGGTGATATTCAGCACCTTGGACTTGCGTCCGACGGCCACCGTATCGGCAGGGTAATCCAAGTAGCCGGCAATATCCTCGGAACGCGGCGCATGAAAGTCGTGCGTGACAAGGAGCAGCTTCGTCCAGCCCCGTTTGGCGGCCAGCGGCTTGCTGAACAGAAGATTCTCATAGGTGCTTCTGGCGTCGTTCTCGAGCACCATGGCAGCGCCGGGAACGCCTTTGCCCGCCAAATACTTCCTCATGCCCTCGGCTTCGGTCATCGTCGAGCCGTTATGATCGAGGCCGCCGGTCAAAATCATGTGCTTGACCGTCCCCTGCTTGTACAAATCGTAGGCGTAATCGAGCCGCTCCTGCAAGCCGGGGCTTGGCTTGTCGCTCCAAAGCGCCGCGCCGAGGACGATGGCGGCATCCGACTTCGGAATCTGCTTCGGCAACTCGTAACTCGAGATCACCCACAGCAGGTACGCGCACCAGAATACGCCAAGCGCCGCAATCCATGCGCAGATCCGCAGGAAGAACAGGAATGGACGGAATTTCCTGCGGGATTTGCGTTTGGGCGATCGTTTCGATACGGAAGCCGGCTTCATGATTCGCTGAGCTCCCCGCTTTGCGCAAGCGTCTTGCGATGCTTCAGGCTGAGGGTGAAATAGCGAAACCGTCCGTTTCGTATCGTGGACAAGAGCCTTCCTGCCGTCTTGCGGGCCAAAGCGGCATCCTTGTTCGTCACCGCGCCCTGCATGACCGCTTCCTCCAGCTCATCCTCGTCCAGCAGAAACACTTCCCCGCTCGGAAGGACGACCACGTCGAGATACAAATCGTCGAACCAGGGAACCTGCTGGTCGGTCAGTCCTTGCGTCTTGCAAATATCGATATACCATTGAACGACGCGGTTCTTGTCATCGAACATCGTCGTCACGACAAAGTGTTCGCCGCGGGGAAAGTGCTGCATCCACAAATAACCGCGGTCGGCGAGGCATAATTTGCGCCCGTTGTATTCTTTCCACAGCGGTTCGCGCAATTCATGGATCCGGTAGAACGTCACCAGTCCCTTGAATTCATCCCCGTCCATCGTCAAGCAGGTGTAGCTTCTACGCAGAATGCGGCGCCAATTGGCTCGGTCAGAAAATTTTCGCTTCATACGGAACGACCTTTCCGTTGGGATCTCGCTTCGAGCGCTGCGCGGAACGCAAACAAGCAACAAGGTGGATTTTCCCCTGAAGGGATACGACCGAAGCCGCCGTCGGCAGCTACGCCGGCTTCATTCAGGGAGACAAGCAGAGTGTAGGTAAGAATACCCTTTTGTATCGTTTAAAAAAAGAGTACCACAACTTAACGTCCATCTCCAGCAACCCCCGAAAATAAACCAAGCCCCGCCTTGTCCCGCCGAAAGTCGGACAAACGGCCGCCGCGCGCAAAGGGAGAACGGCCAATTGCCGTTCTCCCCGTTTGCCAAGCTTATTTCTCCGAAATGGAGATGGACTTGATAATGACGTCCTCGGTCGGCGCGCTCGCCTCGCCCGAATCCGGGTTCTCGGCGACCGGCGTGGCCGCGATGGCCTTCACGACGTCCATGCCTTCGGACACTTTGCCGAAAATCGTATAGTTCGGCATGCCGTTCAAATTCGCGGCATCCGCGCCCGTGCAGATGAAGAATTGGCTGCCGCCGGAATTCGGCTGGCCCGTGTTCGCCATCGCGATGACGCCCTCGTCGTACTTGTAGCCTTTGCCCAGCTCATCCGGAATGTTGTAGCCCGGTCCTCCGGCTCCCGTGCCGGTCGGATCGCCGCTTTGAATCATGAAGCTCTGGATGATCCGATGGAATTTGACGCCGTCATAGAACTTCTCCTTGGACAGGAAGACGAAGTTGTTGACGGTTTCCGGCGCATCCTTGGCGTACAGCTCGACGGTAAAATCGCCTTTGTTCGTGCTGAACGTGGCGCTGTACGATTTGCCCGTGTCGATAGACATCTTCGGTTTCTCGGTCCATTGTTTCGGCGCTCCCGCATCGTTGCCGGCATTGCCCGAGCCGCCGGAGCCGTTCGATCCGCCGCCGGCCGTCGTTTCGGTCTGCGTCCCTTGATTGACTGCGTTATTGTTTGCCGTATCGTCTGGTTTGTTTCCGCATGCGGCCGCTACGAGCAGCATGGCGGACAGGACAACGGTCAGCGCTGTCCGATTCTTCATATTCATCTTCGATAATACCTCCGCAATCTGTTGTTTGTTGCATCTGGCTGCAGCCTGCCTAGCCGCGGCGCGAAAAGCCTTCTTATCTTATACGGGTCGGCCGCCTCAAGGATTCGAATCGGGAACGCCGGAATTCAGCGGCAAAACGTTGTTTCCGTTATTGCCGCCGGATCCGTTGCCGGAACCCGTATTCGTTCCATCAGCGTTATCCCCGGCGCTCGTGCCGTCGCCGGTTCCTGCGCCGTTATCGCCGTCAGGAGGCGCGGTAACGCCGTTGCCCGGCGTTTGCCCGCCGTTGTCCGGCGTTTGACCGCCGTTAGCCGGCGTTTGACTGCCGTTGCCCGGCGTTTGATTGCCGTTGCCCGGCGATTGATCGCCGTTGCCTGGCGTTTGACCGCCATCTCCCGGCGTCTGCCCGCCGTTATCCGGCGTGCCGCCGCCATCGTCCGGCGTGCCGCCGCCATCGTCCGGCGGTGTTCCGCCATCGTCCGGCGGCGTTCCCCCATTGTCCGGTCCGCCCGGTCCGTCGTCCGGCGGGTTCTCGTCGCCTCCGCCGTTATCGCCGCCGTCGTTGCCGTTTTCGTCACCCGGCGTACCCCCGTTATCCGGATTCGAGGGATCCGCGGGATCCAACTCGGCTTCGGGAATATCGACCTTCACGGTGCTTGACGGCGTACCTTCCATTTCTTTCGCCGGATCGTATGCCGTCACGTAATATTCGTAACTTAAACCCGGCGCGATCGCCATATCGTCCACGCCCGTCGTCGTCAAGGAGTCGAATGCCTTCGCAAACTCCGCTTCGCCCGTCGCTTTGCGGTAGATGCGGTACTGCATGCCTTGGCCATCGACCGGCGACCATGCCAGCTGAACGGCGGCCTTCTGCTCGTTATAAACGGCGCTGAAGTTCGCGATGCCGACCGGCGGTTTCTCTTCGTGCTCCTCGGCCGGTTTCGTGAAGCTGCCCTTCGCCACGCCCTTCATCGCTTCGCCCATGACCTTCCCGAACATCGCGGCGGACTGCTCGCTGCTTTTCTTGATCATGTGATCCTTATCGGTACGATCATACCCCATCCAGACGACGGCTGTCCATTCGGGCGTATAGCCCGCGAACCAAGCATCGCGGTTATAGCCGTTGCTTAGGCCCTTAATCCCGTTCTGCGTCGTTCCGGTTTTGCCGGCGACCGGACGGTCGATGCGCGCATTGACTCCGGTGCCGCCCTTCTCCAACACGCCCTGCAGGACGTCCGTCAAGTAAGCGGCCGTCGCAGGCTTCATCACCTGCTCGGCTGCGGGCGCGCTATAGGTATAGACCGGCTCATCCGCTTGGTCGGTGATTTTGACCAGCGCATGGGGATCGACGGTTTTCCCGCCGTTCGCGAAGGCGCTATAGGCTTTCGCCATCTGGAACGGCGTTACGCCGTACGTCAGACCGCCGAGTCCGATCGCAAGGTTACGGTCTTTCGCGCTGTCCAGCTCGAAGCCGAGGTCCTTGGCGAAATCCAGGCCTGCCTTCACCCCGATCTGATTCAGCAGCCACACGGCCGAGGCGTTGCGGGATTCCTTGATCGATTGCCGCATGCTGACGGGTCCGATGTATTTGACCTTGTTGGAGTCGGACGGGCAGTACGAACCGTAACACGTCTTCACGTCCTGCAGCGTCGACCACGGGAACCAATCCCCGGAATCGATCGCAGGCCCGTAGACCGCGATCGGCTTGAACGACGAGCCCGGCTGCCGCGGCACCAACACGCGGTTCAAGCCTTTGTTCACGTAATCCCGGCCGCCGACGAGACCTTGGATCTCGCCGTTCCTGTGATCCACGATGATCATCGCGGCTTGTTCCTTCTGTTCGTCGACGCTTTTCTCGAAGTTGCCGTCGTCTTCGAATTCCTTCTCCATCACCGATTGCGCCTGCGTGTTCAGCGTCGTGTAGATCTTGTAGCCGGCGATGCGGAGCTGCTCTTCCGTGATGCCGCTGACCTTCTCGGCCTCGTCGATGACGTAATCCACGAAAGCCTGGTACGTCTCGGTCGATTTGGAATGCTCCACCGGCTTGTAATCGACGGCTTTGGCTTGATCCATCTCTTCCTTCGTGATGTAGCCCTGATCGAACATCAGCTGCAGCACGACGGATCGCCGTTCCTTCGATTTGTCCGGATTGTTGATCGGATTGTAGGTGGACGGCGCTTTGGGAATCGCCGCGAGCGTCGCGACCTGCCAGAGCTTCAAATCTTTCAGTTCGGCGTTAAAATAATAGTCCGCGGCGGCTTTCACCCCGTAGGCGCCCTTGCCGAAATAAATCCGGTTCAGGTACATCGTGATAATCTCGTCTTTGGTCATTTTGTGCTCGATCGCGACGGCGATGGAGGCTTCCGTCGCTTTCCGGAAAAACGTCTTGTCCTGCGTGAGGAATAAGTTCTTGGCGAGCTGCTGCGTGATCGTGCTTCCGCCCTCGACGGCGCTGCGGGCGACGACGTCCTTGGCGAGCGCGCGGCCGATCGACCAGAGATCGATGCCGGAATGCTTCTCGAACCGCTGGTCCTCCGTCGCGATGACGGCATCCCGCATCTGCTCGGGGATGTCGGCGAAATCCACGTTCTCGCGGTTCGCGCCGAGCTTCACGACCTCTTTCCCTTTGTCGTCGTAGATCGTGGAGGCTTCGGGAAGAATGAATTTATCTTGATTGTCGGCGAGTATCCGCTCCCCGTTCAGTATGATCAGCATATATCCGATGATGCCGCAAACGACGGCGATGGCCGCGGTAAAGAACAACCAGACCGCGAGTTTGCGCTTGTTGCGTTTCTTTTTTACCTTCCCTTTCTTCTCTTTCGTGCTGCCTTTCTTGCTGCGTGGTCCTTCTGCCATGAGCCAGGTTCCCCTCCAATTCGAATCGCGAGTCAGCCGCTTCTCTCTATTTATACCCTATATGTGTAAACGGCAACGGATGGACTGAAACTTGAAAATCCTTCAAATTAAAGAGCAGCCCCGCACGTGCGCAAGGCTGCTCTTTCGTGCCGATATCCAATTAAACGATGCGTGTAAGGAAAAGGTTTCAAAACATCCCAGCCGACTCCTTAAGCTTCGTTGTCCTGAACCTGCATAAGCGATACGTTGCGCTGCGGGGTAAACGTCGAGATGGCATGCTTGTACACCATTTGTTGGCGGCCTTCGCTATCGATGACGATCGTAAAGTTGTCGAATGCCTTAATGACACCGCGGATCTGGAAACCGTTCGTCAGGTACACGGTCACCGGCACGCTGTCTTTGCGAAGTTGATTCAGAAACGTATCCTGAATGTTGATAGATTTGTTCATTGCGCGTTACCCCCATCGTCAAAAGGTTGGTTAAAAGTATATTCAAGTTCTATCCTAAACTTTCCTGCTATTATAGCATGTATTGCTTGCAAATTCTTGTTAAAATTTTCACCTGCATCGATCCAAATAATGTCTTTCATATGCCTGAACCAGGACAGCTGCCGCTTGGCAAAATGACGCGTATCGCGCTTCAGGAGCTCGATCGCCTCGGCTAGCGTAAGATGCCCCTGCACGTATAGCGCGATCTCCTTGTAGCCCAAGCCGTGCATGGAAACGGCGTCGGCCGGGATGCCTCGGTCCAGCAGCCCGCGAACTTCCTCGACGAGCCCTTCCTCGATCATCTTGTCGACCCGCTCGTTGATGCGGGCGTAGAGCACGGCGCGGTCCATCGTCAAACCGATAATACACAGTTCGAACGGCGACGTTTTTTTCTGTCCTTCCTGCTGCTCGGTGAAGGTCATGCCCGTCAGGCGATGCACCTCGAGCGCCCGGATGACGCGCCGTTGATCGTTCGGATGGAGGCGCTCCGCGGCTTCCGGGTCGACCGCTCGCAGCTTGTCATGGAGCGCCTCCGCGCCGTTATCCAGCGCGTACCGGGCCATTTCTTCGCGGAACGCATCGTCGGATCCGACTTCGGCGAAGTCGTAGCCGTAAGCCACGGACTCCACGTACAGACCGGTCCCGCCGACGATGAACGGCAGCTTGCCGCGCCGCCCGATCTCCGGGATCAGCGCCGCGCAGCGATCTTGGAACTCCGCGACGCTGAAAGGATGCAGGGGATCGCTAATATCGATCAGATGATGAGGAACGCCTTCTTGCTCCTCCGGCTTGATCTTGGCCGTGCCGATGTCCATGCCCTTGTACACTTGTATGGAATCGCCGGAGATGATCTCGGCGTTCCAGGCTTTGGCGATGTCCAGGCTCATCCGCGTCTTGCCGACCGCGGTCGGCCCGACCAGCACGAGCAGCTTCGGTTTCGCGGGCGCTTGGAATGCTGGACTCATGATGGAATAATCACTCCGTATGCGATTTTGTTGCGGTGCCGGCGCTCGAAGCCGAGCCGTTCGAATTCGCCGCTGCCGCCGTGCTCCTTGAGCACGACGCGTTTGCGGGCGACGCGGACCGCTTGGCGGACCGATTCCTCCCCGAGCGCCGAGCCGTTGGCCAGTCCTCTCAAAGGCGCGAGAGCCGACGAGTCGTGAAGCGGATGGCGGAACATGGGGTCGAAATACACGATGTCGACGCTCTTGTCGGGCTGAGCGCGCAGATACGCGAGATGATCGGCGCACCGCATCCGGATGCGGCGCAGCGCGTCGTTCACGTCCTCGTGCTCCGTATGGTACGTTCGCAACCCTTCGCGTACGACCGTGTACAGCATGCGCTCGCTCTCCAGCGCGGTGACCGTGCCTTCTGGCCCGACCGCATAAGAGAATACGAGGGCGTCCGATCCCAGGCCGGCGGTGCAGTCGACCACCGAGTCGCCCGGGCGGCAGTCGGCGAGCGCGATCAACGGATCGCGTTCTCCTTTGCGCATCCGCTTCACGCGGACGTAAGCCATGCTGGGATGAAAATACAACGGCTCCTCCGATTCCTCATAATAGCGCAGTCCACGATCGTCTGCAACAAGGAGGCGGGCGTCCGCGTATTTGTGCCGCAGCAGCTGGAGGGAATCCTGCTTCCGCGGCACGAAGCGGCCGCCGAGCTCTTCCGCGATCGCCTCCGCGTATGCCGTCTGCCCGGACGTTGGCTTCTGCGGCGTGGTGACGATCATGACATCACCCGCTTGAACATTTTCTCCAACTGGTACGTCGTCATATGGACGACGATCGGCCGGCCGTGCGGGCAAGTATAGGGCTGCGAGCACGATCCGAGCCGGCGCAGCAGGCCTTCGCCTTCTTCGCGGGTCAGCCTATCGTTCGCTTTGATCGACGCCTTGCACGAGCACATGATCGCCGACTTCTCCCGCAGCTTGCCGATATCGACGGAGCCGCGCTCCTGCAGCAGCCACTCCGCCATCTCTTCGATGACGTCCCCTTCCTCGCCCGCGGGCAGCCATTCCGGATAAGCTCTCACGAGGAACGTATTGGCGCCGAACGGCTCCAGCTCGACGCCCGCTTCCTCCAGCAGATGCAGCTTGCCCCGCAAGGCCCCGGCCTCGGTCGCCGTGAATTCCAGCGTCAGCGGCACGAGCAGCTGCTGGCTCGCCTGCTCCGGACGGCCGAATTTATCCAAATAATACTCGTAGTTGATCCGTTCGTGGGCCGCATGCTGGTCGATGAGGAAGAGCCCCTCCTCGTTCTGGGCGACGATGTACGTGCCGTGCAGCTGCCCGATCCAATATAGCTCGGGGAAAGCCGGAGTCGCCGGAACCGGCGAATGGGTCTCGGAAGCGGACGCGCCGCCGGACGTCCTCGCGGCGGCGTCTGTCCGGTACTCGGCTTCGGGCTCTCTGAAGAGACCCGCTGCCGATGCCTGTGCATCAGATTTCATGGGCTCATCCGAAATCACAGAACTACCGTTGCTTGCCTGCATCTCCCCTGCAGCCGATAAACCGCCGGCGGCATCTCGCTCCGCGTCGTCCGAATGCGCGGATGATACAGCGCCGCTACCCGCGCGATCCGCATCGCGCCACGGCTCCCGCTGCGAAGAAGGCGGCGCGTACAGCCGTTCCGTCGCATCCCGCGGAATGGCCGTCTTCTCGGCATTGGACCATGCCGAAGCAGGGGAGTTCGAGCTGCGCGGCGCGTTCTCCCACGGCTTAGCCGCTGCATGGCCGCCGAAGCTCTGCTCCGCTTTGTCCAGCGCGGCGGCCACTTCCGAGGCGGACAAGCCCCGTCCGGGAGCGGCTTGACCCGAGCCGAACGTACCGCCGGACGGTTGACTGGACTCGGTCCGACCGCGATTGATCCCCGTTTCTTCTTGAAGCATCCGTCTCGCCGCGGACATCTCCATGCCCGGTCCCTGCACCGGCTCCGGCTGATGGAACGAGATCCGGTCCTGGACGAACGCCGGTTTCGACCGTTCGGCAGGCTCGGCGGGGCCCGGAATATGGCGCTGCTTGCCGAGCGCGCGCCGGATCGCGTCCTCGACGAATTCGCGCAGCTCCGCCTCTTTGCTGAAGCGAACCTCCATCTTGGACGGATGCACGTTTACGTCCAGCAAGGACGGATGCATGCCGAGCTCCAGCACCGCAAGCGGAAACCGGTTGATCGGCAGCAGCGTATGGTAAGCCTGCATCATCGCCTGGTTCAGGACGAAGCTCTTGATATAGCGTCCATTCACGACGATGGTGATGCCATTGCGGTTGGAGCGCGTCTGCTCCGGCTTCGAGATGCAGCCGCGCAGCTCGTAGTCCGGATGCTCGCCCTCCACGGGCAGCATCGCTTTCGCAGTCGCCGAGCCGTAAATGGCGGCGAACGTCTGAAGCCGGTCGCCGCTGCCGAGCGTGCGCAGCAGCGTGCTGCCGTTATGCTTGAGCGTGAAGGCGATGCCGGGATGCGCCAGCGCCAGACGGTTCACGTAATCGGCGATATGGCCGGTCTCCGTTTGAATGGTCTTCATGTACTTAAGTCGCGCGGGGGTGTTATAGAAAAGCTCCCGCACGGTGACGTCCGTGCCTTGGGGCGCATTCGTCTCTTCGTTCGCCGCGATCGTGCCGCCCTCGATGACCAGCCTGCGGCCGAGGCCGCCGTTGTCCGGCGCGGAGATGCACGTTACCTTGGCGACCGCCGCGATGCTCGGCAGCGCTTCGCCGCGGAAGCCGAGGCTGGCGATGCGAAACAAATCCTTGCTCGATGCTATCTTGCTTGTCGCGTGGCGATAAAACGCCGTCTCGATATCGTCCCCGTCGATGCCGCTGCCGTTATCCGTGACGCGGATCAGCGACAAGCCGCCTTCCTCGATGACGATGTCGATCGTGGAGCTGCCGGCGTCCACGGCGTTCTCGACCAGCTCCTTGACGACGGAGGATGGCCGCTCCACGACCTCGCCCGCGGCGATCTGGTTGGCCAGCTGCTCGTCCAATATGCGGATTTTGCTCATGTAGCCGAACCCTCCTTACTTTCTTGATCGATATGTTGCCGGCATTAGAACGGGCAAGCACGCAAGCATGCATGACCCGGTTCGACCTGCCGCTATTCGTTTAGTTTCAGCTTCATCTCGTTCAGCCACTGCATCGCCTGCATCGGCGTCAGGTTGAACAGATCGAGCTTGCGCAGCTGGTCGGCCAGCTGCTCCGCGCGCGGGCTGGCCTTGCGCGCTTTGCCGGTCTCCGCGGCCGCGGCTGCCGGTGCCGGCTCCTCGAAGATCGAGAGCTGCACGACGCCGGCTGCGGCGGGCGGCGCGGACGTCACCTTCTCGATTGCCGGGGCGCCATAGGCGGCCGCCGTCTCGGCAGCGCCGGCGGTTGCACTGGCCAGCTGTGCCAAATCTCCCGTGCGGCCCGCCGCCTTCCCGCCGCCGTTGAACGCGGCTGCTGCTCCGGATTCAAGCGCAGCACGCATATACGGCAGTTCTGCCGTGGCCGCGGCGGTCTCGTGCTGTTCATGCAAGTCGAGCAGCGAATAGGCGCGCTCGATGATGCTTCCCGGCAGCCCGGCAAGCTGCGCGCAGTAGATGCCGTAGCTGCTGCCCGCCGCGCCCGGCACCAGTTTGCGCAGGAACGTGACATTGTCGCCCGTCTCCTGTACCGCCATGCATGCGTTCGCAAGATGCGGCAGCGTGTCGCCGAGATGCGCCAGCTCGTGGAAATGCGTCGAGACGAGCGCCTTGCAGCCCACTTCGTGATGAACATATTCGATGACCGCCTGCGCGATCGCCATCCCCTCGCCCGTCGACGTTCCCCGGCCGAGCTCGTCGATGATGACCAGGCTTTGCGCGGTCGCTTTCTCCGTCATGACCTGGATGTCCTTCATCTCCACCATGAACGTGCTCTGCCCGCCGATCAGGTCGTCCGCGGCGCCGATGCGCGTGAAGATCCGGTCGACGAGCGGCACTTCCGCCTGCTTGGCCGGAACGAAGCAGCCGATCTGCGCCATGATGCTGATCAGCGCCACCTGGCGCATGTACGTGCTTTTGCCGGCCATGTTCGGTCCGGTGATCAGCAGCATGGAGGAACCTTCCTTCACCAGCTTCGTCTCGTTCGCGATAAAGGCCGCGCCGTCCATGACCGCTTCCACGACGGGATGGCGGCCTTCCGCGGCGACGAAATCGTAGCCTTCCGTCACAATCGGCTTCACGTAGCGCCGCTCCCCGCTCACCGTGGCGAGCGATTGGTACACGTCCAGCGCGGCGATCACCTCGGCCAGCTTCTGCAGCCGGTGCAGATGCGCGGTCAGATGATCGCGCAGCTCGACGAACTTGGCGTATTCCAGATCGACCATCTTGTCCTCGGCTTCCAGGATGAGCGTCTCCTTCTCCTTGAGCTCCGGCGTGACGTAACGTTCCGCGTTCGTAAGCGTCTGCTTCCGTTCGTAACGGCCCTCGGGCAAGCTGCCGATGTTCGCCTTGGACACTTCCAGGTAATAGCCGAACACTTTGTTGTACCCGATCTTGAGCGACTTGATCCCGGTCGCTTCCCGTTCCTTGCGCTCCAGCTCGGCCAGCCATTTCTTCCCGTTGACGCTGGCTTCGCGCAGCTCATCGAGATACGCATCGTAGCCCGCCCGGATCAACCCGCCCTCGCGCACGGAAACCGGCGGCTCGTCCACGATGACCGTCCCGATCATCCCCGCCAGGTCGGAGCAGTCGTCCAAGCCGGCGACCAGCTTGCGCAGCGTGGCCGAATCCGATTCCGCGCACAGCGCCGTCAGCGCCGGGACGTGCTGCAGCGACGTCTTCAGCGCATTGAGGTCGCGCCCGTTGGCGCTGCCGTACGCGACTCTGCCCACGAGACGCTCCAGATCGTAGATTTCGCTCAGCTCGCCGCGCAGCTCGTCCCGAAGAATGAAGCTGAGGTACAGCTGCTCGACTGCTTCCAGCCGTTCGTCGATCTGCGCTTTGGACAGCAGCGGCTTGTCGATCCACCTGCGAAGCAAGCGCGCGCCCATCGACGTGCGCGTGCGGTCGAGCAGCCACAGCAGCGAGCCCTTCTTGCTGCGGTCGCGCACCGTTTCCGTCAATTCCAGGTTGCGGCGCGTGAACGGATCCAAGATCATGAACTGATTCGGCTCGTAGACCGAAATCCGGCGTACATGGCCGAGCGAACGCTTCTGCGTCTCGTCGAGGTAGCCCGTGAGCAGGCTGACCGCCCGGTGCCTGGCCGGTGCCAGGGACTCCAGCTCCAGCTGGCCGAATTGCCGCCGAAGCAGGTCGTCGTCCATCGGCTCGCGGTCCGTGAACAGCACGGGCCGGTTCCAGCCCGAAGCCGCCGCGCGCAGCCGTTCGAGGACGGCGGCATCGCCGACGATCTCCGACGGATGGTACACGTTGATCTCGTCCGCCAGCGATTCCGCCGCCGCGGCAAAGGAAGTCACGTACAGCTCGCCGGTCGTCAGGTCGCAGGCGGCGACGCCGTAATTGTCGCCCAGCTCCGACACGGAGACGATGAAATTGTTCGCTTTCTCCGCGAGCGACTTCGATTCCATGACGGTGCCCGGCGTCACGACGCGGATGATTTCGCGGCGAACGACGCCTTTGGCCGCGGACGGGTCCTCGACCTGCTCGCATATCGCCACCTTGAAACCTTTCTCTATCAATCTTGCTATGTATCCTTCAGCCGAATGGTACGGCACGCCGCACATCGGAATTTTCTTCTCGCCGCCGCCCTCGCGGCCGGTCAGCGTAATCTCCAGCTCGCGGGACGCGTTGATGGCGTCATCGAAGAACATTTCGTAGAAATCGCCGAGCCGGAAGAAGAGAATCGCGTCCCGCGCGCCTTCCTTGATGGCCAAATATTGTTGGATCATGGGGGTGTATGCAGTCATGCGGCCCCTCCTATATCGATTAATCGTGCGTTAAACACCAGAGCTCCATTATAGCAGAAAAGCGCCCCCTCTTGGAGCGCTCCCGCAAGTCTATCGGCTTACCCGCCATTTCGTTCGAATATCCGCCTCGGCATCCCAGGTCCGCCCCGCGCGGATCGCCGCCAGCAGCGGCTCGATCCACCGGGCCAGCTCCGCGTAAGACCGGGTGCCCGCCATCGACGCGGCGAGCCGGTCGAGGCAGCCGGCCAGCGCCTCGCGGTCCCCCGCATAATAGGCCGCAAGATAAAGCTCGTCCTCGGACGGCAAATACGCCAGCGAACCGCTCTCCTTGGCGCACAGCAGCGCCAGCGCGAAGGCGCCCTTCGCGGCGAGCGGCGAAGCGAGCCAGCTCGGCAGCGTCCGGTACTCGAAGCCGCCGTACGGCTGCAGCCGGAAATCGCCGAGCGCGCCGTAGCGCGGCCGCCTCGCCCGCTCGGCCGGCGATTCGATCATCGCGAGCGGAAACGCGACGTAGCTGTCAAGCTGGCGCAGCAGCCTGCCGGTCAACGGCACGCCGCTCAGATGCAGATGGCCGCCGAGCGAGAAGCCCGCGGCCGGCATGCCCCCCGCCGCCCAGCGCAGCGGCGGCCGGTCCGGGATAAGCAGCGCGGCCCGGCGCAGCAGCATGCGCAGATTGCGCGCCAGGCCTTCGGGCGTCGGGGACGGCGCCGGGCGCAGCTCGGCGATCGGGTATTTGACCTGCCCGCCGACCATGACCGCGTCGCAGCCGGCGCCGTGTCCGCCTTCGAGGTACCGCGCCGCGGACACGACCTTGCCTCCGTCCGTTAGCAGCAGAAACTCGGGATCGGCGCCAAGGAGTATGGACGGCTCGGCTTCGGTTCGGCCGGACTCGTACTGCGCGAGCAGCTGTCGGGCCAAGCCGTTCGCCGCATCGCGCCATATGCCGCGCAAGTAATCCGTCTCTTCCGGCAGCCGGAGCCCGGCAACGGCGCATTTCCCGTCGCCGTCCTCCGCCAATTCGACGATTCCGTTGTCCAGCCCGCAGGCGTACAAAGCGCGCGCCGCCAGCCGGACGAGCGGACGGTAACGGGCATCCTGCTCCGGCACCGAATTCGGCTCCGCCTGCGGCTCTGACGACGGCCGGTTCGGGCGCAAGGCTCGTCCCTTGACGCCGGTCTTCTCGACCGCGAGCGGCAGCAGGTGAAACAACGATACCGCGTACCGCCGCGTGCCCGGTTGATCCGGCGCTTGAACGGCAGCGCCCGCGCGCCGCAGCCGCCGAACGACGTCCTGCCGGCTCCAGCCGGCGAACGCGGACGCGCCGGCATTCAGGACGAGCGTTCGCCGGTCCCCCAGCCGCTCGGCTAACGCCGCGCCGGAAGCGCCCGCTCCGAGCAAGACGGCATCGCAGCCGTCCGGCTCGGCGCCGTCATCCCCCGCCGTCTGCCGGCCCGCGCACAGGCGATAAGCTTTTCCATCCCATAACCACACGCTGCCCGCCACCGGCCAACACTCCGTCCGTTTCGAAAATAACCGCGAATGATTGTATTTCGGGAAAAAAAAGAGGGCTCTCGCCCTCGAATCTTTCCCTGCCCGCGCATACGATACATCAGACCAGTAACCCGCGAGAATTACAGTTCGTCGTCGAGCAGTTCCGGATCCAAATCTTCGAAATCTCCGTCGTCTCCGTACTCGAAATCTTTGCCGTCGTCGTTGCCGCCCGGCAGCGTCGCAACCCATATTTTCGTCTCGGCGATCAGCTCGACCGCGAATTCGCGCTCCACGCGAATGACGACGCCCGAACCGCTGGACGAAATATTGGCTTCGATGCAATTTGGCTCCTGCGTCGATTCCGCGGACACTTCCTCGGTCGAAGCCCGGTGCTTCGGATCGAGATAGGAAAGCGGCACGTGTTCGACGTAAGAAAGCGTTTCTTTAGCTACGTCGGTTTGCGAGTTTTTGTTGTAAGAATACCAAATGTTGATATCGTAAGTACCGATAACCTCGATCCCGTCCCCTGAACGGACCGCCTCGTATTGATGGTTAATAATCCATGCGCCCAAAATGCTCGTGGGATGATGGGGCGGCGTAACGTTGTGGGTTACTGTGGAAAACTTACGACCTTTTCCGCAGACAGCTTTGGTAATGATTTCTCTAGCCTTAAGCTGTTTATCTGCATAAGCCATCGATCTAACCTCCTCCATACAATCATTCAATTAAAGTGTATGCAGGACATAGGCGTTTGTTGATTAAACTAAGAAGAACAAATAGATATTGTTCTTTGAATGCCGGAACTTCCGGATAGAACGGGAATCGATTGCGCGCACGGCGGCCCGGAAGCGAGGATTCGGCCTCGGCAATCGGCCGTTCGCGAAACTTGCGCGGTCGGACGTCTCCTTCCGGCTGAAGTGAAACGGCGGCCGCTGCCGGACCGCCGTTTTCGTGTTCCCGACTATTATATTGTATGGTTCGACGCTTGTTTCGATGACTCCCGGCCGCTCGATCATGCCGTTTTCCTTGCGGCAGCGGCAGATTCAGAACAAGAGGATCTCCGGACGGATCGCGGGCGTTCGTCGCCGGCAATCTCTCGAATTCCGTCATCGTCATCAATACGGCCGCCAACGCCGTGCTCATGGAAATCACGACCGTGGGCAGACCGGTTTCCGTCGCGTTTACGCCGGACGGCGCCGTTGCCTATGTATCCACGCAGCTCAATGACGCGATCGCCGTCATCGACGTCGCAGCCGGCACGGTGACGGGTACGCTTCCCGCGGGTCTATCCTCGCGCGCGATCGCGGTCACGCCGACGGCGATGCCGAACGGCGCGACGCCGGCCAATATCGTCGTCACGATCATGTCGGACGCCGTATCGATGACCGTGACGGAATCGCTGTTCTGGCTGACGACGTACGCGCGGCTGCCATCGGGCAGAAACGCGACCGCGATCGGCAGAAGCGCGTCCGGCAAAGGAATGCTGCCGATGACGGAATTGGACTGCGTCGAGATGATGGATATGGCATTCAGTCCGCTCTCCGCGACGTAGACGCGCAGGCCGTCCGGCGTCACGGCCAACCCGAAGGGCCTGCTGCCGGCGTCAAGCTGAATGTCCGTCAACAATACATTGGCGACCGTGTCGATGACCGAGACGGTGTCGTTCCCCAAATTGCCCGTGTAGGCAAATAGACTATCGGGCGTAACGGCGATCCCCGCCGGCGTGCTCCCGGGCGTCAACGCGATGGAACCAGATGCGGTATTGGAGGCCGTGTCCACGACCGCGACGGAATCGGAGCCGAAATTCGCGACGTACGCGCGCGTTCCGTCCGACGTGATCCCGACCGCGATCGGACCGCTTCCCGCGGGCAAGGCGACCGTCGCCGCGATCGTATTGGCTTCCGTATTAACGACCGTTACCGTATCCTGGCTATTGTTGGCGTTGTACGCAAACAATAGCCGCCCGACGCGGGACATTTCCCCCGTCAAGTCGCGCGCGGCAATAACGGTACCGCCGGCGCCGATTTGGGTCACCGCCACGGACACGTTATCGCCCGCCAGTCCGCTCGTGACGACCCGCACGCCGAAGACGTCGAGATCGGCCGGGAGATCCACGAGCGAAAACGTGCTCTCCTGCGTGTTAAAAGGAAACAAATGAACCAGATAGACCTCGTAGATGATCGGATTGCTGAACCCTGCCGAAGCGGAAGCGACGGTATACGCTTGGATGGAAGCGATCGCGTTGTCCCGCCCGCCGTTCATGAGCCGGATCACGAGATTCGTCGTGCGCGGCGAACGATTTTCGATGGGGCCGGTATCGTAAACTGGCATGAGCATCCCCCTTTGAAACATGTCATATATGTCATTATATGCATGCGTTCAAGAGGAGGTTTGGACATCTTCCCCGTTGCGGCCGAAGCCGGCGGCTTCTTGGCGTTATGCGGGTTCATTTTCGGCCGCGGCCAATGGGCCGCTCTTCTGCTTCTTCAGCCGTTTCGCGATCGCCAAGTAGCGCTTCAAATCCTGCAGCAGCAGGAAAAGCGCGGCCCGCATTTCGAATTCCTCGCGCGTAACGGGCAGCGGCATGATTTTGAACCGCGCTTCCAGCTGCTTGATCATGTCCTCCACGCCGCCCTCGTAGACGGCCGATTTGACGTCGCCGGACAAATGGTCGAACAATTCGGCGGCGTACTCGCCTTGCGGCAGCGATTCGTAGACGAACGACAGATGGGACAGCATTTGTCCGATCGCTTCCAGCTGCAGCTGTCGCATATCGAAGTAGCGCGACCAATACCGGCTGTCTCCGCCGCCGTGCGCCCAGATCCGGTTCTCGCGGTTGATCTCCGCGCGGCGGCTTCCTTCTTCGATGGCATGGCCGGCGTCCAGCAGCTCCTGCCCGTCCCAGACGAGCGCCGGCGCGCGGAGCGTTTGGGCCAGCTTGCGGAAAATCTCCGCGAAGTTCTCCTCCGTCGCGTGACGAAGCTCGAGCAGCTTATGGTCGTCCTTCGGCATATAAACCAAATTAATGACCGTCGCCCAGCCGAGGCCCGTGAGCAGCAGCATGATCTCGTTGCCGATCAGCCCGAGGGTCACTTCCTCGCGCGCATAGACGTGGAAGACGATGACGGCGCTCGTCGCGATGCCGTCCTTCAAGCCGGCCCGCGACAGGACCGGAATCGTCAACAGGATAAAGATCGAGATCGTCCACAGGTGAAAGCCGAGCGTCAGAAACAGCAGCGACGCGAATGCCAGTCCAAGCACGGAAGCGGCGATGCGGATAATGGCGCTCTTCAAGCCGCGCATCCGCGTCACCTCGACGCCGAGAATGGCAAGCAATCCGGCGGACAGCGCCGGATTCAGCCCCAGATAGTATGCGGTGTACAATGCGCCGAGCGCGGCTATCGCGGTTTTGATCACTCGAATTCCCATGCGCTTCTCCTAGATAAAAAGCCGGGGACGCAACCGCCCCGGCTTGGTTTGTTCTTCCTATGGTACCGCTCACGCTTACGGCGAGTCAACCGATTTCAAGACGATGACGGCATTATGGCCGCCGAAGCCGAATGAATTGCTGACGCCGATGGAGAGCTTCGCCTGCCTGGCCGCGAGCGGCACGTAATCCAGATCGCATTCGGGATCCGGATTCTCCAGATTGATCGTCGGCGGGATAAGCCCCTCCTGCAGGCTCTTTACCAGCGCGATGGCCTGCGTGCCGCCGGCTGCGCCGAGCATATGGCCGGTCATCGATTTCACTGCCGTCACCGGGACGTCGTAAGCCCGCTCGCCGAAGAGCCGCTTGATCGCCCGCGTCTCCGACAAATCGCCGAGCTCCGTGCTGGTCGCGTGCGCGAAAATCACGTCCACTTGCTCCGTGCCGATGCCCGCTTCCTTGAGCGCGGCCTTCATGGCGAGGAAAGGACCGTAGCCTTCCGGATGCGTCGCTACCATATGATACGCGTCGGAGCTGGCCCCGTAGCCGATAACCTCCGCGTACGTCCGCGCGTTCCGCTTGCGGGCATGCGACTCGGATTCCAGGACGACGATGCCGGCTCCCTCCGCCATGACGAATCCGTCGCGTCCGCCGTCGAACGGCCGGCTGGCCTTGGTCGGCTCGTCGTTGCGTCCGGACAATGCCGTCGCGTTGCTGAAGCTCGCCAGCGAAATTTCGTTGACGGCCGCTTCCGTGCCGCCGGCGATGACAACGTCGGCCAATCCGTAACGGATCAGACGGAACGCCTCGCCGATCGACGTATTGCCGATGGAGCAGGCCGTTACCGGGGCCATCGTAGGGCCGTGCAGCCCGAAACGGATGCTGATCATCGCCGCCGCCATGTTGGCGATCATCATCGGGACGAGCGTCGGGCTGACGCGATCGGGGCCGCGTTCCTGAAGTACCGCGTCTTGGGCAAGCAGCGTATCCAATCCGCCGATGCCCGAGCCGACATAGACGCCTACGCGCTCGGCGTCGATGGAATCGGCATTGAGCCCTGCATCAGTCCAGGCTTGATCCGCGGCCGCCAGGGCAAACTGGCAGAAGCGGTCCATGCGCCGCGCTTCCTTTCTCCCGAACAGAGCCTCGGCATCGAAATCCTTGACGAGTCCCGCGATGCGGGTTTTGTGCCGCGCCGGATCGAACCGATCGATCGGTCCGACGCCGGACGCTCCCCGCTTCAAAGCCTCCCAGTAACCTTCCACCGTGTTTCCGAGCGGGGAAACGGTCCCCATGCCCGTGATGAATACTTTCTCCATTGCCGACTTCCTCCTTCTACTTGCCTTGTGGTGCTATGTTGACATACATGTTATCCTATTACAAGTTGTCAATTATCCTAGTATAATGACTACCACATTATGATTCGGTCCAAAGGAGCTTTGCAATGAACCAGCCCACGAGATTGAAAGCCCTCTCCAGCTTCCTCATGGCGCAGCGCGCCAAGCTGTCGCCGCAGGATGCCGGATTGACTCCCGGGACGCGCCGAAGAACGCCGGGATTGCGCCGTGAGGAGGTCGCCCAGCTGGCAGGCGTCAGCCCGACGTGGTACACCTGGCTGGAGCAGGGGCGCGATATCAAAGTGTCCGCTTCCGTGCTGGAAGCCGTGTCCTCCGCGCTGCGCCTCGATGCCGACGAGCGGAAATACCTGTTCGCGCTCGCCTTGGAGTCCGGCGCCGGCTTCTCATCGCTGCGCGAAGACACGGCCGGCATCAGCCCGCCGCTGCGCCGCATCCTGGACGAGCTGCAGACCTGCCCGACGATCATCTCGGACCGGCACTGCCATATCGTCGGCTGGAACGAAGCGGCTTCCCACGTGTTCATGGATTTCGAGCGCATACCGGCAGAGAAGCGCAACATGATCGCGCTGCTGTTTGAACGCAAGGAATTCCGCCGTCTGGCCGGCAACTGGGAGCATTTCATCAGCGGATTTCTGGCGATCTTCCGCGCTTACTACGGACAGTACGTCGACGACGACTGGTACGAGACGTTTCTCCGCGACATGACCGCCGCCTATCCCGATTTCAATCCGCTGTGGGAGAAAAGCCGGGTCAGCGCGGCCCCCGAGGTGCTGATCGAATTCCGGCATGCCAGGGCGGGCAAAATGCTGTTCCATCTCACCTCCCTGCAGCTCCAGGGCAATTCGGACCTGCGCTGCAGCATCTACACGCCGGATCCCGATTCCCCGACGGAGACGAAGCTTAGGCAGCTGATGGAGAAAGGAAAGTCGCCGCAATAAAAGGTTGGTCCGCTCGGTAAACAGCATGTCCCCGCCAGAATGGAAATACCCAAACGAAAAAGGCCGCCTTCGCCCGTACGGCGAAAGCGGCCTTGCTGCTGCGGTTGACGATTACAGCTTGTAAATGGCGGTGTATTTCTTCTTCAGATACGCGACTAGGTAATCCGGGTCGAGCGGCTTGCCCGTAATGCCCTCGATCAGCTCGGACGGCGTTCTGAGCTTGCCGTACTGATAGACTTTGTCCGTCAGCCAGGCTTTGATCGGATGCAGATCGCCCTTCTCGACCAGCTCCCAGAAATTCGGCAGCTCGCGCTCGAGCGTATCCGTAAATTGCGCCGCGTACATGTTGCCGAGCGAATACGAAGGGAAGTAGCCGAACGCCCCGCCGGACCAGTGAACGTCCTGCAAAACGCCTTCGCCGTCATGCTGCGGCTCGATGCCGAGGTATTCCTTGTACTTCGCGTTCCACAGCGCGGGCAGCTCGGAAGCCTTCACGCCTTCGTTGAAGATCTGCTTCTCGATCTCGTAGCGGATGATGATGTGCAGGTTGTACGTCAGTTCGTCCGCTTCGATCCGGATCAGCGACGGCTGCACGACGTTGGTCGCGCGGTAGAAATCTTCCACGGACACGTCCAGCTGCCCCGGGAAATGTCGCTGCAAATCGCCGTAATAACGGCTCCAGAAGCTCATCGAGCGGCCGATCACGTTCTCCCAGAACCGCGACTGCGACTCGTGGATGCCCATCGACGTCCCCGTCGCGAGCGTCGTGCCGACCAGATCCTGGCGGATATTTTGTTCATACAGCGCATGTCCGCCTTCGTGAATCGTGCCGAACAGCGCGCTGGTCACGTCATCCGTCAAGTAACGCGTCGTAATCCGCACGTCGCCCGGATTGAGGCCCGTCGCGAACGGATGCGCGCTCTCGTCCAGACGTCCGGCTCCGAAATCGAAGCCCATCTGCTCAAGTATGAACAGACTGAACTTCTTCTGCGCGTCCTTCTCGTAGGTTTGCTCCAGGAAGCCGGTTTCCGGCTGATGCGGGGAGTCGGCGATCGCCGCGGACAGCGGAACGAGCTTCTCGCGCAAGCCGCCGAACACCCGGTCCAGCTGCTCTGTCGTCATGCCGGGCTCGTACATATCGAGCAGCGTATCGTAGCGCGTGCCCTTGACGCCCCACAAATCGATGAATTGATTCGTATAGGTGATGATTTTGTCCAAATACGGCTCGAACGACGCATAATCGCTGCTTTTCTTCGCTTCTTCCCACATGGACTCCGCCTGCGAGGTCAGCACGACGTATTCCTGGTACAGCTTTGGCGGAATCTTAACGCTGCGGTCGTACTCCTTGCGCGTTTCCTTCACGAGCCTTTGGTGTACGTCGTTCAATTCCGCGTATGTAGCCGGCTCCTCAAGCGACGTCAGCCATTCGCCCAGCTCCGGCGCCGTGGACAGCTTGAACATCTGCCCGGACAAATTGCCGATGGCCTCGGAACGGACTTCCATCCCCTTGCGCGGCGCTCCCGTGCGCAAATCCCAATACAAGACGCCCAGCGCTTCTTCGTAGCTCTTGATAAGACCGATTCGCTCCGTAAACCGTTGAAGGACTCCGTTTTCTTGCTTAGTCGTCATTCCGATCATCGCCTTTCCGCGCATGTTATCGTACTGCTACTTGATCATACTTTTTGCAAACCGTATAATCAACTTTAATCCTGATTCAAATGGCGTACAAGCGGAAGGAGTCCTGATCATGCATTTTACCTTTACATCGAACGCCGCGGAACGATTGCGCGAGCCGCTTGCCGAAGGCGACAAAAGCCTGAAGCTGCTTTACGACACGGAGGGCTGCGGCTGCGTCATGAACGGCGTGCCTACGCTGGCCCTCGTCCGCGAACCGGATCCGAACGACAAACTCGGAGAAGGGACGCCCTACCCGGTATGGTACGAGCCGAATTACGAGGTGTTCTTCGAGCCCGAGCTCAAGATCGACTATAACGCGTCGCGCAACGCTTTCGTCCTGAAGAGCGACAGCCAGATTTATACCGCGAATTTGCGCCTGCTGAAGTTGAATTGAACGCCTGCGGTCCGCCAGGACGGGCCAAGAAGAAAACAGACATACATGCGGCAATGCATGGGAGGAGGAGCTCGCTTGAGTACAGTTGAAAACATGCTAGCCTTTAATGCGCAGTTCGTGGAGAATCGCGATTACGAGCAATACCGGACCACGAAGTTCCCCGACAAAAAAGTCGCCATCGTCACCTGCATGGATGCGCGCCTGACCGAGCTGCTCCCCAAAGCGCTCAATCTGCGCAATGGCGATGCCAAAATCATCAAGAACGCCGGCGCGATCGTCACCCAACCTTTCGGCAACATCATGCGCAGCATCCTCGTCGCCGTTTACGAACTCGGCGCCGAGGAAGTCCTCGTCATCGGCCATCATGAGTGCGGCATGACGGGCTTGAATTCGGAGCTCGTGATCCAGCACATGCTGGAGCGCGGCGTATCGCAGGAAACGATCCGGACCCTCAGCAATTCAGGCATGCACCTGGAGCGTTGGCTGACCGGTTTCGATAACGTGCAGGACAGCGTCGAGCGAAGCGTGGGCATCATCAAGAACCACCCGCTGCTGCCGCCCGGCACGCCGGTGCACGGCATGATCATCCATCCGACCACGGGCAAGCTGGACGTCGTCGTCGACGGTTACAAGCAAGAGGTATCCGCGTAAAACAAGAAAGCTTCGCTTTGCACGGGTTGCATCGTCACCGTGCGAAGCGAAGCTTTTTTTTCATTATATTAAGGAAGTCATCGCCGCGCTTGCGACAAGTATGGCGAGCGGGCCGTCAATCGGCCAGCCGTCTCTTCTTCGCCTCCGCGGCAGCCGCCCTAGCGGCAATGACCTCGCTGCGATCCCGGCGCGCATGCCGGTGAATCAGCGCCTCGTCCGTTCCGCTCGGCGCCCCCCATGCATGGCCGTTCGCCGCGGCAGCCGCCTTCAGCCGTTCGAGCAGCAGGCCGTCCTCCAGCGGAAGGTTCAGATCGGCGAACGGCTCGGAGCGCTCGATGGCGGCCATCACGCTGTCCAGCATGGCCATCAACACTCCGCCATCGAGGCCCAGCTCCTCCAGCTGCCGCGCGGCCAGCCGGTTGCGGGATTGGCGCAACATCATCGCGGCACCCCGCCGATTGCCCCGGCGGTAATGGTAGGATCCGACCGCCAGCTGAATCAGGCCGACCCACGCATCCCCGAAGCCGTCTCCGGCATGGTCCTTCCAATATTCCTCCAGCAGCTCATGGCATTCAAAATAGTCTCTCGTGGCGTGAAACTCGTATAGAAAAGACTCGTAAGCCTCCGGATACCGGCCGTTTTTCATCGCAATCCCCCGTTTTCGCCAACGTCTTCTAGAATGAAGAATGAAAACTGAAACCTTTGATTATATTAAACGTAAATGTACCAAGGCGCAATAAGTCTAGACGAAGCAGAATAACAGGAGGAGACTTGCAGATGAAGAAGGGGATTTTAGTATTGATGGCGTTCGCGCTGTTCTTCGCGTTCAGCGCAAGCGCCGCAGACGCCAAACCGCGCGGGGGCGGAATCAAATCATCGCCGAGGCAGAGCTACACGCCGGCGCCATCCAAGCCCGCGGATAATATCAACAAGAGCACTTCCGGCACCGGAACCACGAAAGCCGGCACGACGACGAACGCGAACCGCGGTTTCTTCAGCGGAGGCAGCTTCATGAAAGGACTCATGATCGGCGGCCTGGCAGGCTTGATGTTCGGCGGCTTGTTCGGCAACATGGGCTTCTTCGGCAACATCGTCGGCCTGCTCGTCAACGTCTTGGCCATCTACGTCATCATTATGGCCATCAGCGGCATCGTGCGCTACTTCCGAAACCGTAAACGGCCGGCCCACCCCGGCAACCGGAAACCCTACTAATCATGCGTCTCTATACGGACGAGATCATTAATGCCGTTTGCCTCCATATGGCAGAACGCAGAGGCGTCTCGCCTACGGATGTCGAAGTTCAGCTGTCCTGGGAGGAACAATACGGCTTTACCGCCGAAGTGTGGGTGAATGGCCGGAGCCAGTATTTGATCGAAGCCAATTTGCTGGAAGCGATCGAACAGTATCTCTACAAACAGTATCAGCTCCGCAAATTCCGCTCGCAGATCACGCTGGACGCGGACGAGGAGTTCTGGGCCGACATCGAGGATTAATGTAATCGCGAATGAAGGGCGCAGCTTTCGGGCTGCCCCTTTTTTTGCGTTCGCAGAAGACTTTATTATCGAAATTTGTCGAATTGTCGCAACCGCGCCCCCTCTTTTGCGTCTAACGGTATACGTCTGGAGAGGAGTGTTGTATACGCATATGCCACACCGCATCAAATGGACCGCCATACTTGCCGTTGCCCTGGCTTTTCAAGCCGGTTTGCCGACGTTCGGCGTTTCGGAAGCGCACGCCGCCTCCGGCACCGCGAATTACCGCGTCTATCAGAACGATAAAGCCATCCGGGATTTCGCCGCCAGCGCGAGCGCGATCAGCTACGCCAAGTCGTTCGCTTATGCCCATGTCGAGAAAATCACCGGCCGCGCGTGGGTCTGGGACAATTGGCCGCGGTATAAAGTTTACGAGAACGGCGTCTCGTCCCCGGGGCGCGAATTCAAAACGCTGCAGGAAGCCGAGCAATTCGCCAACAAAACCCGCTTCTCCCAGATCCGCGACTTGGAAGCTCCGGGCTTCGTTGAAAGCGTTTTTCCGAACTTCCGCATGTATCAGGGCGACAAATCGCTTGCCGCTTGGTCGTTCGCCACGCTCGCGGATGCCAAACAAGCTGCCAAGTCGTTCGCGGGCGTGCATATCATGGATTTGTCCAGCAATCAATGGGTATGGGACAATATTTCGGATGCCCAAGCAGCCGCGCAGCGCCAGGCTTCTCCGAAGTACAGCTTGCTCAAGGACGGCGCGCCGATTGGCGACAAGTCGTACGGCTTCCTGCTCGACGCCGTCCGCGCCTCTGCCGGAAAGCCGGGCAGCACCGTCGTCAATACGCGGACGAACCAGGTGATACATAGCAATATTCCTGCGTTCGCGGTCTATCAATCGGGCAAGGCGCTCGGCTACTACTTCAGCATTTACAGCGCCATCGCGTATGCCAAAACCTTATCCGGTTCGACCGTCGTGAAGGACGGCGCAGCCTGGTGGACGAACATGCCCTACTTGACCGTTTTGCAAGGGGACAAGCCGCTCAGGACCTTCCATACCCGGAAGAGCGCGGTTCAATATGCCGCCCAGTATCAGGACGCCGTCGTCAAAACGGCGGACGGACGGGCTGTCTGGAGCAACGCGAAAAAGCTGCTGTATCTCGGCTGGAACGGCACCTCGAGCACGACGACGGTGCTGGATCAGCTCAGCCGGACGCAGGGCTTGGATATCGATTCCCCGTCCTGGTTCGAGCTTGCGGACGCGAACGGCACGATAACGGACGGTTCCGATCCCGCGCTCGTCGAAGCGCTTTCCCCATCCGGCATCAAGCTTATCCCTCTAGTCAGCAACCAGTTCGACAGTAAGCTGACCAGCGCGTTTCTGCGCAGCGCGGCGGCGAAGACGAGATTCATCACGAATCTGGTCGCCAAACTGTCCACGCTGCATGTCACTGGCGTCAATGTCGATTTCGAAGGTCTCGCGGGCGGCGACCGCGCCTTGTACACGGATTTCATCCGGTCGCTCGCGTCCGCTGCCCATAAAGCCGGGCTCACCGTGTCCGTGGACTTGCCGCGCGGCGACGTGCTGTGGGATGCCCAGACGGCTTACGATCAAGCCGCGCTGGCAGGCATCGTCGACATGATCATGATGATGGCCTACGATCAGCACTGGGAAGGCGGCGACGATGCCGGCTCCGTCGCGGAGCTTGCTTGGGTAGAGGAGGGCGTCAAGCAATTTCTGGCGTACGGAATTCCCCGCGGCAAGCTGATGCTCGGCATCCCGTTCTACGCGCGCGAATGGCGCATCGACGGCTCCGGCAAGCTGATCGACAGCCAAGCCATCATCATGCGCAACCTTGCCGATCTGATCCAAACCACCGGAGCCAAAGGCGCCTACGATTCCGTTTCCGGCCAAATGAAATACACGTATAGCGGCCACGACGGCTACACGCACGTCTTTTGGGCGGAAACGCCGGATACGGTGAAAGCGCGGCTCGCGATCGCCAAGAAGTACGACTTGGCCGGGGTTGCCGCGTGGCGGCTCGGCTTCGAGCAGGCCGATTTGTGGAACGCGCTGCTGCTGCAGAAATAACGGCGGTTAGGACGAGTGGTGTTCCGGCAATCGAATATGGTATGATGTGAGCAAGAGGTACTGTAACTCATTTCATAACAGTTAGGAGAATGCACCATGTCGCAACAATACAAGGAAATTACGTCCATCGAAGAATGGAACGCCGCGCTGGAAGGTTCCGCCTCCCGACCGCTGCTCGTCTTCAAGCACAGCACGACCTGCCCGGTGAGCGCGAACGCGTACGGCGAGTTCTCGAACTACCTGAACAGCGACGCGGCATCCGCCGACACGGACTACGTGCTCGTGAAAGTCATCGAGTCCCGTCCCGTCTCCAACCAAATCGCCGAGGACATCTCCGTCAAGCATGAATCGCCTCAGGTCATTCTCGTCAAAGACAAAGCGAAATATTGGACGGCGTCGCACTGGTCCATTACGGAAGCGCATATGAATGCGGTCATGAACTAACCTTCTCCTTCATGGCAAAGGAAGCCCCGGGCAAGCGTTATCGATACGCTTCGGCCCGGGGCTTCTTTCGTTCCGTCAGGAGGTGATCTTCGTTATTGCAGGCGGTTCGTTCAGCCTCGCTTGCATGCGTTCCGCCGACAGCGGCTTGTCGATGTAATAGCCCTGGCCTTTGTCGCAGCCCATTTCCCGAAGCCATTCCATCTGCTGCTCCGACTCGATCCCTTCGGCGACGACCGTGATGCCGAGGTGATGCGTCATCGTGATCATGGCGGCGACGACGGCGCGCACCGAGCGCTCCTCGACCATTTCCGCGACGAACGATTTGTCGATTTTGATCATGGAAATCGGCAGCTGCCGCAGCAGGCTCAAGGAGGAATAGCCCGTCCCGAAGTCGTCGATCGATATGCCGATGCCCATCGCCGCCAGCTCGTCGAGCAGCTTGAGCGTAAACATCAGCTTATCGATGACGACGCTCTCGGTGATCTCGATGCACAGCTTCGCGGGATTCAATTCGGTCGCTTTCAAGATGCCCTTGACGATATCGACGAAATCCGGCTGCTTGAACTGCTTGGCGGACACGTTCACCGATATCGTCAGCGACGTCCGGCCCGCGCGCTCCCATCGCTTCGCTTCGCGGCAAGCTTCCTCGAGCACCCATTGGCCTAGCTTCAGAATTAGCCCCGTTTGTTCCGCCAACGGGATAAAATCGGCAGGGGAAACGATGCCGTATTCCTTGGAATTCCAGCGGACCAAGGCCTCCGCTCCGATCGTCGCCCCGCTTTCGATATCGATCTGAGGCTGGTACACGACGTAAAATTCGTTCTCGTCGAAGGCACGGCGCAGGCTCGCTTCCATGTCGACCATCCGTTGGATGGAGGCGTTCAGCTCCTTCGAGAAGAAGCGGTACTGGCTGCCTCCGCTCGATTTGGCGTGGTACATGGCGATGTCCGCGTTCTTGATGATGGCGTCCGCAGTCACGCCGTCGCCGGGGAAGAGGCTGATGCCGACGCTCGCGGTTATGTAATACTCGGCCCCCAGCAACAAGACGGGCGACTCGAGCGCTTGCTGCAATTTCTCGGCGATTCGGATGATTTCGTCGTATTCCTCGGCGCCGCGCGCGAGAATCATGAATTCGTCGCCGCCCGCCCTCGCGAGCAGCGCCTCGTCGTCCAGGCATTCGCGAAATCGGGCCGCGATGATCTTGAGCACGTCGTCGCCGCATTGGTGGCCTAGCGTATCGTTGATCAGCTTGAACCGGTCCAGATCGACGAGCAGCACGGCATCGAACGTGGCCGCGCCGGATTTGGCGGCCAGCGCTTCATCCAGGACCTTCTTGAAGGCCGACCGGTTGCGCAAGCCCGTCAATACGTCGTGATGCGCCAAATAGTCCGTTTGCCGCTCGATGTTCTTGCGCTGGGTAATGTCCCTGATAATGGCAAGCCCGTAGGGCTCTCCGTTCTCCGCCATCATCTCCATGTCGAGCAGGACGCTGATCAGTTCGCCGTCCTTTCCGCGCATCGCCATCTCCTTGCCCTGCCAGCTGATGTTCGGAAACTGCGGGAGGTACATATCGCGGAACAGCCCGCGGTCCTCGGGGGTGAAGAACGATTCCAGCGCATGGACGCGCCGCCCCTCCTCGCCGATGCCGAACAATTCCTTCGCTTTGGGATTGGCCTCCCGAATCCGCGCCTCCTCGTCGAGGATCAATATCGGCGCCGGCGACATGCGGAACAACGCTTCGTACTTGCGGATCGGCCGCTGCAGAAAATCGGTGTTGATCATCATGAGGCCGATCGACAATCCCCATGCCAGACCGGGAAGCAGCGTGTATGTCGACGGCAGGAAAGCATGCAGGCGAACGAACGCGCCGATGCTCGCGGTCGCGGCGGAAGTGCCCAGGAAGAGGAGATCCGTTCGGATCAGAATAAAAAATCGGTTCCTGTCGAATCGCGCGTCCGAGCGGCGCCAAGCGCGATACGCCAGCGAGACGTTAAATAGCGTGAAGCAGACGATAACCAGCAAGTACGCGTCGAGCGCCCGGCTCGGGACTTCCCATGTCCAAGGACCGTCGGCATCCGCGCGGATGATGAAATAAGCAGATCCGTGCAGGGCAAGCTGCGCCAGATAAGCCGCCGCCGGCAGGAGTCCCGCGACGATTCCGGCTGCCGCGGGGATGCGATGGTATTTGCGCGTGATAATCACGTGCAGGCATACGCTCGCGCCCCCCCGAGAGCAGCGTCAGCGGATACTTCACCGCGGCCGTCAGCATCGGAACATGCGCGTGCGGAACGATCAACTGGGCGAAATCGACGATAAAGAGCGCGAGCAGCAGCAGCATGACGAAACTGGCCGTCCGATTCTCCCATCCGGCGGGATTTCTGCGGTAAATCACGACCGATGCGTAAAACAGAAACAAGATCGGCGCCAACATGAGAAGGAGATGCCCGTCGTAAACGATAAGTTCACCCCCTGCCGCTATCGAATGTATAACCAAAGCCCTACGCGAAATTTGTCATAATTAATACCTTCGAGCTAAATTATACCTGTTATTCGCCGCTTTTCAATGCAAGATTGAAGAATTTAACTAGTCTTAATGACCTAATTAAGTCAATATCTTACAAAATTGGGAACTTCGGGAAATTAAACAGGCCGCGTCATGTCAAAATACGACAAGAAAAGCGGCCTGCGATTGCGGATATTGCGAAAAGCGCTCACCGCGGCGGCGGACGGTATCCTTGTCGTGCCGCTGCAGCCGTCCCCGCAAGCAAAAGCTGCGGCTAGCCATGCAGCAGCCGCGCAAGCTCGTCGGCCGACGTTACCGTCGCTTCGCAGGCGAAGTTCCGGCAGACGTAAGCGAGCGACTGCCCCGCGACCGCCGGCATATCCGCCAGATGCGCGGGGAGCGCTTCGTGCCTCGAAACATCGACAAGCCGGATGCTGCCATGCGGCAAATACGCCTGCTGCGCGATGAGCAGCATCCACTTCGTCTCCTCCGTCTCCGGATCGCCGGCGATGACGATGTCGGGACCGCTATTCTCGGCAGCCAGTCCGGCGAGAAGCAGCATGGCATGCCCGCAAGGGTAATTGGCCGCGGCTCCGGCCAGCGCCTGCAGCGTCTTCACGGCAGTCTCCCGATAGCGGCGCTCGCCGGTCAACTGCCATAGGCGGAGCAGCTGCCTGGCCGCAACGCTGTTGCCGGACGGCAGCGCGCCGTCGTACGCTTCCTTCAAACGGACGGGCAGCGCCTCGCCGTCGCTGCCCGCGAAGAAGAAACCGCCTGCGTCCCGATCCTCGAACAGCCGGATCATGCCTTCCGCCAATTCGACCGCCCATGCCAAGTCCTCTTCGCGAAACAGCGCCTCGTAGAGCTCCAGCTGCCCCCATAGCATGAACGCGTAATCGTCGATATAAGCGGGATAGGCCGCTTCGCCTTTGCGATAGCGCGCCAACAGCCGGCCGTCCTCGCGCGTCAGCCGGTCGCGAACGAAAGCGGCTGCACTCCCGGCGGCCTTGGCGTATGCCGGCTTGACCAGCACTTTCGCGCCCTTGGCCAGCGCCGCGATCATCAGCCCGTTCCAGGCGGTCAGGATTTTATCGTCCTTGAGGGGCGGAACGCGCTCTTGGCGTGCCGTGAAAAGCAGCGCCCGCGTGCGCCCGAGTTCGTCGGCCAACGCATCCGGCGCCATATCGAATTCGTCTGCAAGCCGGTCCAAGTCCGCTTCGATCAGGTTCGGGACGCTGGCTCCTTGGAAATTACCCTCGTCCGTGACGTCATATGTCCGGCAATACCGCTCTCCCGGGCCAACGCCGGCCGCATTGATGATTTCCTCCGGCGACCAGACGTAATATCTTCCCTCCTCGCCTTCCGAGTCCGCGTCTTCCGCAGTGTAGAACCCGCCCCCGGCGTCCGTCATCTCGCGCAGGACGTAGCCGAATATCTGCTCTGCCGTCGTCCGGTAGACCAGTTGGTTCGTCAGCTGGCATGCTTCCAGGTACGCCATGGCGAGCAGCGCGTTATCGTAGAGCATCTTCTCGAAATGGGGCACCCGCCATTCGGCATCAGCGGAATACCGCGCGAAGCCGAAGCCGATATGATCGTGAATGCCGCCGCGAGCCATGGCCGTAAGCGTCTTTTCCGCCATGTATTGCGCAAGCGGCTCGTTGAACCGGCGAGCGTACGCCATCAGAAACGATAGTTGATGCGGATTCGGGAATTTCGGCGCGCCGCCGAAGCCGCCGTGCTCCTGGTCGAACAGCCGCTCCAACCGATCATACGCTTGTCCCGCAAGCGAGATGTCCCACTCGCCCGGTTGGCTGGCCAGCATGCGTTCGCTCAGCTGCTCCATCACCTGATCGCCGATCCCGAGCACGTCACCGATCTCGTCTCGCCACCGCTCGGCCATTTGACCGAGGATATCCATCAGGCCGTAGCGGCCCGTCTGCCGCTTCTTCGGAAAATACGTGCCCGCGAAGAACGGCTTCTTGTCCGGCGTCAGCAGCACCGTAAGCGGCCAACCGCCTTGCCCGGTCATCGCCTGGCAGACGGCCATGAACAGGTGGTCGAGGTCCGGACGTTCCTCCCGGTCGACCAGGATCGCGACGAATGCCCGGTTCAGCAGCTCCGCCACCTCTTCGTCCGCGAACGACTCCCGCTCCATGACATGGCAAGCGTGGCAGGTGCTGTAGCCGATCGAGAGAAGGACGGGCTTGTCATCGCGTATCGCCTTATCGAACGCTTCCTTTCCCCACGGATGCCAATCGACCGGATTGTACGCATGCTGAAGCAAAAACGGCGATTTCTCGGCGATCAATCGATTAGGCTTGCGGTTCGTTGCCACTAATCCACCCCGCTTTCAGGCAAAGATCATGTTCTTCCCGTAGAAAATTTCGTCCATTTCCCATTTGACGCTTTTCTCGATTTCCTGCTGCTCTTCTTTGCTCAGCGTATCTTTCGCGTACCCGAACAGGTAGTTGTTGAGATCGAATTCGCGAAGCTTGCATTTGGTATGAAAAATATTTTCCTGGTACACGTTCACGTCGATCATGTGGTACATGTCTTGAATCTCCGCCGGGATGTAGTTTTGGATGGAGCTGATCTCATGGTCGATGAACAGCTTATGCCCGCTGATGTCGCGGGTGAAGCCCCGGACCCGGTAATCCATCGTCATGATGTCGGTATCGAAGGAACGTATGAGGTAGTTCAGCGCCTTGAGCGGCGAGATCTCGCCGCAGGTGGAGACGTCGATATCGGCCCGGAAGGTGCTGATGCCTTCGTCCGGGTGGTATTCGGGGTACGTGTGCACCGTGATATGGCTGGTGTTCAAATGCATCACGACCGCACCCGGCAGCGGACCGGGCGACTCCTCGAACGATTCGTGCGGCGCTTGCTCGATCGGTCCCTCCGAGACCAGCATGGTCACGCTCGCGCCCTGCGGCTCGTAATCCTGCTTGGCGATGTTCAGCACATGCGCCCCGATGATGTCGGCGACCGAATTCAGGATGGCGGTCAAGCGGTCCGCGTTGTACTGCTGGTCGATGTAAGCGATGTACGCTTCGCGCTCTTCTTTGGTCTTGGTGTAGCAGATATCGTACATGTTGAAGCTGAGCGACTTGGTCAAATTGTTGAAGCCATGCAAGGTGATGCGCTGCTCCGACGTCAATTTCATCCGTATCCCTCCAAAGTGTCGCGCCTCGGGCACGAAGTATCGCGCCTCGGGCGCGAAATATCGTGCCGGCTGCACATAGGTTGCTACTCCGATTCCGGTTCTATGCCATAATTCGACAGGTCCCACAACTTATTTACCCGATCCGCTTCGTCCTAACCCCGCCATGACATCCAGCCGGGCAGCCGTCTTTGTTTCGACCGCGACCGCAACTTCAAGGGGCGCTCCAACGTCTAACCGTTTAACAACATTTAGGAGGAACTATGTCACACTTAATTTCCCGCCGGTTTCCGCGCTCGTTACGAATCTACTGTCTCCTGCTTGCCATGCTCTTCGCTCAGTCGGCTTATTTGCCGCATGATGCCAACGCCGCGTCCGCGAAGGCGCCGGCGAATCAAGAAATCGCCATCTACCTCGAAGGCGGACAACTCGCTGCCGATGTCCCTCCCTATATCGTACCGAAGCTGAACATCACGATGGTGCCCCTGCGCGTGATCAGCGAAGGGCTCGGCGCCGTCGTCGACTGGAATCAGCGGACGCGCGCCGTCGCCATTCAACGATCGGGCACCCTTATTACGCTGCAGGGCGGTCAAAGCTACGCCGTCGTCGACGGTCGGCAGGTTAAGCTGGACGGCTCCGTTCAAATCATTTCGGGCAGAGCGATGGTCCCGCTGCGATTCGTCGGCGAGTCGCTCGGGCTGACGGTGAATTGGGATCCCGCGCTTCGAACGATCTCTCTCTTCGAGACAGACGCTTCCGTTCCCGGCTCCGATCCGGGGACCGAACCCGGAAGCGATCCGGGATCCGATCCTGGATCCGAACCCGGTACGGACCCCGGAACCAATCCAGGATCCGGCCCCGAACCCGGTACCGGCTCGCTCCGCGGCGCCTGGGTCTCGACGGTGTACAATCTGGACTGGCCCAGCGCGCAGTCCGCGGGGAACGCTGACAAACAAAAGGCGGAATTCGTTAAGCTCCTGGATGATCTGCAGGGCATGGGAATGAATGCCGTATTCGTGCAGGTGCGGGCGGCCGGCGATGCTTTCTACGCGTCCTCGCTCGTGCCGTGGTCGAGCTATTTGACCGGCACGCAGGGCAAGGCGCCGACGTACGATCCGCTGGCGTTCATGATCGAGGAGACGCATAAGCGCGGGATGCAATTCCATGCTTGGTTCAACCCGTTCCGGGCCGGCCTCGATGCCAAGACCGACAAGCTCGCGCCGAACCAGGTCATCGTGCAGCACCCGGAGTGGATCGTCTACTCGGGCGGAAAACCGTATCTGAATCCCGGCATTCCCGCCGCGCGCCAGCATATTATCGACACGATCATGGAGGTCGTTCGCGGTTACGACATCGACGGCGTCCACCTGGACGATTATTTCTATCCGTCCAGCGGCGACTTCCCGGATTCGGCCTCCTTCACGGCCAATAATCCGCTGATCCTGTCCGTGGCGGATTGGCGGCGCGCCAACGTGAACGCGCTCGTCAGCCAGCTGGGAATTTCGATCCATTCCGTCAAGCCGGCCGTCCGGTTCGGCATCAGTCCGTTCGGCGTATGGCGCAACAGCAACGTCGATCCCACCGGCTCCCCTACCCGCGCGGGCGTAACCGACTACGATAACATGTATGCCGACGTTCGGACCTGGATCAAGAATGAATGGATCGATTACGTCGCGCCTCAGCTCTACTGGAGCTTCGATACGATCGCGGCGCCTTACGGCAAGCTGGTGGACTGGTGGTCGAACGAGGTGAAGGGCACCGATGTCGACCTCTATATCGGCCACTCGCCTTACAAGCTGGGCACGGCGGAGATCGGTTGGCAGTCGTCGAACGAGATCATTCATCAGTTGGACTATAACAAAAGCCATGCGGAAGTGGACGGCGACATCTTCTTCAGCGCCAAGGATTTGCGCGGCAATCCGCTTGGCATCGCCGATGCGCTCCGCGGCTATTACGCGGCCGGGAAGTAACCGCCCGTGCAGACGCAAGAACAGCACGAAAAGCTCCGGGAACCGTCGAATCGATGGTATCCGGAGCTTTTTGCGCGCGGCGCGCGGGTTCAGGAACGATCTGGCCGGCTGCCGTTCGCTGATTCGGTAAGCCGATCGTATGTCGCGATTCGGCGTTGATCCGGCTCATCCCTACGCATCTCGCTACCCAGCATTGATCTGGCTCAGCCACCGGCGCAGCTCCTGCCCGATCGCTTGGGGATTTTCCTCCGTCAGGTGGTGGAAGCCCTTGCCGATATCGAAGCAGCTCAAGTTCCGCAGATTCGTCCGGCACCAATCCAGCTGCGGCTGACGAATCGTGCAGCCGGGCGAGGCATGGAACAGCAGCTTTGGCATATCGGTCTCGGTAAACCAGGCATTCCGTGCTTCTACGGCTTGTACGACTTCGTCCGGCATGCCTTCGATCGGGATCTGGTTCGGGAAGACCCACGACGGTTTGCGATGCTCCGGCTCGCGGAACGGCTCCCGGTACCGCTCGTGTTCTTCGGGCGTCAGCGACCGGTTGATGACGATATGCGGCATGCCTTCCACGAACGGGTTGTTGTCCCGCATGAACGGCCATCCCTCCTGCGGATCCCGAAGCGTGCGAAACAACCCCCGCGATTCGGCGGGGGTGAACGCCGACCAATCCGGGCACGGATACAAAGCCTGCGGTTCGAGCATCGCGACGGCGCGCACGTTATCCGGACGGCGCATCGCATACTGCAGCCCGATCGCCATTCCCCAGTCGTGTCCGACGATAACGAGATCGCGCAAGTCCAGTCGTTCGATGAACCGGCTGACGTATTCCGCGTGTTCCCGGAACGTGTAGCCGATGTCCGGCTTGTCGGACAATCCCATCCCGATCAGATCGGGCGCGATGCAGCGGGCGGACGCGTCCAGGTACGGAACGATATTCCGGTACATGTACGACCAAGTCGGATTGCCGTGCAGCAGCAGCACGGGATCGCCCGAACCTTGATCGATATAATGCAGACGATGGCCGCCGATGTCCAGATAACGGGATTCGAAAGGATACGCGCCGGTGGCGGAGGGCATTTCGTGATTGGACATGGTTCAACAGCTCCTTGGTCATGAATGGTTTGCCGATGTCCAGATCTTATCATGCCGCGGAGAGGGCGCATTGTATAAATGCGACAAGCTGAACGCAAAGCAAAAAAGCATGCCCTTGCCGCCCGCGCTCCTAGCGGGACGAAGGGCTACCGATACATCGCCGGCGCACCGGGGGAATCCGGCGAATCCGAGGAATCGGCGCTCTTGCCGTTGAATCGCTTCGCCAGCTCCGATTCCTCGCCGTCGCGGAAGAACAGCTCCGGCCGCAGTCCCGTATAGCTCTTGAACGCATGCGCGAAATGGGCTTGGTCGGCGAACCCGCACAACGTCACGATATCCAAGTAATCGCGGCCCGTCTTGCGAAGCTGCACCGCATGCTGAAACCGGACGATGCCCGCGAATCTCTTGGGCGAAATGCCGATCAGCTCGTTGAACTTCCGCTCCAGCGTTCGCTTGCTGACGTAAAACTCGCCTGCCAGCCGCTCGATGGACATGCCGCCGCGATGCACCTGGATCAGCCTTGCCGCTTCGGCGACCCACGGCTCCCGGTCGCGCTGCGTCAGCACGGCCCGCAGGAAAGCCTGTACGACGGCAATGCGCGCATGGGCCGTTCCCGCTTCCCGCAGCCGTTCTTCCATCTCGCCGACGAGACCGGGCGGGAAGACCGCATGCAGGTCGATGTTCGCGTCCTGGAACGCCTGAATCGGGTACGGCGTGTACGCCGCCAGCCCGCCCGGCTTGAAGCGTACGATGATCGTCCCGATCCCGCCCGTGCCGACGTACTCCTTGTAAGTCGTCTGCAAGCCCGCGATGCCGCTCGTCCCGAGAAGCTGCTCGCCCTGCGTTCCGATCGTCTTCATCCGGCTGCCGTACTGAATGCCGATGACCGCGAGCGTCGACGGCAGTACTTTCACGGGCGACCGGTTGGCGTAATTGACGGGGTTGAGATCTTCCTGCAGCAGCAGGCTCTCGATGTAGGGGCTTAATGACGGATGGGGACGGAATTGCTGCATCAACACGTTTATTCCCCGCTTCGGTTGCAAGATTGGTTTCCATCCATCATACCCGATATGCAGCGGGAAAACACCAATGAGCCACGCCCGTTTTCCCATGGCGTGACTCGCTTCCCGTATGCGCCTGCAGCGCTTGCCGAGCATGATGTTCCCGTCCGACGGCGGGTTACGATTCATGATGATATTTCTTGCGCGCATACCGCTCCAAGACGTTCACGACGCCGTACAGCGCGATCGACAGCAGCGCGAGCATGGCGATGCTGACCATGACCAGGTTCATCTGGAATACTTGGCCGCCGTAGATGATGAGGTACCCGAGCCCCGCCTTCGAGGACAGAAACTCGCCCATGATGACGCCGACCAGCGTCAACCCGACGTTGACCTTCAACGTCGCGATAAAATGCGGCACGCTTGCCGGCAGCAGTACCATGCCCAGCATTTGCAGCTTGGACGCGCCGAACGATTCCATCAGCTTCAGCTTGGTGCGGCTGATGTCCTTGAAGCCGTTCTCGATCATGATGATCGTCACGATGATCGAGATCGCCACCGCCATCCCGTACACCGAATAGCGGTCCCCGAGCCAGATGAAGAAGATCGGACCGAGCGCCACCTTCGGCAGCGCGTTCAGCACGACCATATACGGCTCGAGTACCTTGGACGCGAACGTGGACCACCAGAACAGAATCGCGGCCAGCGTGCCGACGGCCATGGAGACGGCGATGCCGACCAAGGTCTCCTGCGCCGAGATCCAGGTGTGGCGGAACAGGCTTCCCTCCATCGCCAGCTCGCGGAAGGAGTCCCACAGCTGGGACGGCTTGCTCGTCAGCATGGAATCGACCCACTTCCATTCGGCCGCAAGCTCCCATAGCACGAGGAATGCCGCCAGCAGCACGAGCCGGGTCAGCCAGATCAACCGCTGCCTGCGCTTCTGGATGCGGAGATAGCGTTCATAGAGGGGAGACGGCATGGTCATCGAGCTCCTTCCAGATGGCGTTGAAATACTCGTGGTACTTGGCCGCCTGGCGTTTGCTCCACGGCGACAGCGCTTCGCCTTCGTCGAAGACGATATCGTGGACCGCGGAGATCGTGCTCGGCCGCTTCGACATCACCATGACCCGGTCCGCCATGCTGATCGCCTCGGACAGGTCGTGCGTGACGAGCACCGCCGTCTTGCCTTGGTCCTTGATGATATGGAACACTTCTTCCGAGAGGGTGAGCCTGGTCTGGTAGTCGAGCGCGGAGAACGGTTCGTCCAGCAGCAAAATATCCGGTTCCGCCACGAGCGTGCGGATCAGCGCCACCCGCTGGCGCATTCCGCCGGACAGCTGGACGGGCGCATGGCGGATGAAGTCGCCCAGCCCGTACCGCTCCAGCAGCTCCGCTCCCCTTCGCCTCGCCGCCGCCTTCTCCATCCGCCGAATCTCGGCGCCGACGGTCACGTTGCCGAGCACGTCCCGCCATTCGAACAGGTGGTCATGCTGCAGCATGTAACCGACCTTGGCGGAAGGCCCGGTCACCTCGGCGCCGTCGATCGACACCTTGCCCTTCGTCGGCCTCAGCATGCCCGAGACGAGGGAGAGCAGCGTGCTTTTGCCGCAGCCGCTCGGCCCTACGATGCTGATGAACTCGCCTTTGCCGATCGAGAGCTCGATGTCGCGCAAGGCCTCGGTCTCTTCTCTCGGCGTGAAATAGCTGAGCCCGACGCCGCTCAGCCGGATATGCTCGCCGCTCGTCTCCCGCGTGCCGCTTTCCCTGCGCGCCATCGCGGTCAGTCCGACTTTCCGAGCTGCCGCACGAAGCTCATGTCGACGATGTCGTCCATCTTCGTCACCTTGTCTTCCGCCTTCAGCACGCCGTTCTCCACGAGCACGTTTTGCAGAATATCGAATTGATCCTGCGTCAGCTCGGGATCGGTCGGCCACGTGCCCTGTTCCTTGTACCTCTTAACGGATTGGAGAATGAGATCGTCCGACGTGCCTTCGAAGAACGGCTGGAGCGCCTTGACGATCTCTTCGTCGGAAGCCGTGTTCAGCCATTTGGTGCCTTCTGTGACAGCAGCCGTAAATTTCTTGATGATGTCCGGATGTGCTTTGATGTAATCGGACGTCGCAACGTATGACGTTTCCGGATAAGCGCCGAAATCTTCGCCGAGCGATGTTACGTAATACGCTTTGCCTTCATTGACGAGCGTCGAGGCGATCGGCTCAAACACTTGGATGAAATCGCCCTGCCCGCTGGTGAACGCGCCAGCCATGGCGGGTGAAGCAATATTCGTGACGACGTTGACGTCGGCCACCTGCTCCTTCAGCAGCATCGAATTAAGCACCATTTGCGGTGAGCTGCCCGGACGCCAGCCGATAACCGTCTTACCCGCGAGGTCGCTCCAAGCGAAATTGTCAATTTTGTCTCTGGACAGCAGGAAGGAGCCGTCTTTGGCGGTCATCTGGTGGAACACCTTCAGCGTTTTGTCGCCTTTCTGATTGTAAATGTAGATCGTCGTCTCCGGTCCGACCATGGAAACGTCCGCCGTGCCGGCGAGGAGCGCGGCCGCGCCCTTGTCGGAGCCCTGCGCGGTGTTCATGTCGACGTTCAGGCCCTGTTCCTTGAAAAAGCCCTGCGACATGGCCACGTAATGCGGCGCGTAGAATATCGAACGGATGATTTCGGAAAACTTAACGGTGGTCAATTCGTCCTTGCCCGAGCTGCTTCCGCAGGCCGCGGTCATGGCCAGCAGCATGGTCGCCAGCAGCAGCAGCACCGGCTTGATCGTTCTGCTCATATTGTCCTCTCCTTCATCGGTCTGGATGGCTCTCTTGCTTGCGAAACGCCGTATGTGAACGGTTCGCCCGGAACCGGTATATTCGCGAGCCCTCCGCGAACGCAAAAAGAGCTTTGAATAGGTAATATCCTATTCAAAGCCGGGGACCGAGGTTCGTCGTCGGCTGCGTTTTCAATTCCGAATCGGGAGAAGATTGTTATTCTATCTGACACGATAGCGCCATAGGCGGACCAAGCCCGCCGATCAAGGCGCAAGCGGCCGGTATAAGGATTCCATCGCCGCCGCGAAGCCGCGCCAGCGCTCGGGCGCTTCTTGCCTGTCCTGTACGTAGACGGCCCGCAGACAGCGGCTGACCTGATTCACCCGATCCTCGATCAGCACCTCCTTGATCTCCGACGCCTTCGCCGGCACCTCGTTGTTCAGCAAGCGGCCGAATTCGGCGAGCGGCAAAAACATGTCCGGGCTTTTCCTGTACCCCGTGCGCAGCGGAAACCGCGGCGCGCTGCCGGAGTCGTACTTGGATAACCGCGCCGTCTCGCGGTTGGCCGCGAGCAAGGCCGCCGCATCGAGCTCCAGCACGGCGAACCGTTCGTCCGGTTCTCTCCGCTTGTAGGTGTCAAGCATCGCCAAACAATCCTTTCGCGTGGGCCAGAAGAAGACGTGGTTATCCAAGCGCGCCCGGAACTGCTCCACGGTCCAACCCGTCTTCATCATCGCTTGCGGAATTCGCAGATGTGAATTCACGATCAGCGTGTATCCTTCATGCGTCGCTTCATGCTGCATTAACCGGCGTTCGCCCGAGACTTCCGCCGTGATGCGGCAGCCGGACCAGAGCGCGTCGAAATGCGCGATCGCCTCAAGGTTCTTCGATCGTGTGAAATGGTACAACGATTTTCGGCCAGCGGCCTTCGTAATCTTGGCGATGATCTCTGCGGTGTCCATGTTGAACGCGATCCTCCTGCTCTTCATTCCCTTACGGATGTCATGTCGGACAAAAAAAGCCCCGGCCGCGCCGTATCGGTCACCCGTACGTAGCAGCATGCGGAGCGCATGTTTCGGCGATCAGGCTGGTCAGAATCGGCCGGAACGGATAATTGCGAAGATGAGCCACAGAAACATGAACACGGCGACGACGATTCCGATGTCGATGATCGGGACGCGCCATATCATCGTCTGCGAATGGCTCAGGGCGGCGCCGATAATCAAACCGACCATCAATATGCTCAAGGACAGCAGCACGATGCTGAACGACAGCCGGTTGCTGATCCGGTCCATCTTCGTCGTCAGCAGCTCGACCTGCGGCGAGGCCACCTCGACGCGCAGCTTCCCTTGGCGCATGACGCGCGATAATTGCTTCAGGCTGAGCGGGACGTCGCTGATCAGGTCGATCAGCTCCGGAATGTCCTCCAGCCAATTTTTCGCGATATTGCGGGGGTCCAGCCGTTCCAGAAACAGCTTCTTCCCGAACGGCTCGGCCACGTCGAAGACGCTGAACGTCGGATCCAGGGCCGTCACGACGCCTTCCATCGTCAACAGCGACTTGCCAAGCAGCGTCAGCTCGGCCGGAATGCGAATCCGGTGGCGGAACGACAGCGAGAACAGATCGTTCACGACCGCCCCGAAACCGATCCGGTTGAACGGCACCTTGTAGTACTTCTCGCGCATCTCGTCGACGTCGGCGCTTAGCGCGTCCGTGTCCGCGTCCTCCGGGATGACGCCCATGTTCGATATGGCGCGGATGACGCCCTTGGAGCTCTGGTTCCGCAGCGCGATGACGAAGGACACGAATTGCTTCTTCATGCCGGGATTGAGCCGGCCGACCATCCCGAAATCCAGCAGCGCCAGGCTCCCGTCCGAACGCGCCAGCACGTTGCCGGGGTGGGGATCGCCGTGGTACAGGCCGGCGACGAGCACCTGATGCAGGATCGTCGTCGCGAACCGGTCCGCGAGCTTGCGGGCATCCAATCCCGCCCGCTCCAGCTGCTCGCGGTCGGACAGCTTGATGCCGTCCATGTACGCCATCGTGAGCACGCGCTTCGAGCTGTAATCCCAGTACACGTCCGGCACGTGGACATGCGGCAGGCTCTGGCTCTGGGCCATGAAGCGCTCGGCGTTGCGCGCTTCGAGCGTATAGTCGAGCTCCTTGCGCAGCACGCTGCCGAGCTCGTCCACGATCTCCCGCAGCCGGTAATTGCGCGCCCACTCCAAGCCGCCCTCCGCCAGCCTCGCCCAATCCGCCAGAATATCCAGATCGGTATCGATCAGCTTCTGAATGCCGGGGCGCTGCACCTTGACCGCGACTTTCGTGCCGTCGTGCAGGTACGCCTGGTACACTTGACCGATCGAAGCCGCGGCGAGCGGCTCCACGGCGAACGAGCGAAACATCCCCTCGATCGGCGATCCCAGTTCTTCCTCGATGATTTTGGCGATCTCCGGGAACGGAGCCGGCGGCACGTTGTCCTGCAGACGTTCCAGTTCCGTCACGATGTCGGCCGGGACGAGATCGGGACGCGTGCTTGCGATCTGCCCCAGCTTCACGAAGGTCGGACCCAGCTCCTCCAGCATCAGCCGAATGCGTTCCCCGACGCCGATGTTATGCAGTTCCTTCTGTTCCTCGCTGCGGAAAAACAGCAGTTTGTCGGTCAGGCCCATTTCATGGGACACGTAACCGAGCCCGTTGCGCGCAAAAGCCGAAACGATTTTTCGGTATCGCTGCAGTTGTCGAAGCCGTTTTCCTGCGCTCATCGGCAGCCTCCCGTCATTGCTCCGAAGCGTTCGGCCGTTCCAGCGCCTCCAAGCGGCGCTCGATTCTCGCGATGTCCTCCCGGGTCGCCAGCTTGTTCTCGCCCATGATCGCCTGCACGCGCTCGCGCGCCATCGCTTCCACTTGCTTGCGGAGCTCGTCGCCTTTCACCAGCAGCTCTTCCACCATCGCTTTGGACTCCGCCTTGCCGAGCTCGCCTTTCTTCACGAGCTCGTCGAACGCTTTCTCGACTTGCTCCTTGCCAGCAAGCGCCAAGCCCAGACCTAACGAAAATGCTTTCCCGATCGTATCCTTCATTCGATTCACGACTCCTTCGAAATAATAGTCTACCTGCGTGGTGCGGCCTGGACGATTGCGACGGTTTCACTTGAATCCATTATACCCTTCCATTCCCAAGCTTACCAATATCGCGCGTTGAAATCCGATCGCATGCCGCCCAGGCCGATGAAGGCTTTACAAAAAGTTGGAAATTCATTATAGTTGTATGAGCAAGCAAATAATGGAAAAATGGGGAATCGCGATGCTTGATCAGTATTTGAAAGAATGTCTCTATTTCTCGACCAGCCGCCTGAGCCGCGTCATTACGAAGATGGCGGAGGACGAGTTCGCCGCGAGCGGCCTGTCGCCCACTGCCGCTTTCTTGTTAATGGCCGTCTACGAAAAGGAAGGCATCTCCCAAAAGGAACTTGGCGAGATTCTTCAGCTGCAGCCATCGACGGTCACCCGTCTGATCGAGAAGCTAGCGATCAAAGGGCTGATCGCCAGCAAGTCGGAGGGACGCCTGTCGCTGATTGCTTCCACGGAGAAAGGCAGGGCCCTGAACGACTCGATCAATGCCTGCTGGATGAACCTTCGCGCTCGCTACTCCGTCTTTACGGGGGAAAAAGAAGGCGACGAACTATCGCTTCACTTGAACGCCGTCGCGGATCGTTTGGAAAATAAAGCATGACTTCGCGCTTTTTATTAAGTTATTTATTTGCTTGCGCAAGCAATTATTATGCCTTTTGATTTTCCACCCTATTTCAAAGGAGCGATTTGAATGAATCGACAAGCACGACTGAAGGTGCGCGCGCGATGATCAACCGCGGCATGCATGTACTGGTATTTTTCTCGACGCTGGGCTCCGGCCTGATCGCCGGTTTGTTCTTCGCGTTCTCGATCTGCGTCATGACCGCGCTCTCCCGGCTTCCTGCGGCCCAAGGAATCGCGGCCATGCAATCGATCAACGTCACGATTCTGAACCCGTTGTTCGGATTTGTTTTCGGCGGAACGGCCGTGGCTTGCGCGATCCTCGCATTCACCTCCTTGTTCCGGTTGGGCGAATCGGGCGCGGCTGCCCTGCTTGCGGGCAGTCTGCTTTATCTCCTCGGCGCGTTTCTGGTGACGATCGTGTTCAATGTTCCGTTGAACGACTCGCTGGCTGCCGCCAACCCGGAAACGGGCGGCGACGTATGGTCGCATTACCTCGCGGTCTGGACGCCATGGAATCATGTACGAACCATCCTCAGCTTTGCTTCACTGGGCTTCTTCATCATCGCGTTGCGTCAATTGGCTTGAATGGCTATCAGGCTGCATCCCGTTATCCAAGCTTCGACATGGCTAGATTTCGACACCCTTAATCGACATGCGGATACGACGGCATTCCGCGCGCCATCGTTCGACAATCCGAATTTCGACATTGCCATGCTTCGGCATTGGATGGGGAAGCTCGAAAGAGATGGAGGTTCGGAGGTTCGGAGACTCGGGCGCGCGGAGGCACGGAGTCATGAAGACGCCGAGGCCAGAAGGTACTGAAACATTGAGATGGAGAGGCACGGAGGTACTGAAACATTGAAATACGGAGACATTGAGATACGGGGATACGCGCGCAAGGACCACTGACGCACGCACAGACTTACGAATATGCGTACCGCAGACGCACGCATGACCATGGACCACCCCAGAAGGACGCCGCCTTGTTAAGGCCGGTGTCCTTCCGCGATTATAGCGTCAATACGGCATCGTACATGCGAACGCGATTGCGTCCTTCCCGCTTCGCTTGATAGAGCGCGACGTCCGCGTTCTTCAGCAGCGCCTGCAGCGATTCCCCGAGCGGACTGGACTGGGATACCCCGAAGCTCGCCGTGATCGCAATGGTCTCGCCCCCTGCGCTCAGCGGCTCGACCGCCAGCGCCGCGCGAATACGCTCCGCCGCGCCGCCCGCTTCGTCCAGCGCGCTCGCCGGGAGGAAGAAGACGAACTCCTCTCCGCCGTAGCGGGCAAACAGCGCTTCCGGCCCAAGCTGGCGCTTCACGACGGCGGCGACGTGCTGGATGGCGTAGTCGCCGGTTTCATGCCCGTACGTATCGTTGATGCGCTTGAAGTGGTCGATATCGAACAACACGATCGACGACGGCGCGCTTTTCGCGTGCGATTCCGACAACCGCTGCTTGGCGCGATAGATGAACGCCGTGCGGTTGAGCAGCTTCGTCAGGCCGTCGTGGTAGGCGAGCTGATGCAGTTGGTCCTGCAGCCTTCTCGCTTCCGTGACGTCGATAAGCATCAGCAGGCTGCCGATCGCCTCGCCGATCCGGCCGCGGACGATGGAGGAGCGAACCTGATAATAATAGGGCGTGCCATCCACCGCCTGCCACATGAATTCCGCCTGCGCGCCGTCGGGCAGCCTGTCCACCGGAAAGTCGGACCCGCTGAGCTTGTGCCAGGCTTCGTCCAACGACAGTCCGATCATCCCGGCGTTCAGACCTGCCAGCATCCGGCCGGCCGCGCCGTTGAAATCGATCAGCCGATCGGAGTTGTCCAGCACGATAACGCCTTCGCCCATGCTTTCGAAGATGCTTTCCTTCGCGATCGGCACGATCGTCAGCATGCGGGTGGACAGGATGGCCCAGATGTACATCCCGGACGTGACGCACAGGATGACCGGTACGGGATCGACGCCGTACGGCGTCAAGCCCATCAAGTACACGAACGCGCCAGCCATGGGCATGAATTGCCCGGTAATCAGCGTCGCGAGCTGAATCCGGTAAGCTTTCTTCGTATGCCGCCATCTGCGTATGAGCAGGACGACGCCAGCCAGCATGGAGCCAAATGTGAATGCGCCGTGCACGACGTAGAATTGCCCGATGACGATGGTCGTCATCGGCTTTGGCGCGTCCGTCCGGAACGAGATCGATTGATAGAACAAATGATGATAGTCGTTCGTCGCCACCATGATGATGGACAGCACCGGAATAACGAACAGCGCGGCCGCCAATTCGCGCGGCACGGACTTGCCGATATACTGCAGCACGACGATGAGGCCTAGCGCCGGCGCGGTCGCCATCCCGATGTACTGGACCATCGTCCAGCGCATGATTTCTTCCAGCGTGCTGCTGGCCATTTCGAACGAAACGGCGAATATGTAGACGGCTTGCGCGATCGTGTACAGCATGAACATGCGCGCGCCCGGAATTTCCGCCCGCTTCAGGTAAGCGTACAAGCACAGAAAGACCGTAAACACGCCCGAGGTCGCGACAAGCGATATATACATGGTAAGTGAAGACCCCATAGTTAGCTCCCCCATGATGTTTCCTGTAGATTTTAGGCGGAAAAAGTCGACTTCATGGTACCACAACGATATCGGGATGTCATGAGCTATTTTCGTTTCCGAACGAGCTGCCGCTGCCAGCGAATAAACCTTCGGCATTGACTCGCTTCGCTCGCCGAAAACGGCAAAAAAACCGGCGTCTGTTTCGCAACAGTCGCCGGTTCGGAAGCAAGCGCTACGCTCTTTTCCTGCGGGTCATCACGTCGAAGATCACGGCGATCGCCAGCACGGCGCCGCGGATCATGTATTGGTACGAAATGCCGACGCCGAGCAGGTTCATGCCGCTCGACAGCGACGCCATGACGATCGCGCCGATGATGGAGCCCGTTACTTTGCCGACGCCGCCCGCCGCGGACACGCCGCCGACATAAGCCGCCGCGATCGCATCGAGCTCGAACAGCGTGCCGGCAGTCGTGGTGGCGGATTGCAGCCTGGCGGTGAACAGAATGCCGGACAGCGCGGACAGCATGCCCATGGAGCCGAACACGATATAGGTGATTTTCTTGACGTTGATTCCGGTCAGATGCGCCGCTTCCGGGTTGCTGCCGACCGCGTAGATATGCCGCCCGAGCACCGTCTGCGTCGTGAGGAAGTGATAGACGACGACGATCAGCAGCATGATGATGACCGTCCAGGAAAAGCCGTTGTAGCCGGCGATGATCCAGGTGATATACGCGATGATCGCCGAGACGAACACCAATTTCACCGCGAACATCCGCTTCGAGATGACGTCGAAGTTGTACTTCTGCTTGTTTTGGCGCTTCGAAAGCTCGCTGTACAGGAACAGCACGATCACGACGGCTCCAAGGATCAGCGACAACAGATTGAGGCCTCCGATATTGGCCAGCGCCGGGAGGAATCCGTTGCCGATCGCGTTGAAATGCTCGTCCTTGACGATGATCGTGCCGGTATCCTCCGTCACGCGCAGCAGCGCGCCCCTGAAGATGAGCATGCCCGCGAGCGAAGCGACGAAGGACGGAATGCCGAGCTGGGCGACGAGAAAGCCGTTGAACATGCCGATCACGATGCCCATGACGAGAATGATCGGAATCGTGACGTAGAACGGCACGCCGAGCTGGGTCATGAAGATCGCCGCGATGGCGCCCATGAAGCCGGCGGCGAAGCCGACGGACAAGTCGATATGCCGAATGACGATGACGAGGGTCATGCCGACGGCCAACACGGCGATATACCCCGTCGCGTCCAGCAAGTTGCTGATGTTCCGCGACGACATGAACAGGCCGTCCGTCATGATCGAGAAGGTGAGCATGATGACGAATAAGGCAATGTACATCCCGTATTCGCGAATGTTTACTTTGATCAACGACCGTGCTTCCTTGATAAGATTCATCTGTCTTCCCCCTATTGCGTTGCGAAATGCATGATTTTCTCCTGATCGGCGTCCGCGATGGACAGCTCGCCCGTCATGCGGCCTTCCGCCATGACGTACACCCGGTCGCTCATGCCGAGCACCTCGCCCAGCTCGGACGAGATCATGATGATGCTCATCCCTTCGCCGATCAGCTTGTTCATGATCGTGTAGATTTCGAATTTGGCCCCGACGTCGATGCCGCGCGTCGGCTCGTCGAGAATGAGCAGCTTCGGCCCGACGAACAGCCATTTGCCGAGCGACACCTTCTGCTGGTTGCCGCCGCTGAGGTTGCCGACGATCTGCTCGACGGAAGGCGCCTTGATGTTCATCGATTGCTTGTAGCCGTTCGCGACCTTCACTTCTTCGTTGGCGTTGATGACGCCACGCGAAGCGACCGCCCCCAGATTCGCCGCCGTGATATTGTTCTTGATGTCCTGGATGAGAAACAATCCGTCGCCCTTCCGGTCCTCCGTGACGTAGGCGATCCCCGCCTTGATCGCGTCGCGAGGATGCTTGAAGACGCGCTTCGCGCCGTCCAGCAGCAATTCGCCCTGCAATTTATACGACTTCGGATTGCCGAACAGGCTCAGCGCCAATTCCGTTCTTCCGGAGCCCATCAAGCCGGCAATGCCGACGATTTCGCCTTTTTTCACGTGTAGATTGACGTTCTTCACGACGTTCCTGCCGAGCTTTGGATCATAGGCGGTCCAGTCGCGGATCTCCAGCACGTTGCCGCCGATGCCGCCGGACGCCCGTTTCGGATAAATGTCGTCGATCTCGCGGCCGACCATGTTTTTGATGATGACGCTTTCGGATATTTCGCCCTTGGACGCGTCGAGCGTGCAGATCGTTTGGCCGTCCCGGAGCACGGTCGCCTTGTCCGCGATGGCGATGACTTCCTTCAATTTGTGGGAAATCATGATGCACGTAATGCCTTGACTCTTCAGTTCGCGGAGCAGCGCCAGCAGATTCTCGCTGTCGTCCTCGTTCAGCGCCGCCGTCGGTTCGTCGAGGATGAGCAGCTTGACGTCCTTGCTTAAGGCTTTCGCGATCTCGACCAGCTGCTGCTTCCCGACGCCCAGCTCCTTGACCGGCGTCTCGGGATTCACGTTCAGCTTCACTTTCCGCAGCATTTCCTTGGCCTGGACGATCGTCCGGTTCCAATTCACGAACGCGCCCTGCGTGATTTCGTTGCCGGCGAAGATATTCTCGTACACCGTCAGATCCGGGAACAGCGCCAGCTCCTGATAAATGATCGCGATGCCGGCCTTGACGCTTTCGCCGATCCTCGCGAAGCTTTGCACGCCGCCTTCGAACACGATGTCGCCCTTGTACGTGCCGTGCGGATAGACGCCGCTCAGCACCTTCATCAGCGTGGATTTGCCCGCGCCGTTCTCGCCGATCAAGCAGTGGATCTCGCCCCGCTCCACCTTGAAATTCACGTTAGCGAGCGCTTTGACGCCCGTGAATTCCTTGGATATGCCATTCATTTCCAATATATAATCACTCATGTGCTATCGCTCCTTACCAGGCCTTCCTGCTAGCGGGAAGCGGCGGCGGATTGACCGCCGCCGTTTCTCCGAAGCAGCATGCTTGCGATGATTGCGGTTTACAGTCCCGTGAAGTCGCCGGCTTCGTAATAACCGGAATCGACCAGCTTCTCTTTCACGTTCGCTTTGTCGACGACGATGACTTCGGTTTGCTTCGCTTTGACGTCGATCTTGCCGTTGTTGTACGAACCCGTCGTCTCCGGCGTGCCGCCGTCGAGAATCGAGACCGCCATGCCCATGGCGTCTTTCACGAGGCTGCGGACGTCCTTGAAGACCGTCATCGATTGCTTGCCGTCGATGACGTATTGAATCGAAGCCTGTACGGCGTCCTGACCTGTCACCACGAAGCTGGTCACCGCTTTATCCGATGAGAAGACGTCCGCGATCGAACGCGCGGTATCGTCGTTCGGCGCCAGTATCGCAACGTCGCCTTTCATATCCGCGGCGGCTGCCGTCAAATGCGTCTGTGCTTTGTTTTTCGCTTCGTTGGCATCCCAGTTCGTGGTCACTTGTCCGATGATTTTACTCATCTCGGCGCGAGACAGTTCGGCTTTGTCCTGTAACGCGACCGCTTCGCTGGAATTGGCGATCTTGAACGTGCCGTCGGCGATTTTCGGCTGCAGGACGGACCAAGAGCCTTGGAAGAACAAGAACGCGTTGTTATCGGTAGCGGAGCCGGCGTATAAGTAGAGCGGTTCGCCGCTTCCTTTCGCGTTGTCGACCAGATATTGAGCTTGCGCTTTGCCGACGGCCACGCTGTCGAAGGTGACGTAGTAATCGACCGCGTCCGTATTGGTAATCAGACGGTCGTAGGAGATGACCTTGACGCCGGCTTTCTTCGCCGATTCGACGGCGGCCGCGGCCGCATCGCCGTCCTGCGGACAGATGATCAGTACTTGAATGCCTTTATTGATCAGCGTTTCCACGTTTTCCTTCTCTTTCGCGGAAGAACCTTGGCTGAATAATATTTCCGTCGTATATTCCGTACCGTCCAGCGCGTCCTTGAAACGCTGCTCGTCTTGGACCCATCGCGACTCGTCCTTCGTCGGGAGCACGATGCCCACGCTCACTTTGCTGCCTCCGTTTTTGCCGCATGCCGCAACCGCGACCGCCAGGATCATGATGACCAGCAGCAGCGAGATCCGTTTCATTCCTTTTCCCATGCTTGTTACCCCTCTCGAAAATTGTCTTAAGCGCTTACATGACAAACTATAGCACCGCTGCCGGCCATTGAAAGCGCTGTCCACTAGCACATTTTTTATACCGTCTACACTATTTTGCGCTCGGGTTGTCCAGATCCGCTTGGACGGGCTCCGGGTCCCTGTCCGGCACGCGAAGGCAGGTTTCCGGATACGCCAAAAAAAACGGCGCCTCTGCGAAGTGCAGAAACGCCGTTCATGGGCTGGGCATATGCGATTGCTTGCGAATGCGGCCGCGCGGACCGCATTCGGATGAGAAGCCGCCGCTCGATGAAGCGCGCGACGCTCGCGGCTACCTGGCCGCCGCGCATAAGTTTCCTATGTCTTCAAGCCCGGCCGCCCGGATCATTTCACGTTATGATACACGTCCGCCCGGCTGTGAAATCCGTCCGCGATAATCGTCGCGTCGATATTATTCCGGTTGACCGCGATCGGCTCCAGCAGGACGGCGGGGACGTCGATCTTCTTGTTGAAGACCGTCCTGTCCGTGCTCACCCGCTCGCCTTTGGCCATCTGGACGGCGAGCGCCGCCGCGGTCTCCGCCAGCTTCTTGATCGGCTTGTAGACCGTCATCGTCTGCGTGCCTTCCACGATCCGCTGCGCGGCGGCCAGCTCGGCGTCCATCCCGGTCACGGGGATGCTGCCGGCCAAATGCTGCTCGGCGAGCGCGGTCACGACGCCGCCCGCCGTCCCGTCGTTCGCCGCGATCACGGCGTCGACCGCGTTGCGGTTGGCCGCAAGCGCCGTGCGCATGTTCGCGAGCGCGTTGACGGGCTTCCACTCGTTCGTGAACTGGTCGTACACGATCTGAATGTCGCCGCGGTCCACGAGCGGCTGCAGGACGCTCATCTGTCCCCGTTTGAACATATGCGCGTTGTTGTCGGTATCGGCGCCCTCGATCAGCACGTAATTGCCGCGCGGCACCTTGGCGACGATCGCCTGCGCCGCCAGCACGCCCACCTTCTCGTTGTCGAACGAGACGTACAGATCCACGTCCGCGTTCAAGATCAAGCGGTCGTAGGAGATGACTTTAATGCCGGCCTGATGCGCCTTCGCCACGATCGCCGCCGACACTTCCGCGTCATGCGGCACGACGACGAGCACGTCGACATGCCGCGAGATCATATTCTCCGCCTGCGCGATTTGCTTGGCGTCGTCGCCGTTCGCCGCCTGCACGTCCACCTCCGCGCCAAGCTTCTCGACCGCCGCCTTGAACAAGTCGCGGTCCTTCTTCCACCGTTCCTCCAGGAGCGTGTCGAGCGACAGGCCGACGACCAATTTGCGCGCGGCTTGACCTTCGGTCGCCGTATTCCGGATATTCGGCGCTTCGGCGGAGACGCCGTCCGTGCCCGGCGGCCGGTTCGTCGAACAAGCGGACAGCAGGACAAGCAAGACTGCCGCCGCGCCGAATATCCCATTCCGCTTTGAGCCCCGCTTCATCTTCGAGCCCTCCTTCCAGCGAGCCGCTTACGGCCGTTTCTTGTCCGATGGCCGGAGCAGCAGCTTCCTGTAATCCGTCGGCGAGGTGCCGACGATCTTCTTGAACACCCGGCTGAAATAATTGGGGTCGTGATAGCCGATGTCGTACGTGATTTCCTTCAAGCTCTTCTCCGTTTCCCGCATGAGCAGCTTGGCCGTCTCCATGCGGCATTCCGTCAAATAATCGATGTAATTCATCCCGCAATGCGTCTTGAACAGCTTGCTGGCGTAGAACGGATTGCGGTCGACTGCGGCGGCCACGCGCTCGAGCGAGAGATCCTCGTGGGCATGCGCCTTGATGAATTGCTTCATCGTCGCCACCAGCCCCGATTCCATGTCTCCCGCCGACAGCGCCGTCGTTTCCGCCAAGCGGCCGAGGATGACGCGCGTATCCGTCTTCAGCTGCGCGAAGCCCATCGCTTGGTGCGGATAATACGGCTTGCCGACCTCGTAGCCCATCTCCTCCAGCATCCGGGCCACGACGACCAACACCTCGAATATCCGCTGCTGCGCGATGCCGATGGGCTGCCCGGACCCTTCGTACAGATCGATCAGCCGCCCGATGCCGGCCATGGCGGAATCCCAGTTGCCGCGCCGCACGTCTTCCAGGACGCCCTTCTCCAGCTCCATCAAGCGCTGGCCGTCCGGCGTAAACACATGCTGCGGCAAATCCTCGTACAAGCAAAACCGCGCCGGCAGCGACGGATCCACGGAGGCAAGCAGCGCCTCGTGATACGATCTGCGCATGTCCGTCCGGGCCGCGCACAATCCGCCGATGCCGATAAACGGCTCCGGTCCGTGCATTCGCCGCAGCGCCTGAACGAGCCATCGCCCGATTCCGGCGGCGGCCCGACGGTAAGATTCCCCGTCGTCCTTGAACACGATCAGCGGAATTTGCTCGCCCGACGGCTTGCCGATCCAGCAGTGAACCGACGACGCCGCCAGCTGTTCCGCCAAGCCCGCATGGAGTCGTTCCAGCTCGCCTTGCCCGCCCGCTACTTCCCCGTTGCCCTGCAACAGCACGTTCACGACGAAGCCGCCGTTCATCTCCGGCACCTCGAGCAGATCGATCATTTCGTCCAAATGAACCGACGGCGCGAAGTCGAACAACAGCTGCGAGACGATGTCCGCTTCCACGACCGGCAGCATCCGGCGCAGCTTTTCCTTGTCCAGGCTCCGGTTCGCCGACTCGTCGCGCGAAGCCTTGATCTCGTCCGCGACTTTGCCGACCGTCTCCAGCACGACCGCCGTCTTGCTCGGCTTGAGCAGATAGTCGCGAACGCCGAGCCGGATCGCCTGCTGCGCGAATTCGAACGTGTCGTAAGCCGTAACGACGATGAATTTGACGGCGTTGTCCGACTCCCGAATGGTCTCGATCGCCTGCAGTCCGCCGATGCCCGGCATCTTGATGTCCATCGTAATGAGATCCGGCTTCAGCCGCGCCGCCGCTTCGATCGCCTCGCGCCCGTTCGACGCCTGGCCGACGATCTCGATATCGCCGAAGCCTTCGCGGATCATCCGCTGCAAAGCGGTCCGTTCGATCGGCTCGTCGTCCACGATCAATACCGTAATCATAGTTCTGGCCTCCTTGGAAGCGTAAGCGTTATGCATGTTCCTGCTCCGATCGCCGAATCGATCGCGATGATATCCTCTGCTCCGTAGAACAACCGCAGCCGATCCAACACGTTGCGGATGCCGATGCCGGTGGAATGGCCTTTATAGCCCGGCGGATCCGGGTCGGACAGCAGGCTGCCGAGCTTCCCGGGTTCCATCCCCGGGCCGTTGTCCTGTACCTGCACGAGAACGGCATCCTTTTCGTTCTTCACGCGCAGGGTCAGCGTTCCGCCGTCCTCGGACGGCTCGATCGCATAGATGAACGCGTTTTCTACGAGCGGCTGAAGGATTAGGATCGGCACTTCAATCTCCAGCGCGGTCTCGTCGATCTCGCGGACGATCCGCACGCGGTCGCCGAAGCGCGCCTGCTGAATCGTCAAGTACTCCTCCAGCACGTCGATCTCGTCCTTGAGCGATACCCGGCTGTCCATCCGCCGGAGATTGTACCGCAGCATGCCCGCCACCGAGCTGATCAGCTCGCTGGTCTTGTCCGCGCCCGACAGGTACGCTTCCTTCGACAGCATGTTGAGCGTATTGAACAGAAAATGCGGATTGATCTGGCTCTGCAGGCTCTTCAGCTCGCTTTCCTTCAGCATCAGCTTATGCTTGTGCAGGTCGTATTCCAGCTGCGCCTTGCTCTGGATCTCGTCGAAGAGGTTGCCGATGTTCAGCCGCATGCTGTCGAGCGTCTTGGCGAGGAAGGCCATGTCGTCGTTGTTGTCGACGACGATGGGATTCTGGAAATTCCCCCGCGAGAGCTCGCGCGCGGACTGCGTCAGCTTCAGGATCGGCCGCGTGACGCCGCTGACGAACCGGTAGGAGAACAGCAGCAGCAGCAGGGACACGAAGGCCAGCGCCCAAAAGCCCATCTTCTTGATCTCGTTGCTGCGCGCGATGATCTGCCGATAGAAGGCATCGTACGTCTTCTGTTCTCCGCCGATCAGCGACAGCGTCGTCTCCGAGATGTACGCCGAGATGTTCGACGCCTCGTCGAACTGCGCCGCTACCGCATCGTCGTCGTTATCCCGCTGGAACCGGACGGCCAGATCCATCGCTTCCGACTGGCTGTCCACCATATGCTGGAAATTCACGAGCAGCATGTCGTTATTGGGATTGCGCAGCTTGTTCATATCCAGCTTCGTCCGCAGCAGCCGGTTATTGTCCTCCACGTAGCGTCGCAGGTTTTCCTCGGTCGGCGACATCCGGTAGCTATTCAACGTCATCAGCGCCTGGCGGCTCAGTTCGGAGGCCTGGTTCATCAGCAGATAGCGCTGCAGAATCCCGTTGTACTTCTCGACCGTGCGTTGGTTAAAAATACTCATCGAGATCCAAATGAATGCCATGATGATCCAAATGATCAGCGAAAGCATCATCATTTTGTTGCGGATCGTCTTCATGGCGCCGCCTCCTTCGCGCCGGGGACGGCAACGACGCTGATCGGGGTAAAGTAGCTGGCATCGAGGGGCAGCCGGTCGTTATCGAGCCAGCGCCGCAGCAGGTCGACGCTCATTTTCCCCATTTCCTCGTAATGCTGGGACAAGCCCGCCTGCACGAGTCCGGCTCGAAGCAGCGACTCCGTCTGCGGCGAATCGTCGAACATGAACACATCGGAGGTTTTGCGCTTGGACCGCGAACCGGCGGCCTCGACGATGCTTTTCCCGGAGTCGGCCGGCAGCCCGATGAATGCCCCGACCCCGGGATAATGGTTCAAGATGTCGTCGGTCTGCATGTCCGCCTGCAGCTTCGCGGCATCCTCGGAGGCGAACACGAGCCGGATGCCCGCGTACGCGTTCAGTACCTCCCGCAGTCCTCTCAGCCGGAGCTGGTCGGTATCCGACGACTCGGAATTCATCACGACGCCGACGATGCCTTCGCCCTTCAGCTGCGCCGCGAGATGATGGCCCATCAGGATGCCCTCCCGGTAATGGTCCGAGCCGATGTAAGTTTTGCGCAGACTGCCCGGAACGTCGGAATTGATCGTGATCACCGGAATGCCCTTCTCGGTCGCCTTGTTCACCATCCGCGCAAAATCCGGCCGGTCCACGCCTTCGATGATGATCCCGTCCACTTTGGAAGCGATTGCAATATCAACCTGCTTGAGCAGCTCCTCGACGTTCGAACGGTACACGCCCCAGAAGTCGATCATCATGCCGTGAACCGCGGCCGCGTCGCGCGCGCCCTTCTGCATTTCGTTCATGACGTAGCTGCCCTGCTCCTGCGAGATGACGACGATCCGCTCCGAATGCTCGTTCGGCGCCGTCCGCGTGCCGCCCGACAGGTCCATATCGCCGCGGTAAATCGTCAGCATGAGGTACAACGTGACCGCGAGCGCAGCCAGACTGCCCGCGAATACCGTGACAAAAAGCAGCTTTTTCATGCGTACTCCCTTTTTGAAAGCGTTTTTGCACCTATTCTATCCGGAAATAGATCGTTTGCATAGGTGTAATATTTATGAGACGCGCAGGCGAAATTCGGTTTCCGCGAAAATGCATGTTCGAGCTTGGAGGATTCTGGTTGATTTCGGGACCCGATCGGCGCGCAAAATAAAAGAGCCTTCCAGAGTCGATCTGGAACGCCCTTTCGGCAAACCGTCGGTTCGATGCTACTCGGCGCAAACGGTCCGGGATTCTCGCATTGCCCGTCAAGCACGCGTTAATAGCCGAGTTCCTTCAACATGCGGGACAACGTCCGCAGCCGTTCGCCGATCAGTTCGTCGTCGTCGCTTAGCGCTTGGCTGAACAGCTTGATGTCCTCGTTGATTTTCTCGTTGTCCGTGCATACGGCGATCGTCATCGCGTCTCCCTGCAAGCCCACCCGGTCGATGACGGGATTTTGCTCGTCGTAAAGATGCTTGTAGCGATAGGCCTCCCGGAAATGAACCATGCTGCGGCTGACCAGAATCGCCAAATCAAGAACGCGATGGAGCGGCAGCTCCTCGGATTGCCTGGACCATTTCTCGCCCGTATACCGCCATACTTTCGCCGAAATGTCGAGTTTCCCCCGGTCGTTCCATTGCGCCAAGCCGAGGGAAATGCCCTTCGCGTCGGAATGGTTGGCGTACCTGCCGTCAATATGCTCGTAATTCTCGGACACGATGACCGGTTTATGCTTTAACGTCGTCGGAATTTTCATCTTCGCTGCTCCTGTTCTGCTGTCGATTGAATGGCATATCGGGTGATTCTGCGATTGCGTCGAATTACTAAATTACTAATTTACTAACTGTAATCCGATCATATCCCATATCGACCCGACAAGTCAACAATTCGTGATTCTCTCCGGTCGTTTGCATTGTTTTATTTAAGAATGTATATTCTTTAATTTATGCAATGAAAGGCTATCGATTTTGACGCGGTTTACTTTTGCGACGTTATATTCAAGAACATTCAGTCGGCATTGAACGTGAGAAATATTGGATCATTGGGCAATAAAGATAACCGCAGCTGCTTCTTATCGCCTTTCCCCATCCTCTATATCTCCCTCAATTTGCTTGGCAGCTCCCTTCGCTCATTGTTGACTGTACATTCTTTAATCGCTATACTGTTCGAAAGGGGGTTATCTTCATGCCACGTCCTAGGGAATTCGATCAGGAGCTCGCGCTTGACAAGGCGATGGAGCTTTTTTGGAGCAAAGGTTACGAACGCACGTCCGTTCAGGATCTCGTCGACCACACGGGCGTTCATCGCGGCAGCCTGTACGATACGTTCGGCGACAAGAATCAGTTTTTCCTGTCCTGCTTGGACCGATTCCGGCAAAAATCCTTTAATCGGTTGAAGATTCTCGATGAGCCGGGCGAGCCTAAGGAGCTGCTGGCCCTGTATTTCGATGCCGTCATCGACAATGCGATCGGCCCGGACAGCTCCCGCAGAGGATGCTTTATCGCCAATACGGCCATGGAGCTCGGCGCCGTCGATCCGACGATCTCCACCCGCATCGAAGCGTATTCGTTGGATATCGAGTCCCGGTTCTATGACTTCCTGCTGCAAGCCCAGAAGCAAAACAAACTGCGCGGCAAGCATACGCTCCGCGAACTGTCGCGGTTTCTCGTCACCCTGCGCAGCGGCCTGTACGTCATGGCCAAGACCGCGCCGGACCGGCAAACGCTCCAAGACAGCGTCAACGTCGCGCTCGCCCTGCTCTGAGCCGAAGGAATTCAACCGGATTCCCGCTTCCTGCTGCTGACCAGCGAGACGTAGATGCCGACGAGCAGCACGCCGAGCAGCGTCTCGATCATGACCGCCACTTTGATGGGGCCGGAATTCGGGGTTATGTCGCCGAACCCGAGCGTCGTGATCGTGATCGCGCTGAAGTACCAGAAGTCCTCGATGCGATAATTCACGTACCCGTTGATGCCGACGTACAGTTCGAGAAACTTGCTGTCTGGCAGCGTATGGGAAGCCGCGATCAACCGGCTCAGATGGCGGTCTGCCGGGTCGCGTTCGAAGATTTGCTTGAAATGCGCGTAATCCCGACCGGCAAAATAGAGCGTCAGCGATTTGACGGATTTCTTCGGCGGTGCTCCGTCAACGGATTCTCCGCCGTTTCCCTCGGTATATCGCACCCCGTTCTCGTTCGCTTGGCCCGGCTCCTCGGCCGGATACAGCTTCACGACCACTTCCGTGTATCGCTTGCCGAGTTCATTCTCCCAGGCAGCCATGGAATCGTAATCGAGCATGGCCGGCTCGATGACGAGCGGCTTGCCCGACACCTCGAACGAATAGTACGCATAGCCTTCCCTCGCGAACAGATGCTCATAGATCTCGCCCCAATCGATGCCGGTCGCATCCAGCGTCAGATAAGCGTTCCCTTCCATGTTCAGGTAATCTTTCTTATACTGCGCTTTCTCCAAAATCTCCTTCAGCCGATATTCGTCGTACTCATCGTACTGGCCGTCAGCCGCTATCCCCTTGAGCGTCGCTTGTATCTTCGCCTGCTCCGAGAACACGAAGTCGTCCCCCATCGTCCGGCTCGCCATGTAGTAATAATACGAACCGAACCATACCCACACGAACAGATACAGCAGCATCGTCAAATGCTTCGAGTTGCGCCTGAGCCAAGCTGCGTAGCCGTTCGTGCCGATGCATAACGCCGCGGTCAGGAGCGGATATACCGCCATCTGCAACGCGGTTTCCAGCCCCTGCGCGGAATCCGGTCCGTATGCGTTCGTTTCCCGAACGATGATTTGAATCGCGGCAACGGACGCCTGGAAACCGAGCAGCGCCAGGAGAAGCAGCGCGACGTGAAGCAGCATCTGCCGCGAAAGCTTCATCTGCCAGTTCGCGAACACGAGCCGCTGATCCCTGTAGAACCCCCAGGCAAGCACAAGCGCCGCCGCAACCTTAACCGACTTCAACGCCCCGTGATATGGCGTGTGCGCAACCGCGTATTCCAGGCTGGCCGCAATGATCAGCAGCGTCATGGCGGCGTGCCTCCAGGATGAAATTCGTTCGGACAGACGCATGGCGGACGCTCCTTTCTTGTCTGTCCCTATTACCCCGTAACAAGAAAAAACTCACACCGCCGGGGTGTGAGCTGCAATGCGAGTATAATTTCTTTCTTGGTGCAGCGTTATATTTTAGGAGCAGGTTAGCCTTGAAAGTCGCCGGTTACCACTCGCCGATGCCCAAATTCAACTGCCATTGGATACCGAAACGGTCGGTCACGCTGCCGTACAATTTGCTCCAGAACGTTTCCTGCAGCGCCATCACGACTTGGCCGCCGTCCTGCAGCTGATTGAACACGCGCTCGAGGCTTTCCCGATCCTCCGTCACGTAAGCAAGCGTGATATTGGTGCCTTGGACGAACGGCATGCCGGGGAAAACGTCGGAGAACATGACGGTGCTGCCGCCGATTTTCAAGCGCGAATGCATGATCATCGACTTCGCCTCTTCCGGAACCGGATACGACGGATCGGCGGGAACTTCCCCGAACGTCATGAATTTAGGCTTGTCCGTACCGAAAACGTCCGCGTAATACTCGACGACTTCCCTGCAATTGCCGTTAAAATTCAAATACACTTCAACCGACATCCCTGCACGCTCCCTGCAAAAATTTTAAATGAATGGAAATGCTTGGCTTACCCCGCCATTATATCATGAACCGGCATTCGCGCATACTTGTCACCCATCTTGCCGGCACTTGGACATCCACATAAGCAGGATGGCGAAACGGACATATCCTGTACGAAATACAAGCATGGAGGTCATGGAAAAATGCGAAAATTCAAGCACGGCGGCAAGAACATCTCGATTTATTACATCACGGTCAACAAGCATATCACGGTATACCAACGGGTAAGCGGCAACTCGCAAATCAACCGCAACATCGGCACCTATGCCAACGAAGGCGGACAAAACGCGAAAAAAGGCGGCAAGAACATTCAAAAGCGTTAATCGGCTGCCAGCCGATGCGAAGTTTTGATCGGATGAGTTTCAAAGACTTAGTTATAATTAGAAAATAAGCCTTTTGATTCAATTCCAACTAGCCGGACGTGTTTCCCTCCTTTATACGGAATATATCAGTATATTGCCAATAATTGTCGGCATGATGATATCGTATCCTGGAGGGAAAACGTAATGAAAATAGGCTCTTATGCTGATGCCATGGGCGATGGCGGTGCCGATGGGAAGAGAGCCGCGATACTTCTTTCCGGCGCAAAGAATAATAGCTTCATCGGGCCCGAAATCTTCCGCTTGCAGCTGCTCGTTGACCAAGGAGGACCAAACGAGAAGTTGTGCCGGCGAAAGTGACAGGACATTGACAGGAATGATGCAGGCTCCATTCTCCACCTTAACAAGAGCATCACCGGTCAAGGAGTAAAGAACTCGTCCGAGCCTTTGGGCGATTTCGAGATTCTCGGTCATCCGGAATTCGAATCCGCCGAGATTCAGCAGCTCCGTCTCGTACATATACGCATCGTTCTCCGGCACCTGCTTTCCATGGCCCGCCACAATGACCTTGAGCGGATAAGTTTTTACGACACCAAAGATCGAGACTCTCTCTTCCCTCGCTAGCCAAGTTTTTGAGACTGTTTTCACTTGATATTGGCCATCAGAGCCGTGCCCCGCCGGGAAGTCCGCTCATATCCTAGAGTGTATGCCTATTCAAGAAAAGGAAACAAAAGTACCTGCTCTTCCTCGGCAGGCCGATGAAGGAAAAGCCAGCAGCTTACGCTTGCGGTCGCCTCCGACGGGCCCGATGTAGCGGATTTTTTTGCCCAGATGCGGCTTGATTTTGGCTTTGTAATATTTCTTGTCGTTCAGGGTGCCTGCCATGATGAGCTTGCGGTTTGTCTTCTTGGCCAACCTGATGGCCGGATGAACGCCGAAGCTCCAACCCACATCGAACGGAGATGAGGATTAGATGATTACCGTGATCGCTTGCACGATAAGGTCGTCTTGCATCGATAACGTGTTCGAAAATTATGATCGTCAATTATGGAAGAACAAGAAGATGATCATCGTTCTGAACAATAACAAAATGGACATTGAGGTCTACAAGGAGCGGGCAAGCCAATATCCGGAAGGCGAAGTCACCGTATACCAGTTGCCTCAGAAATACAGGCTCGGCAAATGCCTGAACTATGCGATTAAAAAAGCAGAAAACGGCTTCATCGCCAAGTTCGACGACGATGATTACTACGGCCCTAAGTTTCTTCGGGAGGCGGCTCGCGCGATTAAGCACGGGAAGGCATCCATCGTCGGCAAGCATACCTCCTACCTCTATTTCAAAGCCAAGCGGGCGCTGATGGTGTTCCGGAGAGGCGGCGAGAGGAAATACAAGCGTAAAGTCAAAGGCGGTACGCTGGTATTTCGCAAGTCGGTATGGCGCCGGGTCAAATTCCCCGCTAACCGGAAAGCCGGTACGGATTCCAAATGGCTCTCGGTCTGCGTTCGCCGTGGATTTCGCGTTTATTCCGTCTCCAAGCGGCATTATGTTTGCATCCGACGTAAAAACTGGAACAGCCATACGCAGAAAAAAAGCACGCACCGTTATATGCGGCACTGCAGGCTCGTACGCCGGACGAAGAATTTCCGCCGTTATGTGAATTAGACGTGGGTCAACGCTAGATAGTGCGGATCGGAGTTACTTGATCATCAACCATCCTGAAAATAATAATAAGACCGTCGTCATGGATTAAACCATGTAGACGGTCCTTCGTTTCTAAGTATTTTGTTATACATTCACTTATGGGTTATTCGTATGCTGTACGTTTTGGAGTTTCTGCGACGGCTTGCCTTTTCCCTGTTTCTCCGTGTTTTTCCGTTGCTTTTCTTGCGTTTCGTTGACTTTATTCACGAATTCGTTTGCGGATTCCATCTTGTTATCACCCCGCTCCCGTTCTCTTCTGCCCTGCAATTCTGACCGCCATCATTGAATATGAACGGCGCTTTGTTCCGCGAAATGCGCTGTTTTCTGCTGCGTCTGTTTGTACTGCGCAAGTTGTTTGTCGATTTCTTGTTGAAGAACGGGAGAAGACGCGTTATACAGGTTCGCTTGCTTCAGAACCGTATATAATTCGCCTTGCATCGTAAGGGTTTCATTCAGCAGATTCGAAAACATCGTCCGGATTTGCGGACAAACGGATTCCGTTGCAGCCGTCGCATATTCTCTAGTGACGCGTTTTAAGTCTGCCAAAATGGTATTTGCGATATCTTCTTCCGGTAACGTGAGTTGACTATTCATTGACGTCCTCCTCTTATTGTTGGGGTTGCGTTGGAGCCATCGTTCGATGTTGCTCCATCATGTTGAGCAGCGTTTGATAATGCTGCGTATGTTTCATCTTGAACTGGTCTACGGTTTGTTTTATGGCCGGGTTTTGGACAGTTGAAGAGGCGACTGCGCATTGTTTCAGCAATAAATCCTCATTGGACATGGAATCGGCGATATACTCCAACTCCTTTGCCGTCATTGCATCTGCGGATTGATTCATTAGACATGCTCCTTTCATTTTCCTTCGTAACCAATCTTAAGTTTCCAACAAGCAATGATTTTTATCCCTCATCGCCATTAACAATGGCTTACTATGCTTAAAGTCCTTGTCATCTCCAAATGACATGCACTTGAACCGATAACTAAAAAAGTCCGCGATTTGCGCGGAGTTCAATCGGACAATGTTCTTCTTAACGGACAACGGACGACGACGACCTCCGAGTCATATGCGTTTATTTACCCACATCCTTCCATTTCATTCTTAAGATTTCCCTAAATAAGCCCAGTATTTTGAGCTCCAAGTTAACAATCACATTTCTTATACCCTTTCATCATGAAAATTGAAAGCGGAAAACCGTTTCATCAACTTATTCTGTTTAGTAGTAATCGTCGCTATACTTACTTATATCCTCTTGCGCCGACTTACGACGTCCGACGTCACCAACTCGCCTTCGTTCGAAGAGCATGCATTCCAGGGAAGATACGAGGGGTCATAAATTGTGTGCGTAATGCAGGGGGTAAGGCTCTTCGCAGGCCGTTTATTGCGAAAATACGGAGGAGATGCCGGAAATAAGGTTGCGGTATGCGCAATCCTTTTCAGGATTTGTAGGAATCAAGATTGAGGTCGAAAAGGAGAATTATTGAAATGGTTTGGAGCAGTTTGAAATCCAAAGGTTTTTTATCCGCTTATTTGTTGGTCATTATTATGCTTGTTAGTAGTGTAGTTCTACGACAAAGGGACATTCTCTTTCCTGAAATTGCTGGTATGGCCATGGGAATTATGGCGGTGCCGGTAGCGCATTGGATCAAGAAGCCGGCTCACCTTTGGCTTTCCCCGACCTTAGGTGCATGCTTGGGTACTGTATCGAACGATTTATCCTTGACCCCTCTGATGAAAATGTGGCTTGGACTCGTGATTGTTATCATTCTCATGCATGTATTTCGAATCAATTTTGCGCCAACGATTCCTGCTGCGCTGCTGCCGATCTATTTAAATCTGCATGATTTTGTTTTTGCCATTTCCACTGGGATCTTTACGTTTGTAATTATGTTAGCCGCTTTTAAATGGAGAAGCGCAGATCGGTTGCCCGAAGGATTGGTTAGTTTTCGAAAGAAAACGGATACCGTAATCGTAACCATGATATTAGCCCTTTGGATTGGGCTGGCATACGCAACAGACTTGAAAGTTCTGGTGGTTCCACCTCTGTTTGTCCTTATTTTCGAGCTCTTTCATAATGCCAAATTCACCTGGAAATTGATTCCTCTTCGTTTGGCGCTATTGACGACAACGGCCATTCTTTCGGTTGGAGTCTATCATTTATTGGCAGGTTCAATTATTTGGGTCGGTGTCGTAAATGTATTGATTACATTCATGCTTGGTTATTTGTTTAAGGCCCCTGTTCCTGTTGCATTCGGGGTTTCGTTAATGCCTCTTATATCTTTAGAATGGGGTAGCTGGTGGTTTCCAGTTGGTGTTTTTGTAACAACAGGAGTTTTGATGTGTATTTCTGCAGCATACCGGCAGGTAAAAGAAGGCTTGTTATCACAAGGGGACTGACATAACGAACGACGAGTGCCGTTTTTCGGTTTCTTTTGTATGATGGTCTTTTTTCGCACGGTCTCCTTTTAGGACTTTAATTTTCCAGTTGATAGGTTAACGCGATAGTGGCCATATTTTAAGATGCGGTCAAGAAGTAATTGCATTTCTTCATTGGAGGCAAAGTGTGCGGTTAACAAAAAGGAGCATCCATCCCCACTGACCCGATGTACTTCGGAAATCGCCTCTTCCGCATTGAAAAACGCATGAAATGCTGGATGATTGGCTGCATCCACAAAAATCGTAATAAACGCAGTCACAGGCTGTCCAAGTTTCGCCTTATTTGTCCCAATCGTATACTGTTCAATGATGCCTAATTCCTCTAACCTTCGAATGCGATTTCCCACAGCCTGTCCAGTCATATGTATTTCTTTACCAATATCCTTCCATTGTATTCTTGAGTTTTCCCTTAATAAAGCCAGTATCTTGAGATCCACATGATCAATCATAATGATTTATCCTTTCATCGTGAAACTTGGAAGCAGAAAACCGTTTCGTCAACTTATTCTGTTTATTCGTAATCGCCGCTATACTTGGTTATATCCTCTTACACCAACTTATCGCAAATATATTTATTTATAGCACAGAGGAGCGGAAATACAAAATAGTTTACACATTACTGTTTACAAGGAGGTTATAAGAATGCAGATACAAGAAATTCGGTAGCACAATAGCAGGTTAATCGGTAGCACAATAGCAGGTTAAGATGAAGGCATCGAAGAGAAGGAGGTTTCAACAAGATGGTAATTTCCTCAGTTAACAAGGAAAATTTTCGTGGACAGATCGAACATGGGGTTACGCTCGTTGATTTTTATGCGACATGGAGCGGCCAATGTAAAATTCAGTTGCCGATCGTAGAAGAATTGGCTGAAGAAATGAAATCACATGCTGCCGTCGTGAAAGTGGATATTGATAATGAAACGGAACTTGCATCGGAATACGGTGTGAGGACTATTCCAACATTAATGCTTTTTAAAGACGGTTATCTGGTAGAACAATTTGTTGGACTTCAGGAAAAAGAACATCTGAAAAACAAAATCGAACTATATATTTCGATGGGCGATACATGCTAAGCACATAAATCCGATCAATGAAACCGATCATCTTAATGATCGGTTCATTGTGTCAGGTCTGCTTGCTCTTATACCAGCTACCACTCTTGGAAAGAAGAAAAGGGGGCGCGAAATATGGCACTATGGCCTTGTCGCTCGGGCGCATGCCGAATTGTGGACGGAAGTTGGTCCGGAAGCGGCGTACTACAAGAAACTGATCGAGACGTCCGGACAACCCGCGCTTGATCTGGGCTGCGGCAGTGGACGCTTGTTGCTCCTTTTTTGCGGGATGGCCTGGATGTGGATGGCAGCGACTACTCGGAGGGGGGTACTCCCGTACAGTATTCGTATGTCTATCCCTACGATCATAGTAGCAATACTCAGCCGTTTCATTATGCGCTTGCCTGCCAATCGACGGGAATGAGATCAAGTCCTTGTCAATTTCGAAATTCGAATCCAATAGACCAAAATGTAATCTCGTCGATGACTCCTTTCTATTGATCGCTAGATAAAATTTTCTCAGTATTTATGACACCACGCATTTATGTGTGATGTCAGAATTAAGAAAACAACTGAGAAAACGTTGATTTACCAAGGCTCGTTTTCATAATTAGTGAGAGGTTAACTCACACGAAAAAACATAAATAACCCCCCGATCAAAGGTCTAAGTAAAGTTGTTTAATGGGTACTTGGCAGCTGGATCGTCCAGAAGCAACAAATTAAAAAGTGCCCACCTGCAAAAGGTGGGCACTTTCATTTTATCTAACTACAGCAATACTACCAGGAACCGCTAATTTCATCGTTGTAATTTTTTATTTCCACGTATTCCTCTAAATATCAATGCTATTAATACTACGATTCCAATAAGTGATTTTATCCAGTAAGGTAACGAATCAAACAACCCGACTTATGGAAGTATCCTGCCGTTAACTTTATGAAGCCACCGAACGTGCTGGCAGCTTCATCAAAGATGTTTATTGTATTATCGTTCCCAGTTAATTCAATCGCATGTTGCATGACTATTTTCTCCGTTTTACAACCCTATAGACTACGAATCCCAGAAACACTATTACTAGCAAGGTTATACTCTGAATTAGTGCCGTACTTAGTTGAAGATCCGCTTGTATTCCGCCTTTGTTTTCATTTACTTCCTATACGTAAAGTTAATGTGTTTATTGCGTAATTTTGCCCGTTAGTTTAATTCAGAGGTCCCAGTTTTGAAGCATTATAATATTTATCATTTACTTTTACTGCAATTACTTGAGTGGGGTCTTTTCCTTTTATCTCAAACAACATACTTCCTGTTGGCATACGTTGGTCATTTGAGTCCCCATTTTTTTTCGGCATAGGGGTTTCTTGTCTTTTAATCTTTCCAATCTCCTTGCCGATTTCTCCAATGGAAACCTCCTCAATCGAAAGTCCGTACAGGATATTATTCCAGGCTATGGCACTTGGATAAGAGTTTGACTGCTTATTTTGTATACCACAACCTGCTGTGAGGAAAGACACCAATAAAAAAACTAATAGTATCATCCTCATGCGTTCCCCTCCTTCACACAAATCAATGATCCGCTTGCCTAAACCCCGTTCACTTATAGTCATCATGATCTTAGTGGCTCAAACCCAGTTGTTGTACAAATTCGTTGAATTTCCTCAACTGGAAATGGAGTGGTTCTGCTCACCGAACCGAGATTCATGTAGAAGTCATTCATCGCTAAGGCTATCGGAGCGTACCGTTTAATAAATAACGTTGCTGCCTCCATCACCTCGATTGACTTATCACCCTCAGCATATCGGCGTATGAGGTCTACACGTTCTGTATGATTCTTCGCACCGTTTAGCACCGTTACAAGCCAGTTCACGAACTCTGTAACCACATAACACCCATCATGAGCCTTGTTCCGATCGAGAAACTCCGATTCATTTTCGGACAGCTCAAACCGAGAAGACGTTGCAAGTCCGAAGTCCGTAATATAAACACGGTGTCCGTCGGTTAAAATGTTTCTGAAGTGAACATCGAAATGGAGTAATCCATTCGTGTTCATAAACGAGACAGCAGACCGCAAGTGGGAATCCACCATAGAGAAAGCAGAGGTGGATGTCTTCTCACCAATAGCTACCTGTTCGATAAGCCAGTCGTGAAGGTTATGAGGAATATACTCACAGAACAGTACAACACTATCCGCTGCGTCCATAATTGCCTCGATACGATTCCCCACTGTCTCGGATCCCCAAAACTCAACCATGCCGGAAACATCGCTCAGTTCGTCAGAGATTGGTGCACTTCGTTTCAAACCGCGTAACACCCGCCAGTGATACATTATCGGAAAGCTCTCACACTGTTTCGCCAGCACCCAGTTGGTGGTCATGGTGTGGGCGGCGATCTCACGCCACACGCCACCCCCTGGTGAACCTATGCCATAGTGGCAAAACGGAGAGAGTTCGAATACGTTTCTAGTGGACATGATATTCGGAGTACGTCTTTCTATTTCCGTCAGCGGTATTATTTTCATAAAGACTGACGTGTCTTCGAGTTGCAATAACGCCGTTGTACCACCGATGCCAGTCCCCATAATCGCAGCATGTTCCACTCGCTCTCGAAGCCGCTCATCGCTGAGCAACGTTAAGGCGGTGGACACGGCGGCATAGCTTGCAAGTCTTGTTTCATGAGAAGCATGTATCTCTCTCAGGGATGATTTCATAGTGTTATCGTTCCTTCCGCTCAAATGACTTATTAAATAAAAGCGATATTAGCAATCAAATAAACTTTTCATTTCCTCTGGAACTATTTTCGCATCCTCGATTTCAACTTGTCCATTTTCATTCGGTGGAGTCAGTCTGACCAGAAGCATATTTCCATTATCAAACCTTACCAATTCGTAATTATTGAAGAGTGTACTAGCGGAGGATAGGGTTTTTAACTCCTCAAAATCGGATTTCGGCACACTATTAGCCCTCCCTCAGAAAACAACTAAGTAAAGCGAGCGTAATCTTGCCGATCAATGGAGGTTTTCATCAAGAGAGTGGTATGCACTGGGTTATCGGGTTTCACTTCAATTTGCGAACAACCTAAAAGAAGTACGAGAAATGAACATATTATAATCATTCTTTTCATGTGATCGCCTTCCTCATGTGGCAATATGGTTTGAACACCCACAACCTTATCCATTAGTTTTACGTTTCCAATACTTGGATAGTTGCATTACACTGCCCGTTAGCATAATGAAAAAGAAGCAGTTGCCGACGGCAAACTGCTCCTTGATGCATTGAGCTATCGTACCCGCTAGCTCAACGATAATCGGCTATTCTTTTAATAGCCTTTCAAAAATGATATCGCAAAAGGCTGGCTTTCCATCCATGCTATAATTTGTAGGAAGAACTTGAGCTAGGCGCCACCCTTCTTTAGCATATTTTTGAATAGTTTCCCGATGTGTAGGATCGGACCAAAGCCCTCCTAGAGAGGTTTCAACAAAAATATATTCATACATAACTTGTAATACCTCCTATTATCCTAAAGTGTAACACATCCCCATTTGTTCAACTGCTAAGCTATCCGAGATGTTAAATGTGAAAATTCCATATATTAGGACGCCGTTTTATATATAATAGTTGCACTGATCCTGCCCGTTAGTTGAGCGCTGCCGTGAGTCACATCGGTTCTGTTAGTACGGAAGGCATGCGAATCCGGCATCTGGACGTCACCGCCGCTAGCAGCGTCAGCTCCGCAAGTGTTAGTTTTGAGAGGTCGTCTGCTGGTTCTCAGTCTGAAGACTGAGAAGAAATCATCCTCAAGCAGATTTTACAATAAACATACTCATGTTACGATTTAGGAAGCCTATGAAAACGAACGGAGGAAAAGATTGTGTCTAAAAAAGCACCACTCGGCGCACTATTGGTCTTGTTCGGAATATTCCTATTTACAAACCGGGACAATGTTATGGGACCAGGCAAGGTCATGGCTTATTTTTGGCCAAGTTTATTCGTTATTCCGCTTGGGCTGCTGTTTCACTGGATGTATTTCTATGCGACAGAGCGCAGGGGGGTTGGGTTGTTAATTCCGGGAGGTATTTTATTCGGGGCCGGCATCGTCTGCCAGATCTCCATGCTGTTTGACAGCTGGGCTTATATGTGGCCGGCTTTTCCGATGGCTGTAGCGTTCGGACTGTTTGAATTCTACTGGTTCGGCAAACGAAACCGGTGGATTCTTGTGCCGGTGTTCATTCTCGGGAGCGCTTCTATCATCTTCTTTATCGCTTTCACGCTGGGAACAATCTTCAGCTTTCACTTCATTGGACAAACCGCAGCGTCTATCTCTCTGGTTGTAGCGGGTGTTTTGCTGATGCTGAAAAGAAAATCCGAGGATAACCCCACCTATTGAAACTTGCCAGCTCAAGATTAATGAAGAACCGCGTCCTTGCGGAGTCGATTCAATAAAGTAGAAATGGCTTCACCATTTGTTTGTTGTACAGCAGGTTTCTTACTTTCTTGTACGACATAAAGGGACTACTCGGGGATGTCATTTTCATGAAACCCTGAGCAGTCCTTTTTTTGTTCAACCTTCGAATCAATCCCTCAACTCCGTAATCGCTTCTAAGGAGCGGAAGAAAAAAGAGCACATCTGTCCCTGAATTCCGAAATGCATAACCGATTGGACTATATCCATTTTTATCATTATCAATTTTACGAGGCTGGCCAGACCAGGAAACTCGTTGCCGAAAAGAAGGTCGTCAACCAAGTTCCTTAGTTCACCGGCGGTTTTTCCATCGAACATACCTGACCGTACAACCGGATCATTTGTGTCTTCCACTTTTTGGCGTTATCATCATAGTAAACCATTTTGAAAGGATGTGTCGATTATGACCAACCTGTTATCCCCTGAATTTCTTTTGAATCCGTATCCCGTGTACGAGACGTTCAGAAGGAATCAACCGGTCGCGTACATGGAACCGCTTCAATTGTGGTCTGTCTTTACCTACGATCATGTGAAAACCGTCCTCTCTGATCACTCCCGGTTTTCCTCACGGCCAAGCGCGCCGCCCAGAGATGCCGATTCGCATAAGCAGCCGGAGGGTTTCAGCCTGATCAATATCGATCCCCCGAGGCATAGTGATCTGCGCTCACTGGTGAACCGCGCATTTACGCCGAAGGCCGTCGCCGCTCTTGAGCCAAGAATTACGCAGATCGCCGGAGAGCTCCTGGACGTAGTCATTCCCGGCGGGGAGATCGATCTGATCCGGGATTTTGCTTACCCGCTGCCAGTTATCGTCATAGCCGAACTGATGGGAGTACCCGCCAACGATCGGGAGCGCTTTAAGGCTTGGTCGGACGAAATCGTCGCAAGCGCCGATGCCGTCATCGGAGGCCAACATACGTCCAGACAGGCTAATATGGAGATGAACGAATATTTTAGAAGAATTATCGCGCAGCGCCGGAGTGACCCGCAGAACGATTTGATCAGTGCACTGCTCGCCGCCGAGGAGGGCTCCTCCCACCTGACAGAATCCGAAGTGCTGTCCTTCTGCCGCTTGCTGCTGGTTGCCGGCAACGAGACGACCACTAATCTGATCGGGAATGCCGTCCGGGCACTGCTGGAGCATCCGGACGAGTGGAAGAAGCTTCAGTCCAATCCGAATTTGCTGGGGAGCGCCATTGAAGAAGTTCTTCGCTTCCGTTCTCCGGTGCAAGCGATGTTCCGTATGACCAAAGAGGACGTGGAGCTTGGAGGACATACGATCCCGCAGGGGACCCGGGTCGTGGCTTGGATCGGCTCGGCCAATCGGGATGAAACCAAGTTCGACGATTCCATGCGTTTCGATATCGCTAGAGAATCCAATCAGCATCTGGCCTTCGGCCAAGGCATTCATTTCTGTCTCGGTGCCCCGCTCGCCCGTTTGGAGGCGAAGATCGCGCTATTGGCGATCATGGACCGGCTGCCCGGACTCGCCAGAACGAACGACGATCTGCTCGAACCCACGCGCGGTTTCATCGTCCATGGCGTCAAAAGCTTGCCGCTTCGCTTCGTCGCCCGAGGGTAACGCATTTCCCGAAATGCGAATGACAAGCCGACCGGCATGCCGATCGGGCTTGATGACGTTAACGATGTGAGCCGTAATCGAGGCGATCATTCCATGAGTTACTCCTTACGTGACCGCATTGAAATATAGCAGGTGTTAATTTATAATACCGCATATTGGAACTATCCTGCCCGTTCGTATTATGAGGTCACCAGAACTTACTGGTCGACCTCATTTTTGCGCGGTCGTAAGATTGCGATAGCCGGGGATTTGTTGTACAAGGCTGTGCTGGGGGGCTGAGCTGAGCCGTGCCGATATTCGATTCACCGTCACGACCGAGCTATTTGCGGAAGGTGCGGTGAAATAGACAGGTTTATTTAGCCAATAGGAAAACTGTTCTGTGAAAATATATTCTTAGACTAGAGTCGTTGAGTTAACAACGTTTTTGAATTAAAGAATCATCAGCTTCTTAAAAATAAGTTTTAGACAGGGTCCAATAAACAAAGCAGCGACAGAACAAGACTTGATAAATAAAGTCTTAGACTGCCGCTGTTGTTGTTCAATTATCGTACCCGTTAGTTTAATCTTCTCTGGTGAGTATTGAGTATTTTTCGAAGCTTAACGCATCATCCAAAGCTTCGCCATGAAAATCCTGCATATAGTGATACTTCGCAATAAGGTCTTCTTTATAAATTACGTTTATGGTGGTTTGTACGAACTCAATAGGTGTATCATATCTACAATTAATAACCAGTGCGATTCGCTCGTTTGTTAGCTTTATTGAGGAGATATCCTCGTTTCCGAATAACTCAAAATAATCTTCAGGGTCATCCGCTTTCCAAGAATTTATCCAACCCCAGAAGCCCTGCTTTGCTTCCTCAAAAGGCTTATTCTCATCCATGAATTTTTTTAAATCAGCAGTATTCAGTACAATCGCCCCTTAAGAACACATGAATATGGTTAGTTTTTTTTCTTATATTTCGCCTCAACGCTTGCGCAATCCTGCCCGTTACTTCAATAAACAACGGCAGCCGATCGACCGGCTGCCGTTGCGTCTTCATTCAACTATCGTACCCGTTAGTTCAACGTTTGTTGATTAACCCATAAGCAAATATCAGAATTCCAATAATGAAAAAAAATAAAACAAATAAATTATCATTAATTTTGGGGTATTCTACTAGCTTTAAGTCAGTAGTTGTACCGTGTGATGCGAAACCAGCCACAATGAGGGAGTTCGAAATATTAGCAATGCATCTTTCAAGAGTAAAAATCAGTCCACTAACAATCATTAATACTGTTCCTAATATCTTGTAAGCGTGATTTGACACTATTTCAGCTCCTATATGTTAAATTTGAAATTTGTCCTTACCATTAAATTTAGACGCATCAGAAATGGAAATGTTTCCAATAAACCCCACTTAGCACCTGCTTTAAGATTATAATCATTCGCCACATAATAGATTGTTTCAAGAGAACTGCAGGCGTGCTTCAAGTTCCTGTACTTGCAATCCTCGCAGTAATGCATACCTTTTCGGTTTCGTTCCACTCGGTCGTAAACTTGAGTTCCCTCGAAGACCCCAAACTCTCTTTTGCAAATATAACAGGTCGAATGCAAACGAAATCCGTTTGGTTGGTTTTGCACCGAAATCCCTCCCGCCCATGTGACAAGCTGCAATAAATCTTTGACCTGAACCTAAACATGACTAATTACGAGTTGTTTCATCTAACCGCCTCCTTCAAATGTATACTATACTCACGGCCTATTACCAAGCCCCTTCAACCTTTTCGCCGTTATACATTAAAATAATAAAGGTACATTCCCCTTAAATTTGAGGAAAATGTACCTTTTCCGACTTTTTCAGCGGCCTCCAACTTCGCTCCCTACCCCGACCTTGATTGCCGCTTCACCATCTGTAACCCTACAGCGGCAAGGAGAATCAACCCTTTTACTGAATCGTTCAACAACGCATTCATTCCGACCGCCGTTATGATTTTATCGATCATTGTGAATGACATGGTGCCGAACACGATACTCGCCACTTTCCCTCTCCCGCCGGACATGCTGATTCCGCCGATGACAACGGCAGCAATGGCATAGAGCTCGAAGTTCTGACCGGACGTTGCCGGGTCGAAGGAAGTATCTTTCGCAATCTTCAGGAACGCTGCAAATCCCACCAATGCGCCGCTTAGCAGGAATACCTTGATTCTGGTCCAATGAATATCGATACCGGCTAGCTTAGCAGCGCGCGGATTGCTTCCGAGCGCATAGACACGCTTTCCGAATTTGGTAGAGGACGATATGTACGTGAGAGCCACTGCGATACAGATAAAAATAATGCCAATGACGGGGAGTGTTAGCAATTCTCCATTGCCGAGCTTAAACAGCGCCGAATAGCTGGATAATGATCCGTCCACGCTGTATCTCGTTTCACCCCGCTCATTCATCATATATTGCGAGATCGACCTAAAGATCAGCATCGTTGCCAAAGTGACGATGAACGAAGGCATCAGCAGCCAGCCAACAAGCACGCCGTTAATGAAGCCGCACACCATTCCGAGCAGAATGGCGATGATCAGCCCTGCAAAGATGTTATCCACTTGGTTGTAAACGATAATGGTCAGCCCGCCGACAAGGACGAAGGAGGAGCCGACAGAGAGATCGATATCCCCGGTAAGAATGATGAATCCCATTCCGAGCGCAATCGTCCCCAGAATGGCGCTGTGAAGCAATATATTCGTCATGCTGGTCCAGGATGTACCGCTGCCATTCGTAAACAAGAAGGCAATGAATATGCCGATAAAGACGATAATGTAGTTATAGTTGGACCACAGATGCTTATAGTTGACGCTCATTCTCCGCCGCACTCCTCTCCTCCGGAACAATGGCGTTTGTCGCATGGAGCATGACGCGTTCTTCGTTGATTTCTTCCCGGTTCAGAATCGCCGTAATGGTCCCGCGATAAAACACCGCACAACGGTCCGCAATTTTCTGAATCTCTGTCATCTCGAGTGTATTGACAATAATTGTTTTTCCTTGCTTGGCCAGCTCGAGAATAAGCTTATATATTTCGTGCTTCGCACCGATGTCAATCCCCTGCGTCGGGTTGTCGAAAAGAATAAGGTCCGCGTTGGTGCGCAGCGACCGCGCCAGGATGATCTTCTGCTGGTTTCCGCCTGACAAGCTTGTGATCATGTCCCGATAGCTGCCCGCCTTGATTGCAAGCTTTTTTCTCAACTCCTCGTAGGTCTGAAGCTCTCGTTTTTTGAATATAAACTTCTGTCTGGAATGAATCGCGTGCTCGGAGAGGTAAGTATTTTCGAGCAGGTTGAGGTCCGGGATGACGGAGTTTTCCTTGCGGTTGGCGGGCACCATCGCTATTCTTAACTTCATCGCGCTTCGGATGCTGTGAGGCTGGAGGCTTCGGCCGTAGATGAGAAGCCTGCCGCTATGAGGCTGCAATACGCCGAAGATCGTCTGCAACAGCTCCGAGCAGCCAGCGCCTTCCAAGCCTGTAAATGCAATGATTTCACCCTTCTTCACGGTCAAGTTGACGTTGTGAAACCGCCTGCCGGAGAGCTGTTGTATCTCTACGATTGCAACACCTGCCGTGCGCTCTTCATACCCTACATCGGATGAATACCGTTCCCCGACCATATGTCTGGCGATTTCCTCCGGCGTGGTGTGCTTGATGTCATTCGATACAACCAGCTTTCCGTTGCGAAGCACGGTGAAGCTGTCCGCAATCCGGAAGATCTCCGGCATCTTGTGGGAGATAAAGATGAAGCTTTTGCCGGCATTTTTCAATCTTCGGATAATAAAGAACAGCCGCTCAATCTCTTCGTTGTTCAGCGCTGTGGTAGGCTCATCCAGTATAAAAAGCTTCGCTTCCCCCTGCAGCACCTTCGCGATTTCCAGCAGCTGCTTTTTCCCCGTATCCAGGCTGCCTGCGTATTCCATAGGGTCTATATCGACACCCAGTTTACCCATCAACGCGCTTGTCTGATCAACCATCTCTTTCTTTCGCAATCTGCCGAGGGGACCGGTCAGCTCCTTGCCCAGAAACACATTCTCGTACACACGCAAATCGTTAAATATATTCAGTTCTTGATGAACAAAGGCAATCCCGTGCTGCTCGGCCGATTTGATGCTGTGTTGGGCGATCTCCCTGCCGTCGAAAGAGATCAGGCCGTTATCCTTGCTATGAACGCCAGCCAGGATGTTCATCAGCGTGGATTTGCCCGCACCGTTCTCTCCGAGCAAGGCGTGTACTTCTCCCCGGTTAACGCTCAGACTAACGCGGTCGAGCACAGTAACTCCATAGAACGCTTTGGTGATGCCGTCCATCTTCAGCAGTCCCATATGCCCCCACTCACCTTGTATATTAGGCTAATCCGCTCATAAGCACGATCATCTCATGAGCGGTTTATTTACCGTACTATTTCTCTTCGTACGTGCCGAACGCCTTGAAATCCGCTACGTTGCCGGCATCGACGACCTTAACCGGAATGACGTGATCCTGCTCGACTGTTCCTTTTTTCATGAGGAAGTCCGTCATCACCTGCATGGCCTCTTGAATCATAGCCGGATCGTAGGTTACCGAAAAGATATCGAATGTGGACGGGCGTGCTATTGTCTGATGTTTGTCTTTCAAAATTGCATGCATTTCGGCAAGACCCGAAGAGGCGCCCAGTGCCTTCAGCTGCTTCAGAAACGCTTCCTTCTTGCCTGCATCAAGGGCTGAACCGTTTAGAGATTCCAGGACGCCGATAGCGATTTCATCATCGTGCGTGAAGATCCAATTCTCCTTGGAGGTATCAAGCTGGGCGCTGCCGAACCACGATTCGAACAGCTCCTTCCCTGTATCGCGGCTCCAGCCGGTGGCTGCGGATTTCACCACTGTCTTGTCGATCTCTTCTTTTGTCCAGCCTTGCTCGCTTAGGTATGTCCTGAATCCGTTCGAACGAAGCTCCGGCACGGAGGAATTGTCTCCGATCATTTCATAGACATAATCGTCCTTGGTGAGACCCTTCTCAACGAATCGCTTAGCCGTCTCATAACCGATGCCTTCGTTATCGCCCTTTACGTTCGAGACCACCTTCTCATCGATCATCGGACTCGTTATGACACGGTCGAATTGGACAAAGGGGATATCTGCGGCCGCAATTTTCTCCAGCGTCGATTGAAGACCGTTATCGTACGGAAGAATAACAATGCCGCCTATGCTGCCCGATTTACTCAAGAGGTCATCCACTTGCTTAATTTGGTTCTCCACATCCGTCGCTGCAAACACCTTGACTTTGAATTTCTCCTTCACCGCATCGTCCTTATTCAGCTCATCTGCCTTCTCCTGTGCGTAAGTCAGAACAGCCCCCGTCCAACCATGATCCGCGCTCGGCACCATGACGGCAATTTCCTTCCCGGAGCCGTCGCTCGTGCAGCCGGCTAGTCCCAACCCGGACAGCACCAGAATCGCGAGCACCAGCATTACTGAAACTCGATTTCTAATCATACCAACCCTCCATTCTTGATATATTCCCTTTGTTCTCAATCAAGTGTATTCGTGTACAATTACAATCATGTCAGGGTGATAAGGGGGATTGTGGTTTCCTAAATCGTGTCTTTTCGGCATGGTCTAACAGGTTGGTTTCCGGCAAGTTTGAAGGGCCACCCTATAATGGATGGCCCTTTATTGACTACTATTATAATCCATGAAATTTGTTGAATGACTTGCAAGATTTTTTTCTTCATGACTGCATCGTCTGTTCAGATGTTTCGAATTCAATAAACATTTCTCTTAAGTCTCCTTTGATTTTCAGTATTTCGTCCACTCTCCCCACAGCCATTACCGTGCCGTCCGAAAGGAGACCAACGGAATGCCGATGACCCGCCGCTATGGTATTCTTTGGCCACCGTTTCATTTTTAGCGCCGTTTCCGGCGAAGTATGATACATAGTTCACTTCACTCCTCAAAACAATGACCTATCAATAATAGGTGTCATACCCCTTGCAACTTTGCAAGTAGCTCACCTTCAATATATTTCACTAATTCATTAAACTATCCTGCCCGTTACTTCAATGGACAACGGCAGCCGATCGTGTGGCCGGCTGCCGTTGTGTCTCCATTCAACTATCGTACCCGGGAAGAGTGCCATAAAGTAAGGACGACTAACTCAAGTAACGATTTCGGATGACCCCCATGTGATGAAGCTCGTGTCCTGCCATGCCGTAAGCGAGGGAGCGCGCCGTAATGCTTACGTTGTTGGCTGTACCCTTGCGTAACCATGCCTCCGTCGGTAACCCGCGCAGCAGTGTGATCGTCGATTGCCGTACGGCCCGGTAGTCTTCGGCCAATTGCGCGGTTGTCCAGCTTCCGAAAGGAGGAATGAACAATTCCTGGTCGAAACCGGGCAGAGGCGTCTGATCCCCTCTTGCAAATCGGAGCAGGCGGTAGGACATGACGCGCTCACTGTCTGCGATGTGGCCCACGACTTCTTTCAGCGTCCATTTTCCTTCCGCATATCGATAGGCGCTCTGGCTTTCGGTCAACGATGCCAGCAGCTCGGTCATTTGCTTTTCCTGGGCGAGCAGAATGTCGATGATGTTGCCTCCCGGCACCAACCGGGTATACTCGCCGGCGTCCCCGGCGTATTCTTCTTCTGACGGTCTTTGGTTCATGCGTAATCACCTTTCTATGAAGAAATAGAAAACTAAAATGCTCTTTCCAATTGCTCTACCGCGATTTTTTTGCGAAATTCGTAACTTCGGCATATCTAATGAATTCGCGAAAGAATAGAACTTGCCTTCCATCAATCGAGAGAAAGCAACCACTTAGTTGGGCACGCTAAACTGCCCTTTAACGCAACGATGGCATCCGATCGCTTTTTAATGTGCAATAGGTCAGTTAACGATTGGCATTTTTAAGCTCTCTTACTTCTTCCTCGAGATGGACGATTCGCCTATTTAGTCGATAAATAACAGGTATAAACAAAATTAGAATTAGGATAATCCAGCCGTTTGCACTCATGATCCCACCACCCTCAATAGTTCTTATTTAGCATTGCCACCACACTATCCTGCTGCTCGTTAGCACAACGACGGCAGCCAATCATTCTGAGGCCGGCTGCCGTCGTATCAAAACTGAACTATCGTTCCTCCGTTAGCTTAATTAATCACAACTTCATCGCAGAGGTTGCGCTATTAATTATAGCGTTAAACTCGGAAATCAAAGCACTTCCAGCTTCCGTCTCCAATCTGGTTAATTGCCCATGTAGCAAAAGTAATGGCTTGCTCATTAAAAAGAGGTATTGACCGCCTCGTTCATATCAGCTCAATGAACCGTCACGCTAGTGTCAACGGTATTATAAGTACGGAACAATTGACTTAATCCAATATGCTGCAGGCAACAGAATTATTTGTGCCAATAAAGTCCCACAAAATCTTGAAAACATCAATGCACCAAAGACGCTGTTAATTGAAACTAATTGCGCCTCTCTACGAAGTACTTTATCTGTCAGTCATGCTACATGTGGATCAATCAGCAAAGTTAACATGATTGTTGCCAGTCCGTTTATTAAACCAGATGCTTGAGAGGCTCCTGTACTGAAGTTTCCAGGCAAATAAGAAGCATATAACGCAGCCAAGACACCAACCGTGTAGATGGCCGTGACACAACAATTCATAAGCATAAATCGCTTTGGCATCCCGTTGCCTAGAAGCCTTCTTGCCATTTCCCAGTTCGGCATCCGTAAGTAATAGAAGAAGTTTAAGATCAATTTCGATCTGAATAGTTTTTTTGCCATTCTTGGAATCGAACCAGCTTGTTCTAAATGAGAAACCATACGACTAGAGAGTGCCACAAATGATGGATATAATGCTATTGCTGTAAGTGTACCAATAGAAGCTGCCATCAGAATTATTCGGAAATAGTCAATTAAGTCTATTCCTGATTGTTTTTTGGCAAGATCCACTATTTTCCCAGTCATTGTACCCTGGGCATATTGGACGTTCTTGAAACAAGAACAATCATGCCCGTTAATGAGAGCGCTATTGCTAATTTCCCTGTTCGAATACCAGCCATTCTTACTGCATAGGAAAGCTAGAATAGTTGAGCGAAGGCAGCCGATCATTTCCGATCGGCTGTTCGTGTCTTAATTGAACTATCGTACCCGTTAGTTCAATAAAAGACCTTAATCTTTTCCCAATGTTTTAGTAATGCCCAATAAACGACTCGTTTTTGGATGCTGTATTTTTGCTTAAGAATGATTTTCACTGAAGTAGAAGGTGTTTCCTATATCTCGGGCTTTACAGCCTGTAAGGAGATACACATTAGGGGCCTCTGACTCATCCATTGGCTCTCTCTTTGTGATTCCTCCACAAAGCGTGTTTTGTTTGCCCTTTGTTTGTCCGCCAAAAGCATCCATGGAATCATTATAGATATATGTGATTTGTTCCCCATTAAAGGAAAGCTCGTACAAAATCGGGTCGCCTTCCGTTGTATATTGGGTAATTCGAATAGCGTCTGCATTTTTTTGTTCAATATTTTTCAAGAAAACTTGCCATTTCTCCAAATTCGAGAATTTGCCATGCACATTTACAATATCCCCGTTCTTAGCCGCTTTTTCAGGCAAATACGGTTTTTCAACCTTGGGAAGAGTCATTATCTTTGCATCTGTTGCAGCAACATCGTTCTTTGCTTTATCCGGATGATTTTCATTATTTTGAGACGAACAACTTGTAATTAGCACAGCTATTCCGAAAACCATAAAAACTTTAAATAGATTGATAACAATCACCTCGTTCATTTAAACGCTTCTCGTAGCAAAATGTTTCATAGGAAGGAATTATTGGAACTATTCTGCCCGTAGTTGAACTAAGGCAGCCGATCATAGTGGCGGCTGCCCTGTTATCCTCGTTAGTTTAATAGCGTTTGCCGTTTTCTAAGGAACTTTATAAAGTAAAAACCAATTGCCGCAGACAACAATAAATGCAATAGATAAGGAATCTGTCCTACGTGTATAACATGGAGCCTTCTGATGTGATCAATAATTAGATAACTCCATGTCAGTTGATAAATCAGATGACCAATCAATATAAAGTAAAGTATTTTACTTTGGATAAGACACCTCCTTGAACATAAGAGAACCCCAGAGATGATTTGAATAATACAATAAATCAGCCCAATTGGTGCTGAATCTATCCTCCATAAATACTCTAAGACAGGTGGAAAGTACATCAGACTCACAACTAAAGTTAACAAACCGAGTATTCGAAGATAAACGTGCTGGATTTCACATTTCTCCTTTGCATAGGTGTCACTCAATCACTGGACATTTACATTATTCCCGTCTCCAATTTTGACTAAACTGCCCGTTAGCGTAACGCCGGCAGCCGATCGCTCCGAGGGCGGCTCCGGGAACCATTCGGAATCGGAAATGGCGCAGTCAATTTAATGAGCATGGAATGGACGCCCTAAAATCGAAGAAAAAGGGGCGTCAAGGTACGATGAATAAACAGAAGCAAGGACCGGCTGAGGGGTCGGTTGAAGCTTTACAGGCGGAAATCGAACGTCTACGCATGGAAAACGCTATCTAAAAAAGTTGAATGCCTTAGAACTTCTTTGGCATTATGAAGTCGGAGTTTCTTTATCTTAATGAATTTAAAAGTGTAGATCACTTCAAGCTAGAGTTAGCGCGATACATGGATTACTACAATCACAAACGAATCAAGGCAAAATTAAATCGAATGCCGTCGCTTCCTTATTCAACTATCATTAGATTAATACATATGGCTAAAATCGTTCCTCGGCCTGGTATACGAAAACGGCAGCCATTATTTTGGCTGCCGTTTCTTCTTGATTATAAGCAAACATTGCTGGAGTTGACGATTCAATTCATGCAAAACCAGACACCGGATTTCAGTCGGTAGTCGTGCAAGTCCGGTTGAACAACCGTCCGGCAAGGTCGACTCCAGCGACCGCGCCATTATGATCGCGGGTAAAGAAGCCGCGTTGTCCCTTCAAACCGCCGCTGGAAACGATATACTCGTCTCCGTCGCCCGGTAACAGTCCGATGGCAGCCGTCGGGTAGTCCGGGGGCAATTCGGTATCTGCCTTCGCACGGATTTCCGGTTTAATCCCGACCTCGAGTGTCAGCCCTGCCATATTTGTGCCAATGGTGAGCTTCATGGAGTCGATCTCGTACCTTCCGACGATCTCATGGGCCCGCGTCTCGTCATACGGAAGCGGCTCTGGATCCCGGTCCACTACGCCGAGGTACGTCTCCAGCGCCCAACGGACGACTGCTTGGTTGAATAGAATGCCGTCGGGGCCGGCGTTGGACAGCGAGACAACGGCAAAGTCCCGCTCGGGAACGATAAGCAGCTCGGTGAACTGGCCGTTCCCCGACCCGCCGTGCCCGACGGTGCGAACGCCGTCGACGTCACGCAGGAACCAGCTGATGCCGATGGCGTCGCCGAGCGCACTGCCCCGTAATGCGATAGTTGGCTCTTTCATCTGATATAGCAATTCGGCGGGCAGAAGACGAACACCGCTGTCTGAGTGGCCGTCACCAAGATGGAACCGGGCCCAACAAATCTGGTCCGCCACTGAGGACACGAGTCCCCCGCCTGGGTTGTTACTACGCCAACGACTCCACAGCCGCGCGGCGGACGGCGTTCCGTCGTCGCCTGGATTGTGCCCCACGGCGAACCGCCGGGTCATGATATCGTTGTTCGCGAAGAAGCTGTGCGATAGGCCCATGGGTTCGAGCACCAACGAGGAAATGGCTCGTTCGTACGTTAGACCGGTGACCTTTTCTATAATCCGCCCTGCAAGGTTGTATCCCGCCTGGCTGTAGGAGGCTCGTGTATCGGGTGGCGAGATCTGCTCCAACTCGGCCATCTTCGCCACATAGGCTGCCAGGGCATCCTCCCCCTCGCCGGTGTCGACCATAATTCCCCAGCCCAGTCCAGAAGTGTGGTTGAGCAGGTTCAACACGGTAATCTCCGCCGCGGCCTGCTCATTCGCTAACCGGAGCTCGGGAACATACCGGCACACTGGCGCGTCCAACTGGACCAGCCCCTCCGCAACCAAGCGCATCAGAGCCGTCGCCGTATAGGTTTTCGTAATCGAGGCCAGCTCGTACAGCGTGTCCCTGTCGACAGGCATTGGGTTGTCGATGCTCGTCACGCCATGGCACGCGTAAATCTCCCGACCGTCCGCCCATACCCCGACGGCAACGCCAGGAATACCGAACTTTGTGGCCGTCGACTCGACGAAATCAGACAACATTGTTTCGCTTACTTTATTCATGATTATTCCTCCCATTTATTCAATCAAAAATTTAATGATTGACTATTTAGTCATTTAAACCTCTGTTTTTGCTTCGTCAGTATGATTCCCGACTTTTCTGATGTACTTTTCATTATTCTACTGTCAAAAAACCTTGATCTGCCATCATTTTCGTAGGGTCATCATGCGTGATCGTAAAAACCATCTTTATTGAGTCCTCTTTCACATGCAGAATGTAAAAGGAATCATGTACGAGATCAAAAGTTTGACCGGATTCTTTCTCTACTCTTACTTTTCCAAGGACCTCTACTAATACATAGTTATCTTTCAGCGGGGTTTCTGCCACCGGGGTTAGCGTAAAGGATTTATAACCTAAAGACGCTAAGTATTCACCGGACTCTTTCGTCCCAGCTAAATAATCTTCTTTCTTTATCGCTTGTACTTCTCCGGAAGGAGAGGCACCTACCAAAGGATCACTCACAAGCGGTTCAAGCAGCTCCGGACTATACAAGTTATTCGCCTCTTCGAAGTTCTTAAAATAGGATATGATTCTTTCGCTTACTTGAATTGTTTTCATTAATTTCGCTCTCCTTTTAATGGCTAAATATTTAGTCATTTAAAATTATTTGAAATTCGCTTGCTCTCTTTGCCTTCTTTTACTTATGTTCGATCAAAAAATCGATAAACATTTCTACCGTCGGATATGCGTATTCCCCATGAAGACTTCGGCTCGTAAATGCCACTCCTTGAAAAATGCTGTAATAGAACAAAGCATAGCTCCGAGGATCCCCTGGTTTAAAATCCCCTTGTTTCTGTCCGGCAAGTATGACATTCGATATGCTGTCGATGAGGTTTTTCATCGAGGCCCGCACTGCATGCCTCAGATCCGGATTCAGCTCTTTTTCAGAAAAACTGTCAATCTGGCTAATGAGAAGCAGTCCATCGGTTGAGGAGGTATCTTCTTGAAGGTTATTCAGCAAGAACTCTGTAGCCTTAAACATAATCTCTTTTTCATTTCCCTCTTGTTTAAACAACCCTGAAATACGTTCAAGCCCGGATATCGAAATCTCGATCAGCCTGCTCATGATTTCTTCTTTGGTAGCAAAGTATCGATAAGCTAATCCTTTACTAAGGTCCGCATCGTCCGCGATGTCCTGCATCGTTGTTTTGGCAAAAGTTTTTTGGGCGAAAAGCTTGGCTGCTGAAAATAAAACTCTTTCCGTAGCCTCGGCTCTCATGGCCTCAAAGCGTTCTTTTTGTTTACTCAATAACTCATCTCCTTATCATATTAATGACTGACTATATATTCATTATAATTCGTTTTAAAAAAATGTCAATACTCGTAATTGCGTTATTCTGCCCGTTTCATTTCACCGATACAACCTATTGCCCAGGCGCTTGGCTGGAAGGTGACCGATGTCCCCGGAAATGAATACAGCTATCCAATCAAGACGAGTCATCGAGAGCCGCTTGCGGACAAGACAAACAGCCTGATGTATAACGCCGTTTGTTCGTCCGAATGGACGCCATACGGGCCGCCGGCTACACAAATACTGGAATTCATTGGAATCAGCCGGCTGACTATCGCGGATAAGTGTTAAGCGTCTGGTATCTGCCGCATTCTGTTAACAGCAAGACCCTGAACTCCGGCAAGAGCCTTGAAATAAAGGCCTGATTTTGCGAAGAAGAAAAGGAGTTGGCGCAGCAGCTCCCTTGTTAAATATCTTTATTAAGCTAACGTCTCCCGTTAGTGTAGCCTACCCTGAGGTGGTCTTAATTTGAATAACCCTACGCCCATAAAGACCATACTTACCGCCCAGATGAAACCGATCACCCCAATATTTAAAGAATTATCCTCTGATGCCATAACGCCGGTTCTTCCTTTCTCCAACAATTCAATCCAGCCCCAACATGACCAAGTGAAGAATATTAAATGTGCAATCATCCATCCATATCCGGATTTTTTATATTTAACAAGAAGGGTAATGACAATCAGGAATATAAGTATCATAATTATTGCGAAACCAAATTTTAATAAAGGTACTACATCCGCTTCCATTGCCACAAATAACACCTCGATTCAGACATGATCATATCTTAATTATAGCCTTAGTCTTTGCTGAGCTAAACTGCCCTTTCCCCGGGACGTCATGTAGACGCGGCCTCCCGTTGCGCGCAGGCTATCGCGATCTGTTTGCCGTACAGGCCAGCCCCTCCCCTGATTTATACGGTCTTGCTGCTCATCATACAGAGAAGGCGACGCAGTTATTCTGCATCGCCTTCTCTTGCATAGGGACAACTAGCATCAGACCGTCTCCAGCTCCAAGCCGAGCACTTTGGACAATCGCTTGATATGCGTGCCTACGTGGCCGATGCCGAGCGCAAAATGATGAGTCGGACCGGCGGCGCACCATCTCTCGATGAAGTCGGCGACGCCGCAATCGAAGCTGCAGCGCGTATTCGTGTTGCCGGTCTGCGGAATCTCGCCTTTGATCGATTCGCCTTCGGCGGCGATCATCTTATACCGGCCGTCCGCGGTCTGGGAAATGCCGAGCAAGGTAACCGGACCGGCTTGAATGCTGAATTCCACGCCGATGCCGGAGCCGCTCTTGCCATGGAACAGATCCAACCCCCGAATGACCGGTCGGCTGTCGCTGATCTTGACGTTATGCGGACCGTCGTGTCCGACGAGCACGATGTCGTCCACGAAGTCGCACGGATGAAGCTCGGCGAAGGATCCGCCGGCATCCAACCGATCCATGACCAGCATCGCCGCGCAAGTCTTGAGATCCGCCTCTCCCGCGAGCGGGATTCCCTTGCCGGTGAGCAGCGAATTGCCGAGTACCATGTTCGCGCCGATTTTTTCGTATTCGTTGTTGTCCATTCCGCGATAGTAATAGGCTAGTCCGGTCAATCCGTTCAGGGCGACCAGCTTGTCGAGTCCGACGGCCACCTTGGCCGACCATTCCAAGTCCTCCTGCTTGATCGGTCTCGTAATCGGATCGATGAACGGATCGGCGATCGTGAATACGCTCGTGATCTCTTCGATCTTGTCCGCGATCTCGCTCGGATTCGCGTCGTTCACCAGCTTGGCGAGATCGCACATCTCCAGCATCTGGACATGGGAGCCGAATGCCGCCGTGAACGCGGTCGGGTCGGAATTCATGTCGTACATGCCTTCGTACGTATGGCCCAAATAGCCGATACGCGCATACTTGAACGCCCGCCGGGCGTTCGCGACTTGGCACCAACTCTTCAATTCGCCGGCGACCCGGGGATCGTCGCGGAGCGTTCCCACGATCATCCCCGCCGCGGGCTTGCCGGCGCGTACGAGCACGCCGCTGATCTCCGGCAGCGAGCAAATGTTATCGTTCGCCAACTGCATGTAGGTCGTCGTGTTCCGGTAGTCCAACCGTTTGAGCGGCTGCAACGCGACCAACACGGTAGGGACTCCGAGATTCAAGATGGCAGTAGCCGCGGACGACGAGGTGACGTAAGTGCTGAGATTGACGAATAAGAAGTCGACGTCCTGCGCTCTCAGCCTGGCGGCCGCCGCGAACGACCGGTCCAGATTATCGACGAATCCCGCCGACACGACCTCGACGTCGCAGCCGATCAGCATGCGCTCGAACTCGCGACCGTAACCCTCCAATTCCTCCCGCAGCCCCGGAAATTGTCCCCAATATGGCTCGTGTCCCACCGTGATGACGCCGACGCGGGCTTTGGCTCTTGCGAACGCCGCTATACTCATTTCAGCTTCCACCTTTATACGAATTGTAAGTTGATGAATGTCTCAATTCCAGCTGATCAATTCTATTTCCCTGGCTTCCTTGGCATCCGCTCCGGTTCCCGTCGCCAATGTTCGATAGTCGATCGATCTGCGCTCTCCCGGCAGCAGATCAAAGTAATTGTCGGAGAAAACGTATTCGCCATGCAGCAGGACGGCTTTGGCATAACGGTCCGCGGCAACGACCAAGCTTCCTCCGTCAGGTCCTTCCGTTCGGAAGGCGATGCGCGCTCCGGAAGGTTGAAGGTCCAAGTCGGCCGGGATCCCCGCGTGATGAATAGACCGGTCTTCCCCGAACGAACCGACGATATCCATGACGAGAACGCGACGATGATCGAGCAAAACGTCCAGTTCCTCCAGCGGAAGCGCCTTGACGACCGAAGAGGTACCCTCCTCGACCGCGAAGTCGAACGCTCGCGTCCATACGGTTGCATCGTCTGTCAAACCGTCCAGCTTCAATACGCGAAGCATTCCCTTGCCTTGGATCGCTTCCGGCTTATCGTTGCATACCCAGAAGGCGTACCGGCTTTCCCCTTCCTGCCGTTCGATCGATGCGATGACCGGACGGGCGGCTTTCCTGAAGCCGTAATACCCGCCTTTCGGATACCCGTAATAATCGACAAGGCTCCATCCGCTGGCCGGCCAGCAATCGTTGAACATCCAGAACAGAATGCCCCCTGTATAAGGCCGGTTGCGCCGGTAGATCTCGACGACGAGACGGGTGAGTTCATGCTGCGCGTAAGACATGCGCCGAATTCGTTCGACCGTCGAGACGGCCGGGGGCATCAGCTTGTCGGCTAGCGTAAGCAACGCCCGGAAGAGCGAGTAATCGACCAAGGCGGGATGATTCCTCGTGTGATATTCCAGCATGTCGAAGGTCGGATCGTTCAGATCCGCTTCGCTCATGAACCGTCTCAGCGTATGGAGCTCCGGAGTGCCGAACATCGGGAACTCCGGACAGAAGCGGCTCAGCAAGCTTGCGAAGTAGGAGCGGTAATGGCGAAGGTCCGTCCCGCGGAAGACGTCGAACATCTCCAGCAAAGCCCCCGTGTAGTGGGCAGTACCGATCGTAAACGAGTTGTTCTTGTTGCCGCCGAACGGGCTCGTCGGCAGGAACGGCCGATGCGGATCCAACTCCGCGCATAACCGTCCCGTAATCCGTTCGGAGATCGTCCTTCCCGGGTAGCCCGGATCCTCTTCGCCGTCGAACATGCCGTTCTCGTTATCGCCGTTCCACCAGATCAAGCTCGGGCGGCTGCGCAGCGAGCGAACGACTCCCTCGACCTCGGAGGCGAGCGAGGACATCCATTCCTCATCGTCCTCCGGGTAAGTGCCGCAGGCCATCATGAAGTCCTGGAAGACGAGAATGCCCAGCCTGTCGCACCGGTCCCAGAAGGCTTCCGGCTCGTAGATGCCTCCCCCCCAGACGCGCAGCATCGTCATGCCCGCTTCGCGGGCAAGGCGAAGCAGATTGTCGTAATGCGAATCGGGGATGCGTCCGGGAAACGGATCGCACGGTACCCAATTGGCGCCCTTGCAATAAATCGGAACGCCGTTCACCAGGAGCGCGAACCCGCTTCCGGGCCGAGCTCCGTTGTCGTCCCATTCCGTGCCCCGCGCCCGCAACTTGCCGGTCATCCGCTCCTCGAAGCTGCCGGGCCGATCTTGGAGCTGCTCGATGCGCGCCGTCCGGATTCCGAACGAGCATTCCCGCGCATCGACGACGCCCGACGCTCCATGCAGCTTCGCGACCGCCTTGTACAAGGGCTGGCCGCCATACCCGGCCGGCCACCAAAGCTCCGGCTCCGCCAGATCCGCCGTCAGCTCCAGCTTAGGGCCGAGCAGCTTTCTCGTCGCTTGCCATACGGGTTGCCCGGAAGGATCGAGGATGGCAAGCTCCGCCCGAAGCGGGTACCGGGAATGCGAAGTCGCCTCCAACGCGATGCCGACGGCCGCCCCGCGCCCGTCGATCGCCTTCGTATGCACGTAGAGATCGTCGATGGTCGCGCCGTCCTCGAAGTCGAGGCGGACCGGGCGCCAGATGCCATAGCTGACGAGGCGTCCGACCCAATCCCATCCGAACGTGCACTGCATGCGCCGCGCGTAGAGCCTCTCGCTGGTGAACGCCGCGCCGCGCCCGGCGAACGGCTTATCCCCGATGCCCTCCGCGACGGGGCGGAACCTGATTTCGAGCTCGTTGGTCCCCGTCCGCAGCTGTCCGGTCACATCGAATCGGTAACGGATGAACATATTGTCCGTCCGCGCGAGCCGCGTTCCGTTCAGATAAATATCGGCGAAGGTGTCCAGCCCTTCGAATACTAGCGTCGCGGCGCCGTCCTCCAAGCGATCGACCTCGAATTCACGCCGATAGGACCATCGCCAATGCTCGACCCACCCGCATTCCTCCGCCTGCTTGCGGTAACCCGGATCGGGAATCAACCCCGCCGCGAGCAAGTCCTGATGCACATGTCCGGGCACGGAAGCATCGATAGCGATGCTTCCCGGACCGCTGCCCGTTCGTTCGCCTTCGCCCGTTAATTTCCAAACGCCAGTCAATGGAATCGATCGTTTCATCTTCGCTGTCCCTTCTTCGTTCGTCCGCTACTGATTACGGCAGTTGAAAGACGATCGTCTGATCCGTCGAAGTATCTTTCTGAATGTTCGCGAGCGCCGTCCCGTAAGTCATTCCGAACGTGTAGCCGGCCGGGAGCAGCTCTTTGCGAATTTCTCCGTTGACCGTGAGTCCGATCGTCCTCCAGATCCCCCCCGAATACACGTTGGCGGAGCCGCCGTCGACCGGAGCTCCCAGCGCATCCTGCAGCTTGATCAGCACGCTTGCCGTTTGGAAGACGACGACCGGATCCTCGCCGATATGCTGGGCCTTTTGATTGTACGCTCCCTCGTAGGTGAGGCCGAACGTGTAGGAGCCCGCGAGCATTTCCTTGCTCAACTCGCCGCTGCCGGACGTGCCGACCGTCTGCCAGGAGCCGCCCGCGTACAGCTTCGCGAGGCCGCCCGCGAGCGCATTGCCCTGACTGTCCTTCAGCAGGATGATCGCCTTGACCGTTTGGAAGACGACATTCGGGTTAACGGCCGTATTCTGAGTAAGCTGCTTCGTCGTCCCTTGGTAGGTCACGGAGAAGAGGTAGCTCTTCTCCGGCAGGGACTTGGTCGCCTTGCCCGAAGCATTCGTCGTGCCCAGATCCTTCCAGACGCCATCGTAATACTTCACGACGCCCCCGCTCAGCGGCTGCCCCGCGCTATCCCGCAGTTCCACGGAGGTTGCGGTCGCCGAGAGGACGAAGCTTGCCGTTCGCGCCGCTTCCTCGTTACCGGCTTGGTCGATCGACTTGTATAACACGGCGTACGTCCCTTGCTTGTCGAACACCAATTCCGTCGCGTAGGGCTTCCACGTTAAACCGTTATCCAAGCTGTACGTCGTCTGCACGACGCCCGTTCCGCTATCGGCTGTCGTAAACGATAACGTAAGCGGGCCGATATAAGTGCCGTTCGGGCCGTCCGGAGACGACGGACCGAAGACGGCAGAGGTAACGGGAGCGGCGCTGTCCACGTAGACGGTCGCCGATTGCGAGGCACCGCCCGGATTCGTCGCGGTAATAACGGCTACGCCTTCGCCGACGGCGGTGACCGTCCCGCCGGCATCCACCGTCGCCACCGCCGGGTTGCCGGACGTCCAGGAGACGGTCTTGTTCGTTGCGTTGGCCGGCAATACCGTCGCGACCAGCGTCTCGCTCTGCCCGATCGCAAGCGTAAGATCGCTCTTGTTCAAGCTAACGCTTGTTGCGGCGTATTCCACGGGACGCACTTGAACGTCGTCAATGTAGAAATCTTGCAGGTCTCCCGCTTGATCCGTATAGAAGAACACCTTCGTATCCGATACGACGCCGGCTTCGTCAATCACGAAGAAGCCTTGCACCTGGGTCCATTCCTGGGCGCTGAGAGGATCGCCTCTAAACAAAATCTTCGTCACCGGATCCGTTTTGCCCGTCACCTTATATTGGATACAGATTCGAAGACTAGCGGCATTGGCCGGAGCGGCATTCAGCTTGCCCCATACCGAGTAGTAGTACGGTTTGCCTTGCTCGATCGCCGTCGGCATGTAGATATTAGCGAACATGCTGCCGTTCTTGACCACCCGTAACGATTGGGCGCCGCTTCTGTGCTCGGCGGTCGAGAGCGACACCGTCGAGCTGGTGCCGTAATAGGTCGGCTGCAACGCGCTGCCTTCCATTCCGGGATCGACGATAAGATTGCTGCCGACCGTCGAATTGGCAGGATAAGCCGCCCCCGCATCAACGGTGACGGTCGTCGTCGCCGTATAGCCGCCATCCATAGATAGGGCGGTAACATGCGCCGTGCCCGTGTCCCTTCCGAATACGTAGCCGTTATCGTCGACGACCGCCACGCTCGGATTATCCGACGTCCAACGGAGCTCCTTGTTAATGACGCCGCTTGGTTGGAACGTCGCCGTCAAAGCCGATGCTTCTCCGAAGTGTACGACAGCCGTGCTTGGCAAGCTTAAGCCCGTGGCGCGGATCCATGCCGGACTCGTCGAATACTCGATTGGCCTGGCCTCGAGGTCGTCGACATAGAAATCATTGTTATTGGCGGCGACCTCGGTATAGACGTACAAATAAACTTTGGTGGCCGTGCCCGTCTCCGGAATCGTGAAGTTTCCCTGCACCTGCGTCCAGCCCTGATTGCTTAACCCCGGGCTTGTGAACATGATCTTCTGATAGAGCGTCGTGCCAATGGTATATTGCAGGCACAGCCGCAGCGGTTCGCTTAGCGCAGGAGCCTTGGCCAGCCTCGCCCAAGCCGAATAATGATACGTTTTGCCCGACTCCAGGTCGGCCAGCTTAAACATCGCCGCGCTGTATCTGTCGGTCTTGGCGACCCTCAGGGACTGGTGGCCGCTATGCGCTTGCGAATCGACGTATCTGAGCGCGGAGTTGGTCGTTACCGTCGTGCTCGGAACCTTGCTCTCCTCCATCCCCGGATCTTGAACGAGATTATCGCCGAGAACCGGCAAGGATGCGGCCGTATCCAATTGAACGGAATCGAGGGCGAACGGTCCTGCCTCGAGCGTGGGAACGATTTTGATCCGATCGATCGTCCCCGTCCAGCCGGTCGCGTTCGTCGCGTCGAATACATACTCGCGGAATAACGGCTCGTTAGGAAGCATGTAAGAAGAGAGCTGCCGCATCGGGTTCCAAGCGGTGTCGCCGTTCGCCTGATAGTACACCCGGGCTTCGTTGCCGCCGGTCCCGTTGCGAAGCTTCACGCGGATTCGCTTGACGGACGAAGCGTCCACGTTCAGGTGCTCGGGCGATTCGATCGCCGGCTCCAGCCCTCCCGACGTTCCCAAGGAGGTTCCGCTGAACAAGCCGCCTTGCGCTTCGCCTCCCGCGACCTGGCCGTTCGCCGTCCAACCGTTGGCGAATTCAAAGTCCCAGACCACGCCCGAGGGATAGATCCGGATGCTCCCCGCCGTCTCGTCCCAGCTAACCGTCGCTCCGAATGCGTCATGCAGATAAGAGAGCGGAACGAGAACGGTTCCGTTCGCCAGCAGCGTCGGCGCGTGCTCCAGCGCGATCGGCTGGCCGTTCTTGCCGGCCGACGAAGCGCCGACCGTCACTTCGTGGACGTTGCCGTTCTTCACCCCGATCAATCGTTGATTCGCGGCATCCCATTCGGATTTGACTTCCAACTGAAGCCAACTATCCTTGACGGGAACCATGGCGACGCCGTCTTGAACGAGGGGCGGCTGGCTGAACGTCTTGCGTTTGCCGTCCACGTATAGCTGGATGTCCGCGGAGTCGTTCGCGACCGCCCGGACGTAATCGATGTCGACCGTCCCCAAGGCCGATACCGGGTCGATCCGAATCTGCCGGATGTTGCCGGCCCAGCTCTTGTTACGCCACATCTCCACGTAATAGTCGGTGTATCCGTCGTCCTGCGGATTGACGTAGAAGCCCATCGCTTTGGTCTCGTTCCAATCCCCGTCGAGCTCCGTCGTGAAGAACACCCTGCCTTCGATATCGTTGGCATTGTTCTTCATGCGGATCTTGAGATACGGAGCATCCTCCGCTTTGATTCCGAGGTGGTCGCCGGAGACGATGCCCGGATCCGTGTTGTTGAACACCGCCGTCAAGCTGCCTCCCGAGACGCTGACGGAATCTACCGTCCTTAGCGCGGTCCATCCTTCCTCGTCGCCGGCGGTATTGAATTCCCAGGACGCGACGGAATCGCCGGAGTAGGCCGGAGGCGTCAGCGTCCGGTTAAGGACGACTCGGCCAGCCGGATACAGAACGCCGATCCGATCCTTCTGCGCCTGAGTCGGAACGATATCCTCATGGGCGGAGGTGCCCGCGAAGACGTCGCGAATCGCGTCCACGTATCCGAATCCGGCCAGTCCGGCCGGCATGATGAAGTGGCCTTCCCCGAATTCGTTCCAGTTGTCCAGCATGACGAGCTTCTTGCCGAGATTATCCGAGGACAGCGAAGGGATGTACGTGTCCTTCGTCCACTGCGCGAGCGACCGGAATTCCGTCGGCGTCGCGTAATACCCGGCGCTCAGTCCCCAAGCGGTATCGTCCCGGCCCATGCTCAATCCGGCGATAACGTCGAGCCCTCCGAATGCGTTCTCCGCCGTAAGCTTCAGCTTCTGATAATCCGGATGGCCGCCGAAGGAGCCCCAAGAATAAGCGTATACCGCATCGAAGCCTACTTCGCCGCGATTGATCAAGTCTTGCGCATTCATCCCGTTATACACGTTCAATAGGATCAAGTCGTCGAAGCCTGCCGCCTTCACCTCGTTCCGAAGATAGGCGATATTGGCCTTCGCATCTGCGACCCTATCGGACAAGGAGGTCTTGGTGGACAGATTCACGAACTGATCGTAGTTGTAGATCGTGAATACCGGCTTATCGTCGATCTTCAGATACCGAGGGTCCTTGAAGTAGTATTCGATCCAGTAAGGCACCAGGTTGTTGCGGAAGTCGTTGCTGTCGGCCGCTTTGGAGTTCAAGTTCTCCCACATGATCGCGAAGTCTACCTGGTCGCTGTACGCCGAGTTGAAGTAACCGTCGTGCAGGGCGGAGCCGAGGAAAGGATCCTTCACCGGCGAGTTCTCGCCGCCGATCGGGCGGAACCAGCAAGACATCTGGAAGCCGATTCCGTGTTCGGCCTGCCACTTGGTCTCCCAATCCGCCGTCTCCGGATTGCCTTCGTCGTAGAATCCGAGCAGCGGCGTACGATCGGGATACGGATTGATCATATCCCAGCCCAGGTGGGTGCCTTCCCTCCACATCGGACAGCTCTGCACGCCGACGATTTGGTCTCCCGTGCTGACGGCGACCGGAGCCGGAACGTAGTCGGACGGCAGCGGAGTATCCGCGTTCACGACGATGTCGTCCAGCCACATCGTGCCTTGATCGGCGGCCGAAGTCGAGAACCGAATGCCGTCCACGGACGAGACGCCCGAGGCCAGCGCGACATGCTCCGCCTTGAGCTTGCCGTTAACGTAGATGTCCGCCTCGGAGGAATCGAGCCTCAGCTTCACCTTGAGGTCGTACCACAGATTGGCCCTGTAGTTGCACAGTTCGCCCCGATCCTCGGGGTTGTCGGGGTCGTCCTCGCACAGCTTGACCGGGCTGCCGGACGTATCGACGTAAGCCAGCCTCCCGTTCGACGTGACCAGCTTAAGAACGGTATTCGTCCCGTCCGTAAGCTCAGCGGCAAGGCCGTTCGTCTTGGCGGGAATAAAGATCTTATATCCCGCCGTCACGTCGCCCTCGAGCGATGCGAAGCTCTTCGAGAGCGACATGGCGCCCGCGGCGTTCGCGGCATCCATCTTGAAGCTGTAGATATCCGGCTTCGGGGACATGACGTAATTGCGCGAAGTTCCGCCCACTAAGCCGGACATCTGCCCCACGTTGATCGTGCCGCCCGAGGCGGCGGATACCCAGTCTCCCGGAACGGAGCCGCCGATAACCGATAACAGTCTCTCGTTAACGGCATACCCTTTATAGATTTTGAGAGGGGTAAAGTTGAAGTCGCCTTTCGAGACCGTTCCGGTCGTCAACAGGAACCGATTGAACGAATCGACCGGATTCGCGAAGGATTTCGCCGTCGCTCGCTTAACGCCGTTAATATACGCGTCCGTCTGACCGGCGGACAAATTCGCGATCACCTTCACGCCGTATTCTTTACCGGCCTCGTAGGCCTGCAAGGTCGCCGCGCCTCCGCCGGCCGTCTGCAGCACGAGATTGTTCCCGCTCGTTACGATGCTGACGCCCGCGGTATCGCCATCCAGCAGCTGCCACTTCAGACCGTCTATGATCGCCAGCGGCTTGAAGCGGAATTCCATCGTGACGACCCCTCCGCTCTGCTCGGGAAAATTCCGGCTCATCGATACGGGAAGAACGTCGCTCGTATCGCTGACCTTCAGCGTGTCGGCGTATAGGCTGACGAGCCCGCCGCCCGCCGCCAGAACGTCCCAACCGGAAGGCTGGCTCTCTCCGGGCACGAGATTGGACAGGAACGTGAAGTTCTCGTCGACGAGATAAGTCGCGCCCGCCGGCGCTTCGGCGCCCTCGGCGACGGTCGTCCGGGAGTACCCGACGATCAGCAGCGAACATAAGGCCACGGCAATGCTTAAAGCGGTCCATCCAAACTTGGATGCAAACATCATAATTGGATTCCCCTTTGCATCGTTAGTAGAAGCATGAAGCAAAATCGGCGACCCTACTACCGCGTAGCAGAGCCGCCGACCCCTCTTCCGTCCAATCAGCTGTTGGAAGCTTTCCAAGCGTCGAACTGCTTCTGGGCTTCGGCCAGAATTTTGTCCATGCCCGCTTCGTCCAACCGCTTCTGAAGATCCGTGTAATACTTCTCGAAGTCCGGCATGGAGCCCGTCGTCAGGATCGGATTCGATTCCTTCTGAATGGCGCTCACTTGCGCGATCTCGTTCTTCACCGGCTCCGGATTAAAGATAAAGCCCAGAATGCCGGAGGCTTTGCCGTTGTCGTTGTTCTTCTTCATCGCTTCCAGGGCGGCCGTGGAATTCCAGTTCGAATCCCATTGATCCCACAATGGCCCGAGCCAGTTGTGCCAGATCGCCCACGTTTGCTCGGAACCGCTCGTCGCTTCGATCGTCGGAGCGTCGTCCTTGACCGTTCCGGACTTCACCGTATAGTTCTTGCCTTCGACGCCATACGCCAGCGTGTTCAACAAGTACTTGTCGCCCCAGATCAGGTTCAGAAGCATCATCGCTCTTTCCGGGTTTTTGGACGTGGCGCTAATGGCCGTCGCGGCCGAGGTCATCGAGTTCGTCGAGATGGTCGGGTAGCCGGACAGCGTCTCCACCGTCGGGAAGCCATAGGTCGCCGTCGACTTCGAGCCGTCTTCGGTATAGCCGCCGGAGTCGCGCATAACGGCATATTTGCCCGATTTGGCTTCGGCCAGGTAATCCGTCTTGATGGCGGCATCCTTCGCGATGTACCCCTTCTTGTAGTAGTCGTTGATCGTTTGGTAGTTGGCCTTGTTCTGCGGAACGTCCAGAATCTTGACGATCGTGCCGTCCTTTTCGCTATACGAGATCCCCGGGCTGATCGTCGTGTAATCGTACAAGGTCACCCCGGAAGCCGTACCGTTGGCCGTGGCCAGGAGCGGAATCATGCCGGGCTCGTTCTTCTTGATCTCCGCCAGGAACGGCTCCAAATCCTGGATACTCTTGACGCTCTTGTAATCGAAGTTGTACTTCTCGACCAAGTCCTTCTTGAAGACGTGGGCGCCCGCCGGAGAGTAAGGCGTTTGCGCCGGAATCGCCATGATCTTTCCGTTGTAGGTCACCGCTTTCCAAGCGCGGGGATCGACCTTGGCCAAGATGTTCTGCCCGTACTTCTGGAGCAGATCGTCGAGCGGCAGGAGGGCGCCCTTCTGCACGTTATCGCTGATCCGATTGGACGAGTACGTGGAGAAGACGATATCGTAGGGCTCGCCCGCCGCCGAGATCAGCTTCATCTTGTCTTCCCATCCGGCATTGTCGATGAGGTTAAGGTGCAGCTCGGCGTTTATTTTATCCTTGATAATCTTGTTCGCTTCCGCCTCGACGGCTTCCTGATCCTTCATGTTGTCGATCGGCTTCGGCATGTACCAGCTGAGCTTGACGAAGTCCTTCGTCTCGCCGCCGGTAGCCTCGGGAGCAGCGGCCTCCGAGCCTTGGGATGCGGACTCCGAGTCTTCTTGGCTGCCGTTAGTGCCGGCAGACGCGTTCTCATTCGACTTCCCATTCGAGTTTCCATTCGAATTCGAGCTCGAATTCGAATTGCAACCGCTTACGATAACCATTGCAGCAAGCATTACGGCCGTTCCCGACAACATCCGTTTCTTTGATGCTTCGTTTGTTACACGACTCACTTGGATTGCCTCCCCTGTAATTTGCATGTCTTCTATAATCAGCGACTATAAGCTCGAAGTCTTATAGCGTCAATTATCAACCCTTAACGGAGCCTACGGTCAAGCCTTGCACGAAATATTTCTGGAAGAGCGGGAATACGAGAAGCATGGGACCCGCGGCCAGAATGCACATCGCCATTCGCGCGCTTAAGGAAGGCACGAGCATTCCCGGTTTGACCAATCCGTATTCGATCGCTTCCGCCGAATTCAAGTACTCCATGTTCTTCAAGACGCGGATAAGCAAGTATTGCAGCTTCATCAGGTTGTCGTGATCGACGTAGAGCAAGGTCAGCCACCAATCGTTCCAGTATTGCAGGGCAAAGAATAAGCTCAAGGTCGCCAGCGCCGGTTTGGATATCGGAAGCACGATTTGCGCGAATATTCGCAGCTCGCCCGCTCCGTCGATTTTGGCCGACTCGATGATCGCTTCCGGAATCGTCTGCAGGAACCCTTTCATCAGCATGACGAACCAGCCGCTGATCAAGTAAGGCAGAATAAGCGCAAGCATCGTGTTCTTCAAGCCCAGCCACTTGACCATCAGAATATAGGAAGGAACCATCCCGCCGTGGAACAGCATCGTGAAGAACACGAAAAAGGCGAGGAAGGAACGGAAGCGATAATCCTTGCGCGAGATGGCATACGCGTAGGAGGTCGTCACCCACATGCCGGCGATCGAACCGATGACCGTCGTCGCGATCGTCACGAAGTACGATCGGAACAACGCCCTGGGATCGTGCAGAATGACGCGATAGGCGTCCCAGGTAAAGTGCTTCGGAAGAATGGAATAACCGAATTTGACGATATCGTTCTCGCTTTGCACGGAGGTCCCTATAATGACCAGGAACGGGAATAGGCAGGCAACGCAGAGCAAGAGGAAGATCAGGTGGATGATCGCCTTGCCGGCAGGCAACGGTCTTCTTGCGAGCGTCTTCGCGTATGCTTTCATGGTTTCGCCCCTTAGAAGAGAGAGTTTTCCGGATTGATTTTTTTGACGATGGCGTTCGTGACGAGGACCAGGCAGAAGCCTACGATCGATTGGAAGAACCCGGCCGCCGAAGCCATCCCGATATCGCCCAGGTCGATCAGCGACCGATAAACGAACGTATCGATGACGTCCGTCGTCTCGTAGAGCAAGGAAGAGTTCAGCGTCACGTTATAGAACAGGCCGAAGTCGCTGTAGCAGATGCTGCCGATCTGCAGAATGACGAGCATGATGATGATCGGCTTGATCATCGGCACCGAGATCGAGATTGCCCGGCGGAGCTTGCTCGCCCCGTCGATCTTGGCGGCATCGTAATATTCCGAATCGATGCCCATCAGCGCGGCGTAATAGATGACCGAGCTGTACCCCAGCCCCTTCCACACCGCCGCGATCACGATGATATAAGGCCAATACTTCGGATCGCTGTACCACATGATCGGTTCTTCGCCCAGGGAGACCAGAAGACGGTTCACGACGCCGTATTCCATGTCGAATAACGAGCGGAACGCGAATCCGGCCACCACCCAGGAGATGAAGTAGGGGATGAACAGAATCGTCTGGTACGCTTTCACGAATCGGCGGCTCAACTCGTATAGAAGCAGAGCGACGATGACCGAGAGCGTCGTGCCGAGCACGATGAACGTCATATTGTAGAGAATCGTATTCCTCAGTACCCGGTACAGCGCGTCCCCGTTGAACAGATAGCCGAAATTGTCCAGCCCCACCCAAGGACTGTTCCATATCCCGAGGTTGTAGCGGTACGTCTTGAAGGGCAGCAGCAGCCCGTAAAGCGGCACGTAATTGAAAATAATAATGAGCAGAAATCCCGGCAGAGCCAGCATCGACAATCCGGCGGATTTCTTGACCATCCTGATCATGCGTCCCGCACCTCCTTTTTCTCGTTGTTGTCGTCCTCCCCCAACTTTAGGCGCGGCCGGGGCCGCTGTATAGTTTAAATCCGGTATTTTCCTTCGAAAACGCGCTGCAAAAGGCCGCAACGGGCTCCGTTCGGAGCAAAAAAGCAAAAACGGAGCCCGGCGATTTCTCGCTTGAGCTCCGTTATCGGCTAATTGATTTTGTTCAAGTTCCTCCGCAGCGCGTATTCCTTCGGCGTCACCTTGTACTTCTTCTTGAACAGGCTAAAGAAATACGTTTCGTTCGTTAAGCCCACCCTCTGCACGACCTCGTTCACGCTTAAATCCTCTTGCAGGAGAAGCTCCGCCGCCCGGGATAGCCTCACGTCGTTAATCATGTCCGCGATGGACAGATTCGTCGCCTGCTTGTAGATCTTGCTCAAGTTGCGGGCGGAGATCTTCATCATGGCCGCGATCGAGGGCAGGCTCAGGGACAAGTCGCGATAATGGTTATGAATGTATTCCGTGACCGCGTCCACGACGAAATCGTTCAGCGTATCCGTATTCTCGGCCGTCTCCTTGTTGATGGAATCCAACAAGCCTCCCTGGAGGATCCGATGGATCTCGGCCATCGTCTCCTTCTCCATGACTTGCCTGCCGAACGAGGCGATCTGCAGCGAAGGAGCCGGGGGTATCCTCGCTTCGTCCAACGCCTCGACCGCCGTATCGAACAGTCTTATGATCGAGACCAAGGCATTGTGGTAGTTAAGCGTCTCCATCTCTCCGAACAGATTCGCCAGAACTTCCTTCATCCCGGCCACGTTGCCCGACTTGATCGACTCCGCGAACCATTCTTCCAATTCCTTCGGGTAGCCGGCCTTCTTGTTCTCGACGTTCCTGCGAACGCGCGAATGCGTAATGAGGGATCCGTGACCGAGGTGCAGCCGGTACATGGACAGATCCAACGTCTGATTGTACAGCGCATGCAAGTCGCTTATCTCTTCGGCATGGCCGCTGATCGCCGCCGTGAAGGTGACCTTGAAGAACCGGGAGAAATTGTCCTGCGCTTCGCCGAGCAGCCCGGCCAGTTCGGCGGCATAAGCCCCGTCCCGATCCGGAACGCTCACGAGCAGCAGCACGTGGTCTTCCTTCATATCGATTCCTTCGTTAGGGAACGATTTGGCCACCGTCTCGGATGCGATATTGAGTATCGCGAACCGGAACATCTCCTTGTCCCTGGCATTGAAGGCTTGTTGGAACTCCCTGTAATTATCGATCTTTAACAAACAGACGGCATGCGTGCCTGACGGCGACAAAGAAATTCTCATCTCCTTGAATAAGGACGCGAGCTCCTCCCGCGAAATCGCGAGGCGCTCGTCGAGCAATCGCCGCAGCCAATAATGCCTCATTAAATCCTTGTTATCGTGTTTCTCCTTGTAGAACAACTCGAGCTCTTCCATCGACTGCCGGTAGACGGCGTTCAGATACGAGATTTCGTCGACGGCTTCGTCCTCTCCCGTCCCGCGCAGCCGATCTCGCTTGACCGCGTTCACGAGGTTGCCGAACGGCCGGTAGATTCGGCGGGAGATCACGATCGCGAGGACGAGAGCGAGCAGCAGCGCAAGGAGCGTGATGAGAATCAGGCTTGCGCGCAGACTCGCGATCGACCGATAGACTTCTTCGACCGGTTGCGCCTTCAGCAGGGTCATGCCTGCGCTCTCGACGCTCGAGTACGTGACCAGGTACTCGGTCCCGCCGTGCTTGCTCTGGAAGAAGCCGTCCGGATCGCCGTTCGGATGATCGGCTCGATAATCGACGAAATCGGCCTTCAACGCCTGCATGATTCCGTTATCGCCGGAGCCGTCGGCCAGATACGCTCCGGATTGGTCCAAGAGGAAGATCGTGTCGCCCTTTCGCTTGTCGATCATGTTGATCTGCCGGATGTTGTCCAAGAGCCACTCCGCTCTGACGTTGATGACGATAACGCCCTCCGGCTTCAGATCTTCCGGGGAGGTCTCGTACATGAAGTACGAGAAGACGCGCTCGGGACGGGACTCGCCGTTCACCAGCTTCCGGATGTCGCGGAAGATCGGCTCCATCTTCGGAGGCAGTCGCTCCGAACGGTTGAGCGCGTCTATCATCTGGTCTTCGAAGAACAAGGGACTTCCCGCGTTGTACGTCTGGTTTAAGTGGCGATTGTAGATCGTCAGGGAGTGTATGTACGCGTTGGTCGACGTGATGGAGCTGGTCACTTTATTCAGGCGATTGGCCACGTCGACCATATCCTCTTGCTTCGCGTACATCACCGCGTCCACGTCGCTGTTCAGATACAGCGACTTGCACAAGCTGGCGATCGCGTCGTCCATGAACGCCATATTGTATTTCACTTGGTACAGGATCTTCTGATTGGAGACGTACTCGTTCTTCACGAGCAGCTTCTGGGTGTTGATGCCGACGACCGCCGACAGCAAGACGACAACGAGCAGGATGGCGATGCTGATCCAAAGAAACATTTTGAAGTAATACATCTTGACCCCGAATCGCTTCATGCGATGGTCCTCCCCTTGACATGAACAATGCCGAAGAGACTGGCCTCCGCCAGTCCCTCACGCAATCTTATCTTATTGTATGCTTGCCCGCAGCCGATCGGAGAGCGCGTGCAGGTTGCCCAGGCTTATTCGGACGCTGTCCAGCGCGTCGCCCTCGCATTGATCCTGTTCGACGACATACCATTCCACGCCGTGTAGCTCCCCCCATAGCAGCAGCGGCTCGAAGTCAATGATCCCGGTACCGATCTCGGCATAGGTTCGGCGCTCGTCGCCCGTCATGTCCTTCAGGTGCATCGTCGGCATTCGGCCGCTATATCGGTCTATGAACGCAGCCGGTTCATAGCCCGCTTTCGTCAACCAGTATACATCAATTTCCGCTAACACGGCATTAGCAGCCGACGGTTCGATTAGGTAACTCAGCGCGTCCTGGCCATTGACGCTCGTATCGAACTCGAAGGCATGGTTGTGGAAGCTGACCGTGAAGCCTTCGCCTGCCGCCTCCGCGGCCGCCTCGTTAAGCGCTTCCCTTAACCTGACGTATCCTTCTTCGTTCCGCCATTCATGGGGCACGGACGGGCAGATCAAGCGATTCGTGCCCAGCATTTTCGCCTCCGCCATCGCATGCCGCGCGTTCGATCGCAATTGCTCCACGGAGACGTGCATGCCAGCCGTCTTCAGCCCGGATGCCTGCAGCACCTCCGCGATCTCCTCTGCCGAATGCCCATGAAGCCCGGCGGTCTCCACTCCGGCCCAGCCCATCTCGCCTAATGTTCGCAGCGTAGCGGGGAAGTCCTGCTCGCATTCCTTGCGCAGCGTGTATAATTGAACGGCGAATTTGCGCCTCAATTCGATTCCTCCTCGCGTCACCACGTTACCTCCATTTCCCCGCTTACATGCGGGATAACCAATTTATCGCCGAATACGCAGCCCTGAAGGTCCAGATAGACGTTATCGGCCTTGACCTCGACGCTTCCCGCGGCCAGACTCGCCAGCGGCGGGTATATCGTCACCGCAGCCTCGCGCAAGCCCGTGACGTGGATGAAGCGAACCGAATTCTTCCTCGGCGTAGGGATCGGCATGTATTCCCGGCAGAAGACGGTCGTCGTCTCTTGCTGATCGACGAAGATGCGGCACTCGTCGTGGAACGTACGATCGAACGAATAAGCGGCATCCCCTTGTCCGGCCCGGATCGTCTGGCCCGTAAAGACCGGAACTCCGCCCGGAAAGCGCATGCGGAGCGATACCGAAGTATCCTGCCGGCAGCCCGTGAAGATGAACCCGTTGTCGCGGCGCGAGACGAACAGGAGCGCGGACTTGCTCGCCTCTTCCGGCTTCGTCTGCCGCAGCTCGTAACCGAATTCCGCGAGGATCTGCCGGGCGAGAATCGAGAGGTCCGAGTAAGACTCGGCTTGCCGGACGGGAAGCTGCGTAACGGATCCTCCCTCGAACGGCAGGGAACCCCGCACCCAACCGACTTTGCCGCCGTTCCACGCCGGCAGCTCCCGGGTCAAGGCGAGGATTCGAACCTCGTCTTCCCGGGCGGATGTCGCCGTCGCGCATACTTTCGTGGCCCGATCGTCCCCGTCGTTCAGAACCTCGTGAAGCTCGCCGCCTCCAATTAGGGGATCGTGCTTGAATAGTCTCGATGTCGAGGCTTCTTCGTCTAGCAACGTGTCGGGCTGCATCGTATGATTCAGCGTCAGCTCGCCTTCGAGGCCGCGATCCTGCCGGATGTTGAGCAGCTCTTGCCACCGCGGATCGGTTACCGCCCCGTAGATGATCGCCTTGCCCCCTTCCCGGACGAACGCGGCCAGAATTCGGCCGTTCTCGCCCTTTAACCCGGAAGCCGGAGCGAAGACGATCGTATCCCGCAGCTTGGTCTTCGCTTCGGCCGACATCGCCGCGAATTCATCCGTGCTGAGCACGGTATTGAGCGGCAATCCCTGATTGACCGCATTGCGCACGAACCACTCTTCGAAGAAGATCGTCTTTGATTCGTTCGTTGATTCCGCAACCGCCGCATGGTATTCCGCGAACGGATAGAGCCAGGTCAGAATGCCGGCCCGATCGGGGAAGTCTTGGATCGCCCGCCGAAGATGGGGAATGACTTCCGCGGGACAATCCGCGTTCAATTCGCCCTTCTCCGTATCGATCGTCAGAAGCTCGATAATGCCCGGATTCTGCAGCTCGCCTTCGCGATTCATCCGAGCGACCGTCAATGGACAATAGATGTCGTGCGGCTCCCGATCGTAGAGATCCCACCAGGGATTCTGCCAGAACCAAGGATCGTTCGGATAAAAGCGGTACGGATACGTCTCGCCCGGCAGAACCGCGATTCTGGACATGTGCGACGCGATCTCCAGTCCGAAGTCGAAGTTGAGCGCTCCCCACGGCGAGTTCGGCGGCGGGTAAGCGATATATTTTCTCCCGTACAGCTCGGCCAGCGGTATGAAGTCCTTCGCCAGGTCCATCCCCGTCCCGAAGTTGGTGCCGCGCACCTCCGTGCGGAAATCCGGGCATTCCCGCTTGAAATGCTCCCAGAACGACAGCGTTCTGCCCGTCAGCTCTTCGTAATCCGCCAGCGGCAACGCCGTCCCGTCGTAATTCGCTCCGAGGTACGTCCAAGGGAAGTAAGAGAAGCCGAAGCCGTTCGAGAACCAGATATAATCGAAGCCGAGCTCCGGAAGAAAGCTTGCGCATTGCCTTCCCAGGTATTCGCCGAACGGCGTTCCTACGGGTATACCTTCCGGATAAGCGGCATAGGCGTTTCGATCTTCGCGCAGCTTCGACCACGTGCAGATCACGTTGTAATCCGCCTTCAGCGCGATCTCTTTGCCCCCGAGCTCGGCATGATTGATCTCCGGATGAAGCTTGTATTTGAAATCGGAATAGGCGAATTCGGGTCCGGCGTCGAACGTGGCGCCGACTTCCATCCGAATGGCGAAGTTCTCGGCGGCGATTCGCTTGAATGCCCCTACGATGAACCGAAGATCGGCGTACGTAATCGCGCAAGCATCGGGCCGGTAAAGCTTGGCGGTACGAGGGTCGCTCGGCTCATGGCCGAATTTGTCCTCGTTCGCGAAGCCGATATAGCGCCCCCACTCGATCTCGCGCTCCCAATTGCCGTCCCAAGTCAGAATTTCGCTGCCGTCCGCAACCCATAAAAGCATCGAACAGCTATCCGCCATGCCGATCAACGGCAGCCACTGCCGAATCGCTTCTTCGCATGTCGCTTCGATGGCGGTAGGCTCCATGCTTGTAAATGGTTTCAAGCTCATTTCCAACGTGACTCGCTTTAGTCGTTTGTTCAACCCTTGGCTCATTTCTTTTCTTCCCTTCCCGATGCTTGCGCGATGATGGCTTGCAGCAGATCCGCGATGACCGGCCGAAGCGCCTTCGCGATGCGATCGTATCCCAGATCGGAGGGATGGATGCCGTCCGTCGTGCAATCCTGGGGATCATCGCCCAGCAGCAGCGCCCCGTCGAAGAAATGCACGTTGCGGTCTCCCGCGGAGCGTTGCCGCCCGACCTCTTCCCGCTGGATCCGCTTGCGCTCTTCCCTTCGGGAAGCTTGCTCTTCGTCGAATGCTTCTCTGGCCAAACGAATTTGCGAGATAACGAGAATCGGAACCTCGGGATGGCGCCGGCGATAGATTCGGATGAATTCCGGCAGAGACTCCCGGAGCCGCTCGGTGCTTGGCGTATTGGCTTCGTAATCCAGAATGAGCAGACCCGGCTCCTCGATCTGGCTAATTAGATGCGCGAGCTCGGGTTCCCCTTGTGCGTTGCCCGAGAAGCCTAGATTTACGAATTCGAGCGGGAACATGCGGCTGAGAATATTGGGATACGCCATGCCCGGACGGGTCGCGCACGCGCCGTGCGTTATCGACGTTCCGTAGAGAAGCACCTTCTTGCCTAAGGGGAATCCCGGAAACGCCGCGATCTCCGATGAAGGCTCGATGCCGACGTGCAGTTCGGTTACGCCCTGATATAAAGGGAGATTCAGCGTGATATCGCGCATCTGCCTCGGGAGGGAATCGAATAGCACGGATTCGTATTCCGCTTGCGTAAAGTCGAAACGCGAGGTGTTGATATACCGCTGATCCCCGATCGCTCCGATATAACAATCCACGCCGCACTGACCCGTAGCCGTCATCTGATACATGCTATAGGGAGCAGCCAGCTTCACCCTTACGAACAATTTCGGCGAATCCGTCCGGAAACGGACCTGCACGCCGGTCGTATAATTCGCTAACCGATCCACTTCCGGCCGAATCGCATGGCTGGGGTTCACCGGCAACCTGCGATATACGCCGTCTCGCTCCAACCATGGCAACCCCGTTACGCGCAGCGGCGCTTCGAGCGCCGACAGCCATTTCAAGTCCGATGAACAATGACCGCCAATCCTTAAATTGTTATCCTCATGATCGTCCTCTGCTGCTTTACCGCGGTTCGCCCCGCTCATCCCGTCACTTCCCTACTTGATGGCATCCATCATCATTGCGAATATACGAAGATCCTGGACGTAGTCCTCCGGCGTCGTCTTGGGAGGCATTCCCGTGGCTGCGACTTCATGAAAATACTCGAGTTCGCACGTGTACGCGTCCTTGTACGTCGGCCGGATGATCGTCTCCTCGAGCGAGTCGCCGATCGTCTCCCGGATCCGCAGCGTCGTCGGCAACTGCCTTAAATACGGCGTATCGTATTGGATAAGCAGCGACTTGCGCTCCCCGTATACCTCGATATGGGCGTCGAAACGTCCTTGCCCGTCTACGCCGGTCTCGAAGACGGCATGATAATCGTCGAATTCCAGAATGGCGGTTTTGAATCTGCCGCCGCGCGAGGACGTGACCGCCTTCACGCCTATAGGTACGCCGAGAAGCTCCCGCATGGCGGAGATGTCGTGGCTGTTCAATCCAAGCAATAGGCCGTATGCCGCATAGGTCTCGGGAGATTGCTCGCCGATCGCTTCCCTCATCAGACGGGCATTCCTCGCCTTGCGGTCTTGCGCGGCTTCGGCCGGGATATCGTCGAATCGGTACACATGCGTGCCCGATTGGCCGGTGAAGAAAGCGTTCGGACCGATGATATCCCTGACGCGAGCGAAATTGATCGGTCCCAGCGTCCGGACTTCTTCCAGCGCCCGAAGATAAGCAGGAGCGAAGCGCCTCATGTAGCCGACCATCACTTGGGCGACGGAAGCATTCCGCGCCCGGATAATCGCCTCGGCTTCCGCTTCGGTCACGCACATCGGCTTCTCCACGAAGACGTGAATGTTCCTTCGTAACGCGGCCACGGCGCAATCGGTATGGTATTCCATATTGTTCAGGATGAATACCGCGTCCATCCCGGCATGATCGAGCATCTCCTCGGCGTTCGAATACAAGTTCCCGACCGAATACTTCTCTCCCATCTTCGCGAGCAGTTTCGGTGAAATATCGCACAACGCCACCATTTCGTAAAGCTCCGGCAACGATGCCAGAATAGGCAAATGAATGATCTGGGCGACCTCTCCCACGCCGATAATACCGACCTTCAACTTCGTCATTGCGCGATCCCCTTTAATCGGTTTCCTTCGAGTACGGCGGGTTGATCCCTATAGTGAACGAACCGGATACCGCCCTCGGCAACTTAAATCTAACTGCCGCATCCGGCAGTGTACACTTCAAATTACGTCGATTTCTCCAATTATCGGCTTTAGGATTCGCGATTCATCTCATAAATGCAAAAAGCCGCTCCCCTGATAGGGCGGAATGGCTTTCGGGCAGAAGCGAGGTAATGAGGAAAGCGTGACGTGGTTTCTGCGTTATTCTACGAATATCCCCCTATCGATCCGTTATCCCGTCCATGACGGCCTACAAACTGCTTCGGGGAGCAGCCGAAATGCCTTCTAAACAACTGATAAAATTGAGCGGGGCTTGCAAATCCCACGCTGCCGCTGATTTCGGTTACCGACCAAGTCACCGTAAGCAGGAGCTGCGCGGCCCGCTTCATTCTTCGCATTTGCACGATGGCCATCGTACCCTTCAGAACGGCAATCCACTCCACGGCCTCATGATAGTGCCATGGACCATACTCCTCGGAGGCTGGACTTTTGTGGTCGATCGTCCATATTTTCATCCGTAATCATGACCTGAATTTACCTTCCTGGGGACCTTATGCCAAGCAATATATAGGCATCTCCCATATTAACGATCCCTCGAAAGGCGTTCGTTTTGATTTAAGCTTCATGCCGGGATTCTATCGAAGAAAAATAGACATTCCGAATGTTTTATGGGAATCCGGCTATCATCCCTGGGAGGCTTCGCCGGATTTCAGCCATTTCTCCCACCGCCATGAGCTGGAATGGAAGGACCGGGTTTACGCGGATATATCGTTCAGCCGGATTGATGAGCAGAGCCGGCTTGTCCGAGTGAACTTCGCCAATCAAACGGAGCAACCGCAAAATCTGGTGCTGCACGCCATGGCTTCGCTCCAGCCTCCCCGGCTGCCGGGACACGGCGAAGTCCAAATCTTCGCGGAAGCTCGGCTTCCGTATGGAGCAAAGTGGGTAGATGCGCTGGATTTTAAGGAATTGATCTTTGCCAAGCCGCGGCCTGCAAACGGGCTGGCGTACGACGGATTGTCGCGCGGAGAAATTCGCGGACAGCATTTTACGGGAGGGTCGGCAATCGGTTCCCCGTTCGGAACGGATGCCGGAGATCTGCTCCGCTACGAGATAAACATCGAGACCTCTCTGAAGGACGCCGTGTTCCTGCTGCGCGGTCAAGCCGTACGAGGCGCGGAGCTCGAGCTGCGGCTCGGGGAGCATGCGTACCGGCTTTAAATGGAACCATCTGGCAGCTTAACGTTATCTGAAATACATATTGGGAACTTGCCTGCAGGCAAAGTTGCCGTCAGTCTTCGCGCACGGAGTGTTAACCCGCTCGTTCTTGACGGCTTTACGCTTGTCGAGCAGCAGACTTCCAAAGCGGTCACGTTCGTGGATCTCCCTTGGCGCATCGAACCGGAACTGCTGGAAGGGCCCGTTCCCGGCAGCCTAATTCTTCATTTTCCGGATAGACCCTGCTATTATGGCTTGTCGTGGAATTATACCGACGCGGAGATCAGACAGTTCCTAAGCGACGAGCTAGATCAATTCGCCCGCTATACGGTGCACGATCATGTGAGTCCGATTTTGCATGGCAACGGAAAAGGACATTATACGAATGTGTTTATGCGTCCGATTGCCCTAAACCCGGCATCCTCTCTTATTCTTCACGGCATGGTGTGCGGCGGGACTTTGGAAGAAGTATATGCCCGACTGGCAAGCTTTGCGTTGGATGCCGGCGGCTGCGAGTCTATTTATCTAGCGGAACGCCGGAAGCTGAAGGCTCCTCCTGCTTATCCTTCGGGCGACCGTTATTCGTTCAGTCAGCAGCTCATGCGGGCAACCTTGCTGACCAATACGGTTTTCCCGGTCTATACCAAGCGTACGTTCATTCGCCACAACACCCCGGGGAAATGGTGGGATTCCCTGTACACATGGGATTCCGGGTTTATCGGACTTGGCTTCGCCGATCTCGATGACAGCCGGGCAATGGATTGCTTAAATGCTTATATGACGGAGCCGGGAGATCCTGAAGCGGCCTTTATTCATCACGGCAGCCCGGTTCCCGTGCAGCATTATTTGTTCCAGGAGCTGTGGAACCGCAAGCAGTCTCCCGAGCTCCTGAACTATTTCTACCCGAGATCACGGCAATACTACTTCTTCCTCGCAGGCAAAATCAATGGTTCCACGACGGACGTATTTCAAACCGGACTGCTTCAAACCTGGGATTATTTCTATAACTCCGGGGGTTGGGATGATTACCCGCCTCAGAAATACGTGCATGAGCTGAAATTAAAACATAAAGCCGCTCCTGTCATTACGACGAGTCAGCTCATTCGAATCGCCAAAATCCTCAGGATGGCGGCGGCAGCATCCGATAATCGGCAAATGGATACCCAGGAATACGACAAGGACATCCGAAAATGGAGCGATGCCCTCAACGCTTATGCTTGGGATGAGGAAGCCGGCTGTTACGGCTAACGGCTATTGGAACGGTGCGGTCTGGATGCCCCATCAATGGTTTTTCTGGAAAACCATGTTTGATTACGGTTACCCGGACCTCGCTTACCGAATTGCAAACACGGCTTTGGAATTATGGAAACGCGAGACCGAAGCCACTTACAACTGTTACGAGCATTTTATCGTGCAGTCGGGGAGGGGCGCTGGCTGGCATCATTTCGGCGGGTTATCGGCCCCTGTGATTAATTGGTTTGCGGCCTATTATGAGCTGGGCAAGGTTACGACAGGCTTTAACGTCTGGATGCTTCGGCAACACTGCAAGGATGACTACACGGAATACGGCTCGGAATTTCATTATGCCGGACAAGCCGATCAGCCCTTTCATATCAGGGTCAATCTGGCCGAAGGCCTGTCATACGAGGCTGCCGGTACGGGATGCGACGTATTATGCTCCTGTCATCCTGAGCTTGCCGCATGCGTCATTCAGGATTCGGCCAATGCCGGAATCTTCACGGTCACGGTCGTCCCATAATCGATCCGGCTTTCAATCGTAATCCCGTACCTCTCTCCAAAAAGCAGCCGGAGCCGATTGTGAATATTGGTAAGTCCAATGCTCTGCGACGATTGGCCGTCTAACGCGCGTTCCGGATACTCCGTGTCCAGCTTGGCCTGCAAGGCGGCCAGCTCCTCCGGCTCCATTCCTTTCCCGGTATCCCGAATACAAAAGCACGCATCTCCCTGCTCATCCATGCGCCCGGCAACCTCGAGCCGCCCCCCTTGGTCCATCCGCTCAAGCCCATGATAGACGGCATTCTCTACGATAGGCTGGAGAATCATTTTGGGGGTACTCATCTCGAGCAGGCCCTCTTCGACGTCGATGTTCATGTCGAATTTATTCTCGTAACGAATAGAGATAATCTTCATATAGGCCTGAATACAGTCTACTTCTTCCTTGATCTGTACAAGCTCATCCTGTTTGATGCTGTACCTGAAAATCTTGGACATGGATGACGTCATTTGCGCAATTTCCCTGCTTCCGTAATCCAATCCGATGCTGCTGATGCAATTCAGCGTATTATACAGGAAATGCGGGTTGATCTGGCTCTGCAGGGCAGAAAACTCCGCCTGCTTCTGACTGAGCTCGGATTTGTACAATCTGGCTTGGGTATTAAACTTATCCCTGGTCATTTCCTCCATCTCGTCCATCATCCGATTGATGTCTCGGGCAAGCGATCCTACTTCGTTGGTAGACCGGACTTTAATCCGGAAGCTCCTGTCCCTTCCCCCTACCCGTTTCATATCCAAAACAAGCCCCATCACCGGCTTCATCAGGCTATTCATGAAGAAAATGCCCATGATGATCAAAATGAGAATTATGCCAATCCCCACGATAATGCTGACTTTCCTCATGGGGTTCATGTCCGAAGTCAATTCGTGAACCGGTATCATACTCACGATCCGCCACCCGTCCGCCTGCTCCAAACCTTTGACCTGAACGAGGATTTGTTCTCCGTCGATGGTTGTTTTCACTCCGTTAAGCAGGTTGTCCTTATCCATAGCCAATACATCCTTGAACAACGTGCCGCGAGCTTTCGCATTCGTGGAAGCAACGACCTCATCCTGGCTGTCCAGAATGTACAACGTGGAGTGCGGCGTCAATTCCGTATTTTCCACAAGCCCCTGCAGCTTGTCCATATTGACCATGATGGTGAAGTAACCCGTTATTTCGGAGAAATGGATTCCCCCTATCGATTCGACAATCGGTTCAATATAAAAAAACTGTTCCGATCCCGCGTTATCGTCTTTTAACGTCGTGGTGAACTGCCCCTTTTCCCGAAGCGAAGGGTCCTTCTTATACGTTCGAATGAAGCTGTCATAACGTTTGAGAAAGAAAATATCCCCGCCCGAGGAATCCAGACTGTAAAGCTGTTTCCCGCGAACGTCATCAATGACGATGCCGCTCACATACGAATTAAAGGATCTCATATAATCCATGAGATCCAGTGCATAATTACCGCTATCAAACGCCCTCTTGTAATCATCATCCACGACGGTATATTCCTGAATCAGTTTGCTGTTGACCGCAATGCCCGTGCTGACCCGGATATCATGAAAGACGGTATCGATCTTGCTTCGCGTTTGCTCGATCATTTGGTTCCCGAAATTGGCAGCCCTATTCTGGGTGAGATGAGAAAAGCTATAAAAGAAATACAACACCATAGCTGTAAAGATAACGATAGCGAAAAAAAAGATAAGCCATATCTGATGTTTTAATTTCAGTCTACTGGTCTTCATGGCCTGCCGCTCCGTTCATCGTTAACTGCTTTTTCTGAATTTCGAAGGGGTGATCCCGCAATGCTTCTTGAACACTTTATTGAAATAGTAATATTCCGCATACCCGGTCCGAATGGCGATCTCCTCAATCGATAAATCGGTTTTCTTCAATAGCTCGCGGGCTTTCTTAATTCGGAGCTCCGACACGTATTCGGAGAAGGTTTTGCCGAGATTTTTCTTGAACAATTGACAGCAATACACTTGATTAATGTAGAACTGGGCGGACAAATCTTTCAAATACAATTTCTGTTCATAGTGACCGTCGATATAGGCTACCATCTTGTTGAAGCAGGACAAGATGTCTCCTTCGTGCAAAGAGCGGTTGTTCCCTTGCGTGATGGAGGCGAGGACGTCATGCAAAAAGCCGCACAACGATTCGAAGTGTTCGAATCGTTCCTTAATCTCGGAGTAATTAAGGAAATCCATCTCCAAATCTTTCAATTCCTCCGCATAAGCGTTGATCAGGATCCCGACGGCCTGATTCCATAGGTAAACAACCTCGCTCATGCCAAGCTGCCGATCCTTGAAGTAAGCCTGCAGGCCATTGATGTACGCATCCATGTCGCCAAGTTGGTTCCCTTGTATGATCCGATGAATCTCATCGATACACGGTTTCACCAATTGAACCTTCGGCTCGTAATGAACGACTCTTGCGCTTTCGTCCAAAAAAGCCTGGGAAGAGGACAGATCCGCTTCTTTAATCAGCTTGCTCATATGCGTTAGCTGGTTGGAAACGCTGCTGATGCCCACCGTATTCATGCCAGTATTTTTCAAAACCAATTCATCCCATACCAAACAAGCTTTATGTTCCGTCATCAGAACGATCAACCTTTTATTCGTTCCGGCTTCAACTTCCATAGCCGCAACAGGCTTTCCTTCCAAAGAGAGCAGCTTTCTGAAATCTGGATTGCCGGCTTCGAAATCGATGGCAAGCACTTGGTAATAACATTCATCCGCACCTTCGGGAAGCGGCAGATAACGTTTGATCTCTTCCTCATTGGGAGAAGTAAGCGCATCCAGAAGAAGTTGATTGCGTGCCGCGCTTCTTTTGGAGAAATGCATGGCAAGCTCCGCAATAAACGAATCTGCCAGATCCACGTCCAGAGGCTTCAGGAAATAATTAAGCGCGCCGTAGCGCAGCGCTTCCTGAGCATATTTAAATTCCGCATATCCGCTGACGACGACAAACTCCGTGTCCAATTCATGCGCTTTAGCCCTCTGCATAAGATCGAGTCCGGAAATGTCCGGCATCCTGATATCCGTAAATACCAAGTCGGGTTTTTCCGTTAGGATCGCATCCCACGCATTGTAAGCGCTTGTAAATTGGCCTATAATTTCAAAACCGTTTTTCTCCCAGTCAAAGGCGCTGCGGATTCCTCGAATCGCCCACGACTCATCATCTACAATCATGACCTTGTGCATGGGTATCCCCCTGAACATATAAATTTCTACCGAATAATAGCAGAGCTTCCCGGCAATAGCAATTCAAAATACGGATAAACCATGGCGTACGATGGTTTATCCGTATCTGCCGGCTTACTTGCTGCTCTCTTTAATTTCTTTGTACTGCTTGACGTTCTCATCTTGAACGGCTTTGCCGCCAGCGTCCATATATTCGTTCACCAGCTTGTCATACAAGGCGTCGAATTCTGCTGGCTTGGCAACGATCAGCCTATCCATCATTTGCTTGTTCATATCACCCAGCGTTTTGCCGTATTTGATGCTGGCTTCGTTCGGAACCCCATAGTAGAAGGCGGTAAAGCCGTCTGTCGTATTGATCTTGTAAGAATCGACTGCCAATTTCTCATAGGCCTTATCTCCGGTTGCCAAGGCTGCTGCGTACGTTTTGACATTCTTTTCGGTGTCACCCAGCTCCGCGCCGTTTACAACCAGCGTATAATCCAGATTGAGATTGCTCATCTGCATATTTTCGCCGGTTTGCGCAATCCCTTGCGGGATGCCATCCGCCATGGTGTGGTTGACGCCTTCATCGCCGAACTGCAGGAAGAACAACACTTCCGGATCTGCCATCCAGTTCAGATACTTCATGGCCAGCTCCGCATGTTCGCTGCTTTTCGGAATGAACGAGAAAAGTCCGTTTTCATTATACGTCTCTTTTATATATTTCCCGTCCGCGTTCTTGAAGGCATCGATAGGAACATAGTTCGCATCCGGCGCATTTTGTTTCAGCGGCTCGCGAATTTTTTGCACCATCGGATAATCCCAGTTGGCCCCATAGAAGCCTACCTTGCCGTTCGTAACGTCGGCATCCGCTTGCTTAGCCGTTTTGTCCAAAGCGAAGTCGGGGCTGATCAGTTTTTCCGAGTACAGCTTGTTCAGCCATTTATACGCGTCCTTGTTGCCGGGCTTCAGCCAGTTGGTGGTGGTAACGAATTCTTCCTCCGACATTGGGCTCCAGAAGGATGGAACCAGATTGCCAAACGTGTAGTTCATGCCGGCAGCCGCAGTCGCCCAAGGAATGACGCCATTTACGTTGCCAGGGTTCTTGTCGCGGAAGGCAACAAGCGTATCGTACAATTCGTCCTTATTCGTCGGAACGGGCAGTCCCAGCTTATCGAGCCAATCTTTGCGGATAAACAATCCGTTCCAGGCAAGCAAAGTCCGCTTTGCCGGGATAGAGACTTGTTTGCCCTCATATTTCCCGTAGTCAAGAACGGTATCGCCAAGATAAGCTTTCAATTGCTGGCCATGCTTCTCGATCAATTCGTCCAGCGTATATAGACCATTGTTTTTGGCAAAACGGGTTACGGTTGTACCGTCATAAGTAAAGGAAATATCCGGCGCTTCGTTGGCAGCCATCAACACATTAAGCTTATCGACTTCTTGGGAACGAGGTACCGAAACATATTTTACAATGGCATTATTGGGCTTGCCGAATTTCTCGTTGACGTACTTGGTCCACGTGTTGTCATTCAAGTCCGGCTGTCCTTGAATACCTCTGTCGAACACTTCTACAGTCAAGGTTTCTACCGGACCGGAAGTTGCTTCTGCTGCCGGAGATCCGCCGCTTGATGCCGCTGGTTCGTTATTGCCGTTATTTCCGCCGCAGCCTGCCATAACACCGGCCAGTAACGCTGTGCTAAGCAGAATGGCTGCTTTTTTCTTTGTACCTGTATTCACTTAAAACCACCCTTTCAAATGATAGATATTGCAATGATTCATACCGCAAATCCTCTTTACATCCACCAGCCCCGCCCGGAATCACCCCTTTCAATCCGGTCTTTATCCTTATCAGCCCTTAATAGCCCCCGTCATCACGCCGTCTACGAAATACTTCTGCAGCTTGGGATAGATGAGCAGAATTGGGATGGTCGTAAACATAACGCTGGCCGCCTTCAGTGACTCCGGCACGATAAAGGAGCCGGCGCTGCCTTCTCCGCCTTGTTGGCTGTCCAGCTGCTGATTGGCCGAAATGATCTGGTACAGCTTCATCTGCATCGGATACAGATGTTTGTCCGTAATGTAGAACAGCGCATCCTGGAATCCGTTCCATCTGTCCACCGCATAAAATAGGCTCAATGTGGCGATAGAGGGCAGCGACAGCGGAAGCACGATTTTCATCAAAATGCCCAGATCCGAGCAGCCGTCAATAGCGGCCGATTCTTCCAGACTTTCCGGAAGGTTGGTGAAGAACGTCTTCAGGATGATTAAGTTAAACACGCTCATGGCGCCCGGCAACACCAGACTCCATACCGTATTCATCATCCCCAGGTTTTTAACCAGCATATAAGAAGGAATCAAACCGCCGCTGAAATACATCGTGAAGACTAGCGCGGACAGCATAAAGTTTCTTCCCATCAGCCTTTTTTTCGTTAATGGATACGCTCCGCAAATGGTCAGGAACATACACACCACGGTGTAGAATACCGTAAGCAGAATACTGTAACCAAGCGTATACAGCATCTCCGCGTCGCTTAAGATCGTTTTGTACGTTTCCAGCGTGAAGCCTACCGGCAACAGCCCTACTTTTTGAGAAATAATCGCTTCGTTGGAGCTTAAGGAAAGCGCAATCATATAGAGGAACGGAACGATACACGTGAACGATAACGCCACGATAAATACGATAATGACCATATCCGCCACGCTCATTTTTTTCTTATGGCCTAAGCTGCTCGCCATGCTCACCATATCCCATCCTCACCCAATTTCTTCGCGATATAGTTAGCTCCGATCAGCAGAATCAGGCCAACGACGGATTGGAACAATCCTACCGCGGTTGCCTGGGCGAAATCCCCAGAACTAATGCCGACTCTGTATACGAACGTACTGATAACGTCGGAGTAGTCGCTCACTAATGAATTGCCCATTACGAACGGTCGATCGAAACCGATGGACACCATCCTGCCAATCTGGAGAATCAGCAAAATATTAATCGTCGACTTCATGCCGGGCAATGTAATATGCCATACTTTGCGAAGTCTGCTGCAGCCGTCAATATCGGAGGCTTCGTACAGTTCTTTATTAATTCCCGTCATGGCCGCCAGATAGATGATCGTACCCCAGCCGATTTGCTGCCATACGCCAACGGAGATATACGTCGTTAACCAAGGTACCTTCTGCGACAGAAACTCGATTTTCGCAAGGCCGATGTTGGCCAGGAACGTGTTGACCATGCCGCTGCTCGAGAACATCAGATAGACCATGCCGCCTATAATAACCCAGGACAAAAAGTGAGGCAGATACAACACGGTTTGCGTAAATTTCTTGAATTTTGCCGCTCTCACTTCATTGAGCAGTATCGCTAGCATAATAGGCGCCGGGAAGCCCGCGATCAAGTCATACACATTCAGAAGCAGCGTATTCTTAAGCGCACGGTAGAAGCTGTCCTGCTGGAAGATGAACCGGAACACGTCCATCCCAACCCACTCGCTCCCCTTGATGCCCGCAAAAATGTTGTAATCCTGGAACGCCATAACGATGCCGTATATCGGGGCATATCGGAAGATCAGGATATATGCAAAGGGCAGCAGCAAGAGAGCGTATAACCATTTGTCTCTTTTGATGTTGTGAAGAAATTTGTTTTCCTTCTTTTTTGAAGCGTAGTCTTGCGCTAAAACCGCTTTCATTTCTCTCATCCCTCCGGCTGTATAAAGGAGCTTTTATATTTTCATTATAGCTACCGGGGAAATTATAAAAATGTAATCATTTAAATGAAATTGGTAATAACTTAAAATCGTATAATCCGGATAAAAAAGAGCCTTGATTGCTCAAGGCTTCAGAAAAACTTCTATCACATATATTTATAGGCAGTCAATTAGATGGTGTGAAATTCGGGTTAGATGCATCAGTTTGGTACTAGTTTAATGTAATCAATGGACAGATCGTAGTCTGAACTTGAGCCGTTTTTACCTGCAACGTTAAACTTAAAAGATTTATCCCCTGCCGAGCTGAAGGTGATCGTAGCTACATTCAGTTCCACATAGCTAAATGCAGAGGAATATAAATCCTGAACCAAACCATGATTGACACCGTTGACCGATAATTGAAACTGCCCTCGGTTCGCTCCCTTTTTCACGCCGACCCTCACACTATAGCTGCGCGCTTCGGGCACGTTCACGGTGTATGTCACAAAGTCGTTGACTGCATTGGCGTCCAGTGCAGTTCCAAATCCGCCGCTCAAATTGAGGTCTCGACCGGTTCCATTCCCAAACATGGTGTGTTTGTCGCCTGAGGTTGCGCTTACAAATAAATTTTCTGTTTCATAGCGGCTGCTTTGAACGGATATATTATCAAATTTGGCAGCTGAATCATAGGTTCTAACGCCTACGCTGCCCCCAATATAGGTTGAATCCGTTACGCTAATCTTAGGTATCGTCATATCATCTACATAGACCTTAATGGAAGCATCTTGTGCGACAATTTTAACATGATACTTTGTATTAGCCGTTAAGCTCATAGAAGCAGCGGAAAGCGATGTCCAGTTGTTGTTAGCCTTTCCGATCAAAACCTTTTGATTGGGAACATCGAGTCCGGCATAGTAGCCTTGGTAAGCATCCGTACCCGTTCCAGGATTGGATACTCTAAATACCAGACCCGCATTGCCGGTTGACCCCGGCGTCACATCGGCTTCATAAATCACATCTGCGAAATTGGTATCCAAAAGTGCCTTGGCACCCGGATTTGACGCTACGCTATACTGGCCGCCAGATACGGTCCATGCACCGCCATATTTGGTCCATCCCGTATCGGTACTGTCATCGAAGGTATCTTCTTCTGCCATTTCGATTGGTTTAATCGTATTATCGGCATTAAACTCAAATTTATCGAATGCCAGTACGCGTTGCGAACTGCTCAGATAACGCTTATGGTAAAAAATGTACCAATCATTCGTTGCAGGTGATTGAACAATACCGTTATGACCAGGTCCATCTGCTGTCGTCGTATCGGTATGCAGCATAATGCCTTGCGGTACAAATGGTCCTGTTACAGAGCTGGACGTTGCATACATGACCTTATAAGAGGAATCTGCCCAAACGCCTGCAGCATAAGTCAAATAGTATGTCCCGTTTCTCTTGAACACTTTGGGCGCCTCAAAATAATCATTATCGCCCGTTTTAGTGGGCGTGACTTTCTTATAGACGGTTCCGTCAGACCATGTTCCCAAAGACTTCATGTCCGCGTTAAGTTTTACAACATTACACTCGCCCCAGCTGCCATAATACATGTACGCTTGACCGTCATCATCTATAAATACATCTTGATCCATTGGGCCTGCACCATTTCGTACAACGTTGATAAGGGGGGCGCCGATCGCATCGGTATATGGACCTTGTGGATTATCGGCGACTGCAACGCCTATTCCGCCTAATTGTCCATCGCCATTGATTGCGTTGGCAGCAAAATAGAGGTAGTACTTCCCATTGCGATAAGCCCCGCTCGGCGCCCACAATGAATGTTGCAACCATGATATATTGGCCGAACTTATGACATTCGAGTATTTTGTCCAATTGACCATATCCGTTGAAGAAAAGAGGTCCACAGATTTTGCGCCGGTGTCGGATTCGCCAACTTGAGTCGAACGAGTCGGATACACCCAATATGTGCCATTATATATCTGTACGTCAGGATCTGCATAATAGCCATCCACGAATTGTGGACCAGCGTGAATTGGAGCAGCATTTGCTAGTCCCGGCAAAGATACAATCAAGCAAAATACAATCGAAACGCAAAACAATACATAATTGGATCTTTTAATTTTTTTCATAATACAACCTCCTTCTGAAGTTGACAGTCTACTCTCCCCGCACCTAGAAAGCGCTTACAATTTAATGGAATTTGAATGGTACATTACTGAATCACCCTATTGAATCAATCGTTACATATTGACCTCCTCCTAGAAGCTGTCTTCGCCACTGCGGCCATGTGGTCTCCGCTCAGCACAAATGTGATTCGGAAGGAGTCCTCTGTCGATTATCTTAAACAGAGATCTCATGTAAAGCATTATACGCTCATGAATTTTATTAAAAATGTAATTTCATAAATGGTTTTGGGAAAAAATTAAAAATTTGATGATGACAAAAAAGATCGCCGTAACTTCGAGCGAGTTCAAGGTTTTCACTCATCCTAGTTTCAAAACCGCCTAAGTCGAGTAGTAAAATAGCTTTCTTCTTTATCATTCCCAATATCCTCCTATGACTTCCCGGTCCTATCCTGCGGCTACATTACTCCAATAGGTGACTTCTCGTACGTGTCCAGCATAGTTTTCCAGCTTAAAACAGCCGGCAGACTTGGGTCGGATCGTACCAGACGTTCTGAATTTTGATTTCTTCACAAAACTTGCTAAGCAGTTCATCGATCGCCTCAACAGATAAATGCTTGTATTTAGCACATTTGCTTTGACACGCGGATTATCGATGTGTTACATTTACTCCATCAGATAGAGCTCTATCAGACAGAGCACTACCAGACAGAACACTATGTGACAGAGCACTTGCTGTCGGGGCTCTAAACGAAGTCAAGCTCATGAACAGGAGGACCCCGCATGATCCGAAGCGATCTAATCCGCGGTCATCTCGACGCCATCATATTGCGGTTGATTTACGAGGAAGACCGTTACGGGTACGAGATTTCCAAAGAAATCAGCGTCAGGACCGACGACCGGTTTCAAATCAAAGAAGCGACGCTCTACGCGGTATTTCAACGCTTGGAGCGCAAAGAGCTGATCGAATCGTATCTCGGCGATATCTCGCACGGCGGCAAAAGGCGCTATTACAAGATCACGAAGCTCGGCAAAGCCTACCTCAAGGAAACGGTGGAGGAATGGAACGAGATCAAAGAGATCGTCAATATTTTCATGGAGGGAATCTAACAATGAAGAAGATCAAGACGCACGTGGAAGAATGGTTCGCCGACATTCCGGACAGCGAGACGAAGCAGGCCATCCAAGAGGAAATCATTCAAAATCTGGAGGAGAAGGTATTCGATCTCGTCCGCAGCGGCAAGACCGAAGAAGACGCCGTCAACAAAACGATCGTGGAATTCGGCGATATCTCGGACATCAAGCAGGAGCTCGGCGTAAAGAACGGCAAGCCCGTCTCCTCCCGCAAGCAGTACGGCCTCCACCTCGGCTTCTCGCTGTGGGGCAGCGGTCTGATCGTCGCGCTGTTCATCTTCATCAACGTGTACTATACCCCGGACGATATCTGGTTCGTGTACCCGACCTTCGCCGTCGCCTGGTGGCCGCTCGTGATGTTCTACAAATGGCTGGGCTGGAAATAAGGAGGCGATATCCATGCGCAAGCACCGCGTTGCTTTTGCCGCATCCGGCAGCATCATGAGTATTTTCTTCCTCTTTCTCGTCAACTATTTAACGACGCCGGGCGAGATCTGGTTCATTCATCCCGCTTTTGCCCTGCTGCAATGGCCGGTTTCCCTGCACTTTGCGGCAAACGGAAAGCTCAAGGCGTATTCCGCCGTCACGACGGTCATCACCCTCCTCTACCTCGCTTACGAGAACATCGCGAGCACCCCGGATTATCCGTGGATCCTGTACGCGGGCTTCGCCGTCGTATGGTGGCCGATCATCATGTACGCCGGCCGGTTCGCCGGCACGCTCGCCATGGCGCTCGTCGGGAGCTTCTGCATCATCGTGTACTACGGCATGCTGAATTTGCTGCTCGCGCCGCAGTTTCCGTGGATCATCTTCCCGGCGTACGCCGTGCTCTGGTGGCCGATGTCCATCTATTTCTCCCGCAGCCGGCAGTGGTTCACGTTCGCCTTATGCGCCTCGCTGCTCACGAGCGCGATGTTCATCGCCGTCAACGCGGTCACGTCGCCGAACGACATTTGGGCGATCTATCCCATCTTCGCGGTGATCTGGTGGCCGCTCAGCATGTATTATTTCGTCAAGAAACCGGCCGTTTGAACCTGCGCCGCGCGGGATGGTACAATAGACATCCAGGCAAGTATCAAACCGCGAACGGGGAAACCAACATGTTGAACTACACCTTACACAACGATCACGCCAACGCGCGCATCACCGTCTCGCAAGCGAAACCGGACGATGCGAGGGCCATTATGGAGCTGCTCGTCGGCACCGCCAGATGGCTGCAGAGCACGGGTTCCACGCAGTGGAGCGCGCTGCTCGACGGCGATGACCACCATAACGTCGTCGGCCATATCGACAAAGGCGAGCTGTTCATGTTCAAAGACGGCGACGCGCTCGCAGGCATCGTTCTGCTCATGCAGGTGCCGGGCGAGTGGGATCTCGGGCTTTGGGGACCGGACGGCCACGAGCCGAACGTCTATCTCCACCGGCTGGCGATCAGTCGCGAATATGCCGGTCAAGGACTTGGCGCCGATATGGTGCGCTGGGCGGAGACCGGAATCTCCTTTCCCGGCAAGCATACGATGCGTCTCGACTGCATCGCCAGCAACCCCAAGCTGAACGCCTTCTACAGCGGCCTGGGCTACGATTACAAAGGCACCTCGCCGAGCGGGTTCTGCCTCTACGAGAAGCCGCTTTCGAGCCGCTGATCGCACACGAAACAAGCGGATGGGCCAGCCCATCCGCTTGTTTCGTTTTGCGTTCGCCGCTTCGTCCCGCGGTCAATCAGAGCGAAGTCCGGCGCCCAGCCACTCAGATGGATTGCGGTATTTCCGGAATTGCCGCAGCACCGCCGTCACCTGCTCCGCGCGTTCTTCCAGCGTGCCCCGCAGCGGGACGTACGGAATCCGGCGCGCATGCAGATCCGCCGCGATGCGCTTCTGGAATACCGCCCGGTGCACGTCGCCGGAACGATCCCGGGTATCGTCGTACGGGATGTCGTCCCCGCAGAGAAACACCAGGTCGTACCGCGAAGCCGCCCGCTCCGCCAATGCCTTCAAGCCGGGCGTCGCCTCGCCGTGATAATCCATGGCGAATATCCGCGTCGTCAAGGCGTTCGTATCGACGAACAGCAGCCCCCGCGCTTCCAGGGCAAGCCGGTCCTCCCGTTCGACATGCCCGGTCGCGATCTCTTCCAGCTGCCGCGGCGACAAGCGCCGCTCGACCTGGTGCCGCTCCCAATACTCGCGTCCGTACTCCGGCATCCACGCCGTGTTCATTCGTGCCGCCATATGGGCCGCCAGCGTCGTCTTGCCGGTCGAAGGCGCGCCGAGAAAGACGATTTTGGCGATCAGATCGCGATAGACGAGCGGGTCCAAGTAGGACCGGTTCTCGTACGGCGCCTGCCTGATCTTCGTGCCCGAGACGGGAACGCGCAGCCGCGCCGGATCGACCTGCCGGTTCTCCGCGCCGAGAGCGATGCTCATGTGCTCGCCGTAGAATTCGCTGGAATAGAAATGCGTGACGTTCCTCCCGTTCAGCAATCCGAGGATGTAGTTCTCCTGCAGCCGCTTGATCTCCGGCGTGTCGCCCATCGCGCTCGGACCGTCCCATGCCTCGATGACCTGCACGGATGGATAAAGCGACCGGATCCAATCGGCCCGGACATGCAGCGGAATGTCCGTCGTCTCGGGACAATCGTAGATCACGACGATGACCTCGTCCGTTTCGCTGATGGCGGTTTCGATCATGAGTTGATGCCCCCGGTGCAGCGGCGCGAATTTCCCGAGCGTCAAGCCAATACGGGGTCCGTTCATGCCGTCGCCTCCTTCGGCGTGCGGACGAGCTCCCGTTTCCACGACAGATGGCCCGCGATCGCGATCGCCAGGAAGATCGCGTACAGAAACGCGAGTGAGTACAATTCCTTGTAGGCGTACATCGCGATCGACAGGATGTCCACGGCGATCCAGCAGAGCCAATTCTCGAACACCTTGGACGAGAGCAGATACTGCGCGATGATGCTGAGCGTGGCGATCAACGCGTCCGCGTACGGAATCGAAGCGTCGGTGTAGCGCGTCAACGCGTAGCCCCATAGCAACGTCGCGACGACGAGCAGCACGCCAAGCAGCAGCGCCTGCCGCCGCGGCAGACGGCGCGTCGGCCGTACCTTCGAGGCGCCCCTGCCCGTAAGCCAAGCGATCCAGCCGTAGATGCTGAGCACGAAGAAGAACACCTGCAACAGCATATCCGCGTACAGCCTGGCGTCCTCGAACATGTAGAAGAAACAGGCGACGTTGACCAGCCCCACGGGCCAAGCCCAAATGTTCTCCCTCGCCGTCAGCCAGACGCTGAGCAAGCCAGTCGTCGTCGCCGCGATCTCGAGCGTCGTCGATGACGTGCCGACCGCGATTCCGACCATGAAAATGAATAATACCGGCAACACCCACACCTTGTTCATGCGCAATCCCCCGATTCCTGGTGTCAATCAAAACTATCATTTTGACAATATCAACAAACGCGCGATACGGTTCGTTTCTTTCACGATGATGCAACACCTTATTCGGCGAAGTGATATTGTCATTATGACATATTAGAATCGGTTGTCAACCCCGATCATCGAAAAAGGGCCTCCGGCCTTGTCATTCGCATGACGCCGGAGAGCCCCCGCGCAGATTAAAATGCCCAGTTTCCGCCGCGGAACAGCGGCTCGCTGGTCCCGTCTTCCCGGATCCCGTCGATCGCCAGATCCGACGTGCCGATCATGAAATCCACGTGCGTCAAGCTTTGATTCAGCCCCCGCTCCTGCAGCTCCTCCTTGCTCAAGGACAACCCGCCTTCCAGGCAGAACGGAAAAGCGAAGCCGAGCGCAAGATGGCAGGCCGCGTTCTCGTCGAACAGCGTGTTGTAGAACGTCACGTTCGTGTCCGAGATCGGCGAATGAAACGGCACGAGCGCGATCTCGCCCAGGAAATGCGAGCCTTCGTCCGTCTCGATCAGCTGGCGCAGCGCTTCCTGACCCTGTTCGGCCTCGTACGCAATAACGCGTCCGTCGACGAAGGTCATGGAGAAACGGTCGATCAGATTGCCGTTGTAGCTGAGCGGCTTGCTGCTCGCGACGGTGCCGTTGACGCTCGTCCGAAGCGGCGAGGTAAACACTTCCTCCGTCGGCATGTTCGGAATAAACGCCGTGCCCTGCTTGTTCCGCGTCCCGGCGCTGACCCAGATATGCCCTTCCGGCAGGCCGATCGACACGTCCGTACCGGAAGCGTTGCGGTAACGAAGCTCCTTGTAACGGCGTTCGTTCAGCCTGTCGGCTTTGGCGCGCAGTCCTGCGGCGTGCTCCCGCCATGTCGCGACCGGATCTCCCGCGTCGACCCGCACGGCCGCGAAGATCGCGTCCCAGAGCGCATTCACCCGCTCTTCGTCGGCATGGCCCGGGAACACCTTGTCCGCCCAAGGCTTCGTCGGCACCGCGACGATCGACCAGGCGACCTCGTTGTTCAACATGAAATTACGGAACGGCTGCAGCGCGTTTTGCTGCGCTTTGACCGCCAGACCGATGCGCGCGGAGTCGATGCCCTTCAGCAGATCGGGATCTTCCGCCGTGACCACCAGGAACGCGGCGCCTTCTTCCGCCATCTGCGTACGGCCTTGGGCATGCCAAGCGGGATAGCCGGACAAACCTTCCTCCGGCGAGAATTCAAGCCTGGCGCGGGTGACGCTTTCGTCGCTCCAATCGACGTGGACGTAAGGGGATCCGAGCCGATAGGCGCATTTGACGGCTTCGCGCACGAACTCGGCCGCCGCTACCGGCGCGATGATGCACAGCTTCTGGCCGGGCTGCACGTTGACGCCGACCTCCACGGCCAATGCGGCGTACCGCTCCAAGCGTTGTTGAAAGTTTGTCATAGGTACCTGGCTCCCTCGTATTCATAAAATGATAGACCAATTCATGGGAATAGAAGTCTATTATATCAGCGCGCCTGCAGGGGTTGCAAAAAGGAAGAAGACCGTTCGCGCGCGAACGGTCTTCGGGAAACGGCGTGCCTTGACGATCAGGACTGGAATTGAGCCATGTGAAGCCGGCTGTAATGGCCGCCCGCGGCCATGAGCTCCTCGTGCTTGCCCTGCTCGGTAACCCCTTCCGCCGTGACGACGATGATGCGGTCCGCGTTCTTGATCGTCGCCAGCCGGTGCGCGATGACGAGGGTCGTGCGGCCCTGCGACAGCTCGGCGAGCGACTGCTGAATGGCGGATTCCGTCTCCGTATCCAGCGCGGACGTCGCCTCGTCCAGGATGAGGATCGGCGGATTCTTGAGGAACATCCGCGCGATGGCGACGCGCTGCTTCTGCCCGCCCGAGAGCTTCACGCCGCGCTCGCCGACGATCGTATCCAGTCCGTCCGGCAAGGAGTGGACGAACGTCTCGAGCTGCGCGCGCTTCACCGCGGCCCGCAGCTCCGTCTCCGAGGCGTCCATTTTGCCGTAGGCGATATTTTCCCGCAGCGTGCCCGAGAACAGGAAGACGTCCTGCTGCACGATGCCGATGCTTTTGCGCAGCGAAGCGAGCCTCATGTCGCGAACGTCCGTCCCGTCGATGGAGATGCTTCCGCCGGAGACGTCGTAGAAGCGCGGGAGCAGGCTGCACAAGGTCGTTTTGCCCGCGCCGGACGGACCGACGAACGCGACGGTTTCGCCTGCTCGAATCGTCAGACCGATATGCCGCAGCACCTTCGCTTCTTCGCCGTAGCCGAAGCTCACGTCGCGAAACGCGATATTGCCGCGCAGTTGGTCGATAGTCACGGCGTTCGGACGGTCCTTCACGTCAGGCTCCGTGTCCATCAGCTCCACGTAACGCTTGAAGCCGGCGAAGCCCTTCGGATAGCTCTCGATTACGGCATTGATCTTTTCGATCGGGCCGATGAAGACGTTCGCGAGCAGCAGGAAGCCGACGAATTCGCCGGAGGTCAATTCCCCGCGGATGACGAACCAGGTGCCGCAGATCATGACGAACAAGGTGACCAGCCGTTTCAGCAGGTAACTGATCGACGTGTTGGATGCCATGATTTTGTAGGAGAGCAGCTTCGTGAGACGGAACCGCAGGTTGTTCTCGTTGAACAGCTTCTTCTCGAACGCCTCGTTGCCGAACGCTTGCACGACGCGCATGCCGCCGACGTTGTCCTCGACGCGCGCGTTGAAGTCGGCGATATCCGAGAACAACCGGTGGAAGGCCTTCGTCATCTTGGCGCTGAAGTAGATCGCCAGCCAGATCATGACCGGCACGACGACGAACGTCAGCAGCGCGAGCTTCCAGTTGATCAGAAGCATGAGCACGAAGGCGCCGATCAAGGTCATGACCGCGATGAACAGATCCTCCGGCCCGTGATGCGCCATCTCGCCGATTTCCATCAAATCGTTGGTCAGCCTGGCGATCAGATGGCCCGTCTTCGTATTGTCGAAGAAGCGGAAGCTGAGCTTCTGGATATGGTCGAAGAGCTTGCGGCGCATGTCCGTTTCGATATTGATGCCCAGCATATGGCCCCAGTACGTCACGATGTAATTCAGGAAGGCGTTCAGCACGTAAATGAACAGCAAGCCCGCGCAAGCCCAGGCGATCAAGCTCCAGTCCTTGCCCGGGAGCAGCTTGTCGATGAACTGATTGACCGCCACGGGAAAGCCGAGCTCCAGAAAGCCGGCCAGGATGGCGCTGAAAAAATCGAGGTAGAACAGCTTTTTGTACGGTTTGTAGTATGCGATGAATCGGGACAACATCTAACCTTTCCTCCTCCGTCATGCGTGCCTGGCAGATGAACGAATGGATGAATGCGTCGGCAGCCAGGGACGCCGCTTGCTTTTCCAGCTATGAGAATCATTTTCATAATAAAGAGTTCGGCGCGACTTGTCCATCCTTTCGGCTGCGCCGCACGCAAGTTTCGCTGCGGCACGCGCGCGCCGCGACTTTCGCGCGAAGCATCATGAACCGGGGCGCGGCCGTCATAAACTTACGTATAGGTCCGGTCCGGCGCGCGGCAGCCATCCACGGCTGCGCGAATGGTCGCCTCCGGAGCTCCATACCGCGCGACGCAATTAACCGCGCATCCGCATCGCCCAACGCCAGGACCGGAAGAACGAGGTGAACGTCATGTTTCAGCGCATTCAAACCGGGATCGACCAGCTTGTCGACCGGCTGCTGCAAGGACAATCCGCGGACGGAAGCTGGCGGATGGGCTTCATCGAATCCGGCACGTCCTTGGACGCGGCGTCGATCCTCCAGCTGCAAAGCGCGGGGATCCGCAGGCCGCGGCTCGTCAAGGAACTGACGGAGCGAATGCTGGCCAAACAATCCGCGGACGGCGCGTGGCGCGTCTATCCCGACGAAGCGACCGGCAATGCGTCGGCGACCGCGGAGTGCTATTACGCGCTGCAATACGCCGGGCTCTCGCCGGATGAACCGTTCATGCGCAAGGCGAGGGATGCCTTCGCGGAGCTCGGCGGCTTGCCGCGCATCAACAGCCTCCTGACCAAATTCCAGCTCGCGATGATCGGCCGCTATCCGTGGCCCCGCTGGTTTCCGGTCCCGCTGGCCATCCTGCTGCTCCCGTCGTCGTCTCCTATCCATTTCTATCAATTCTCGGGCTACGCCCGCGTTCATATGGCGCCGATGCTGCTGCTTGCCGACCGCAAGCCGATCCGCAAGCTGCCGCATATCCGGCCGTTGACGGAGCTCACGCGCGGCGGCGGCGAATGGAAGGAGCTCCAGCTTGGCTGGAACGATCATTTCCTTAGCGCCTCTGCCTCCGAACTGCCGGATAACCGCCGCCGCAAAGCCCCGTGGAATCTGACGGGCAAGCTTCGCGAGCGGGCAGCCTTGCGCGCGGAACGGTTCATCCTCGACCGGCTCGAACCGGACGGCACCCTCTACAGCTACTCCAGCGCCACGCTGCTCATGCTGCATGCCCTGCGCACGGTCGGGTATCCCGTCACCCATCCCGTCTTGGAGAAAGCGGTGCGCGGCCTCGAGTCGCTGCTCTTCGCGGACGCGCACTGCGGCGCGCGGTTATCCATGCAGGTCACGACGTCGTCCGTATGGGATTCCGCCCTTGTCAGCCATGCTTTGCAGGATGCCGGCCTGCCTGCCGTTCACCCCGCCGTAGGGAAGGCGGGTCATTATCTGCTGGCCCGCCAGCATCGCAAGCTCGGCGACTGGAAGCGCAACGTGAACCACCCCATGGCCGGCGGATGGGGCTTCTCGGATATCAATACGATCAATCCCGATCTGGACGACACGACCGCCTCGCTGCGCGCCGTGCGGGGACTTCCCGTGCCCGAGGCGCGCGATGCGGCCGACCGCGGACTCCAGTGGATCCTCGGCATGCAGAACCGCGACGGCGGCTGGGGCGCCTTCGAACGGAACGTCGACAGCAAGCTCCTCCGCTGGGTGCCGCTCGACGGGGCAGAGGATGCCGCCACGGACCCGTCCACGCCGGACTTGACCGGCCGGACGCTGGAATACCTCGGCCGCGGCGCTGGCTTGACATCCCGGCACGCCTATGTCCGCCGCGCGACGGATTGGCTGTACGGCCGTCAGGAGAAAGACGGCTCGTGGTACGGACGCTGGGGCGTGTGCTACATCTACGGCACGTGGGCCGCCTTGACCGGCTTGGCCGCGGTGCGGGAACCGGCCGAGCATCCTCGGATCCGCAAAGCCGTGGAATGGCTGCTCTCCGTACAGCAGCCGGACGGCGGCTTCGGCGAATCCTGCGCCAGCGACGTGGAGAAGCGATACGTGCCGCTCCGCCACGGCACGCTCTCCCAAACCGCGTGGGCGCTCGACGCGCTCGTCGCGGTTCACGATACGCCCCTGCCCGCGATGGAACGGGCATGCGATTACCTGCTCCGCCATGCGCGGAGCGGCGGACCCGCTGCCGAATATCCGACCGGTGCGGGGCTGCCCGGCTGCCTGTACACGCGATACGACAGCTATTCGCTCGTCTGGCCGCTGCTCGCCCTCGCCCATTACCGGGAAAAATACGCCAACGGTTATTCCCCCTAGCTGCATCTTGGCCGGCGGTGCCAGGCAAAAAAAAAGAAGACCCCCTGCCGGCGCTCGCCGCCAGGGTAAGTCTCCATCCATTTAATAGGCCAGTGCATATCCTCGTCTCATACGCGCGCGCAGCCTCGGAACGTTACATTCTCCGAAAGAAAGTCCGCCGATATCAGTGCGGCCGCCGATTATTGGCGCATGCGCCAGTACATCTCGTTCAGGCGCAGCTCGCTCCGGAACGCGTAGGGGTTCGTCGCGTTGTCGATGACGACGCATTCGATGCCCGTCATTTCCGCCCAGTCGATCAGCTGCTCGGCCGTCACCTCGTAGGAGAAAACGGTATGGTGGGCGCCGCCGGCGCGAATCCACGCCTCGGCCGATTCGTTCAGCGACGGCTGCGGCTTCCACAGCACGCGCGCGACCGGAAGCTTCGGCATGTCGTGCGGAACGTCGACCGCGTCGACGACGTTCACGATGAGGCGAAAGCGATTGCCGAGGTCGATCAAGCAGGCGTTGACGGCTTGGCCGCTGCGGCCATTGAAGATCATGCGCGCCGGATCCGCCTTGCCGCCGATGCCGAGCGGATGCACTTCGAGGCGCGGCCGGTCACCCGCGATCGTCGGGCAGACCTCGAGCATATGCGCGCCGAGCACCATCTCGCGGCCCGGCTCGAAGTGGTACGTGTAGTCTTCCATGAAGGACGTGCCTTTGTTGCCCGCGATCATCTTCATGACCCGGGTCAGCGCGGCGGTCTTCCAATCGCCCTCCCCGCCGAAGCCGTATCCCGCTTCCATCAGCCGCTGCACGGCGAGACCGGGCAGCTGCTTCATGCCGTGCAAATCTTCGAACGTGGTCGTGAACGCCGTGAACCCGCCCTCCTCCAGGAAAGCCCGCATGCCGAGTTCGATCCGTCCCTGCTCGCGGATCGCCTGCCATTTGGCGGCGTCGTTCCGCGTATCCGGCGCGATGTCGTAGCTGGATGCGTACTCGTCCATCAGCGCGTCCAGCTGTTCGTCCGTCACATTGGACGCGTATTCCGCCAAATCGCCGATACCGAACCCGTTGATCGCCCAGCCGAACTTCACCTGCGCTTCCACTTTGTCGCCTTCGGTCACCGCGACCTGGCGCATGTTGTCGCCGAAGCGGGCCACTTTCAGCGAGCGGCTTTCGGTAAACGCGGCCGCGGTGCGCATCCAGCCGGAGATCCGGGCGCGAACGGCGGCGTCCTCCCAATAGCCGACGACGATCTTGCGGGCGATGCCCATGCGGGCGCCGATAAAGCCGAACTCGCGGTCGCCGTGCGCGGACTGGTTCAGGTTCATGAAATCCATGTCGATGGCATCCCACGGAATGTCGCGGTTGAACTGCGTATGGAGATGCAGCAGCGGTTTGCGGAGCTCGGACAAGCCCGCGATCCACATTTTGGCCGGAGAAAACGTATGCATCCACGTGACGATCCCCGCGCAGCTCTCGTCCGCGTTGGCGGCGGCGCACAGCTTGCGGATTTCCTCCGGCGTCGTCACGACGGGTTTGAACGCCACTTCGTGAGAGACGGATTCGTCGCGGTCCAGCGCCTCGGCGATGATGCGGGAATGATCGGCGACCTCCAGCAGCGTTTCGGGTCCGTATAAATGCTGGCTGCCGGTCACGAACCAGAATTGATAAGGTTTTGCGCTCAACATGTCATTATTCCTCCTTCATCGGTTCCATGCGTCCATCCACTTGTACGCACATGATTAGAAGAAACCGGCTCAGTCAATGCAAGTGTCCGCGAACTATTCTGCCAGTCCTGCGAGCAAAGTAATCTTGAACCCGCTCCAACTTGTACGTACAACTAAAACTTCCTTCATTGTACGATGACAAGGCTTTCATTTCAACCTTTATTTGATGGCCCCAGCCGTTCTCCGAACGTTAGAAAATTATAATATCCCTTATAGTTTCTACAATTCCCTTGACATTGATACACTTTGTATCATAAATTACTAATAGAACGGCCAGAAGGATACCTTCTGTACTAGTACTAGATGGCTAGATTGACGTAAGGAGCTATAAACGATGACGATGGGAGATCGATTAAGGGAACTGAGGCTGCGAAAAAACATTTCTCAAGAAGAAGTCGCCAGGCAGATCGGCATTACCCGGTCCGCGTACAGTCATTACGAAATCAACAACCGCCAGCCTGTCTATGAAACCTTGAAAAAACTGGCGGTGCTGTTCAATGTTTCGCTGGATTATATCATCGGCGGAGAAACCGTCAAGCCGGATACGCCGGTGACTCCCGAAGCGATCGAAATTATCCGCATTCTCAACGGGATGGATCAGGAAAGGCGCAAGCAGTCCATCGACCGGATGATGGCCGTTCTCAAACAGGCCGATTGAGCTCCTTGACGGTGCATGGCAGCATGAACCAGATCATGGTGCCTTTATCCAGCGCGCTGACCGCTCCGATCGTGCCTCCGTGCGCTTCCACGATCTCTTTCGCGATCGCGAGTCCGAGACCGCTTCCGCCGTCGGCGGAGTTGCGGGAAGCCTCGATCTTGTAGAACCGGTCGAAGATAAACGGCAGGTGCTCCTCCTCGATCCCGGTCCCCGTATCGCTCACGGTGACGATCACGCGGTTCGTCGACGCTTCGAAGAAAAACGAAAGCGTTATCTCTCCGCCTCTCGGCGTATGCTTGATGGCATTGTATATGATGTTCGCCATGACTTGATCCATGCGGGACAGATCCAGGTTCAGCCGGATGCGGTTCTGCTGCTCGATCCCATGGGAATGCCCTTCCAGGGGCACGTTTTCACTGAGGTAATCGCAGCTGAACCGCAGCCCGCTGCTGATGACGTCGATCTCGTACAGGTCGTGCAGCTGCCGGATCCACTGTCCGAGCGCCACCTCGGCAAAATCAAACCGCGCTTGGCCCGCCTCCAGCTTCGTCAGCTCGAACAAATCGCGTATCAGCCGATTCAACCCCCCGACCTTCCCGAGCATCATGCGTATGTAGCGCTGCCGCTGTTCCTCCGATTGGACGAGGCCGTCCTGAAAAGCTTCCAAATACCCCTGCAGCAGCGTAATCGGCGTTCGCAGATCATGCGAGATATTCGTCATGAGCTGGCGCCTTGACGTCTCCGAGCGCTGCAAGTCGCGATTTGTCTGCGCCAGCGACTCGTTCACTTCGCTCAGCGCCACCGTGCGCTCCTCGATCCGCTCTTCCAGATGCACGTTCAGTTCCCGCAGCTCGTTCGATACATGCTCGATTTGATACAACGCGCTCGAGAACCGTTTGGAAATGATGAACGATTGCATCAGCATGAAGAAAAACAACCCGAGCGGCACGAGCTGCGCGTAGACGAGCCATTCGTTATAGAACAGCATGTCGTTCAGCACGGTAACGACGAATACGGCGACGCCCGCGAGCACGAACGCGGACCCGATCCGTTTGCGAATCTTGGCCGTGACCAGCACGACGAGGGTGAACGCGCTGACCGCGATGACATAGAGTTGGAATACCGAGAGCAACCGCGAGTATACGATGGCCGGGCAAACGAGCACGAAGACGCAGAGCGCGACGCCGATGCCGATGACGTACCGGATGACCTTCTTCGACGCGTCCATCGGAAACAGCCGGTACACGTACAGATAGCCGGAGACGGCGCTGAGCGCGAAGGAGATGTATTCGATCTTCAGCCCGCCCTCCCACGGAATGGGAAACAGCTGCAGCAGGTAATTCTCGCCCGTGACGCTCGACCTGGCGGCCACGAACAGGCACAGCAGGCCGAAGTGGATCGTGAACTTCTCCTGCCTGCGAAACGCGTATAGCCCGATGTGATAAACGCCGATGATGACGAGGCTGCCGAGGATCAGCATTTCCTTGGCCGTCGTTTTCATCTGCCCGTCGACGACCGTATCGCTGTTGCCGAGCAGGATGGGCACCCAGATGCCCCCTTTCCTGTGCTGGAAATTGGATACCTGGATCAAGATATCGACCCGGTCCGAATCGGATGCGAAGGAAACGATGCGCGGGTACTGCTGCGGCACCGACGAGGCTCGGCTTGTCCCCACTTGGCCCTGGCGCGCCATCTCCTTGCCGTTGATCCATAAGGAATAGCTGCTGAAAATGTTCGGCACGCGCAGCGCGAGCACGCGTTCGCGAGGCGTCAACAGCACCGTCAGCTTGTAAGTGGCGTAGCCCTCCCCGTTCTGCATGCCGAATTTGCCCTTATAGCTGTTCCAGGATCTCGGCACCATCACGTGGCGTAAATCCTGCAGCAGCAGCGGGTCGCCCGGGACGAGCAGCTGCCCGCCGTAGAAGGACCATTGTCCCGACAGCTCGACCTGCCCGTCGCTCTCGAAGGACCATTGCCTCAGGTCGATAACGCCGCCAAGGGCCGCCGGATTGCTGCCGCCGGACTGAACCTCGCAGCCGGAAAGAAGGAGAATAAGGAAGATCACGAGCATGAATGGCGCGAATAAGCGGCGAATGGCTGAACCCTCCTGAAAACGTGGATTGCCCACCCCTCCCCACATTCGCTATAATAGTTCGAGGAAGAGGGGGAGCTGGAAAATGTCTGGGAGCAAAATATTGGTCGTTGATGATGAAGCGGATATTACCGAGCTGATTTCCTTATATATGGAGCGCGAAGGCTACCTCGTGCAGACGACGGACAACGGCGAGGATGCCTTGGCGTTCGCCGATTCGTTTCAGCCGGATTTGATCGTTCTGGATGTGCAGATGAAGCAGATGGACGGATTCGACGTCTGCAAGCAAATTCGCGCGGTATCGGACGTCCCCATCCTGTTTGTCAGCTGCAAAAGCGACGATACTGATATTATACATGGTCTGACCGTGGGCGGCGACGATTACATGACGAAACCGTTCAGCCCGAGCCAGCTGGTCGCGCGCGTCAAGGCGCATCTGCGCCGTCAGTCCGTCAACGACCGGCAGCGCCCGTACGACCGCGCCGCGGGCGAAGTGCTCCGCTTCGACGGGCTCGTCATCGATTTGCCCGGACGCACCGTGCATGTCAGGGGCAAGGAAGTGTTCCTCTCGACCAAAGAGTTCGAGCTGCTCGTTCGCCTGGCGAAGACGCCGAACCGCGCGTTCGCCTTGGATGACCTGTACACGATCGTCTGGGGTCACGACAGCATGGGCGATACGCGCACGCTCATGGTGCACGTCAGCAATCTCCGCAAGAAAATCGAGCCCGACCCCGCCAATCCTACCTATATCGTGACGGTCCGCGGCGTAGGCTATAAATTCAACATCAAGGAAGGAAACACGCATGTACAACGCTGATTTATGGAAAGATTACGAATTGCTCGACACCGGAAACGGGGAGAAACTGGAACGCTGGGGGTCCTTCGTGCTCCGCAGGCCCGATCCGCAGGTCATCTGGCCGATCGCGAGCGAGACCGGCCGCTGGAAGACGGCTGACGGCCACTATCACCGCAGCTCCTCGGGCGGCGGCGAATGGGAATTCCGCACGAAGATGCCGGATCGCTGGTCGATCTCCTACGGCGAGCTGAAATTCCACATCAAGCCGACCAGCTTCAAGCATACCGGATTGTTCCCGGAACAGGCGGTCAATTGGACGTGGATGATGGACAAGATCCGCAATGCCGGCCGGCCGATCAACGTGCTCAACCTATTCGCCTACACGGGCGGCGCGACGGTCGCGGCCGCGGCCGCCGGCGCCGAGGTCTGCCACGTCGACGCCTCCAAGGGCATGGTGCAATGGGCAAAGGAAAACGCCGAGCTGTCCGGGCTTGGCTCCGCCCCGATCCGCTATATCACGGACGACGTGTTCAAATTCGTGCAGCGGGAGGAACGCCGCGGCAAACGGTACGACGCGATCATCATGGACCCGCCTTCCTACGGGCGCGGCCCGAACGGCGAAATGTGGAAGCTCGAGCAGAATCTGTTCCCGTTCCTGGAATTCTGCACGACGATTCTCTCCGAGAACCCGCTGTTCGTGCTGGTGAACTCGTATACGACGGGGCTGTCGCCGACCGTGCTCCACAACATGCTGCAAATGACGGTAAACCGCAAGTTCAAGGGCAACATCCACTGCGGAGAAATCGGGATTCCGATCACCGCGTCGGGCTTGACGCTGCCTTGCGGAATACTGGGCCGCTGGGAGGGCCAGTAGGATGAGCGGCGCCGGCAGGCCCGCTCCTGCTCCGCTGCTGCCCGTGCTTTACGAGGATAACCATCTGCTCGCCGTCGTGAAGCCGCCAGGCATGCTCTCCCAAGCCGACGAGACGGGCGAGCCCGACATGGTGACGCTCCTCAAGGAAGATCTGAAGACGCGTTACGACAAGCCCGGCAACGTCTATGTCGGGCTTGTCCATCGTTTGGACCGTCCCGTCGGCGGCGCCATGCTTTTCGCCAAAACGTCGAAGGCGGCCTCACGGCTCTCGGAGTCCGTGCGCAGCCGAAGCTTTGACAAATTATACCTCGCCGTCGTGCACGGCGCTCCAGCGCCCCTTTCCGGGCGTCTGAAGCATTACCTGCGCAAGGATGCCGCGCGCAATGTCGTAACCGTTCACGACAAGCCGGTGCAGGACGCCAAAGAAGCGATCCTGGATTACGCGGTGATCGCCCGCAAAGGCCCTTACGCGTTGATCGCGGTCCGGCTGCTGACCGGGAGGTCGCACCAGATCCGGGCGCAAATGGCGGCTATCGGCTGCCCGCTCGTCTACGACCGCAAATACGGCGCGCCTCCCGTGCAGGGAGAACAGGATATCGCCTTATGGTCGACGTCCATCGGCGTCGCGCACCCCGTCTCGAAGGAATGGCTGACGATCGTCGCGCAGCCGCCCGCGGCCGAGCCTTGGACTCGTTTCGAGGAGGAGGATTTCGCCGAAGCGTTGGCCATGCCGGGACGCGAAGGGAGGGATTCCCGATGAAACGCCGCCTGCATCATCGCATCAACTTGATCCTGCTCGGCTTGATCGTACTCGTGCTGATCGGCAGCTGCATGTCGCGCATCGAGCTCGATCCCGGGAAGCCCGAACCGTCCGCCGACACGGGCAAACCGCCGGTACAAACGCCTGGAGGCCAGCCGGGCGCGGATGAACCCGGCGCGGTTCCGTCCGAACCTGCGCCGCCTGGCGGCGATCAATCGCCCGCGGACGATTCGCCTTCGGATGCCGGGCAAGCAGACGGCGGCGGAACCGCCGACGGCCAGCAAAATGGCGGCCAGCAAAGCGACGATCAACAAGGCGGCGGCCAAAACGAAGGAGATTCGGTCCCTCCGCCGGCTGATGAAGGACCGTCCGACGCGACGCTGATCGCCGTCGGCGACGTGATGATGCACGCGCCGCAGCTTCCCGGCGCCTACGACGAACGCACGAAGACGTACAACTTCAAATCCTTCTTCGCGTCCGTCAAACCGATTCTCGAGCAGGGCGACTGGACGCTCGCCAACCTGGAGACGCCGATCGCGGGCAAGCCGCTCGGGTTGTCCGGCTATCCCCGCTTCAACGCGCCGCCGGAGCTGGCCGATGCGTTGAAATACGCGGGCTTTACGACGGTGACCAACGCCAATAACCATGCCATGGACCGCGGCGTTCAGGGCATCGCCATGTCGCTTGCGAAGCTGCAGGCGCTCGGATTCGATACGAAGGGCACCGCGCGCTCCAAGGCGGAAGCGGACAAGCTGACGATCGTGACGCATAACGGGATCTCCATGGGCCTGCTGGCGTACACGTACGGCACGAACGGCATCCCTCTCCCGAAGGAGCAACCGTATGCCGTCTCCCTGATCGACGAGCAAGCCATGATTCGGGATATCGGCCGTTTGAAGGCGGCAGGCGCGGATTTCATCACGGTCTGCCTGCATTTCGGCACCGAATACCAGACCATGCCGAACGACGCCCAGAAACAGCTGGCGCGCGCGCTTGTCGCGGCCGGAGCCGATATCATCGCCGGCTCCCACCCGCATGTCGTGCAGCCGTACGAGATTGCCGAGGTGACCAATCCGGACGGCTCCGTCAGAAAAGGCCTCATCATTTATTCCATGGGCAATTTTATCTCCAACCAACGCGGAAACACCAAAGATTACGGCGTGATCTACAAGGTGCGAATCCATAAGGATCACGGCCTGGCGACGATCGGCAACGTCACGCCGATTCCGACCTGGGTGCATCGCACGTCCGTCAAAGGCGTCAACCGCTATGCCGTCGTTCCGGTCGCGGACGTCTTGGCCGCCAAATCGCTGCCTGATCTGACCGCGGCCGATTATGCGACGCTGAAGAGCACCTATGCGCAGGTATCGAAACGGATCGCGTCGATGCACAGCACGCCGGTGCAGCTGACGGCCGCACCGTAACCGCAATAAACCGTCCAACCCTCTTTCCGGTTGGACGGTTTATTTTTTGACGGGATCGGTCTTACGAATTGGCGACTTTGCCGAGCAAATACACGAGCAGCTGCTGATTGTGCAGGGATATCCGGTCAAGCGCCTCTGTGATGTACGCATCGCGGACGGCGACGCCGCGCGAGGCTTCCGTCGTTCCTTTCTCCGTCAAGGTGACCCAGACGATCCGCCGGTCGCTCTCGTCCCGGTTGCGCACCACGAGGCCGCCGCGCTCCATTCGGTCGAGCAGGGTCGTGATCGCGGCCGGGGTCGTGGCCAAATAAGTCAGCAAATCCGACGGCTTCATCGGCTGATGCTGCTGCAGCAATTCCAGCACCACCAGCTGGCCTTCCGTCAAGTGAGGCGCAAGCTCATCCTCCAGATGCGTCTTCCACTCCTTCGTCATCTTCATCCACAGCCGGGCAAATTCCGCAGAAACGATGACCATCACCCGCTTTCTGTCCGATTTATGCTTATACCTCATTATACCATGGGCCATTGTCGAATTTAAGGTTAATGCAGTTAATATTTTGTCCCCTTAATCGCGATAAAAGAGAACCATTTGACAGCTTTAGACATACACTGGTGACATAGGCTGTTGTACCGGCTCGAATCATCGAACAGGGGCGTGATCGCATATGGAGGATCGCAAGCTGGAATTATTGCGCAAGCTGACCCGATTCGGAATACAAAAAGACCCGCAATGGCTGGACCGGCTTGATGAACCGGCGCCATTGTGGGTCGTGCTTGAATTGCTGGTGGAGATGCTCGAGCAACGGGATTCCCCGCATCAACCGTTCGATTAAACCGATTGCTGCTGCAAATCCGCCCGGACGAACATGGCCACGAGGACGTCCTTCTTATCGATCGCGGACAGCGCGCGTCCGGTTGATTTGCGGTCCTCGATCGGCGCTTTCTCGGTCGATACCGAGAGCGCCGCGCCCGAAGCCGTCAGCAGGACAAGCTCCCGCTCGTCTTTGCAAAGCAGGCCGCCGATGAGATGTTCTCCGTTGGAACGGACGCGCTTGCCTTCCTTGAACTCGAAGGTCGCCATGCCTTTGCCGCCCCTGCCCTGCATCGGATAATCCAGCAGCAGCGTGCGTTTGCCGTACCCCAGCTCCGTGAGGACAAGTACTTCTCCTTCGTCGCCGCTGACCATTTCCGCGGCGACGATCTCGTCGTCCTCGCGAAGCGCGATGCCGCGTACGCCCGCGGCGACGCGGCCCATCGTGTTCACTTCGCTTTCCGCGAACCGGATGCTCATGCCGCTCTTCGTGATGAGGAGCAGCTCCTTCGTATTATCGCTCGGCACGACGCGCAGCACGTCGTCGCCCTCCGCGAGCTTGACGGCCGCGATGGCGGTGGAGCGCGAAGATTTGTAATCTTTCAACTCGGACCGCTTCACCTGCCCGCGCTTCGTCACGAAGACGAGCGAACGGCCCGGGATCTCGAAATCCTTGATCGGAATGATGCTGACGATGCTGTCGTCCTTCGGCATCGGCACGACGTTCACGACCGCGGTTCCGGTATCTTTCCACTTGAACTCCGGTATGAGATGGACCGGCAGCTGGTAATACTGCCCCTTGCGCGTGAAGAGCAGCAGCTGATCGATCGTATTCACGTCCAGCAGCGTGCGGATCACGTCGCCTTCCTTGACCCCCGCGCTGGTCAATTCGCCGCCCGATCGCGTGAACGAGAGTTTCGACGTTCGTTTGATGTAGCCGTCCTGACTGAGCGTGACGAACACGTCCTCGGCCGCCACGATGACTTCGAGATTGACTTTCAGCTCTTCCACTTCGCCCCGAATATCGGAGCGGCGGTCGATGCCGTACTTCTCGCGAATCTCCGTCAGCTCGTCCTTGATGACGCCGAGCAGCTTCTTCTCGCTGTCGAGAATGGAGCGCAAGTAAGCGATCCGCTTCTGAATGTCTTTCAATTCCTTCTCGATCGACGTAATCTCCAAATTCGTCAGACGGTACAATTGCAAGGTAAGAATCGCGTCCGCTTGGCGCTCGGAGAACGTGAATTGGGCAACCAAGTTATTTTGCGCGTCCTGACGGTTCTTCGACGCCTTGATCGTGGCGATGATCTCGTCCAGGAGGTTCAGCGCCTTCGCCAAGCCCTCGAGCACGTGGGCGCGGTCCTCGGCCTTCTCCAGTTCGTAACGGGACCGGAAAGTGACGACTTCCTTCTGGTGCGCGATATACGCGTCGAGAATGGCTTTCAGGCCGAGTTGCCGAGGCGTTTTGTTGACGATCGCGACCATGTTGAAGTTATACGCGACCTGCAGGTCCGTTTTCTTAAGCAGATACGCCAGAATGCCCTGCGCGTCGGCTTCCTTCTTCAGCTCGATGACGATGCGAAGCCCGTTGCGGCCGCTCTCGTCGCGTACCTCCGCGATGCCCTCCACCCGCTTCTCGATCCGGATGTTTTCCATGGCGGTGACGAGGCGGGATTTGACGACCTGGAACGGAATCTCGGTAATGACGATTTGCTGGCGCCCGCCCTTCAGCTCCTCGATCTCCGTTTTGGAACGGTGATAGATGCGTCCTTTGCCGGTTTGGTACGCGTCGCGGATGCCGTCTTCGCCCATGATCATGCCGCCGGTCGGAAAATCGGGACCTTTCACGATCGTCATGAGCTGCTCCAGCTCGATCTCCGGATTATCCATGATCGCCTTGCAGGCGTCGATGACCTCGCGCAGGTTATGCGGCGGGATTTCCGTGGCAAAGCCCGACGATATGCCGCTTACGCCGTTAACCAGCAGGTTCGGGTAGCGCGAAGGCAGCACGACCGGCTCTTTCGTCGTATTGTCGAAGTTATCCTTGAACAAGACCGTCCGCTTCTCGATATCGCGGAGCAGCTCCATGGCGATGGGCGACAGACGCGCTTCGGTATACCGCATCGCGGCGGCCGGATCGTCGTCGATCGAGCCCCAGTTGCCGTGGCCGTCGATCAGCATATGGCCCATTTTCCAAGGCTGCGCCATGCGGACCATGCCTTCGTAGATGGACGAATCGCCGTGGGGATGGTAATTGCCCATGACGTCTCCGACCGTTTTCGCGGATTTGCGATAGCCTTTGTCCGGGGTGTTGCCCGCATCGTACATCGCGTACAGAATCCGCCGCTGCACCGGTTTCAGCCCGTCGCGAACGTCGGGGATGGCGCGGTCTTGAATGATGTATTTGGAGTAGCGCCCGAAGCGGTCGCCGACGACCTCCTCCAGAAACGCCGGTAAAAACTGTTCCAGCATACTCATGCCGATACTCTCCTCAATTGATTATTCCTCGAACTCCGTGAAGTCGACGTTCTCCACGATCCACTTCTTGCGCGGATCGACCTTGTCGCCCATCAGCGTGGAGACGCGGCGTTCCGCTTTCGCGGCATCCTCGATCTGCACCTGCAGCAGCGTTCGGGTTTCCTGGTTCATCGTCGTCTCCCACAGCTGCTCCGGATTCATCTCGCCGAGTCCTTTGTAACGCTGCAGCTCGAAGTTCTTCCCGAATTCCTTCAGGTAGTTCTGAAGCTGCTCGTCCGACCAGGCATAACGCACCGTCTCCAGCTTGCCGGTTTTGCGGGTGATCTTGTAGAGCGGAGGCTGGGCGATGAAGACGCGTCCGGAGTCGATGAGCGGCTTCATGTAGCGGTAGAAGAACGTCAGCAGCAGCACTTGGATATGCGCGCCGTCCGTATCGGCATCCGTCATAATGATGATTTTGCTATAATTACACGATTCCGCGTCGAATTCGGGGCCGATGCCGGCGCCGATGGCCGCGATAACCGCCTTGTATTCGTCGTTCTTCAGGATATCCAGCAGCTTGGCCTTCTCCGGGTTCATCGGCTTGCCTTTGAGCGGAAGAATAGCCTGATATTTGGAATCGCGCCCCTGCTTGGCGGAACCGCCGGCGGAGTCGCCTTCCACGATGAACAACTCCGTGCGCGACACGTCCTTCGACTGCGCGGGCGAAAGCTTGCCGTTCAGGTTGGAGCTTTCGCTCTTCTTCCTGCCGCTGCGGATCTCGTCGCGCGCCTTGCGCGCCGCTTCGCGGGCTCTCGAGGCCTGTACCGCTTTTTTCAACAGCAGCTGGGCGACTTGCGGGTTTTCCTCCAGGAAAACCTGCATTTTCTCCGACACGATCGCGTCGACGGCGCTTCTGGCCGACGAGCTGCCGAGCTGGTCCTTCGTTTGGCCGACGAATTCCACGTCCGCCATTTTAATGTTGATGACGGCCATCATGCCTTCGCGCAGATCGTTGCCGTCCAGGTTCTTGTCTTTCTCCTTGAGCAGCGCGTTTTTGCGGGCATAATCGTTCATGACGCGCGTATAGGCCGTTTTGAAGCCCGTTTCGTGCGTACCGCCGCCCCGGGTAGGGATGGCGTTGACGAAGGAAGCCATCGTTTCCGTATACCCGTCGTTATATTGCAGCGCCACTTCGACCTCGATATCGTCCCGTTCTCCGGTGAAATGAACGACGTCGTGCAGCACCGTCTTGTCTTCGTTGAGAAACTGCACGAACTGCTTCGCGCCGCCCTCGTAGTAATATTGATCCTCTTTGCCGTTCCGGTTGTCCTTGACGGTCACTTTCAAGCCGGAATTCAGAAAGGCGATTTCCTGCAGACGCTCAGACAACGTCTCGTAATTGATCGACGTATGGCCGTGGAACACGCGGGCATCCGGCTTAAACGTAATCTTCGTGCCGGTCCGGTTCGTGTTTCCCATGACTTCGAGGCCCGTTACCGGTTCGCCGACATGCTCTTTGCCGTCCTTGCCGACCCAATATTCGAAACGCTGTTTATGTATCTTCCCGTCGCGATAGATTTCAACCTCGAGCCATTCCGATAACGCGTTCGTCACGGAAGCGCCGACGCCGTGCAGGCCGCCGGATTTCTTGTATCCCCCGCCGCCGAATTTGCCGCCCGCGTGCAGCATCGTGAAAACGACCTGCGGCGTCGGGATACCGGTCTTGTGCATGCCGGTCGGAATGCCCCGGCCGTTGTCGCGGACCGTCACCGAGCCGTCGCCGTTGATCGTGACGTCGATCGCGGAGCAGTGCTTCGCCAGATGCTCGTCGACGGCATTGTCGACGATTTCCCAGACTAGATGATGCAACCCCGAGGTGCTCGTGCTCCCGATATACATCCCAGGGCGTTTGCGAACGGCGGTCAAACCTTCCAGCACCTGAATGTCGTCCGCGTCGTAGTTGCCGGCAGCCGAATTTTTCTCGCCCGCAAACAGATCCAGCTGATCAGTCATAGAGAGCCTCCTAACAGATTTTTCGATAGCCTTGCTTGCATGCCTTCCTGGCGCGACATTGCCCGCGCCGGATGCAATCGCCAACCCAAGGCGCTTCAATGGCGATAAATGATTTCGCTATGTCTTGCCTATAAACCTTCTCCGCGCATGGAGCGCTTCGAAAGCAATCTTCGATTCATCGCGTTCCGCGCCGCTTGCTTCAAGCTATTCTAATTCATGATGTCCTGTTTCGTAAAGACGGAGAACGAAACGGCCAAGGACACGGCGGCCCAAAACGCCAAAATGAGCAGGGAAAACCCGAGCGTCATGCCGGTGATCGGCGGCGGCGAGCCCGCTAAATAATCCGTCAGCTGCAGGTTGACGGAGAAAATGAATTTGGCGCTGTGCCAGGAAGAAGACATGCTGGACAAGATCGTCCCGGAAATAACGGCCGCCATCATCGTGACGATGCTGGCCGACGTGCTGCGAACGAGGACGGATACCATCAAGGCGAGAACCGCCACCGTCATGGAAGAAACCCAGATGAGCCCGGCTTCCATCAACAGGTAGAGCCATTGGGGAACCGCGTGCACGAAGCTGCTCTCGATGGAAGAGCCTTGAATGACAAAACCTGTAAATACAGGTATTTTCCAGCCATTATAGCCGAATACCGCGCCTGATATAAGATAACAGAGAACGCCGCTGACTACAACGGTCAAAGAAACATAGAAGGTGAGCGCGACGAGTTTGCTGAGCAATATCTTCCACCTTCTTACAGGTCTTGTCAGCAGCATCTTGATCGTCCCCGCGGTCCGTTCGCCCGACACGAGATCGGACGCGATCGCCAGCACCAGCAGCGGGAAGAACAGCGTCACCGCGTTCGACATGAAGCTGCGCGTGAACGTCACGCCGTCCGGCGAATTCGGGTTGACGTTGTGATCCAGGTAATATTGGAGCTGCTGGACGGCGATCCGCCGCGAGCGTTTCCACTCGTCGGGAATCCGGTCGCTCGAGAGCATGTTCTGGTATTCGTTGATTTGCTGAACCAGCTGATTGTGCCAGTCTTTGAAGTTCTTCTTGTTCGTCTCGGCGATGCGCAGCTGCGCGTACGTAAAGATCGGGATCAGAATCAACAGCACGAGGACGATCACGAAAAACCGTTTCTTTTTCCATATCTTAAGCGTCTCATTTTGTATGAGAGGCAGCAGCCTATCCAATGCTTTCACCCTCCGTCATCCGCAAAAATAATTGTTCCAGCGTCGGCGCGATGCTTTGCACCGATACGACGCCGATCCCCGCGCGCACGGCTTTCGCGACCAGCGCCGCGACCCGGTCTTGGTTCATCGTCGTGATCTGCGCGTCCTTCATGCCGGCAAGCACGCTTTCGTCGATCCGATGCTCGTTCTCGGCCACGATGCGCACGTCCTGCTCGCCCGCCAGCAGCCTTTTGCCCGCATCGGGCTGCTCGAATTGCCAGACGACGTAATTGTCCGTGCCGTGTATGAGCTCGTCCACCGTGCCGACGGCCAGCACTTCGCCGCGGCTGATGATCGCGACGCGGTCGCACATGAGCTGAATCTCGCTCAGCAGGTGGCTCGAGATAAACAAGCTCATGCCCTGATCGGCCAGCATGCGGACGAATTCCCGCAGCTCCTTGATCCCTTTGGGATCAAGGCCGTTCGTGGGCTCGTCCAGAATGAGCAGCTTCGGACGGCCGAGCAGCGCCTGCGCGATGCCGAGCCGCTGCCGCATGCCGAGCGAGAAGGTTTTCACCTTGTCATGGATGCGGGCTTCAAGGCCGACGATGGCGACGACCTCCCGAATTCGGGCTTCGTCGATGCCCCGTTGCATGCGCGCGAAGTGTTCGAGGTTATCCCAGCCCGTCATGTAGGAATAGGCTTCCGGATTCTCGACGATGCAGCCCACGTTCCGCAGGGCGGCTTCAGGATGCCGTTGAATGTCCTCGCCGCAGATCGTGATTTCGCCGGAGGTCGGCTTGATCAAATCGACGAGCATGCGGATCGTCGTCGTCTTGCCCGCGCCGTTCGGACCGAGAAAGCCGAAAATCTCCCCGCCGTAGACGTCGAACGTGACGTTCTTGATAATCGGCTTGCCGCCGATCTGTTTCTTGACGTTTCTGACCGACAACACGACGTCGGAATGGTTCGTCTTCTGCATGGCGCTTCCTCCTACTCCAGCGATTGCACGATTCGGGCGGCAATCTGCGCGTAACCGTTATGGTTGGGGTGAAAATGGTCGGACGACAGGTAGCGGCTGATCGTATTCTCGAACAAATCGAACGTCGGCACCATCGACATGTTGGGGTACCGGTGCAGCAGCGCGTACGCCCGCTCGTTCCATTCCTGGATTTGCAGCGAGCCTTCGCGGTAGTCCGCGATATCGTAAAACGGATTGTACAAGCCGACATAAACGATCTGCGCGTTCGGGTTGATCGCGTTCAGCCGCTTCGTGATCGCGTCCAAACGAGCAAGTCCCTGCGGGAGCTCCTCCCGCAGCTTGTCCAGTTTCAATTCTCCCGTCATCCGGCTCGGACTCGCGCCCGCCGCGATCTGGAACAAATCGTTGCCGCCGATCGTGAAGACGATCAAATTCGCCTGCCGAAGCGCATAGCGGTAGCCTTTGTCCGTATCCAGCAGCTTAGCCAACTGGTCGGCCTTCAAGCCGTTAACGGCCAGGTTATTGTTCAGCCGGACGGCGGTGTCCGGGTATTTTGTTTTCAGCAGGGCGATCACCTGCTTGACATAGCCCTCTCCGCTCGAATCGCCGGTTCCTTTGGTCAGCGAATCGCCGATGGCCGTGATGTCGATTTCCTTGCTTTCGCTCAAATTGCCGCCCGCCGGCAGCGCGGGAAGATTTTCGCTTCCCGAGTACGCTTCGCTCTTGGGATACAGCATGTCCTTCACGGCGTAGCCGAATCCCGCAAGCAGCATCACGGTGCATAATACGGCCGCGATTCCGATGAATTTCCACAAGTTAGCGGAGGATAACGTTCTCATCTCGGTGCTCTCCTCAATTCGAAATCAAACTGCTTTAACAATTTCTTAGTCTTTTTAAGTTAATGCTTTCTGGTTCAATTTGCAAATTCATCCAGATTCAAGCGAAACTCCGTTCGGCCGGGAAATAAAAAAACCGGGCATGCCCGCGGCGTTTCTCCTTCGTTCGGGGAGAAAGCCGCAATCGGGATGCTCGGAATGCGTGCATGCTTATTCGTCGTAATGAATCTTCAAGGATTGCGCGGCTTGCTTCGCCAGCGCCCTTGCCTGCTCCGTGTCGCCGGCCGTGCTCAGCGCGACGGCCATCCGGCGCCCCGTCTTCGTGACCGGCTTGCCGAAAACGCGCACCTGCGTGTTCGGCACGGCGAGCGCCCGATGCAGGCCGTCGATCCGGAACGCGTCCGCGTCGCGGTCGGCTTTGAGCGTATACGTCGCGCCTGGCGTAAGCAGACGGATCGCCGGGATCGGAAAGCCCAGAATCGCGCGCGCGTGCAGCGCGAACTCCGACAGATCCTGCGTCGCCATGGTCACCATGCCGGTATCGTGCGGGCGCGGAGACACTTCGCTGAACAAAACCCCGTCCTTCGTCAAGAACAGCTCGACGCCGTAGATGCCGTAGCCGCCCAGCTCGTCCGTTACCTTGCGGGCGATCTCCTCGGCTTGGAAGATCTGGTCCTGCGGCATCTCGTGCGGCTGCCAGGATTCGATGTAGTCGCCGTCCTTTTGCACATGGCCGATCGGCGCGCAGAACGCGGTTCCCGACGCGGAACGGACGGTCAGCAGCGTAATTTCGGAGTCGAAATGAACGAAACCCTCGACGATGACGCGCTGCTTCTTGGCGCGGCCGCCGTCCATGGCGTACTGCCAGCACGCTTCGGCATCTCCTTCGGTTTTGCAGACGCTTTGGCCTTTGCCGGAAGAGCTCATGATCGGCTTGATCACGCACGGCGTGCCGAGCTCGGCTACGGCCGTTTTCAGTTCTTCGAGGGTGTCGGCGAACCTGTACGGCGCCGTCGGAAGACCGAGCGTCTCCGCGGCCAGCCGGCGTATGCCTTCGCGGTCCATCGTCAGCAGCGCGGCGCGGGCCGTCGGGATGACGCTCCAGCCCTCCTGCTCCAGCTCTACCAAGGCGCCCGTAGCGATCGCCTCGATCTCCGGCACGACCAGATCCGGCGTTTCCTTCAGGATCAGCTCCCGAAGCGCTTCGGGATCCAGCATATCGATGACATAAGAGCGGTGAGCGACCTGCATCGCGGGCGCGTTCTCGTACCGGTCGACGGCAATCGTCTCGATGCCGAGACGCTGCGCTTCGATGACGACTTCCTTGCCTAGCTCGCCGGAGCCGAGCAGCATGATTTTACGGGCATTGACGGAAAGCGGCGATCCATACATAGAAAAAAAGAACCTCCTGGGAAGATCGCGCGGGCAGGACCGGGATATCGTTCCCGCAATTCCTGCCGTCGCGCGCGTTTTCTTCCATTGTGGAGGTTCCTTGCCGAAAAATCAAGAATCAGGCCGATAAAAAGCGATACTGCGCTTCGATCAAACCGTTATACGTGCCCTTGTGCCGAATCAGTTCGTCATGGCTGCCCTGTTCGACGATCTGGCCGTGATCCAACACGACGATGCGGTCGGCGTTGCGAATGGTCGACAACCGGTGCGCGACGATGAAAGACGTCCGGCCCTGGAGCAGCTTCTTGAGCGCTTCCTGGATCTTCAGCTCGGTCTCGGTATCGATGCTCGCCGTGGCTTCGTCGAGGATGAGCACGCGCGGATCGGCGAGCAGCGCCCGGGCGAAGGATAACAGCTGGCGTTGGCCCATGGACAAGATATTGCCGCGCTCCTGCACTTCCGTATCGTAGCCGTCCGGCAGGTTCATGATGAAATCATGCGCGTCGACCGCGGTCGCGGCTTTGACGATCTCGTCGTCGGTCGCGTCCAGCCGGCCGAACCGGATGTTCTCGCGGATGGTGCCGGAGAAGATAAACGTATCCTGCAGCACGACGCCGACTTGCGACCGCAGGCTCTCGAGGCTGACCGTCCGGATGTCGATGCCGTCGATCTTGACGGCGCCTTCGACGGGATCGTAGAACCGGCACAGCAGGTTCATGATCGTGCTCTTGCCCGAGCCCGTATGGCCGACGAGCGCGATCGTCTCGCCCGCTCTCACGTGCAGGTCGATGCCCTTAAGGGCAGGACGCCCTTTCTCGTATTCGAACACGATGTTCTCGAAATGAACGTCGCCGAAGATCCGCGGAAGCGAACGGGCTTCGGTCAGCTCGCCGACCGTCGGCTTCTCGTCGATGAACTCGAAGATCCGCTCCGAGGAAGCCATCGCGATCAGCAGCTGGGCGTACATCTGGCCGAGGCGGTTGATCGGATCCCAGAAGTTGCCGACGTAGTTGGCGAAGCCGACGAGCACGCCGACGGTAATGGCGCCGATCGCGATCAGATGGGAGCCGTACCAGAACAGGATCAGCGTGCCGACCGCGGAGGTTACCTCGATGATCGGGCCGAAGGCTTGGTTGAGCGCCGACGCTTTGTTCCATGCTTTGATGTTCGTCTGATTGATGCCCTCGAAAAATTGAAAGTTGGATTTCTCCTGCGTGTACGACTGCGTGACGCGCATCCCTTGGATGCTTTCGTTCAAATGCGCGTTGATGCGGGACTGCTTCATGCGCACGTCCTGCCAGGCGAACCGAATCCGTCTGCGAAGCGCCGTCGAGACGACGAACATCAGCGGCACGGTGATCATGATCGCAAGTCCGAGCTTGAAGTTCCAGACGAGCAGGATGATGACGATCCCTACCAGCTGCACCATATCCATGAGCAGGTTGACGACGCCGTTCGTGAACAAATCCTGCAGCGCGTTGACGTCGTTCGTGACCCGGACGAGCACGGAGCCCGCCGGGCGCTTGTCGAAGAAGCGGAACGACAGCTTCTGGATATGCCGGAACAAATCGTGGCGAAGGTCGTAAATGACCTGTTGGCCGATGATGTTCGTGAATTTGATCCGGAACGTGTTAGCCGCCCATTGAATAACATAGAGCGCGAGCATCATTCCGGCATACGTGTAAAGTTTCTGAAGGCTCGGCGCGCCGCCGTCCTTCGGCTGGATCGCTTCGTCGATTGCCCGGATGAACAAGGCCGGAATGGCCAGCCGGGTCAACGTGCCCAGCACCATCATGACGATGATGACGGGCAGCAGCTGCTTGCGGTAAGGCTTCATGTAGGTAAACAATCGTCTGATCTGCGACCAGTTAAACGGTTTCTCGATCGCGTCGTCATCCTTGTAGATGAACCGTTCATGCGCGCCGCGGGGTTTTTTTACGTCTTGCTCGCTCACTGTACGACCCCTCTTTCCACTCGTGCGATAATCTCTTCGGCGGTCAAAGGACGGTCGGCATATTGAATGTCGTACGTATCCCGGTAACGTCCCGGAAGGTTAACCAGCTGATCGTGCGTGCCGCGCTGCGCGACATGGCCTTCCTCCAGCACGATGATTTCGTCGGCGTGGCGAAGCGACGAGATCCGGTGCGCGATAATAAACGTGGTTCGGCCGGCCATGACTTCCTTGAACCCGGCTTGAATCTCGTGTTCCGTCTCCATGTCGACGGCGCTTGTCGCGTCGTCCAGAATGAGGATGCGCGGATTCTTGATCAGCGCCCGCGCGATGGCGATCCGCTGCTTCTGGCCGCCGGACAGCCCCATGCCGCGTTCGCCGACGACGGTGTCGTAGCCTTCTGGCAGCTCCATGATGAAATCATGCGCCTTCGCCAGCTTCGACGCGTGGATGATCTGCTCCGTCGTGATGTCTTCGACGCCGTAGCCGATATTATCCCGGATGGAACTGGAGAACAGGAACGTTTCTTGGAAGACAGTCGAGATTTGGCCGCGCAGGCTCTCCAGCGACATGTCGCGGATATCGATGCCGTCGACCAGGATTTTGCCCGATTTGACGTTGTATGCCCGCATCAGCAGCTGAATGATCGTGGATTTGCCGGCACCGGTGCCGCCGAGCAGTCCGATGACCATGCCCGGTTTGGCGTCGATGCTCACATTCGTCAGCGCGGGTGCTTTGTCGGCGTAGTTGAAGGTCACGTTTTGGAATTCGACATGGCCCTTGACGTTCGCTTCGTCCGGCACGATCGGATGCTCGTTGTCTTTGACGTGTACATACTCGTTCAGCAGGCCGACCAGGCGTTCGCCGGACGCTTTGGACTGCGTATAGTTATTGATTTGAAATCCGATGCTCCACATCGGTCCGATGATGTACCACAACATGCTGTAGAAAGCGACCATCTGGCCGAGCGTGATGGAGTGGTTGATGACGAGCCGTCCGCCCGCGACGAGCAGAATGACGACGCAGAGGCTTCCGAGCAGCTCCATCACCGGGAAGTACCGGCCCCATAGGCCGGACGCACCGATTTGGTTGTTTTTGTACGACTCGCTCCGCTGCGAGAATTTATCCATTTCGAACGATTCGCGGGCGAAGGACTTGACCGTGCGCACGCCCGTAATGTTCTCTTGGACCGCGGTCGTCAGATTGCTCATCGCCTGCCGCATCTCGCGGAAAGCCGGATGAATCAGCTTCTCGAACCGCATGGCGGTGAAGGCCAGGAACGGCATGGTGCACAGCGTGATCAGCGTCAGCTGCCAGTGGATCGAGAACATCATCGCCGCCCCGAACACGATCATGAGCACCATGTTCAGCATCTGGGTGAACCCGAAGCCGATGAAGTTCCGGACCGCCTCGAGATCGGCAGTCAGCCGGGACATCAGGTCGCCGGTCTTGGCGGTGTCGTAATACTGAAAAGACAGCGACTGCAGCTTCTCGTAGCAGGCATTGCGCAGCCGGTACGCGACTCGGTTCCCTAACCGTCCGCCGTACAACCCGGACAGGAACGCCATGCTTCCTTTAATGAATACGACCCCGACCACCGCGAGCGAAATCCCCGGCACCCACGTAAAGTTTTTCGGGACGATAACGTCGTCGATGAGAACGCGCAGCATGTTCGGATAAACGAGTCCGAGCGCGGTTGCGCAGATCATGAATGCGATCGACGCGATCAAACTTCGTCGTTCGCCCCAGTAATACGGTTTAAGCTGCTTGAAGACTTCCAATTAGGTAACCCTCTCCCTGTGCTGATATCGAATTTTTTCTGGAAGAAACTTGCCGCGCCGCGCCGGACGTCGGCCGTTCTTCGCGATATGACTGAATATTAACAGCCTGCGTCCGGTACGGCAAACAGAGTGCGGGGGCATATAGTTGACAATATTCGCTTCCGCTTCCATCCTGCTCAAAAGTAAGGGGGTATTCTTCGATATCGTCTGAAATCGTGGCATATAAGGCCATATTCCTCCGTTTTTGCACATTTGCCTGCATTTTTGCATGATTATTTTCACACGGAAACGAATAGCGCCGCGCCCCCTTCCGACACGCGCTTCGGCGCCTATTGCTCCGCTCTTCCTCCGCCTAGCAAAAAGAAGCTTATCTATCGCCTCTTAAAGGCGCAGATAAGCTTCTTTGGCGCGGTTAGCCGGAATTGCTATAGCGCGATCAGCGCCTCTTGTACGCGGCGCAGTTCGTTCATGTCCGTCGTGCCGGACAAGGAGGCCAGCTTGCCTTGGCAGAACGCCTCGATATCGGCCTGCAGCAAGGCGGCGCCGGCAGCGGATGCCTGCTGCATGAGGCTGTCGTAGCGCCCGCTCCATGCCAGCTCCGCCTCTTGCATCCACGCCTGCAGCGGCGCGGCGAGCTCTTTCTCCAGTAGTGCGCGAAGCGCGGTTTTCCCCTCGCCTTCGAAGAAATGCTTCGGCGATTTGAATTTGCTCCAGAGCAGCTTGAGGTCGACGGAAGCGGCCGTCCACGCCGGCTGTTCCTCCGGCGTCGGCAGCGCCAACGGTTTATACGGGGACGGCGCGAAGCCCTCCAGCAATCCGGCCGCTTCCTCCGCGGTATCCGCATGCTGCTTCGCCGCGAGCCTGTTGAGCGTATTGTCGACGCGCAGCGAAGTCGCCTCCAGCTCTTGGGCAAGCTCGATTTGCAGCAGCCGCTGAAGCTCCAGCCACGACGTCCACATCGCTTTCTTCAAATCTCTGCCGTCGTCCTGCAGCGCGGCCGGATTAAAGGCGAAATGGTAATGGTCGCCGAACCGGAACTGCACCCGCTGCAGCACGTAGAACAGCAGCTCCTTCAGCTCCTGCTGCAGCTGCGCGTGCTGCTTCGGCTGATCCAGCTCTCCGGCCAGGCGAAGCGCTTGCTCGGCGTTGGCCGAGAGGGCTTCGCGGGCGCGTTCGCGCGACGCCTCGTCGCCGGATGCGGCTTCCAGCCAATTGGCGATCGTGCGGCGGGCGCGTTCCAGCTCCTGCTCCGCGGACGCGACCGCGAGCATGCCCAGATCGTTGCGCGTGAAGCCGAGGAACGCCTCCTCGAACGCGCCGATGCCCGATTCCGCGATCAGCCGGCTGACGCCGGTGCGTTTGCCGTCCAGCGCCTGCAGGCTCGACACCGGGAACATCCGAGGGAAGCGGATACCGTGCTGCTGCAGGTTGCGTTCGACGTGCGCAAGCACGCCCTCCAACTCTTCCTGGCTCGCGGCCAGGTCGGCGGCATTGACGATGAAAAACATCTTATCGAGCTCGAACTGATCCTTCACGCGGCCGAGCTGCATCAGGAACTGACGGTCGGCCTGCGAGAAGGCGTGATTGTAGTAGGTGACGAACAGGATCGCGTCGGCGTTCTTGATGTAATTGAACGCTACGCCCGTATGCCGCGCGTTGACGGAATCCGCTCCCGGGGTATCGACGAGCACGATGCCCTGCGCGGTCAGCGGATTGGCGTGATAGAGCTCGATCTCGCTCACGAAACAGGAGCGCGCCTCCTCTGCGACGTAACGGCGGTATTCCTCCCCGCTGACGGCGAGCTGCTGCCCGAGCAGCGCTTCGTGCTGATCCCACCCTTTGGCTGCCGCCTTCAGGAAGCTGTAATGCGGCCGTCCGCCTGCGTGCACGCCGTCCGGCGAGAGCTTATGGATCGCCTGCAGCAGCGCGGCGTCGCTCAGCTTCGCGGCATCCTCGCCCAGCAAACCGAGCGAGTAGCGCAGGTCGCCCAGCATCGCGTCGCGCGATTTCATCCAGACGGCCGCGGTGCCGTGCGGCCGCTCCGCCGTCGGCGGCACGATCCGGTTGACCGCCGCCGTCGTCGGATTCGGCGAGACCGGCAGCACCGCTTCGCCGAGCAAGGCGTTGGCGAGCGAGGATTTGCCCGCGCTGAATGCGCCGAACAGCGCGATCGTGAACTGGCTGCTGCGCAGACGCTCCGCTTTATCGCGCATGCCCTCCACGGCCGCGGCCAGCGACGGATGCGGCGCCAGCAGGGCCGCGGCTTGGCTCAGCCGCTCCGCCGCTTGGCGCTGGGGCGCGAGGGCTTCCACGGCGGCGGGGGCCGCCGCCTCGGGCGCAGACGCGCCAGTGCCGCCGCTGCGCGGCTCGGCCGCGGGCATCGCCGCGGCCGCGGCGTCGGAGCCGGCGCTGGCCGCCGCCGGCTCGGCGCCCGGGGCGCTTCGCGCCCCGCTGCCGAGCGCCTGCGGCTTCGGCAGCGCAGGGCGCGGCGGCGCGGGCGGCAGCAGCGCCGCCAGCCGTGCCAAGTGCGCGGCCGCGCGCTCCGCCAGCGCGGCCAACGCCGCGAGCGCGCCGGCCTGCGCCGCAAGCTCGCCGAGCCGCGCGCGCAGCGGCGCCGCGGCAGCTTCGCCCGCCGCAGCAGCCCGGTCCCCGAGCGCGTCGATCCAAGCCAGCGCGCGCTTGCGGTATAAACCCTTCACGGCCTCGGCGACCTCGCGGCAGTACGTCATCGTGTACGCGTTGCCGAAAGACGCACCGGCATTCACGTGCGACACCAGCAGATCGGCGTCCCATAGACCGTTCACGAACGGCGACAATTCCCGCTCCAGCGACTCGCCCCGCCAACCGATGCCATCCGCCGCTTTGCGCAGCAAATCGAGCAGATGCCATTCGATGCCCGCTTGCACGAGCGCATGGAAGTCATGATAGAATGCCTGCAGCCGACGTTCCTGCTCGGCCGCCGTTTTCGCGCCCGCGAAGAGCAGTCCGGCCTTGAAGCCGGGTCTGCGGCTTTCCAGGAACGTCTGCGCCAGATCGCGCGTGGCCGCCGGCGTAATGTTGGCATTGTCCAGCAGCGCCTGCACGTCGAGCCGCAGCCGCGTGCGAAGTCCGTTCACTTCGGCTTCGCCGAGTCGCAGACGCTCCTCCAGCGAGAAAATTTCCTCGCGTACCCGCTCCGCCTCGGCTTCGCCGCCGGCTTGCGCGAGCAAGCGTTCGCGCTCGTCTTCGGTCGCGGCTTCCATCGCTTTGCCGTGCATGCGGATCACATACCGGGCCGAGGCGTCCACGCTGCCGACTGCCAACGGTTTGCGCAGCTCCGCCAACGATTCGAATAAGGCCAAGAGCGCCGCCCATTCCGAATGCGGATGATTCGGTTCGCGCAACGACAAATAGACGATGCCGCTCGGCTCCAGATGCCAGTTGCCGAACGCTTCGTCTACGCTTTGCCGGTATGCTTCGAACGAAAGCTCGCTTTCGCGATGCTTGTCGATCTGGTTCACGATCAAGTACAGCGGCTTGCCCCATTCCTTCAGCTGCTTCGCGAACGTGAAATTGATCTCCGATTGGACGTGGTTATAGTCCATGACGTAAAAAACGACGTCCGCCAAATGAAGCGCCGATTCGGTCGCCATCCGGTGCGCGTCGTCCGTCGAGTCGATGCCCGGCGTATCCAGCAGCACCGTATGGCCGCCGAGCCGGGGGATGGGATAAGACAAGGAAACGGAAATAACCGTTTCGCCGTCTTTGCAATAATCGTTTACGTCTTGTATCGGAACTTCCAGCGTCGCTTCCCTGCCGTCGACCAGCTTGGCGATGGTTGCTTTCGCTTCCCCGTTCCGGATGCTGACGACGTTCGCGCTCGTCGGAATCGGACTCGACGGCAGCAGCTCCGTGCCGCACAACCGGTTAACCAGCGTTGATTTCCCCGCGGAGAAGTGGCCGCAGAACGCCACGGTCAGCTGGCCGTTGTCCAATTTGGACAACAGCTCCAGCAGCCGTTTCGCATCGCCTTCGTCTCCGGCCGCAGTCATGATCGGCGCCATTTCCGCGAGCGCGTTCTCCATGGCTTGCGCGTTTTTCTCAATCGTATGGCTCATGTCTCTCTCTCCCTGTTACTCTCCGTTCTTGCCTGAAAATAATCCGCGAACGGCTTATTACACCAATTGAACCGCAGGCATGCAGATCTCGAATACTTCGCCATGCTGCAAAATCGTCACGTTGCGTTCTTTTTCCTTCATGACGACGCATTCCGGCTTCAGCCGCATACGTTCAATATATTGATCGGGCACGTCCCCTGCTCCGCTGACCGTCACGCCTTCCAGGACGATTTCTTCGTTCTCGGCCGGCGGCGCCTCCATGATTTGCTCGTAAATATCGGAAAACAGCGCGAAATCTTTCGTGTACACGGAAATGCATTTCATAGTTCAATCATCCTTCTCGTTTAAGTGGTGGTATAGCTTTCCATTCATAGCCTTTCGGTTTAGCGCCGGTTTCATACGTTGTTGACCTTCTTTGCAACAATCCAGCAGCGGACAGACGGGACAGTTCGGGTTCTGCGCTTTGCAGTGGTAGCGCCCGAAGAAGATCAGCCGGTGATGAGTCTCCGTCCACAGCTCGCGCGGCACCAGCTTCATCAGCTTCTTCTCGACTTCCAGCACGCTGTCGTCCGCCTTGGCGAAGCCGAGCCGCTTGGATACCCGATCGACATGCGTATCGACCGCGATAGCCGGAACGCCGAACGCGTTGGACACGACGACGTTCGCGGTCTTGCGGCCGACGCCCGGAAGCTTCGTCAGCGCTTCATGCTCCCTCGGCACTTCCCCGCCGTATTCGTCGATCAGGATGCGGCTCAGATTCTGTATGAATTTCGCCTTGTTGCGATAGAGCCCGATCCGCTTTATATCATTTTCCAGCTCGTCCAAAGGGACGGCCAAATAATCCGCTGGCGTTCGGTATTTTTGAAATAAATTCGCCGTGACTTTGTTTACGGTCTCGTCGGTGCATTGCGCCGAAAGCAATACGGCAATGGTCAGCTCGAAAGGGTTGCTGTGATTGAGCTCGCAATGTGCATCAGGAAACATGTCGCCGATTACCGCCAGCACATGGGTCATTTTCTCTTTTGCCTTCATCTAGCACTCAACTCCTAATAGAACCATCGTTTCAAAGTGTAGCGAAAATTGTCGCATTTATCAACCGCCAAAGGGCATGAAATAGGCATTTTCGCCTTCTTTTTCACAGAATTGAAAAAAAAATTTGTCCCGGCGAACGCCGAGACAAATTTTGCCTACCGTCTATGCTACGCTTTCGCAATCTCGACTAACGTATCCCGGTAGAAGTAAAGCACGATCGAATCGCCGTCCGCCAATTGGCTGATCGCGATCGAAGCGCCGTTCTGCGTGATTTTCGTCGCCGACGTCACGGTATACGTATTGAGCTCGTTGAGGCTGGTTTTCTTCACCGACAGAATATGCGAGGCGGCATCGTATTTCCAGAATGACTTCGCTGTGCCGCTGTTGACCGTAATAAGCAAACGGTCCTTCTCGTCAAGCTTGACGATGACGCGATCGCCTGCGGCCAACACGGACGCGGAGCTGCCCGCGACGCCGTTCTTGACGACGGAATAGTTCGCGCTCAGCGGCACGATCACCGCATTGCCGTTATAATCCGTAACCGTCACCTTGTCCGTCGCGACGGAAGCGATGCGGCCGACCGTCACGTTCAATACTTTAAAGGAAGACGCCGTTTGCCCGGTAAAGTACAAATTACCGGCTTGTCCCGCCGTGATGCTGCTAAGCGCCAGCGTATCGCCCTTCTCGTTCGCAAGTCCGAGCGACGCGGAGGAATAATCGGAGAACGTGCCGTCGGCGGCCTTGAACTTGATTTTTTTACCGACCAGATCGACCGAATACACGTCTACCGGCTTGGCGGTTTGCACTTGCAAGGTCGTGACTTTATCTTGATTGGCGTTAAGCACCGCGGTGACCGTATCGCCTACCTTCACGTCGCTAAGGGCAGCGGACGTCTTGCCGGCGATTTCAACGTAATACGGCGTGTCGAGCGGTACGGTTACCGGATAGCCGGTGCTTTGCTGCAGCGTGATTTGGCTCGTATTCGTATTGATCGCCGTCACGGTGCCGCTATATTTGTATACGAACTGCACGAATACCGCTTTGCTCTCCGTATAGCCGAGCGTAATCTTCTTGCCTTTTACCAGAAAGGTCGAGACGGCGTTCAAGAGGATCGGCGAGCCGTTCATGTCGAGCTTCGTCTTGTCGCTCAAATAAACGGAGACCAGATTATTGCTCGCGTCCTTGACCGTCAACGCCTTGATGTCGTTATCGTAGCTAACGATCGTCGCGCCGGGCAGTACTTTCACTTGACGGTTGACGACTTTGATCGCGACGACTTGGTCCTTGTCGTCCAGCGTGATGTCGAGCACGTCGCCTTTGACCAGATCCGAAACCGTCGTGCCCGTCAATCCGTCGATCGAGACGTCGACCGTGCCCGATACGAATTTCGCTTCAAGCGCCTGCTGCGACGTGCCGACCGTCATGTATTGGATCGTGTTCCCATCGCTGCTCGCGGAGTAAAACTCGCCGCGCACTTGCTTGGAGGAAGTTTGCACTATCGTGATCTTGGTTACGACCGAATCCTTCACTTCGTAAGAAATGTTGTCGCCGACGCGGATTTGGGCTAATCCGCCGTCCAAGATCTGCCCCTGCCATATGACGTCGACCTGCGGGGAGACGTTGAACATGGACGAAGTGCCCCCCGCGTTATCGACCGTGAGGGTCGCCGGCGTCGTTTGGACGGCTTTGACCGTACCTTGCGCGCTCGTGTTGACCGGAGCCGATTGAACCGTGATCGATACCGCGAGCGGTTTCGACCGATAAGTATCGCGCGCGATTTCAACCTTGCTGTCGGCAGCCAAGCCGGTTACGGGAATGACTTTGCCGCTGCCGTCCGTTGCCGTCGTAGCGCTGGAATAGTTGACGGCCACCGGCTCGTCGCCTACCCAAATCCACAGCTTGCTGTCGTTCGGGAGCACGCGGTCCACGGTGCCCGTTATTTTCTCCACCTGCTGCTCGTCGTCGAGCTGTTCGACGTACAGCGCTTTGCTGCCGCTGGCGACGATCAGCACTTTCGTGTTCGGCGTCAGTTGATCGAGCGTAGCCGCTTTCTCGGAATCGAAGCGGTACACGTAAGTATCCGCGCTCAGATCGATGGACGTATCCTTATCGTCCTGGAATAGCTTAAGGGACGCGCTGTCTTTACCCGTCAAAATCGCGGTGAATTGTCCGCTGTACGCGATCGGATATTGCGTTTCCGCCCGGCTCAGCATCGTCGCGATCGCAGCGCGGGTAATATTGCCTTTCGGATCGAATTTGTCCGCCGTTACGCCCTTGATCAACTGCAGGGACACCGCCGCGTTCACGTATCCGGTGTACGCCGCTCCTACCTGATTGCCGTCCTTGAACGAGATCGGAGCCTTCGTCATTCCCGCGGCCGTTTGTTCCTTGCCGATGGCTTTCACGATCAGCTTCGTGATCCATTCCCGCGATGCCTTCTTGGTGCCCCATGCCGTGTCCGGGTCCGCGTCCGCAAGCTTGAATTCATCGTCGCGGCTGAGCAGGCCGTCTTCGAAAGCAAGAATGATATAAGGTTTGAAATAAGTGCTGACGTCGAAGTTCTCGGGGAATACGATTGCATCGTCCGTCTTGACTTCGCTTTCCTTGCCGATGAACCGGATCGCGAGCGCGACGGCTTCCTGCTGGGTAATATTGTCGTTCGGTTTGAATGCGCCGTTCGTGCCTTTGATGATGCCTTGGCTGGCCAATTTGGCGATGTGCTTCTCGGCCCAGTGTCCTGCCGGCACGTCGCTGAATTTCGTCGTCGTCACTGCGACCGCGTCCGCGTGAACCGAATCGGCCTCGACCGCGGCGAAGCCGGCAAGCAAGGAAAATACCATGAACGACGAGACAAGCTTAACCCATTTTTTCTGCTGCGGCATGTCTGCGAGCTCCCCTTCTATTGTTTTTTGATTGGATGTTCCAAATCTTCATGACCCATTAAGCTCTCGACTGCTTCGCCGTCCACGAGAATGTCCAGGGAAGCCACGTCGTCGAATTGAAAATACGTCTGCGTGACCGCTGCGATAGCAAGCTGTTCTCCGGGCGCTCCCAGTCTCGCGTCATCGGGCAGATGGACGTCGATCGTTACCGCGTCACCGTCCTGCTTGGCGCTGAGAAGCTCCGCGTTCTTCCATAATGAGCCTTCGCCCTTGTCGCCGTCCTTCTGTAGCGCCGCGAACGTCGCAGACAGCTTCTCGCTCGCGTCGGCGTATTCGATTTCCGTTTTTTGCGCATGCAGGTCGATCATTTGATCATCGGTGTAATAGACGGATATCGACGCTTTCGTCTTCTCGGGCGTTGTCGTCGCGGGTTCCGAGACATTTCCCGGATCGGTCGCGCCTCCCGCACCTCCCGCGGCTCCGGTGCTGCCGGCGTTCCCCGCGTTATTCGCGTTTCCCGCATTCCCGGCATTTGTCGTCGCGTCAGTACTTCCGTCGCCGTTCTCGGAAACCGATTGGTTCTGATTGTTCGCCCCCGCGTTCTCGAGAGGCTGCTTTTTCGCTCCGCAGGCGCTTAAAGAAACGACCAAGGCAGCCGCAACGGAAACCAGCATAACCGTTTTCGTCATCTGACGCTTCATCTGCATCCTCCTAGCTGATCTTCAAGTATTCTTTGATTCCCGCCACGATTTCCTGCGCGATTTTGTCCTGCTTCGCGCTGTTGTACAGCACGGCGCTGTCGTTGCTGTTGGAAAGGTAGCCCGCCTCGAGCAATATCGCCGGCATCGTCGTTTCCCGGATGACGTGATAATTGCCCGATCTGACGCCGCGGTCGTTCAAACCGGTTCCCGCGACGAGATGCTTATGCATCACTTTCGCGAAAGCCAGGCTGTCCGAACGCCAGTAATACGTTTCGGATCCGCTGGCGGTTGCGGTCGTCGCCATATTCGCGTGGAAGGAAATAAATAAATCCGCCGGCAGGTTGTTGGCATAATTCGCCCGATCGGCCAGCTCGACGAACGTATCGTCCGAGCGAGTCAAGTACGGTTTGATTTTCGGTTCTTTGTCCAATAGCGCTTTTACCTTCAACGTGATGGCCAGGTTATATTCCTTCTCCTTACGGCCGTTGACGCTGCTCGCGCCCGGATCCTTGCCGCCGTGACCCGCGTCCAGCACGACTTTGAACATGCCGTCGTCCGGCGTCGTGCCCGGATCCGTAGCCGGCGGATCCACGATCGGACCGGTCTGCTCCAGCACGTCGATGCGGATGACGTGGTCTTCATCGGTGACCTTGTAATTGGTCGGGGCAGCCAAATCTAGCACGACCCGGACCGTCGACGGCTTGTCCGAATAATAAGAGTACCGGACTTTGCTGAGCGTCGGATGGGAGTCGATCACGATTTCGCCGGTTTTGGCGCCGTTGCCGGCGGGGATAAAGCCCGGCGTGAAATAAGGATCGAAATTCATAGCCGGCAAATCGATCACGACGCGCTCCGGATCGTGGAGCACTTGCGTCTTGGCATCGCCGAAATCGCCTTCGTACGGCAAATAGATGCTGCCGAGGCCGTCATACGTAATGGACTTCAGAAGCGCCGTCTCGTCGGTGGAAGGGATGGTCGTACCGCCCCCGGCCCCCGGATCTGTGCTTCCCGTGTCCGAACCGTCGCTTCCGTCGGCGGGGGCGGACGTACCGCCGTCTCCCGAACCGCCGGCCGGCGGCGGATTATCCACGAGCTTGGAGTACATATGTACAGCGCGGGTTTCTGCGTCCCAATACACGTCTAAACCGAACTGCTCGCCTACGAATCGGAGCGGAACGAACGTTACGCCGTTCGTAATCGCCGCCGGCGCTTCAAGGCCGACTTCCCGATCGTTGACAACGGCCTTCTTGCTTCCGATCGTCAGCACGACGATGGTTTCCCCGTTGGATATCGTTACGTTCGGAGAAGTCCAGTTGACGTCGTAGCCGAGTCCTTCCGTCACGGTACGGATCGGCACGAGCGTCGACGAGCCGACGATCTTAGGATCCGCGCTGCTTGACAGTTGTTTGCCATTCAGATAAAGCTTGGGTGCTTCCGCTGCTCCCACAAGACCCGGGAACAAAGTGACCAGAAACGACATTAGCAAAACAGCGGTTACAAACTTCTTCATCTTTCACCTCAATGACTGTTTTTTCGCCTTGAAGCAGCTCGTACAAGACGATGCTTACAGACGTTAATTAGACGCTGCTTGTCAGAAAAAGTTGCGTTTATAGGAAAAATGTAGCTAAAAAAAATGATAAAAAGAAAACCCCGGCACGAATGCCGGGGTCGGGAAGAAAATCAACCGGATTTCTCCTCCGAATATAAGTTCGCGTCCATGGCCTGAATAAATGGCGTCCAATCCGTTGCCGCATAAAGGCAAAGCCGGTGCATGGCGCGCGTACAGGCCGTATAAAAGAGCTTGCGCTCCCCTTCGCGCGAATAAGCTTGCGCGGAAGCATCGTAGATCAACACCGCGTCGAACTCGACGCCTTTGGCGAGATAAGCCGGAATGACCATGGTTCCCGATTCGAATGCGACCGATTCCTTCGTGATCAACCGCAAAGACTCGCATCCGTGAGCCTGCAAAGCCTCGTACGCATCGCGGCTGCCGGCCGCGGTCTTCGCGATGACGGCGACGGAGCCGAAGCCCTCGGACAGAAGCGCCGAGATATCCGCCGCGATTCGCCTCGTCCGCTCCTCTTCGCCAATCGTCCTGACGATGAGCGGCTTTCGGCCGTTTCGCTCGAAAGGAATGATCTCCCCGCCGTCCGGCAGCAGCGCCATCGTGAATTCCACGATCTCGCGGGTCGAGCGATAACTGCGGACCAAGCGGTAACGGCATGTCTCGTCTTCACCATAGAGTCGGACGAGCGGCGATTCCGCATCGCTCAGATTCGTTGCCTGCGTGAAGATCGCTTGACCGAAATCGCCGAGCACCGTCATATGGGCTCTGGGAAACAGCTTCTTGAGGTAAGCATATTGGAAGACCGAATAATCCTGACCCTCGTCGATGACCAGATGCCGGACTTCCGTATTCGTACGAACGCCTTCGACGAGTTCCTTCATCAGCAGGAACGGGGTTGCGTCCTCATAACCCAATTCTTGCCTGTCGAGCTTCGCCTTCGTTTGTTTGCAAATCTCCGGCCAATGCGCAGGCATCTTCGGTTCGCCGGTCATTTCGCGATACGAGCTTTCGTCCTCGAACAATTGCGCGTATAAACCGCTTGCGTCCACGAATTTCAATCGCTTGACGTTCCGTCTGATCGGCTTGAAGCGTTCCTCTACGATCATTCGGCGCAGCAGTTCTTCCTCCTGCTCGGCAATATCGAAAACCTCCTCTGCCCGCCTTACCTTCTTGTTCAGCGTATCGAGGGCTCTCACGTATTGCTCGGCAAAATCGAAAATGCCTTCCTCTCTCCGATAGCTCTTGAGCAGCTCCTCGTGAACGCGCTCGTATTGATCGCTATCGAGGTAGTTCATCTGTTCCTGCACCCATTGCGCATCGCGCTCCTTGTTCTCGAGCGCCGTTAATTCGCCCAGCAGCCATTCCTGCAGAAGCTCGACGCGATTGGTCAGGCGAATGCTCGAATCATAGCCGTAGAACTGCGTATACATCCGTTCCGCGGAGATCAACTCGCGATCCTCGAACCGGATGGCGGCGAATCGCATTCCCTTCCGACCGAGCCATGTCGCATAGTTTTGAAGCGCACGGAGAAAATCTTCCGATGCCTTATACGCGATTCCGCTCAGCCTTGCTTCGTATCCGGTCTCGCATTCCCGGGTCAATACATACTCGATCTGGTCGAACGGATCCTCGAGCGTGAACGTGGAACCGAGCCAATAGGCAAGATATTCCTGGAAGGTGGTCTGCTGCATGTTCTCCTCGCCAAGCTCGGGCAACACCGTCGCTACGTAGCTGCCGAATATCGGATTCGGCGAAAACAGCACGATTTGGTCGGCCTTGAGCGTCTGGCGGTGTTTGTACAGCAAATAGGCAATCCGCTGCATGGCGGCCGAGGTTTTCCCGCTGCCCGCCGCGCCTTGGACGATAACCATCCGGTCGGCGTCATTGCGAATGATGGCGTTTTGATCTTTCTGGATCGTGGCCACGATGCTTTTCATTTGGGCATCCGCCCCTTTGCCGAGCACCTGCTGCAGCAATTCATCGCCGATCGTCACGTTCGAATCGAACACATGCTGGAGCTCCCCGTCGCGAATTTGATATTGCCGCTTGAGGGTCATCGTGCCTGCGATGTCTCCCCCTGGGGCGGCAAAGGAAACCTCTCCCGGCGAATAATCGTAATACAGGCTCGCAATAGGCGTCCGCCAGTCGTACACGAGGAAATTCATGCCGTCTTCATCCGCGAAGGACGACACCCCGACATACACCTGTTCGCGAAGATCCGTGCCCGTCTCTTGAAAATCGATCCGGCCGAAGTATGGGGACGGGAGAAGACGGTTCATATTCTTCCACTGCTGCACCAATAGTCCGTGGCTGCGCTCCCGTTCGACCAATACCGCTTCCTGCTGTCGGATCGTATAGAAGGTCTCTTCGAAATCCTCGGCCGTGCTCGCGTTGACCGTAACTTCCTCCCAGAACCGCCTGCGAATCTCGTTCACCTGTTCGTGCAGCCCGGCTTCCTGCGGATCCAGCCCGGCAAGCCTCTTTTTCAACTTCGCCTTGATCAGATCCAATCGCTCCACCTCTTGCTTCCATTCCATATCGCGCATCATGCTCGCGAACACGCTCCTTTTCGGCCTCGATGGGAGAATAAAAGAACATTTGACAACACTTGCGTTACTGTGGTAATATTAAATTGTAGAGTAAGATGGGTTTACTATGAAGAAATTTAAAATAATTTACAAAGCGAGACTTTATCATAGCATAAGGCTTCCCCGCCCGCAATAGAAAAAGAGATAAACATCAAAGAGCCATGGCTTTCCGCCATGGCTCTTTTCTATTGCTGCAACGCTCATTTCGATCGATGCCCCATTTAATTCGACCGCAATACTCTTCTTAACGAATTACGACCCCAGTTCCTCGCGCATGTTCAGTTTTAGACGCTTTGGGGATTGCGCTAACCCGAAGTAAGCCAGCAGCGCCAGCACGCTGGTCGACAGAATGATCACGCCCATGGGCACGGCCGAATACTCGCCCGCGATGCCGACGAGCGGCGACGTGATCGCGCCAAGCAGAAACGGCAGCAGGCCGAGCAAGGCCGACGCGCTTCCCGCCATATGGCTTTGGGATTCCATCGCGAGCGAGAACGAAGCGGTGGACGTGATCCCGATCGAGGCGACGAAGCAGAATAACGGCGCGACCAGCGCGAGGAGCGGTCCATGCAGCAAGATGACCATAAGTGCCGTGAGGCTGGCCGCGGCGGACAACAATAATCCGATCACCACGAATCGCCGCTCCGACACGACGTGATTCAAACGGCCCACCAGTTGCGAGCCGATGATCAGGCTGATGCCGTTCGAGCCGAACAATAACGCAAACACCGTCGGCGATACCCCGTATATCTTCTGGTAGATGAACGGCGTGCCGGACACGTAAGCGAAGACGCCGCCGATCATGATGCCTTGGGCCAGTGCGTATCCGAGGAACTTACGGTCGCGGAGCAGCGTTTGCACTCCTTTGAACAGCTGGCTGAAATTGCTGGCCATACGATTTTCCGGCGGAAGGGTTTCTTTCAGGCCGGCGGTCGCCCAAAGAACGAGCACGATCCCGACCGTACCTAAAACGACGAATACCCCTACCCACGTCGTAAACGATATCACGCCGCTTCCCGCCACCGGCGCGATGAGCGGAAACAGATTGTTCACCAACATCAAAAGCGAAAAGAAGCGCGTCAGTTCCGGCCCGCTGTATAGATCGCGGACGACGGCACGGGAAATGACGATTCCCGCGGAGGCGGCGAAGCCTTGAATAAAACGCGCCGCGATGAAGCAATAAATATTCGGCGAGATCGCGCAGACGAACGAGGCGACCAAATAAAGCATCAGCGACAGGATGACGGGCTTCCGCCTGCCGTGCACGTCGCTTAACGGGCCCATGATGATCTGCCCCAATCCTAGGCCGATCAAGCAAGCGGTCAAACTTAACTGCACCAGCGACGCGCGCGTGCCGAAATCCGCCGTGATTTCGGGAAAGGACGGCAAATACATATCGATCGTGAGCGGTCCCAGGGCCGAAAAAGCGCCTAACAGGAGCACGAGCCTCCAGCGGTTGTTTGTTTTTACTTGTTGCACGAGTCGGTTTCTCCAATCCTGATTCTCTGTCTCTATGGTTTAGTGGCGTTCTTCAAACGATTATACAACAGTCTAATCATGGAATGAACCTATTTTTTCTTGGAATATAGAAAGGCTGCCGGAATTTTTCCCGACAGCCCGATGCTTATAACTTCATTAGAACGCGACGCGGCTTGCTTCGTAGGCGGAGATTTTGTCTTCGTGCTGAAGCGTCAGTCCGATATCGTCCAACCCGAGCAGCAGGAATTGGCGGCGATGCTCGTCGAGATCGAACGGAATGCTGAGGCCGGCATTGTCGGAAATCGTTTTGTTTTCCAGATCGACCGTCAGCTTGTAGCCTTCCGTGTTCGCCGTGCGTTGGAACAGCTCTTCGACCTGCTCTTCGCTCAGCTTGATCGGCAGGATGCCGTTCTTGAAGCAGTTATTGTAGAAGATATCCGCGTACGAAGGCGCGATGATGACTTTGAAGCCGTAATCCAGAATCGCCCATGGCGCATGTTCGCGGGAAGAACCGCAGCCGAAGTTCGCGCGGGAAATCAATACCTCCGCGCCTTGGTAGCGGGGTTGGTTCAGGCTGAACGAATCGATGACGTTGCCCTTCTCGTCCCAGCGCCATTCGAAGAACAGGAATTGGCCGAAGCCGCTGCGCTCGATCCGCTTCAAAAATTGTTTCGGGATGATCGCGTCCGTATCTACGTTAACGCGGTCTACCGGAGCTACGAGACCGGTCAGTTGTTTGAAAGCATCCATGTTGGTTGTCTCCTCTCTCTTCTTCGTGTTAGTTCAGCACTTCGGACTTGATTTTCCAGTCGCGCACGTCCGTGAATTTGCCCATGATCGCGGCAGCCGCTGCCATCGCGGGGGAAACCAGATGCGTACGTCCGCCACGGCCTTGACGGCCTTCGAAGTTACGGTTGGACGTCGACGCGCAGCGTTGTCCGGGCTCGAGCACGTCCGGATTCATCGCGAGGCACATCGAGCACCCGGCATCGCGCCATTCGAAGCCCGCTTCCGTGAATACTTGATCGAGGCCTTCCTTCTCGGCTTGGATCTTCACGCGTCCGGAGCCCGGCACGACGATCGCCGTTACGCGGTCGCTGACCTTGTAGCCTTTGGCGATCTCGGCGGCCGCGCGCAAGTCTTCGATCCGGCCGTTCGTGCAGGAACCGATAAAGACGTAATCGATCTCGATCTCGTTCATAGGCGTGCCAGGCGTGAGACCCATGTATTCAAGCGCCTTCTCGGCGGCTTTGCGCTCGTTCTCCGTAGGAAGTTCGGCCGGTACCGGCACGCTCTTCGTGATGTCGGTGCCCATGCCGGGGCTCGTTCCCCAGGTAACCTGCGGGATCAAGGCATCAACGTCGAATTCGACGACTTTGTCGAACGCCGCGCCTTCATCCGTCGCGAGTTCTTGCCATATAGCAACCGCGCGGTCGAACGCTTCGCCTTGCGGCGCGTACTCGCGGCCGCGCAAGTAGTTGAACGTCGTTTCGTCGGGCGCGATCAGACCGGCGCGGGCGCCTGCTTCGATCGACATGTTGCAGACCGTCATGCGCTCTTCCATCGACAGGCTGCTGATCGCTTCGCCCGTGAATTCCATGACGTAGCCGGTACCGAAATCGGTGCCGTACTGGGCAATGACGCCGAGAATCATGTCTTTCGCCGTTACGCCGGGTTTGCGCTTGCCGTTAAAGCGAACTTCCATCGTCTTCGCTTTGGACTGCTGCAAGCATTGCGTCGCAAGCACGTGCTCCACCTCGGAGGTGCCGATGCCGAACGCCAACGCGCCGAAAGCGCCGTGCGTGGACGTGTGGCTGTCGCCGCAAACGATCGTTTTGCCCGGGTGCGTCAAGCCTAGCTCGGGCCCCATAACGTGAACGACGCCTTGGTCGATGCTGTCAAGATCGAACAATTTGACGCCGAAATCCTTGCAGTTTTGCGTCAGCGTGTCGATCTGCTGCTTGGAGATCGGATCGCTGATGTTGAAGCGGTCTTTCGTCGGCACGTTGTGATCCATCGTCGCGAACGTCAGGTCGGGACGGCGGACTTTGCGGCCCGTCAGGCGAAGGCCTTCGAAAGCTTGCGGCGAAGTGACCTCGTGCACGAGCTGCAGGTCGATATAAATGATGCTCGGTTTTCCGGCTTCGGCATTAATGACGTGGTTATCCCAAATCTTCTCAAACATCGTTCTCTTCGTCATAATTATCACCTCATAAGTTCGTTTGCGCATGCTATTGATCCAATGCAGTCATCATAGCATTTCTTTCTTCATTGATCCAAGATATAATATCTATAATAGCAATAGGTATGGCCTATGATGATCCTAGCTTAAATCCCCTACGAAGGGAAGTGCATATACTTGGAACTTCGCCAGCTGCAGTACGTCATCCAAATCGCCAAAGAGAAAAACTTCTCCCGCGCCGCCGAGAAACTGCATATCGCGCAGCCTTCGCTCAGCCAGCAGCTCTCCAAGCTGGAAAAAGAAATCGGCGTCCTTTTGTTCAGGCGCACGACCAATTCCGTCGAACTGACGCATGCCGGCGCCGTCTTCGTCGAGAAAGCCGAGGGCATTCTCGACAACGTCGAACAATTGAAGCAGGAGCTGGACGACCTCGCGCATATGCGCAAGGGCAAGCTCGTCGTCGGCAGCCTGTCCATCACGGGCTCCCATGTCCTCCCCATCGTGCTCCCGATATTCGGCCGCCAATACCCCGAGATCGAAGTCCTGCTGGTCGAGGACACGCCATCGAAGCTGGAGCAGCTGACCGCCAGCGGTCAAACCGACCTCAGCTTGCTCGCGTTGCCGCTGCATGAGCCCTCGCTGGAATGGCTTCCGATTATCGAAGAAGAAATCATGCTTGCCGTCCCGCCCGGCCATCCGCTGGCCAAACGCACGAAGCCCGTCAGCGTGGCCGAGCTGCGGTCCGAGCCGTTCATCGTCCTCAAGAAAGGACAAGGCTTCCGCCAAATCGTCCTGGAAACCTGCGAAGAAGCCGGCTTCGAACCCCGAATCGTCTTCGAAAGCACCAACATCGAAACCGTGCAGTCGCTCGTGGCAGCGGGGATGGGCATCACATTCGTGCCGCGGATGCTCAAGCGGGAGGCTACCGGCGAACTGGCGCCGGCCTACCTGGACTTCGCGGCCCCGAAGCCGACGAGAACGCTCGTCGTCGCAAGCCGCAAAGGCCGCTATCTCTCGAGAGCGGCCGAAGCCTTTATCGAAACGATGAACCGGACGGTGGAGGAGCATTTCGGCTCCTCCTGAACTTTCGGCTTCCTAATAGAGCGACGGTCTGCGGTCCTCGAACACGGGGATCTTGGCGCGCACGGCCTCGACGAGCGCCAGGTCGATTTCCGCTCGCAGGATCGTCTCCTGTTCGCCCGCTTCGGCGACGATCTCGCCCCAGGGGTCGATGATCATGGAATGCCCGAAGAACGACGTCTCGCCGCTCTGGCCGCAGCGGTTGCACGCGATCACGAACATCTGGTTCTCGATCGCCCTGGCCATGAGCAGCGTCCGCCAGTGGTGAATCCGCGGATTCGGCCATTGGGCGGGAACGAACATCGCCTGCGCTCCGTTCAAGGCAAGCTTGCGGGCCAGCTCTGGAAACCGGATATCGTAGCAGATCATCATGCCTGCTTGGATCCCCCCCGCCGTCAACGTCCCGAGCCTTTCCCCGGATTGCAGGTATTTCTCTTCGTCCATCAGCCGAAACAGATGAATTTTGGAATAATCGTCCGTCAATTCCCCGCGCTCGTTGAACGCATAGATCGTATTGTAAACCCCGCCCGACCGTTTCTCCGCGATGGAGCCGCCGATGATTTGCACGCCATGCTTCCGCGCGAAACCGGAAAATAACGCTTTCGTGCGCTCCCCTTCGGGATCCGCGATCGATTCGATTTCTTCAAGGGCGTAGCCCGTATTCCACATTTCCGGCAGCATGATCAGATCCGGCTTCGTATCGCCCTCGACCGCTTCCGCGAGCCGCGCCTCCAGCCGTTTGAAATTCGCATCCGGATATCCCGCATCCACGTGCATCTGCACCAATGCCAACCGCAATTTATTTCCGCTCATTCCAATGCCTCCCGTTTCCCATGACGGCAACCGCCGCAACGGCGCGCGTATCCCTGTTATGCGCAGTTTTACCTAATCATAACGTCTCATGCTCGGCTGTCAAGATGGGCAACGTAAGTACGAAACGAATCCATTCCCATCAAAGGAGCCCATGAGATGAAAATACGGAGCATTAATATTCTCGCCGCATTTGCACTTCTGCTTTATTTGTTGATTCCGATGTCCGCCAACGCCGCAGCCCTCAACGACCATCACGAGGCGGATCAGCGGCCGGTTCAGGCCTTCGACGTCGTCGAAGGCAAAGTCGTCAAAACGATTCCCAACGGCCCGCAATTCCAGGATTACGCGAAGTCTTGGCTCAAGGGCGTAACCGGCTTGTCCCCCAAGCTGCAGGCGGAAGACAAATGCGGCTACGTATTCCGGATTCCGCTCGATCAGCCGACCGCGGTTAAAGCCGGTTCCGAGCAGGTCATGACCCAGGACGTGTTCTTGTTCTACTGCCCGAAAAAACCGCAGCTGCTGCTTATTTTCGACGAAAACCGCAAACCTTATTTACTGAAATTCAAAGCCGACATCAAACCGTTCCTGAAGGCGATGGACCTGTAGCCCAAACCGCCGCTCCCGCCAATGCTCGACACTTATTCGGTCATTATGCTACATTTAGGCAGAGAATAAGGGTGGAGGCTTACGATGGAACGCAAACAATCATTTCAAATCAAACCGGCGGCCCGCATGACGGGTTTGCCGGCTCAATTTTTCGCCGCCCTCGTGCGCAAAGCGAACGCGCAAGCGGCCAAAGGACGCGACGTCATCAATTTGGGGCAAGGGAATCCGGATCGGCCGACGCCGCCCCATATCGTCCAAGCGCTGCAGGATGCCGCTCCGAACCCGTTGTACCACAAGTATCCCCCGTTTAGCGGCTTTCCTTTTCTGAAGCAGGCCGTTGCGCAGAGATACAAGGAAGATTACGGCGTGGAGCTCGATCCCGAGAAGGAAGTCGCGATCTTGTTCGGCGGCAAAACCGGGTTGATCGAAATCAGCCAATGCTTGCTGAATCCGGGCGATGTCTGCCTCGTGCCGGATCCCGGCTATCCGGATTATTGGTCCGGCGTCGCGCTCGCGGGCGGCGTCATGGAATACATGCCGCTTATAGAAGGCAACGGCTTCCTGCCCGACTACGATGCCGTCTCCGCGGATGCCGCGAATAAAGCGAAGCTGATGTTCGTCAATTACCCGAACAACCCGACAGGCGCGACGGCCGGACCCGAATTTTACGCGAAAACGGTCGAGTTCGCGGCGAAGCACGGCATCGTCGTCGCGAGCGATTTCGCCTACGGCGCGATCGGCTTCGACGGCAACGCGCCGGTCAGCTTCCTGCAGACGCCGGGAGCCAAGGAAGTCGGCGTCGAATTTTACACGCTGTCCAAAACGTACAATATGGCCGGCTGGCGCGTCGGCTTCGCGCTCGGCAACCCGGAAGTCGTGTCGCTGATCAACTTGATTCAGGACCATTACTATTGCAGCTTGTTCGGCGGCATCCAGGATGCGGCCGCGATGGCTTTGACCGGTCCCCAGGAGTGCGTCACGGAGCTGACGGCCGCTTACGAGAGCCGCCGCGACGCGCTCTTCGCCGCGATGGGCGAGATCGGCTGGGAAAGCCCTAAGCCGAGCGGCTCCTTCTTCTGCTGGCTTCCGGTGCCGAAAGGACATACGTCCATATCGTTCGCGGATCATGTGCTGGAGCATGCGGATGTCGTCTTGGCACCGGGCGTGGGCTTCGGAACGCATGGCGAAGGGTATGTGCGCCTTGGGCTGCTGGCTCCGGAGGAACGGCTGCAGGAAGCGATCCACCGCATCGGCAAGCTGCATTTGTTCGGGTGACCTGAACCCTATCGGCCCGCAAAGTCCGTCTTTGCGGGCCTTCGCTTGCTTTACAGCGCGGCGCCGAGCATGGTATGCTTGCTGTAATTGAACACGAGCAACGTCTTGACGGGGCTAAGTATGCAATCCGCGACGCGACCAGAGAGTAAATTCGTACGCTGCGAGAATTTACCGCGTTCGCTGCAGAAACCCACCCCTGAACGGCCGGCGACGAGTCGGACAGCGGCCTGCTGTTATCAGGTCTTTAAGCCGAACGGCATGCGTCCAGCTCTCTCTGGCACGGCATGGCGTTAATAAAGGTGGTACCGCGGAAGTCGAACTTTCGTCCTTTGTTTCTATGACAAGGACGGAAGTTTTTTTATTTGCCCGTTGTCCAATCAGGGGAAAGGTTGAGCGCGAGATGACAGATACCATTGTAGTCAAAATCGGCAGCAGCTCGCTGACGTCGGAAGAAGGCGGACTGAACCGCGAACGCATTGCTTTCTTCGCCGATGAATTGGCGGCCCTGCACGAGTCCGGCCATCAAGTGCTGCTCGTCACGTCCGGCGCCGTTGCGGCCGGTTTCCGAAAAATCGGCTATGCGTCGCGGCCAAAGATCGTGCACGAGAAGCAAGCAGCAGCCGCTGTCGGCCAGGCGCTGCTCATGCAAGCATACCAAGAGGCATTTGCTGCCTACGGCAGCCGAGGCGGCGTGGGCGTCGCGCAGATTCTGCTCACGCGAGCCGATTTCTCCAACCGCAAGCGGATCCAAAACGCGCAGCTGACCATCGAGGAGCTGCTCAAGCAGCGCATGGTGCCGATCATCAACGAGAACGACACGGTAGCGACGGACGAATTGAAATTCGGCGACAACGACACGTTGTCGGCGCTGGTCAGCAACATGGTGAAGGCGAAGCGGCTGGTAATCATTACCGATATGGACGGGCTCTATACCGAAGATCCGCGTATCAACCCCCATGCCCTTCGCATCGATCGGGTCGATCAAATATCGGACGATATCCTGAGCATTGCCGGCGGGGCCGGATCCTCGGTCGGGACGGGCGGGATGCGGTCCAAGATCGAAGCGGCCCGAATCGCCATGAGAGGCGGCGTCCCGGCGTTCATCGGCAGAGTCCTGGAGCCGGGAGATCTGATGCACGCCGTCCGCGGCGACGGCAGAGGCACCTATTTCGACACGAGCCTGCATAACCTGCCCATGAAGAAGCAGTGGCTCGGCTTCCACTCCATGCCGCAGGGCCGCATCATCGTCGACGAAGGCGCGGAGCAGGCGCTGCTGCAGGGCGGCAAAAGCCTCCTCCCCGCCGGCATCCGGTCGATCGAGGGCGATTTTCACCCCGGCGACGTCGTGGAGGTATGCAATTTGCAAGGTCAGACGCTCGGCCGCGGCGTCGTCAATTATGCCGCATGGCAGGCGCAAGCGGCGGCGGGACTCAGCTCGGAGGAAGTGCGCAAACGGGTCGAGGTCGCCCGCATGGAAGTCATACACCGGGACGAATGGGTTTCGCTAAAAGCATGAATGATACAGAAAGAAGGGGTAACGATGGGCGAAGTACGCGAGAAAGCCGCGCTGGCCAAGCAAGCCGCGCAAATCATGAACCGCATGACGACGAAGCAAAAGAATCAAGCCCTGCTCGCCATGGCCGAAGCGCTGATCGAACAGCAGGAATCGATCATTGCCGCCAACGCGCTCGATATCGAGCGCGGCAGAAGCAACGGGACGAGCGAGTCGCTGCTTGACCGGTTGAAGCTGACGCCGGCGCGGATCCAAGGCATCGCCGAGGGCTTGCGCCAGGTGGAAGGGCTGCCGGATCCGACCGGCTTGACGCTGGAGTCGTTCCAGCGCCCGAACGGCTTGCGCGTAGAGAAAATCGCGGTGCCGCTCGGCGTCATCGGCATGATCTACGAGGCGCGTCCGAACGTCACGGTGGACGCCGCCGGACTTTGCCTCAAGACGGGTAACGCCGTCGTCCTGCGCGGCGGATCCGCGGCGCTGGAATCCAATCGCCGGATCGTCGAGGTGCTGCGCGAAACGTTGGCAAGCACTGCGCTTCCGGCGGATGCGCTGCAGCTGATCGAGGATCCGTCGCGCGCATCCGTCGACGAGATGCTGAAATTAAACGGCTTGCTCGACGTCGTCATTCCGCGAGGCGGCGCTTCGCTCATCCGCAACGTCGTCGAGAACGCGACGGTGCCGGTCATCGAGACCGGCGCAGGCATCTGCCACACCTTCGTGGACGAAAGCGCAAGCTACGATATGGCTGCCGACATCGCCTTCAACGCGAAGGTACAGCGTCCGTCGGTTTGCAACTCCATGGAAACGCTGCTGGTTCACGAAAAGTTCGCGGGCAAGCATTTGCGGACATTGGCGGACCGTTTCCTGGCGGCAAGCGTCGAACTTCGCGGCTGCGACCGGACCCGTGCGCTCGTCCCTGAAGCCGCTGCCGTAACGGAAGCCGACTACGCCACGGAGTACAGCGATTATATTCTGAACATCCGCGTGGTAGATCATCTCGACGACGCCTTGGAGCATATCGCCCGGTACGGGACGATGCATTCCGAATGCATCGTGACCGAGGACGACTGGAATGCCGCCGCGTTCATGCAGCGCATCGACGCCGCCGCGGTCTACCACAATGCGTCTACCCGCTTCACCGACGGGTTCGAATTCGGCTTCGGCGCCGAAATCGGCATCAGCACCCAAAAGCTTCACGCGCGCGGTCCGATGGGACTGCCCGCGCTGACGACAACCAAATTCCGCGTATTCGGCAACGGCCAAATCCGCGGTTAAACGCGGATTGGTTTGCGTGCGAAGCCAGCGCTTCGCATGCAGCATTCCGCCATCTGAAGGAGGCTCACGGCAATTATGACTACCCTTTCCTCTTCCGGCACAGCGCCGGAAATCGCTTCGCTTAAAATTTGCTTTTACGGCGCCGGTTCCATGGCGGAGGCGCTCGTGCGCGGCATGCTCGACCGCGGCTTGACGGAGCCGGGACAGATCGGCATGATGAACCGCCAGAACGCGGAGCGCATGCACGAGCTGTCCGGCCGGTACGGCATTAACGGCGCGCAGAACGACGCGGACAAAGAAACGATGCTTCGCGAGGCCGATATCGTCTTCCTGGCCATGAAACCGAAGGACGCCGCGGACGCGATCAAACGCGTGCGGGATCTGCTGCACCCCGGCCAAATGATCGTCTCGCTCATTGCCGGCATGACGATCGACACGCTGGAAACGCTGCTCGGCATGCCGATGCCGATCGCGCGCACGATGCCGAACACGTCCAGCACGATCGGTCTCGGCGTTACGGGCATCAGCTTCTCGGCAAGCGTGAGCGCCGATCGGCGCTTGCTCGCGGACGCGATTTTCCAAGCCGTCGGCTTGACGACGATCGTCGAGGAACCGATGCTCGAGGTCGTGACCGGCCTGTCCGGCAGCGGTCCGGCTTATATTTATTACATGATGGAAGCCATGATCGCCGCGGGCGCCAAGCTCGGGCTGACCGAGGACGCCGCGCGCGAGCTGACGATCCAAACGGTACTAGGAGCCGCCCACATGGTAAAAGCTACGGGTGAAGATCCGGCCGAGCTCCGACGCAAAGTCACGTCGCCGAACGGCTCCACCCAGGCGGCCATCGAGAAACTCGACGCTTACCGATTCACGGACGCCGTGCTGAGCGCCATCACGCGCTCCGCCGAACGCGCCGTGGAAATGGGAGCCGAAATCGAAAGGAATGCGAAATCATGAGTCAAGCGGTATGCACGGCCACTTATCGGAGCTACGACGATAAAGCCGATTTTCAGAAAAAAGCGCTCGGCATCGCGGTCGGCCTGACCGTCGGGAGCTGGACCGACCTGCCCGAAGCCCGCAAAGCCGAGATGGAGAAACATCTGGGACGCGTCGTGTCCGTCGACGTGCACGAAGGCACGGAACCGGGCACGCGTTACGCGGATATCGTGATCGCCTACCCGGACGTGAATTTCAGCCGCGACATCCCGGCCCTGCTCGTCACCGTGTTCGGCAAGCTGTCCATGGACGGCAAGATCAAGCTGCTCGACCTCGATTTCTCGTCGGACTTCCTGTCCGCATTCCCGGGACCGAAGTTCGGCATGGCAGGCATCCGCGGCCTGCTCGGCGTCCAGGATCGCCCGCTTCTGATGAGCATTTTCAAATCCGTCATCGGGCATGACCTTCCCAACCTGCGCGATCAATTCTACAAGCAGGCCCTCGGGGGCGTCGATCTGATCAAAGACGACGAGATCCTGTTCGAGAATCCGCTCACGCCGCTGCAGAAGCGCGTCGAAGCCTGCATGGAAGCCGCCCGCCAAGCGGAAGCCGAGACCGGCCAGAAGCTGCTCTACGCCGTCAATCTGACCGGCCCGACCTCGAAGCTCGCTTCGCAGGCGAAGCTGGCGATCGCGGCAGGCGCCAACGCGCTGCTCTTCAACGTGCTGGCGTATGGCTTCGACGCGCTTCACGAGCTTAGCAGCGATCCAGAGATCGCGATCCCGATCGCCGCGCACCCCGCCATGGCCGGCGCGTTCTATCCGTCGCCGCACTACGGCATCGCGGCACCGCTGCTGCTCGGCAAGCTGATGCGGCTGGCCGGCGCGGATCTGGCGCTCTTCCCGTCGCCGTACGGCTCCGTCGTGATGCCGCGCGAAGAGAACCTGGCCGTGCAGGCTGCCTTGATCGATCCTGCCCTGCCGGTCCGCCAGAGCTTTTCCGTTCCCTCGGCCGGCATTCATCCAGGCCTCGTGCCGCTCATCCTGCGCGACTTCGGCACGGACGTCGTCGTCAACGCGGGCGGCGGCATTCACGGCCATCCGATGGGCACGGCCGCCGGCGGACAAGCGTTCCGCCAGGCGATCGACGCGACGCTGAAAGGCATTTCCCTCCCGGACGCGGCCGCGCAGCCGGGGCATGAAGCGCTCCGGACGGCAATCGACAGCTGGGGGTTCAAACAACCATGACCGACAACGAGGTACAGACATCCATGAAGAAGCAGCGCGTCATCTTTTGCGATTTTGACGGGACCATTACCGAGAACGACAATATCGTCGCGATCATTCGCCATTTTAACCCGCCCGGCTGGGAAGCCATCGTAAACGCGATCGTCAGCCAACACAAATCGATCAAGCAAGGCGTAGGCGAGCTGTTCCGCCTCCTCCCGACATCCCGTAAACGGGAAGTGGTCGATTACGCGATCTCCAATGCCCGCATTCGCGAAGGCTTCCCGGAGTTGCTGGACTATTGCAAGGCCAATGATATCCAATTCTACGTCACGAGCGGCGGCATCGACTTTTTCGTATTCCCGCTGCTTGCGCCGTTCGGCATTCCGGAAGACCACATTTACTGCAACGGCAGCGATTTCTCGGGCGAGTCCATCGCGATCACCTGGCCGCATCCTTGCGACGGCGAATGCCTTACCGAGTGCGGCATGTGCAAGACGACGATCATTCGCCGTTTTCCGGCCGAGCGGTACGAACGGATCCTGATCGGAGACAGCGTGACGGATTTCGAAGGCGCGAAGCTGGCCGACGTCGTCTTCGCCCGCTCGCATCTGACGTTGAAATGCGCGGAGCTCGGGCTGCCGTTCCATGAATACGCGACGTTCCATGACGTCATCCACCAATTGAAGCTGCAGGAGGCGAAACCAACCCGATGACCTTTGCACAAATTCCTTTAGAACATAAACAACGGGCGCTCGCGGAGCTCACGGACGTCAAACGCCTCTTCGCGAACCGCGGCTGGTTCCAGGGCACGAGCGGCAACCTGTCCATTCGCGTCGGCGATTACGCACCGGACGATTTTCATTTCGCCATCACGGCGAGCGGCAAGGACAAGTCGTTGTCCACGCCGGAGGATTTCCTGTTCGTCGACCAAGATGGCAAGCCAAGCGAGCCGACGATGCTGAAACCATCCGCCGAGACGCTGATCCACTGCGAGATCTACAAGCAAACGGGCTGCGGCGCGATTTTCCACGTGCACACGGTGTTCAACAACTTGGTGTCCGAACTGTTCTGGGAACGCAAATCGATTCCCGTGGACGGCGTCGAGCTGATCAAAGCGTTCAACATCTGGGACGAGGAAGCGCAGATCGACATTCCGATCGTGTCCAATTTCGCCCATATCCCGAGCATCGTCCCGGAAGTGACGGAACGCTTGGACAAGCGGATCCCGGGCATCATGCTCCGCAAGCACGGCATCTACGCTTGGGGTGCCAACGCGTTCGAGGCGAAGCGCCATCTGGAAGCGTTCGAATTCCTGTTCGAATACGTTTACCGCTGGGAGCTGCTGAAACGCTGATCATCTCCGGCGCGAATACGATAAAAGGCGATATGCCGGGCTGAGCGATCAGTCCGCGTTATCGCCTTTTTCCATTGAGCCCGCCGAAGCGCTGCTTCGCCTGAACGGCAAGCTCCAGCTTGTTAAACGCCATGCAGTGCTCGAACGTGATCTCGAAGATGTCCGGCAGCGGCAGCGCTTCGAAATACGGCAGAATGGATGGCGCATCCTCCAGCCAATCGATGCGCGCCGGCAGCTCCGCGGGCACATCCGCCCAGGCGGCCGACAGCTCGGGGCTGAGCAGCTTCTTGGCGCCTGCTATCAGGCTGCAGCCTTCGAGCCGCTCCTTGTAGGCCGCGATCCTCCCGCCTTCCGCGCCTTCCCGTTCCTTCGTAAACAAATGCGGCGCATAATCCGCCCTAGAGCCGGTGTGATGCACCCCTTTGACGAAAGCCGTGACCCCCGCCAACACTTCCGGCACGCGGAGCAGGATCGCGTAGAGCCGTTTGCCGAATTCGATGCGTTCATGCAGGCTGCTGAAATGCTCGAGCACCAACCCGGCCAGCATCATATCCCCGCCGTTGACCTGCGGCGCGCCGTACGGCATGACGACCGTGTTCGTTTGCAGCGGGATTTGGAGCAGAAACGGCGTTCGCTTCAGCACATGCGCCTTGAAGTAATCGCTCTGCACGAGCGGCTTCTCGATGACATGCTGCTCGTTCACGATCAGCGCCGTCGTCAGCAGAATCGCGTCCCGGCGCTGCCAGAACTGCGACCAGACCGGAAGCATGAAGCGAGATACGCCGAAGCTCGGCAGCAGCGCCGACAGATCCCTCCCCTCCTTGCGAGACGCCTCGTAGAGCAGCAATTGCGGATAAGCGTCATGGAAGATAAGCGCATTAATGCGCTCCAGCAGGATGAAAGCATGCAGGCGGCTCTCCTCGTCCATCAGCTCCGGCAGCAGCTCGCCCTGCAAATCCGTCATATTCCAACCGCCGTTCCGGGATACGAGATGGGCCAACAACGCCCACTGCAGCTCCGGACACCGGTAATACACGGCGCGGTAAGCCTCCGTCCGCGTGACGTTGTTCCGGTTCGCGGTCTCCGTCTCGTGGCGGATGCGGTGGATCAGCGCGCGCTCCCGCTCGTCGTGTTCCGCGGCAGTCCGGGTCCGGTCAGACGCCTCCCCGCCGGGCGCGGAATCGGCTTGTTCTTCGGACTGGAGCGCCGCGAACAGCTCGTGCACGAGTTCTTGGCGCATGGAAGCGGGCAACGCATGTTCGGCCAGCTCATGCGACGCGTTTCTGGCGTCCCTTTTATGAATCGCGTAATTCCGCACGAACCGAAACGCATGCAGCAGCCAGCCCAGCAAAGAAGGCCTGCCGCGGTCGTTGTGCCGCTGCGACATGTCCGTTTCCCTCCTTCATCGCGAAGTAAACCATTGTCAATTAGTATCGTCATCTCTACCTTCGATTAGCCGCTGTAGTATACTATAGCTAATGCAAGTTAGCCCGATTTCGGAACTCAAGGAGGCATGAACACCATGTGCGGCCGCTATACGATTACCGTTACTTTGGAGGAATTGATGCTGCATTATTGGGTCGCCGAGACGAACGTCCCGTTCCAGCAGCCCAAATACAACGTAGCCCCCGGCCAAATGATTCTGGCGGTCATCAACGACGGCGAGAAAAACCGGCTGGGCGAGCTCAAATGGGGGCTGGTCCCTTCATGGGCGGAGACGATGAAGCTTGGCGCCAAAATGATCAATGCGCGGTCCGAAACGGTGTGGGACAAGCCCGCCTTTCGCAAATTGATCGACCGCAAGCGCTGCATTGTCCCGGCCGACGGCTTCTATGAGTGGCAACAGGAAGAGAACCGCAAGCAGCCGATGCGCATCGTCAAACGCGACCGCAAGCTGTTCAGCATGGCGGGTCTGTACGATACGTGGACGTCCCCGGAAGGGATCAAGCTCAGCACCTGCACGATCCTGACCACCGCTCCCAACGCGCTGATGGAACCGATCCACAACCGGATGCCGGTCATCTTGCAGCCCGAAGACGAAGCGGCGTGGCTGGACCGCTCCCTGCGCGATCCTGCCCGGCTGAACCGGCTGCTCCAGCCTTTCCCGTCCGAGCTGCTCGAAGCCTATCCGGTTGCCGGCGATGTCGGCAGCGTCGCCAAAGACGACGAATCCTGCATCGCTCCCCTCCGGGCGAACGGCTAATCACGCAAAAAAAATGCCGATCCCGGAGGATCAGCGGAACATCGCCCAAAGGCGGATGAGGTGGAGCGTATTGTTGGGGTCGATCTTTTGCGCGACGACGAACGCGATCAGCTGCTCTTCCTGCTGCTCCGTCAAATTCTCCTGCATGATGCCGGCCGACATGCGGACGAGCTTTCGAACCTTCGCGCGATCCTGCAGGTCGAATTTATTGACGCCGTTCAGCAGCATTTTGACCCGGTCTTTCACGACGGGATTTTTCATTTTCACTTTGACGCGCTCGACCAGCTCGGGCCGAATGCCGAATTTGGTGTAGCTCATTCCGGTTATAGCACCTCCGTCCGGCTTTAAGAGGCCATGGCCATCCGAAGATAGGCTGACCTCGAAACCATCCTCTAGATGTACTATATGCCGGGCATTCGGCTTTAAAAACTAGTCCAAAAGCTCCCCTTGAAAAAGTTGCTCCTTCCGCAGCATGTCCCGCAGTCTCGCGTAGGAAGCCTCGCTCCAGAAATCCGCGCCGGCCGTCATCTCCGCCGCATCGTCCCTTGCCTCTTCCAGCACCGCGAAATCCACGGCCATGTCGGCGAGCTTGAAGTCCGGCACCCCGCTCTGCTTCGTGCCGAAGAAATCGCCCGGCCCGCGCAGCTCCAGGTCTCTTCGCGACACCTCGAAGCCGTCATCGGTCTCGGTCATGATCCGCATCCGCTCCCGGCCGATGTCCGACTTCGGATCGGCGATGAGCACGCAGTAGGACTGGTGGCCGCCGCGGCCCACGCGTCCGCGCAGCTGATGCAGCTGCGACAAGCCGAAGCGCTCGGCGTCCATGATGATCATCAGCGTGGCGTTCGGCACGTCGACGCCGACCTCCACGACCGTGGTCGCAACGAGCACGTGCACCTCGTTCGCGGCGAAGGCGAGCATGACCTCGTCCTTCTCCGCGGCGGAGAGCCTGCCGTGCAGCAACCCTACGCGCAAGTCCGGGAACGCCTGCTGCATCTGGATATGCAGATCGATGGCATTTTGCACGTCGAGCTTGTCCGATTCTTCGATCAGCGGACAGATGAAGTAGCACTGCCTGCCCGCTTCCACCTCGCGGCGGATGAAGCCGAGCACGCGTTCCAGCATATTGTGCTTCACCCAGTTCGTCTGGATCGGCTTGCGTCCATGAGGCCGTTCCTTCAGCGTGGACACGTCCAGATCGCCGAAGGCCGTGATCGCCAGCGTGCGCGGTATCGGCGTCGCCGTCATCGTGAGCACGTCCGGGTTCAGCCCTTTGCGCCGCAGCACGCTGCGCTGGTTGACGCCGAAGCGATGCTGCTCGTCGGTGACGACAAGGCCTAGGCTGCGGAAAAACACGCCGTCTTGAATGATCGCCTGCGTGCCGACCACGACATCGATTACGCCCATCTGCAGGCCGGCCAGCACCTCGCGGCGCTTCTTCTCGGTCAGGCTGCCGGTGAGCAGCGCGACCTGCATGCCTGCCGCGCCCAGGAGCTTCTGCAGCGACCGGTAATGCTGCTCCGCCAGTATCTCCGTCGGCACCATCAGCGCGCCCTGGTGGCCCGCCTTGAAGGTCGCAAACAGCGCGATGGCGGCCACGACCGTCTTGCCGGAGCCGACGTCCCCTTGCAGCAGCCGGTTCATGCAGGCATGGGATCGCATGTCGATCAGTATTTCGTTGACGACCTTCTTCTGCGAATCAGTCAACTCGAAGGGCAGCGTCCGCGAGAAGACGCGAATCGATTCGGCGTCCACGACGTGGGCGATGCCGTCCATCCGTTTCCGGTTGAGCGAACGGTATGCCTGCAGCTTCAGCTGGAAAAGGAACAATTCTTCGTAAACCAGCCTGCGCCGCGCCGCCTGTCCTTGCGCGATGTCCTCCGGCTGATGGATGTGCCGCACGGCCTCCCGCCGGAGCATGAAGCCGTACTTATCCATCAGGTCGACCGGCAAAATTTCCTCCACCATCGTCCCGTACTGCAGCAGCGCCTGCGCGATCGTCTTGCGCATCCACGGCTGCGTGACGCTGCCGCCGACGGAATAGACGGACTGGAGGGTCCCGGAACGGGATATCCCTTTATCGGGAAATTCCGACTCCGACACCGTGATTTGCAACCGGTGCTGCTCCCATTTGCCGGTCAGCACGATATCCCGTCCGGGCACGAGCTGCTCCTGCAGAAAATGCCGGTTGAACCAGACGGCCGTCACGAGCACGCCGTCCACGGCTACCTTGCAGGTCAAGCGCGTCTTCGCCCGGCCGTAGCGCTGCAGCAGCGGATTGCCCATGATTTTGCCTTCTACGGTCGCCTTCTCGCCGTCTTTCGCTTCCCCAAGGGTCCGAATGCGATAATCCTCGTATCGAAACGGAAAATAGTCCAGCAAATCCGCGATCGTTTGAACGCCAAAGGCGTGAAGCTCCAATTCCTTCTGAGCGCTCACGCCTTTCATTTGCCGGACCGGTATTTGATCCAGCTTCATAGCCATTACCTCACACCCGCGTTATAAATAATGCCGCGGCTCCGGGACCGGCATGCGTGCCGATCACGGCGCCGATCTCCGTCTGCCTGATATTGCGCACGTTCAACTGCCCTTGCGCCAGAGCAGCCAGCTCCAGCGCGAGCTCCCGCTTGCGCGTCCAGCCGACCGTCATATCGAGCGGATCGCTGCCGTATTCGTCCTTCAACAGGTCGATAATGCGCTGCATCGCCTTCTTCGTGCCGCGTACCTTGTCGATGGCGGATACCTCGCCCTCGGGGTCGATCGTCAAAATCGGCTTGATGTTCAGAATCGAGCCGAACAACGCGGCGGCTTTGCCGATCCGTCCGCCCTTCTGCAAGTATTCGAGCGTATCGACGAGAAAATAAATCTTCTTATCCCGTGCCATTGCTTCGACGGCCGCGACGATCTCTTCCTTCGAGGCGCCTGCGGCAGCCATCTCCGCGGCTTTGACCACGAGCATCCCGAGGCCGTACGACACGGTCTTCGAATCGATGACGGTCACGTCGCCCGGCTCCTCCATCAACGTCGAGCCGAGAACCGCCGATTGGTACGTCCCGCTGAGCGCGGATGAGATATGAATGGATAATATGGGCGAATCCGGATATTGCTTGCTCAAGCGTTGGTAGGTTTCCGTGAATTCCATCGGCGAAGGCTGCGAAGTCGTCGGCAGCGCGGCCGAAGATACCAGCCTGCCGTAAAATTGATCATTGGTCAGCGAAATGCCGTCCAGGTACGATTCTTCCCCGAACATGACTTTCAGCGGTATCATTTCGATGCCGTATTGCTCTCTCACGCGTTTCGGGATATCTGCCGTACTGTCCGTAACGATTTTAACTCCGCTCATCTCCGCACCCCCTATTCGACCGCGATTAAATATGGATACAGCGGCTGACCGCCCGCATGGACCTCGAATTCCGCATCGGGAAACGCTTCCCGGGCCCAAGCCGTCAATTCCGCCGTGTCCGACGATTTCGCCTGCTCTCCGGTCAGCACGGTGACGAGCTCGCCGCCGTCCTCCAGCATCCGCGCGAGCAGCTCCCGGCAGGTTTCCTGAAGGCTCGCGGAAGCGGTGACGATCGTCTTCTCCAAAATGCCGATATAATCGCCTTCCTGAATGGTGATGCCGTCGATCGCCGTATTGCGCACCGCGCTCGTCACTTGGCCGGAGCGCACCTGCAGCACGGCTTCGTTCATGGCCTGCGCGTTGACGTCCGCCGAATCTTCTTCCCGGAAAGCCAAAACGGCTGCGAGGCCCTGCGGAATGTTGCGCGTGCCGACGACCGTTACGCTGCGCCCGCTCAGCTCCGCCGCCTGCTGGGCCGCCAATATAATGTTGCTGTTATTCGGGAGCACGAAGATATGTTCCGCCGGCAGCGTCTCGATCGCATTGACGAAATCCTCCGTCGACGGATTCATCGTCTGTCCGCCCGACAAGACGACATCGACGTTGTTGTCGAGGAAGATCGACCGAATCCCCTCTCCCATGGCCACCGCGATCAGTCCGAAAGGCGCCCATTCATGCGCATGTTCCGCGGACAAGGCATCCGCCGGCGCCCCCGTGAGCACTTCGGATACGGCAAGGCCGAGCGCGGCTTCTTCCACGACCGCCGTCTCCGGCAGTTCTTCCGCGGCCCCGACCGGAACCGAGCCCCCGATCGCCGCGTTCAGTTCCTCCTGCAGCAGCTCGCGATGCTGCTCGCGCATGTTCAGGATATGGATTTCCGTCAGTTCGCCGTACGGCAGCGCGTAATTGAGCACATCGCCGGGCTTGCGCGTGTGCACGTGCACCTTGACGATGTCGTCGTCCACGATCACGAGGATGGAATCGCCGTCCCTGCCCAGCATGCCTTTGAACAACGCTTCGTCGAAACGAAGCCCCGCCCGTCCGGTCTGCTTGCGGTTGATGAAGAACTCCATATCGTACAAAAACTCGATATGCTCCGTCTCGAGCTTGGATTGAGCGCTGACGGGCTGAAAAGCAGCAGCCCGCTGCGGCAACCTCGCCGCCGCGCTTGGCGTCGTCGGAAAGGCGCCAGCCGCAGCCGATTCCGCGCCGACATGGCTCTCGCCCGCGCTGCCGTGCACATCCGCTAAAGCGCTCAGGAATCCCTCGTAGATGCAGACGAGCCCTTGTCCTCCCGAGTCCACGACGCCGACCTGCTTGAGCACCGGCAGCAAATCCGGCGTGCGCGCCAGCGACTCGTTCGCCCGGGCAACCACCTCCTGCACGAGCTGAAGGATATCGTTGTTGCGCTTGGCAAAGGCCACGGCATGCTTCGCCGTATCCTTGGCAACCGTCAGGATCGTGCCTTCCACGGGCTTCACGACCGCCTTGTAGGCCATGTCGACGCCGTGCTGCAGCGCCGCGGCGAATTGTTGGGCGTCGATCTGCTCCTGGTTGGCAATGCTTTTGGAAAATCCGCGGAACAGCTGCGACAAAATAACGCCGGAATTGCCGCGCGCGCCCATCAACAAGCCTTTAGAAAGCGCTTCCGCAACTTTGCCCACTGCTTCACCCGGGTTTTTTTGAAGCTCGCGCTTTCCGGAGGTCATCGTTAAATTCATATTGGATCCCGTGTCTCCGTCCGGAACCGGGAATACATTCAATGCGTTGATGCGCGATTCGTTTCGCTGCAAGCTTTCCGCTCCGCTCAAGACCATGCTGGAGAAATCCGGGCCGTTTATAAAGCGTTTGATCAAGCTAGATTACCCCTTCCTACCGAGATACCCGTACGCCTTGGACAAAAATATTGACAACGTCAACCTTGACGCCGACGACCTCGTTCATCACATATTTCACTTTTGACTGGATATTATGTGCGACCTCGGATATTTTCGTACCGTAGCTGACGATGATGTACAAATCGATGTGCAAGTAATCGTTCTCTCGGTGGACTTCGACACCGCGCGACAGATTATCACGACCCAGCAGCTCGGCTATGCCGTCCTTGAGCTGCTTCCTTGTGGCCATTCCTACCAGTCCATAACAATCCATCGCTGCTGACCCGGCAAGGACGGAGATCACATGATCGGTTATATGTACGCTTCCGAATTCGGATTGAATCTGCAGAGGCATGGAAAACCACTCCTTCACCGTTTTATTATGGACTAATGCACATTGTACTATAAATTTGAACGATTTTGAAGTCCAGAGGCCTATTCCCGACTATTTTCATCCTTTTTTAAGCGCTAGCCCGCGATAACGGCGATTGACAAACCCTTGATGAATGCCCAGACATATGCTATTATATTGTAGTCTGTTTGTTTGGAGCGATTCTTAAAGGGAGGTGTATTTCATGTCTCGCAAATGTTTCATTACGGGCAAAGGTCCCGGTACAGGTAACAACGTTTCGCACGCTAACAACAAAACCCGCCGCACTTGGGGCGTTAACGTTCAGAAAGTAAGAATTCTGGTTAACGGCAAACCGAAACGCGTCTATGTCAGCACGAAAGCTCTTAAATCCGGAGCCGTTACTCGCGTATAAGGGCATTCAGCCATGGACAAAAAGCACCTGATGTGATCAGGTGCTTTTTTGCATGCCGAAGCGCGGAAGACGAGCGCTCCTTCGTGCGTTCTTCCGTGCTCGGAAACCTTCATGCCGCGGGGCCGTTCCAGGGGCAGACGTTCGAATCTGCTATCAGCTCTTCTGAAACGTATTTAAGATGGCTTTCACGAAACCACCCAAAAACTTCGGCAGCTTGATCGTATAGAATTTCATGCTCCACCCCTCCTAAGAGTTTGCTGGTACTTCTTTGAAAGAGCTTCTGCAGGCAGAAAACTCAAGCATAAACATCCGTAACGGTTCCGCGCCTCGAAAGTGCCCACAAAAAAAGGCTACAGGAACGTTCGTTCATGTAACCATCCTATGCATCGCAAGACTGTCCTATTCCAACCCCGGAGCTGACGGCCGGGCATCCGCCGTTTCTCTCGGCGCAGCCTAAGCGCCTACGGTCCCGTTCCGCGCGGCCGTAATCACCGCGTACACCAGCACGAAAAACAGAAATCCGAGAATAGCCAACGCAACGAACGCGATTCGCGAGCGAAGCGAAGAGAACAGTTTGAAATAATGAATCGCGATGAGAATCGCCAGCAGGGAAAACAACAAGTTCGCCGGACTTTTGACGATCGTGAACACCGTCAGCATCAGACCGCACCCGGCGCTGTATACAAGCAGCAATAACCCTTTCTTCAGACGCTGGCCCATGCCATCCGCCCCTTAACGCAAAGCAGCGATCGCCGCGGCCCTGTCCTTCTGGTTGAAAACGGCATTGCCCGCCACGAATACGTCCGCTCCCGCTTCCCTGATCAGCGGCGCGGTCTCCGCGTTAACGCCGCCGTCCACTTGGATCAGCATGCCTTCGCGTCCGCGTTCCGCGAGCATCGCGCGCGTCTGCCGAATCTTGCGAAGCGAATGGGGAATGAATTTCTGGCCGCCGAAGCCGGGATTGACGGTCATGATCAGGATCAGGTCGATATCGTCCAGCACGTTCTCCAGCGCGCCTACCGGCGTCGCCGGATTGAGAGCGACTCCCGCAGGCAAGCCGGCTTCCTTGATCTGATGGATAACGCGGTGCAGATGCGTGCACGCTTCCGCATGGACGGTGATCCGGTCCGCTCCCGCCGCGATATAATTCGGAATATGCAGCTCCGGCCGTTCGATCATCAGATGCACGTCGTAGACAAGCTTCGATACCGGTCTCACGGCTTGAATGATCTGCGGACCGAACGTCAACGTCGGCACGAAATGACCGTCCATGACGTCGATATGAATCCAATCCGCGCCGGCACGGTCCACGTCTTGTATTTCTTCTCCGAGCGCCGCGAAATTCGCGGACAAAATCGATGGTGCAATGATAGACATTTCAGTACCTCCGCTTCTTCTCTTTCATTTCCGCCATGAACAACACGTAGTTGGCATGCCGGCTCGGCGCGATTTCGCCGTCCGCGAGCGCCGCCAGCACCGCGCATTCCGGTTCATGGATGTGGGTGCAGCCGCGGAATTTGCAGGAGGATGACAGCTCCCGCATTTCCTTGAAGCAGCTTCCCAGCTCTTCGATGCCGAGCTCCGCGAAATCGAGCTGGCTGAAACCCGGCGTATCCGCCACGAAGCCGCCGCCGATGTCGATCAGCTCGACATGCCGCGTCGTATGTTTCCCCCGTCCGAGCCGGTTGCTGATTTCGTTCGTTTCGAGCGTAAGCCCCGGAACGAGGGCGTTCAGCAGCGACGATTTACCGACGCCGGATTGCCCGGCGAACACCGCCAGATGCCCCTGAAGCCGTTCCTTGAGCGCTGAGGTGCCTGCTCCCCGCTTCGAGCTGGTCACGAGCACTTCATACCCGATCGGCTCATAGATACGCACGACCTCGTTCATCGAATGCTTCGCTTCCGCCGATTCCTCGCCGTTTTCCGCCAAATCCTGCTTACTTAAGCATAGTATCGCGTCGATGCCGGCATGCTCGATATGAACAAGAAATTTGTCGAGCAGCTGCAGATTGAGCGCGGGCTCCGTCACGGAGAAGACCAGCACGGCCAGATCCACGTTCGCCACCGGCGGACGGATCAGCTCGGAGCTTCGGGACATCAGCACGTTGACGGCGCCTTCGCCGTTCTCGGTCTCCTCGAATTCGACGACGTCCCCGACGAGCGGCGATTCGCCGCGCTTCTTGAAGATGCCGCGTCCCCTGCACTGTATGTCCGCCGCTCCCGGAGCCGCGTCGAACGGCCGCACGTAATAATAGCCGCTGAGCGCCTTGACGATTCGTCCGGACTTCGCGTCCTTATTGCCCGGCTGCGTCATCGGTGTTTGTGTCCGCGTTCGTACTGCCATTCGTCGGATTCTCCTCGGTGTTTGCTGGTAGATCGGTAGGCGGCGGATCCAGGCCGGGTACGTTCTCCGGCGTTGAATCGGCGCCCGATTTCACGTCGTCGTACGTCTTCGTGAACGTATCTGTATCTTGACCGTCTCGGTAGATCTTGACCCTGGCTTCCGTGTTAGGCGCGAGAATGACCTTTACCGGGAACGTCTGCGTATCCTTGATCGTCCGCTTGCCCCATTCGATGTCTTCGCCCGTCGCATCGGTGTACGTAATCCGGATCTCGCTCGATTTGTCCGACTGTGCCGGCGAAATCAAGATATTGAACGTGTATTCCAGCGCGTCGTCCGGCAGGCCGGAGCTGACGGTAAGCGTAATCGCCGCTCCCTTGGTCACCTGCGCGTCGGGATCGTACGGATATTGGGCGACGACCTCGCCGGTCGGCTTGTAGCCCGGTTCGCGGACGATGTCCGCCTCGTTGATGACGAGCCCTTTAGAGCGCAGCAGGGCAATGGCTTCGCTTTCCTTCATGCCGAGAACCTTCGGCATCTTGAACGTTTCCTTGCCTTGGCTGACCGTGAAAGCGAACTCTGCTTTCTTCGGATCGAATTCCGCGCCCGGCTCCGGCGTCTGATCGAGTATCGTACCCGGCGCTTCATCGCTGTAGTCGTCTTTCTTGGAAATCCGGTCCTCGCCGACGCCCAATGCGACGAGCGCGGCGACGGTCTCCTCGTAAGACTTGCCGACGTAATTGTCGGCCTTCTCCATCTTCGGCCCCGTGCTGACGTACAGCTTGATGAACGACCCTACCTTCACCCGCTGGTTGGGCTTCGACTGCTCGTAGACGATGTTTTTGGCAACGCCTTCCTTGTCCATGTATAGCGGCGGATCTTCCACCTTCAGACCCGCTTTCTCCAAAGTGCTGCGGGCGTCGGTCTCGTTCATGTTGACGACGTAAGGCACGTCGACCTCTTCGATGTCGAACCAGCCGAGCACGGTCATGGCACCCCAATAGACGAGTGCGATGACGATCAGCGTCGAGGCGACCGTCACGACGGGCTTGACCCATCTGCGCCTGCGCTTCTCATCCATGCCGCTCGCATCCCAGCGGTCTTCCTGCTCGTCCTGCGGCTCCGCGTCCACGGCGGCCGCGGAAGCGGTCTGGCGCGCCGGGGCTTGCCGGTCCCGGTCGGCCCGCTCGGTGATAGGGACCGATTTGTCGGCCCTGCCCGCAATCGTCGAATCGGTCAGCGTGCCCGCGATGCTGCCGCGAATGGCGGGCATGACGCGCGTCTCGTCGAGATCGGGATTACTGAACTCGATTTTGGGCTCCGTCAACCGATCGGGATGCAGGCAGGTTTCGAGATCCTTCAGCATCTCGGCGGCCGAGCGGTATCGCTCGTTCGGATTTTTGCGCATCGCCTTCAAGATCACGTTCTCGACGCTCTGCGGTATGTACGGATTGAGCTCGCGCGGTTCCTCGAAATTCTCCTGCAGATGCTTCAGCGCAATGCTGATGGGGCTTTCGCCGAGAAACGGCAGTTTGCCCGTCATCATCTGATAGAGCACGATGCCGAGCGAATACAGATCCGACTTTTCGCCGGTCGCGGTTCCCTTCGCATGCTCGGGCGAGAAATAATGCACCGAGCCTACCATGGACCCGGTTTGGGTGATCGTGGACGACGTCACCGCGCGCGCGATGCCGAAATCCGTCACCTTCACGCGTCCGTTCTTGCCGATGAGAATGTTATGCGGCTTAATATCGCGATGAATGATTTGATTGTGATGCGCGTGCTCCAGGGCATCGCAAATCTGGATCGCGATCCTGACCGCTTCCTCAGCCTGCAGCGGCGCGCGTTCTTTTATGATTTCGTTCAAATTGTTGCCTTCCACGTATTCCATGACGATATAGTGCGTATCTTCCTCCTGGCCCACGTCGTAAATGCTGACGACGTTGGGATGCGAAAGAGCCGCCGCGGACTGCGCTTCCCGTCTGAACCGCCGAATGAATTCTTCGTCATGCACGAATTGCTGGCGAAGCACTTTGACCGCGACGAACCGGTTCAGCAGCACGTCATGGGCCTTATAGACGAGCGCCATGCCGCCGCCGCCGATGCGCGTGATGATTTCGTACCTTCCGCCAAGTTCATGTCCTATCATGTCGATCACCTCTCAAGCTCTGTGTCTTCGGCATGATGCAGCAGCACGACGGTAATATTGTCGTCTCCGCCGGCCTGCAGCGCGAGTTGAACGAGCCTGTCCGCCTTCTGGTCCAAATCCAGCTCGCTTTGCTGCAGCGTCTCCACGATCGCGGCTGCGCTGATCATGCTGGAAAGACCGTCGCTGCAAATCAGCAGCAGGTCGTCCTTCATCCAGGAAATTCCCTTGATGTCGACCTCCACTTGCTCGTCCGTGCCCAGCGCCCGCGTCAGGACGTTGCGGCGCGGGTGCCGCTCGGCTTCCTCCGGCGTGATTTGGCCGGATTTCACCAGTTCGTTCACGAGCGTGTGGTCTTCCGTCAACTGCGTCAAGCTGCCGTCCCGCCATTGATAGGCGCGGCTGTCGCCGATGTGGCCGATGACGCCGTTGTCCTCGGTCAGCAGCGCCGCCACGACCGTCGTGCCCATATTATGGTACTGCTCATTATTGGATGCCGTGTCGAACACGACTTCATTGGCCTGCAGAATGGCTTGGCTGATCAGCGTCTTGCGCTCTTCCAGCGTAAGCGCCTTCGTCGTGCCCTGCAAGGCTTCGCGAAACGTATCGACGGCAAGCTTGCTTGCCACGTCGCCCGCCTGGTGGCCGCCCATACCGTCGGCCACGATGGCAACGACAAGACCGGGTTCCAGTTCCTCGGACCAGCCCCGGTCTTCATTTACGAGTCGAATTCTTCCGATGTCACTCCGCAAAGCCATTTTCAAGACTCATCACCCCGCCGTAGACTCCATATGTTTAGCGCGTAGTTGTCCGCAAGCCGCTGCGATGTCATGACCCTGTTCTCTGCGGATGGTGGCATTGATTTTGTTTTTCTCCAATATGCGGTGGAACTCGAAAATCTGCTCGCGCGGCGTACGCACGTAATCCCGCTCCGGCACATGGTTGACCGGAATCAGGTTGACGTGGCACAGCATCCCTTTCAGTACCTGTGCCAGCTCTTCCGCATGCTCGTTCTGGTCGTTCACGCCGCCGATGAGCGCGTACTCGAACGTAATGCGGCGTCCCGTCTTCGCGATGTAATTCCGGCAAGCCTCCATCACTTCCTCGAACGGGAAGCGGCGGTTGACCGGCATCAGCTTGGAGCGAAGCTTGTCATTGGGCGCATGGATCGAGATCGCCAGATTGATCTGCGTGTTCTCTTCGGCGAACTTGTACATGCTCGGCACGATGCCGCTCGTGGACACCGTGATGTGACGCTGGCCGATGTTGAGGCCCTTCTCATGGATCATGTTGCGAAGGAACGTCATCGTCGCGTCGTAGTTCTCGAACGGCTCGCCGGAGCCCATGATGACGATGCTGGAGACGCGCTCTTCCGTCGCATCGAGCATTTGCTGGGCGACGACGACCTGGGCCACGATCTCGCCGGCGGTCAGGTTGCGCTTCAATCCGCCCAGCGTCGAGGCGCAGAACGTGCAGCCGATGCGGCAGCCGACCTGCGTGGTCACGCAGATGCTGTTACCGTAGCTGTGGCGCATGATGACCGTCTCGATCGCATGGTTGTCATGCAGGCCGAACAGGAACTTCACCGTGCCGTCCTTGGATTCGAACCGGGTGATCTCGCTGAGCGTCACGAATTGAAAATGGTCGTGCAGTTTCTCCCGAAGCGCCTTGGAGAGGTTGCTCATGTCATCGAAGCTGTTGACGCGCTTCACGTAGAGCCATTCGAAGAGCTGCGTGCCGCGGAATGCGGGCTCGCCGTTCTCTTTCATCCAATCTTGCAGCTGCTCCAGCGTATAGTCGTAGATGAACGGTTTCATCGGTTAAACACCTGTTTCTCTGGAAAATGTTTTCATGGCGTCCTTGTAGGCGGACCGCCACCGTTTATTTTACCACAAACGCCCATAGCAGGCCACTTTCGGCCGCTACGGGCGTTTGAGCTTCCTGCAGGCAGTCCGGTTAACGGCTTTACTCCGCCAGCCGTTTGAGACGGGCGATGAAAAAGCCGTCGCTGCCGAAATGCTGCGGAAGCAATTGAACCATGCCTTCGAATCCGTCCCCGATGACCCCGTTCGTCCGCAACGGCTGAAGCACGCGCGCGGGCCATTCGGCATCCAGCTCATAAGATTCGTGGCGCGACAAGAATTTCAGTACCTGCTTCTCGTTTTCTTCCTGTTCGATCGTGCAGGTGCTGTAGACGAGCGTTCCGCCGGGACGCACGAGCTTGGCGGCCTCGTCCAGGAGTTCCGCCTGCAGGGAAGCGATCGCGGCGATGTCCGCTTCCGACTTCGTCCATTTGATCTCCGGCTTGCGCCGAATGACGCCGAAGCCGGAGCATGGCGCGTCCAATAGCACAAGATCGAAGCTGCCAGGCGCGAAACGTTCCGCCAGCTTGCCCGCGTCGCCGACGACGGTGTGCACGGAACCAAGCCCCAGCCGGGCGGCATGCTCGTCGATCAATTCCTGCTTATGGGGATGGACGTCGTTGGCGACGACCTGCCCCCGGTCTTCCATCAGCTCGGCGAGCTGCGTCGCCTTGCCGCCGGGCGCGGCGCAGCAGTCCAGCACGTTCATGCCGGGCTCCGGCGCGCACACGTCCGCTACGAGCATCGAGCTCTCGTCCTGCAAGGTCCACCAGCCGTCCCGGTACCCGTCGGATTGGGCAAGGTTGCCGCCGCCGCTCACGACGACGCCTTCCGCTGCCAGCTCGGACGGCTTCGCTTCTAAACCGCTTGCGGCGAGCAGCTCCATCGCTTTCTCCCGCGACAGCTTGAGCGGGTTGATCCGAAGGCTGGCGCGAGGCCGCTCGTTGCCGGAGGCGCAGATCCGTTCGGCGATTTCTTCGCCGTAGCCGTCGATCCAACGCTTCACCAGCCAATCGGGATACGAATGCGCGATGCCGATTCTCCGCACCGGGTCGGCGAGCTCGATCGGCTGCCTAAGCTCGGCCAGGCTGCGTTCCATGTTGCGAAGCACGCCGTTGACCATGCCGGAGATGCCGCTGTGTCCACGCCGCTTCGCGACGACGACGGCCTCGTTGACGGCCGCGTGCGGCGGGATCCGGTCGAGCAGCAGCAGTTGATAGGCGCTCATCCGAAGCAGCGCCAGCACCCATGGCGTTAATTTGGCGAATCCTTTCGCGATCAACGCGTTCAGCCGGTCATCGAGCAGACGCTGGTTTTGGATCGTCCCGTACACCAGCTCGGTTGCAAGCCCGGCGTCCGCTTTGGAGAGCCCGGCATCCTGCAGCGCGCGGTTCAACTGCAAATTGCTGTACGCGCCTGCTTCCATGACGCGAACGAGCGTGTCGAGGGCGACTTCCCGGGCCGTCTTGCGCCTCGGCTCCGGTTTGGGCTTCGGCGTCGTTTTGGCCGCGGCTCCGCCTCTGAATCCGTGCCGCTTGCCGGCTTGACCGGGCTTCGCCGGCGCCTTTCCAGGCCGCTTGCCGCCTCCGGGAGCCGATGGCTTCGCGCCGGGTGCCTGTCCGTTCGCCGATGGCCCTTTGCCACCGCCGACGCTCACGCTTCCCCTCCGCCGCCGAAGCTTGCGCCCGGCGTCAGCCGCGCGCCTTTCAGCCATTCGGCTGCGCTCATCGCCTTCTTGCCTGCCGGCTGAATGACGGTCAGCAGGAGCGCGCCATCGCCGGTCTCCACGACGATGCCGTCGTCGGAAGCCTCGCGTACCGTCCCAGGCTCGTCCGTCGAAGGGCCGCGCTTAATCGGCGAACAGCCCCATACTTTGAACGGTTCGCCGTTCCACAGCGTGAACCCGCCCGCCATCGGCGACAGGCCGCGCACTTGATCGTAGATGCCGCGGGCCGCGCGGCTCCAGTCGATGCGTTCGTCGTCGCGGGTCAAATTCGGCGCGTACGTCGCCTCGTCATGATTTTGCGGCGTTGCCGCCGCGGTCTCCGCTTCGATGGCCGGCAGCGTCTCGGCCAGCAGCTTCGCGCCGGCGACGGTCAGCTTCTCGAACAAAGTACCCGACGTATCGTCATCGGCAATCGGCACTTCCACGACGCTGATCATGTCGCCGGTATCGAGGCCTTCGGCCATATACATGATCGTGACGCCGGTCTTCGTCTCGCCGTTCATGATGGCGCGCTGAATCGGCGCCCCGCCGCGGTAGCGCGGCAGCAACGAGCCGTGCACGTTGATGCAGCCGAGCCGCGGCACGTCGAGCACGGCCTTGGGCAAAATCTGCCCGTACGCCGCGGTGACGATAAGATCCGGCTTTAATTCGGCGATCCGATCGACCGTTTCGGATTTGCGAAGCCGCTCCGGCTGAGCGATCTCCAAGCCGCGAAGAAGCGCCGCTTCCTTGACCGGAGGCGGCGTCAACGTTTTCTTCCGGCCTTTCGGACGGTCAGGCTGGGTTACGACCAACTCGACCGTATGGCCCGCTTCCATGATCGCTTCCAGGGAAGGCACGGCGAATTCCGGCGTGCCCATGAATACGATGCGCATCGGCTCACTCACCGTCCTGGCGCGGGCGATTGCTGATGTCGTAGATCGATTCCGCGATATCCGTAAACAGCACCCCGTTCAAATGGTCCACTTCATGCTGAAACGCGCGGGCGAGAAATTCGCTCGCCTCCAGCTCGATCGGCGCGCCGTTGCGGTCAAAGCCCTTGACCTTGATATGCAGCGCGCGGCGAACGTCGCCGTTCAGCTTGGCGATACTAAGGCAGCCTTCCGGTCCGAGCTGCTCGCCCGACGCTTCCACGATCTCGGGATTGACCATTTCGATCAGTCCGTGATCGTCCCCCACGTCGACCACGATCACGCGCTTGGAGATGCCGACCTGCGGCGCGGCCAAGCCGACGCCGTCGGCGTCGTACATCGTTTCCGCCATATCTTTCAGCAATTTATGCAAATTGGCATTGAATTTCGTCACTTCGATCGCCCGCTCCCGAAGCACTGGATCCGGATCCTGCACGATTAATCGAATTGCCATAAAAAGAGACCTCCCAGTTATACCAGCTCTATGGGTATACGTTATAATATCACTTGCGGATCCACGTCCACGCTCATCGTGACGGGCGGCTGCCCGTTCGTCCCGGAAAGCAGCGAAATCGCTTGTTTCAACAGGTCCGATGCGCCGACATTTCCCCGATATTTTATCATACATTGAAAACGATAGCGATCTTTCATCCGCGGGATCGGCGAGGCGACGGGTCCCAAAATGTCGATGAACCGGCTGCCGTCCCCGTCGTCGGAGCTCTTCACCCCGGCACCCCGCGCAAGATCGCGCAGCGTCGACGCCAGCTTCTCCCCCTCCGAGATCAGCAGGGCTAACTGCTCATGCGAGAGCGTCACGAGAATCAGCCTGCAAAACGGCGGATACGCCATGAAGCGGCGGTGCTTCAGCTCCTCCTGCACGAAGGACGAATAATCGTGGCGCTGCGAGCTCACGATGGCATAATGCTCGGGATTGTACGTCTGTACGACGACTTCGCCCGGCAGCTCGTGCCTTCCAGCGCGGCCCGCGACCTGCGTCAACAGTTGAAATGTCTTCTCCGCCGCGCGAAAGTCGGGCAGATGCAGGGACGTATCCGCGGCAATGACGCCCACTAGCGTAACGTATGGAAAATCGAGCCCTTTGGCTACCATCTGCGTGCCGAGCAGCACGTCCGCCTCGCGGTTGCCGAACTGCGTCAGCCACTTTTCATGGGATCCCTTCTCCGTCGTCGTGTCCACGTCCATGCGAATGACGCGAATGCCCGGAAACAGCTTGGCGAGTTCTTCTTCGACCCGCTGCGTGCCGGTCCCGAAGAACCGGATATGCTCGCTCTCGCAGGAAGGGCATACTTCCGGCGCCTGCTCGGCATGTCCGCAGTAATGGCAGCGAAGGGCTTTCGATTTTTGATGGTAGGTGAGCGAGATGTCGCAGTGCGGACATTGCGCGGTATAGCCGCAGGAGCGGCACATCACGAACGTGGAATATCCCCTGCGGTTCAGCAGCAGCACGGATTGCTCGCCCCGTTCGAGCCGCAGCAGCAGCGCTTCGTGCAGCTGCCGGCTGAACATCGACCGGTTGCCGCCCCTCAGTTCATCCCGCATGTCGATCAAATGGACCTTCGGCAGCGGTCTGCCTCCGACGCGGTCCGGCATGGGCAGAAGCGTCGCGCCGCGCTTGACCGATGGGGACGCGTTGCCGTCCGCCTCTTGGCCCCGCGAAGCGGAAGCCGCCACGAACGATTCCAGCGACGGAGTCGCCGAGCCCAGCACGACGAGCGCGTTATGCTGCCTCGCCCGCCAGACTGCCACGTCCCGCGCGTGGTACTTGGGACTCTCTTCTTGCTTGTACGACGATTCATGCTCCTCGTCGATGATGATAAGGCCGATCCGCTTGAACGGAGCAAATACGGCCGACCTCGCGCCGACCGTGACTTGCGCGCGCCCTTCGCGGATCTTGCGCCATTCGTCGTAACGCTCGCCGCTCGACAGCCGGCTGTGCATGACGGCGACGGAATCGCCGAACCGGCCCTTGAACCGTTCCACCATCTGCGGCGTCAGGGCGATTTCCGGCACAAGCACGATCGCTTGGCGTTCATCCTTCAAGCAGCGCTCGATGGCCTGCAGGTATACTTCCGTTTTGCCGCTGCCCGTAACGCCATGAAGCAGGAAGACCCGCGACGATTCGTTATCGAGCGCCTCCGCGAGTTCATCGTACACGGCCTGCTGCCCCTCCGTCAGGCTGAGCGGTTCCGTCCGCCGAAAGCCGCGTCCCGCATACGGATCGCGCTGCTGCACCGTTTCGCGGATCAAGATCCAACCTTTTTCTCCAGCTCCGCGGATCGTCCCCGTCGTCGTCGACAGCGTCTGCGCCAACGCGGCAAGCGGAATCGGCTCGCGATGCTCGAGCATGTAGCGCGCCACTTCCTGCTGCTTCGCCGCCCTGGACGATGACGCCGCAATCGCCGATTCGGTTTCGGCCGTATTCTCCGGCGGAAACACCGTCAGTACTTTGCGGACCGCCAGCCGGTCTCGGATCGATACCCGTTCCTCCAGCGTGCCGCGCTGAATCGCGGCCTTGATGCTCGCTGCCGCTCCCGGAAAACGCTCCTGCAGCAGCGCCAAACGGACTTCGCCGCCGCTTTGGCGAACGTAATGCAGCCATGGCTCGTCCGTTACTTCGATCAACCCGCCTTGGCTTGCCTCATCTTCTTCGGCCAGCGTCACGACGGAATCCGCTTTGCCTTTCAAGGCCGACGGAATCATCGCCTGCAAGGCCGTCGTCAGCGCGCAGCAGTATTTATCGCTGATCCACTGCGCCAGCTCCACGAGATCGGGCGACAGCGGCGGCAGATGATCCAGCAGCTCGGCGATCGGCTTCAGCTTCTTGCTGTCCACTTCCGCGAACGGCACGATCGCGATGACGAAGCCTTGCAGGACGCGCCCGCCGAACGGCACGCCGACGCGGCTGCCGACCTCCACCCAGCCGGTCATGGCATCCGGAATGGCATAATCGAAGGGCCGATCCGTCGCGCGGCTCGGTACGTCCACGATGACTCTGGCGATCATTCCGCGTTCCCTCGGACCGCTTTCTCCCTCATCCGCAGCACGATCCGCGAAAGCAGCCGATCCGCCACTTCCCGTTTGTGCAGCATGGGCAGCGACTCGATCAAGCCTTCTTCGCCGAACACCTCCACGACGTTCGTGTCGCCGTTGAAGCCCGCTCCGTCCCGGAACACGTCGTTCGCGACGACGAGGTCGCAGTTTTTCCGGGCGAGCTTGTCCATGGCGTACTGTGCCAGCCGCTCCGTTTCCGCGGCAAAGCCAACGAGGAATTGATGCGTCTTGCGCTCGCCGAGCGTCTTCAGAATATCCGTCGTCCGTTCAAGCTCGATGACGAGCCGCTCGTCGCTTTTCTTGATCTTGGTTGCCGCCTGCGCGACCGGCCGGTAGTCGGCGACGGCTGCCGCCTTGATGACCAGATCGGCCGAATCGTAGCGTTCCAACACTGCTTGCAGCATCTGTTCCGCCGATTCCACGCGCACGAGCTTGACGCCTTCGATCGGCGGGGCCGTGGTCCTGGCCGCGATCAAGGTTACGTCCGCGCCGCGGTTCGCCGCGGCTTCCGCCAAGGCAAAGCCCATTTTGCCGGATGAATCGTTGGTCAAGTACCGTACGGGATCGAGGCGCTCGACGGTACCGCCTGCCGTCACGAGCACGGTCTTCCCCGCTAGCTCCGTTCGCGACGCGAACCACTGCTCCACGGCAAATACGATCTCCTCCGGCTCCGCCAAGCGGCCTTTGCCGACATACCCGCAGGCCAGCAGTCCCGTTCCCGGTTCCACGAAACGAACGCCGCGCTCCGCGAGCAGCCGCATGTTCCGTTCCACGGCGGGATGCGCGTACATATGCACGTTCATCGCCGGCGCCACGATCACTTGAGCCGTCGCCGCGAGCAGGGTCGTGCTCAGAAAATCGTCCGCCAGCCCGTTTGCCATCTTGCCCAGGATGTTCGCCGTCGCCGGTGCGACCAACACCAGGTCCGCGCTGTCCGCCGCATCGATGTGCGCGACGACCGACGGATCGAATTCGTCGAACGTGTCGAGATAGACGGAATGCCGCGATAAAATCTGGAGCGTCATCGGCGCGATGAATTTGGTCGCTGATTCCGTCATGATGACGCGCACCTTCGCGCCCGCCTGCGTAAGTCTGCTGCAGATCGTCGCTGCCTTATAAGCCGCAATGCCGCCGGAAATGCCAAGCAGAATCGTTTTGCCTTGAAGCATGGCCGTCTCTCCTCTCACTCTCATGCTCGCGTCGCGCGCGCAACCCTCCGATCGGATGAAGCCGCCCGCCGCTCAGCGTCCAAAACCTGTCTTGGATTAAAAAAATAACAACCGCGAGGGTTGTTATTTTCATGTCCTTCATTCGTCTTTCTTGTTCAGCGTGCTCTCGACCACCAGGATATCCTGGTAGATCTCCTCCAGCGCAATACCGACGTATTTGTGCGATTTCGGATTGCGAATCTCGGTCTTGCCTCCGTCACGAAGTTTGCGCGCACGTCGCGAGGCTGCGACGACAAGCGAATACTTGCTGTCCACTTTCTTCATCATTTCATCGATCGATGGATACAACAACGTTCCTTCACCCCACTCATGCTTTCTCGGAAGCTTCCTTCACTTCTTCGAGTTCTTCGATAAAACGCTCTCTGCGGCAATGTTCCGCGACGATGATGCTTTGAATGCGGTGGCATGCGGCATCGATCTGATCGTTCACGACGGCATAATCGTAATAATGAATCAAATTCATCTCTTCCACCGCCACGTTCATCCGATGGTCGATAATATCGGCATTCTCCGTACCGCGGCCCGTAATCCGCTGTTTGAGCACGTCAAGAGACGGCGGTACCAAGAAGATAAACACGCCTTGAGGGAATTTTTCTTTTACTTTGAGCGCGCCCTGCACTTCGATCTCAAGAATGATGTCCTTGCCCGAAGCGAGCGTACGCTCGACGAAATCGCGCGGCGTTCCATAATAATTCCCGACGTACTCCGCGTACTCCAGAAGCGCGTCGCGCGCGATCATGTCCTGAAATTGTTCCTTGCTCTTGAAAAAATAATTGATGCCGTCGATTTCCCCTTGGCGAGGAGCGCGCGTCGTAGCCGATACGGAATAAACCAAATCGTTCTGCTTATGCCGAAGCTCGGAACAGACCGTTCCCTTGCCTACGCCGGAAGGACCGGACAATACAATCAACAATCCTCTTTTCATATGACTCCCCGTTACTATTCGTCGTGATCGTCATCCTTGGTCGATAGACGATGCGCAACCGTTTCCGGCTGTACTGCGGATAAAATGACGTGGTCGCTGTCCGTGATGATCACGGCGCGGGTGCGACGTCCGTAAGTCGCGTCGATCAGCATGTGCCGGTCGCGCGCTTCTTGAATGATCCGTTTGATCGGCGCCGATTCCGGGCTCACGATCGAAATGATCCGATTGGCTGAAACGATGTTGCCGAAACCGATATTGATGAGTTTGATGGCCATGGTTATGTTCCCCTCCGGTATCTCTCGTGCATGATTATGAATAGTACACGATATATCGATAAGCGCAAGAATGATGAAAACTGCGAGAGGCAGAATATTGCACTATTCTTGACGAAAAAAGTCCGGAGCATACGTTCGACCAGCCGAACGCCTATGCGACGGCAAGGGATATGAGCCCCTTATTCTAGCGCATCGGAAGCGGCTTGGCAAGTGCATCCAAAGTCTATATTAATCCATTTTCATCGGACGAACAAGTGTCAAAGCGAAAACGGGAGAAAAAACGAGGTTATCTCGTCAAACTGCCTGTTTTTCGCCACACGTAATCCGTCAGCTTCACCGTCATGTCGTAGAACATGAAAGGGGTGATCAGGTAGATGCCTTTGAAGTATTCCAGCGCCGTATCCAGCAGCTCCTCGGCGATGCGGACGCCTTCCGCCCGGCCCGACTCGCCTTCCAGACCGGCCATCCGCTTGCGGACTTCATCCGACAACTGGATACCGGGCACCTCGTTATGCAGATATTCCGCGTTTCGCCCGCTCGCCAGCGGCATGACGCCGATGAAGATCGGCACCTGCAGGTGCTTGGTCGCTTCCGCGATCCGCGCGATCAGCTCTTTGTCGTAGACCGGCTGCGTCATGATATAGTCCGCGCCGGATTCGATTTTCCGTTCCAACCGGGCTATGGCTTTGTCCAAATACTTGACGTTGGGATTAAAGGCCGTTCCCGTGATGAAATTCGCCCGCTGCTTCAGCTGTTTGCCCGAGAAGGCCACGCCTTCGTTCAATTGCTTGATCATGCGGATCATCTCGAACGAGGTCAGGTCGTAGACCGAGCTGGAATCCGGCAAATCGCCGAATCGGGCGGGATCGCCCGTGACCGCCAGCACGTGATCGATGCCGAGCGCGTCCAGCCCCATCATGTGGGACTGCGTTCCGATCAGGTTGCGGTCGCGGCAGGCGATATGCACGAGCGGCCGGATGCCGACCTGATGCTGCACGAGCGAGGCCAGCGCGATGTTGCTCATCCGCGTGACGGCCAAGGAATTGTCCGCCATCGTGACGGCGTCCGCCTTGATCGCCTTCAGCGCCCTCGCGCCTTCCATGAATTTATGGATATCCAGATCGCGCGGAGGATCCAGCTCGACGATGACGGTATGGCGTGCTTTCACCAAATCCACGATCGTCGGCTCCGATTTCGGCGCGCGTTCCGGCGCTTTCGTCTCACGTACGCTCAGCCGCTCCGATGGCGCAGGATGCAGCAGATCGGCCGGATCTACCGGCTGCGGGACGTAGCCTTCCAGCGCGGCGGCGATCGCCGCGATATGCTCCGGCGTCGTGCCGCAGCAGCCGCCGATGACGCGGGCTCCGCGATCGGCGAACTTGCGCGCCGATTCCGCGAAATATTCCGGCGTCGACGTGTATTGGTATTTGCCGTCCACGTAATCGGGAATACCGGCATTCGGGAAGACGGACAGCGGCAGCTTGATATCGCCTGCGATGGAATCGATGGCGCGCAAGATCCCGTTCGGGCCGCTGCGGCAATTAAAACCGACGACGTCCGCTCCCTCCGCCCGCAGGCTCTCGAATGCCAGCGCGATCGGCTTGCCGTCCAGCGTGACCGCTTCCTTCTCAACAGCGAATTGGCACATGACCGGCGTATTGGACAGGCCGCGCACGATCCGAAGCGCCAGCAGCGCTTCTTCCAGATCGTAGAACGTTTCCAGTAGAATGCCGTCCACGCCTTCGCTCAGCAGCGCTTCGATCTGCTGCCGGAACAGATGCTCCAATTGGAGGGGCGAGATGTTCTTGCGCTTCCCGGCCCGGATGGAACCGACCGCTCCGACCACGTACGCGTCGCTTCCGACGGCGTTCCGCGCAATGCGGACGCCGGCCTTGTTGATCGCTTCCACGTCCTCGTCGAGCCCGTAATTCGTCAAGCTCATCAAATTGGCCGAGAACGTGTTCGTCTCTATGAGTCTTGCCCCGGCTTCGTAATAGCGGCGATGCACGTCCGCGATGACCTCCGGCCGCAGCAAGTTGAATTCTTCGTAGGAAACGCCGACAGGGAACCCCATCCCATACAGGTAGGTTCCCATCGCGCCGTCGCCGGTCAAGATGCGCGCATGCAGCGCTTCCCTTAAGTCCGGTTTCATTGTCATGACTCCTTCATCCGTTGCTTAAACCGTTCCGCGGTACACTTCTTCGGCCGGCCCCGTCATGAACACGAAGTTGGTCGCTTCGTCCCATTCGATGAGCAGGTCGCCGCCCTTCAGCGAAACCGTCGCCGTCCGATCCGTCAGCCCGTTCAGGACCGAAGCGACGACCGTCGCGCAAGCGCCCGTGCCGCACGCCAGCGTCGGGCCGGCGCCGCGTTCCCAGACGCGCATGTCCGTGAAGTCCTTGGCGCGCACCGTGACGAATTCCACGTTGATCTTGCGCGGGAACAGCGGATGAACCTCCAGCTTCGGCCCCCAGGTCGCCAGGTCGAAATTGACCGCGTCGTCCACGTAGATAACGCAGTGCGGATTGCCCATCGAGACCGCCGTGAATTTGAATTCGCGGCCGTCCACTTCGATCGACTGATCGATGACCGGATTGGCGTCGATCGTCGTCGGCACCTTCAAGCCTTCGAGGATCGGCTGGCCCATGTTGACGCGCACTTTGCGCACTTCGCCGTTGTCCACGGTGAGCTGCACTTCCTGCACGCCCGCGCCGAGCGTCTCGATCGTCAGCGTTTCTTTGTCCGTGAGGCCGTTGTCGAAGACGTACTTGGCCACGCAGCGGATCGCGTTGCCGCATTGCTCCGCTTCGGAACCGTCCGAGTTGATGATGCGCATCCGGAAGTCCGCTTGCTCCGAAGGCAAAATATAAACGAGTCCGTCGGCGCCGATGCCGAAGAAACGGTTGCACAGCTGTTCTGCCAGCTGCGCGGCGTTGTCCGGTAGTTTCGATTCGCCGGCGACTACGATAAAGTCGTTGCCGAGTCCGTGCATTTTGGTAAAGTTCATCGTCCCTGCTCTCCTCTGTTTGAAGCGCATTTCGCCTCATTCTAAAATGCTTATTAAAAAATAGTTTACCTTAGTCGTGTTGATCTGTCGACAGTTACTATTCCACCCCCTAAATCCCCCTTCTCCAAGGGGGACCCCAAGGGCTCCGCCCTCTGGACACCCGAATGGTATAACGTATGCGCGGCAGAGAAGCGCACCTGAGCCGCCGCCTGCTAGGCCCGCTTTCGTCCCGTTCGGGACACGCTTTGACGTTTGGCGGTTGTGAGCTCCCTGCTGTCCCTGGCGGGACCATGAGAACGCGATGCGGGACAGAGACGGGTGCCGCGGTTCTGCGTGCTTGGCTCGCTTTCGTCCCGTTCGGGACACGCTTTACTTTAGGCGCGGGGACTGGATTGCCAGGGCTTCGCTGCGCTCTCCGGCAATCGGGGGCCGCCGGGTTCTTGGCGGCGAAGTTGGTTTACGGGATTGCCTGGGCTTCGCTGCGCTCTCCGGCAATCGGGGGCCGCCGGGTTCTTTGGCGGCGAAGTTGGTTTTTGGGATTGCCTGGGCTTCGCTGCGCTCTCTGGCAATTGGGGCCGCCGGGTTCTTGGCGGCGAAGTTGGTTTTTGGGATTGCCTGGGCTTCGCTGCGCTCTCCGGCAATTAGGGGCCGCCGGATTCTCGGCGGCGAGTTGGTTTTTCGGGGATTGCCTGGGCTTCGCTGCGCTCTCCGGCGATGCTATGTTGCTGCGCCGCGCTTCGAAAAGTCTAAAACGTTTTCCACCAGACGCCGGTGCATTCCGGGACAATGTTGGATTGCGTGCGGACGACTTCTCGGCTGATGTCGCTTCCGAAGAAGAAGTCGGTCAGCGCCGCCGCTTCTTCCGGGCTTTCGAATTCGTAATCGGTTCGGATGCAGGCGTGTTCGAATCCATAGTTTTGCTCGAGCTTTCCGAAGTACGCTCGCAAAAAATCCGGCGGATTCGGTTCGCTTGTGCCGGTGCCGTAATTTTCGAACAGGATGGCCGTGCCGCCAGGCTTCAGGACTCTGGATAGTTCAACGACGATCCGATCCAGATTCTCCTCCCAGTCCGGAATATTGGAGCTTGCTGAATAGCAGATCGTCCAGCCAGCGGTAAGTAAATCGATGGTGTTGTCCGCGACGGGCAGCTTGTCGTTCGTGCCTGGAGCAGTTCTCCAATTGGTTCGAGCCTCGGCGCGCAGATGCCTTGCAGCGATGTCGAGCATTGCCTGCGAGGCATCCGTCGCGAGAATGGAATGCACGTGAGGCGCCAGCATTCTGGCCAGTCTGCCTGTTCCCGCTCCGATATCGGCCGCGTCGAGCCAGCCCAAGTCGGGCGAAGCAGCACGGATCATGCGCATCAAATTGCCTTCGCGATCCTCCCTCGCGATCAGTCGGTCGTAACGCTCCGCTTCGCTTCGATAAATCATGTCGTGGTCCATCATGGTTATCCCTCCCGATTCGTGTTCCTCTTCAGCCTGAGGGTTGACGCCGGGTGAACGTCAAGTCAATGCTTGCGGACGGCATACAGGATGCCGATATGCGGATTGACCGCATAATGGATCGTGATGTATCCGCGAGCTTTCAACCAAGACGCCATTTCGATCCGGTTGATGGCATGTTTCTGATTTGAAGGTTCCCGCCGTTCCATGGACGTTCCGTCTTCCGTCATGAGCCCGGCCAAGCAGATTCGGCCGTTCGGCTTGAGCACGCGGTCCATTTCCGCCAGCGCCAGCAGCTGCTGCTGCCCATTCATGAAATGAACCGCGAAGGCGGAAACAATCAGGGAGAAGCTTCCATCCGCGAACGGAAGCGCTAGGGCATTCCCGAGCTTGGCCGCGACCAGGGGATGCTTCTTCCGGCAAATTGCCAGCATTTCCTTCGATTGGTCGACGGCCGACATTCGCGCCCTGTACATGGTCAACAAGCCCGCCAGATTGCCTGTCCCCGTTCCGACGTCCAATCCCTGCTCGCCCTCCATCGGCGCCGTCCATTGCAGCATCATGTCCAATACTTCATCGTATTCAGCCTGAGATAGAGCCGGTCCGGCGGACAACATCGCTGAAGAGCGGTCGAAACGGGCGGCCAGCTCGTCGAATCGCCACGTATCCATCCATGACGATTGCTGCTGACGGACGCCCTTCAGCCGGTTCGTCAGCTGAAACAAATCCGCGGCGTCCAATCTGCCCTTGGCCTCGAGGCGGCCGATCAGCTCGTCCAGCATGTCGATGGCGTATTTTCCTTCGACCCATTTGGCGGCGACCGCCATACGCTGCATTTCCAAATCATGGTGTACGGTCGCGGACTCGCCCCGATCGAGCTTTTCGATCATCGATTTGATCTGCTCCAACCCGAGTCCGACGCCGCGCAGTGCGGATATGGTCTGCAGCCGCAGAGCATCGCTCTCCGAGAAGCTCCGATAGCCGTTGTCCGATTCGCGCGCCGGCGCCAGCAATCCTCGCGCTTCGTAGAGTCTGATCGCGCGCGGCGTGATCGCGAGCCGCTCGGCGATTTCATTGATTTTCATGCGTCGAACGCCTCCATGCGCTCATTATAAACGATGACGCCGGGTCAAGGTATACGCGATGCCGCATGCGCGCAAAAGACCGCCGGGGCAGTCCCGACGGTCCGATCCGTGTCCGTATTGCCAGCGGCTGTTTAGCGCATGGCCGTTTTCTGGCCGCCGAGCGGCCATTTGGAGTTTTTCTTCTTCTTGTCCGTCGTGCCGAGCACGCTGCCGATGCCCATGAAGAACGTCGGGATGCCGGCGGCGACGAGAACAAGGCACCAGTCGCGGAAGCTGAGCGGGACGGTTTTGAAGATCGGCTGAAGTACCGGCACGTACAAGACGGCGAGCATCAACACGACCGAAGACAGCACCGCGAACAGCAAGTATTTATTTTGCAGCATGTTGCGGTGGAAGATCGATCTCGAGCTGCGGCAGTCGAATACGTGAATCAGCTGCGCCATGACGAGCGTCGCGAACGCTACTGTTTGCGCGTGGATCAGGTTTTGCGGATCGCCCGGCTTGATGCGCAGCGTAATCCAGAACGCAGCGAGCGTGAAGACGCCGATCAGGATGCCGCGGCTGACGATTTTCCAGCCCAGCCTGCGGGCGAATATATTTTCCTTCGCGGAGCGCGGCTTCTGCTGCATAAGGTCCTTCTCCGCTTGGTCGACGCCGAGCGCCATGGCCGGGAGGCCGTCGGTCACGAGATTGACCCAAAGGATCTGAATCGGCACGAGCGGCAGCGGCAGGCCGGCCATCATCGCCAGGAACATCGTCAAGATTTCGCCGACGTTGGAAGCCAGGAGGTAACGGATGAATTTGCGAATGTTCTCGTAAATGCCGCGTCCTTCTTCGATCGCCGACACGATGCTGGAGAAATTGTCGTCGCTCAGCACGAGCGAGGAGGCTTCCTTGGATACGTCAGTGCCCGTTATGCCCATCGCGATGCCGATATCGGCCGCTTTGATCGCCGGCGCGTCGTTGACGCCGTCTCCCGTCATCGCCACGACATGCCCTTTGCGCTGAAGCGCCTTGACGATCCGCAGCTTGTGCTCCGGCGAGACGCGCGCATAGACGAAAATATTATCCGCCAAACGATCCAGCTGCTCTTCAGACATCTCGTTCAATTGCTGACCGCTGACCGCGATGCCGCCCCGCGGCATGATGCCGAGCTGCCCCGCGATCGCCTCCGCCGTCAACTGGTGGTCGCCCGTGATCATGACCGTCTTGATGCCCGCGCGCCGGCAGTTCGCGATGGCTTCCTTCACCTCGCGGCGCGGCGGATCGATCATGCCGGACAAGCCGACGAAGATCAGCTGGTTCTCGACGTCGCTCTCCACCTCCGAAGCATCGTGCGGCCGAAGCTCGCGGTAAGCGAACCCGAGTACCCGCAGCGCGCCGGCGGCCATCCGTTCCCCCGCATCGGCGACCTTCTGCTTGAGCGTGGCCGTGAACGGCACGACTTTGCCGTCCCATAAGATGTAAAGGCACTGATTCATCAGCACGTCGGGCGCGCCTTTCGTGCAGATCAGGCGACCGCCTTGGTGATGGACGAGGACGGACATCCGTTTGCGTTCCGAATCGAACGGATATTCCTTCACCCGTTTGTAGAGTCCTTCCATCGATTTGGCGGAGACGCCGAGTTTGGATGCCAGCACCGTCAACGCGCCTTCCGTCGGATCGCCCTTCAACACCCATTCGTCCTGCACGACGACGCCTTTGCCCTTTTTGCGCTTCGTCGGATCGGCTTCCGGGTCCAGCTTCGTGACGGCCGCGTTATTGCACAGGGCCGCGATTTGAAGAAGCCGGCGCAGCGATTGGTCATGCTTGACGTCGACGACTTTATTGCCTTCCAGGCAGCTGCCGGCGGGCTCGTACCCCTCCCCGGTGATGTCCAATCCGCGGCCGCCGATCCAGAGTCTCGTGACGGTCATTTTATTTTGCGTCAACGTGCCCGTCTTGTCGGAGCAGATGACGGACGCGCAGCCGAGCGTCTCGACCGAAGGCAGCTTGCGCACGATCGCGCGGCGTTTGATCATCCGCTGGACGCCGAGGGCGAGCGCGATCGTGACGATCGCCGGCAGTCCCTCCGGAATCGCGGCGACCGCCAGGCTGACGCCGGCGAGGAACATTTCGTAGGCGGGTTGTCCGTGCAATATCCCGGCGGCGACGACCATGACCGTCAACGCGAGCGCCACGATGATCAGGATTTTGCCAAGCTGCTCCAAACGGTGCTGCAGCGGCGTCTCCATGGATTCCGTTTGTTGGATGAGATTGGCGATCTTGCCCATCTCCGTGTTCATGCCTGTCCGAACCACGATCCCCTTGGCCGTACCGCGCGTGATCATCGTCCCCATGAACCCGATATTGCGCATATCCCCGAGCGGCAGATCGGCTGCCTTGATCGGGTCGCAATGCTTCCCTACAGGCACCGATTCTCCCGTGAGCGCGGATTCTTCGGCGTAACAGCTGTTCGCTTCGATGAAGCGGATATCGGCCGGTATGCGGTCGCCGCTCTCCAGCTCGACGATATCCCCCGGAACGAGCTCGCTGGCAGGGACGATGACGATTTCCCCGCCGCGCAGCGCTTTGGCCAGCGGCGCCGACAATGCCTTGAGCGCGCGCAATGATTTCTCCGCCCTGAATTCCTGCACGAAGCCGAGCACGGCATTGATGACGATAATGGCCACGATCGTGATCGCGTCCAAATATTCGCCGAGCAGTCCCGATATTAATGTCGCCCCCATGAGCACCAGCACCATGAAATCCTTGAATTGACCCAGAAACAGCTTCAAGGGGGAAACTTTCTTCCCCTCCGACAGCTCGTTGCGCCCTGCTTGGATCAACCGCTCGGCTGCCGCGCCCGGCGTTAGCCCGGTGTCCAAATTCGCATCAAGCGACTTGGCCAGCTCGGCCGTTTCCAGCCCATGCCACATTCCCTGTTCCATTGCTCCGACTCCCTTCCGATACTCGCCGCCTGACGGACAGCCTCTATGGGCTAAATGTATTCGGACAAACCCGAAAATATCCCAGCCCGGGACTTAAGTTTTTGATCCGGTTATGGCATGATAGGAAGATGACTTACAAGCAAAGGGGAATTTTACGTCATGGCCTTAGATGGAATCGTTACCCGCGCCGTCGCCGACGAGCTTCAAGCCTGCATCGGCGCGCGCATTCATAAAATACACCAGCCGACTCCGCATGACCTCGTCCTGCAAATCCGCGGCGGCGGCGTCCAGGGCAGGCTGCTGCTCTCGGCCAACCCGACTTATCCGCGCGTTCACTGGACGGAGCAATCCTACACCAACCCGATGGAAGCGCCGATGTTCTGCATGCTCATGCGCAAATATTGCGAGGGCGCCGTCATCGAAGCCATCCGGCAAGTCGGCAACGAGCGCATCCTCCATATCGACGTCCGCCAGCGGGACGAGCTCGGCGACACCTTCCAGAAACGAATCGTCGTCGAGCTCATGGGCCGGCACAGCAATATTATTTTGCTGGATGCCGCATCGGACGCGATTCATGACGGCATCCACCATGTCACGCCGTCCATCAGCAGCTTTCGCGTCGTCATGCCGGGCACGCCGTACGTAGCGCCGCCCGAACAAGGCAAGCACGACCCGTTCGCGGTGAACGACGAGCGGGAATTCGCCGACGCGCTTCATGCCGCTGGTTCCTTGCTGCTGCACCCGCCCGTGCCGGACGAGGACAGCATTCATTTCGGAACCGCGACGAAGCCGGTCCCGCCCGAATCGCTGACGCCGGAGAAGCTCATCGTCGCCGCCTACAGCGGCGTAAGCCCGCTCCTTGCCCGCGAAATCGTATTTCGCGGCACGCCGAGAGCCGAGGGCAGCCTGCCGAACGGGCTGGACGAGCTGCAGCGAACCGCCGGCGCGATCTGGCCGGTTTTCCGCGAGATGATGGAGCGCTTCCGGCTGCGCGACTACGAGCCGCAAATCGTGACCTTGAACGGCGGCAGCGGCAAATCCGCTTTCTCGGTAACGGCGCTCACGCACTTGGACGGCGAAGCGGCCGCGTTCGATACGATCAGCGCCTGCCTGGAAGCTTTCTACGGCGACAAGGCGCAGCGGGATACCGTCAAGCAGCGGGTATCGGATCTCATCCGCTTCCTTCAGAACGAGCGGAGCAAGAACGAGAAAAAGCTGGAGAAGCTGGAGGATTCGCTGCGGGAAGCGCAGGAAGCCGATAAATTCCGCATGCTGGGGGACCTGCTGACGTCAAACCTGCATCTGATCCAGCGGGGAGACACGTCCGTTGAGCTCGTGAATTATTACGAAGAGGAGATGCCGAACGTCACGGTGCCGCTCGACCCGCAGTTGACGCCTTCCCAGAACGCCCAGCGGCTGTTCAAGAAATACGCCAAATTCCGGAACAGCCAGACCTTCGTCGCCGAGCAAATGGCGAAATCGCGCGAGGAAATCGATTACCTCTCGTCGCTGTTGCAGCAGCTGGACAGCGCATCCTTGGCGGATATCGAAGAGATTCGCGACGAGCTGGCTGAGCAGGGTTACATGCGGCAGCGCGAGAAGCGAGGCGCCCGGAAGAAGAAACCGAAGCAGCCTGCGCTCCTCTGCTATACGTCCAGCGAAGGCCTGCCGATCTACGTGGGCAAGAACAACACGCAGAACGATTTCCTCACGAATAAGGTCGCCGGACCGGGCGATACGTGGCTGCATACGAAAGACATCCCGGGCTCGCACGTGGTTATCCGAGGCACCGGCTTCAACGACCGCACGCTCGAAGAGGCCGCCATGCTGGCTGCCCAATTCAGCCAAGCGCGCTCCTCTTCCATGGTGCCCGTCGACTACACGCTCGTCCGCCATGTCAAGAAGCCAAGCGGCGCCAAGCCGGGCTTCGTCATCTACGATCACCAAAAAACGCTGTTCATCACTCCGGATGAACAGCGTCTAAAGGAACTTCCTTCTCATATCAAAGCGTAGCAATCGCTGCGCCTATCTACGGCACGTAAGCTTCCATTTTTTAGAAGGAATCTTCGCGTGCCGTTATTCGCGCTGCCTCGAAGCCGGATTCAACTGCTCCAGAACGGTACCGTCGACGAACCGGCTGCCGATCTCGCCGTGAAAGACCACGCCTTGGCGTTCGCCATGGAAATCCGAGCCGCCCGTCACGATCAACCCATGTACCCGCGCCAATTTCAAGTAACGCGCTTCATCCGCTGCGTCGTGATCGGGATGATAGACTTCGATGCCCTGAGCGCCCTTGGCGATGATGGCTTTGACAAGCTCGTCGTTGCGATAGAGTCCGGGATGCGCGATCACGCTGGTCCCGCCCGCTTCGCGAATCCATTCCAGCGCCTCGAACGGATGCAGCCGGGGCGGATTGGCGTAGGCTGCCCCTTCTTGTCCGAGATAACGGTCGAACGCTTCCTGCATGGAGGCCACGTAAGCCTTCTTGACCAGCACGGCAGCGATATGGGGCCGACCCATGGAGCCGCCGTCTTTGCCCTGCGCCTTCGCCTCCTCCAGCACTTCCTCCCAAGAAATCGCTAGTCCGAGCTCGTTCAGCTTCCCGATGATCAATTCGTTGCGCAGTTCCCGCAAGCCCAGCAGACGGCCCAGTTTCCCGCGCCATTCCGCGTTATCCCATGCCATATAATAGCCCAAGATATGAATGTCGACGCCTTCCGCGACGGTACTGATCTCCACGCCCGGAACGACCGTAATGCCCAGCCGTTCGCCGGCCTCCAGCGCTTCCGCGATTCCGTCCACGGTATCGTGATCGGTGATCGCGATCGCGGCAAGACCCCGCGACTTCGCCATGGCCACGTTATCCGCCGGTCGCTGCAGTCCGTCGGATGCCGTTGTATGCGTATGCAAATCCGCTTTGCCGATTAGAGCCATTGCTGCAGATCCCTCTCTCTCAGAAATGTCAAAAACGTAACGGCCGAGATCGGCAAGAGCGCCGATTTCAGGAAAATGGCATAAAATTGCCGTTTGAACCGCACGTCGCGGATCGGAATCGTCTGGATCAAGCCGAGCGCCACCTCGTGCTTGACCGACGAAGCGGATACGAACGAGATGCCGAGGCCCGCTTCGACCGCCGATTTGACGGCACCCGTGCTGCCGAGCTCCATGACGATTTTCATGTCGGCGACGTTCATGTGCTTCGCCCGAAGCTGCTCTTCCATGACGAGCCGCGTTCCGGAGCCCTGCTCCCTCAATACGATCGGGTACTTCATCACTTCCTCGAGCTCGACTTCGGTCGAACCGGCAAGCGGATGCGACTTGCCGACGATCAGCTTCAGCTCGTCGCTCATGACCGCCTCCATATGCATGTCCGGGTCGTTGACCGGCGCTTCGATCAAGCCGAAATTCAGCTGATGATTGACGATTTCTTCCATGATTTGCGCCGTATTCATCACTTTCATGCTAATCGCGATATGCGGGAATTCCTGACCGAACGGACCGAGCAGCCGCGGCAATATATATTCGCCGATCGTCAGGCTCGCGCCAAGGTGCAGCCGCCCTTTCAGCTGCTTCGTGAACTTGGACATGTGCATATCGGCATCGCGGATCAAGTCGATGCTCCGCCGGGCGAACGGCATCAGCGCCCTGCCCGCTTCCGTGAGCTCGATTCGTTTGGTCGAGCGCTGCAGGAGCTTCGTGCCGAAGTAATCTTCCAGCGACTGGACCTGCATCGTCACCGCGGGCTGCGTCATGTGCAGCGCCTGCGCCGCCGCGGAAAAGCTTCCGCGCTCCGCCACGGTATAAAAGATATGGAGCTGATGAAAATTAAGCGCCATGAAGGGCATCCCTTCCTTTCTCTCGCCATTATTATACATCAAACGCCCCGCAAATCACCGCCTCATACAGAAAAAGCATGAGCTGCGGCAGCCCATGCTTCATGTCGCTCAATCGCGTTACTTGCGTTTCCGGCTATTCTTTATCAATGTCATCCTTCGTGAATGACGAAGCCAGGAATAATAGGATTTCAGATCGCGTAGTTCTATAGTCTCAGACATTCTTCCTAGGAATGTGACAACGATCATTTTGTGCAGCGGATTGCCGGCCAAATCCGTTTCTTTCTCCAGCACGGCGAATTCGGCCACGAACACCAGATCGTCGTCGATCAGATAAACGTCCTGCTCATTGCGGTAATAAGGCTCGATACGCCCCTGCTTCAGGCATTGCCACATGAAATCCGCAATATCCTCAAAGCCGGTGCGCTCGCTTTCGACCCGGTCTGCCCAGCGGCTTTTGGCGTGGTTGGTGATGACGATATCCGCCACCTTCTTGTCACCCAGTACGACATGAAACGACTCGTACGTGTTCCAGCGATCCGTCATTTTGTCTTTCATTCGCGATCCACCCCTCCCCTGAGTAGGCCTTATTATCTATATGTACTTTCCATATTATTGTAGCATGCATGTCCAGTTTTTCAACATAAAAATAAAGTCGCCCCAAATTTGGTTATTAATGGATGTTCAACTTATGAAAAAAGGCCCCCTGCTCCGAATCTGCCGGCCGGGGGCCATGAACTTACAAGCTGTAAAAACGGGTTTTGTCAGGTACGCCCTGCGTATACTCCGTTTTTATTTCATTGCGGTAAGAGCGTTCAATGCGTTTCACGAAGGGCAATCGCCCCATGTTTCGCACGACCTCGTCCGCCCGGTCGGCATTCATATACATCACCACATAATGCATTTTACGTGACATGTAATGAACCGTTCCATATTTCTCTAGCGTACGTGCGGCTTTAAGATCGCTGACCCAAACAATGTAACCCACGCGTTCCGAAAACATGAATGCCCCCCGTTCCCCTCTGTCTTATCCGCAGCCGCCGCTTCCGCAGCTGCACGACCCGCCGCTTCCGCAGCCGCCGCCCTTGGGCATCGGATCGTTGCTTGGCACCTTGATCGTATCCGACACGGCTCCCGCGATCTGAACGGCGATCGCGTGCAGCAGGTCGTCCACCGCCTGCTCGGCAGCCTTGAACCGGCTGACGCAATCGACCTCGTTCAACTCGCGCTGCGCGGCCTCTACCTTCTCCTTCGCCGTGTGGTAGTCCGGATGAAAGCGCCCGAACCGTTCGCAATCCACGAACTGCTCTTTCGCTTTCGCAAACTGTTTCACGAGCTGACGCACCTGATCGTTGTCGTCGACAACGGATTTCCAATATGCATATTCGGCAACTTCCGCCGATTGGTTAACCAAATCGCCAATTTCGTAGGCGCGCAGCAGCAGCTGCCCCATATCGAGCGATGACGGACTGCCCGTCTCGTAGGAATCGAAAGATTCGTAGAGCGGTAAATCCAGTTCAAGCGCCGCGGGGTCCGATAACGGTAATGTTTCCATTATTTCTGCCCCCTCTATGATCAATAGGCTCTTTTGCCTTACAGGTATCATACCATACCCTGCACGGAAAAAGGTAGAGCCGCCTGCGATTTCAAGGCCGCGAACCGCCGAGCGGCTCCGGCAGCACGAGCATCATTTCGTCCCACATCTCCGGATAGAGCTTCACGGGAGCGGACTGCGGTCCCTTCTCGGCCTGCCGGTAACCGGCAACCGCCCACTTGCCCGCCTCTTCCACGATGCGCTCGGGCACGAATACGGAAATGGCGCCGTCGCAATTCAGCTTGACCGTCGTCCGCCAAGTCAAGGCTTGCTCCATCAGCTCTCGCCTGGTCGAATGATGGTACGCCCGGAATTGCTTCAACCACATGGACGGCACGTCGTCGATCCCGGCAAACAAATGCTTGACGGAAATACGGTCATGCAGCAGCTCGTACATGCCATCTTCGGAATGCAAGGCATACGAATCGGGCCGAGCGTCGTCCTCGGAACGCGAAAAGAGCCGTAAGGCTTCAGCGGAATGAACGCTATCGCCTCGCCGTTCCAAATTTCCCGCATCGCCGCCTTGCGCCTCCATCCCGAGCAAAATCATGGAACGCACCGTTGCCGGAAGGGAATCTTGCGTGAATCGTTCGATTTCGTTCACGAGTCCATCGGCGGAATACCCCGCCATGGCGGCGCGCTTAAAGCTCCTCGCCTCCATGCGATAAACCGTCATATGGTCCGTCCGGCGGCGCTCCGCGATATGTTCAAGCTGCCATCTGACGTCGTACGGGCAGCTCTCCTGCACGTACAAATCCCCGTCAGGCGTGATTTGCGCCGTCGCTTGCTGCAACGAAGACACCAGGAAGCCGTCCGGTTTATTGTCACCTTGAATTCGCGGTTTGAACCGCCGCGGCTCGATTCGCCACTTGAACGCCTTATCGCCGCGGCCGTCTTGCGCCTCCTCCATCCAGCCGAATTGACGCAGCAGCCGGCACCAGGCTTCGAGCGTCGACGGCAGCGGATTGCCCAGCGGTTCCTGGGATTGAAGGAAAGAAGCTTCCGCATCCGGCAGGCGATACCATTTGCCGGCTTCAAACCGGGTCAGCACGGCTGCGCCTTGCGCCGCTGCCGCGCTGACCGCGCCGATGTTCTCCAAGATATACCCGAGCAGCTCGCTTTCCCTGACGGAAGCCTCTTGCGTCAACCAAGCCTGCCATGCAACAGTATCAAGGCGATATGCTCCGTCTCGCTCAACCAGCCAACTATATCGCAATGCAATGTCCAGCATGAGGCGGAAAGAGAGCGGGTAGTCGTTATCGCCGCGTGCATCGCTCGAGAAGGCCAGCGCCCGAAGCGTCTCGTCCCGAACGTGCAGCTGCTCCGCTCCCTTGCCGACCGTCCGTTTCGACAAGATGCGTTTGGCGGTCAGTTTAAGTCCGGCATCCGCCATACGGGCCATCGCATGCATGATCTGCATGCTGAACGCCGGTATGTAGCCGATATCGTCAATGGCTTCGACCGCGTAAGGATCCACCTCTTCGATTGGCCGTCCCTCGACTCCGATTTGCCCGTTTCCGCGGCCGGCCATGACCGCGCCGTGCCAAGGAAAAAAGCTGTCCAGCGGCAGGATGTGCAGCTTCTCCCCCCATCCCCTGCGAACGGCGAATACGATGCCGGCTTCCGTCAGCTGCAGCAATCCGAGCCGCAGCGCGGCTCCCGCAATGCCCGGACGCGCGGCCTGGAGCAGCTGCTCTTCCTTGAAGGGGAGCGGTCCGAAGCCGCATACGATCAACGCCAGAGCATTGGCCGCTTCCTTGGACAAGAACGGCCATACGGCTTCCAGGCAAGACGGATTCCCCAGCGTATCCGGCCAATGTACAGGTCGGCATGCATGCCATATCGGCTGTTCACGGAATCGGCGCCTCTCCTCGTCGGACAATCTGGACGCGATTTGATTTACGTTCACTGCGCCGCCTCCCGTTTGACGGCTGCCGCAGTTTGGATCTCGCCTTGCATTTCCGACCACTCCGTCAGCGCGTAGCGGTAGCCCTGCTCCAAAAGGAAAAGCTGCCTTCTTCCCGCATACTCCGTTTCCTTCGTCCCTTGCGTAACGACCGTATAGAACCAGGCCTCGTTATCCCCGGCTTTCGGCCGCAATATCCGTCCGATGCGCTGCGCTTCCTCTTGCCTGGAACCGTAGCTGCCCGATACTTGTATCGCCACGGCCGCCTCCGGCAAGTCGACTGCGAAATTCGCGACCTTGGACACGACCAGCACCGAAATATCGCCGGATTTGAAACGGCCGTACAGCAGGGCGCGTTCCTCATGCGGAATTTCCCCCGTAAGTACAGGCGCGTTCAACGCCTCCGCAAGCGCGTGAAGCTGCGTCAAATATTGCCCGATGACCAATATCGGTTTGCCGGCATGCAGCTGCAGCAGGCAGCGGACGACGTCGATTTTATCCTTGTTTTCTCCGGCGATGCGGATCTTGGCTTTCTCCTCCGACGCGACGTAGTTCTCCAGCTCGTCATGCGCCAGCGGCAGCCTGATCTCGGTGCAGGTCAAGGAGGCGATCCAATTTCGCTGCTCCAGCGTTTTCCACGGCAAGTCGAACCGTTTGGGTCCGATCAGCGAGAAGACGTCTTCCTCCCGTCCGTCTTCGCGGACCAGCGTCGCGGTCAGTCCCAGGCGCCGGGTTGCCTGAAGATCCGCCGTCATGCGAAATACGGGAGCCGGCAGCAGATGAACCTCGTCGTAAATGATCAGTCCCCAGTTACGCTGTCCGAACAAGCGCATATGCGCGTACTCCTCGCTCTTCTGGCGCCGGCTCGTCAAGATTTGATAGGTAGCGATGGTCACGGGCCGCACCTCCTTGGACGATGCGGCATACGTGCCGATCTCTCCGTCCGTGAGCGACGTCTTGTTGAGCAGCTCCGACTTCCATTGGTGGACCGAGGTCACGTTGGACGTCAGGATAAGCGTATCGCACCGAAGCCGCGCCAACGCGGCGATGCCGATGATCGTCTTGCCCGCGCCGCACGGCAAAACAAGCACGCCGCTTCCGCCGTCGGCCTGCCCTTCCCGGTAAAACAAATTGACGGCCCGTTCCTGATAGTCCCGCAGCTGAAACGCCCGGCCGACTCCGGCCGTCTTCGTCCGAAGCTCGACGTCCAGGGCTTCCCCGTGCCGGTAGCCGGCCAAATCCAGGACGGGGTAGCCCAGCCTGACCAGCTCTTGCTTCAATAAACCGCGTGCCTCCGGTCTTACGAGCCGACAGCCGTCCAGATGTTCCGGCGACAGCGTCGAGGCAATGGCCTGCTTCTCGCACAACGCGGCCAGAAGCGCCTCTTCGCCCAGCAGCAAAAGCCGGTTATCCGGCGCCTGCTGCAGCTTGAGCTTGCCGTAGCGTTCGCCCAGCTTGCGAATGGAGCTGACGACCTGCAGCGGCAATTCATACGAACTGTACCGATCCAGCGCAAGAACGATGTCCTCCGGCGGGATGCCCGCCGATGCCGCGTTCCACAGCGACATCGGCGTAATCCGGTACGTATGAATGTGGCCCGGGCGCTTCGTCAAATCGGCAAACCGGCTCAGCTGCTCGCGCGCCGCTTCCGCCCGCTCGTGCCTGTCGTCCAGCAATACCGTCAAGTCGGCCTGCACGTGCAGAGGCCGGTTCTCTCGTTGCAGCATGGTCCCAACTCCCGATTACAAGATAATATGTCAGTATGAAGGAATTTGCCCGTTTTTATGCATGCTCGCCAATTCTCCAACGCTTCCTAGACATGGCAAAAGAAAAACGCCATCCGATTACGGATCGCGTTTTTCTGCAACTCAATTTAATGATAGACGTGCGACTCGGGTTCGCCCGCTTGGGAGATGCCGCTGAGCGCCGCGCCGGCTTCATCCACGAAGATCTCGCGCACCGCCAGATCGCCTATGGACACGATGCCGATCAGATTGCCGTTCTCCACGACCGGCAGCCGCCGGATTTGATTGTTCGCCATCAATTTCGCGGCTTCGTCGACCGGCGTATCGGCGCCGATCGTCTTCAGATCGGTCGTCATGACGTCCGACACGGCCGCGGAACCGGAATGCTTCGCCGCATAACCGCGGATGACCAAATCCCGGTCCGTCACGATTCCGATCAGCTTCTTCTCTTCCACGATCGGCACGAATCCGATATTGTGGTCTCTCATCAGTACCGCAAGTTCATATACATTATCCAGCAGCGTTGCCGTCACGCAATCCGTCGTCATCAAATCTTTAACTTGACGCGCCATCGTCGCGTTCCTCCCTTGAGATGCGAATTTCATCCCTTAGATTGGCCTCTCGTTACGACGATCATGCGCGATGCGCGTACAGCAACTGTTGCCATTCTTCGTTGCAAGACCGATTACCCGGAAATCGATTCCGCGGCGAAATTCTCCGCCATCGCGATCATCAGCTTGGCCGATTTCAGCATGGCCCGCTCATCGATATCGAATCTCGGGTGATGATGGGGAAAAGTAGCGCCGAATTCCGGATTGCCCGCCCCGACGAACATGAAGCATCCCGGGACCTCCCGCAAATAATACGTGAAATCCTCGCCTGCCATGATCAGCGTGGACTCCTGTACCTCGCCCTCACCGAACGTCTCGGCGGCGACTTTGAAGAAGCGCGCCGCTTCCTTTGCGTCGTTCACGACCGTCGGATAACCGTTCCGGTATTCGAGCTCGGCGCTGGCTCCGTACATCGCCGCCGTATGGCTGACGATCGCTTCCAGCCGTTCCTGCGCAAGAGCGCGCACCTCGTCCGAGAACGTCCTCACCGTGCCGACCAGCTTGCAGCGCTCGGCGATGACGTTGGCCGTCGATCCGGCGTGAAACGAGCCGATGGTGACGACGGCCGGATCGAGCGGATTGACGCTCCGGCTGACGATCGTCTGCAGCGCCTGCACCATCGCGGAGCCGACCATGACCGCGTCGATCGTCTCATGCGGCAGCGCGCCATGCCCGCCTTTGCCGGTGATATCGATATAAATCTCGTCCGGAGCCGCCATGAATGGGCCCGACCTAGTCGCCACCAAACCATATGGCAGCGGCGTCCAGAGATGAACGCCGTATACGGCATCGATTCCGGCCAGCGCGCCGTCCGCGATCATGCCGATCGCGCCGCCGGGCGACACTTCTTCGGCCGGCTGGAAGAGAAACCGCCGTTCTCCGGCCAGTTGATCCTTATTGGATTGATAGAAATCGGCAATCGCGAGCATGGTCGCGGTATGAGCGTCATGACCGCAGGCATGCATCACGCCGGGTATCTTCGATGCGTATTCCGTCGTCTTCTCGTCCTGGATCGGCAGCGCGTCGAAGTCCGTCCGGAGCGCCACTGCCGGTCCCGGCTTGCCGCCGCGCACCGAAGCCACGATACCGTAGCCGCCGACGCCTTCCCTGACCTCGCAGCCGATCTCGCGCAAACGCTCGGCGATCCAGCGGGACGTCTCCTTCTCATGAAAAGACAGCTCCGGGTTCTGATGCAAATAGCGCCGCCAGGCCACCATATTCGGATAAGCAGTTTGCAGCTGTGGATCCAACTTCGAAATCAAGCTCACGCTTACAAACCCCCTAATGTTCAATTATTTCGCTATCTCCTTATTGTAACAGAACTCGAGAAGCGGACGGAAGTTTTTTGCCAATAAAAGAGAACATTTTTCGTAAAGCTGTCACTTTTGACGTCGGATGGCGATCGGACGAAGGCTTGCACTGCCTCATGAAAACGACTATCATGAATGAAGAAGCACTTCGCTCTAAAGCTTGAAGGAGGATCACCGATGATTATTGAGAACACGGGCTTGAACGGCATGAGTAGCGACCTCGGGCATCTCGACGAGTCCGCGGAGAAGCTTGGATTCGTTCGCTGGCAGTGGGAATATTACCGCGCTACATACGACTTGAAACTGGAAGACCGTACGAATCGGGAAGAGTATTTCTTGCGCTTCAACGTCCGCGCGATTGAAGGCAAGCTGGAGTCCGCTCACGCCGTGCTGCAAGTGGAATCCGTCTATATCGGGCGGGCTACGTTCCCTCACGGCCTCGATTACGAATCGCCAATCCCGCAGCCGATCTTGAACGCGGCGACGCAGCGATTGCAAGAACTGAAGAAACTTCTAGCCTAATCCACGATGGGTCCACAAATGAAACCAAAGACGAACGGCCTGCGCGGCAGGCCGGATTTCTTGCTTCTCGTGCTCACGCTCCTGCTTGTCGGCTTCGGATTGATCATGGTGTTCAGCGCAAGCTCCAACACGGCGGTCATATCCAAGAGCAATAATTTCGACGCCCTCTTTTTCACGAAACGCCAGCTGCTGTTCGCGCTGCTCGGCACGTTCAGCATGTTCGTTGCGATGAACATCCCCTATACGGCCTACAAGAAGGGACATATCTTGTACTTTATTCCCGTATTGATCATGCTCATCCTCGTTCCGTTTATCGGCAAAAGCCTCAACGGGGCGCGAAGCTGGTTCGGCATCGGTTCGCTGGGCATACAGCCCACCGAGTTCGCGAAGCTTGGGCTCGTACTTTATTTAGGCTCTTTGATTGCCAAGAAAGGCGAGAAGTTCCGAGATTTTAAGAAAGGCCTAGTTCCTGTCTTTACGATTATCGCCCTCATTTGCGGACTTATTATGCTGCAGCCTGACTTGGGAGCCTGTATTGTCATTGCCGGCACTTCCCTGATCATAATCATTGCCGGCGGCGCGAACCTGAAGCAATTGTTCTTGTCCGGCATCATTATCTCGGCCATCATAGCCGCGTTCGTCAGCATCTCCATCTTGCACGATCCGAACAGCTGGTCCTATCGGATCAACCGGTTCACCGCGTTCATGGATCCCACATCGGATATGCAAAATACGACCTACCATCTATCCCGTTCGCTCGAGGCTCTCGGGCATGGTGGCATCACCGGCGCAGGCTTCGGCCACAGCGTGCAGAAGCTGGATTACATGCCGTATCCGTACAGCGACTTCATCTTTTCCGTAATCGGCGAAGAATTCGGTTTTATCGGAAGCCTGTTGTTCCTGATCTTCTATTTGTTCTTCATCTGGCGGGGAATGATCGTAGCGCTTCGCTGTCCCGACAGCTACGGCACCATCGTAGGCGTGGGCATCGTCGCCCTGATAGCCGTGCAGGCGATCGTCAATATCGGGGGCGTCACCGGCGCGATGCCGCTTACCGGGGTCACGCTTCCGTTCATTAGCCATGGCGGCTCTTCGCTGATTGTTTGTTTGCTCGGCATGGGCGTGCTGCTCAGCATCTCGCGAGAATACAATCGACCGGAGAAAGCGGCGCCGGCACGCAGAACGACGCAGCGTATCGATCCATAAAAAAGGCATGCCCCTGCGCGGGACATGCCTTTTTTATGTCGCTTACTTGAGGCGGGCCGCTTCTTCGGCTGCCATCTCTTCTTCTTTGAAGGCGACGCCTTCTACTTTGATGTTCACTTCCACGACGTGCAGCCCCGTCATGTTCGCCACCGCTTCGCGAACGTTCTCTTGCAGCTGCCGGCAAACCTCCTGAATCGGAATGCCGTATTTCACGATAATCCGCAAATCGATCGCCGCTTCGAGCTGACCGACTTCCACCGATACCCCTTTTTGAGCGTTCTTGCCGCTGAGACGCTTCGCAAGGCCTTCCGATATCCCCCCGGACATTGCAGCAATGCCAGGAGTTTCAAGCGCAGCCAGACCCGCGATTGTGGCGACTACATCGTCTGATATACGAATAATGCCGGTTTGAAGTTCTTCTGTCATGCCACTCACTCCTCGTTCACCTGATGTTTCCATTGTAATTGAAGCTTACATTTGAAGCAAGGCATTCGATGAACGCACTTCCAAGTTTACACAAATGACTTTTTCGGCTATAGTGTTTACAGATTTCCAATTCCCAAATGCGTATAAACGAGGTGCCTGGAACATTGAATCAGAAATTGTTTTTCAGTTTGCTCATCGGGTTATTTGTACTAAGCGGGATCGCCCACTATGCCCATTTCGGAACCATCGCGGAATTCATTATTTCCGCCCTCGCCATCTTGATGGTGGCCGGTTTCCTGGGGAAGGCGACCGAAAGCGTCGCCCATTATGCGGGCCAGCGGCTGGGCGGTTTTCTTAACGCCACGTTCGGCAACGCGGCCGAGCTGATCATCGCGATCTTTCTGGTGCGCGAAGGCTTGTTCGATATGGTCAAGGCGAGCATCACGGGCTCCATTATCGGCAACCTGCTCTTGGTGCTTGGCGCCAGCGTGTTTCTGGGGGGGCTAAAGTACAAGGAGCAGCGATTTAACGTGCAGCTGGCGAGCCATAACTCGTCCTTGATGATACTGGCCGTCATCGCGCTCGGCATTCCGGCGATCTTCATTTCCACGCAGCATTTCTCCGCGCATAAGTCGGAGCTGCTCAGCTTGACGATTGCCGGTCTCTTGATCGTCGCCTACATATTGTGGCTGGTGTTCTCCATGATTACGCACAAGGATATTTTAGCCGACATCGAGGAGGCGACGCCGGACCACGGGGAAGAAGCCGCCTGGTCGAAATCGACTTCCATCCTGTTTCTCGTCCTGGCGACCGTCATGACGGCTTTCGTCAGCGAATGGCTTGTCAGCACGCTGCACACGTTCACGGCCAAATTCGGGTTCTCCGAAGTGTTCATCGGGGCCTTCCTGATCGCGATCGTCGGCAACGCGGCGGAGCACAGCGCGGCCGTCATGCTCGCCATGAAGAACAAGATCGGCGCGGCCGTCGAGATCGCGGTCGGCAGCAGCCTGCAGATCGCGTTGTTCGTCGCTCCGGTGCTCATATTGGTCAGTACGTTCTTTGGGCCTACGATGGATATCATCTTCACGCCGATCGAACTTGCCGCTATCGCCGTGTCCGTCTTCATCGCCAAATCGATCTCCAAGGACGGCACGACGAATTGGTACGAAGGCGCGCTTCTCCTCTTCGTCTATATCATACTCGGCATATCGTTCTATCTCGTATAAAGGCGAATGCTGCCGACTCGGACGCTCCTGCGGGGGCGTCTTTTTTCGTCCCTGCTGGATTTCGCGCAAAAAAAAAAGCAGCTGCACGAAGATCGCGGCTACTTCTCCAACGCTTCATACAGCTGCGCCAAATTCCGTTCCAACTTGCTGATGATTTCCTTGCCGACAACCTCAGATACAAGCCCTGCACGAATCGCGAAATCGATTTCTCTGGAAAAGCCATATATTTGAGTATCCAGCACCTCTTCATAGAGCGGACATTGTCTCGTCGTCAAGTTTTCCATCTGGACTTCGATTAACTTCTCGATTTTATTGGCATCTTCGTGAAGGAGATTGAGCGCTTTTTGATGCAAGTGAATAAGAACATCGGATGAAGACATCGAACTCCTCCTTGTGCAAAATCCTAAATCGTCTTATACCCTTTATATTAGTCGAAAACAACGGATTGTACAAGGTCAAAACAAATAAGCGCCCCACCGATTATTCGGTGAAGCGCTTACCTTGTCTCCTAGAAGGAAAAAACTATTCGATTACGCTAATATTCAGATTGTGCTTCGCGAATACTTCGGACATGGCCGCTTTGGCTTCGTCCGCATCCGGTCCGTGGACGTGAAGTTCGTAGGAATTACCGCCGACCAATGTCGTAAATAGTCCGAGGATGCTTTTTACGTCGATGTATTTATTCTCGGCTTGAAGTACGATGGACGACCGGAACTTGTTGGCCGTTTGGGAGATGTCTACGATTGCCGCATTATTGGACATGGGAATCCCTCCATTTTTAGGTTGTGTAGGCTAGCTTCAATCATCATAACCCGATTTCGATCATCCGGCAAGGGGCTTTTACTTTAAATTTTCGGGATTCAAACCCAGCAATTCCGGGAGCACGAACAAGCCGTCTTTGCGGATCAGCACGTCGTCGAAATAGACTTCTCCGCCGCCGTATTCCGGACGTTGAATCAAAACCAAATCCCAGTGAACCGCGGAACGATTGCCGTTGTCGGTAACCTCGTAAGCCTGACCCGGCGTAAAATGAAGGCTTCCCGCGATCTTCTCGTCGAACAAGGTATCCTTCATCGGGTGAAGAATATAGGGATTGAAGCCCAGGCTGAATTCGCCGATATAACGGGCGCCTTCGTCCATGTCGAGGATTTCGTTCAGCTTCTCGGTGTTGTTGCTGGTCGCTTCGACGATCTTCCCGTCTTTAAACGTAAAGACGATGTTTTCAAACGTGACGCCGGAATACACGGACGGCGTATTATAGGCAATCGTGCCTTGCACGGAGTCCCGGATCGGGCAGCTGTACACTTCGCCGTCCGGAATATTGCGTTCGCCGGAGCATTTGCTGGCGCCGATGCCCTTGATGGAGAACGTCAGGTCCGTTCCCGGCGCGACGATCCGCACGCGATCCGTCCTTTTCATCAACGCGTCGAGCGGGTCCATCGCTTTGTCCATTTTGGCGTAATCCAGATTGCAGACGTCGAAATAAAAATCCTCGAACGCTTCCGTGCTCATGCTGGCAAGCTGCGCCATGGAATCGTTGGGATACCGCAGAACGACCCATTTCGTGTGCTTGACGCGCTGTTCCGAATGGATCGGATGGCGGTACAGCTTATCATACAGGTTCATTTTATCGCTCGGCACGTCCGCCAACTCATTGACGTTCTCGCCCGACCGGATCGCGATGTACCCTTGCATGGCTTGCATTCGCTTCAAATCGAAGGAAGCCCACAGCTCGATCTGCTCTGCCGTCGCGTTCATCAGCATCGCACGAAGCACGGAACGGTCGCTGGTCTCGACGAATGGACGTCCGCCCCGCTTCGCCACTTCTTCGACGAGGCATTTGGCCAGATCTCGTTCGGACCCGATCATATCGATGAGAACGTTGTCTCCGGGTTGAACGTTGACGGAATAACCGACCAGGTTTTCCGCTAGCTTTTGAATTCTTGGATCGCGCATAGTACCATACCTCCACATTAGTTCATACGATAACATCCTACCATGTTTGAATGCCGGATGCACGGACATGCCATCGCCTGTCAGGATCGCTTGAAGGATAGCTTCAAGCTGCGGTTTTCGCTTGTATTTTCTCCGCCCGCTTGATAGCGGAAGTCCGTCCGTTGCTCGAGCGAGCGCGGCAGCATCTTTTTCCGGTCGACCACAAGCTTGCAGATGGATCGCACCTGCATCGTGGACAGCATAACGTCCAACTTCTTCTTCGAACCGGCGAGCTCCTTGGACCATTCCTCTTGAAGCGCGGTCCGAGCGGCAGCGTTCAACGCGTGTTCGCCTTGCCCTCGAGCGACTGCGCCCTCAGGGACCTTCTTCTCCAGCAAGGCAAGTTCGCTCCGCAGCCGTTCGGCCCACACCGCAGCCGTTTTCTTCGGATCGGCCGTGATGCGCAGCACGGCCCGCTGCTCATCCGATTCCTCGACAACGAGTTCGGTCTTGGCAGCCGTGGCTTCGATTTCGTTCAGAAGCTCCAACGGATGAACAGCGGACGCCGATGCATTCCGATCTCCCCCCTGCATGATCACCTGATCGTGATTTTCAACCGTTCCCTGAAAATCGACCGTCTTGCCGGCGGCCTGACTGCCCGGCCCAATGTCGCTATTCCCCTGAAATGCGTAACTATCCACGCCAGAAAGGCCTGACACGGCGAGCGACAACAGCTCGTCGGGAGAGCGGTTGGAACTGCGCGCGCAGCCGGCCATCGCCAACGCCAAGCAGCAATAAATCGCGATTTTGCCTGCTTTCATTCACGCCCACCATCCTTTATTCGCCTCGAAAGGCTTGCTCGGATAGCGTCTGTTCGAACTCCGCTCTTTATGTACACGGACATAAAAAAGACGGCTCATAAAAGCCGCCTTGCGTCGACATTATCGGATCAACCGACGCAGATCCGGTTTCGTCCGTTTTTCTTCGCTTCGTACAGCGCCATATCCGCTCGGTAAAACAACGATTCGACGCTGATCTTCTCTTCTTCGGAGGTCCACTCGGAAATGCCGCAGGACACCGTCACCGCCGGGCTCGTATGCGTCTCCACCATGACGCGGATTCGCTCCGCGATGCGATACGCTTGCTCGGAACGAATCTTCGGCAAGTAAACAGCAAGCTCCTCCCCGCCCCAGCGCGCCGCGATGTCGGTATCGCGGATGCATGAACGGATGGCATCGCTTACGATGACCAGAATGCTATCGCCGATCAAATGGCCGTATGTATCGTTAACGCGCTTGAAATGGTCGATATCGACCAGCACGAGCGATCCGCTGCGGTCCTTCCGCTGACGGGACTGAATCTGCTCGTTCAGATAATGCCGCGCATGGAGGCCGGTCAAATTATCCGTAATGACCATTCGGCGCACTTCCGCGTGCAAGGAAGCATTGGAGATCGCAAGGCCGATGTGCGTCGAAAGCACTTGCAGCAGCTTGTAATTCTCGTACGAAAAGTAGTTCGGGCTTTGATGCGACACCATGATCACCCCGACAACGCCGGTGCCGGCCATGACGGGCGCGGCAATCAACGATTTGGATCCCGTCATATCCATCAATTGCGAATCGACGACCCGCGTCGACGAATAATCGGAGATGATGAGCGGTTCCCCCGAGCCATAGACGATCCCGCAAAATCCGTATGCCGTGGAATACGTCTCGTTCGCCGCGGCCGGCAGGTTGCTCGACACGACCCGAAAACTGCTGCCGTCCGGGCTAAGCTGCAGCAAATTGCAATAATCCGCCTTGAAAATATGCAAAAGCTCGGTCATCGCGAATTCGAACACTTCGTTCAACCTCAGCGACTGGTTCAACCGCTTCGTCAATTCGTTGATCAGTTGCAGCTCGCTTATCAGCAGGTTGGACTGCTCGAACAATTTGGCGTTCTCGAACGCGGAACCCGCGGTATCGGCCAGCATGACCATGGATCGCTGCTCTAGCTCGTCCCATTCTTCCCGCCGCAGTCTCAGGCTCAGCACGCCGTATACGGCCTGTTTGCCCCGCATCGGTATTGCCACCTTGATTCCCCCGGTTTCATCGTCGAGCGAAGAAACCGGTTTGCCCGACAGAAACGCGCTCGCGTTCAAATCCTCGTTCGCATTGCGCAGCAACAGCGGTTTGACCCGGGGATCCCCATTTATGAAATCCTGCGACAAATACAAATTCACCTCGGCGTTCGGGTACATGTGCTCGACGTCGTCAAGCAGCACGTGAAGCACGGAATAAACGTCGTTCTGATCGTTAAGGCGCTTGGATACCTGAAACATATTGTCTCTGCCGCGCGCTTCTTTATCGTGGATTTGCTGCTGCTTCATCATCTGACGGACAGCCAGCAGATCGGAGGTATGATCGTAGATTTCGCGCATCATGAGAGCCGCCGCTTGCAGCAAAGGAAGGTAAGACTCTCCGCTTGCCGCCGTCTCGAATCTTAACTTCGCCAAGCCGGCCGCCTTGTTCTTCCGGCTGCAGACCGCCTCTTCCAGCACGTGGATAGGGGAGATCGGGCTGTCGCTGCCCCAGCGGGCGATGACTTCTCCCCTTGCGTTCAACAATCGCAATGTATGGACAAGCAGCGGCGACGACATCGCCAAGGCTTCCGCAAGCCAGGCGCTCCAGGTTTGCTTCAACACGGCATTGATCCTAAGCTCGTCGTCGAAACGGAAATCGCCTTGAGGCAACCAAACGTCAGGCTGCTGCGCTTCTAATAAATCTGTTACCCAACGATCAGCGGGATTCGGCAAATTCATGTCTCTGGAACTCTTCATACGCAGCATCACCCCGTCCTCGTCGTACCCACTACATCTATCTGATGTTTCTATTCTTTAACTATACTTTAAAACTAGATTGAATGCACTAGAAATGATGGAATATAATAGGACTTTAGATTCACTTTTTCAATTTCTAATCCTATGGCACCGTTTCTTGCATTCTAAAACGGTTGAATCGCTTGACAAAGAGCTGTGAATTTATATAATATCTATAGTTGAATACATGGGAACGGTTTTGTGTCACCCTCAAGAGACTGTCGCTAACGGGACTGCGGCTGAACATTCCGGTTAGGCTTTCATCGCGCGCGATGAAGCGGAGACAGCACTCGGCGAAACACCCATTTTCAAACATCCCATTTGAAGAAGGAGTTTTACGACACATGTCAAGATATACAGGCCCTAAGTTTAAACTAAGCCGCCGCCTCGGCATCTCCCTGAGCGGAACGGGCAAAGAATTGAAACGCGCTTTCCCTCCGGGTCAACACGGTCCCGGCCAACGCAAAAAAATGAGCGGCTATGGCATTCAATTGCAAGAAAAACAAAAGCTTCGTCACATGTACGGCGTGAACGAGAAACAATTCCGTAACCTGTTCGACAAAGCATCGAAACAAAAAGGTATCGCCGGTGAAAACTTCATGGCCCTCCTCGAGAGCCGTTTGGATAACTTGGTTTACCGTCTTGGTTTCGCAAACTCCCGTGCCGGTGCGCGTCAACTCGTATCCCACGGCCACGTAACGATCAACGGCAAGAAAGTCGACATCGCTTCGTACACGGTTTCCGTTGGCGACGTGATCGGCCTTCGCGAACGCAGCCGTGCATTGAAATCGATCAAAGAAGCCGTGGAAGGCCGCAACTTCCTTCCTAACTACCTGGAATACAACGATGCCGCGGTTGAAGGCAAATTCGTTCGTCTTCCGGAACGCGCCGAGCTTCCGCAGGAGATCGACGAGAAACAAATCGTCGAGTTCTACAGCCGTTAATAGTCAAGAGGTCCAAAGCAAATGCTTTGGACCTCTTTTTTTTGCCCATGTCGCGGCGTTATCTGGGCCATCTCCTGTTAGCCGGAGACAATGCCGGGAACGGCGCATGGGGCTCCATCTGATACCAATAGGCGACGGAAGAGATATCGTCCGCGCGCTCGAACAACTTCGCATGGTCATGGCCGATTTGCTGAACCGTTACCCGCAAATCGCTTTCGAAACGAATCGGATCCGGTAAATGCCAGCGGTACATGCCGTGCATCGGCACGTTATGCCCGTACCAGGCGTCGATATCGGTCGTTTCTCTGTAAAAATGATAACCCAAGTACGGCGTGGAGTAGGATTCCGGCTCGTTCGTGCGCATATTGTTGAAGCACCAGGCGCCCCCGACGTAATCCTCGGTTCCCGTGCCGCAAATCGTCGGCCACTCCTCGTCCCCGTCCATGTAGAACTTGATCTCGCCTTCGCCCCACCAATTCCGCTCCAACGCCGCCCATGCGAGGTAAGTGCCGATATATTGACCGGCGCCTTTGACGTTATCGAGAATCGTGTAGTCTTTGCCGAGCTCGGTTACGGCCTCCCTGCGCCACTGCGCATGGAAATACGCCGTGTTCTCCGGCAGCTCGTCCACGAGCGCGTAATTGAACGCATAAAAGAAACCGCCGATGTCCGAGGCGTGCTGGTTCACGATCGCGACTTTCGCGGCTTGCCGGAACGGCATCGGGATATAGCAATTCATGCCGCCCGTCGGAACGACGGAGATCGGAAGCGAATTGACGTTGGTGCGCACGCCGAAGCCATTGCAGAAGAAGTCGCCGAGCGGCGCTTCGACCGATGGTTCCGTTTCGCCGTCCCAATACATGCGGAGGACAAGATCGCGGAGCACGTACTGCCCTGCATGGCCCTTGCCGGTTTGATCGGCGACGGTGATCCAGAAATGCTGGATGATTCCCGTTCCTTGAATCTGAGCGATGACCGTCTCTTCGCCCTGGTTCAACGTGATGGCGGGCCTGCCTTTTCGACCGATGCCAAGGTTGCTTGCTTCTTTGCCCCCTTGTCCTTTCTCTCCGTTCGGGTTCTCCGCCGTGATCGACCTCGTGCGCGCTTTCGTAACGAGCGGCGCGGTTGACAGCCCAAAGCCTAGTCCGTAATTTTGCAGCATGCATGATCACCTCATGTATCCATTATTGTGCTGATTCGAACCTATTATATAATGGGAATGACGGGTTTCCTTTAGCTTTTATTGGGGAGTTGTTTATCAATTGTTGCGGAGGTGGCCAACCTTGAACGTAGACGGACTTTCCCCGTTTGTCCGGGTCGCGATCGACAGCGTGCTGGATTCTTCATGGAAATTGGACGAACGGGTCCTCTGGGATTACGAGCTTTTGTATGTAATGGAGGGTCGACTATTGGTAACCGTGGAGGACGAGGTGCATCACGGAGGTCCGGGGGATTATTTCTTTTTCAAACCGGGGCAGCGCCATTCGATACGGGTTATCGGCGAGACGCGCATTCGCCAGCCGCATGTCCATTTCGATCTGACCGCGCTTCCCGACAGCAGCGAGGTCGGCGTGTCTTTCAAACCGCTGGAACAGATGAGCGCGAAGGAACGGGGATGGTTTCGGCGAAACGAGTTGGATGACCTGCCCTATTGCGTTCCGAGCCGGTTCCGTCCGATCGATCCGCTTCCGTTGGAGCAAGCCTTGTTCGAACTGATCCGGGAATTCGAGACCAAGCCGCCCTTCTACGAGCTCCGCATGAAAAGCTGCCTGCTGGCCATCTTATCTCAGATCATGCGCGAGCAATGGTGGGGAAGCCAATCGAAAAACGGCGGTCAGCTGGAGATGCTGGCCGAGATTCGCTCTTATATCGATCATAACGCGCATCGAAGCGTACAACTGGACGAGCTTGCCGAACGGTTCCATCTCAGCAAGTTTCATATCATCCATCTGTTCAAGCAGGTCTTTCAATTGACGCCGATCCAATATCACCAGCAAATCCGGATGGAAAAAGCCAAGAACATGATTCAGTACACCTTCTTGCCGATGCAAGAAATCGCCGAGCAGCTGGGCTACTCGACGATTCATGCGTTCAGCCGCGCCTTCAAGACGTACGCCGGCTGCAGTCCCTCCGATTACCGCGCTACCATCTCCGGCTGATGGTCCTTCAGCCAAACCCGCAGCGGGACGTCGGCATCCGTCGGCGTGTAGTGGCCGTTGCAGTTCACCCCTGCGCCGAGCAGCTGCCGGCGAATGGGATCGCTGCGATCCCATAGATGCTGGACCGTCATATCGTCCTTCGTGCGGATCCAGCGATAGCCGTAGCCGTAAAACAGCACTTTGCGCGTCAGCTCGGACCAATTCGGCGTTCCCGCATGCCACAGCCGCCTGTCGAAGAACACTGCCGAGCCCGGCTTGACGCGGACCGGAATCGCTCCTTCCGGCTGTCCCTGACGATTCGCGGGCATTGCCAGTTCATCCTTCAAATGGCTGCCGGGGACGATCCAAAAATTGCCGCGGTCCGGCTCGGACACATCCGACAAGAAGTAGGCGACTTTGAGCGACAAACGCGGCCGCGGATGGGATTCCATCTCCAGATTGACGCGGCCGCTGTCTTGATGCCAGCCGAACGTCGCATCGTTCTTGGCTTGGCCGTTCGGCGGCGTCGAGATCATGTGAGCATGGTACAAGTAGATGTTCCAGCCGAGCAGTCCCCATACTTTCGGCAGCACCTTCTCATAATCGACCAGATCAAGAAAAGCATCGTGGTCGGGAATGAAATTTGGATAAAACAGCGCTGTCTTCGGGTCGTGACCCTCATTCAGCTTGGCCTCGTAAATCCGGTCGAATTCCCTCGTGAGTTCCGCGATCTGCCCCGGATTCAGCGCGTCCTCGATGATCAAGTAGCCGGTCTCGTTGAACGTTTTTCGCTCTTCTTCCGTCAAAGCATACTTCAAGCATGATGGATCCACTCGCAATTCCCTCCCTATGATTCGTGCGCTTCCTGTCTTAATCATAAGAGGTAATCGAGGGGCGATCGAGTAACAATCCGGTTTTCTTTTGTACGATTCTACGATTTCATTGACAACGCTACCAAATGCGCCGATCAATCCGTCCGTCCCTTCAGGAATGCGGTCGGCGAGCAGCCCGTCAGCTTCTTGAATACCCGGTTGAAATACGCCTGGTCGCAAAAGCCGGTCTCCTCCGCGATTGCGCTGATCGGGAGCATCTTATCGAACATCAGCTCTTTCGCCTTGGAAATCCGGACATGGTGCAGGTATTCGATCGGCGACTGCCCCGTGACGGATTTGAACACATGCGAGAGATGATTCGGCGTCCGCCCGGCATACGCGGCCAAATCGTTCAAGGTGACGGACTCCTTGTAATGATCGAGCAGGTATTTCTTGATGTCTTCCGCCATATCGACCTTCTTGGCCGGGAATTTCCATTTGTCCCGTTCGTAATTCAAGATACCGAGCAGCTCCAGCAGTACGGCGTAGCACGACGTTTCCGAATACGGTCCCCGCATGAGCCAATGATGCTTCAATAGCAGGAAACGCTGCTTGAAATACTCGAATCCGGAGATCGTCGTTTTACTATAATGCTTATCACGCAGGATAGGCAGGAGGGCCGCGTCATGCTCCGCAAAGGTGAAGTGCGTCGCGTACCGCTGATGCTCCTCGATGGACGTCCCCCCGCGGACCGAGCCGGCCGGTATCAAGATGACGTCGCCCTTCTGCAAAAAAACGGTCTCGTCGTTGACCCAGTAGAGGATTTTCCCCTTCGTCACGACAAGCAGGATATGGTACTGCGCGACGCTCTTGCCCATCTCCCATTTGCCGTGAAAGTCCTTCACGTAACACGTATGCAGCTTGATCAATTGGAATCGCCTCCCGCTCTCGCTCGCGAAGCTTGCTGCTTTATTACATTCGCCGTTCAGCCGGGCTCTCCTGTCGTGGCGGCCAATAAAGGCTTGCGCCGTCGATTTATGCAGAAAACCCGCTCCACGTGGAGCGGGTTTTTGCGGTCTATCGTATGCCATGGCACATTGAATCGCTTGCACTGACCGACGATCTATCTGATCGCATTACGAGCGCGACCGATGGATTTTCAAGCCGGGTCGTCCTTCGCCTTCGGATCTGCCGCCAATACGGCGCCGGCCGCCGCTGTCAGCGCCCCTGCACCGGCCGCAGTCGGAAGCCCTCTATTCGTCAGGCCTCTTACCAGCTCGCCCAGATCGATGCCGGATACGCTCTTCAGCATCTCCGGAGCGGTCGCCATGAGCGAGGTGACGTAATTGCTGACGCGCGCGGCGCCTTCGCCGTGACCGGTGTCGACGACGGTCAGTTTATCGATGGATCCGATCGGCGCGGCAACCTTACCGGCCAGCTCCGGAAGCATTTTCACGATAATATCGAGCACCGCTGCGTCGCCGAACATTTCGAACGCTTGAGCGAGCTTCTCCTTCGCTTCGGCCTCCGCCAGACCGCGAAGCCGGATGACATCCGCTTCGGCCGTCCCTTTCGCCCGCTCCGCGTCCGCGATCGCAAGACCGTCCAGCCGCTTCTGCTCGGCGTTCGCTTTCGCTTCCGTCTCGATTCGGTACTGCGCCGCTTCCGCCTCGCGCATCCGTTTGACCCTGTCCGCTTCCGCCGCTTGCTCCACCGCATACCGGTCGGCATCGGCTTTCTTCTTCACTTCGGCGTCGTACTGCTTCTCGCGGCGCAGGATTTCCTTGCCTTCGAGGTCGATCTCCCGTTCCTTGCGGACGAGTTCAACCTGCATCTGCTCTTCGACGACGCGCTGCTTCGCGCGCGCCTCCTGGATGGCGTACGCTTGGTCGGCCTCGGCCTTGGCGGAATCCTGATCCTTCTTGAAGGAAGCCACCTTCAGCTCCTTCTCCTTGGACGCCTCGGCGATGTTCGTGTCCCGCAGCAGCTCGGCTTTCAAGCCCTCTTCTTCGGCGCGCGCCTTCTGGATCCGCGAATCCCTGACGGCCTCCGCCTCGGCGATATCCGCATCCCGCTTGACCGCGGCGATGCGCGGCTTGCCAAGCGCTTCGAGATAGCCGTGCTTGTCGCGCAAATCCTTGATCGTGAAAGAGACGATTTGAAGTCCCATTTTCTTCAAATCCCGAGCCGCGACGCCCTGCACCTCTTGGGCGAACTTATCGCGGTTCCGGTAGACTTCCTCGACGGTCATCGAGCCGAGTATCGCCCGGAGATGACCTTCCAGCACTTCCTGGGCTTCGCTCTTGAGCGACTCCGTCGGCTTGCCGAGGAATTGTTCCGCCGCCGTCCCGACGTCCTCGACGGAACCGCCGATCTTGATGATCGCGACGCCGTCGCAAATGACGGGCACGCCTTGTTCGGTATAAACCTCTGGCGTCGATACGTCCAGCTTGTGGGACAACAGCGACAAGAAATCCGCCTTCTGGAAGATCGGCAGAATGAACGCGCCGCCCCCGCGCACGATCTTGTTCTTGCGTCCGGATTCGTCCTCCGCGACATTCCGGCCTCCGAGAAACGACCCCGTTACGATCATCGCTTTATCCGGCCCGACCGTCCGGTATCTTGCCCAGAAAGCCAAACCGAGCAAGATCAATACGCCGACAACGGCTGCCGGAATGACTAAATAATCTGGCATGTTTGCAAATTCCCCTCTCTTGCGCGATTAGAGCTCCAGCTTGGATACGAGGAGCGTATGCGAGTCGACCCCGATGACGACGATACGAACGCCGGCCGCGATCTCGGTGCCGTCGAAGCTAGCCGCGATATGATTCGTCAAGCCCGCGCCGGCCTTCACGGTCACTTCGCCGAACCCGATCGCGGGAATCGGCACCAACACCTCGCCGATCATGCCGGTCAGCTCTTTCATCGAATACCCCGTCGAATTCTCGCTGCGGTCCATCGGGCGCACGTACAGATAGTAAATGCCGATCGCGGCGACGACCGCGCACAAGATCGCGATGATCACGACAAGCGCGATTCCGAGCGAGCTGTGATGCTTCAAGAGCAGTCCCGCGCCGCCGAAGACGGTAATCCCGCCGACGATCGCCATCGGCTGCAGCACGGGATGACCGTCCAGCGACAGGAAATCGAGCATGCCGTCCAGCGCGAGACTCAACCAGTCTCCGAGCACGACGCTCACGAGCGCGAAAAAAACGCCGCCGAACAAGCAGCCGAGAAATACGCCCTCCAAAAGCCCTCCCTCCCGTCTCGCGAATTCCATAATTTTGAATTACACCCGTTATTTATTACGTCAAATTGTCAGAGAAGTTTCGCTCCATGCCGCCGACTCTTACAGAGCTTGCCGATCAAGAGGCTTCCAAACGCAGCAAAAAAGCTTACCGCCTTAGTCATCGCACGATAAGCTTATTGCGAACGTCCGTTATCGAAGAACCACTTTCGCGAATTTCCGTTTGCCGACTTGAATAATATCGCCGTCGGCAAGCGTGATCTCCGCGGACCAGTCATCGACCTTCTCTTCATTGATTCGCACCGCGCCCTGCTGCACGCTCCGCTTCGCCTCGCTGCTCGAGGCTTGCAGACCGAGGGTCGTCAGCAGCTTCAAGATGCCGATGCGGCCTTCTTCCAAATCGGATGCCCGCAGCGCCGCTTCCTGAATATCGTCCGGCAGCGCGCGCTTCTGGAACACCGCGATGAAATGCTGCTCCGCCGCCGCGGCCGCCTCTTCTCCGTGGTACATGCGCACGAATGTACGGGCAAGCGCCATCTTCGCATCCCGCGGATGCGTGCTTCCGTCCGCGATCGCGGTCCGCAGCGACTGCAGCTCCTCCAAGCCGATATCCGTCGCGAGCTCGTAGTATTTCAGCATGAGCTCATCCGGAACGGACATCGATTTGCCGTAGATTTCGTTCGGCTCCTCGTCGATCCCGATATAGTTGCCCAAGCTCTTGCTCATCTTGTGCACGCCGTCCAAGCCTTCGATGAGCGGGGTCATGATCGCCGCCTGCGCCGCCTTGCCGTACTCCTTCTGCAGCGTGCGCCCCATCAGGAGATTGAATTTCTGATCCGTGCCGCCGAGCTCCACGTCGCTCTCGAGCGCCACGGAATCGTAGCCCTGCATCAGCGGGTAGAAGAACTCGTGAATGCTGATCGGCTGGCCGGTCGTGTAGCGCTTGGTGAAATCGTCCCGCTCCAGCATGCGCGCGACCGTTACTTTGGCCGATAGCGTCACGACGTCCGCGAAACTCATCGGTCCGAGCCATTCGGAATTGTAATAGACCGTCGTTTTGGCCGGGTCGAGCAGTTTGTAGATTTGCTTCTGGTACGTCTCGGCATTGCGCTTCACGTCGTCTTCGCTCAGCTGCTTGCGCGTTTCCGATTTCCCGGTCGGGTCCCCGATCCGGCCCGTGAAGTCGCCGATAATCAGCTGCACGTCGTGGCCTAGCTGCTGAAACTGCCTCAGCTTGTGCAGCACGACCGTATGGCCGATATGGATGTCCGGCGCGGACGGATCCAAGCCCAATTTCACTTTGAGCGGCTTCCCGGTCGCGACGGCGCCTACGATCTTCGCCTTCAGCTCGTCCTCCGGCACGATCTCGACGACGCCCCGCCGGATGACGTCCATTTGACGCTCCACTTCCCGCTGTTGATCGGCATCCAATTGTTCCCACTTCACCATAACCGTCTTCACTCCCGTCCGAAAATAGAAAAAATCCTTCTCGTCCTCAAGGGACGAGAAGGATTTGCTCGCGGTACCACCCTCGTTAGAGTCGCCGGGCTCCCCGCGGCAAGCTGCGCGGCACGCCAAAATAAGCGGCTCTCACTTCATTATCATAACGGATATCATCCGGATGCAGACTACTGGAACGATTTCTCGCGATGCGGGAAATCCGTGTTCGTCCGATCAGCTCGGGGCGGTAATTCGAATTGCGGCGCGTACCGGTTCGCACCTCCCACCGGTTCTCTGGAATCAACGGCCCGCATTTCTACTGAAGCCCTTCAACGCGATTGCGATATGCACTTTTCTTGCTACCGTTTATAACACATCCCCATCTGCAAAGTCAATGATTATCCGCCGCAACCGTGAACGAAAAGGGAATTATGGCGAATGCTGGTCAAATTCGTCGGCCAAAGGCTCCAATTCGAATGGCGATTTATGCTATAATAATGCTGTTAATCGGAGGAGGCTAATCATTTTATGGATCAAGACCGTCAACAGAAAACCAAAGGCTACAGCAAATGGCGGACCTTTGGTATCGTGACGCTCGTTACGTTCAAATGGCTTTTTATATTCGGCATATTAATCGGATTGTTTGCCGGGGCGGCCATCGCCGGCTACGTGGCCTCTTTCGTCAAAGATGAACCCGTTCGCCCGCGCGAGGAGATCGAAGCCAAGATCAACGAGAACTCGATCACCGGCTTCGTGTATTTTAACGATGGACAAACCCCCGTCGGCCAATTGCGGACGGAAGAAGACCGGCGTCTTATTAAACGGGAGGATATTCCCCCGCAAGTCATAAATGCCGTGCTCGCCACGGAGGACAATAATTTCTACAAGCATATCGGGGTCGACTTCAACGGTCTCGCCCGCGCGGTCAAGCAGAAGCTGCTGAACGAGGACACGCAAACCGGCGGAAGCACGCTCACCCAGCAGCTCGCCCGCCAGGTGTTCCTGACGCTCGACAAGACGGACAGCCGCAAAGCCAAGGAAATCTTCCTCGCGCTGCGGCTGGAGCGCTTCATGACGAAGGACGAGATTCTGACCGCCTATTTGAACAAAGTGCAGTTCGGCACCGGAAACAGCGGCTATAACCTATACGGCATCAAAGCCGCCGCCAAAGGGATATTCAACATTACCGACCTGACCAAGCTGAACATCGCGCAGTCCGCCTATCTGGCCGGCCTGCCGCAGCGCCCTTCGGCGTATACGGCTTTCACGAGCAAGGGGAAATTCAATCCGTCCGGCTTCAAGCTGGCGATGGACCGCCAGCATATCGTGCTGAAGCGCATGCTGGATACCGGCCGCATCAGCCAAGAACAGTACGACGAGGCGCTAAGCTTCGACGTCGAGAAATCGCTGGCGAAGCCGACGGAGAAAGCCTACTCGACGTTCCCGTTCCTCATGCTGGAATCCGAACGCCAGGCGGCGGGATTGCTGCTGCTTGCGGAAAATCCAAGCATGAAGCCCGAGGACATCAACAAGGAAGAAAACGCGCAGCTGCTCGAAGAAGCGCACGAGCATCTGTTAAACGGCGGCTACCACATTTATACAACGATCGACAAGAAAGTGTACAACGCCATGCATAAGGTCGGCGCGGATCCCAACAATTTCGAAGCCGACAGCAAAGAGAAAGGCATGGAACAGACCGGGGCCATCATGCTGGATCATAAAACCGGCGCGATCCTGGGAATGCTCGAAGGCCGCGACTTCTATACCGAGCAGCTCAACCATGCCACGCAGATGACGCGCCAGCCGGGATCGACCATGAAACCGATCGCCGCCTATCTGCCTGCCATCGATAAAGGCTTGATTCAACCGGCAAGCGTCATCGACGATTCGCCGATCGTCATGAAGGACGGCCAGAAGGGCTACCATATTCCGATGAACGTCACGAAGAAGTTCTATGGTCTCGTGACCGCCAGGGACGCGCTGAACCGCTCGCTCAATATTCCGGCGCTCAAAATTTTCAACAACCTCGTCACGATTCCGGAAGCCTGGAAGTTTGCCCGCAAGCTCGGAATCACGACGATTCAGCCGGAAGACGACTATGCGCAAACCGGCGTTATCGGCGGTCTCAGCATCGGGGTGTCCGTCGAAGAGCTTACGAACGCATACGGCGCCATCGCCGACAAAGGCGTCTTCAACGACGCGTACATGATCAGCAAAATCACGGATGCGGACGGCAAGATCGTCTATCAGCACGAAGCTAAGCCGCTCCGGGCGTTCTCGGAACAAACGGCGTTCCTGATGACGGACATGATGCGTACGGTAATCTCGGATCCTGCGGGATCCGGTCACAGCGTAGCCTCCCTGTTCAATAATTACGGCAAAATCCCGGTCGTCGGCAAAACCGGTTCGACGCAAAGCTACGGCGATGTCTGGTTCATGGGCTTCTCGCCCGATATCACGCTCGGCGTATGGGTCGGCTACGAGAAACCGATCTATACCTTGTCCAAGGAAGGGCGCAACCGGGCGCGGATCATCTGGTCCGATATTATGAACGAGGTGACGACCCAGCGGCCGGAGCTGTTCCCGACCAAGCAGTTCACGATGCCTTCGGGAATCGTCAAATCGACCGTCTCCAGTCTCAGCGGCAAGCTGCCGACGGATCTCACGCGCAGCGAGGGCAGACTCGTGACCGACTGGTTCAACACGAAGTTCCTGCCGAAGGAACCGGATGACGCGCTTGTCAAAATGTCCGTCATTTCCTACAACGGCATCAACTATATTCCGAAGCCGTCCACGCCGTCGGATATGGTTCACGACCAGCTCGTCGTGAAGCGGGAGAAGCCGCTCGACGAGCTGATGAAAGAAATCGAAGCCGCGCAGGCGAAGCTGCCTGCGGACACCCGCAAGCCGATGAGCGTCTTCGTGCCTGCCGATGCTGGCCGGGATGCGCCGTCCCTCGTGGATCCGCGGGTAGACGACGGCAGAGCGCCTACGCCGCCTTCCAATCTCGGCATCGAGGCCGTATCGACCGGAAACGCCTACCGGATTACGTTCAAGGCCTCGCCGGATAAAGACGTCGTCGGCTATCGCCTGTATCGCGCCGTCAACGACGGAACGTTTGCGAACATGAACACGACGGTGTTGACGGGACAAGATTTACGATTCGTGAACTACGTCGCCAACCAAGGCGCCTATTCCTACTACGTGACAGCCGTTGACGTCGCGGGCAAAGAGTCCGCTCCGAGCGTCTTCGTCACGTCGGGCGGCGGAACGTACACCTCGCACGATCAAGGCACGGATACGGATACGGGCTCCGACATCAATATCGGCATGCCGAACGATAACGGCAGCCCGGCGGGAACGGAAAGCGGGCTGACCGCTCCTTCCACGCCGATGAACATCTCCGTCGAAACCACGGATCTCGGCATTAAGCTGACTTGGGCCGATAACGCGACCGCCGAGCAGGTGACGGGCTACAACGTATACTACAGCTCGAACAGCACCGGCAGCTTCAAAAAAATCGGCTCCACCAGCGAAGCGAGATTCGAATATGTCTCGCCGCTGACAAGCGGATTCTTCCAAGTGACGGCCGTCAACGATGCGGGAGAATCGCCCGCATCCGCGTCGATCGCCATTCAATAATCAACAAAAAAAACTTCCAGCGCTTTAAGCGCTGGAAGTTTTTTTTTCTTATATTGGCTTTAACAGCCTCTAATCTTCGATCGTCGACAAATCGCCGGTCGGCAGGTTCAGTTCCCATGCTTTCAGCACCCGGCGCATGATTTTGCCGCTGCGCGTCTTCGGCAGCTTGTCTTTGAATTCGATCTCTCGCGGCGCGGCGTGCGCGGAGAGGCCTTCTTTGACGAATCGCGTAATGTCGGCCTTCAGCTCGTCCGTGGCCGTATATCCTTCGCGGAGCGCCACGAATGCTTTGATGATCTCTCCACGCATCGGATCGGGCTTGCCGATGACGCCTGCTTCGGCCACGGCCGGATGCTCGACGAGCTTGCTCTCGACCTCGAACGGCCCTACCCGCTCCCCTGCCGTGTTGATGACATCGTCGATACGGCCTTGGAACCAGAAATAGCCGTCTTCGTCACGATACGCGGAGTCGCCGGAGATGTACCAGCCCGGGATGCGGAAATACTCTTCGTACTTGGCCGGGTTGTTCCAAACCTTGCGCATCATCGACGGCCAAGGCGTGCGAATCGCCAGATTGCCCATCCGGTACGACGGCAGTTCGTTGCCGGCATCGTCGATGATTGCCGCTTGAACGCCTGGAATCGGTTTGCCCATGGAGCCTGGCTTGATGTCCATGCTCGGGTAGTTGCAGATCAGCTGACCGCCCGTCTCCGTCATCCACCACGTGTCGTGGATGCGCTGATTGTACACCTTAAGCCCCCAGCGGACCACTTCCGGATTGAGCGGCTCGCCGACGCTAAGCACATGCCTTAGGCTCGAGAGATTGAATTGACCTACGACATCGTCGCCGGCGCCCATCAGCATGCGGAATGCCGTCGGCGCGCTGTACCATACCGTTACGCCGTAGCGCTCGATCGTCTTGTACCAGTCCTGCGGGCTGAAACGTCCGCCTCGGATGACGTTCGTCGCGCCGTTCAGCCATGGCGCGAAAATACCGTACGAGGTACCGGTGACCCAGCCTGGATCGGCCGTGCACCAATAGATGTCGTCCGGCTGTAAATCCAGGACGATCCGTCCCGTGAAGTAGTGCTGGATCATCGCGTTTTGCACATGGAAAATGCCTTTCGGCTTGCCGGTGGAGCCTGAAGTATAGTGAAGAATAAGTCCGTCTTCGCGTCCAAGCCATTCGATATCGGCCGAATCGGATGCGGCTGCCATCTCGGCTTTGTAATCGACGATGCCGTCGCCCGCTTGCACGTCGTCGCCGAAAACGATGACATGCTTCAAGTCGGGCAGCTCGCCGCGCGGGATGCGCGACAGCAGCGCAGGCGTCGTGACGATCGCCGTAGCGGCGCTGTCCTGCAGCCGGTCACGGACGGCCGTTTCCATGAACGCTTCGAAAAGCGGTCCCACGACGGCACCGATCTTCAAGGCGCCGAGCAGGCTGAAATATAATTCCGGCGTACGGGGCATGAAGATGAAGACGCGCTCGCCTTTCCCGATGCCAAGCCCCCGGAGCACGTTAGCGAACCGGTTCGACTGCTTCGCCAGCTCCTCGAACGTATACGATTCGTCTCTCGCGTTATCGCTATAGTGGAGAGCAATCTTGTTGCCTCGTCCTGCTTCGACGTGACGGTCGATTGCTTCGAAGGCCATGTTTGCTTTTCCCGTCTCATGCCAGGAGAACCGCTCCTCCAGCTGGTCGAAACTAAACTGTTCATAGGTGTCGTCATAGCTTGTCATGTTGGAGCCGGACGCCGCTGCCGGGATCCGTTCTTGATGCGTGTTGCTCATCGTTCATCATCCTCCTACCCATAGTAAACCTTTTCTCTCTTCGAGACGCACTCGAATACGCTTTCATATTATATCATGACTCCTGTTGGGGAGGCCATGCTTTTCATTCCAACTTTTTTCTGATATAAGTAGGGTAGCATAAGACGAAACGGTTGCCGCTTTCCTTGCCGGCCGGGCAAACGCGTTTCATTCCGGTGAAATATAAGCATAGCTGTACCCCCTATAGCACCTTGTATTTTGCTAAAGGAGCCGACTTCTTTGGAACACCGCAAACAGCTGCATACCGAATTCATCCCCTCTCGCGAACGGGATATCGTCATCGAAGGCCCCCTTCCCGCCGATCGGCTCGCCGGTCTGAAGCTGCATGCCCAGCTGGATGCGTTCAGGCGGCCGCCCGAGCAGTTCCAAGCGCTCGTGGAGATCGCCGGGCTTCCCGAAGGCCGGATCATCGCGGCCAGGGACGGCGATACGATCGTCGGTTACGTGACCTTCCATTACCCCGATGAGCTGGAGCGCTGGTCGGAAGGGAACATGGAAGATTTGATCGAGCTCGGCGCCGTCGAGGTGGCCGACGATTATCGCGGGTTGGGATTGGCCAAACGACTGATCCTGCTCGCTTTCCGAGACGGCCAATTGGACAACGTGATCGTATACACGACCGAATATTACTGGCACTGGGATCTCGAAGGAACGGGATTGAGCGTCTGGGATTACCGGACCATGATGGAGAATTTAATGAAAGAAGCCGGCATGGTCTGGTTTGCTACGGACGATCCCGAGATCTGCGCCCATCCCGCCAACTGTCTCATGGTTCGCATCGGCCGGGAAGTGCCCCTCAGCTCCGCGGAGCAATTCGATCGCGTCCGCTTTCGGCAGCGATTCATGGTTTAGCATAACGAGCGTACGCGCAGAAAGGCAGATGAACAGCATGACGGCCAATGCCGTGTTTATCGATTCTCCCGATGCGAAACGGTATAAATTCAACCAGGAGCATCCCTTCAACCCGATTCGTCTGACGCTTGCCAGGCATCTGCTGGAAACCGCCGGCGCCTTGGACGAGACCGACATTTTGGAAGCTGCACCGGCGAGCGAGGATGAGCTCCACCTCGTGCATCGCCCGGATTATATCGAAGCCGTGCAGCATCTCAGTCTGTCCCAACCTGCGGATGAAGCGGCCGGCCGCGCGGATCAATACGGCTTGAGTACCGAGGATACGCCGTACTTCCCGGGCATGCATGAAGCTGCCGCCGCCATCGCCGGCGGTTCCATCCTCGCGGCGGACGTTGTCATGCGCGGTCAAGCCAAGCATGCCTACCATATGGCCGGCGGATTGCACCACGCCTTCCCCGACCGCGGCTCGGGGTTCTGCGTCTACAATGACGCCGCCGTCGCCATCGCGCATATCCGCAAGCAATACGGCGCCCGCGTGCTCTATATCGACACGGACGTTCATCATGGTGATGGCGTCCAGTGGACGTTCTACGCCGATCCCGAGGTGTGCACGTATTCCATCCATGAGACCGGCAAATATTTGTTCCCCGGTACGGGCTTCGTCACGGAACGCGGCACGGACGCCGGCTTCGGCATGAGCGTCAATGTCCCGATGGAACCGTACACCGAAGACGATTCCTGGCTCTATAGCTTCCGCTCGACGGTGGAACGGGCAGCCGAGGTTTTCCGGCCAGACGTTATCGTGAGCCAACATGGCTGCGATGCGCACGCTTACGATCCGTTATCGCATATCCACTGCAGCATGCGGATCTACCAAGCCATGCCGATGATCATACACGACCTTGCCCATCGTTATGCGGATGGCCGCTGGATCGCGCTCGGCGGCGGCGGCTACGACATCTGGCGCGTCGTCCCCCGTGCCTGGGCGTTCGTCTGGCTCGCCATGACCGATCATGCGCTGATGGACCGATTAAGCGACGACGGCGCGAACGAGCCGTTGCCGGCGCGCTGGCTGGAACAGTGGGCACCGCACGGCGAAGATCCGCTTCCGGGCAGCTGGCTGGACGATCTCGCATCCTGGGAACCGATGCCAAGGCGGCACGAGATCGAGACGCGCAACAAAGGCATTATGAATATCGTATTAGATCAGCTGTAAACGAAAAGGCAGCCGTACGTTCCCCCGCTAGGGAAGAACATACGGCTGCCTTTTGTCGTGTAACGCCTGCAAGCCAAGTCGGCTTACAGATGTTTGAGCATATCATCAATGATCGCATGCGAGTTAATGGAAGCTTGAACCGTGAATTCGGCAAAATTCGCATGCGCCGATCCGTCCGCTTTATCCGACATCGAACGGATGACGACGTACGGAACGCCGTTCATCGCGCATACCTGCGCCAGCGAGGCGCCTTCCATCTCGGTACAAGCGCCGCCAAGCTCTTCATAGAGCCCGCGGACGGCATCGCGGGAGGCGATGAATTGATCGCCGGAAAGCACTTTGCCCTTCAAGCTCCGTCCCGGGAACAAACGCTCGCTTGCCGCGCCGGCCAGCTCTACGAGGTCCCGATCCGCTTGAAACTCCCATACGTCCTGGTACGGAATTTGTCCGCGCGCGAATCCGAGCGGCGTCACGTCGAAATCATGCTGCAAACACGAGGTCGAGATGACGATATCGCCAATATTCAAGCTCGGCGCAACCGCGCCAGCGACGCCCGTGAACAGGACGCATTCCACGCCGGCATCGATCAACAGCTGCGTGCATACCGCTGCGTTGACTTTGCCTACGCCGGATTTGCAGAACACGACTTGATGGCCGTGCAGGCTGCCTTCCGTATATTCAATGCCCGCTTTGATGAAGGAGCCTGTTTTCGCGACATGCTTGTGAAGCAGTTCGATTTCTTCTGTCATGGCGCCTACGATGCCGATTTTCCCAAACGCTGCCGTCATTCGATGCTCCCTACCGATTGGCGGGTAACGATTTCATAAGGCAAGACGACCTTCGGATTCTCGACGGTTTCTTTCTTCATCAGCTTCGTCAGCAGACGCATCGATACCGCGCCGATATCGTACATCGGTTGAGCGACGGCGGTCAGTTGGGGGCGTACCATGGAAGCCATGCGGCTGTTGTCGACGCTGATGACGGAAATATCGTCAGGCACCTTCAAGCCGGCGTCCTGGATGCAGTGAATCGCCCCGATCGCCATTTCGTCCGTCGCGGAGAAGACCGCAGTCGGACGAACCGCTTGCTCCAAGAAGTATTTCATGGCATCGACGCCGGATTCATACCGGTAATTGCCGATGCGCACGAGGTTCTCATCGTAAGTCAAGCCGGCTGTCTCGAGCGCGCGCTTGTAGCCTTGGAAACGCGCATAGCCGTTCGCCGGATCCTGCAGCGTGCCGCCGATCATCGCGATCGTGCGGTGGCCGTTTTTGATCAAGGTTTGCACCGCCTCGAACGCCGCCGCCTCGTGATCGATGTCGACGGAAGGAATCGTGCCGTTCTCGTCGGTCGTCGCGCAGAGCACGATCGGCACGTTGGCCGTCTTAAACGCTTGCAAATGCTCTTCCGTCACGGCGCCGCCCATGAACAAAAGACCGTCGACCTGCTTCTCCAGAAGCGTGTTGATGACGCGAATCTCTTTATCTTTCTTCTTATCCGCGTTACACAGGATAATGTTGTAGTGGTACATATTGGCAATATCTTCGATTCCCCGCGCCACTTCCGCGAAGATCGCATTGGAAATATCGGGAATGACCACGCCGACGGTCGTCGTCTTCTTGCTCGCCAGACCGCGGGCAACGGCATTCGGGCGATAGCCGAGCCGTTCGATGGCTTCGAATACTTTCTTGCGTGTTTGAGGTTTTACGTTGGGATTGTTGTTGACGACACGCGACACAGTCGCCATCGACACGCCTGCTTCTCTTGCTACATCATAAATGGTTACCGTCACAGTCCTACTCTCCATTAGTTCAAATTTTTCTCGCGCCCCATAACACCTTATCGTTTAATGATACGACAAAATATTACTTTTCGCAATGCGTGCCGAGATGCTCGTCTAATGATGAGTAGGTAATCCGCCAGTGCGAAGCATGCCACGACACCTTGCCGCCTTCCACCAGAATCAGCTGAGGCGATTCATGCTTGAGATTCAATCGCGCGGCGATCGCATCGGATACGTCGCGGTTGTCCGGAACGAGCACCATGATCGGGCTGAGCGTTAACGTTACGGCATCCTCCAGCCAGTTGGACAGCTCCTCGTGCGCCCCGCTGCTGATGGAGCATTGCGTGCTGTGCTTGAACACGAGCAGCGGCTGGCGCGATGAGCCGCCGAACGCTTCCTCCCAGCTTGCGACCGTCGTTATCGGAAGAGGCATTTCCATCCCGGCACTTCCTTCGTCATCCGTATTGAAGCATGCTCCTGCTCAACTGGGTCAGCCGTTTATGTATTTCAGCCGTCCATTCCTCGTCGCCGGAAGCCTGCGCAACGGATAACAAGTCAAGGAGCATGTCGATGCGTTCCTCCGTCATCCGCCTCACGAACGCGGGGTCGGAATGTTTATGTTCATAGTAAGCCTCTACTAACAGCTTTGCCCATTCATTCCATTCGTTAAACAAAAAGGTTTGTTTTACGGGTTGCGCGCCCAATTTTCCGATCAAACCGGTCAAATCCGGCTTGACTTCGGGAAACACTTCGCTGCGATTGCAGGAAGGGCATGAGTAAATGGGAACATTATCGATTTCAACCTTGTTGGAATAAATAACGGTACGCAGCTTCATTGGCATCACATCGCCGCAAGAACAGCGCTTTTGCAAAATCGTCCACTCCTTCTCCTAAAAAAGCAGCCCACCTTGAAAGCGCTCTTTCAAAGGCCCGGCTCGACGATAAGGTATTCGACTTTTTGCATGAAAGTCCTTCTTCCAACAGGGTTGTAATTTTTGCATCTATCGGATGAAACAGCCAGCCTCCGCTACAATTTGCGGACAAAAGGCAGCGGCGTCGATACCATGGCCGGCGCGGCGCCGATGCCGTATTGCAGCGGTTAGGCGAGGCGCATCATCCGGTCGTCTGCGAACGTCTGATGGTATATTCGTCAGTTAAGCCGTCTGCCATGTCAGAATCGCGAGGACAACCCGAAGATCGCCAGCACGACCTGGATGCCTGAAATACCGGCCAACCGCCGTTTGACGGTTTGCTTCATGGAAACCGCTTCGATTATGATGGGAGATAGTGTTCGATAATGCGCTTCATCTGGAGGAGGAACAGCAATGCCGCTTCATGGAAAAACCATTATTTGCCTGCTGGACGACGAGTTCGAGGATCTCGAATTGTGGTACCCCGTCTACCGCGTACGGGAGGAAGGCGCGACCGTCCTGTTCGCCGGACCGGAGAAAGGCCGGACGCATATCGGAAAATACGGCGTGCCCGCCACCGCCGACCTTGCGTACGACGAGCTGGACAGCGCTGCGATCGACGGACTGCTCGTACCCGGAGGCTGGGCGCCGGACAAAATCCGCCGCTACCCGAAAGTGCTGCAAATCGTGCAGGAGATGGACGCGGCCGCAAAACCGATCGGACAGATCTGCCATGCCGGCTGGGTATTGATATCCGCCAAGATTCTGCAAGGACGCAAGGTCACGTCCACGCCCGGTATCCGCGACGATATGGAGAACGCCGGCGCGACATGGATCGACGAGCCCGTCGTCGTCGACGGACACCTGATCTCCGCGCGGCGTCCGCCGGACCTGCCGCCTTACGCCAAAGCGTTCGTAGACGCGCTCCGGAAGCGATGAAATTGCAAAGGAAAAGGCGGCAAACCTTGCGGTTGCCGCCTTTTTTTCTTTTTCGTTCCTTTTCCTTTTTCTTTTTCATTTCAGGAGCTTTTGAACAAATCCGGAAACTCTTCCGCCGCCTGCTCCTCCGCCGTCCTGAGCTTCAGCAGCTCACGGATCTCCGCGCTCGTTCTGCAGCCGAGAATCCGATCGAATAGTTCGCGGCTCTCCTGCTGCCGGAGCGACAACAGCCGCTCCTTCACCGGCAGGATGGAATGCGCGGACATGCTCAGCTCGTCGACGTCCAGCGCCAGCCAGATCGGCAGCGCCTTGAGATCCCCCGCCATTTCCCCGCATACCCCGACGTGGATGCCCTTGCGTTTCGCCGCTTCGACCGTCAGCTTGATCATCCGCAGCACGGACGGGTGGAACGGTTCGTACATGTGCGAGATCCGTTCGTTCATCCGGTCGACCGCGAGCGTGAATTGGATCAGGTCGTTGGTGCCGATGCTGAAGAAATCCACTTCTTCCGCCAGCATATCCGCGATCAGCACAGCGGCCGGCAGCTCGACCATGATTCCGACCTGAATGTCCGCCGCGTACGGAACGCCTTCCGCGTCCAGTTCCTCTTTGCATTCCTGGAGCAGCTCATTGGCCGCACGCACTTCGTCGACGGACGAGATCAAAGGATACATGATCTTGACGTTGCCATGATGGCTGGCCCGCAAAATCGCCCTCAGCTGGGTTTTGAACAGGTCGGTTTTGTCCAGGCAAATCCGGATAGCCCGGTAGCCGAGGAACGGATTGTCTTCCGCCGGCAGCTCGAAATAGTCCAATTGCTTGTCTCCGCCGATGTCCAACGTCCGCACGATGAGCGGCTTCGGACCCAGCTTTTCCGCGACGCTCCGGTAGACCTCGACCTGCTCCTCTTCGCGAGGCAGCCGGCTGCGATCCATGTAAAGAAATTCCGTCCGGAACAAGCCGACGCCGTTCGTGCCGCTGGACAACGCCACGTCCAGCTCCTTCAGCGAGCTGATATTGGCGCTCAGCTCCATCTCTTTGCCGTCCTGCGTGACCGGCTTGAAGCTGATGATGCCCTTCAACTGCTGCTTCTTCTCCCGCTGCAGGATTTGCCTGCTGGTATAATAATCGACGAGCGACTGCTCCGGATGCAGATGCACCATCCCGAGCCCCCCGTCGATAATCAGCGAATCGCCTGTCTGGATCGGTTCCTCCAGCTTGGCCTCGATGCCGATGACGAGCGGGACGCCGAGCGCCCTGGCCATAATCGACGAGTGCGAGGTGATGCTGCCGGCCAGCGTCGCGATGCCGAGGACATGATTCGGATTCAGATGCGCAAGCTGGGACGGCGACAGCTCCTTGGCGATCAGGATGAACGGCTGCGTATCGGAAGGCAGCGTGATCTCGGGCGCGCCCAGCAGATGCTTGAGCAGCCGGTTGCCGACGTCCTTGATGTCGAGCGCGCGCTCTTTCATGTATTCGTCGTCGAGCAGGTCGAACATGGTGACGAAATGATCGATCGCTTCTTTGACGGCCACTTCGGCGGCTTTGTACTGCCGCTGGATAATGCCCTGAATTTCGTTCATGAAGACCGGATCGTCCAAGATGGCGAGATGCGCATCGAAGATATAGCTTTCCTCCGCGCCCACGACTTCGCGAAGCTCATCCTTCATTTGTTCGATCTCAACCTTGGACGTGCGAATGCCCTCGTACAGCCGATCGAATTCGCGTGCCAGATCGCCGACGTCGATCTTTTGTTCCGGCAGATCCCACTCCCAGTTCGGAAGGACGAACGCTTTGCCGATCGCAATGCCTGATGAAGCTGCAATTCCTTGAATCACGCTGTTTCCCCTCCACCGCTTCTCTCTTTTAGTACAACCGACATGACGGACGCCTGTCCCCGCTTCACGCTTTTGAACGGCGCGAAGCTCCAGGAGCTGACGCGATCCGAGTTCGTGATGACCATCGGCGTCGCGAGCGACTTGCTGCCTTTCCGGATTTTCTGCATGTCAAAGGTGATCAGCAGCTGGCCCGGCTTTACTTGGTCGCCTTCCTTGACGACCGCGGAGAACCCGTGCCCCTTCAGCTGCGACGTATCGATGCCGATGTGCAGCAGCACCTCCAGCCCGTCGGGCGTCCGAATGCCGATCGCATGCATCGACGGATAGACATGTATGACCTTGCCGAGCACGGGCGATACGAGCTCTCCCTTCTCCGGCATGAACGCGACGCCGTCCCCGACGAGCTTGCCCGCGAAGATCGGATCCGGCACCTCGCTGAGCGGCATCATCCGGCCTTGAACCGGCGAACAGAAGAGCACCCTGGATATATCCCTTCGGATGGCTTTGTCCATTTCCTCCCGTATCAGCTCGGAATAAGTGCCGAAGACGATCTGCACGTTCCCGCCGCCGAGCCGGATGACGCCGGCGGCTCCGAGATGCTTGAGCGCGTTGTTGTCGATCAGCTTGTCGCTGCCTACCTTCAAGCGAAGCCGGGTAATGCATGCTTCCATCTGAACGATGTTTTCCTTCCCGCCGATCGCCTGCAGGATCAGGGGCGCGCGGTAAGGAATATCGCCGGCCCACTCGTCCAACTGCGAGCCCTCCTCGCGGCCCGGCGTCGGAATCCGGAACCGGCGGATCGCCCAGCGGAACATCACGTAATAGATGAGCCCGAACACGATGCCGATCGGGATGATCAGCCACCCGCGCGTCGCCAGATGCTCGTTGATCAGAAAATCGATCGCCCCCGCCGAGAACGAGAATCCCGTCCGGATGCCGAGCTCGTACGTAAGCCACATCATGAAGCCGGAGAGCAGCGCGTGAACGACGAATAAGTACGGCGCGACGAACAGAAACGCGAATTCGATCGGCTCCGTCACGCCCGTCAAGAACGAAGCGAGCGCGGCGGTCATGAAGGTTTTGCGGATGGTCGGCTTCAGATCCTCGCGCGCTTCATGGATGATGGCGAACGCGATCGCGGGCAGCGCGAACATCATCGTGGGGTACAAGCCGGCCATAAAGCCGCCGGCCGTCGGATCTCCTGCGAAAAAGCGCGGCAAATCGCCGAACACCATATGTCCGCCGGGAACCTGGTAGCCGCCGACTTGAAACCAAAAGACGTGGCTGACCAAATGATGCAGGCCGAAGACGACCAATATCCGCAGCACGAACCCGAACAGGAAGACGCCGAAGCCGCCTCCTGAATTGACGACGTTGCCCAGTTCGATCAGCGCGTTATGAATCGTCGGCGCGATCTGCACCATGATGATGGCCCACAGAGTCGAGAACACGCTTACGATCAGAGGTACGAAACGAGGCCCGCCGAAAAATTGAATATATTCGGGAAGCTTGATAGATTTGAATTTCTCGTTCAGAATACTGGTGACGATCCCGATGATAACGCCGGTAAACACGGTCGGCTCAAGCTCGTAATGGCTGGCATTGATGATGCTCGTATAAATAAACATGCCGGCGATGGCGGCCAGCCCCGCCGTGCCCGCATTGCTCGTCATGCCCATCGCTACGCCGAACGCAAACAAATACGGCAGGAACACGAATAGCGTCTCGCCGGCCGTCTGCAGATGCGTATGCATGCTCGGCATGCCCATCGATGCCCATGGCAGCCCGCTCAGAGCGAGAAAAACGGCAGCGGCAGGCAGCACGATCGTCGGAAGCATCAGCGACCGCCCGAGCTGCTGCAGGTGCCCCATGATGTTCATAAGCTCCCCTCCTCTCTATATGAAAACATCTGATCGCTTGGGCTATTCCTCTTTTCTTGATCGTAAGGGTTTCACCCCCGGTTGTCAAAAAGAAAACGGCGGACCTCTCAGGTCCGCCGCCCTTCGATATTCTTCGGCTAAGTCAGCCGCTCGCTTAAAATTGCTGCTGGTTGCTGAATCCCATCGTGGATTGGCCGTTCGCCGTAAACCCGTGACGGGAAATAACCGGTCCTTGGTTGGAGAAACCGGCGTTTTGCAGCACCGGCGTTTTGCCGGCTTGGCTCGTGTATTGCGTGGCGCCATAGCCGCTGCTGCCGTTCATGCCGTAGCCTCCGCGGTTTTGCGCGTTTTGCGCTTGGTAGCCGCCAAAGTGCGAAATGACCGGCTGCGAATGATTGATGAAATTCGTCGACGCTTGATACGGCTGCGATTGCTGCGCGTTTTGGGCTTGATAGCCGCCGAAATGCGAAATGACCGGTTGCGAATTCGACATGGAGGAGCTGCGGCCCTGTTGCGAATACATCGGCTGGGACTGCTGCGCGTTTTGCGCTTGATAGCCGCCGTAGTGCGAAATGACCGGTTGCTGCGATTCGGCGTTTATCGAGCTTCCGCCGAAATGCGAAAGCACCGGCTGCGTGTTGCGGGAGTTGTTAGCAGAGAACGAATTCATCGAGGAAGACTGGCCGTATCCGCTGTTTTGTGCCGAATAGCCGACATGGGAGATGACCGGCCCTACGTTGGATTGCGCGGATATACTGCCAGGTTGTCTGGAAATGCCTTGGTAATGGGATTGCACGTAACCCGACGGTTGGTATTGATTTCTTTGTTGTGTCATCCCAGACATATTCCCGCTGAAGCCCTGCTGCCCGAATTGATTCATGAAATTGTTGTCCTCCTAGAATGCATGGATTAGCCCTAGAGCCTCGAAGCTTGCCTGCTTCTGCCCTCAAAAGCCTCCTTTATTGTTGGAGAGACGCCTTGTTTTTATGATTGTTAGGATTTGGGCTTTCCATGCGGCAGCAGAATCGAATCCTCGACCTTGATGCATCGGTCCATGATCACGTTCAGTCCGCCTTGCTGCGCGATCGCCGCCGCTTCCTCGCTTACGACCCCGAGCTGAAGCCACAGCGTCTTCGCTCCGATCGCCGCGGCTTCCTCCGCGATCGGCGGCGTGAATTCGCTGCGCCGGAATACGTCGACGATATCGACGGGATACGGAATGTCTTTGAGCGACGGGTATACCTTCTCGCCGAGAATCTCCTCGGCATTCGGGTTGACCGGGACGATCCGGTAGCCCTTGGCCTGCAAAGCTTCCGCGATCATGTACGAAGTCCGCTCCGGGTTATCCGATAACCCGACGACCGCGATCGTGGACGTTTCCTCTAAAATGCGTTTGATCTCATCCCGCGAAGGGTTTGCGAACGCCATCCGAAATCCCATCCTTTCCTTCTTGACACTAATCGTATGCCTGTGAACTAGCGTGCCTTAATTCGACGCCACCCATTCCACGTTCGCGCCGAGCGCCTTCATATGGTCGAAGAAGATCGGATACGACTTGGCGACATGATGCGCGTCGCGAATCCGGATCGGCGCCTTGGCACGAAGACCGACGACGGTGAGCGCCATGATGACGCGGTGATCGTAGTGCGCGTTGATCTCGACGCCGCCTTCGACGCCCTCGGGACGGCCGTGCACGATGATCTCGCTGCGGCGCTCTTCCACGTTGGCGCCGGCTTTGCGCAGCTCGTTCAAGAAATCGGTAATGCGGTCGCATTCCTTATAACGAAGGTTCTCGACATCGTAGAAGCGGGAGGTGCCTTCGGCGAACACGGCCGCCGCCACCATCGCCAGCACCGCGTCGGTCGCTTTGTCCCCGTCGAATTCGAGCGCCTTGAGCTTGCCGTTGCCCTGCACGTGAACGACGCCGTTATCGTGGGTCAAGGGTACTTCCATCAAGCGGAGCACGTCGACGATCGCGCGCTCGCCCTGCTTGCTGTTCTCCATCAAACGGTGCAGCTTCACGTCCGACTGCGTCACGGCAGCCGCCGCGAGCACGGCGGCCGAGCCCGGGTAATCGCCCTGCACGACGTATTCTTTCGCCGCGTATTGCTGACCGCCCTTGACCCGGTAACGCATGAGATCCTCGCTCGCTTCGATGACGATCCCCGCTTGCTCCAGCACTTCGAGCGTCTGGCCGACGACGACCTTGGACTTCAGGTCGTGAAGCACCTCGATCTCGCTGTCTTCCTGCAGCAGCGGCGTCAGGAACAGGAGCGCGCTCAGGAACTGCGAGCTGACATTGCCGGATACCTGGATTTTGCCGCCTTTGGCCGCTCCGCCGCGGATCGTGATCGGCAGCTTCCCGTCGTTGTGCAGCACGTCCACGCCGATTTGGCCGAGCGCGTCGATCAGATCGTCATGCGGACGTTTGCCCAGCGAATCCGGATATCGGTTGATGAACGTCACGTCAGGCGCCAGGGCAGCGATCGCCATCAGAAACCGCAGTACCGCGCCGGCATTGCCGACGTCCAGTTCTTTCACGTCGCGCGGACGGGAACCGAAGCCGGTGATCGTCATTTTCGTGTCGTCCTCTTCGATCACCGCGCCCAAATCCCGGATGCAGCGGCGCATCGCATCGCTGTCTTCGCTGTGGGCAGGATAATGAATCGTGCTAGTGCCTTCCGCGAGCGCGGCTACAAGCAGATAACGCGTCGTGTAGTTTTTGGAAGAAAGCGCTTGTAGCTCGCCTTGCAGTCTGGGTGTAGGAGTAACAAGAACGTCCATGGTTGCGTAGATCCCCTTCTTAATTGGAATGTTGGCTGGTACTGCGTTTGAATCCTTGCGCGATCCGCTCCACGACCTCATCGACGCCGAGATGCGTCGTGTCGATGGTCAGATGGGCAAAATCGTAGGCGTGCTTCCGGTCCTCGAGCAGCTTGTAGACCCGCTCGCGCAGATCGCCTTGCAGCAGCGGGCGATTCTCGTCCTGGCTCACCCGCGCGATTACTTGCTCGGGATCCGCGGTAAGCGCCACGACGTATCCGTGCCGCAGCATCAGCTCGCGGTTCACGGGAGACAACACCGCGCCGCCGCCCGTCGCGACGATAAGCGTGTCGTCGGCGCCGAGCACCGCGCCGAGCGCGGCCGTCTCCGCGGCGCGGAACTCGCGCTCGCCCCGGTTCGCGAAGATCGCCGGAATCTCTTCCCCTTCTCGCTTCACGATCTCGGCGTCCACGTCGCATGCGGCGCAAGCCAGCCGTTCCGCCAGCAGCTTGCCGACCGTCGATTTTCCCGTGCCCATGAACCCGATGAGCACAACATGCCGCAGCGGCTTTCCGTCGCTCATTGACCGACACCTTCCTCTTGCGTCTTACACGCTAAACATGTTTCATGATTATAGCATTTTCTGAGATTGGCGGGTATAAAAAACTTGTTTCTACCGTAGAGTTGTTAGTACTGGTGCTACCAAGAATAAAAGGAGTGACCTCCATGGCTTCATTGCCCGAGCCCTTCTCCGCCCGGTATCGCGTGGAGCGGATCAACGATCCCGATTACCCGTTGTCCCGCGAAGACGTGATCTGGACGCTGGCGTTCGTGAAAAAGAAAATGGCTGACGAAGCACCCGATCTCATCGGTCTCCCCCAGCCACTCTTATTAAGGAAATTTCAAAGCTTCGCCGAAGCTTCGCTTCTGCTGCTGAAGCAGCGCAGCGGATGCGGTCCGGAAGCGGACCGGCTTCGCGCCTGCCTGCAGGAAATCATCGCGGGTCTTACGATTGAATCCAATTGAAGTGGAACGTGCCTTCTTTGTCCACGCGCTTGAACGTGTGGGCGCCGAAGTAGTCGCGCTGCGCCTGCAGCAGGTTGGCGGGCAGACGCTCCGTGCGGTAGCTGTCGTAATACGCCAGCGCGCTCGAGAACGCGGGAACCGGAATGCCCTGCGTGACGGCCGTCGCGATTACTTCGCGCCAAGCGCCTTGGTACGATTCCACGATTTCTTGGAAGTATTCGTCCAGCAGCAAATTGGTCAAGCCCGCGTTGCGGTCGTAGGCGTCCTTGATGTTCTGCAGGAAGCCCGCGCGGATGATGCAGCCGCCGCGGAAGATCATCGCGATGTCGCCGTAGCGGAGGTTCCAGCCGAACTCGTCGGAAGCCGCGCGCATTTGGGCGAAGCCTTGCGCGTACGAGCAAATTTTGCTCGCGAACAGCGCTTTGCGCACCGCTTCGATGAAGGCCGCTTTGTCGCCTTGATAAGGAGCCGCTTGCGGTCCTTTCAGCAGCTTGCTTGCCGCGACGCGCTCTTGCTTCAGCGCGGACAAGAAGCGGGAGAACACGGATTCCGTGATGATGGACAGCGGTACGCCGAGATCGAGCGCGCTTTGGCTCGTCCATTTGCCGGTGCCCTTCTGGCCCGCGGAATCCAGGATCACGTCGACCATCGGTTTGTTCGTGTCCGGATCGTATTTGGAGAAGATGTCTGCGGTGATCTCGATCAGGTAGCTGTCGAGCTCGCCTTTGTTCCATTCCGTGAAGATCGCTTGAAGCTCTTCCGTGCTGACGCCGAGCACGCGGTTCAGCAGGTCGTACGCTTCGCAGATCAGCTGCATGTCGCCGTATTCGATGCCGTTGTGCACCATCTTGACGTAGTGGCCCGCGCCGTCCGGACCGATGTACGTGCAGCAAGGGTCGCCGCCGACTTTCGCCGAGATCGCCGTCAGGATCGGTTCGACCAGTTTATACGCGGATTCTTGGCCGCCCGGCATGATGGACGGCCCTTTCAGCGCGCCTTCTTCGCCGCCGGAAACGCCGGTGCCGATGAAGCGGATGCCGCGCGCTTCGAGATCGCGGCTGCGGCGGACCGTATCCGGGAAGTAGGCGTTGCCGCCGTCGATGATGATGTCGCCTTGGTCGAGCAGCGGCACGAGGGCGTCGATCGTCGCGTCCGTGCCGGCGCCGGCTTGGACCATGATCAGGATTTTGCGGGGCACTTCAAGGGATTGCACGAATTCTTCGATCGTGTATGTACCGACAAGGTTTTTACCGGCGGCTTCGCCGACGAGGTCGTCCGTTTTCTCGCGGGAGCGGTTGAATACGGATACCGTAAAGCCGCGGCTTTCGATATTCAGGGCCAGGTTTTTCCCCATGACGGCAAGACCGACGACACCGATTTGTTGTTTAGACATTGAATTCTTCCACACCTTTTCTCTGTTATAGTGGTAAAGCGCCATGCCGCGACGCTTGTCACGGGCGCGCAAACAATACCCCTAGTTTACTCTTTTTGCCCGCCAAAGAAAACCATGCCCGCCAGAAATTTGCCGTGCCGGCCCCAAAAGCAAAATAAACCCCCGGCGCGCGTTCGGCCGGGAGTTTATTTCATGCTTTCAAGCGCTTGGTTTTCAAAGCTCAAGCTGTATCATCTCAGTTCTCAGGGATTGCAGCCTCTCTTTGGACTGCGCCGTCTCGGTCTCGCGTCCTTCCGTGATCGCTTCGTGGAGGACGGACAATTCGTAATCTAGCTCGTAACGGAGAACCGACGCGCGCTCCTCGGCCCGCTTCGATTGAAACGCCTGAATCACTTCTTCGACCGTGACGAAAGGTTTCTTTTGATAAATGATCCGATGTTCCATGCCGGACACCTCCACAAGTCGTATGATTTCGCCGAACATGATGCTCTCGATGACGATTTGCCTGTCCTTGAACCGTTTGACCACCGCATGACCGCGCGAATCGTTGATGAGCTTCTCCAGTAAATCCGACAGCTTCTCGTCCTTGATCAAATAATCGCCGACGATTTTGTAACGGTTGCGCATCCGTTGGAAACGTAGCTTAACCAGCTTCCGGCCGCTCCGCACGGAGATGAGAAAATAAACTTCCGTTTCGCTCCAATAAAGCGAATAACCTTCCTGGATCAAATCCCGAATGAGATTTTGGATTTGCCGGCGGTCGAATCGCAGCTCCAAATTGCAATACTCAACTTCATAGCTCTTGTTCATCGGCAAGCCCTCCCCTCGAATGGACTCATTAACGAAATGTTCTGAATATTCTCTCATATCATTATCTTATACTCCATCTTATGTTCTGGCAACTTGGATTATTGACTATTTTTAAACATGCCGCCCCGATTTGGACAACAAATTTCTTTGCGCGCCCGGACGTATGCCGAAGCCTGCCGCAGACTCGCCCGGCCGAACCGGTTCGATAAAAAAAAGCGTTCCCGCCTGGTGCTCAGGCAAGGGAACGACTTTGTTATTCGTATGTAGACGCATGGCAGCGTCAGACGAACCACGTCTTAAGAATGATGCCGAACACGACGCCGCTCACGACCGCGCCGATGAAGCTGTACGTGCCCGCTCGGTATTTCAACTGGAACATTCTCAGCACGCCCAGGCTGAGCAAGGAAAAGAACAGCATGATGAAAATCGCGCCCGTTATGAACAACGCGGCCGAGATTTGACTAACATCCACCAGTGTCACGGAAAACACTCCCTATGCAAGATCTTACTTGCATTATAAGGAAAGCCGCCGTCAATAGCCACCCGCCGGCCGGACGAAGTTCGGACAAATTGGTGACAGTTGCGTGAAAAGACGCGTCCGGCTACAGCCCTTTGATCGTCGCGATATGCGTTCGCTTGCTCGGCGGGCGTTTGCGCAGCCGGATCTTGAGCACGGCGCCGTCATAGTCCGCTTGGCAGGTCCTGGGAAGCACCAGCTTCGGCAGCCGAATCGTCTCGGTACCGCCGCCCGGCAGCCCGCTCAGTTTCACATGGTCCTCCTTGACCAGCAGCCGGACCGCCGACAGATCCGCCGATTCCCCGAGGGGATACGTGACGATCACGAACCGCTTCGTCTCCACCGCGTTCGAATTGCTGGTCTGGAACGCCGAAGAAGCCGCGGGGATCGCTTTGTTCATCATGTTCCGCACGTAGTTCTCGATCCAATCCGATTGTCGGAATACGTCGAAGCCCTTGGGCAGCTGCTGATTCTCCATCCACTTCTCCAGTTCCTCCCAATTCGTTGCCATTCCCGGTCCCTCCGCTTCGTTTCTCTGCTTCCTATATATGCGTTCGCCCATGGTTCCGACACACCCGCCGGAGGCCGCGGAAAGTAACCTCTGGGCGAATGCCGCATAAGATGTAACATCTGCTCGCCGCAAATCCAGATAAGGAGTGACTCGTCATGCCCGCAATTGTCGGCTTCGTCAAAGTCATCAGCGTCGGTTCAGGCTCGATCGTGCAGTTCGGCGATTCCGTTCAGCTTTCGCCGGCGAGTTCTTCCAAAACGTACGCGGGTTCCGGCTCCTTCCTGACCGGCAGCCTGGCGAACTCCAATACCGCCGTCAGCGCCACGAACACCAGTGATCCCGACGTTCAGGACAACACGGAAAACAATCTCGCGAACGGAGTCAACGTCTAATGAATCTCACGGTTCACCAGACGATCACGGTTTATCAGCTTCGAGTGGACAGCGTGTCGAACTCTTCCGTCCTGCAAGTCGGGACGGCGGGTTCCATCGCTTCGAACGCCCAAATGTACAACACGGGAGGTTTTACGGGACCGGCGCCGCAGCTTGAAGAGAACCCCGTCAACTTCGTGCCGCTGCCCAATCCGAATTAATGCCGGAGGTGCCTGCATATGCTCAATGAACCTCAAAGGACGCCGTCCCCTTGGCAGATGGTCATGGGTCTCAATCAATACGTCCAGCAGCTGCAGTGCCAAGTGAACGACCAGCAGGCGCTTATCGACCGGTTATGCCAGCAGCTTGAAGCTTTGAACGAACGAATGAATGCCGCGGAAAACAAACCGTATTATCATGTCGATACGATACAATACCATTTTGACCAGTTGAAAGTGGAGAAGCTGTCCGGCACGCTCAATATCGGCATGTCCGCGCCCAACGACGAACAAATCAAGGAAATCGGCCAGCTGGTCATGCCCGTCAACGGGGCAAATGGGAACGGCAACGCAAATGGCCCTGGCATCGGGAACGGCAACGGGAATGGAATCGGAAACGGTATCGGTAACGGCATCGGTAACGGCATCGGGAACCAAGCCGGCCCCGGCGTCGTGAACGAACCGAAAAAATCGGCCGAAGCGGATATGGACCCCCAAGCGACCAATTCGCCCCACCAATTCCCGGCGCCGTCCGCGCTCGGCATTCCGCCCGCCGTCTCGCCGCCCTACCCGTACCCGGAGATCCGGCATGCCATCGACTGTTACTTGGATCAGAACGCGTCGCAGCAGCTGCGGCAGCTCGAAGCCGAAACCGGCATCGCGCTGGACCCCTACCATCAAAGGCTGATCATCGAAGATATTCGCAAACAAATGAGCCAGCGCATCCAATTCTATATCCAGACGGGTGCCCGAGAAGCGGAGAAAGGCGAGGGCAAGCACGGCGGGACCGCGGCGGCTGGCCCCGACTTGCAGGAACAGGTCATTCGCAAGACCGAACGCGATATCGATATGGCTTTGCGAAATTACGTAGGCCGATTACTCGGCAATCCATGAACGAAGAGGAGAATGACCCATGCAGCTCAATGTCGTGAATCATGTGCTGGCCGTCGGCTGCATTCAATTGACGGCCGTCGCGAGCGCCTCGATCCTGCAGATCGGAGATACGCAAACGATCTCGCTCGTTTCCATGTTCGACACGCCGCCGGAATCGGTCATCGTCGGGCCGCTCGCGCCCCTCGAAGAACCGGAGGGCTTCATGACGGCCGAAGGAGAAGGCGCATTGGAGCAGGAATCGGAGGAGCGGCAGAAGCCGATTGACGGCCGATGAAGCGAAATGACGGCTTGGCGGCTTCAACCGGCGAAAATGCGGACTACCCCGTCCGCGTATCGGAGGTCGGAGGCTTCTACTTGACGAGTATCGGCAGCGCGTCCATCGCGCAATTCGGGGACCGCGCGGACGTCAACGCATCCCTTCGCGGCGTTGCCGTGCAGCGGGAATCCGATCACCTCGTCTCGAATGACGTTTACTTCGAATCCTACGATATTTTCTCCCAGCCGGTCCCTTCCCTGAGCCCGTTCCTCGCGCTCGCCGCGCAAGCGAATCCGCTCGAGATGCGCACGACGAACCGCGAACCGCGCATCAGCGTCGGCTGCATCGAGATCATCGCCGCCAGCAGCTCGGCTCTGCTGCTCGTCGGGAACGGCGTGAACACGAGAGCCGAATCGCGCATCAGCAATATCCGGCAGTTCGCGCGGCCGCCGCTGCGTTACTACGGCACCGGCTATTGTCCCCCCGTGACGTCCGGAGCCCCGACCGTCCGGGTTTCGGAATAGGCGAATGCATAATTATGAATGAACCCCGTACAAACGTCCAATCCCATCCTTGCCGCCAACATATATTAGCAATGTGATAAGAAACATCACAATCAACCACTCAGGAGGTATGTACAGTGGGATATGGTGTAGGCGGCGCAGGCCTCGGATGCGGACCGGTATTCGGAACAGCTATTGGCGTAATCCTTGTTCTTTATATTTTGCTCGTAATCGTTCTTCGCGGCGGCTTCTTCTGAGCAACTGACAATCCGACAAAACTCCAAACAAGTCCTGCCCGGAGGCAGGACTTGTTTGAGTTTTCGCGTCGATTTCATTGGCGATCCGCACAATCGATTCTACGTTATCCGCTGCCCAGCAGCGGAATGTACACGTCGACCTCGTCCGGCCATACCGGCTTGTGCACGTTGTATTTCTCCAGCGCCAGGCCGCGTTTGTTGTTCTGCAGCCCCTTCGCCCGCAGGTAGCCGTGCAGCAGATCGTAGGGATCCGTTCCTACCGCCCTCACCGTCGCGTAGCGCTGCGCCGGAATCCGGAAGCCGATCATCCCGTCCGGCACGACGTCCAGCTGATCGACCTCCATGCAGAACAAATACGTGAACAGCTGCTCGCACACGAACGAGGGGCACACGTAATGTTCGGCATCCACCATGCCCTTGATCTCGAAACGCCTGCTGATGAACAGCTTCTGCAGCTGCTCGACGCGCTTGGGCTCATGCGAAGCGAAGACCGACGTGATCGCCATGCCGATATAGCCGCGCTCCGGAAGCGATAGTTCCTTCACATCCTCCACCGTGCTCAAACGAGAACCCTCCTTTGGCCTTCGCCGACTATGCATCTCGCGCGCAATCTTCGTTGTCAGCAATAGCCTATGCTTCGGCGGCCTTCCCGTCAAGCGCCGATTCGAGGTACGAACGCGGGCGCTGCCGGCAAGACCGTCAACGTCTGGCCGCGACCTCCGCCAACAGTTCCGCGATCAGCTCCCGTACCGTGCGGGAGCCGATATCCCCGTCGCCGCGCCTGCGCACGGATACCGTGCCGGCACCCCGTTCCGCTTCGCCCAGCACCAGCGTGTACGGCACTTTCTCGAGCTGCGCTTCCCGGATCTTGTACCCGAGCTTCTCCTGCCGGAAATCCGCTTCCGCACGCAGACCCGCCTCTTCCAGCATGGAGCGGATATCTCTGGCGCGATCGGCATCGGCTTCGGAGACCGGAATGATCTTCGCTTGGACAGGCGCGAGCCAGAGCGGGAACGCGCCGGCGTAATGCTCCGTCAGAATGCCGACGAAGCGGTCGATCGAACCGTAGACGGCGCGGTGGATGAGCACGGGCACATGCTTTCCGCCGTCCTCGCCCGCATAGACGAGGCCGAACTTTCCCGGCATTTGAAAATCCAGCTGCACCGTCGCGCACTGCCAGCTCCGGCCGATCGCGTCGCGGATATGGAAATCGATCTTCGGTCCGTAGAAAGCGCCGTCCCCGGGATTGACGCGGTAGTCGACGCCGCGGCCGCGGAGCACCTGCTCGAGCGAGCGTTCCGCGCGGTCCCACAGCTCCTGCGACCCCATGGCATCCTCCGGCCTCGTCGAGAGCTCGATCCGGTAGGAGAATCCGAACACCGCGTACATCTCGTCGATCAACGCGATCGCGCGGCCGATCTCCTCCTCGATCTGATCCGGCCGGACGAACAGATGGGCGTCATCCTGGCAAAACGTCCGTACGCGCATCATGCCGTTCAGCGCGCCGGAATATTCGTGGCGGTGAACCTGGCCGAACTCCGCCAGCCGGAGCGGCAGGTCGCGGTACGAACGCAAGCGGTTTTTGTACACGAGCATATGCCCCGGGCAATTCATCGGCTTCAGCGCGAAATCCGTCTCGTCCACCTTCGCGAAATACATATTGTCCTTGTAGTGGTCCCAATGGCCGGACTGCTCCCAGAGCCGCCGGTTCATCATGAGCGGCGTCCGCACTTCCTCGTAGCCTCCCTTACGTCCAAAGCCACGAGAGAACTCTTCCAGCTGCGTGCGCACGACCATCCCTTTCGGCAGATAGAACGGCATGCCGGGCGCTTCCTCCGAGAACATGAACAGCTCGAGCTCCTTGCCGAGCTTGCGGTGATCGCGTTTCTTGGCTTCCGCCAGCAGCTCCAGATGGCGCTCCAGCTGCGATTTCTTCAGGAACGCCGTGCCGTAGATGCGCTGAAGCACGGCATTCGCCGCATCGCCCCGCCAATAGGCGCCGGCGACGCTGAGCAGCTTGAACGCCTTGATCCGCCCCGTCGAGGGGAGATGCGGTCCCCTGCACAGGTCGAGGAATTCTCCCTGCGCGTAGACGGAGATCTCCGCGTCTTCCGGCAGATCGCGGATCAGCTCGAGCTTCAAGCGCTCCCCCCGCCGCTCGAACAACGCCGATGCTTCCTCCCTGCCGACGACCCTGCGCACGATGGGCAGGTCTTCTTTGGCGATCGCCTCCATCTCTTTCTCGATGGCGCGCAGATCGGACGGCGTCAGCGGTTCGGCGACCGCGACGTCGTAATAGAATCCGTCTTGGATGACGGGACCGACGCCGAGCCGTACCGCATCGCCGCCATAGAGACGCTTGATCGCCTGCGCCATCAGATGGGCCGCGCTGTGCCGATAAACCTCCAGCCCCGCTTCGCTGTCGAGCGTTACGATTTCTACCGCGCAATCCTCCGCGATGGCAAAGCTCAAATCCACGAGCTTGCCGTTCGCCTTGCCGGCGACGGCGTTCTTGCGAAGCGCGGGGCTGATGGCCTCCGCCAGCGTCGCAATCGATTCACCTTTGATGCAGCACCGTTCCGAACCGTCCGCTAATTTCACGTTGACCTTGTTGTCCATTAGCCTTCCTCCGTTCGATCGAATTGCGGCGAGCCGCTTGTCGCTGCCCCGTGGCGGCCGGGCGCGTCTCGTACCGCGTGAACGCAAAAAAAACGCATCTCGCCCAAAAGGGACGAGTGCGTTCGGCTCGTGGTTCCACCCTAGTTCGACCTTGTCTCCGCGCGCCTTCGCGCAGCGAATCCAAGATCCTTATTGGAATCCGGTAACGGGGATGAATCGGCTCCGTTTACAACCGCGACACCGAGTCGGCGGGTTCAACGTGACGGCTGCAAAGTGGTAATTCGCATCTCAGGACGGAAGGGATTCGCAGCAATCATCCCTCTCTCTGCGCAGCCTGACTATGGGAACCGTGTCTTTGGTTTTCGCCAAGTATGAATCTGTGTATTCATAATATTCAGGAAACTATGAAAATGTCAAGAGGGGGGCGGCGTTTTTTCTCGCGGCGGTACCGGAAGCGCCTTGTGTCTTGGCGCTGCATGTGCATCCGCGAGAGTGTCAGATTTGTTCACACGACGTGTCGGAGTGTGAGCTGCGGCCGAACGGACCTTCGCAGGCAAGCACCTTGGCATCTGCGCGCAGGCATAGCTGCACGGCATCACGACCGAGACGCCGCGCCATGCGCTCGCCGCCCTAATCAAAACAAGAAAGGCAGCAGAAGCCGATCGCTTCGCTGCCTTCGCCTTGCTATATTGCCGCCGCGCTTTTCTCCGCCGAGGAAAGCTCGGCGTATTTCTGCGCGTAGCGGGTGACGCTTTGCACATAGGTCGCATGCGACCAGGTGAGCGGCGCGACCGACAGCGGGCTGCCGTCGTTCGGATGCAGCTGCTCGGGCAGCAAGCCGCTCGAGAGCGCCGTCTTGACGACCCATTGCAGCGTATCCCGCGGCTTGACGAGATCGGCGAGCGTCTTGGCGGATTCGATCTCGAAATTGGCGACCCAGAGCGTGCAGATGACCCACGGGTTGCCGGGCACGTTCTCGATATCGCCCGACTGTTGGAAATAATAGTCGTTCGTATACCGGGCCACGCCGCCGACGCCGGTCTTGACCGCCAAGCCGTCGCGAATGGCGTGCATGGTCTTGATCACGCGTTCGTCCTCGACGGGCAGCACGCCGAATTCCCAGATGCCGAACATGCTGCTCTCCAGCGTCATGTCCTTCACCCAGCGGTTGTCTTTCTGGATCAAGCCTCTTGCGAAGCGGCCGCTTTCCTCGTCCCACAATTGCGTCAGGATCCCCTGCTTGATCCCCTCCGCGGTATTGCGCAGATGGTCGCTGCGCTCGTAATCCCCGAACAGCTCCGTGAAGAATGCCGCCGCCATCAGGCCGCCGTACACGGAAGCGGCCGTATACGTCCAGATGCCGTAACGCTCCTCCCACAAGTCGTAGCTCGGCTTGGGCAGGGACAACGCATGCTCGATATATTGGCTGAGGAACAATGCGCCTTTGCGAATCAAATTGTTATACAACGCCTGCGGCAGCTCGATCACCTGATTGCGCGTGTAATCCTTCCACAGCGCGAACAGCACGAGCGCGGTCTCGTCCTCCTGAATCGGCAGCCGCCTGCTGCCCTGGACGATGTACGGATGCCAGCTGGAGCCGACCGTTCCGTCCGGGTTGTATTTGTGGAACAAGTACCCGTCCGGCGACAGCGCTTGGGCGCAGAAATGGAAGAACGGCGAGATGACGCTTTGGAAGCCGGCGGCCGACATGGCGTCCGCGATAAGCGCGCCGTCCCGCGGCCACATGTAGCTGTAATGATCGCGGTTGTACTGGAGAATATCGGTGTCGTTCGCGGCGATGATAGCCCCCCGCTCGTCGGTCTGCGTGCGCACGATCAGCAGGCTGAGGCGGAACAGGTTGATGGCTTCCGGCGACAAATCGCCGAGATTCTGCTCCGCGCGCTGCAGCCAGTGGTTCCAGTAGATGACGATCCGGCTGAGCAGCTTCTCCGGATGGCTCTCTTGGACGTATTGATTCAGCGCCTTGACTTCCTCGAGGTTCTTGCCGATCGACATCCAGTAATACACCGTCTTGTCGCCGCCCGGCGGCACGACCGTGCGGAAGCTGATCGTGCTGTCGACGGAGCCCTGCGCGATGGAATTGCCCATGAGCGTGCCGTCTTCCGCGTCCCGCCAGGTGCCCTCCGCGGACTGGAACCGCTTGATGCCCGTCGTGTACTGCATCATGCCCCCCTCGTCGGAGAAGCCGTTGAACATGAAATACGAGGAGCGCTTGTAATGGTAGAGCGTATGATTCTCGGGATAATACGCCGCCGTATCCCCGACCTCGGAGCCGTCGATCATCAGATCGTGGTGGAAGAACAGGCGGCATTCGCGGGATTCCGTGCCCAGATTGCGGACGAGGACGCGTTTGATATAGATGCTTTCGCGCTGGTGGATGCCGTCGTTCAAATGCAGCTCGATGGCCAGCCTGTCGTTGCGGGCGATGATGTTCGTCACGAGCGAATCCGCCACGTACGAGAGCTGGAATTGCCACTCCGGATCCTCCAGCCAGGAGAACTGGCCGGCGACCCAAATGCCGAACCGGCAATATTGGCCGCCGACGTGGTTGAGCTGCCCGACGAACGGATAATAAATATCGCGTATGTAGCAGTTGTCGTCCAAATTCATCAATATTTTGCCGTTGCCGATTACGAGATGACGGGCCATGCGGAATTCTCCTCTCTTTGCGGCACGAGCGAGCCGTACAGCGCCAGGTAAGCCTTCGCCGAACGATGCCAGCCGAAGTCTTCCTTCGCGCCGTTCGCGACGATTCGCTGCCAGGTTTCCTGGTCGCGGTAGAAGCGGATCGCCCGCTGTACCGTGTACAGCAAATCATGCGCGTTGTAATTCGCGAAGGTGAAGCCGTTGCCTTCGCCGGTAAACTCGTTGTAGGGCTGGACGGTATCCCGCAGGCCGCCGGTTTCCCGCACGATCGGCACGGACCGGTACCGCAGCGCGAGCAGTTGGCTGAGGCCGCACGGCTCGAACAGCGACGGCATGAGGTACATGTCGCTCCCCGCGTAGATGCGCCGGGCAAGCCCGTCGTTGAAGCCGAACCACGTGGACACTTGACCGGGGCGGCGCTGCTCCGCTTTGCGGAACATCTGCTCGTAATTCCAATCGCCGGAACCCAGGATGACCAGCTGAACGTCTTCGGACAGGATCTCCTCCAGCACGGCCGCGATCAAGTCGAAGCCCTTCTGGTCGACAAGCCTCGACACGATGCCGAGCAGCGGCGTCTCTTCCGATTCCGTCAAGCCCAGCTCGCGCTGCAGCGCGAGCTTGTTCTTTCTTTTGCGCGGCAGCGAGCCGCGGTACGGCGTGGACAGCGCCGAATCGTTCATCGGATCGAACAGCTCGGTGTCAATGCCGTTCACGATGCCGGATAAATCGCCCGTCCGCCAGCGGAGCAGTCCGTCGAGCTTCTCGCCGTAATATTCCGTCTGGATTTCGCTCGCGTACGTCGGGCTGACCGTCGTCAGCTTGTCCGCGTACCGCAGGCCGCCCAGCATGCAATTGCCCGCGCCGTAGAAATCGATGCCCTCGGTGCCGAAGAGCTCGTCGCCCGAACCCAGCAGATCCTTCAGCAGCTCGCGTCCGAAGACGCCCTGGTAGCGCAGATTATGAATGGTATACACCGACTTCATGTCCCTCGTGCCCGGCTCGTACCGGTATCTCGTCTTCAGCAGGAACGGAATGAGTCCCGTCTGCCAATCGTGGCAGTGGATCACGTCCGGATGGAAATCGGAATGGAACAGCGATTCGACGACCGCATAACAGAAGAACACGAACCGCTCCGCATCGTCGTCGTACCCGTAGAGCCCGCTGCGTTTGAAGTAGGATTCGTTGTCGATCGCGTAGTACGCGATGCCGTCGATCTCCGCCTTGAGCAGGCCGCAATACAAGTCCCGCCAGCCCATCCGCACCGTGAACGTCGAGACGGTCTCGAACCGCTCCGCAAATTCCGCCGGAATCGTGCCGTATTTCGGCAGGATCACCCGAACGTCCGCGCCTTTCGCGAGCAGCGCCTTCGGCAGCGCACCGGCCACGTCGGCGAGACCGCCCGTCTTCACGAGCGGCACCGCCTCCGATGCCGCAAACAATACTTTCATCATAAGGATTCACCTCGAATATGGTCATGTCCGCCACTCGTCCATGACCATGTAATATCGAACCACCAATTAGATGACTTTCCGCTTCATCGCGATAAACGGCGACGCCTCCGCGCCGTATAACTCCCTGCTGCGTTCCACCGTGACGTCCTTGTCCAAAATCACGTGATTCACCGAGCTGTTCTCGCCGACGATGCCGTTCTGCATGATGATGCTATTGCGGACGACCGCCCCTTTGCGGACGTGCACGCCCCGGAACAGGATGCTGTTCACGACCGTTCCCTCGATGATGCAGCCGTTCGCGATGATCGAGTTGCTCGTCTTCGCTCCTTCCGCGTAGCGGGCCGGCGGCTCGTCCTTGACCTTCGTGAAGATCGGGCCGGGCTCGAAGAACAAGCTCTTCCACACGTCCGGCCGGAGCAGCTGCATGCTGTTCTGATAATAACTGTTCAGCGTATTGACGATGCCGAGATAACCGTCGAATTTATAGCATTGGATATGCAGCTTGTCGACGCGGGACATGATGGCGTGGCGGACCAGATGATCCTGGCCTTGCGCGAGCGACGTATCGACCATCTCCAGAAGCAGCTCCTTGCGCATCAGGTACATCTCCATCGAGATCAGGTCGCTCTCCAGCCGACCGAAATGATCCTGCATCGCCGTGACGCGCCCCTTCTCGTCGATTTGCACCTTGCGGGCCCGCCCGCCGAATAGCTCCGGCTGCTCCTTGCAGATGACGGTGATGTCCGCGCCGCTCGCTTTATGCGAGGCCAGCACGCCCTCGAAATCGAGGTTGCTGATCATATGGCTGCGCGTGATCAGCACGTACTCGTGCGTGCTGCGCACGAAAAAGTCGCGGTGTTGGTAGAAATGATAGAGATCGCCGCGGCGCACCTCGTTGACGTCGTCCGTGACGGGCGGCATGATGAACAGCCCGCTTTGGCGGTGATGCAGGTCCCAGTGCTTGCCGGAGCCGAGGTGGTCCATCAAGGAACGGTATTTGGTCTGCGCGAACACGCCGACCTTGTTGATGCCGGAATTGACCATGCTGGACAACGTAAAGTCGATCAAACGGAAGCGCGCGCCGAACGGCACCGTGGCGAGGCAGCGGCTCGCGGTCAGCGATTCCATCTCGTCCGCCTCGTGGATCAGATTGATGACGCCAAGTATGTTGGAGTTCATGTGCGCTCTACCTCCTGCAACGAATGGTTGGCGGTGACGAGCTCGTCGCTCGCGATGACGGTGACGTTCTCGCTGTTCGGACTGCCGACGACGACGCCGTCTCCGATGATGGCGCCTTCCCCGATAATGGATTTATAAATGCGGACGCCTTTGCCGATCTTGACGTTCGGCATGATGACGGATTCGCGGATCTCGCTGCCGATGCCCGACTGCACCCCGTGGAACAGGACCGAGCGCTGCACGAGACCTTCGACGATGCAGCCCTCCGTGATGAGCGAGTCCGCGATCTCCGCGGTCGCCGCCGCATAGTGGGCCGGGCGGTTCGGATTGACGGAATAGATCCGCCAGTTGCGGTCGTTCAAGTCCAGCGCCGGCCGCTCGGAGAGCAGATCCATGTTCGCTTCCCACAGGCTCTCCAGCGTGCCGACGTCCTTCCAATAGCCATTAAACGTATACGACTGCAGCTTAACCCCGTCCTGCAGCATGGCCGGAATGATATCCTTGCCGAAATCGTTGCCCGAGAGGCGGTTGGCCTCGTCGCGGATCAAATACTGCTGCAGCACCGGCCACGAGAAAATATAGACGCCCATGGACGCCAGGTTGCTCGTCGGCACTTTCGGCTTCTCTTCGAAGGCGGCGATCCCGCCGTCGTCGTCCACGTGCATGATGCCGAACCGGCTCGCTTCCTTCCAGTCGACCTCGATGCAGGCGATCGTCACGTCCGCCCCTTGCTCCTCGTGTTCCCGCAGCATGAGCTCGTAATCCATTTTATAAATATGATCGCCCGAGATGACGAGCACGTAGTCCGGATCGTACCGGTCGATAAAGCCCATATTCTGATAGATGGCGTTCGCGGTCCCTTTGTACCACATGCCGCCTTTCGATTTCACGTAAGGAGGGAGAATCGCCATGCCGCCGTCGCGCCGGTCCAGTCCCCACGGACTGCCGATGCCCAGATACGTATTCAGAACGAGAGGCTGGTATTGCGTAAGCACGCCGATCGTGTCGATGCCCGAATGAGCGCAATTGCTTAAAGTAAAATCGATAATGCGGTACTTCCCGCCAAAATGGACGGCCGGTTTGGCCACGTCTTTCGTCAAGACGCCCAACCTCTTCCCTTCTCCTCCGGCAAGCAGCATAGCTATCATTCTTTTTCTGCCCATGGACACCCTCTCCTTCTCGGCTGCAGCTGCCTGCCGCAGCTCAAAAATGTTCCCTTACGTCATGCCATGCAAAGCGGAAAAGCGTTCGCTGCGGCCAGGTTTCCCTGCGGCAAACACAAGCAGTTGAAACGTAAGCGGCGGAAGGTCGATCGTCAGGCTGCACGGCCTTCCATGCCAAGCTGTCTTGGTGCTATATAGAACTTCCGGCACGTGCGCCATGGCACCGCCGAAAGCTGCCGCCTCACTGTGCAGGGCCAACCGGTATTGACCGTGCTCCGGTACGCCGATGCGATATTCGGGATAATGGTGGTTCGAGAAGTTGCAGACGATGACGGAAAAGTCGTGCTCCGCATGTCCGCGGCGCATGAACACGATGACGCTTTGGGCCGCGTTGTGAACGTCGATCCATTCGAAACCGCCGGGGTCGCAATCCCGTTCCCAGAGGGAGGATTGTTCGCCGTATACGCGGTTCAGCGCCTTGACGTATTGGTGCATGCTGCCGTGCTTGGGATACGCGATCAGCTGCCAGTCGAGCGACTCGTCGTATTTCCATTCGTCGAACTGACCCCATTCGCTGCCCATGAAGAGCAGCTTCTTGCCGGGATGCGTCATCCAGTAGCCGTAAAACAAGCGCAGCTGCGCGAATTTCTGATCGTAGGAGCCCGACATCTTGTTCAAGAGCGAGCGTTTGCCGTGCACGACCTCGTCGTGGGACAGCGGCAGGACGAAATTTTCCGAGAAGGCGTAAATAAGCGAGAAGGTAATCAAATTGTGGTGGCGCATCCGTTCGCCCGGATCCAGCGCCATGTAGCGGAGCATGTCGTTCATCCAGCCCATGTTCCATTTGAAATTGAAGCCGAGTCCGCCCATGTACGTCGGTGACGTGACGGCCGGCCAGGAAGAGGAGTCCTCCGCGATCATGAGCGCGTCGGGATAGTAGTGAAATACCGTTTCGTTCAAGCGTTTCAGAAAGCGGATGGCGTCGATGTTTTCCGTTCCGCCGAAGGCGTTGTAGGTGAACATCTCTGGGGGTTTGTCGAAATGCAGGTCGATCATGCTGGCGACGGCGTCCACGCGAAGGCCGTCGATATGAAAAACATCCATCCAATAGATGGCGTTGGAAATGAGAAAGCTTTGTACTTCCGTGCTGCCGAAGTCGAATGCCAGGGTGCCCCACAGCGGCTTCTCCGCCAGCTTCGCGTTCGGTCCTTCGAAGATGGGCGTGCCGTCGAACAGCCTTAGCCCGTGATCGTCCTTGCAGAAGTGGCCCGGGACCCAATCCAGAATGACGCCGATCCCGCGTTGATGGCAGCGGTCGATCAGGTACATCAGCTGCTTCGGGCTGCCGAACCGGCTGGTGGCGGCGAAGTAGCCGGTCACCTGGTAACCCCAGGATTGGTCGAGCGGATGTTCGGTGACGGGCAGCAGCTCGATGTGGGTGTACCCCATCTCCATGACGTATTCGACGAGTCCGTCGGCGATCTCTTCGTAGGTCCAGAACAGCTCCTTGCCCCAATTGCGCCAGGACGAGAGGTGGACCTCGTAGACGAGCATCGCTTCATGATAGGGACTGACTTCCTGCTTCCGCCGCAGCCATTCGCCGTCATGCCAATCGTAATTGAACACTTCGGATACGATGGACGCGGTGCTGGGGCGAAGCTCGGATTGAAACGCGAACGGATCGGATTTTACGAGCCGTTTGCCGTCTGGCGTATGTATCTCGTACTTGTAAATCGTGCCTGGACCGAGATTGGGCACAAAGAGGCTCCAGACGCCGGTTTCGCCGATGAGCTCCATATCGTGACGCTCGCCGAGCCAACCGTTGAAATCGCCGACGATCCGGACGCGCCGGGCGTGGGGCGCCCATACCGTGAAACGCACGCCATGCTCGTCGGCAAGCCGAATCGGATGCGCACCAAATGTGCGGTAGCTATGAAAGAGATTACCTTTATTGAATAAATACAAATCGCGCAGAGAGATTCCGATCGTTGCCGCATTCGCCATAAAGTGCCATCCACCTCCTGAATGTCGCTTCTTTGTAAAGGTTTTGTCAAGAATACTAACGCAGGCACGATTATTCTTTCATTATACACGTACCAACTCAAGATCGCACTTGTTTTCAGAAAATTCTTGAAGGTCGGAAACCGCGCCGTTACGCCAGTTCCGCGTCGATCTCGAAGCGGTGCAGCCCATCCAAAATCTGCTTATGGGCGGCCAATAACGCCTGGATTTGTTCGCCGTCTACCGTCTCGAGCGCGGCTGTCATCGCCCGGTAAGAGTAAGCCTGCCGGATCGACCGCTTGGCGAGCGCTTCGCCTTTCGGGGTCAGCTTGACGTTGATCTCCCTGCGGTTCCCCTCCGCCTGCTGGCGTTCCGCGATGCCGGATCGAACCAGCCCCTCCACGCTGACGCTCAAGGTGCTCTTGGATGCATGCAGCCGCTCCGTCAACTCCTTCAGCGTCAAGCCCGGCGCGCGGTACAACGTGTTGACGACGGCCATGCCCTGCATCGTAAGACCCAGGCTTTCCGCGTTGCGGCGCGTAAAATCGGAGGCCGTTCGCGTCACCGCCATGAACGACTGCAGCACTTCGATCGCCTGCTCGACTTTCGGGTCGGTATAGTCCAATCTAAAACCCCCTTCGCCTAAATCGACATATTCCACATAGTTCGACAAAGAACAGTTCGTATATGAACAATTTTAATAGAGTCCTGCCTGCCCGTCAAGCTTAGAATTTCCGTTATTTCCCGCTTGCCAAACTCAAGCGCTTGACCCGCGAACTTGACTTGTCGATTTTGATATCGCTAAGATAAGGGAGCAAGATCACATATCTTTCGGAGGTGCGAGCATGCAGTCATTTACTTACCAGAATCCAACGAAGATCGTTTTCGGCAAAGGAACGGTCGCGCAATTAGGCGGTCTGATCGAACCTTTCGGCAAGACGGTTTTACTTGTATATGGGTCAGGCAGCATAAAAAGAACCGGCTTGTATGACGAAGTCAAGAACCAGCTCGAATCCATCGGCGCAACTGTCATCGAATTGTCCGGCATCGAGCCGAATCCGCGGCTCGCGACCGTCAATCGCGGCATCGGGCTGTGCCGCAGCGAGGGCGTCGACTTCATCCTGGCCGTCGGCGGCGGCAGCGTATTGGACGCATCCAAGGCGATCGCGGCAGGCGCGCGCTATGACGGCGACGTCTGGGATTTCTTCATGAACAAAGCGAAGATCGGCGACGCGCTTCCGATGGGCGCCGTGCTGACGCTCTCGGCTACCGGGTCGGAAATGAACGGCAACGCCGTCGTCTCGAATTGGGAGACGAAGCAGAAGCGTTCGTTCGGCAGCATATATACTTACCCCCGCTTCTCGATTCTCGACCCAACCTTGACGTTCTCGGTTCCGCGCGACCAGACGGTCAACGGCGTCGTCGACATCATGTCGCATGTCTTCGAGCAATATTTCTCGCTGACGGCGGACGTGCCGCTTCAAGAACGCCTGTGTGAATCCATCCTGCAGACGGTCATCGAGAACGCGGAGATCGCGCTGGAGAATCCGGAAAACTATGAAGCGCGCGCCAACCTGATGCTGTGCGGCACCCTGGCGCTGAACGGCGGGTTGATCAGCGTCGGCATGGCCAACGACTGGGCATCCCACGGCATCGAGCACGAGATCAGCGCCATCTACGATATCCCGCACGGCGCGGGCCTATCCATCGTGTTCCCGAACTGGATGAAGTACGTCTACAACGAACGGATCGACCGGTTCGCGCAGTACGCGGAGCGCGTATGGGGGATCGAGCGCGGCGCCAAATCCGACGAGGAAATGGCGCTTGCCGGCATCTCCGCGACGCGCGCCTTCTTCACCCGCATCGGCGCCCCGGCGACGCTGTCCTTCTACGACATCGGCGAAGAGCATCTGGACGTCATGGCGCGGGAAGCGGTCTTGTTCGGGCCGATCGGCAACTTCAAGAAGCTGAATCAGAACGACGTGAAGGAAATCCTGGTCATGGCGCTGTAAAGCAATCTAAGCAAACAACGCAAAAGAGGCTTCGTTCTGTCCGGTCAGCCGGAACGGAATCGAAGCCTCTTTTGTCACGTCGTTATGCGGACGGTCGTCGTGTTACCCGAGAAATATGCTTTTTTGCCGGGAGACGTCCACGGCCGAGACCTCATGGGAGTCGTATGCGGCGATATTCGCGCCGAGCGTCCGGAAGGCGCCGACGACGTCCTCGTAGCCGCGGTCGATATGCTGCACGCCGGCGATGGTCGTCGTGCCTTCGGCGCAAAGTCCTGCCAGGATCAAGCAAATGCCCGCTCTGACGTCCGAGGCATGAACCAAATTCCCCTGCAGCGGATGTCCGCCGTCGATGATCGCAACGCCGGAACGAACCTTGATCTTTGCCCCCATTCGCATAAGCTGGTAGGCATGATTGAACCTTGCCGGATAAATGCGCTCGCCAATCATGCTTCTGCCGCCGGCCTGCGTCAAAAGCGCGGTTAACGGCTGCTGCAGATCGGTGGCGAATCCGGGGTACATCGCCGTCCGCACCCTAGTCGCCCGGAGTATGCCCGAATACGAAGCCGTCATGGATTGCCCGTCCGTTTCGATCTCCATCCCGATCTCGCGAAGCTTGGCGACGCAGGACGACAGATGTTCGGGGATGACGTCTTGGACGGTTACGCTTCCGCCCGTCGCTCCGGCCGCCATCAAGAACGCGCCGGCAATCAGCCGGTCCGGGATGACGGTGTGGGTGCACCCCGAGAGGGACGTTACGCCCTCGATGCGGATCTGATCGGTACCCGCTCCGGTGATTTTCGCCCCCATGCGATTCAATAGATTCGCCGTATCCGTCACTTCCGGATCGCGCGCCGCATTGAGCAAGACCGTGCTGCCTGTCGCGCGAACGGCCGCAAGCATCGCATTGATCGTGCCGCCGGACGTGATCATATCGAAGTAAACGGTTGCCCCCCTAAGCTCCTTGGCTTCGACCGTATAGTAGCGGTCGTAAAAGGAGAACGTGGCCCCCATCATCTTCAATGCTTTGATATGCTGGTCCATGGGACGGCTGACGAAGTCGTCTCCGCCCGGGTAGCCGACGGTGACGCTGCCGAATTTGGCCAGCAGGCCGCCGATGAAATAATAAGCGGCCCGGAACGAGGAAGACTTGACCGGTTCCAGCACCGTACTGTCGATGCAACGGGGATCGACTACGATCGCGCCGTCCGGCCGACGATCGAATTGCAAACCGATTTCGGCGCCCAATTCATAAATGACGCGCAAATCGGCGATATCGGGAATGCCTATCAGCGTAACGGGCTCGTCGGACAGGCACGCGGCCGCAAGCAGCGCGAGCGAACTGTTTTTGGAACCGGGAATTTTGACGTTGCCTCGCAACGGCGAGGATCGTTGGACTTTAATCGCCTTCATGGTTGACTCCTTCGCTTGAAAAATCTTCGTCCGCGACCACGACATCGACGTTTTTGCTTTCGAATTCCCGAATCGCTTTCTCGGAAACGCCTTGGTCGGTAATTAACAAATCGATCTGATGAAGCGGAATCGTGGCGGCAAACATTCGGACGCCGACTTTCTCGTGCGGCGCCAGACAAATCGTCCGCCTGGACGCTTCCGAAACCGCGCGCGTGAAAGCCGCGCCTTCCGGCGTAGACGTGCTGACGCCGTTCAGCGCGACCCCGCCGCCCGTAATGAAGCCGATATCGAAATTGTACTTCCCGATCGTCTCTAATGCGATCGTATCGATCATGCTGTCGCCGATCGAACGGAGTTTCCCTCCGATCAAATAAGACTCGATATGCGGCTGATTCCGAATCCATTCCGCGATCGTAAGCGAGTTCGTGATCACCGTGAACGGAATGTCGGCCGGCAAATATTTCAACATGCCGTAGTGGATGCCGGCGCTGCCGATAAACACGGTGTCGTTCTTCTGAATGAGGGACGCCGCATACTCGGAAATCGCATTCTGATGCGGGGCTCCCTCCCCGTAACGGATAGACCGGGGCTGCGCGAAGGTGCGCACTTTGGGCGGCAGAGACAGCGGTATGGCGCCTCCGTAGGTTTTCTGCAGCAATCCTTGCTCTTCCATAATGGTCAGGTCGCGTCTGATCGAATCGATCGAAAGCTGAAACTTGCCGGCCAGGTCCTTGGCGATGATTCTGCCCTCTCTGGCGAGCAGGTCCAAGATATGCTGCCTTCGTTCCTCCGCTAGCATTGCAACCCCTCCATGGCGTTGGTTTACGTGGTCTACTCACATCGTATTCCGTATTATTCATTGTTGTCAATTTCTTATTCGGTCTTTTTAACGTTTCTTAACGTTTTTTCATGATTCTAATCCGCTATCGGCTTCAATGCAAAAAAGCCGCCCTAGGCACGAAGCCTTTTCGTGCCGGGACGGCGAAAATTTGATTGCGTCGTTTGGGTTTATACTTGCAGCTGCTTCAGATGATAGAATTCGCCTTTGCGCGCGATCAGTTCGTCGAAGGTGCCGACCTCGGCGATGCGGCCCTGCTTCATGACGACGATGCGGTCCGCGTCGCGGATGGTGGAGAGCCTGTGCGCGACGATGAAGGTCGTGCGCCCCTTGATCAGCTCCTGCATCGCCTTCTGGACGTGATACTCCGACGCGTTGTCGAGCGCGGACGTCGCTTCGTCGAGAATGATGATCTTCGGGTCGCGGATGAGCGCCCGCGCGATCGCGATCCGCTGCCGCTGGCCGCCCGACAGCTTGCCGCCGTGCTCGCCGACCTTCGTATGGATGCCGAGCGGCTGCCGGTCGACGAACTCGGCGAGGTTGGCCATTTCGATCGCCTTGCGGATCTGCTCGTCCGTGATGTCCGGCAGCCCGTACGTGATATTGTCGCGGATCGTCCCCGAGAACAAGATGTTCGTCTGCGGCACGACGGAGAGGAACTTGCGGTACTCCCGCAGATCGATGGCGCCGAAATCGACCCCGTCGATCGTCAGTTTGCCGCCGGTCGGCTGCAGGAAGCCCGTCACAAGGTTCAGAATCGTGGATTTCCCCGCGCCCGATTCCCCGACGAACGCCACGCACTCGCCCGCCCGTACCTGAAGCGTTACCTCTTCGAGCACATGATGCTCGCTGCCGGGATAGACGAGCTGCACGTTGTCGAAATCGATCTGTCCGTTGATCTGCGTCAGCTTCAGCTTGCCGTGGTTCTGCTCGATTTCCTTGGAACGGAGAATCTCCGTGATGGAATGGATGGATTCAAAGCCCTTCGCGAGGTTCGGATACGTCGTGATCAGCGCGGTAACCGAACCTAGAATCATGCTGAAGAAGCCCTGGTACATGACGATATTGCCGACCGGAATGCTGCCCTTGTAAGCCAGGTAGGCCGTGAACATCAAGCACAGCACCTGAAACAGCTGGAATACGACCCAGTTGGATGCCCCGAAGTACGCTTCGATAATGTCCAGCCGCTGGCCTTTGCCCTGCAGCTTGTGAAGCGTGCGGTCGATGCGCTCGATCTCCACGTTTTCGAGTCCGTGCGCGCGCGTCACCGGGATCATCTCGACCATCTCGGACATTTTGGAGGACATCTTCTCGATTTCCTTGCGGAATTCTTTGTTCGTCGAGGTGATCTTGCCTTTGAAGATCCGCACGAGCAAAATCGCCGCCGGAATGGTCAGCACGAAGAACATCGATACCGACCAGCTGTTGTACGCGGTCATGATGATCGCGATGATGATATTGAAGATCGCGGGCAGCAGCGCCAGCATGACCTGCTTGGACAGCTGTTCCACGGCCTCGACGTCCCGCAGCACCTTCGATTGCAGGCGTCCGGCCTGCAGGTCGCGGTGGTAGGTGATGGACAGCTGCTGCAGCTTGCGCACGAGCGCGCTGCGGATGCCGGCCTCGACGTGGCGGATGGCGCGGCTCATGAACGACACGTACCAGGTATGCGTCGGAATGTTCTGCAGGATGATGACGGCGATGACCGCGAAATTAATCCATAGCCCGCGCATCGCGTGCGCCCCCGGATGGCTGACGATGTTGATGATATTCGCCGTCACGACCGGCAGCACGAAGATCGGCATGCTTTTGATCAGATAAAACAGCACCGAGAGCGACAAGTTCATAAAATTCCCTTGGTACAGCGAGATCAGAAACTTGACGGTGCTCTGCTCATCCTTCTCGGCGACCTGCTGGAACGTATGCTCGTAGCTTAAGGCGCCGGCCTTGCTTCTCTCAATTCTCTCCATCTGCGGTGTCCCGTCCTTCTGCGCAAAATCAATTCATAGTCACTCGCAATAGTAAGGCATAAGCGGCGGTTTTGTAAACGCGTGTTTAAGAAAAATCGACGAAATTCACCGTTGTCCGACTTCGCGGCATTCGGCAGCCAGGCTTATCGTTCGGGACGAACACATAATTCTTGGCCATCGTAATCCGCCCATAAAAACAGACCAACCGGCAAAGGCCGGTTGGCCTGATCATAGACGACCTGTTCTATCGCTTAGTCGAAGATGAAATCGCGATCGTTCAGCGGCTCGACGTGAATCGTCCGCACGTAACCGTTCCCCTTCTTGGAGAAGAAGTCATGCTGTTTCGTCTTCGTGCTGATGCCGTTGAATACGATCGGATTGATGTCTTCTTCGGGAAACGCGGGATCGAGTCCCAGATTCATCATCGCTTTATTGGCGTTGTAGCGAACGAAGGTCTTCACCTCGTCGACCAAGCCGACCTCGGCGTACAATTCCTCGGTGTAGGCCATCTCGTTCTCGTGCAGGAAATGCAGCAGGCCGGCTAACGTATCGCTCGCTTCGCGACGTTCTTCCTCGCCCAAGCCCGCGAACGCTTCCTGCGCGAGCACGCCGACGTAGACGCCGTGGATGCTCTCGTCCCGCAGGATCAGGTCGATGATCTCGCCGCTGCTCGTCATCTTGCCTTGGCCGGACAAATACAACGGATAGAAAAATCCGCTGTAAAACAAGTAGCTTTCCAGCAGCACGGAGGCCGCCATCGCCAGATAGAGGCTTTTGCCCGACGTGATGTTCTTGTAGTAGCGGGAGATTTCCTCGGCCTTCGTCTGCAAGAGCGGGCTCGCTTCCACCCAGCGAAAGACCTCGTCGATCTCCTCCGTCGTCGCCAGCGTGGTGAAGATGCTGCTGTACGATTTGGCGTGGATCTGTTCCATCATTGCCATGAACCCGAGCACGGCCTTGCGCTGCAAGCCCTCCACATGCTCCAGGATCTTGGGCATGCCGACGCCGCCTTGCACGGTATCGAGCAGCGTCAGCCCGCCCAGCGCCTTCATATATAATGTCCGCTCCGCGTCGCTTAGCTCGATCCAAGACATCTTGTCGTCGGACAGCGGAATCTCGTCATCGGTCCAAAACTGCATAATATTCTGGTTCCAAAACATGCTCGTGAAATCGTCGTCCGGACGATTCCAATTCACGGCTTTCATAGCGCACATACGTGCCATTCTCCCCTCGTCGGCTCAATCGTCCTCCGGATCACACGGCGCAGCTGATGCATTCCTCGACGGAAAGCATGTTCGTCCGCGTGTAATACAGCGACTTCAATCCCTTCTTGGCCGCGTAAACGTAGTACCGGGAAAGCTCCCGGGTCGAGACGTCGCTGTTGACGTGCAATATCGTCGAGATCCCTTGATCGACATGCGTTTGAATCTCGGCAATGAGATCGATGACCTTGAATTGGTTCATCTGGTAGGCCGACTTGTAATAGAAGAAATTGTCCTTGCTCAAGTACGGCATCGGATAATAGGTCGTAGAGTTCGCGTACGTGCGCGTCTCGATCGGCTCGACGATCGGCATCACGCTGCTCGTTGCGTTCTGCACGTACGAGATGCTTTGCGTCGGCGCGACCGCCAAGCGGTAGGCATGGTACAGGCCGTGCTGCTCCACCAGCGCCTGCAGCGCGGCCCAGTCGTCCGGAGTCGGAACGTCCATGCCGGCGAAGAGCTCCCGCACCTTCTCCGTCGACGGCCTGTAATCCGTCTGCTTGTACCGCTCGAAATAAACGCCGTTCGCGTAATCGGAGCGCTCGAAGCCGGCGAAGGTCTGCCCTTTCTCGCGGGCGATCTCCATGCTGGATTCCAGCGAGTAATAGTTCAGCATCATAAAGAACGTCCGGGCGAAGTCCAGCGCTTCGGCGCTCTCGTAGGCGATGCGGTTTTTGGCCAGGTAGCCGTGCAAGTTCATGGCGCCGAGACCGACCGCGTGCATCTCGTCGTTCGCCTTCGCGACGCCGGGCGCGTTGTCGATGTTCGTCATGTCGCTGACGGCCGTCAGCGCGGTGATTCCTTCGTGCACGGACTCGCGGATCTTGCGGAGATCCATGACGTTGACAATGTTCAGCGACGCCAGATTGCAGCTGATATCGCGGCGAATGATGTCCGCTTGTCCGTAATCCGTAATCTCCGACGTCTCCTGGAATTGAAAGATTTCCGTGCATAGATTGGACATCTTGATCTTGCCGATGCCGCCGAGGGCATGTCCGCGATTCGCGTTCGAGCGGTTCATGATATAAGGATAGCCGGATTCCAGTTGAATCGTGGCGATTTTGGTCAGCATGTCCCGTGCACTGAGCACGGCTTTCTTCTTCACGCGGGGATCCGCCAGCAGCGTATCGTACATCTCGTCCATGTTCATGTCGTCCAGGTGCTCGCCGTAGGCTTTCAGGACCGAATGCGGGCCGAAGACGTGCAGCGCTTCGCCGCGCTCCGCCAATTCATAGAATTTGTTCGGAACGATCAGGCCGATCGACAGCGTCTTGAGGCGCGTCTTCTCGTCGGCGTTGATTTTCTTGCTGTCCAGGAACTCCATGACGTCCCAGCCGAAAATGTTGTAGTAACCGGCGCCCGAGCCTTTGCGCTGCCCCATCTGGTCCGCATAGGAGAAGGCGTCCTCCATCAGCTTCAAGACCGGCATGATGCCTTTTGCCGCCCCTTCGACGCCTTTGATCGGCTCGCCGCGACCGCGCAATTTGGACAAGTTGACCGCGACGCCGCCGCCGATCTTGGACAGCTGCATGCAGGTGCTGAGGACGTAATTGATCGAATTCAAGGCATCGTCCATCTCGAGCAAGAAACACGATACCAGCTCGCCTCTGCGGCTCTTGCCGGCATTGAGGAAGGTCGGCGTCGCCGGCTGCACGCGCTGCTCCATCATCGCCCCGGCCAATTTTTTTGCCGTACCGGCGTTGCCCTGGCCCAGATGAAGCGCGACGATGGCCACGCGATCCGGATAATGCTCCAAATACAGCGACTTGTCGTCGTTCTTCACGGCATAGTCGGTATAGAATTTCGATGCCGCCATATAGGATTGGAAGCGGAAATCGCTGCCGTGCGTCAGGGCGTATACCTCGTCCACCTCTTGCGCGGTATAGCGCTCGTAGACGTTCTCGTAGTAATCGTGCTCGATCATGTACCGGACCTTCTCCGCCGTGTTCGCGAACGTCAGGCTTTTGCCCGCGACGTCCGCCATGAAGGCTTCGACCGCCTCAAGGTCTTTGTCCAATTGGAAAAATCCATCCGCGTCCCGCTGCATCAATAGATTGTTGAGTTCAATATGCCGCAATGGTCTTCACCTCTCTCAGAAAGTTTTCGACGTCCCGGCCGGTGCCGGCCATTTCGAACTTGGACAACACGGGCACGCCGTACATGCGTGCGATATGGTCCGCGCTCTTCGCGAAACCGTTTCCCCAATTCCGATTGCCGCTGGCCGATACGCCGAGCATGTTCAGATGGTTTTTTTGGAGGAAGGACAGCACCTTCGCCGGCGGGCTGCCAAACCCCGTCGTATATGTAACGAGCACGAACGGATCTTCAAGCACCGTCGAATCTTCGATTTGAACCGAAGGGAGATCGATTTTTTGGATGAATCGCTTGACATTGCCCGTCCGTGAATCATAAGCGATCAGCATGATTGATTTCTCCTTTGCCAAGTACAGTGCAAGCAACAACTATATATAGAGTGTATTTAATAATCTATATCAATATGTTGTGCTTGTCAAACAAAATAACGTGTCCACTTGTGACAGATTCCAAAACGGTCCGGCCCCGCTAACGAGGATGCCGCCTGCAGCCTGCAATGGCGCGGAAAAAAGATGACTTCGCATGGAAGCCATCTATCTGCGACTCTATGATCCATGAAGACATGACATGGGGGGACTGGCAGGCGAATGCCGACTTGAAGGCGGGGACAATCGGATGGATGCTGCGATGACGATCATCTTCGGTACTATCAATAAAATTAATCTATAGTCAGAATAAAATATAAAAAATTCCATTTATCGATCGACGCATATATACTACGGATAAATCCGAGTTTAAGAGGAGGACCGCGCATGCATCCGTTGTCGGAAGTATTCCGCCGTTATGCCGTCCATCACTTCAGGACGTCCAGTCCGCTGTACGAGTGCCTCTCGCTCGCCGCGGCGGAGGATCCCGGGCTGCTGGAGCTCGCCGCCCAGGCGGGCCCCGGGCAGCCCCAGCCGAATATGCTGTTCGGCGCCGTTCAGTATCTGCTGCTGCGAGGCGTAGATCATCCGCTCCGGCATTTCTATCCGAGCCTGACGAGCAACCCCGGCGATCCCGCGCTCGCGGTCGCGCCGTTCAAGGATTTCTGCCGGGCGTACCGGGACGCGCTCCTCCCGCTGCTGCGCGGCAACCGCGTCCAAACGAACGAGGTGAACCGCTGCGCGTACCTGTATCCCGCCTTTTGCCGGATCTATCGGCAAGCGGGCAGACCGCTTGCCCTGATCGAAATCGGCACGAGCGCCGGTCTGCAACTGCTTTGGGATCAGTACGGCTACTCCTACGGAACGGGCGAGGTCTACGGCGGCACGAGCGCCGGGCTGCATCTGAGATCGGAGCCGCGCGGCGGGATCCTGCCTGCCCTCCTCCGTCAACCCCCTCCCGTCGCCGACCGCGTCGGCATCGACCTGCATGTCGTCGACGTGAAGCGCGCGGACGATAATGCGTGGCTGCAAGCGCTCATCTGGCCCGAACACCGGGAACGCCGGGTCAATCTGGAGAAGGCCGCAGGCTGCTTGAAGCGCCGTCCGCCGCGGCTGATCGAAGGCAATGCCGTCGGGCTGATCGCCGGCACGGCCGCGGCCATGCCGGCGGATGCCGCGCTGTGCATCTACCATACGCATGTCGCCAACCAGTTCTCCGCCGACGCGAAGCGCGAATGGCTGGAACAGATCGAAGCGATCGGCAGGCAACGCGATCTCTATCATCTCTATAATAATATCGGCGACGCGAATCTCCATCTGGATGCTTACGAAGGCGGGACGGTGCGGCACGCCGCGCTCGCCGAGACGGAAAGCCACGGCCGCTGGTTCAAATGGCTGGCCGCGCCTTGAACGGTGACGTGCTGCGTGCTGCGGTCTGCGCCGGCCGCCTGACCGGGGCGACAAGAAGTGCTAGCGAAGCAGGGCATAGCTGGAGAAGGCAAGGCTTGGCATGGGAAAGCAAGGCGAGGCGTAGCAAGGAGCGCAAGACATTGCAAGGAAGGCAAGACGCAGCGAGTCAAGTCGCAGCAAAGCAATGCAGCGCCAGGCACGGCTAATTAAGTCATGGCAAAGCAAAAAGGCACGGATGGAACATCCGTGCCTTTGGCCGCTGCCTGCCGAAGCAGGCCCCGCGCGCCGACCGTTCAATCTTCGAGTTCGTCGCGCTGGACCGGCTTCGAGAGCGAGGTGCCGGTGAACCGCTTCCGGTAGGACAAGGGCGTGATGCCGACATGGTCGGCAAAGGAACGCGAGAAATGCGGCGTCTGCTTGAAGCCGGTCTCGTCCGCGATCCGCGAGATGGGCCAGTTCGTCTTCATCAGCATCAGCTTCGCTTGATCCATCCGGTAAGAGAGCAAATATTGCTGCGGCGTGCAATCGAACACTTCGCCCATGCAGCGCGCGATATAATTGGGATGCAAGCCCATCGCCTCGCCTAGCTTGCTGTTCGTCACGGTCGTACGGAAGTTCATTTTCAGATAGGCGGCCGCTTCCTCCGCGACCGAGATCGGCGCTTTGGCGGCATCGCTGCGCCAGCCCTCGTCGAACAGCTGCAGCAGATGAAGGAACCATTGCTGGCGCTGCCAGAACGCGGCATGCGACGTGCCGAGCGCCGCGTCGTGCAGCTTGCCGAACAAGGAAATCGCTTCCTCGGGATACGCCACCGTCATCGTCTTGGGCAGCCGGATCGCGTAGGAATAATAATCCCCGCGAAGCGAGCCGCAGTTGCTGCCGTCATGCTCTTCCCACGGGCCGGCCGTCTGGAAATGCACCCAGTCGAATACCGTGTCTTCCGAGCAGGGCCGGGTCGGGTAATGCCACAGATCCGGCCGCAGGATGAGCATCTGCCCGGGTCCGATCTCCCAGGAGCTGGATTCCTCGCCGACATGCAAGGTGCCGCTGTGAACGAAAAGCAAATCGAACACGCCGATGTTCCGGCGATTCGGATGCTCGCCGCCTTTCGGATACGTTCCGCGATTGGACTCGATGAAATAAGGCAGCGGCGGAGATAAAAAGGTAAGCAGCGGTTCGGACGACAAGCTGAAAGCCTCCCTGTTGATCTGAGCGAAAGTAGTCGTGTTGCCCGTTTATTTTATCAGACATATCCGGCGCGAGGAATACTAAAAATACGCGATCCGCGTAAAATTTCCGGGAACGGGTCCACGGAACGAAAACCTCCGGGCGAACGACCGGTACGGAAGCCCCAATCTTGCGCGGGGCGGTCCTCTCGCCGGAACTCTATGATAGAATGGATAGGGATTCGATAGCATAGCGACAAATCACGACATCGCAGAGGAGCTGGAACCGTGCAGCATAAAAGCAGCCATATCTCGTGGCAGAACTCCATGATCGCCAGGCAGGACCGTCAACTTAGAAACCGTCACAACAGCTGTACGCTCTGGTTCACGGGCCTCTCCGGCTCGGGTAAATCGACGCTCGCGTTCGCTTTGGAGCAGGCGCTTCACGCCCGGAACGTCGCTTCTTACGTCTTGGACGGGGACAATATCCGGCATGGCCTCAATCGCGACCTGGGGTTCTCGAGCGACGACCGGAAAGAAAACATTCGCCGGATCGGGGAGGTATCGAAGCTGTTCGTGGACGCGGGCTTGATCGTCTTGTCGGCATTCATCTCGCCGGACGAGCGGGACCGCCTGATGGTCAAGGAGATGTTTCAGCCGGGCGATCATATCGAAGTCTACGTGAAATGCTCGCTCGCGGAATGCGAGAAGCGGGATCCGAAGGGCTTGTACAAGAAGGCAAGAAGCGGACAGATCAGCAACTTCACGGGAATCGACAGCAAATACGACGTTCCCGGCAGCCCGGATCTGATCATCGATACGGAGCATATGACGGTCGACGAGTCGCTGGCCGCCCTGCTCGCTTATTTGGAGGATCGGAACTATCTCGCAAGCCGTTGACGGCATCAAAAGCCTCGGCCTGGGGATCGTTACCGTAGATTAGAGGATGGATAAATAAAGAGGTGCACGCTTAGGCGTGCACCCCGGCTTGAAACTCCAACAGTTTGCTGAACGTCCCCTTGGTATCCGCGGAGAGCTGCTGAAACCCGCCCCGCTGGATCACCTGCCCGTTTTCCAAGACCAGCACTTGATCCGCGTTCCGAATGGTCGACAACCGATGGGCGATGACGATAATCGTCGTTCTGCCCTTCAGCCGATCCAGCGCGGCTTGGATCTTGGCCTCGTTCTCGCTGTCGAGCGCGCTGGTCGCCTCGTCCAGGATCAGAATCGCGGGCTTCCTCAGGATCGCCCGGGCCAGCACGATCCGCTGCCGTTCCCCTCCCGAAAGCCTCACGCCGCGGTCTCCGAGGACCGCATCCAGCCCCAAGGGCAAATTCCGCACGAATTCGGCCGACGCCGCGAACTCCAGCGCTTCCCACATCTGTTCCTCGCTTGCCTCGGGCGAAGCGATGAGCAGATTTTCCCGGATGCTCGCATGGAACAGGAACGGATCCTGCGAGACGTAGCTGACCGATCGCCGCAGCGAGAAGCCGTCGTCATGGGCAAGGCTTTCGCCGTCGACCAGCACTTCCCCTTCCTCCGGTTTGATCAGCCCGATCAGGATATCGATCAACGTGCTCTTGCCCGCGCCCGATTTGCCGACGATAGCCGTCATGCTGTTCACCGGGATCGACAGGTTGATATTCCGCAGCGCGTAGGCGGAGCCGCCCGCGTCGTACCGGTAATGGATGCCGCGGCATTCGATGCCTTGCTTCATGCGCACGCGGCTGCCCTGCGGCACGTTGTCGAGGTCGTCGAGCTCCCGCGCCAGCGCGCAATCCCTTTGCAGGTCCGCAAGGCTCTTGAAGGCGGGCAGCGATTGGGCGATCTGCTCCCAGTTCGCCTGCAGCGTCGAGAACTTCGGCCACAGCCGGGAGAAGATCACGATGATCAGCACGAGCTTCTCGGCCGGGATATGGAAGACCTCCAGCGACAAGAACACGAACAGCGAGATCAGCACGACGGAGGCGACCTTGTAGACGTACTGGGAGGCGGACTGCGTCTTCCCGAACTGCACGAGGTTCTTCTCCATCTGGCCGGAGAGCGCGCGGAACCACGTCAAATGCTGCGATTCCGTCATGTTGCTCTTGATGTCCTTCATCCCGTTGAAATGATCGGTCATCCCGCCCATGTAATTTTGCGCGAGCTCGGTGGTTTCGTCCCCGATGGATTTCGATTTCTTGATGAACTTGCTCGAGTACAGCGCCACCGCCACGCCGCAGATCAAGACCAAGGCCGTCAGCTTGACCGACAACCACAGCGCGAAGCCGATCTGAACGGCGGTGAACAGCAGCGTCGTGATCAGGCGCAGGGCGAGGTACGTGCTCACGCTGACGCGCATCAGCTCGTTCGTCATGACATGGGTGAAATCGGACCGTCTGTTGCGCAGAAAGAACGCCCAGTCCGCCCGCAACAAATCTTGATAGATATCTACGCGCAGGTAGCGGATGAAGCCGTGCTGGATTTCGAGATTCAGATTCGTCTGTTTGCGCTGCATGAGCGCCTGGCCCGAGATCAAGAGAATGAATCCGCCTAGCAGGACCGGCAGTCTCGCCCCTTCCGGGATCGCCTGCAGCGGCTTCTCCAGATACGACACGAACGGCAATCCGCTCGTATCCATATGGAAGATCCCGATCAAGCCGAGCGCGGGAACGAGCAGGAAGATGCCGATGCCCTCCAGAAAGCTGATGAGCGTCATGCCGATCAGATTGCCGTAAAGCTTCATTCCGGCGAAATCGCGCAGTTTATTGATGTATAGCAGCAGATGCCTCAAATCCGATCTCTCCTTATCCGTCGTTATCGGCGGGGAATCTTTATGCTTCCTGCTTCATCTGCCGCCACAGCCACACGAACGGCCGTAAGGGAAAATACAGAAAATGCAGCGATTTCGGCAGCGGCAGCGCCTCCGTGTCCCGGAAGCTGGGATAGAGCTGGCTGATCATGTAAACCGACTTTTGACGGTTCGTCTTCAAGGCGAACAAATAGCGTTTGTACGTTTTGTCCAATTCCTTGTAGCCCGGCCCCGGCGTGAACGAAACGATGTCCCGGATAAAATAAAGCGAGCGCGCCGCCAATTCGCGCGGATGCCCGCCCGCAAGCATCGGCTCCGCTTCGCGCGGAATCGGCGTATTGAACAAGCTCGCGACGAGCGTCAGCGCCTGCCCGCCCAGATGCAGGCATTCGTAACGGCGCATCAAGGGGATGAGCATGCCGTAGTCCAGGCTTCGTCTAACCATCCGGTCGATGTCCGCCAGCCAGCGGAGCCGGAACCAGCCATGACGGGCGCCGTGCGACACGAGATACATGAAGAGGTCTTCGCTTCCGAGCAGATAGATTTCCTCGCGGGATAACGGGCTGCGCCTTCTCCGCGCCCAAAGCTCCTCGAACGGCGGTTCCTTCCCCATGTCGGAATTGAGCCGCCAATGCACCTCCACCTGGATTCGCGTCTGCGGATGCGTAAAGGAAATATGATGCGTTTTCCATTTCCAGTTGAAGACGCGCGGAACGCTCGAATCGCTCTCGTAGCCGAGCGCCAGCAGCAGCTTCTCGGCAGGCTCGACCTCGGCCGTCGGAATGAGAATATCCAAATCCTTGGACGTCCGGAGCGAGAGATCCCCGTACAGATCCTTGGCCAGCACCGGCCCTTTCAGGACCAGCGGCGGGATCCCGCTCTCCCGGAACGACTTGCATACCCGCTCCATCTCCCCGCTCAGCCGCAGCATTTGGAACGCGTTTTGCATGAAATCGGAATGAAGGACTTGCAGAACATCGGCAGGAATCAATTCGCCGGCTTTCTGATCGGCATACAGCTTCGGATAGACCCGATGATGACGGGCCAGCTTCACGAATTGATTCCAATCGATGTTCGGCAGCGATGGGTGAACCGATTGCCCCGCTTGCGTATCGGCGCCCGTCCGCATGAACGCCAGCATGATGTGCAACTCCTCCGGAAAAGCGGTCAAATCAAGCGTACAATCGTTATCCATAATCAGCACCTTCCATCCTCTCCGTACGTTTATCCGTCCCGAACGCGGCCACCATGGTGAACTTGCCCATCTCCTCGGCGCCGGTCACGTAGAACGGCCCGCTGCGCAGCCACGCGTGCGCGACCAGCTTCCCGTCCGGGTCTCTTCCCGTTCCCAGATAAAGCGTGCTCCCGATCCGCCGGCGGTCCAGCATTTTTTTGGCGGCGATCGCCCTGACCAGGCACTGGCTTTCCCAGATCGTATGGCGGCTCATGGTCCCGACCGCCTGCGCCACCCGCCGGATCGCTTGCTCGTCGGCCGGCTCGCGCTCGAACGGCGTTTCCAGCATCCGCCTTCCCAAGGAAGGCGCGATCCGGGAGAACGGCATCGCCTTCATCATGCGCGCCACGCCCAAATAAACAAGCGCTTCCAGCATGAGACGCTTCTTTCCCCCCGGCAGCGACAGGAATTTCGACAGCTTACCCTTCACCGTTCCGAACCTCGATCAGCTCTTCCTCCTGCAGGTTCTTCAGGAAGGCGGCGACCTGTTCCTCGCAAGCCGAGCGATCGACGTCGTATTCGGAGACCAGCTCGTCGACCAGGCTGCTTACCGGAATCGGCGAGGCGATCAGTTCCCATACTCGGCCGCCGACCGCGCCAAGGTTGAAGTATTTCCCGGAATTCACGGAGAACATGACCTTCTCCCCGTTCATGTCGCTGACGACGCTTCCTGCCGATTGAACGACCTTTTGCCCGCCGTGGATGGTTTTCGTCATTTGTTATCTATCCCTTCTCTTATGGTGTGGATGATCGCGGCTGCCAGGCTATTGACCGTGAAGACTTCCGGCGGCCTGCCGAGCTGGTGCATGTCCATCCGTTCGGCAAAGCCCGCCGCCGTCTTGAAGTGCCACGTCTCCAAGCCGAGCCGATGGATGAGCCTGTTCCGGTACGTGTGGACCATCATGACGCGCAGCCGCTCGAGATTCGGCAGCCGGACGACGCTGATCTCGCCCCCGCTTGATCGGAGCAGCTCGAACGCGCCCGCGAGCGGAACCGGCTTCTCGCAAAATCGCGCGGCCACCGGAACGGCGTATTTGGTCGTTTCCCGGTAAACCGGGCGATAATTCCCGCCGCTCCGGTTCATGCCGAGCTGATCTAGGCTTTCCTGCCACAACTTCTGCTGGGGATAGGCCGGCGCAACGACCGCCGTCCCGTCGTTCGCCGCCGTCACCGCAATGACGTCGTCGCTGACGAGCCGATAGCCTCCGCTTACGAACGCGGCCGCCAACGTCGATTTCCCCGCGCCGGAGTCGCCCAGGAACGCATACGCCTTGCCGTCGATCTCGACCGCGCTCCCATGCAGCGGCAGCACGCCCCGGATCATCAGCAACGCGCCCATGCAGGTGCCCAGCAAGTACACGCGCACTTTCTCCGGATCCGCTCCCGCAAGCGGGGAAACCGTGATCTTGCGGCCGTCCTCGATGCAATAGAAAGCCGTATCCGGAATCAAAAACAAAAATCGGTTCTCGATGCGCGCAAAATTGCTGCCCGCGTGCTTCAGCGCTTCCAGCAAGCCGTCCGGGCTGCCCGTCGCGATGACGACGTCCGCGTCCGCGCCGTCCTCCGCCGGAACGGATAAGGGCAGCTCGGGCAGCGAAATCTCGCTCGCTATCCGCAGGCCGAAGGCCTTGTAAATCGTTTGCCGCACGGTCGATATCAATTCGCTTCGCCCCTTTCGTCCGTATAAAAAAAAGAAGGTGCCTTATACAATCCGCGAACGGATTGTATAAGGACACATGAATCAAAGCGAGCTTTTAACGCGAACCTAGCTCGGGTTGTAGATGTCCATATCGTCTGTCGTCAAGAAGTCGATCACCGTATTGCCTTTGCCGTACATCGTTTCGCTTACGTTCAGCGCCTCCAAAGCAGGAGCAAACCATTCTTTTTTCGCTTGGTTTTCCATGTGTTTTCACCTCCCTTCATGTGTTTCGCGCGCCTTACGCCATCCGCTTCAGGAACCGGTAAATGATCAGGCTGCGCATCAGCATCCGCATCTCCGGATGGAACGCATGCTCCGGACGCGGTTCGCCGCCGAGCCGCGAGACGGCTTCCTTGATCCGGCCGACGTGGAGATAATTCGACGCGACGGGATCGGCGCACAGCCGGTGCAGCTCGTTCTCCAGCGATTGCCACGCCGGGATGATGCGGTGCACCCAATCCGCGCCCTGAATGCCCCGCACGCGCTGGTTCAGCCTGACCTCGTCGGGCAAATAATGCTTCGTCGCCCTCCGGATCAGCGCCCGGTCCAGGCCGTTGCGCACGTACTGCTCCACCGGCACCGAGAAGCAGAACCGGACGACCCTGGGGTCGCAGGTCGGGTCTCGCTCCCAGGCGCCGTAGCGCAGGGACAGCTTCGTGGCCGACGAGCCGTTCTTGTTGCCGACCGCCAAGCTTTGCAGCTTGTCCTTCCGCAGCTCCAGCGGATCGGTGATCGCGGAGCCGTTCGCGCCGAGCCGGCTTTCCTGCAGCTTGGCGAACACGTCGGTCCGCTTGGCGAAATCGGGGTGGATGAGCATGCCCGGAATCTCGCTCCCGGCGTCCGGGGCCGCATGCTTCGCCAGCATGGGGAACGCTTCCTTGCAGATGACGGAGAGCAGCCGCGAGCCGGGGATGCCCTTGTTGGCGCTGTACAGCCGGAGCTCCCGCATGAACTGCAGCCACTTCATCTTCCGGAGCAGCAGCGCGTAATAGTAGACCGCCGGTCCCCACGAGATCGTGAAATTCCCGCGCGCTCCTGTCAGCAGCACGCCCGCTCCCTGCCCGCCGGCCTGCTCGTACATCCCTTTCAGCCAGAAGGAGTTCTCGAAGAACTTATAAGGCGTCTCCAGGATGTCCAGCCAATCGTCCACTTGGGACATCGGGCTGATCCCCTCGAAGTCCAGGTAACGGTCCGTGATGTTCCCCGCGTGGCGAACCGTCGCTTGAATGTACCGGGTCTCGTCGGCGGTCGCGCTCTTCGGCGTCCAATCGGCGAAGTCGCTCGTCGGGACGTAGCTGTACGTATGCAGCGACTTCCCTTCGCTTCGCAGCGCGCGCGCCGCGAAGCTGGCGACCGCGCCCGAATCCAGGCCGCCGCTTAAGGTCGCCGCCACATGGCGGTGCGTCCTGAGCCTCGACTTCACCGCTTCCTCGAATACGTCCCGGAACGCTTCCTCGTACTCGCCGTCCGACTTCAGCCGCAGCATCTCCTTCGGCTCGAGCGATCCGTAACCGGACAGCGTCATCTTCCCCTCCGAGACGATGAACGTATGTGCCGGCGGCACTTGATGAATGTGCCGGTACGGCGTCGATCCGACGTCCGTGGCTTCGTACATCTCCGGGATGGCCATGAACTCCGCGAGCCATGTCTCGTACAGCTCCTTCGTCACGTCCGGCAGCGCGAACAAGGGCGCCATCGTCGTGCCGAAGGCAAATCGCCGGTCATCGCGATGGTAATACAGGCTGCGATAGCCGAGCAGGTCCCTGGCGCCGAACAGCAGCCGCTGCTTCTCGTCCCAGATGACGAACGCGAAATCGCCGACCAGATGTTCCGGCGCCTCGCGCCCCCATTTGCGGTAAGCGAGCAGGATCAGTTCGCTGTCGGTCATCCGCTTGCGAAGCGGCGAATGAACCTGCAGCAGATCGAATAATTCCGCGCGATTGTCGATAATCGCATCCGCGGCGATCGCGAGTCCGTTCTCCGGATCGTAATAGGGCATCCGTTCGCCGACGGACTCGGGCGTGATCCACATGGCGCGGCAGCCGAGAAAGACCGGGCCGTCCGTCCAACTCTGCACGTCGTCCGCGGCGTACGCCTGCATCGCGTCCATCATCGCTTGACCGTCCTCGAAGCCGGCGTGCTGCCCGTCGAATCTGAGCAATCCGGCAATCGCGCTCATTTCTTGCCTCCGCCGTTGGTCAAGTAGGACGAGGCCAAAGACGACAGCCGGTTGCCGAAGGGAATGAGCGATTTCACCCGGTTGATCTTCCGGTTCATCGTATCGAGCCGCGATTTCAACTGCCGCTGCTCCATGGCGCCGATCTCCAACCGTTTCTCGAGCGCGCGGATCGTAATCTGCAGCTGCAGCGTATCCGGATGAGTCCGGCTGTCCGCGACCGGTTCGCCGCGTCCCGGCAGGAACAACCTTCTTCCCGCGGCCGGCTTGGAGGTCATCGTATAGCCTTCCTCCCATCCGCGCCCCGCCGCGTCCGTCAATTGCTTGGCGCGCAGCGCGAGCAGCTCCTCGTCCGGTTCCATGCCGAAGCGCACGCCCGTCAGCTTCTCGGCCTCTTCCAGCTGCTCGGCGTAGCCGAGGTCGTGGAAGATCCGCGCCCCGAGCACCCGGACGTACAGCTCGATCTCCCGCTTGTCGAGCACTTCTTTCCAGATGGAAACGGAATCCTGATTGGGCGCCGTATGGTTCGCCACGAACGGATCGCCTACCCCCATGCTGAAATACAGATCCGACTTGGCGGTGTTCATCGCGTTGCCGTACGTCTCCATGCCCGCCTCGTAGTCGCGGCCGAGGAATCGGCACACCTCCGCGAGCTGCGTCTTGGGATCGGCCACCAATTTCTCGTAATGCAGCCGATGCGCGTAGGGACTGTCCGTGGCGAAGTAGTCGCAGTACCGGAACAACCCGACGGTGAGGTCGGCGATCTTCATATCGAAGGCCGGATTCCGCAAGCCCTCCGCCAGATCGAAGCCCTTGCCGCCCCTGTGCTTATCCACCTTTTTGTACGAGGAAAGCACCGCGAGCGGGTTCCGGATGAGCCAGATCCGCTTGGATTCGGGAAACAGCGCATCCAGGAATTCCAACAGATAGTAGTACCGGGGAGACTTGTCGATGACCAGCTCCGCGCCTTCGCTGCTTTGCAGCAAGCCGTTGTACACCTGAAGCGCAAATGCCCTGCATGCGTCCTCGAAGGTTTCATGCGGCAGGACGCCATTGTAAAATTGGTTGATGATGCCCGTTCCGCCGTACGCCCTGCGCTGCGGCGCGAGCAGATCGACCAGGCTCATCAAGAACCACATTTCCTGCGTGGCGAACATTTTGCTGTGATTTTGGAGCATCACCGTTGCCAATGAGCTGCCGCTTCTCGGCGTGCAGAGCAAGAAGACCAGATTGTTGCCGTTCGAATCGACCAAAGCACCCTTCACCCTTTGCTGAAATCGTAGTAGAACTTCGCGCGTTCCCCGAGCATCACTTTATAAATGTCGTAGTTCGTGTCCATGATGCCCTGCAGATAGTCTTTGTACGGACGATCCGCCACGTTGACGAGCCCGGAGTTGTAATGCTCTCCCCATTCGCCCTGCCAGTAACGCCCGAGACCGGCTTGATCCACGTAATTGAACAGATGCGCGCCGACGATATAAGGCAGCGTGGCGACGCCTTCCACGTAGTTCCGGTAGCGCATCCCGCGCTGGAATTGATTTGCCGCCGAGTTCGGAAGCAGCGGATTCAGCCCCTGCTCCCCTGTACCGTAACCGAATTCGCTGAGCAGGATCGGTTTGCCGCCGGATTTCTCGTAGACATCCTGAAAGAGGTCGGTCTCGAGCTTGTAGGAATAATAGTTGATGCTGATGACATCCACGTATTTCCCTTCCGTCTCCGCCAGCGGATCCCGGAATTTCTCGTTATGGAACGCCGTCGTGATCCAACGGTCCCCGAGCAGCAGATGATTGGGATCATACTTGCGATAGATCCGTGAAACGGTCTCGAAGAACGTATCCAGGTAATAAGCGAAAAATTCATCCATGTCGCGCCACGATGCCGAAGTAATGATCGGCAGCTCCGCCTCGTTCATTTCATCGAATGACTTGAACTTCGTCTTCCAGGCGGCGTTGAACGCGTCGATCGTCCGGTATTCGTCTCTCAGCCGCTCGACCAATTTGCCTTTGATGGCTGCCGAGCTCGCCTTCAGCTTCGGCACGTTGGAATAAAATTTATGGAAATCATATTCGTTGTCGATGAAGTAGCCGATCAGCATCTTGTCGTCCTTATGCGGCGTCAGCGCTTTGTTGAACGCGCCGTCGATCTTGGCTTCGGCATCCGGCGCGAAGATATCGAAGATCGAAATGCCGTCCAGCTTGGCAAAGCTCATGCTGTTAAGGGGGAGCATCCGCACATAAGGGAATTTACCCTCTTCGCCGTATTTCTCGGTCGAATAGTTGCCGATGCCGTTAAAACCCCAATCCTGCAGCCGCGTAATCGCTTGCGCGTAGACGCCATGCTCGGTCGGGAACACCCCGGTCTTCCGGAATACGTTGGCCATGTAGAAGGAGAAATTGTCTTTCCCGCCGACGAACGCGCGCTTGTAATCGCCCTCGTACGGAGGAATGAATTCGAACTTCTGCTCCCGTCCCTTGACCATCGTGTACGTCTCGTTGGCCGTGATCCCGTTTACCGCCAGGCTGAAGTAGAGATTCCCTTCCGGCGTCGTCAGGACTTTGCGGCCGCCGAACTCCTGCACCGCGAAATACCCGGTCTTCTGCAAGCCGTTCTTCTCCGCGCTGCCGGCCAGTCCGCCGTAGCCGTCACGATCGGTCGGCGGCGTGAGGCTGCCGTAATAATCGGCGTCCTCCTGGGCGTCCGCGGCCAGCTCCGCGTCGCTCTTCACCTTCCCGGCGAAGTTCGCGTTCTTCATCTGGCCGTATTTGTCGACCAGGATGTCGCTGCTTGCGTTCACCGTGAATTTGCCGATCGGGCTCGGCAGCAGGCCGTCCTTGACCGAATACGTTTCCAGAACGTTGTAGCCCGACAGCTCCAGCGGCGTGCTGTACGGCAGAAAGTCCGCCCCTTTGTTCAACCGGTAATAAATGCGCGCGCCCTGCGTGTCCGTCGATAGGCTCGCTTTGACCTTCGCGTCCTTCTCCGAGGAGACCAGCTTCACCGAAGCCGTATTCCGGTTGATCACGACCTTGGATACTTGCGGCGACCAGGAATTGGCCGATCCGACCAGCATGATTTTCAAGTACCGCGTCTTCGCGGGCAATGAAGAGCCTTCGAACGCGTACGGCTGCCAGTTGCTCTCCGCATAACCGGCCGTGCTCGCTTCCGCGGAAATCTCCGTGTACCGCTTGCCGTCCGTCGAGGCGAAGAAACGGTGGTTTTCGACCGGAACGCCGGTGAAGAAGCTGCTGTACACCGTGAAGGTATGAATATCGTAATCCGTATGGTACACGATATACCCCTGCCCCATCGCGGAACGCGAGATCCGGCTTGCGTCGTTGTCGAAATACCCGGGGTCGTCCTTGGCGATATACAGGTTGGAACGACTGTCGGTAAGCTCGAAATCGTCGAGCGGGTCGACCATGCCGGCAGGCGCCGCATCCATGGCCGTCGGGGCGTATTGATAGGTGGACACCATGCTCGCCGCCGACCTGCCCGAGCTCGAATGATTCACGGCGGTCGTCTTCAATAACAATTTGCCGAGCACCGGAATCGGATTGCTGTAATGCTTGCGGGTCAGCGAAACCCGGGGATCGCTGCCGTCGGTCGTGTAATAGACCGTCTCGCCTTCTTCTCCCCTGATCAGCATCACCATGCGGCCGTAAGGCACCGTGCCCGACGGCACGCTGGCATCGACCATCGAAGGACCGTTCAGCACGACTTTCCCGATCGATGGCGCTTGGTTGATGCCGAGGCCCGGGTACGTGATTTTCAGATACTTCGTGCCGGCCGGCAACCCGCGCGATTCGTACACGACGGTATTCCCGCCGCTCTCATGGATATCCGGCGTAATCGTCTTGTACGTCTTGCCGTCGCCGGAAATCGCGATCATCGGATGATCGTAATTGCGTCCGGCCGCGTAGTAGCCGTAGATCGAGAACGAACGCAGATAGTTCTTGTCCGGCGTCCGGTAGACCAGATTCTCGCCGGGAACGCCGCTCGGCTTCACGCGCGACGGATCCAAGACGTCGCCGGGCATGTTTTGCAGCTTGAGCGTGCCGGAGTGCTGAAAGACCTGGTTCCAATTTTCAAGTGCATCGACTTCGATTTCATAAGAGGGAGGGACGGCATCTCCCAAGACCGGCGCAGGGATCAACGCCAGCACGCCGAACGCAAGCAGGCCCGCTAATTTCTTGTTCACGATGTTTCTCCTTCTGGACCTGCTAGCCGTTCAGGGCTGACATTTCCTCCTTGATCCCTTGGTTAAGACGAGGACGCCCGATGGAGAAATAAATGAATGCCGTATCTGCCAGGTCCTCCTCCTTGAACACGTTCCGGCCGTCGATCAAGATCGGCTTGCGCAGCAGCGATTGCAGCTGGCCGAGATCCACGCGGACGAATTCTTCCCATTCCGTCAGCAGGCAGAGCGCATCCGCGCCGGTCGCCGCTTCGAGCGCGTCGTCGCACCACATCACGCCGTTATCGCCGTGCATGGCTTTGAAATTTTGCATGGCGATCGGATCGTACGCTTTCACGCGTGCGCCGCTCCGCACCAGATATTGAATGATCTCCACGGCCGGCGATTCCCGGACGTCGTCGGTATTCGGCTTGAAGGCCAAGCCCCAGACGGCGATCGTTTTCCCCGACAGCTCCCCGTCGAAGATCGTTTCCAGCTTGCGGATGACGCTCATCCGCTGATCCTGGTTCACTTCGACGACCGCGCGCAGCAGCTTGAATTCGTAATCCACGTTGCCCGCGATCTGGATAAGCGCCCTCGTGTCCTTCGGGAAGCAGGAACCGCCGTAGCCGATGCCGGCCTTCAGGAACGCGTGCCCGATCCGTTTGTCGTAGCCCATGCCTTCCGCGACGCGGGTGACGTCGGCGCCGACCTTCTCGCAGATGTTCGCGATCTCGTTGATGAACGAGATTTTCGTCGCCAGAAAAGCATTGGACGCGTACTTCAGCATCTCCGCGCTGCGGATGTCCGTCACGACGATCTGGTCCGTCAGCGGCTTGTGCAGCCGGGCCATCGTATCGGCCGCCTCTTGCGAATCGGCCCCGATCACGATCCGGTCGGGATGAAGCGTGTCCTGGACGGCCGAACCTTCCCGGAGAAATTCCGGCAGCGAGATGCTGTCGAACCGCTCGCTCGTCCAGCTGCGGATCAGATTGGCGACCCGTTCGTTCGTGCCGACGGGGACGGTGCTTTTCACGGCGATGATCTTGTACCCGTTCATCGCTTGCGCGATTTCGACGGCCGCCTGGTCGATGTAGGAGAGGTTCGCTTCTCCGTTCGGCAGCGACGGCGTTCCGACCGCGATGATGATGATGTCCGCCTGCCCGACCGCTTGACGCAGGTCGGCCGTATAGCTCAATCTGCCGGCAGCCGTATTTTTGGCCGAAAGCTCTTGAAGGCCGGGTTCGTAAATCGGGATGCCCCCGTTACGCAAGGTTTCGACTTTGGACAAGTCCTTGTCGACGCAGACGACGTGATTGCCGAGTTCCGCATAGCAGATTCCCGACACGAGCCCGACATAACCTGTGCCGATGACTGTGATATTCATATGTTCACTCCTAAGCGTTTTTCGAAGAAAAACGCAGCATCGTAAGCATAAGCTAAGCGTTTTGCTTGCAAAACGCAGCATCGTAAGCCTTGACTAAGCGTTTATTCGATCTCTATACCTTGCAAAGTTGAACGATCTCGCTCCAATCGTGCTCGAGCCTGACGATATCTTCTTCGATCAGCTGCGTGCCGGTTTGGACCTCGATGATTTCGATATCCGTATCCGCCCGGAGGCTGTGCTTGTATTCCCGCGGAATCGTGAGCACCTGGCCCTCCGATATCGTGAACCGGTGTTCGTTGAACACCATTTCCCCGGAGCCGGAGATGACCGTCCACACCTCGTCGCGGAGGCTGTGGTACTGGTAGCTCAAGTTTTTGCCGGCGGAGATGAAGATCCGCTTCGTCAGCACTTCCCTGCCGTCCGGGTACTTGATGAAGTCCAGCACGCGGTAGCGGCCCCAGCGTCTCTCCTCGTACATCGGACGCTGATCGGAATGCTTCATGACTTCCTTGATCATCGGGCTCGATGCTTTATCCGAGACGAGAATCCCGTCCGGGCTCGCCGCCACGATGACGTCGGAGAGGCCCATCAGCGTGATCGGGATATCCAATTCGTTGATGACATGCGTATTCGTCGCATCATCCGTGATGATGCCTTTGCCGATCAGGCGCGTCTCGATCTCTTCGGTCAGCGTGTTCCAGGTGCCGAGATCCTTCCAAGGCCCGTCGTAACGGACGGCCGCAACCCGGTTCGCCCGCTCCACCACTTCGTAGTCGAAGCTGATCTTCGGAAGCTTGGCGTACCGCTTCAGCATTTCTTCGTACTGAATCGGCAGCTCGCTTGCGATCAGGATGTTGATGATGAAGTCCAGCTTGAAGGCGAACACGCCGCAGTTCCAGAGCGCGTCCTGCCCAATCATCTCTTCCGCTTCTTCCTTGCGCGGCTTCTCGCGGAAGCTTTGCACGCCGAGGAACGGTTGATCGGCGCCTTCTTGTTTCGGAATGATGTAGCCGTACTTCTCCGACGGATAGGTCGGCTTGACGCCCATGAGCGCCAGATCCGCGTCCGAGTTGTCAAGCACATGCTCCAATTGCTTCAGCGCATGAAAGAACGAGGTTTCCACGTAAGGATCGACCGGCATCACGACGATCGTTTCCCCCAGATTCACGCCTTCGATCGAATAAAGGTACGTCGCCGCGAGCGCGATGGCCGGGAAGGTATCCCTGCGCTCCGGTTCCACGATCATGTTGATTTCGCTGCCCAATTGGCTGTAGATCATTTCGACCTGGGGCTTGCTGGTCGCTACGTAAGCATGCTGCCGCAAATCCGCATCCTCAAGCTGACCCCATACCCGCTGAATCATGGATTCCAACCCGCCGTCGCCGTTTTTGAGGATTTTCAGAAACTGTTTCGAACGGGAGTCGTTCGACAACGGCCACAGCCTTTTTCCCGAGCCACCCGAAAGAAGTACGATTTTCATACGATTCCTCCATTCTATTTTCCCGATGGATCCGCCATTAGTGTCGCTGACGTAATGCCTCCGGTCCATGTGCGGTAGTAACTGGCGTTCTTGCCGTACGAGTTATCGAGCAGGATGTTCGGCTTATCCATCAGACAAGAGAGGATATGGCCGTGAAGCCGCGAGGTTTGCACGGTCTTATAGTTGCTGAACCGGCTGACCGCCTTGTTCACGAGATAATCGGTGTATTTCCCCCAGAACATGCTGAGGGGCAATTTGCCGCTGCCCTTCCGGAGGATCTTGTTGAAGACGCGGATCGATTTGTGCTCGACGCCGTTGAACAGCGTCCCCCAGTCCAAATACTCGCCTTGGCCCGACGCTTCGAGCCGCTCCTGCTCCGCCGTCTTCTCGATATCGGTGCGGAGGAAACAGAGCAGCTCCTTGCCCGGCTGGTTCTTGCTGCGGATCGGCCACAGCTGATGCGCCATGTCCGGGGACAGGTAGACGTTGCAGGTCTTGAACTTGACCTTCGCCATCTCCTGCGACAACGTGTCGCGGACGTACAGATGCAGGTCCGAGTGCCGGTTGAAGACCGCTGCGGTGCGGTCGAATTCGGCATCGCTCTTGTAGAAGATCGTCTGCGGCAGCATCACTACGCGGTGCTTCGGATAATCGGCCACGATCTTCTCGCGCAGCTTCTGGTGCGCCGGATACAAGTCGCCGAAATTCCCGCCGCCGTGCAGCACGATGATATGATCCTTCGGAATGGCCAACCCGTCCGGGAAGTCCAATACGCTGTACCGCGCCTGGACGCGGATGCCGTTATCCTTGAAGAACGCCTCGGTTCCTTTCATGATGAGCAGATCCCCGCCGTTCCCGTGCACCGGGTAATCGAGGTAATAAATGCTGGAACCGGACGGGATCACGGTCAAAATGTGCCGAAGCCGGTGCTTGAGCTCATCCATCGGATGAGCGAACTGTGCGGTTTTCATCAATCCGTCTCCTTTTCCACTAGGCATTGCTTCTCTCTTTCGGGAATCATCCCGTCAAACATGCCATCTGACGTCTTCCCTGACCGGCTTCGCCGGAACGCCGGCGACGAGCGTATAGGGCGCCACGTCCTTCGATACGACCGAGCCGGCCGCCACGACGGCGCCTTCGCCGATCGTGACGCCTTTGAGGATGATCGCCTTGTTGCCGATCCACACATGATCCCCGATGACGGTCGGCTTCGTGTCCGCCGAGCCCTCGATGCGGTGAATGTCGGTGTCCATGATGGCGACGTCCCATGAAATCGCGCAATGGCTGCCGATTTTCACGTGTTTCTTGCAGATGATCTCGGTTCTGCGGTTGATGAAGGTATGGTCGCCGATCTCGATGACCGCTTCGCCGGAATCCAAGTAAAAGCCGGTGTCCTTGAACAGCAGGACATTGTCGCCGATGATGAGCTTGGCGTGTCTCGCCTTCGAGACGGTCACGCCGCCGGCTACCCGCAGCAGCTTGCCGCACTGGTCGACCTTCCGTCTGAACAGCGCGCCGAGCAGGATGCGGTAGCCGTACTTCGCATAGTCCCTGAAGCTTCGTTGTCTTCGGTTCATGCCAGTCTGTCTGGCTTCAAGCGCATTTTTCACATCGATTCATTCCGTTCGTCAGGATTGCACGCTTCTTGCGAATCGCTTGACCAGGAAGCGCAAATCGTTTTTGTCAAAAAGAATGGCCGCGATTTTCACCTTGAAAACCACCTTCATGGCCGCGATCGTGATCACGATTCGGATGACCGCGCCGAGCAGCAGCGCGAACGCGATTCCGTTCAGCCCGTAGAGCGGCGTGAAGACGAAAAACAATCCGACCGTGATGGCAAGCGCAACCGCCTGCCGGATGACCACGAGTCCCGGACGGCCCATGGCGTTGAAGGAGGAGGCGAGAATCCACGATCCTCCGCCGAGGATGCATTCCAGCGAGAGCAGATAGAACGCGTCGCCGGCTTCCAGAAACTGTTCGCCGAACAGGAGACCCAGCAGGAAGCGGCCGATGATCATCCCCGGTATGACCGCGGCGCACATGAGCAGGAACGACAAGCGGAAAGCCCGGCCGACCGTGGCCAGGATTTTGTCCTTGTCCATGCCCGTCACCTTCGGGAAAATCACGTTCGAGATCGCCATCTGCACGACGTTGAACACCCGGGACAGCGTGTACACGACCGTATACAACCCGAAGTCCTTCGGCCGCAACAGCGATAAGATGATCAGCTTGTCGCACTGCGAGTACAGCGTGCCGAGCAATTCGACGCCGAACACCCTGCCGCCGTAGCCGAACAACGTCGTGAACACCATGCGGTCCGCGAACGGCTTGAACCAGCTGAAGGTCAATTCGCGCCGCAGCCGGTAGAGCGACCAGACGATAACCATCAGGCTCGTCGCGAAGAAGGCGAGCGAGGCGTACTTCAGATTCAATTCGCCGATCGCCCACAGCACCAGCAAGCCGACCAGATTGCTCAGCGGCACGTACAGCCGAAGACCGTTGTACAAGCTGAACTTGTCCATGCTCTGCGTCAGCGCGGCCAGCAGGTTGACGGCCAGCAGCATCGGCAGCGTCATCACCGTATACCACCTGGCGATGTCGACCACTTCGTCCGGATAGTTCCCAAGCCAGATCGGAAGAAAGATCCAGGCGACGATGCCGACGACCAGGCTGACGGGGATCTGGAACAGGAAGCCGGCCCTGACGTATTCGGTCGCTTTGCCCGCGTGCGTCCTCATGTTGAAGATGAGGGACGTCGGCAGCCCGAAGCTGACGAGGCCCGCCAGCAAGGTCGGCCAGAACAAAATGGCCGAGAACTCGCCCTTGCCTTCCACGCCGAACAACCGGGCCGTCACGATGGAAGTCAAGGTGCTTAGGATCATAATGAACAGATTGGCGGCGCTCGTATGGAGAATCGTTTGAAAAGCTCCGCGCCCGGTCAACCTTTTTTTCACGGCTTGTAGACTGATCATAGGTTCGACATCCTTAAACCGCATATTCGCTTCATTGATACATCTTCAGCACGCCCCGGAGCTGTCCGTTGCTGTACGAGAGTTTGCTGACATTGCGGAAAATTTTGCGTTTATCGTACGCGAACACGATGGTGAGCACCGCGAACAGCGGCAGCTTCACGAGCGACTTCAGGAGAATGCCCGCCTTCCGCTTCGACGAAACCGCGCTGCTGACGCCCTGCCAATAAATGCGCCGCAGCAGCCATTTCTTGCTGATCCGGCTGCGGGGAATCTTGTGCAGCACCGATGCGTGAGGCGTGTAATAGACCGTGTAGCGGGCGCGGATCCGCTCGATCAGCTCGGCTTCCTCGCTCGACAGCAGATTGCTGCCGACCCGGCCGAGATCCTCGCGGAAGGCTTCCATCGCATCGAAGAGCGATTTGCGGAAGGCCACGTTCGCGCCGAACGGAATGTCGGGCCGCTGCATCTCCACGATGTCGTCCGCGTAATCCAGAATCGTGTAGAGCGTCCGGTTCTCCGCCGGCAGCCACTGCGGGGCGCTTCCTTCCCAAGCGGGAATGATCTTGCCGCCGACGCAGCCGATCCGCGGATCGCCGTCGAACAGGGCGACGATGCCGCTGATCCAATCCTCGGAGGCGACGGCGTCGTCGTCGAGGAACAGCACGTACTCGCCGCTCGATCGGCGAATGGCCGTGTTCCGGGCGACGGAGAGGCCGAGCCGCTCTTCGTACACGTAGTGGATCGGAATGTCCACCATATGCTGGAACTCCAGCACGACCGACTTGGTGTGATCGGTGGAACGGTTATCGACCACGATCACCTCGTAAGGACCGGTAAAGCTTTGCTTCATCAGGCTGAGCAGCGCTTCCTTCACGTCCGCTGCCCGATTATGCGTGCAAATCGCTACTGTTGCTTTCATGCGTTCACCTCGTACCGTTTCGTACCGGTATAAATTTGAATCATTTTACCGGCTATCCGGCCCCAATCCAGTTCCCGGAGCTTCGCCGCGATATGCATCTCCGTTTCCTTCGCGTCCATCTCCATGGACAGGCGGAGCGCCTTGAGCAGCCCTTCCGGATCGTCCGGATCGTACAAGATCCCGCATCCCTCGGATACGTATTCGCCGAGCGCGCCCAATCGCGGCGCGACGACCGGCTTCTTGTGGGACAACGCCAGGATCGCGCTGCCCGACGTCGTGATTTGCTTGTACGGCAGCACGATCACGTTCGCCGCTTCCAAGTAATCGGCCAGCTCGAGGTCGTCCACGAACTGCGGGTACAGATGAATCGTGCCGTCGTTGACGCGGTCGATGAAATCGAGGTCGTACCCCGAATCGACATGCCCCGCGACGAGCAGTTCGCATCCCCCCTGCCCCAGCTGCGCGTAAGCTTCCACGAGCTGATCGACCCCCTTGTAGGGATTGATCCGGCCGATGAACAGGAACAGGAAGCTGTCCGGGGAAATGCCGAACTGCTTGCGGATGTCTTTGCCCTTGCGGGCATAGGCGTTCACGTAGTGGCCGTGCGGCGTCACCACGAGCTTGTCCTTCGATACGCCGAACGTCGCGGCGACCTCCGTCTTCACCGACTCGCTCATTACGAACGCCTCGTGGCAGACGGTCAATATATATTTGCGCATCCGCTTGTCCCAGCCCGACTTGCCGGTATGCGGCCAGACGTTATGAACCGTCCAGAACAGCCGCACGCCGAGGCATCTGTAGGCCAGCAGCAGCAAGGCGAAGAACAGCGATTTCACGACCGTCAGCGGAAAGGCCGACGCCGTATACGAATTGCTCGGCCAGTGCAGGTGCACGATATCGCCCCTGCGGGGCTTGAACATCGCCTTTTGGTCGTAGTGCTCGACCTGCAATCCGTTCTGCTCGATCGAATTGGTCAGCAGTTCGCTGTATTTGTTATGCGGGCTCGTCTTGGGCCACATGTATACGATCGGCTTGCGCATGCTCAGGACCTCCCGTTCGCGGCCGCTAACGTATAGGCATGGCTGCCGGATTCCGTGATCCGTCCGTAGAGGTCCAAATGGTTTTCAAGCAGCGAGCCCTTGGTGAACCAGCCGCAATGCTTCAGGCAGTGCTCTTGGACGATGCGCTTCTCGTCGCCCGACATGCCGTAGAACGCCTCGATCTTCTCCTTGATCGCGTCCGCGCTGCCCGGCTTGAACAGGAAGTCGTCCGGATTCCAGACCGCGTCGGGAATGCCCCCGACCGCCGAAGCGTATACGGGCGTCCCGACTTGATACGACTCGATGATCACCCGTCCGAACGGCTCCTCCCAGATGGACGGCACGAACGTGACGTCGACCTTCGCCATGTTGGCGCGCGCTTCCTTCGGCGTTACCTTGCCGGTGAACAGGAAGCGGTCGTCGCCGCCGCACAACTCGACAAGCTTTTGCCGCATGCCGCCTTCGCCGCAGACGACGACTTGCTCCACCAGCTCGCGAGGGAGCGAGCGGACGGCATCCACCAGCTCGCGCACGCCTTTCTCCGGCTCGATTCTGCCGAAATAGCCGATACGCAGCGGGTTGCGGTCGAACTCCTTCGGCGCGCCGGCGATTTCGCCGTCCACGACGTTCGGGATGACCAACCGGGTCGCATTGGGGAACAGCCCCGCGTTCGTATGGCGCTTCAGGATATGCGAGGATATCCCGACGACCGCCGATACCCGTTTGCTGACGCCGAGCGAGCTGCGTTGGTAGATGCGCGAGAGCATTGGATTCGCGATCGGCGAGCTGACCGGCGAGAGCAGCGAATAATCCCGCAGCGTATGCACGATCGGCACGCGCGCTTTCGCCGCCGTCCAAATCGCCGCGCCGAACCCGGACAGGTTCTGGGTGTGGATCAGATCCGGATCGATCCGGTCAAGAAGCTTGCGCACGGCCCGAATCTGCACGGGATTGTACAGATCGATGAGCCTGCGGCCCGTTTTCTTGAGCGTTCCGGCATCCTTTCCTTCGCCGATCCAATACAGATTGTTGTACGGCAGCCGGTGCACGTTCACCCCGTTGATGATCTCGGAATCGATGCCGGCGGCGCGCTTCTGCGCTCCGACCGTAAGCACGTGGACCTCGGCCGCCGCCGTCAGCGTTTCCGCGAGGATTTGCGTCGATATTTCGGCGCCGCCGATGATATGCGGCGTGTAGAGACTGTTTACGATAACGATTTTCATGCGATCCGTTTCATTCCCTTCATGCGCTGCATCTCCATTCCAACCTCCCGCACGGCCGGCAAATCGTTAAAAAAGCCGCCGCGGATGAACCCGATCAACAACCAAAAGTTCACGAAGGAATAGGAATCGAAATTCATGACGAGCGATATGCACAGCGCAAAAGCGAATTTCGCGTACGGATTCGCGCCTGCGCTTCGCAAGACCGAGGCCATGAATCCGATGAGCAGAATAGCGCCGACCAATCCTTCTTCGGCGAATACCTTTGACAGCAAATTCCGCGATGTCGCCATTTCCGGTCGGTTGAATACGAGATCGGATACTTCGGTGAATACGAGTCCATCGCTGAAATGCTTGAGCAGGAGATCTGCGAAATCCCTGTAGTAAAAGCCGCCTCCCACGCCGAATACCGGGTGCTGGGCGAACTCGAGAAAACCGATGGCCGGGAAAAAGACGCGGATGAAGAACGAATTGTCCGCCTTGACCATATGGCTGAAATTAAATTGAAAGCGATCCGTGAAATAACCGCTGACATGCAGCGCCTCGAGCAAGAACGGCACGACGATCGCGACGACGGCGACGCACGCCCCGAGCAGGAGCATCATTTTCCCGCGGTTCTTCTTCGTGATGAGCACGTAGATGAGCAGCGCGGCCAGCAATACGCTGTACGCGTAAGCCGAGAACGACAGCACCATGAGCACCGCGGTACCGATCGCGAGCTGCAATTGCCAACGGTAGCCCCGTTTGTGCAGGAACACCATCAGCAGTCCGCCGCTCAGCATGTGAATGGCAGCCCAGGACGGCTCGCCCGACAGCATCTGAATCCTTCCTTTGTACACCTTCTCCGAGAACAACCCGGTGAAAGTCCCGGAAAATCCGCTGTGGACGAACAGCGCGTCCAGCAATTGGAGAAAGCCGACCGCGATCGACGGAATGAACGCGACCAGCACGCTCTTTGCGATCAGTCCGACCAAGGCGGGATCCTCTTTCGTCTCCTGCGCAATATAAACCGACGTTCGGTACATCGACAGCCCGAACAGCACCGTGATGACATGCTTGAAGCTGCTGCCCACGTCATCGTAGCCGATGGAGACGACCAAGGAATGCCCGATGCTGTACGTCGCGAAGGCCAGCAAAAAATAATCGCCCGTTTTGAACCGATACCCTGTGAACAAGAGCAGAAACGAGGACGCGAACATCGAAAACATCGAAAGCGGACGATAAACCGAGAAGTGGAAATACGGCAAGCTATCGTACGAGAGGACAGCGATCGAGAAAAGAAACAGCCCGATGATGAGGTTGCGAACCATGGATGCTTTGGCTGGGCTTTGCTTGAACGGCGCTATGATAGAATCAGCTCCATGTTTTTGAGGGTCGCGGAGCTGCTGAAATGGCTCGCCACGTAACGGACCGAATTGCGCGAGACTTTATCGTTCAGCTCGTCGTTATTCAGCAGCAGCAGCACGTTCCGTACGATCTCCTCGTCCGAATCGCAGACGAACAAGTCCTCTCCATGGTTCGCGTCGATGCCTTCGATGCCGATCTGATTGGTCACGACCGGAACGCCCCAGGACATCGCTTCGACGATCTTCGTTTTGATGCCCGTTCCGAACAGCATCGGCGCGATCATCAGGGCGGAATCGCCCACGACCCGCTTCACGTCGTCCACTTCCCCGGTCACGATCACGCCCGGGTGCGTCTCCTGCAGGCGCAGCACGGCAGCGGTCGGATTCTTCCCGACGATATAGAACGTCGTGTCCGGCGCCTGCCGTTTGATGCTCGGCCATACCCGCTCGCAGAAGTAAGCGACGGCGGAGCTGTTATGCGGGATGTCCATCTTCCCGACGAAGACGAGCTTGTTGCGGTCGTAGCGGCGCGGCCCTTTGCCTCTCGTTTGATCCGGTTCGAACTTCATCGGAATGCCGTAGCATGATTCGTGGCGGGTCAGCTTTTGGAAGCTCTCCGCCTCGACCGGCGAGGTGAAGACGAGATGATGGAAGAGCGATGCCACCCGTCTCTCGTACCGGTCCAGCAGCTTGCTCTCGAAGTTGATCAGCCATTTCTGGATGAACTTCAGATCCGCGAGCCGCTTCATGCCGCCGGGCAGCTTGCCCGTGAAGCCGCCGAAGATCGACGGAATGTACTGGAACCATTCGAGCTGACGCTTGTAACGCAGCGACAGCAGGTCATCGTAGCTGAGCACCTTGCTGCCCTGCTCGTCCGATAAGTATTCCGCTACCCGCACCATATCGTACAGGATGAACTCCGGCTTCTCTTCCTTGATCGCGGCTTTGACTTTCCGATGCGTCTTCCGGGAGTAATAGAGCGCGACCTGCAGCGGCCATTTGCGCAACAGCACCGAATAGACGGCGATATTGTACAGTTTCTCGACCAATCCCGGCAGCTCGAGGCTTACGAGCCGGTCGATCTCGCGCGGGCGGTCCTTCAAGTACTTGGCGTCGTCCACGAAGGATAGGTTAACCAGCTCGCTATCGGGATAAATCTCCTTCATTTGACGGATGTACTGCAGCAGCATATTTTTCCGTCCGTCCGTGTTCGGAAATGGAAGCCGGTTCGTAATAAACATGATTTTCTTCATTGCAATCCCCGTCCCATCCGTTAAAAAGCATCCTTCGCCCCGACCAGGAGCTTGAATGTTTTGAAAATGATCTTCAGATCCCCCGCAATGCTTCTGTTTTGGATATACTTCAGATCCAGTTCGACCATCTGTTCGAAGCTGAGGTTGTTGCGCCCGCTTACCTGCCACAGGCCGGTGCAGCCCGACGTGACGGTCAGCCGCAGCTTGTCGTATTCCGAATACTCCGCGACTTCTCTTTTGAGCGGCGGTCTCGGACCGACAAGCGACATGTCGCCGATCAGCACGTTGATCAGCTGAGGGAGCTCGTCGATGCTCGTTTTCCGGATGAATTTGCCCACTTTCGTGATGCGGGGGTCATCCTTCATCTTGAACATCGCGCCTTTGATTTCATTCTGGGCAAGCAGGTCCTTCAGCTTCTCTTCGGCATTCGACACCATGGAGCGGAATTTGAACATCCGGAACGGCTTCTCGTTCTTGCCGATTCTGACCTGGTAGAAGAAGACCGAGCCTTTCGGATCTTCCAGCTTGATGAGCAACGCGACGAGCATGAACAGCGGCAGAAAGAACAGGAGACCCAGCAGAGCGCCCGTAATATCGATCAACCGTTTGACCACGGTATAGGAAACCAGATCGCCGTCCTTCGCCAGCGCGCGCCGGATCGAATCGTAGTCCGAAATCTCCATCACCGCATCCTGTTCATACCTTTGGGGCATTATTCTCACTCACTTTCTCGCGTTCGAGTATTCCCTCGAGCTCTTCCATGAGGGTATAGCGAAGCTCGTTGTTGCGCAGCGCGAATTCGATCGTCGTCATGATGAAGCCGAGCTTCTCGCCGACATCGTAACGGATGCCTTCGAAATCATAGGCATAGACGCCTTGGTCTTCGTTCAACCTTTGAATCGCGTCGGTCAATTGAATTTCGCCGCCGGATCCGGTCTCGTGTCTGCCCAAATATTCAAAAATCTCCGGCGTCAGCACGTAGCGGCCCATAATCGCGAGATTCGAAGGCTCCTGCCCTTTGGGCGGCTTCTCCACGAAGCGGTTGACTTTGTAGAGTCGTTCGAATTTCTCGAGCGGGTCCACGATGCCGTAACGGTCCGTCTGTTCGGGACCGACGGTCTGAACGCCGATGACCGATTTTCCCGTTTGCTCGTATTGCTCGATCAGCTGCCTGGTGCAGGGAATATCGGATTGCACGATGTCGTCGCCGAGCAATACCGCGAACGGTTCGTCGCCGATAAAATTCCGCGCGCACCAAACGGCATGTCCCAGCCCTTTCGGTTCTTTCTGACGGATATAGTGGAGTTCAACGTTGGAGGACTGCTGGACCTTCTTCAGAAGTTCGAGCTTTCCTTTCTCCGCCAACGACTGCTCGAGCTCGAAGGCAATGTCGAAGTGATCTTCGATGGCCCGTTTCCCTTTGCCCGTAACGACGATGATGTCCTCGATGCCGGATGCGATGGCTTCTTCGACAATGTACTGAATCGTTGGTTTATCCAGGATCGGAAGCATTTCTTTCGGCATTGCTTTGGTCGCGGGCAGAAATCTTGTACCGAGTCCAGCCGCTGGGATAATCGCTTTTCTCACTTTTGTCATTTGATCTCACCCTATCCGTTTTTATCTGTTTGTCTGTTTAATCATGATGCTAAAAATACGAGCTATGTTTTCTCCTTAACGAGTAAACATAGCTCGTACTTTTAGATAAAGCATGGAGCAGCGGGCATCCAACCCATCCTCACGTCATACCCTTGACGATGAACGTCTAAGGTCGGCTGACCCACAGCATGACCGAGTGCCTCCGGTGATAGAGGAGCAGGAGACATTTCCTAATAACCGGCGGGATAGGACGTCAACGTTTAACGGTTGACGTTGTTCAGCACGGCGCCGAGCAGCTTTGCATTGCCGTATTCCAGCGAAGCCTTTGCTTTTAACGCGATTTCGTTTTTCACTTTTCCGGCTTTCATGACCAGCACGACGCCGTCGCTCTTGCTGGCCACGACCAGCCCGTCCGATACGGAATCGATCGAAGGCGTGTCGAGAATGACGATGTCGAAGCGTTCCTTCGCCGCCGCCAGCAATTCCGTCATGGGAATCGATTCCAGAAGCTCGGAAGGATTCGCGGGAAGCGGACCGGCCGTGATGACCTGGAGGTTGCCGACGCCCGTCCGCTGAAGGACGTCGTCAAGCTCGCCATGCTTCGTTAATACCGTGCTTAAACCATGCACGTTGGAGAGACCGAATATGTCATGTTGGGCAGGCTTCCGCAAATTCGCGTCGATGACCACGACCCGTCTCTTCGTCTGGGCATAGGCGACCGCGATGTTGGCCGCGATCGTGCTTTTCCCTTCGCCGGGCAAGGCGGAAGTGAACGCGATCGTTTTTACGGCTTCCTCCCGGTTCGAGAAGGCGATGTTGGTCCTCAGGCTGCGGTAAGCTTCCGAAACCGCCGAAGCCGGATGCGAGTCGGCGATGAGATCCCGTTTAAGAATCGAGCGTGACATTTTTTCCCCCACCTCCCAGACTCGTCGTTTTCGGCTGCGCGCCCTTGTCGGACAAATCGCGCCGTTTTACCTTGGGAATCGCCCCCAGCACGGGAACGCCGAGCAGATCCCGGATCTCTTCTTCGTTCTTGACCGTATTGTTCAGCTGATCGAGCACGAACGCGATTCCGACGCCGACCATCGCCGAGAGGATGAACGCGACGACGATGTTCGTCGACGGGTGAGGCGATACCGCCTGCGGGTGCTTCGTCGTGTCGGCCAGGTTGAGCACGGACACGTTGTCCAGCTTCATCAGCGTTTTGATTTCCTGTTGGAACACCGTCGAGACCGCATTCGCCATTTTGGCCGCCCGTACGTACGAACCGTCTACGGCGGTGATGGACATCACTTGCGTTTCGTTAACGGACTTCACGCTGATCTTGGCGATGAGCTCTTCCGGGCTCGCATGCAAGTCCGGATATTGATCCGCGACTTTCTTCATGATGCGCGGCGTGCGGATGATTTCCTTGTACGTTTTAATCACCATGGTGCTCGAGCTGATGGATCCGACATCGATGCTCGTGGCGGTCTTTGTCGTGTCCGTTTGCTGATTGTTGACGATCAGTTGGGCGGAGGCCTCAAATTGCGATGGCAGGAAATGGGTCGAGTAGAAGCCGACAGCCGTGCAGCAGACAACAATGAGCAGCGCAATCATCCATAGCCGTTTTCGGATAACACTCCAGTAGCGTAGCAATTCCAAGCTGTTTCCTCCGATACCGATTTCGTTCATGTAACGATGAACAAAAATATATTTTTTTCTGAATATTCTGACTTATAATGGCGGTTCTGCTGGCGTTTTTCGCTTTCGGCCCCGCGTTTTTCTTGCGTTGACGGGCCTTTTCCTTGCCTCACCTTAATTCTATAGCGACCACGCCTTACAAGACTATTACGCGGCAGGATGATTTTATTTCTACTCCGGTCGTATATCCGACTACTACCTTCGAGCTGCCTTTTGTTACACTTTAGTACCAGTCGGGTCGAGTTTCTCTTCCGCGCGATCCTCGGGCGGCGAATAAGCCGTCATGCCCCGCGACTGCGCGTATAGGGCAGCTTGCGTACGATCGTTCAGATTAAGTTTTTGAAAAATGCGGCTGACATGCTTCTTGACCGTGAACTCGCTGATCGTCAGCTTTTTCGCCATCGCGCCGTTCGACAGTCCTTCGCCGAGCGAGATCAAGACTTCTCTCTCCTTCGGCGTCAGTTTCTCCAGCGGATCGTCCGCTTCCTTCCGGATCAATACTTCCATCAAACCCTGATCGAAGTATTTACGGCCGCGGTCGACCATCTTGATGGCGAGCAGCAGCTCCTCGGGCATCGAATCTTTCAATACGTACCCGTAGGCACCGCTCTCCTCGGCACGGCGGACATCGAACTCCGCCGCGGACGATGTGAGCATGATGAAACGGCACGCGAGATGGCTGAAATTTTCCACCAATTCGAACCCGGAACGATCTCCGAGCCTAATATCGACGATCGCCATGTCCGGCTCCGTCTTCTCGATCAACTTCAGCGCATCGTCGACGGCTTCCGATACCCCGACGATTTCGATTTCTTCTTCGCTTGCGAGAACGGCGATCAATCCTTTACGGACCAATGGATGATCGTCCACGATAACGACTTTCATGCTTATCACCCGCTTTTCGTATTTTGGCCGGATCCTTCGCCTGCGCCGGCAATGTCGGCCAATGGCAGCCAGAGCAGGATCCGTGTTCCGCTTCCTTCCTTGCTCTCGATATCGAAGGTGCCTCCGAGCGATACGGCAAGTGCGTGCATATTGCAGAGCCCGAAGCCCGAATTGGACTTGTTCATCTTGGATCTAACGTCAAAACCGGATCCGTTGTCCTCGATCGCAAGCTTGACGGCACCCTGCTTCATGGTCAGGTCGACGCTCACGCAGCTGCTCGCTCCATGGCGGATCGCATTGCCCACGCCCTCCAATATGGTTCGGTACAAGGCTTTCTGATGATTGATAGACAACAGGCTGCAGGATTTGGAGGCATGAAAAACGATGCTGATCCCATTGAGCTTGGCTTGATTGGCCAAATGCGATTTGACGATCCCGATCCAGGAATCGGTGTCGCTGCCCGTCGTGCTGAGGTTATTGATCGTGGCCCGCAGCTCGCAGGAGGCCGTCGAAGCCGCTTCCTGGATTTCCTTCATCTGCTCCAGCTTTTGTTCCTCGGTCATATCCTTCCAGCCGCATTTGATAGAGTGCATGGCGTAAATGATACCGAACAAATGCTGGGATACGCGATCATGAAGCTCCTCGGCGATCCGGTTGCGCTCCTCAATAACAAGCCGTTTTGATTCGATCTGAATTGCCATCGCTATCATCACCTTTCTTGCCGCTCATTGAACACAAATGCCAGTTGAAGTATCAGCACGCCAGTGACCTTGCCATTGCGAAATCTTCAGTCGCTCCGCGGATAGAATGAGAAAGCCTTAATGTTTTCGCCATATATCCGCAATTTTGGACAACGCTCTCTATTCCCAACATACCTTGTTGGTATTAACATGGACATGCTTCAGGAGTACTGAATTTATTCCTCGTACATCCTCACTTTAACAGTGACCTTGGTCTCAATTCGTCCCGATGAATTTTGTCGATCGACCACCTTTTTTCAGAGAAACGACCCTTTCGCGAACATGGGTCGAAAAATTGCCGCAATGCTGGATTTGAAAGATATCTGTAAGAATTGAAAGCGTTTCATTCGAGCGGTTTTTGGATGCAACGGAACGTGTCAGGACCGCAGGCCTCATTACCCATGCGGAACCATGAAATTTGGTGAGCTCGCGGCGGCTTGTTCGGGCATCGGGCAAGGGCTGATGAATAGCGGTGTCACAATTTAGACACAATTATTGGGCCAACGATCCTCTTTATACAAATATTTCTATTGAATTTTTTGGCATTTTTCCTCTATTCTCCTAAATTTTACTCAAGTAGAAGTATTCGGCATGGTGCTTTTGCGCAACTTGCAGGGGTATCGATGAGATTTCTGAGAAAAATTTACTGCCTAATCCACCCCTCCGGAATGTCGAGCTCGCGGATGATTCTCGCCGGCGTTCCGGCGACGACCACGTTCTTGGGAACGTCCTTGTTCACGAGGCTGCCGGCGGCGACGACCGAGTTCTCCCCGATCGTGACGCCGGGCAGAATCGTGCAGCGCGTTCCGATCCATACGTTGTTTCCGATAACGATCGGTTTGCTCGCATCCGGACTATCGTTTGCGTCGAGTTGGTGGTACATGCTGTCGAGGATGCTGGTGCGCGGGCCGATTTTGACGTCGGACCCGATCGAGATGCGCTCTCGGGCCGCAATGCCGACCCCTGCATTAATGAACGTATTATCCCCGATTTCCAGTACGCCGCCCTTCTCCACGGTAAGCTGCGTCGCCCATGGCTTGCCCACGAACCGAACGCGTTTCCCGATTCGCAGCGTCCCTGACCGATTCACGTAAAGCTTCCCTTTGATCCATGGAAGCTCTCTCAGCGAATGTCCTCCTTTCCCGAATCGAATCATCCATTTCAGCCTTCTGAGCGTGTTGACAAGCATCATGCGTTGCCCTCCGAAATTCAGTTTACGTTCCGGCAAGCATTTACCCATGTCGGATGCGTATTGAAACAATGGACCCGCTAAACAAATTGTAAACCCGCGAAAAAAAGCCCTTCGCCCTGCCGCCGCAGCAGCAAAACGAAAGACTTATTTAGAATAAATTTATTTAAATTTTAGCCATTCCTTAGAAAACAACGCGTGTCCCCCCCCCCCCCCCCCCCCCCCATGATCCGAATTGCAATAAAGCCGCGTAAGGGGCACCTTCAAGCCTCATTATTCGCGTACATGCCGCTTCCGTCTTCGCGCCTTCCGTCCTTAGCCGCATTAGAAAAAGGCATAGAGCCCTTCCTCGTAATAGCGATATTCTTGGGTCGAGACGCGCAAGCAATCATAGGCTTCGTAGAACAATTCCACGTCATGCGCGCGTTGAAACGCATTCGGCTTCGGCCTGGTCGCCAGCGCCGCATCGTACCGGGGATCGCCGAAAGCGGCTCCGGACCAATCGATGACGCCGACGACGGCCTGATCGCGGACGAGCACGTTGTCGATCGTGAAGTCGCCATGGATCAACGTCGCTCCGATCGGGTCCGGTCTCGACCGTTCCAATTCAGCGAGTAATTCCGCGCTGCCGTCCACCGCATGATGAGCCAAATTCGATCTCGCCTGCAGCAGCATGCCGTCCAACCAATCTCTCGCGCGCTTCAATCCCGCCGGGCAAGGCGTTTCATGGATTCGCTTAAGCGCGGCACCGTATTCGTGAATGGCCTGCTCCCGTTTCGATGCGCGATGCTCTGTCGCCAGAAACTCCCGCAAACGCGTTCCTTCTATATAAGACATCACAAGCCAACTGCTGCCGGCCTCCTCCGCGCAGCCTAGTACGTCCGGAATCGGCAAGTTCGCGGATTGGAGCAGCCGGAGGCTCCGATGCTCCGCTCGCAGCCATTCGCGGTATAGCGAATAATCGCATTTCTTCATTATATACATTCCGCTGTCGGTCGTCGCATGCGCCACGACCGACGTATGTCCTTGGACCGGCAGTCTGAGTTCTCTTACTTCCCCGGTAAGCCGAATGACCGATTCCGGAATATCCCCCAGTTTCATCCTGCCCGCCTCCCGTTCCTGGTTAAGCGTCTTGTTTCCCGGTACGCCCGGCTTGCTCAGGATACTTGGTTGCTCTGATCGGCCCGTTTGCGCCGTTCGGCCCCTAGTACGTTCGGCAGCTGCGTCGCCAGAAACAAGATGAACGCGAGCAGCACGAGGCCGATGCCGATCACGGAGCCGTTCACGGAGACATCCATCTGGCTGAGCGTCAGATAGATCAACAAACCGCTGACCGTGAGAATGTTTTCGCTGAAGTTTTGAACCGCGATCGTCTTGCCGGGACCGATGGTCGACTTCCCTTCTTCCTGCAGCATCGTATTCAGCGGAATCACGAAGATCCCGCCGAAGATGCCGATCAGGAACAGCAGCACGATGGTCAGCCAGAGCACGTAGGTCATCGTGGCTACCATTACCGATGCGACCATGAACAAACCGTAATAGAATGCCCGGTGCAGCTTGCCGGCCGGCACCAGCTTCGGCGTCAAGAACGCGCTAACGACTACGCCGACCGCCGTGATTCCGATCATCATGGACTGCTGGTCCGTGTCGGTAATGCCGAGGTTGAGCGGCAGCCAAGCGATCAACGCGATGCGCAGCACCGCGGCCGTCAGCCAGAACGAGCCGGTGCCGATCAGCGAGAAGCGCGCGCGCGGATTGCGGAACATCGTACCGAAATCCCGTAGGAACTGCATCGCTTCCTTGCCATACCGCAGCTCGGCGTTTCCCGCCCTGGCCGGAATGACGAGCGTCATCAGCAAGGAGAGCAGGTAGACGCCGAGACAGGCAAGTACCGCCGGAAGATCGGAGTTTTGCGCCAGGAAGCCGCCCGCGACCGTTCCCAGCAGGATGGCCAATATCGTGGAACCTTCCACCTTCGCGTTCGCCCGAAGCAGCTCGTCCTCGGTCCGGGTCAGCTCCGTCAGGATGCCGTACTTCCCCGGCGAATACACGACCGCGCCGATGCCGACGAATACATAACACAACGCCGGCGGCAGGCCGAACAGCAGCATGCCGATGCCGACGGCCTTCAAAGCGTTGCCGAGCAGCAGCACGTTCGATTTTGCCTTCTTGTCGGCATACGCGCCGACGATCGGCGCCAAGATCACGTACGCTGCCAGGAAAGCGATCTGGATATAATTGACCGCGATGTCCGGGTTCTCCACCCCTTGGCGCTTCACCATGCCCACGATCAGAAAAAAGTTCAAATTATCCGCGAATGCGCTCAGAAACTGCGTGAGCACGACCGTATTCAGCGGCGATAACATTCGTTTCATCCACGTTCCCCTTCCTTTATGTACGACTGACTATCGATTGCAACCTCCCTATCATACCGCAATGCGCATGCCTGCTTAAAGTCCGAATTTCGCCTTTTTCACGCAAAAAAAAGACGGCGGCAGAAACCGTCTGGTTCCGTCCGCCATCTCTATGCTCACCGTAACGAACCGTACGCGCGCAGGCTCATCGTCGCCTGGATACTCTGCCGAAACCGACCCGCGTCTTCGGCTTCGACGACTTGCGCGGCGTGAGCCATCTGCCCGATTTCTTGCCGCTGTCCGTATCCCGGGTAATCTTGCCCTTCGACGGATTGTCTGTCACGCCGCCCGATCCGGACGGGCTCGTCGACACGGCGTTCTTCGAGCGCTTGAACACCGAGCCGGTGCGCGTCACCGTCATCGGCGGCACGGCTTTCTTCTCTTGGTCCGTCGGCGCATGGTAGCTGCCGCCTGTCGGCTTGTACGTGCCGCGGTCGTCGTAACCGCGATACGTGCCGTGACCGTAGCGGCCGTTATCGAACAGATTGCCGAGGAAGCTCGCGAGCAGATACCCTTCCAGGAAGCTCGAGCTGTAATTGTTGCGGACGTATTCCTGGGAATCCACTTCGATCAGCGTGTCTTCCGGCTTCGCCGTATCCTGCTGCAGATGAATGATGCGGTCGGAGTAGACGAGGAACATATGGTCCTTCGCTTCGGTAGATTCCTGCTGCGGTTTATCCGCATCCACGAGCGCCTTCGCGACCTCGGGCACGCTCACCCCTGCGGCGCGGTACACGTACGAGGTTTCGGCCCCGCTGCCGTTCACCGATTCGAGCGGATATTGCTCCTCGATCTTCTGATTGATGCCGCAAGCGGCCAGCAGCGGAAAGACGAGCGTGAAGACAAGAAATAATTTAAGTAAGTACGAGCTCTTGCTTCGCATCCTTCTCATCCTCCCCTAGTTTCCGCGGAGAACGCGAACATCGGCAGCAAGCACGTCTTCCCCTTCGTACAGCATGAAGCGGCCGTCCTGCCACTCGACCCGCAGCAGCTTCTGGTCGTCCGACTGATACTGCCATACGTATTGCTCGCCGCCCTGCACGAACGGGGTTCTGCCGGCCGCCGTGACGAAGCCGGAGTATTGCTCCTCCAAGTGGAACGTCCTGTCGTCCAGCTCCAGCTCCGTCGGCACTTCCTCCACGGAATCCAGACGGCCGTCGATCGGCTCGTAGAGCGCGTAGACGGTACGCTCGCGTTCTTCGATCGTCAGATAGCGAATGGCCGATCCGTCCTGCAGCGTGAGCACGACGAGATTGCGCTTGCGGTTCTGCAGTCTGCCGACCACCTGGTAGGTCACCAGGGATACCTCGCAGACGTCGCCGGGACCGATCGTCAGCAAGCTTTTCTCCACGATCGGCGGCTCGGGTTTAGCGATAATGTTTTTGATGCGCGAAAATATGCCCATGGCGATCGCTCCTTACGATTCTAGTTTACAAGCACGCCCCGATAATGAGCGCCCCCGCCAGATGCAGCGAACCCGTAAACAGCGCCGGCGCGATCTGGTTCTGCTTCGTGCCTTCGGTGAGGTCCAGCCCCGACATCGCCCGGAGCGCGAATTCGACGAGGCTCTCGATGAGCAGCAGGATCACGAACGATATGGCCGATACGAGCAGCGCTTCCCACAGATCGTCCGATGTCGTGATGGACCGCGAGAGAATGTAAGCCTGCGCGAGCAGCTTCATGATGAAGCGGGTCGTCACCGCCACGTTCCCTTTCTTGATTTCTTCCAAATCCTTGTACCGGGTAAACAGCGAATCGACCGCCATCAGCACGATCAGCAGCACCGCGCCCGCTCCGGTCCATACAAGAATGCCGAGCATCTCGTCAAGTGTCATTCGTCAAGAGCCTCCATCGTCTAATTTGCCGCAGCGCCGCGCTTCGCAAAGAAAAAACGTCCTTGGGCGGATGGAAGGCAGCGCGCGAAGCTTAGCGGTCCATGCCGGCGGACGTTCATTCCGATTGCGAACAAGCGGATTGCTTAGTTGTAGTATACTACGCGCTTACTCTTTTTTCTCGTATTGCTTCATCAAAGCGGCCAGTTCGTCGTCGACGGCTTTGTTCGTGCCGAGCGCTTCGAATTCGTCGTCGAGCGACTTGCCTTTGCTGCTCATTTCGTTGCTTGCTTCGGCTTGCGCTTCCGCCTGCAGCATCTTCTCTTCCATCCGCTTCAAGCCGGACATCGCCGTATCGGAGCTGAATCCCGCCATCGACTTGTTGATCTCGGCTTGCGCTCTGGCCGCTTTGTAACGGGCTACGAGCGTTTCGCGTTTGTTTTTCATTTCCGTCAGCTGGTCGCGCATCTCGCTCAGCTTGCCGCGAAGATTGTCCGCGGACGCTTTGTTGGAGTCGTAGCTGACCTTGTACTCGTCGCGCTTCGTCTCGGCGGCTTTCTTCTCTTCCAGCGCGCGTCTAGCGAGCTCGACGTTTTGCATGGAGGCTGCCGTGTGCGCTTGCTCGCCGCGCTTCTGCACGAGCGATTCCTGCTCTTCGTACAGCTGCTTGAATCGTTTCTCGATCGCGATTTGCGCGGCTACCGCTTTCTCCGCGTCTTCCAAATCCTCTTGCATGTCGCGGATATATTGGTCCGTCAGTTTGATCGGATCTTCGGCTTTCTCGATCAGGGAGTAGACATTCGACAACGTAAGGTCGCGCAGGCGTTTAAATACAGACATGGTTTCATTTCCTCCTCGATAATGTGCTGTTCGTCAGCGTTTATGCTACCTAATACGACAACGAGCCGGATTGCGTTTCAAAAAAATTCGCGCGCGGAATAGCGGATTCCGGTCTTGCAGCCTTGCCTGCCAAAATGCGGCACGCGCCCGAGTTGGAGCCGCCGGCGCCAGTTAAGCTCATTCTGCCCGCTCATCGAAAGCGACATCCTTAATTTAACATACGGGACGGAAACAAGGAAAGAGCCTATCGCGGCGCTAAACGCCGCAAGAGGCTCTCGTCGCGCTCATCCGAGCCATCGATCAGGCCCGGCTGTCAGCCGAACGGCGTCATCGATCGAGAGAAAGCAGCTGCTGCGCCACGATATAACCCGATCCGCCGTTAATGCCGTGTCCCGGCCAAGTAGCGGCGCCGAGCATGTAGAGATTCGGGATTTCCGTGCGGTGGCTCGGCTGCGAAGGCAGAGGACGGAACAAATAGCTCTGCGCGAAGTCGTGCGATCCGCCGTAAGGGTCCCCCGGACCGGAATTCGGATTGAAGCGGGCAATGCTGTCCGGAGTAATGACGGATTTGCCGATGATGGCGCCGGGGAGATTCGGAATATGCTTGCCGGCGACGGCGATCGCGCGCTCCGCGAACCGTTCGGTCAACTCTGGCATCCATGAGCCGTCGCCGACGTCGATCCGGCCTGCGGCATCCCCCCTCGGACGGCAAGGAACCTCGAGCACCTGGATCCGCATGATCGCTTTGCCCTCCGGTGCCCGGGTCGGATCGAGATTGGTCGGGCAATCGACCGTAAAGGTCGGCTTGGCCGGCAGAAGATCGGCCATCCCTTGCGCAATGGCTTGGGTGAAGCCGTCGAGCCCGTCGGTCAGATGTGGCTGGCCGACGCGCGCAAACCGCGAATCCGGCCACTTCGGCGCTTCGCTCAGCGCGAGATGAATCTGCACGCAGCCCCTTCCGTAACGGAATCGCTTCGCTTGGCCGCGAATGTCCGAGCTGACTTTCGTATCGGCCAAGAGCGACAAGTACAGCTGATCCGGTCCGGTGGAAGCGACGACCGCATGCTTCGCGCGGTATTCCTCGCCTTCCGCCGTGCGCACGCCGACGGCCTTGCCGTGTTCAACGGCGATCCGTTCGGCCCGCGCGCCGGTAATGATCGTACCGCCCTGGTCTTGCACCAGCCGCGTCAAGGCCTGCGCGAGCTTCTCGCTGCCGCCTACGGGAATCGGCATCCCGCCGCCCATGAGCGCCATTGCCGTGAGCGGCACCCAGATGCCGCTGCCGACCTCGTCCGGCGTTCTGCCCAGATGCGTGACCCATGACGCCAGCATCGCGCGCGTAACCGGCGATCGGAAATCGCCAACCGCGTTGCGCGCCGTGGAATACAGGGAGGCGGCGAACGCCGAATAGCCTTTCCCTTCGGAACGATGGTCATGCAGCAGCTTCCGGATAATCTCGGAAGCCCGTTGACCCGACAAATCCAGATTGAACAGCTCGAATACATCCCCCGCATACGGCGCGAACGACTCGAACAATCGTCCCATCGCCGCGCCGTCTCCCGGCGCGAGACGTTCGGCTTCGGCGGCCAGCTCCTCGCCCGTGCGCGCGAAGACGGCCGTCTCGCCGTTCTCCATCGACACCCCGGTCGGAAGATCCGTGTTCGCGTATTGCAGTCCACGCGCCTCCAGCGCTTCCCCGAAGTCCGCGTACGCCGGTCCGGTCAGAAACAGCGGGTGGGCCGCGGCGTACACGTCATGCTTGAAGCCGGGAAGCGTCAGCTCGTCCGTTCGCAAATAGCCCCCTGGTCGGTCGTTCTTCTCCAACAGGAGGACGCTTCTCCCCGCGCGCGTCAAATAAGCGGCTGCGATCAGTGCGTTATGGCCGCTTCCAATCATGATTACGTCATACTCGTTCAACGGCTATTCCTCCTCCATGGCTATCGTCCAAAACCAGTCTATCGCAAGCTTAAAGCGAGGGTTGTCGGATCTTGTACTAGATTCCAAAGATTTCCTTAATAATTGCGAAGTTGCGTCGGATTGTCGCGGTTTGAGGCCGTTCATATGTGATAACGGCACGTATAAGCATGTTGAATAATCCTCGTTCCGCGCTCGGGCGCGGCGCATAATGAATAATTTCAGACGATACGAGGTAATACAATGTAGAAACCAATCCTTTCGACCGGGAGGTTCAACGATGGAAAACGCGTTCGTTCAATCCCAGATCGCCTGCATCCGAAACGACGGCTGCTTCGTCCATGACGTTCAGCCGGCCAAATCGGGCGTCACAGTCATTCTCTATTCGCCGCTCGGACGCTGCGACATTCACGCCCGCATCGTCTATCCGAGCGGCGTGGCGACGAGGCGGCATATGAACGATCTCTCGCTGCATGTCTCGCCGATCGGCGGGACGACGGTCAAAGCATGGAACCTGCAGTATATCCGCATCCTCGGCGACAAAGTCAACCAGGGATTCGGCTCCATCATGATGAGACAGCTGCTGCTGCTTGCGGAGCGAGAAGGGATTGCCTATATCGAGGGCCGCATGAGGCAGGCCGAGCATCGGGAGCATCTTGACCGGCTGCGGCATTTCTATGCCAAATTCGGCTTCGCCGTCGACGAGCAGTTCAACCTGCGGTGGGACAACGCAAAGCTGCAGCCCGCGCCGTCGCATTGCGCTTTTGAGCGGAAGCGTTTCTTCCGGTTCTCGCGGTTCCAGAAAGCCGAAAAAAAGGACTTGCATCCTTTTTAAAGGATATGATAAAATATTTTTTGTGTTCAGAACACAGTTGCCGGTGTAGCTCAGCTGGTAGAGCAACTGACTTGTAATCAGTAGGTCGGGGGTTCGACTCCTCTCGCCGGCACCATCTTCGCTTTCGGGACGTAGCTCAGCTTGGTAGAGCACCTGGTTTGGGACCAGGGGGTCGCATGTTCAAATCGTGTCGTCCCGACCATCTTAACAATCGCGTTCAGGTCATGGACGTTCAAGACGACGCAAATTGCGTTCAACATTACGCAAATTACAATGAAGCGCGGGCAAACGCCCGGGCTTTTTTTGTTGCCGCCGATCCTCCCGAATTGACGATGATTTTTGCCGCATGATATAGTCGGGATGCACATGTTAGGTAACCGTTACCACATTCCCTCAAACGCAAAGGATGATAAAGATGACGCAAAAACCGCGAATCGCCGTTGTCGGCAGCTTGAATATGGACCTCGTGATCTCGATGCGGCGCATGCCCCGAATCGGTGAAACGATCCAAGGCGACGACATTCATTACATATCCGGGGGAAAAGGCGCGAATCAGGCGGTCGGCTGCGCCAAGCTCGGCGCGGACGTGCGCATGATCGGAGCGGTCGGCGGGGACGGCTTCGGCGACCAAGTCATGGCGCGGATGAGCACCTTCGGCGTCGGCACGGATACGGTGTCCGTCCTGAAGGACGCGGCTACGGGGACGGCTACCATCCTGCATGCCGAGAACGACAACAGCATCGTTATCGTGCCCGGCGCCAACGGCATGTGCACGCCGGCGATGATTCAGGCGCACGCACCCGTCATCGCGGAAGCCGATGCGCTGATCGTCCAGCTTGAGATCCCGCTTCCCGCCGTCGAAGCGGCGCTGCGGATCGCCCGCGAAGCCGGGGTGCGCACGATCGTCAATCCCGCCCCCGCGCTCGCGCTGACGGAGGAACAAATCGCGCTCGGCGATTATTTCACGCCGAACGAGACGGAATTCGAGTTCTATTGCGGAAGACCTGCCGCGAACGAGGACGAGCTGTTCGCCCAGATGCGGGACTGGCGGACGAGATTCCCGCATCAGACGCTGATCGTGACCCGCGGCAAGCACGGCATCTCTTGCTTGGCCGGAGACGGCGGCGAGATCGTCACGGTCCCCGCTCCCATCGTGCAGGTCGTCGATACGACCGGCGCCGGCGATTCGTTCAACGCGGCGCTCTGCTACGGCCTCGCGGCGGGTAGGAGCCTTGAAGAGACGCTTCCGCTGGCCGTCAAAGCCGCGTCCCATTCCGTGACGGTCTTCGGCGCGCAGGACGGCATGCCGACGATGGCGGATCTCGCTTAGAGCCGCCCGTCCGGGCTCGACCGGCGCTGCCGAATGGCAGACGAGACGGTAAACCACCGCAAACAAAAACGGGCGATGCAGCAGCTGCATCGCCCGTTTTTGTTATGCCCGTTTCTACCGTCGACCGGAACCTCGCAAGTCCGCATGACCGCTCGTTGCCCTACCCGCACCTCGTTGGCAGACGGAAGAATACCCGCTTCGGCTCTTTCCATGCAGCCTATTCAATATATCATCCCGGTACCGACAGCCTTTCCTTGTGGCCTGTAGCTGACGCCATCCATGCATTCTTCACCTGCAGCCGTATGACTGTTCCTGCCTATCAGAACGTGCTGGCAGGCGTCGTATCGGAGCACCAGCGCGTATTGAACAGCTCGTTCATCAGCACCTTGTGCGCTTCCTTCGTGCCGATGCTGCGCAGCGCTTCCAGCGCATGCCCGCGCACGTAGCGGTTCTCGTCCGCAAGCGATCGCTCCAGGGCCGGCACGGCATCCGCGGCGCCGGGGCCGACGCGAACCAACGACAGGCCGGCCGTGAACTTGACCTGCGTGTCCTCGTCCGACAGCGCCTTGATCAGCGCGGGCACGACGGCGGACGGATTCGCGCTCATGATGCCGAGCGCTTCCACGGCCGTGCGGCGAATCTCGACAGTCGGGTGATCCAGCAGCGCGGCGACCTGCGGCACGGCGCTTTCCGCCAAGCCGCGCAGCTCGGAGAGCGCGAACACGGCATTATTGACGGCGATCTCGTCCTCGCTCGCCAAGGTCTGCGTCAGACCGGCCACCGCTTCGGAGCCGGCGGTCGACAATCCGTACGATGCCATGCGCGCGCGCTTCTTGTAGCCGCCGCCCAGCGCGTCCAGCAGCACGCGGATGCCTTCCGGCCCGCTTGCAGCCAGATCGTAGGCCGCCGTGAGGGCATCCGGCTCCCTCGATCCCGTCAGGCGCGCCGACAGCGCTTCGATCGCTTCGGCATTGCCCGGCTTGGAACCCGCCCGCGAGGCGACGCGGCCCGACATCCAATTCCATACTTCCTCCGCGATCGCTTCGTGGGCCAAGGGTTCGGGACCTTGCACCTGGCGGAAATCCGCCTGCCGGTTATCCCAGGTCGGCGCGGTCGGCGCTTGCGTCCGCATGAATTCGAATTTCAGCATGAAGCGCGGCTGACCGAGCAGATTCGGCGTCGAGCGATGCCAGATATCGTAGTGGATCAGCGCGAACGTGCCCGCTTCGCCCTTCGCCGTCGCTTCCTCGGCCATCTCGTCGGAAGCGAAATTCCGGCCGTCCTCGTACTGCGTGCCCGGCAGCACGCCCGTCGGTCCGAGCTCCTGCGGCGTGTCCTGCGGGAAATACATGATCATCGCCCACCACGGGTGATGGTTGCGCAGCCTGTCGTAGCCCCAATAGCTGTCTTTATGCCACGCGCCCGGCTTCGGGATGGAATTGTAATGCCCGTGGCGATGCGTGTGGAGCAGATAGTCCGGTCCGAGCACGCTGGTGAGCGCGCCGGTGATGACGGGATGCTCGAATACCCGCTGCAAATCGCGGATCCGCGGCAAAATGTTGTTGCCCGGGTTGCCCTCCTTGTCGTAAATCTCGTTCAGTTGCGCTACGAGACGTTCATGGAACGCTTGCGGGAAATCCGTTTTCAAGATTAAAAATCCGTTTACGATAAAAGATTTGAGCTGCTCGTCGGTGAGCAGAAGCGGTTGTTGCTGCGTCATTGCCTCATCGTCCTCCTCGGTTGTCTTCTCCTCCCCATTATAGGATCCGTCCGCGCGCATTCAAATGGATAAGGCTAAGAATGAAGGTGCCAAAGTTAAGGTATCCGTTTGCAGCGGCGCCCAAATGGTCTATGATGGGACCATACGCTTTCCATTCCATAGATTCGGTCCGTAAGGAGATCCCCGCATGAGCATGAGCATGAACATGAAACGCGAGCACGGCGCCTTGACCGACCTGCTGCATTCGCTGCAAATCGACCTGCAAATCGCGCACAAGACGCAAGTGACGCACGAATGGCAGGATTACGATTTCGTCCCCGAATACAATAAGCTGTACTACATCCTGGAGGGCGAGGGCTGGCTGAAATCCGGCGAAACCGAGCTGACGCCGGCGCCGGGCGACCTCTGCCTGCTGCCCGCCTACGTCAACCAGTCTTACGCGACGCTGAAGAACCGGCCGCCGTTTCTGAAGTACTGGTGCCATTTCACGTCCTCGATCGGACCGTTCGACCTGTTTCAATGGATCGGCGTGCCGCTCTCCGTTCCCATCGCCGACCGCGAGGAAATGTCCGCCTTGTTCAAGATTCTCGCCAGCTCGTACGGCAATGCCTCGGTCATAGCCAGGCTGCGCGAGAAATCGATCCTGCTCGAGATCATCTCCCGGTACCTCGAGCATGTGCCGATCACGATCCTGCAGCATCGTTCCGAGGATTTGAAGCGGATCCAATTCATCCAATCGTATATCGACACCCATATGGAAAGCAGCCTGAAGGTGGAGGACATGGCGAAGGCCGCCCACCTGCATCCGAATTATTTCATCGCGTATTTCAAAAAGCAGTTCGGCGTGCCCCCGCTCAAATACATCAGCCGCAGGCGGGCGGACAAAGCGAAAATCCTGCTCTCGACGACCGCGCTCAGCATCAAGGACATCGCCGATCAGACGGGCTTCAAGGAAACGAACCATTTCGCGAAATTTTTCCGCAAGGAAACGGGTCAAAGCCCGACGGAATATCGGCTGCTGCATGGCAGTTAGCCAGCGGTTTCCCTGCAAGAAGCCTAACGGCAACAAGGCGATCTCCGCAGCGGGCTGCTGCGGGGATCGCCTTGTTTGTCGTCGGCACTACCCGAGCGCCGGGTCGACGCCCGGCCATACCAGTGGAGACTTGACGAACATCGGCTCGGTGCCCGCTCAACAGCCGTGAGCTGCCAGCCTCGCGGCGCTCAACGCAAAAACGCCTCTTGAATACCCAAGAGGCGTTTTTGCCGAATTTCACAGCGCTGCCGAACCTTGCATCATCGGCATCACGTAGCGTGCTTTTTGCTTATCTGCGGGCATTATAGCCGATGAACGTCTTGGAATCGAGGTCGAACACGACCGTCAACGGTCCAAGCAGCTCGTCTTGGTCGGTTTGGTACGTTACGGTGACCAGTTTGCCGCCTTTATCCTTCACGGCTTGCAGCAGTTTCTTCGCTTCGTCGGTCGTAGCCAGCACGCCGGAATCGGCGGCATTCACCACTTCGACTACCGCTTCTTCCTTCTTCGTCTTCACGTGCGACGCTTGGCCTTCGGGAAGCTTGCTCCAAGCCAGCGTTTGGAATTCGGCGATCGCTGCAGGGGCAAGCGAATCCTGTGCCGGTTTATCCGTCAGCGCGACCAGGTAGAACAGCGGGCTGATCGGCGGCAGGCTCTTCGTCATTTCCGGACCGTAATAAGCGACGACCTTCGTGCCGGCTTTCAGGCTTTCCCAGTCGATCGACGAGCCTTGCGCGTTCATGAGCTTCGTTTCTTTGCCGGCATTCAGCACGATTTGCGATGCAGCGTCGGCGCCGATCGTGACTTGCCAGCCGTCTTCCGTATGTTTAACCGCCGAGATCGTGTCTTCTTTGACCAGACGCTCCGCGCCGACCGTTACTTTCACCGCGTGGGATTGTCCCGGGAAGCTCATGGTCATCATCGGACCGTATTCGGCGACGATTTCCGTGCCGGCTTTCAAATCTTTGGCCGCGAACGTTTTGCCGCTGCCGTCCGTCAATTTCGTCTCTTGATCGACGGTCAGCAGTACCCAGCTGTTCGTGCCTCTGCCGACGACGTCAAGACGGTATGTACCGTTGTCCATCGGCGTTACGCTTTGGATGACGCCGGAGAGCATCATCAGCTGCGCTTCTTGGTCTCCGCTGCCGTCGTTGCCTTGGTCTCTGGAAGTCAGCGTAAGGCTCTTATCCTTCGCGTTGTATTGTACGTCGAAGCCGAGCGCGTTCGCTTCGCTCTTCGCCGGGAGATAAGCTTGGCCGTTAATGAATACCGGCTTCATGGACGTGTTTTGTCCGTCGACCGTCACCTTGATGTCGCTGCGCACGAGTCCGTTTACTTTTTGGAACAAACCGGATGCCTCCGCGGCGACCGCCGAGCCCATCAATCCTACAAGCGTTGCCACGATAATGATTTTCTTCTTGTTCATGTTGTTTTGCCCCTTCCAATCGTCACGAGTAGTTGTTGTATGATCTTACATGTCCTCAGACGGCGACCTTGCGAAAAAGGTTGCAGCACTTTTATTATTCGTCCCTAGGCACTAGACTCCGCATGCAAAAGCCGGCATCGTTCATGCCGGCTCGATCCCGCTATTCGTCCGCGTACCATGGATTCAGATGCACGAGCACCTCATCCACTTCGGGATGGGCGTCCTGCACTTTTTTCTTGATCTTGCGGATAATGTCGTGCCCTTCCTGAATGGTCAGCGTTCCGAGCACCGCTACCCTGGCGTCCACCAGCACATAGTGGCCATGTTCGCGCGCGCGCAGGCGGTCGATCCGGCGCACTTCCGGCACCTCGCGCAGATGCTCCATGATGTCTTCGACCTTCTCGGGGCTGAGGCTCTTGTCCATCAGGACATCGACGGTCTCGCGCGCCATCTCGATGCCGAGCCGAAGGACGAGCACCGAGACGATGACGCCCGCGGCCGGATCGCCGTACCCGAGCCAGACGATATCGATCCGTTCGCCGAGCCAAGCCAGAAAGATGCCGATCGACGCCGCGAGCGACGCATAAACATCGGCCAAATGATCGTACGCCGTCGCCATCAAGGCTTTGCTGTTGACCGTCATGCTGACGCGCTTCGTATAGATGTACAGCAGCTGCTTCACGATCAGCGATACGACGGCGGCGGCGAGCGCGATCAGATGCGCTTGGCCCGGCGGATGGAAGAACGCCAGAACGGCATGATAGCCCATATACAGCGCGGCGAGCACGAGTATGAACGCCACGACGCCCGCGCCCAGCACCTCGGCTTTGCCGTGGCCGTAAGGGTGGTCCTCGTCAGGCGGCTTGCCCGAAAGCCGCATCGAGCTGTAGGCGGTCGCGGTGGCGATGATATCGCCGGCGTTATGTATCCCGTCCGCGATCAGGACCTGGCTCTTGAATACGATCCCGACGATGAGCTTGATTCCCGTAAGAAGCACATTGCTGAGCAGAGAGACCCACATAGCAATGACAGACGATCGATTTCCCAAGGCGTCTCTTCTCATCTCCTTCGTTTGCCGGCGCTTTTCTTGCAGAGGAATCTTACCATTCTCGCCCAGTGAAAATCAAATATACTTTTCCATTATTCGCAGCACAAAACAGGCTTCGCCGAATCATGGGCGATGCCTGATCTTGTCGCGCCGTCCGCCTGCCGCTAACCGTTCAAAGCCGCGGCTCGCGCCGCTCGCGCAAGCGCCGGCAGATGTCCTTGGTTCTCTTGAATCTGGCGCAAATGGCGCATGCGTTCCGGACCGGCATCGTTCAGCACCGCCTCGCCGTGCAGCTCCTCCACCCAATACGGGGCAAAGGTACCGACGTACTGATGAAGTTCGTCCATATGCTCCTCGGTGTAACGCCGGGAAAAGTTGAGCAGCAGCACCCTGCGGTTATTGCCGCCGTTAAAGGCCGCGTGCTTGAGGTAATTGTTGAAGACCAGCAGATCGCCAGGGCGGATATCGATCGGCACCGCCGGCAGGTCCGTCCGGTCGACGCCCCACTGCGCCTTCATGTCCGACGATTGAATCTGTTCCTTCAGGATCTCCGTGAACCGGTCGCCGATGAACTGGCTGCCCGGAATCACCCGCAGCGCGCCCGTGTCCTTGGTGACGGGATCGAGGTAAAAGGAAAGATTGATGCTCTTGAGGTTGCCCGGCCACGGCCTATCCATCGTCGTATCGGAATGCCAGCCGGTATCGCCGACGTATTTGTTGCCGGCGCTCGTCAAATAATTGTAATCTTCGCCGAGAAGCGCGGAACAGATATGCATGACCCGCGGATCGTCCAGCAGCGCGGCCAGCTTCCCGCTGTGGCCGAGAAACGCGACGATGGTCGACGTCTTGACGAAATCATGTTCCCTCCCGTTGAAATTGCCGCCCATCTTCCGAAACACGCGATCGAACTCGTCGGTGATTTCCATGATTCGGTCCTTCATCAATCCCCTGAATACCAGGTAACCGAACGTGTCGAAGAACGCCTTCTGCTGAACCGATACGCTGAATTCCGTCATGCCCACACCCTCCGTTATTAGAGAAATAGACACTCGTTTCGTCGCTCATCCTTATCTTAGTCCCCGTTGAAAACGATTGCAAGATTAGAATGCGCCTTGGCCGATCGCGACAATTCGCGTGCAATCGGCGGGGTTCAGCAATGGGAAATCTTCGCATAACAAGCGGCGGTCCGGCGTTCAGCCGATCCTCATAGCGCTTCTGATTGCGGCAGCGGCGGAAGCCATTCTCCCCGCTTGATCGTGCGCACGCCGGCTTCGCATACGCCGTAGGAGCGCCATTGGCAGGTGATGCACAAGTCGTTGATATCCTCGGGCATGACGTTCTTCCGAACCCGTTCGATGACGGCGGTCCAAGGCAGCGTCAGCCCGACCTGAAGCTGCAGCCGCTTCAGTACGCGCGCGTCGAGTCCGGCGACGGAATCATTCTCGCAATGCGCTTCCTCGCCTTCCGGGAAGCAGGCGCACAGATCGTCGGGACCCGCGATGATCGTCACCTGCGTGCCCGGCTCGTCCCGCAGCCGGTTATAGACGTTCGTCATATTGGCCGCATACGCGGCCGAATACCCCATTCCCCGAAATCCCAGCAAACATAGCATATGATGGCCTCTCAGCCGAATGTCCATGCGCGAACGTTCCCCTTCCGAAGGCATGAATCCCCCTTAACCGCCGCGTTTCTTGACGCGGAACCAGTAGGGATACAGCTCCTCATACGATAATTTGGCATACAGCCGATTGGCCGGCGCGTTGCTTTGCACGACCTGCAAATAACTGCGCGCGGCCCCGTTCGTCCTCGCCCACTGCAGCATATGCCGGATCAACCGCTCCCCATGTCCTTGATTCCGATGCGACGGCGCGGTCGCGATATCGTACAGACCGACGTACTCCCCTTCAATAACGGCAAGGCCGCAGGATGCCGGAACCTTGTCCGCGTAGAGCGTGAAGTACCCGGTCTTCATCGTGATCGCGTGAAGAATCCGCGCGGCCGCTCCTTCATTGCAAGCCGGGATATCGTTAAAACCGCACATCAGGCCCAGCCAGGAATACGACAACCGATCCTCGCATTCGACGGCCAAGCCCGGATCGTAAGCTTTAAGCTTCCGGGGCGAGTCGAGGTTAGGTAACATCATAACACGCGAAGGCGTGTCCAGCACATAGCCGCGCGCTTCCAACGCAAGATCGAGCCCGTCCGGGGCGAACGGCGTCAGCTTGAAAATCGTATCCTGCCCCGCACGGTCGTAGAAGGCTTCGCAGGCATCGATTTTCCGCCGAAGCGAGGCTGCCGTCTCCTCCTGCGCGTACAGCGGATGGACGGAGTTCGCCCGTTTCGTGTAGCCTTCGGCCAATCTGAGCAGCCAGCCCCCGTGCGCGACGGTCTGCTGCGACGGCCATGCATTCATCGTTAATTCCTCGATCGCAACCGCCATTCAACCGTCCCCCTTATCCAATAATTATGTATAAATATACATTTTATCGCATTAAAATTCAATATAAAAAGCTGCCTCCTCGAGAGGAGACAGCCTTTATTCGCTTGCTTGCTTATTTAGGAAGCTTAATGCCCATGGCTTGCGCCAGGCGGGTGAAGATGCCCGTATTCTCGTAAACGCCCGAGAACAGCTCGGCGCCCGTACCCATTACCGTTACCGGTACGTCAACCGCCGTGTGGCCCGAAGTCGTCCAGTCCACGACGAAGTTCATTTTCGACTTCGCGATGGCGAACGGTCCGTCTTCTTTGGAGATTTTGTCGCCCGACTCGTCGTTAGCGTCGACTTCTTCGATCGAGAAGCCGCCGGTTTCGTGGTCAGCCAGCACGAGGACAAGCGTGTCCGGATGCGCTTTAGCGTAGTTTGTCGCGATGCGAACCGATTTGTCCAGCTCTTGGCCGGCTTTGATCGTCAGTTTCGCGTTGTTGGAGTGCGCCATTTCGTCCGTTGCTTCCTCTTCGACCATCAGGAAGAAACCTTTTTTGTTCGTGGACAGCGTGTCTAGCGCTTTTTTCGTCATGTCAGGCAGCGAAACGATCGGCGCGTAGATATCGCCTTCGCCTTCCGGACGTTGTTGGAACATTTCTTCGTTCGCGAACAGGCCGAGCACTTTGCCTTTCGCTTTTTGCATATCGGCTTTGTTCTTCACGTACGTGTAGCCGAGCGCTTTCGCTTTATTGACGAGGTTGCCCTGCGTGCCTTTGCTCTTCTCGGACGGATCTTCGGCAGGCTCGTCCTTGAACGCGCCGGCTTGTCCGGCCGGGTACCAGAAATCTTCGCCTCCGCCGAGCAGGACGTCGACTTTCGTTTTCGTCAAATATTGCAGCGCGATGTCGCTTTGTTTCGCGCGGTCTTCTACGTGGGAAGCGAACGCCGCCGGCGTTGCGTCGGTGATTTGGCTCGTCGTTACGAGACCCGTCGATTTGCCCATTTCTTTGGCATATTCATAGATCGTTTTGACGCTTTTCTTGTTGGCATCCATGCCAATCGCGCCGTTATACGTTTTCACGCCGCTTGCAAACGCCGTTGCAGCCGCAGCGGAGTCCGTTACCGGAATCGTGGAGCTCGTATGAATCAATCCGAGGTAAGGCATGGCATCCATCGCCAGTTGGCCATTTTCGCCGACCGTCGCAAGACGAATCGCGTCGCGTTGAGCCGTGCCCATGCCGTCGCCGACGAACAGAATGACGTTCTTTGCTTGTTTCGATGCCGCGGACGCTTCGTTAGTCTTGCCTTGCGCTGCGACAAAACTCGTCACGACGAGAGCCGCTGCCGTAATGCCAATCACAGAAGTCTTCCAGCCAATTGTGGATTTCATGAGTACGCCTCCTATTGTCTTTTCTATAGCATCATAGAATTCGAGTATTAAGAGGATGTACGAATCATGTTAAGATCCTGTGAAGCAATTTCCAATTTTGTTAGAATTCTTGAAAACGGACATCGCGTTCTCCGTCAAAATGCGATAAAAACCGCCGTGTGGAGAGACGCTTCCATTTGCGAAGCGGCCAAAGATCCGGCCTAGAGGGGATACCGTTCTCGTAAGCGCTGAACGGACTCCCGGAGCGCTTCGCCGGTTTTCACTTCGATCACCGCGGAGATACCGCGCGCTTTCGCGAAATCCAAGCGCCGATGAATCGGCACGTCGCCCGAATACAGCGTCTGATGATCCGACTGGGCGCGGCAATCATGCAGATGCATATGCCTGATCCGGTCGGCATGCGCGAGGAGCGCGGGCTCTTCCCGGAAGCCGGTCTTGGCATCGTGCCCCGTGTCCCAGGTCAGACAGAAATCGTCGAACGCCGCCAGCCGATCGAGCGCGCGACGGATAAAAGGGAGATGAAAATTGCAGGTATTCTCGATGCAAAGCCGAATGCCGCGCCGTTCCGCGTGGCGGTACAACGCGCGGTACGAATCCAGCAGCAGCGCGATGAATTCCTTTTCATAGGCGGCATTGATCCACTCCCTGCCGTCCGGCAGCGTGAAATAGATGCCGTTGTTCACGTGCATGTTCAGCGTCCCGATTCCCGCCAGGCTGGCCCAATCCATCGCCTCGAGGCAGCATTCCATATGTCCCTGCCGAATCCTCGGTTGAAAGGAAGCCAGGTCCAGCTCTTCCGGCAAATGCAGCGTAAACGCGATCCCCGTCTCCTCCGTGATTGCGCGGAGATGCGCATGCTTCAGGTTCTCCGGGATGCAGATCGGCAAATTCATGTTCAATTCGACGAAGTCCAGCTTTAACTCCCGGCATAGCTCCACGTTCTGCTCCAGCGTCTTGAACTCCACCAGCGTCGGCATGCCGAGCTTCATAGGATCACCCTTTCGGTCGAGCTTAAGTTTAACCGCGTTGCTTATCCATAAATTCCTTCACCTGATTCGAGAAAAGCAAGGCGACGCTTGTCGCGATCGCCACCAACAGCGTTAAGACCGTGATGACATTCATGATCAAGGGAGCATCGGACGCGACATGACCGATCGTTAATGCGAGAAACAATGACAGCGCATTGATCGTATTCAAGACGATATAGATCCATTTCGCGACTTGGCCGCCCTTATATATGAATACGCATACCAGGATCATCAGAATAAGTCCGGTTGAGTTATGATAGATGCCATATATCAGACTCATGTTGAACAACGCAATGAACAGCGACAGATTCGAAACGACGATGGAGAGTAGTATTTTTCGACCCGCTTGCTCTTGCTTATGAATGAAATCTTCCGCCGGTTTCATCGGTTCGCATGCTCCTTTTCGTTACCCGCGGCCGATGTCGTCCGTATCGCGGCTCATATCCTCGATGTCTTTCTCGGTCGGCAGATCCTTCTTGTCGAAATCTTGTTCGGCCGCCTCTCGCTGCATGAGCAACGCTTGCCGTTCGTGCGCCGATTTCCTTCTGTTCAGCCTTCTGACGATCCGTCTCTGGTCTTCCGACAAGAGAATCAACAAGGTAACGATCAAGGACAGATCAAAATACACGAGCCCGTAAATCGTGGTAAAAAAGAGAAGGCCCGCGTTCACGATCGCGATGCCGACGAAAATGGCGATGCCTCTCAATAGGACACCAGCCCGCCGACCGCGCAAGCCCTGAGCGCCTTGACCGTATCTTCGAGCACCTCGATTACTTCGGCGAAGTCCAGGATCTCCAAGGCTTGTTCCTTGGCCTCGTCCTTCATCGCAAAGTCGTCGGCCAACTCTTTGACGATAGCGGGCAGATACCGGTAATCGATCTCTTCCATCGCGATCGGCTCCGCCTTCATATCGATCAACTCCAACGCGTAATAATCGATCAATTTGCCGTTCAATCGCCAGAAATCCCGATAATACTTCCCTTTCGCGAGTTCCTTCTCCGGCTGCGGCAGCCATCTGATCCTAGGATCGTATATGCGCTCCGTCCAGATATGATCGGCAATCAAATGATAATAGTAGCCCAAGTAAAACGGCTCGCTCCCCTGCCGCAAGTATTTCGCGTTAAAGCCCGCCAAGTCGATATAGCGCTTCCCATCTTCGCCCTCGACGACAAAGTGCGAAACGCTCTTGGGCGCATGCATGTTTTTATTCACGTCCGGGGCGATTCCCCCAAGCAGAAACTGCCCGAGCGAGCCTTGTATTTCATCTGCGAGCATGGTCCCTATGCAATAATGCATGACTCTCGATCCCATCGATTAATCATCCTCTGTATGGTTTTCGATTTCCGATCCAATAGATTACGATTGCTTTCCATCGGCGGCGAGCGAAACCCGCCCTACTAAATAAGTACGAGCAACCGGCGCTTATTCCTGCCTTGGGCGAATCTTCGCGGCTAGCCGGCTAGCAAAATCCCGCATTTTCGTTCCCCAGTCCTATCGATGATATCGGCCTTCGCGTTGCCATAGGGATGAAAACGCTCCTTTCGCCTGCCCGCCTTATGAATTCCCGAATCAAGGGTCATACTAACTGCATACAGTTTCCGTTCATTCTGTCGGAATCTCACAAGAAAGGAGTTCCGCCCCCATGCATCCGAGTAAAGATTCCGCCAATGGCGAACAGCAGCTCTCTTCGAGTCCGAACGGCGCGGGCGCGGGAACGCCCAAACGCAAGCTTCTTCATCCCGGCGTCGAGCTTCATTACGACCGTACCTGGCTGCAGCAGCTGCAGGAACGCGTCGACCGCAACGGTCCTTGGGACGACTGGACCTTGTACCAGCTTGCCGTGGAAGCGGAACAATCCAAGCTGGTCAGCAGCTTCGACGACCTGCAGTGCCTGCGCAGCCTGCCTTCGTTCGAACCCATGCCGCATCAGATCAGCACCGCCCGCAAAGTGCTGCACGAAATGAGCGGCCGGGCGATCCTGGCCGACGAGGTCGGTCTCGGCAAGACGATCGAAGCCGGGCTCGTCCTGAAGGAATACATGGTCCGCGGACTCGTCAAACGCGCGCTTATCCTCGTGCCCGCCTCGCTGGTGCTGCAGTGGGTGCGCGAGCTGAACACCAAGTTCGGCATCTCCGCTTACGCGCAGAAGAAAGACCATTCCTGGGGCTATGACGTCGTCGTCGCCTCCATGGACACGGCGAAGCGCGATCCGCACCGGGACAAGCTCTTGAACCAGGATTACGACATGCTGATCATCGACGAGGCGCATAAGCTGAAGAACAAGAAGACGACCAATTACCAGTTCGTCAACGCGATGCGCAAGAAATACTGCCTGCTGCTGACGGCGACGCCGGTTCAGAACGACCTGGACGAGCTCTTCAACCTGATCACGCTGCTGAAGCCGGGCCAGCTCGGCGGCCAGAACGAATTCGCCGCGAATTTCGTCGTGGACAAGCGGCTGCCGAAGAACGAGGACCAGCTGCAGGAGGCGCTGCAAGCGGTCATGATCCGGAACCGGCGCGGCGACGGCGGCATTCATTTTACGAAACGGATCGTCAAGAATATCCGGCTGAAGCTGTCGACCGAGGAGCAGGCGCTCTACGACGGCGTCACCAACTTCGTGCGGGAACGGTTCGACGAGAATCATGGCGATTGGACGAGCATGCTGTCGCTCGTCACGCTCCAGCGCGAGGTGTGCAGCAGCCGCGACGCCGTGTTCCTGACGCTCGTCAACATGTTCAAGAAGACGCCGGAGGACTCTCCGGTTCGCGCGAAAATCTGGCAGCTGGTCGAGGTCATCCGCGGCATTCAAGCCAACACGAAGGCGGAGAAAGCGATGGAGCTCGTCCGCGAAATGAACGACAAGGTGATCATTTTCACGGAATACCGGGCGACGCAGGAATATCTCCTGCAGTATTTCCGTTCCCACAACATGGTGGCCGTGCCCTACAGAGGCGGCATGAACCGCGGCAAGAAGGACTGGATGATGGATCTGTTCCGCGGCCGCGCGCAGGTGCTCATCGCCACGGAAGCCGGCGGCGAAGGCATCAACCTGCAGTTCTGCCACCATATGATCAACTTCGATCTCCCCTGGAATCCCATGCGCGTCGAGCAGCGGATCGGGCGCGTGCACCGGCTTGGGCAGACGAGCGACGTGCACATCTACAACCTATGCACGATCGGCACGATCGAAGAGCATATCGTGAGCCTGCTGCACGAGAAAATCAATCTGTTCGAGCTGGTCATCGGCGAGCTGGATCATATTCTCGAGCGGTTCGAGAAGAACGAGACGCTGGAACAGCGCCTCGCCCGGCTCCTGCTGGAGGCGGGGACGAACAAGGACGCGCTCAAAGAAGGCATCGACCAGCTCGGCAGTTCGCTGAGCCGCATCCGGGACGAAGTGGAGCTCGATGAGCCGGTCGATCTCGGAGCGGTCGACGCCGTCCTGAACGCCGTCGGACAAACGATCGAGGTGAGACCATGAACGAGCGCCAAATCCACAAATTCGTGCAGCGTTACCTGGAAGCGACGGACTGCCGGATCGTCGAGAAATCGCCCGCGCATTTTCAAGTGAAGCTGTCCCCCCGCGCGGACCGGGATTTGACGAACCGCCCCTATTACTGGAGCTTCGTGGATCGGACCGGCGCCGAGCCGGAGACGATGTCCATGCTGCTGGTCACGGACAAGCACAAATACGACGAGGCGGACGCAGCCGCCAAGGACAAGCCTCCCGTTCAGCAAAAATCCGCCGCGGGTTCGGCGGGTGCCGCCGGCGAAGCCGCATTCGGCCGCTCGTTCGGTTACCTGAACAGCACGATCAACCCGAACGTGCGGGTGTCACGGGAGGATTTGCACTTCGGCGCGCGGCGGCTGGAGCAGCTGTTCCAGTCCGCCAAGCTCGGCGGGAGCTACCTGTGCCTGTTCCAAGAGCCGGAGAAGCGCACCAGCCACCCGCTGCATTCGACTGCTTACAGCGCCTGGCTCGGGGTTAATATGAAAGTAGAATTCCAGTGCGACATGAAGCGGGAAGAAATCCATTCCTTCGGCATCTCGCTCGCGACGGGCCAATGCTTGGAGCAGTTCAACGACCGGCTGCAGCAGCACAAAATGACGCCGAAGCTGCCGCCGAACGTCCATACCGCCAAAAATGCGATCACGCTCAACAAGGCCGCTTCCATCGCCGAGGGAATTCTCGAGCGCAAGCTGCGCGCGTACGATTACGGATGGGCCGACGCGGCCGCCCGGCGGTTGGAAGAGGAGCTGTCCACGATCCGCCATTACTACGAGCCGCTGATCGAAGGCGCGGAAGAAGAGCATCGCCCGCTCATCGCGGAACAATACGAGCGCAGGCAGGACGAGATCCGCTGGCAATACGAGCCGCGGGTCAGCGTCTCGGCGATGAACTGCGGCATCTTCTACTTGCAGGGCATCGGTTAGCGAAATTGCGACAACGCCCCCCCTTATTCCGGCAAAAATAGAACGGTGCTCGTCCCGCTTCCCTGACAGAAACCAACAACTTCCCCGCGCGCGCTGCGCTACAATTGAAAGTGTCTGGTGCTGTCAGCCCTTCGTCACCCTATTCTACAGAAACAGCAGGTGATGCCGTTTATGAGAAAATGGACCGCGATTCTTGCCGCTTTGTCGGTCATGCTGATCGTGAGCGCGCCGATGCGCACGGCTGCGGCATCCGTGCCGGAAGCCGCCCAATCCGCCGATACGCCGCTGCAGCGGCATGTCCGCACTTGGACGGACGCCTTGTCAAAGCAGCCGGCTTTCAATGCATGGAACGGCGCGTCCCGCTCCATCTCGCCGCTCGGACCGGGCACGCACGGCTGGCTCGTCACGTTCGCGCGCGCCGGCAAACCGGTCGGCTACATGATCGTGAACGCCACGCCGGAAGGCGGCTATCAGCTTGGCGAATACGGCGTCGGCCGGCATCCGGCCTTCGATCCCGATACGATGTACAACGCGCTGATCCGCCAGGGCTTAATCGGCGGATACGGAGAAATCGCCAAAAAGCCGCTCCGACTGGAACGGCTTTACTTCTCTCCGATGCTGGCCGCCTGGAAATGGACGGCCGCGAGCGGAGAAACGTATTATTTGGACGCTTGGACGGGCGAAGCGCTGCCGATCGACGAGCAGGCTTGGCTCGAGCAGACGAAACGGCCGGCAGCGCCCGGTTCGGCCGGCTCTCCGGAGCTCAGCAAACTCACGGCGGCCAAGACGAATCGGACCTTCGATCCGTTCGAACGCCTGCCTTGGCTGACCAACGCCCCGCTATCGGCGGAGCAGCTGAAAGGCTTAACCGGCATGCTGGACAAGCTGACCCAAGTCCGCTATACCGCCGAACTGTTTAAATCCACCGTGCTGTACGTGCTGCCCGCGGTCGGCTATCACGACTGGAACGACGGCCGATTGTACGTGGCTTTCGAGCAAAGCTTCCCCGGCACGCGGTATATTCCGATCGATGCGTTGAACCGGGAGGGGCATTTTTACAAGTAACCGGATCGACCGTCAGTCGCGGGATTTGATCCACTGGGCGAGCGCGAAGCCGCCCAGGCCGAACCATCGCGTCAGCCAAGGCTCTTTAGCGGCTTTGGCTTTTTTGCGGTTTTCTTTGCGCTGTTCCTGCGGCGTCTCCATATAATCCACTACTTTGCCGGTCATGAATTTGATGTAGTCCTCGGTCTTCTCCATGCTTCGAACACTCCTCTTCTTCAAATGATCGGTACGGAACTCCGTTATTTACAGTGTCCCCGCGAATCATTTCTTTCAAACATGCATGAGTTCCCTTGGTCTGTGCCACGCTAAGGATAATCATTTTGGAAATGGAGGAGGGATGACGATGCGCGATCGCCGCATGAAGCATCTTTCGTTTCGCTTGGCCGCGTCGTTGTGCGCGGGCGTTATCCTGTTGCATGGCGGCGGCTTGGCGAACGCGTCTTATTCGCGCGGAGCCGATCCGATCGATGAGGAATCCGCCCCGTCCGCGCAATCGCTGCTGGACAGCCAGCTCCCGACGGATTACAGCCGCGCGCTGCCGACCGCCCAGGTGCTCATCGACGTGGGCCACGGGGGCATCGACGGCGGGGCGCATCATGAAGATATTTTGGAGAAGGACATCAATCTCGCCGTCGCCACGAAATTGTACGCCATGCTGCAGACCGGCGGAGTACGCGCCATCATGAACCGCAGCGGCGATTACGCGCTGAGCGACGACAACCGGTGGAATCCGTCCGCGTCGCGGCATCGCCGCGACTTGTCCCAGCGCAGCCAGCTGACCAAGGAAATCAACACGCAGATCCTCGTCAGCATTCACGTGAACTGGGCTCCCGACCGGACGGAATACGGACCGCTCGTGCTGCATCAGAACGAAGGCGAAAGCGCGCTGCTTGCCTTTTGCATTCAAGACGCGCTGAACCGCAGGCAGAACACGCGCGGCCTTCCTCGCGTCGGCAAGCCCTTCTACCTGCTCAATGTCGTGAAGCAGCCCGCCGTCATCGTGGAAATGGGCTTCATCAGCCACGAACGCGACCGCGCCATGCTGACCGACCCCCGCAAGCAGGAGGAAATCGCGGCCGCTATCGCCTCAGGGGTGCGGAATTATATCCTTCTCCGCTGAAGGCACGACCATGTCGGACAATTTCACGAACTGCGTGTCGGCTTGCATCCGGGGAATGGCGTTCTTCAGCACGGCGGCGGTCAATTTGCCCGGCGGCCCGACATGCCCGATCGTGACGCAGCTGTCGTTGTCCTTCAAGTATTCGCGGAGCACGCCAAGCTGCTTCGTGATATGGCTTGCCGAATACACGTCGTCCAGGAACACTTGATTGGACAAGAGCGGGACGCCCAGCTCGGCCGTCAGCTTGGGCAGCACCGTCTTGTACGTGGTCCGGCTGTCCAGGAAGAACAGCCCTTTCTCCTTCACGACGGTCAGCACGACGCGCATGACCCGTTCGTCCGCCGTCGCCTTGGAACCCATGTGATTGTTCATCCCGACGGCATACGGCACGTCCGCGATCGCCGCCTCCACCCGTTTGCGGATCTCGGCATCGCTCATCGCCGTCGTGATGGCCCCGGGCCCGAGCCACTCCGGCTTGCCTCTGACCGGCTCCATCGGCATATGCACGATGACGTCGTCGCCCAGCTTGTGCGCGAGCTCCGCGTCCTGCTTCGTCGTTGGCATGAACGGCATGATGGCCGTCGTGAATTTGACGGGCAGCGCCATCATTTCCGGCGTGCCCGTCATGCCGTTGCCGAAATCGTCGATGACGATGGCGACTTGGCGATGGCCTTGAACCGATGTCGGCTTGCCTTCCGGAGCCGCGTTCAATGCCCGTCCCGATAGTGGAAATAAGGTCAGGCACAAAGCGGCGGCAGCCGCCGCGTTTCCGATCTTCTTTCTGCGTTTCCTGTTCATGTTCATTCGCCCTCTTTCTGCCGCATCACGTACATTGTTTGTGGAAAGAGGAAAAATTATGTATAAGCAAAAAGACGAGCAAGTGAATGCTCGTCTTTTTTGCGACCGATGAAAGGAAGAGATCAGACCGCGAATACGGCTGCGCTGAGGTTCATAGGGCCGATGATTTGGCCCGTCGTGCCTGCTGTCAGGTTTTCGACGTAAACGGAATAGCCGTGCGCGCCTGCAGCAACGTTGATGTCGATGACTTGGAACGTGATCAGGCCGTAATGCTCGAAGCCGGATTCCAACCCATGCAAGCCATAATAGATTTCTTGCGTTCCGCGGAATACGCGGAACAGCAGAGACGGCAAGCTGGCCACGCCTTGCGCGCCGAAGGAAGCGATCAGCTGCACGCGGTTGTTGTTGGCGTATTGCGGGAGAACGTAGATGCCAAGCTCCGCGAGGATGATTTTGTTCGGCGTGAGCGGAGCAGTAATCGCGACTTGGTTCGTAGCGACAGCCGGTACGCTGACGTTGTAGTTGATTAATTGTGCCATAGTAGAAGTTCAACTCCTTCCCTATCAGATATTTCCATTCTATGAAAACGGAAATGCTCTGGTGTGGACGAGTTGCTATTCAATTTTGGCGAATGGCCGAAATCCGCGTTTTATGCGGATTCCGTTTCCCGTAATCCCGCTTCCAATCGCTCGGCCAATTCCAGCAGCTCCAGGGGCTCGCGGATGACATGGACCGGACGTTCGCTGTCGTCGGCCGGCTCGTGCGGATAACGCGTCGTCCAGCTCAGGAAGACGCTGGCGATGCCGAGCGCGTTGGCGCCTTTGACGTCGCGGCTCAGGTTGTTGCCGACCATGGCGATCCGGCCGAAATCCGCTTCGCTCAGCTCGAGCGCGCCCGCCGCCGCGCGGAACATGCGCGGGCTCGGCTTGAAGGCCTTGATCGTCTCCGAGTAAATCATCGTGGCGAAATAATCGTAGAGTCCATGCTGCTTGTACACGTTCTTGAACGACTGCGCATCCCCGTCGGCGACGAGCGCCAGCGTGTACCCCCGCTCATGAAGCGTCTTGACCATGTCGGCCGCCCCGGGAATGAGGTCCGCGCTGACGACGATCCCCTCTTCGTCCCGGATTTCCGTCGATTCGTCGACGATGGTATCCCCGCTATCGAGGAAAAGAATTAATTTTTTTTCGCTCATGTTCGTTTTAGCTCCTTCTCTTCATGTTGTAACGCGGCGCGGGTTATCCGCCCGGCCGCACTAGATACGTCTCGCCGGCCTTGACGTCGAACGCGATGCATTCCGCTTGCCCGGCCGCTATCGCTACGCTTCGGCCGACATTGACGACCTCGACTTCATCGCGGGCGCGCAGCACGCAGCGGCCGTCGCGCAGCGGAACGATCGACGCTTCCGCGAGCTTGCCTTCGCGCCAGCGAATGCCGATCTCGAACCCGCCGCGCGCCCGCAGCCCTCTGACGGAGCCCTCCCGCCAATCGTCCGGCAGCGCGGGCAGCAGGTCCAGGCAATCCTGGTCCGATTGCAGCAGCATCTCGGCGATGCCGGCCGTGGCGGCGAAATTGCCGTCGATCTGGAACGGCGGGTGCGCGTCGAACAGGTTGGCGTACACGCCGCCCTTCTCGGAATCGGGCGGCTCGTTCTCGCCGACGAGCTGCAGCAAATTCGAGATGAGCTTCAGCGAACGGTTGCCTTCCCCGAAATGCGCCCACAGTCCGATCTTCCAGCCGAGGCTCCAGCCCGTGCCGTCGTCGCCCCTGCGCTCGAGCGACCGTCTCGCGGCCGCGAACAGCTCGGGCGTCGTCCGCTCCGTCAAGCGGCGGCCGGGGTAAACGCCGAACAGATGCGACGGATGGCGATGGTGGACGTCCTCTTCCTCGAAGTCCCGGAACCACTCCCGCAGCTGGCCGTGCTTGCCGATCCCCATCGGCAGCAGGCGCTCGAGCGATCCAGCCAGCTCCGCGGCGAACGCCTCGTCCGTCTCCAGGCGGCCCGCCGCTTCGATGCAATTGGCGAACAGCTCGGCGATGAGCGCGAGATCCATCGTCGACGCCATGCTGACGGCGGCCAAGCCGTCGCCGGCGCGGAATTTATGCTCGGGCGAGGTCGACGGGGCCGTCACGAGACGGCCTTCCGCGTCCTCGAACAGCCAATCCAGGCAGAACAGCGCCGCTTCCTTCATGACCGGATACGCGCGTTCGCGCAAATAGACGACATCGCCGCCGAAGGCGAAATGCTCCCACAGATGCTGCGTCAGCCATACGCCGCCCATCGGCCACGTGACCCAGATGGGATCGCCTGCGCCGTAATCGCCGACCGGCGAGGTCAGCGCCCAAATATCGGAGTTGTGATGCGCCGTCCAGCCGCGCGCGCCGTAATTGACGCGGGCCGTCTCCGCCCCGTTGACCGCGAGGCTGCCGATGAAATCCAGCAGCGGCTCGTGCAGCTCCGCCAGATTCGTCGTTTCGGCCGGCCAATAGTTCATCTCCGTATTGATGTTGATCGTATAATTGCTGCTCCACGGCGGCCGCGTCGACTCGTTCCAGATGCCCTGCAAATTCGCCGGCTGCGTGCCTGGGCGGGAGCTGGCGATCAGCAGGTAGCGGCCGTAATTGAACAACAGCTCCACGAGCGCCGGATCCTTCGCGCCGTATTCCGCGATCCGCCGATCCGTGGGCAACCCGGCCGGAGCCTTCGATGGACCCAGATCGAGTTCGACCCGATCGAAAAAGGAACGGTAATCGGCTGTATGGACGCTCTTGGCTGCCTCGTACGACATAGCAATCGCCTTGTCGAGCGCTGCCGACGCCGCCTTGGCGGCATCCCGGCCATGGCTCCCCGGCAGCTTGTCGAAGCCGTTGAAGCTGGTCGCCGCGCTCACGTAGAACGTCACGCTCGTGCTGCCGGCGACATAAAGCCCGTCGCCGTCCGCCGTCAGGCTGCCGTCTTCCAGCACGGCATGCAGATGGCTTTCGAAGCGCAGCGCTTCCGTGGCGGCTTCGTCGCCGTAGACGAGCGGCCGGCTGCTGCTGCCGTCATAGCTCGGAATCGCGATCTCCGGGGCGATTCCCCGCAGGACGAACCGCGTTCCGGATGCCGCCGTGCGGCTGCGCAGCGGACTCTCCAGCCGGGCGTGCACGTCCAGCGCGCCCGGCACGCTCGATTCAAGCCGCACGATCAGCGTTCCGTGCGGATGGGAGGCGAAGATTTCCCGCTTGTATGCTACGTTGCCGATCGTGTATTCGACCGCCGACAAGGCGTTCGCCACGTCGAGCTCCCGGACATAGTCCCGGTAAACGTCCCCGTGCCCGAAGCGCAGCGTCAGGTCCCCGAGCGGCAGGTACGCCTGGCTGTGCGGGCCCATCATGTCCCGGCACATCAGGTCCGCTTCGCGGTACTTCCCTTGCGCGATCAATTCCCGCACGGCCGGCAGAAGCTCCTTCGACCGCGGATTGTTCCAATCCCGAGGATGGCCGGACCAGAGCGTGTCCTCGTTCAGCGCGATCCGCTCCTTCTCGACGCCGCCGAAGACCATGGCGCCGATCCGGCCGTTGCCGACGGGCAGCGCTTCGGTCCAGGCGCGCGCCGGCGCCCCGTATTGCAGCTTCGTCGATGCTGCTTGATTCATAGGCTTGCTGCCTCCTCGCGTAATGCCCTCGTTCGTTTCATCGTCGTGCCGGCGTTCCCTTTCATCCAAGAAGGCCGTTCGCTTACGCTTCCAGGCGCAGCCCCTGTCCCGCATCCAAGCGCAGCTCGCCCGGCGGCATTCGATCAATCGAGACGACGCCGGCCGGCGTTCCTGCCGCGTCGATGCGATTGCCGGCGATCTCGGCCTCGCTGCATGCGGTCAGCCGAATGATGCTGCCGGCCGTCGGCGCATCTTCGCCGGATGAATCGTTGGCGGCGCGACCCTCCGGGGATGCCGGCACGATCGTATTGTTGGCGAAGCGAATTCCCCGGACGCTCTTCGCGTCCAGCGCCGCGGCCAAGGACGTCTCGATCACGTTGTCTTCGATCGCGATCCCGCTGTGCACCGGCATGCCGGAGTCGACCTCGCGGTTCTCCGGCGCGATATAGACGACGGGATGATCGGCGCTTCCGCATGCGAGAAACCGGTTGCGGCGTATCGTCATATCGCGTACCGGACCGGATTCGAACCAGTTCTCCGCTTCGTCGCACACGAACACGCCGCTCATCGTCATGCCGTCGAAGACGTTATCCTCGATGACGATCTTCCGGCGGGTCGACGCCAGAACGCCGCGCGTCGAGATACGCGCGAAATAGTTGCGCCGCACGTGCAGCTCCGGCGTCCAGGTCACGTTCTCGACCGCATCGCCCGCCGTTGCGCCGGGCGGCAAATCTTCCTCCAGCGTAAGCAGTAATTCCCGCGGGCTGATCGCCTCGGCGGCGCGCACCGTACCCGTACCGTACGCCCTCAGCGATGCGCTCCTCACGAACGCCACCTCGTCGCCGGGAAAAAACGCCTCGAAGCCGTACGTCTGCGGATGCATGAACCGCAATCGCACTTGATTGGCCGTCGCCGCCTCCGCGATCTGCAGATACGTGCCGTGCGCGTTGACCGCGTCGTCATGACCGCCGATGAACCGGCTGTCTTCGATCTCGACCCTGCCGCGGCAGCCGGATAGATGGATGAAATCCGCGAACGCCGTCACCGTCCGTCCCGTCTCGGGGCGCGGCGACAGGTCCAGCTCCGCGAAGCGAAGATGCTCGCTGTACTGGCAGACGATGCCCAGGCCGTGCATGAAATGAATGCCGGACTTGAGCAAGCGAACGTTGCGGCTTTTGTAAATAAACGCGCCTACCTGATCGCGAATGCCGTCGCGCACCTGCAGCACCCGGCCTACGGGTTGAAGCGGCGTCCCGGCGTCAAAGAAGAAGCGGAGACGGTTCGGGGCAAGCTCCTCGACCCGAGCGGCCTGCTCGCCCAAATTATCGATCCGCCAGGTTCTGTTCCGGGCCGGGTCGAATGCCTGCATCGGCCCCGCGTTGAAGCGCCAGCCGTCGCCGATCCAGTATACTTTGCCGTCCTGCAGCTCGTAACGGGAATCGGCGTGCACCTCGGCATCGAACCAATCGCCGCCGCTTGCCGAGATCGTCATTTCCGCCACCGTCGGAAGCGAATAATCCAGATGCAGATTGCGGATCTCGATATCGTCGCAGCCGTCCAGCGCGAGCATCGTCATTCGCCCGTGGATCAGGAACAGCGATCCGTTTCCTTCAAGCGTCAGCTGCGCCGCGTCCTTCAGCAGGATGGCGATCGTCTTCGTCACGTCGGGGTTTTCTTCTTCGCTGGCGGTATTGGTAATATAGTACTTCTCCCGCGCAGCCTCGTCCGGGTAGAAATCGTAACGCCCCCGCGGGCAGTCCAGCACGACCGGCCCAGCCGTCCGCGCAGCCGCTTCGATCGCGCGGCGCATGGCGGGCAGCGCATCGCGCCCCGAGCCGGGCTCCGCGCCGTAATCCGTTAACAGGATGCGGACGGCCGCATCCGATACATGATGATCGGTATTCATTGTCATCCTCCTGTCTGCTGTCTCCTGTCGACTATTGCGCAAAGCGATAGGTTAAGCGCTTAACCTACCATACAACGAATCCGTTCCCGCTTCAATACGGCGGGAAGAAATTATGCTTTCGCACGCGGACCTCGCGCGCGGCAGCCGATTATTCCGCCGCTTGCACCGCTACCGCTTGACCGGCTTGGAGCGTAAGACGCACCGTGCCGTCCGCGACGGGCAAGCCGGTCACGAGGGGCACCAGACCTGCCGCCGTGATGCGCAGGACGTTCGCCTGCTTCGCGCCGTTCCAATCCGGCGGCAGCGTCCACTGCTTGCCGAAGGAGCCGCCGCCGCTGAACGCGATCAGCTCCTTATGAGGCAGCCATCCGGCCGGCAGCAGAACATCGTCCCCTTCCTGCAGCGGGCGGCCCCGATGAACGACCGGTCGCCGGAGCGCGTCGACTTTCAGTCCGTCCTCGTACGCTGCAATCCCGTCTTCGTACGACAGTTTGCCGAAACCGCTCAGATAGACGGATTGCAACGTCGTCAAGCAGAACTCGCGCACGAACCGCGCCTCGAAGTCCTCGGGGTCCTCCAAGCCGAACAAGGCCACGCCCTGCATGCTTTGTCCGAACGCGAAGCCGAGCTCCGCATCGTTCGGCTCGAAAGGCATGCCGCCGCAAGCAAGCGACGCCGGCGCTCGAAACTGCGTAACCGCGTCGAGGTCGTTCCACTAGGCCATCGGCTGCAGGCCGATGAACGGATCGGAACGGAATCGCGCGAATTGCTCGCTCGTCACGTCGATCCCCCGCGAACGCCAGTACCGGTACAGCTTTCGCATCGCGGCCGTCTCGGTCTCCAGCGAGATGCCGTGATACGGGCTTGCGCGCGGGAAAAATGCATCCAAATGAACGGTTCCCGCCCCGCGCCAGCGCCTGCTCGAAGTTCAGCTTGACGTTCGAGCCGCCCTTGCCGTCCGGCTCGGCCAGAAACATTTTGGTCACGAGCGTCCGTTCGTAGGCATGCAGGTACGGCTGCCGCGTTGCCGTCCAATCGTAATAATCGCCGCGTATGCCGTCGTGCGACGCTTGTGCTTTCCATTCCGCGTTGCCGCTTGCGTGAGCTTTGTTTGTCATTCGAATCCGTCCCCTCCCGATTCTCTCCGGCCCATGCCGATCCTTGGACAAAAAAAAGAAAAAGGCTCCGCCCGAAGACCGCGCAGAGCCTTTCCCCTTTCTTGTGTTATTTGCCCAGTTTCGCCATTTCCGCCGTTACTTCGGCGATGGCGTCCTGCAATCCTTTGCCGTCATAGCCTTTTTGGGCGTCGTGCAGCATTTTCACCGGATCGTCTTTGCCGAGCACGATGCGGGTGAAGTCCTCGTCGAAGTTGATCGTTGACAGCTTATCCTTCGCCGGCGTGGACATCGAGAAGATATCGAAAGCCGTCGGGATGGGCTTGGCATTGTCCATCTGCCATTTCAGCTCGTTCTGAATGAACTCGACGACATTGTCGCCATATGCGGCACGGTTAGCCGCGTTGTCCTCCAGCGTGCTTGCATTGCGCCAAGCTGCCAGCTGCGCGACGATGTCAAACGACGGATATTCTTTATTCAGGGCGACGTAGGCATCGCCTTCCTTCGGACGGGTAATCGTGATCGCGCCGCTCGCGTCCTTCGTGTAATCCTTGCCTTCGATGCCGTAGTCGAACATCTCCTTGGCTTCCGGCGACAGCAGCCAGTCGTAAATGCTGAGGATACGGGACATTTTCGCGTCGTCCACTTCCGCGTTGATCATCGTCTCGGACCAGAACGACTGCGTCGTGTGACGATAGATCGTGCCGTCCGCCGCCGGCCACAGATGAAGAATTTTCACGTTATCGAAGAAGTTTTTGCCTGGGTTCGCCTTCTCCCACTCCGCCTTGACGCCATTGGAGCCGCTGACGGAATTGGACGCGAACGCCAGCGCGCCGGCTTTGCCTTGATAGAACTTCTGGTTCGCTTCGCCGGCCTTCTCGACCGCGAAGTCCGGATCCAGTCCGCCGTCCGTGTACAGCTGACGGGCTTGAACCATGACTTGGTCCATTTGCTTGGAGGCATAATACGGGATCCATTTGCCGTCTTCCTGCACCCAGCTGGAGTTGTCGAACTGCGGGAAGGTCGGCATGAAGACCCCTTTAAAATAACCGAGCGTATTCATGGCGATGCCCGTCGTATCGTTCTTGCCGTTGCCGTCCGGATCTTTATCTGCGAACGCTTTCATCATCGCGTCGAATTCGTCGAAGCTTTTCGGATCCTGCAAGCCGAGCTTATCCATCCAGTCCTTGCGTACGTAAATGGCGCGGTCAACGGCCCACATGTCCGTATTCGGGTACGTCATCCGCGGGATGGCGTACAGCTTGCCGTCGCGGTATACGCCCTGCACGTCCGGCGCCTTGGCCACCTTATCCAGGTTCGGGTAAGCGCTCAGATCTTCGGGAAGCGCATGTACGAGTCCTTGCGAAACCCATTGATTATACGTCGCCGGGTTGTCGTTCACGATGCTGTTGGTGATGATGTCGGGCAGCTGGCCCGCCGCGGACCATACTTGGTTTTTCTCTTTGTAATTGTCCCAGCCGATGTCGACGGGCTTCAGCGTGACGTTGAAATCCTTCTCGATCTTCTGAACCAGCTCGTCGTGCTGCTGGAAACCGACGCCGATGCCCCACCAGGAGAGGGAAATATCCAGATGATCCTTGTATGGATCATCCGTTGCTGCCGGCGTGTTCGCTGCCGCGCTGTTTCCTGCGCCGTTATCCGCCGCCGGCGCATTGTTCGCGCCGTCGTTCGCGGTATTGCCCGCGTCGTTCGAGCTGCCGCAACCGGATACGACAACGATGAGCGCCGCTGCGAGGAGACTGTTCAAGCCAATCCGTTTTGCTCTGTTCATCTTCGATTATCCCCTTGTCTGATATGATTTTATAATAAAAGCTTGTCGCTCTTACTATCCCTTGATGGAACCGATCATAACGCCTTTGGAAAAATATTTTTGCAGGAACGGGTACAGGCAGGCGATCGGCAGCGTGCTGACGACGAGTACCGCCATCTTGAGCATTTCCGGCTGCAGGTCGCTATTCTGCACGCTGACGCTGGTCGTGATGCTCGAGAGCACCTGCGCGTAGTTGGTCAGCAGCTCTCTCAGCAGCGCTTGCAGCGGCAGCAGGTTGACATTGGTCATGAACAGGACCCCGTACCACCATTCGTTCCAGCGGTCCACCGCGTAGAACAGCGTGATCGTGGCGATCATCGGCATGGAGATGGGAATGACAACCTTATACAATACTTGAAGATCGTTGGCGCCGTCAATCTTGGCCGACTCCTCCAAGGCTACCGGAAGCGTGCGGAAGAACGCGATGCAGATGATCAGATAAAAGGTGTTGACGGCGACCGGAAGCACCATGACGAACAAATTGTTGATCAGGTGGAAATTCTTCATCGTCAGGTAGAACGGAATCAGTCCGCCGTTGAAAAACATCGTGAAGACGATGCCCCCCATGACGATCTTCCTCCCCGGAAAGCCGGTCTTCGACAGCACGTAAGAGCCGGTCACCGTGACGAGCATATTGACCGCGGTCCCGACCCCCGTGACGAAGATCGTGACCAGCAGCGCTTTCAAGAAACGGGGCTCGTGGATGATGTACGTGTACGCCGAGAAATCGAACACGGTCGGAATCAGATAGACCATTTGCTTCGATACCGCCACCGTGTTGCTGAACGACATCAGCACGACGTTATAGAACGGCAGCAATGTCGCCAGCGTCAACACGATGAGAACGGCGTGGATGACCGCGTCCGCGGCATGAATCTTGCGGCGCCGCCCCGACGTTTGCCGGATCGGCGCGCTTGCTGTTTTCGCAGCGCTTTGCATTATACGAGTCCCTCCCCGCCTAGGCGTTTTACGATGAAGTTGGCCAGATACAGCAGCGAGAAATTCAGCACGGCTTTGAACAATCCGACCGCCGTCGTCACGCCGAAGCCGAGACCGTCCGAGAACGCCGACCGGTAGGTGTACGTATCGATGATATCGCCGGTCGAATAGACGCCCGGATTGTACAGATTGAAGATCTGATCGAAGCCGCCGTTCATCGCGTTGCCGACGGCCAGGATGAGCATGATCGCCGCCGTGCCGCGAATCGAAGGCCAGGTAACCGATTTCAGCTGCTGGAAGCGGCCCGCGCCGTCGACGTAAGCGGCTTCGTACAGTTCCGGGTTGATGCCGGCGATCGCCGCCAAATAGATGATCGCGCTCCAGCCGACTTCCTTCCAAATATTCGAGATGAACACGATCGCCCGGAAGAGCCCGGGATCGGTCAGGAACGTCACCTTATGAAAGCCCAGCGAGGCGATGATTTGGTTCAAGACGCCGGCGTTGCCGAGGAAATTGAACATGATGCCGCTGATGATGACCCAGGAGATGAAATGCGGAAACGTATACACGGTTTGGTAAAACTTCTTCATTTTCTCCCGCGCCACTTCGTTGATGAGCAGCGCCAGGATGATCGCGATCGGAAATTCGAACGCCAGCCGTCCGCAGCTGATGTAGAGCGTGTTCCAGAACGCGCGCCAGAAGTCGCTTTGCGCCACCAGATCCTTGAAATTGTCCATTCCGACCCACGGCCCGCTCAGAATGCCCCCGTGGTACTTGAATTCCTTGAACGCCAGCAGGACGCCGTACATCGGCACATACTGGAACAAGACGTAAAAAAGCACGGTAGGAAGGAGAAGCAAGTATAAATAGCGGTGTTTGAACAGATCCTTCCCTAAGGTTTTTCCCATGATGCACCCCCTCGTAAGCGTTACCAACAATATGCTTCCATTATCCCCCCATCCGCGAGCTTCGGGTATGCACGGGATTTATCGAATGTAACCGCTTCTCGCGCCCGAACATAAAAATAGAAAACCTTCAGCGGAAGGTTTTCTAAAAATAGTCCATAGGAAAGCTAAAATGAATCCATTGTCTGCGCTTTCACGGCCGTTCGCCGCGGTATTGCGTCGGCGTTTTGCCCGTCATCTTCTTGAACAGCCGCGTAAAATAAAAATAGTCCTGGTAGCCGATCTTCTCGGCGATCTCCTGAATCGTGTCGTCGTCGCCGTTCAGCAGCTCCTGGGCATGCTGGATCCGCAGCCTGGCGATATAGCCCGTCAGCGTCTCGCCGACTTCCTTCCGGAAGAGCTGGCTGATATAGCTCGGATTCATGTAGAACTGCTCCGACAAGCCCTGCAGCGACAGCTCCTGGCGGAAATGCTGCGTGACGTACTGCAGGATGCTGTTGAAATTGCGGTTCTTCGTCTCGATCGAAAGCGGCGGCTCGGCGGGACTCATGTTCCGGGCGACAAGCGCCTCCAGGACGGCCAGCATGTCGAACGCGTCGCGGTACGACCGGATCAACTGCTCGTAGCTGTACAGGGTCTCCTCCGTCTGCCCCAGCTTGAACAGGAACGAGACCGTCATGTTGTATACCTGGAACGCATGGCGGATCGAGAGCGCGCGGCTGCCGAACAGCTCCGCGATTCCTTTGAACGCCCGCTGGATCGCCGGTCCGGACTTGGCGGAGATCGCCTCGCTCATGTCCGCCAAGCAGCGGTTCAGCTCCTCCTGCCGGAAAGCCTGGGCCGCATATACGCCGCAATCGCGCGTTACGAAGAACTGATGCGCGAGCGCGTCCGCGGCATCGATCCCGGTCCGGACCTCGCCGAGCTCCTTGATCGCGCAGGCGATGCCGATGCCGGACAAGCCCGGCGGGAAACGCTCCCGCCACTCCGCCTCGAGCGTGCTCGCCTCCGCGGCGCGAAGCAGGTACACGGACTTCGAGGCGCCGGTTTTCAATCGTACGCACGGTCCCTTCGCATGCAGGTCGCCCGGACCTACCGCGACGACGGGCACGATGCCGTCGGCGGTCCAATCGCCGAAGCCGGCGCGGCCCAGCTCTTCCAACAGCTTCATCCTGCTGCCCTCGCCGGGCTCTTCCAGGAAATGCAGCAGCGACGACGCCGGCGCGGGCTTGGCCGCGGCGAGCATTTTGTCCAGCTTGAGCAGCACGCCGGCTATTTCCATTTCGTCGAACGGCTTCAGGCAGTAAGCGATCGCGCCGTACGAGATCGCCTTCTGCGCATATGCGAATTCGGCATAGCCGCTGACGACGACGAAGAGGATGGGATGCTCCGGATTCCGCCCCCGTTGAATCAATTCGAGCCCGCTCATCTCCGGCATTCGAATGTCGGTAAAGACGACATCCGGCTTCAGCTCCCTCATCGACGCCAGCGCATCCGCTCCGTTGTACGCCTGGCCGACGATCTCGAAGCCATGGCGCTCCCAGTCGACCAAGTCCTTCAGGCTTTCCACGACCCAGCTCTCGTCATCGACGATCAATGCCCTATGCATCCTGCTCGCTCCTTCCGTGAATCGTCATCTCGATCGTCGTTCCCCTATCCGCCTTGCTTTCGATCCGCAATCCGCTGCCCGCGCCGAACATCAATTGAATCCGGTTATGCACGTTGACGAGCCCGATGCTCTTCTGCTCGCCCGGCTCCTGCAAGCCCGATACCGGCGCCTTGATCGTCCGCTGCAGCTCCTCGAGCACCTCGAACGAGATGCCCATGCCGTTGTCCTCGATCCGCACGACGAGCGTGCCTTCGGCGTCGACGCGCCCTCTGATCCACAGCTCGCCCTGCCGCAGCGTCGGCTCGAAGCCATGATAGACGGCGTTCTCCACGAGCGGCTGCAGGATCATCTTCGGGACGCGGTAAGCAAGCGCTTCGTCCGACAGCTCGTAATGGACGGAGAAGCGGTCCGCGAACCGGATCTGCTGAATCCGGACGTACGACTCGATCATCCGGATCTCCTCGCTCAGCGGCACCTCGCTCGAGCCTTTGATGCTGTAACGGAAGATGCTCGACAGCGAGCGGGTCATCGTCTTGATGCGGTCCTGTCCTTCCACGACGGCAATGCCCGTAATCGCTTCCAGCGTATTGTAGAGAAAATGCGGGTTGATCTGGCTGCGCAAGAACGCCAGCTCCGATTTCTTCTTCTCCAGTTCGATGCCGTACAGCCGCGTATTCGTATCCAGCAGGCTCAGCGTCAGCCGGTCGATCTCGTCGAGCATGCTGTTCAGCTCGGTCGCCACGATGCTGATCTCCATATAGCCGTGCAAGGCGATCCGCTTCTTGAATTTGAGCAGGTCCCCGCGCCTGATCGTCGTGATGAAGAAGATCAACCGCTTGAGCGGACGCAGGATGTTGTTGATGATGAACATGAACGGAACGGCCAGCACCAGCAGCGCGATGCCGAGTATGATCAGCTCCTGCCTGCGGATATCGAGCAAATCCCGCAGCAGCTCGTTCTCCGGCACCATGCTCAGGATCGTGCCGTCGATATCGGGCAAGGCCTCCGTTTCGACCACGTAGCTGCGGTTCTTCCATTCGATGATCCGGTTGCTGGCATTCGTCGAGCCATACTGAATCCCTTTGAAATCGCTTCCAGTTTGCACGGACGAATTGCTGGCGATAACCTGGTTCGAACGGTCCAGCAAATAAATCTGCGTGCCGGTTTCCTGCGACGTATAATCCTGTTCGCTGACGACCGCGGCGGCGTCGACGATAAAGAACGCCGTGCCGATGTTGCGGTTGAACAGCTCTCCCTGCTGGCTGTAGGTGATCGAAGTCGCGAAGACCAGCTTCTTGTCGGGTCCGTACAGCTTCGGGTCGAACTGCAGCATCCCCGCGTAATAGCCGTTCACCTTGCTGTTCGCCAGCTGCTTGCGGAGCGGGATCACGTACCGGTTGCCTCCGTAGAGATCGATCCAGGTGCCGTTGTTGCCCGAGATGATGATGTCCTCGATGCCTTCCTTCAGCTCTTTCTGGCCGCTCATGTACTTGTTCAGCTTCGTGAACTTGTCGTACCGGACGAGCTTGTCCGTCTCGACGAGGTAGTCCTGCACGTCCTGATTATACGAGATGTCTTGCATGATCCGATAAATGACATCGTGATTGGAGGCGACGTTCTTCTTGATCTCCGAGACGGTCTGCTTGACGTATTCCTCGTGGCTGCGGGTAATCATGCCGGACATCATCGCGTACGTATGCATGACGACGACCAGGATCACGATAATCGTGCACGCCGCCAGAATGAACAATTGCGAACGGATGGATAATCTTCTCAGGAAAGCCACGGCGCTCATTCCCGTCTCCCTAATGTCGAATTGCCTATGGCCTATTATTACTGCTTTCGACAAGGATAGTCAATCGCGGTGCGAAAAGCCCGGCGGCCGACCGGCGGAATTAACGAGCGAATCCTCCCGACGGACGAAGCCGCGGCATGACGAACGCAGCCGTCAGGCGAACATAAAAAAGAAGCCCTGCATCAGCGGGACTTCTTGAGTTTGTATGGTTGGTGCGGTCGAGAGGACTCGAACCTCCACGGCTGTTACACCACTAGAACCTGAATCTAGCGCGTCTGCCAATTCCGCCACGACCGCACATCCGGCAGATGTCGCTTCCTTCTTCTCAGAAGCGGCGAGAATTAATATACCACGAATGAAAGTACGAAGTCAACTCTTATTCAACAAATTTCTCCAAAGCGAACAAGGGCGGTATTGGGAGCCTCGGCAGGTCAGGCGATGACAGGCGCCCGACGTCTTACCGCCGGACGCGTACGCCATCCATAATAAAGTCGCTGCTGTTGACGATGATCTCCTGCTGCTCGAACAGCCCTTCGCTGACCGCCGTCACGTATTCGTTCGAGTCGACTGCTTTTACCGGCGTTTCGACGGCGTAATAGGCATTGCCGAGCGGTCCTTCGTCGGCTCTCAGCGTGAAGACGTACGTTCCCTCGGCATTCTTGTGGATAGCCTCGTTCGGTACGAGGATCAGCTGGTCGCCGCCGGTCTCGGACAGCTTCACCTCCGCCCGCTCGCCTCCCCGAAGGCTGCCGTCCTTGAACCCGACGGTCAGCTTGTACGACGAGCCGACCGCCGCGTCGGAGCCGGTCTCGTCGCCGATTGCCGGATCCGCGCCGACCGCCGAGACCTCCTCGATCGCCGATATCGTGCCCGCGAGCGTCCGGTCATCCGCCTCCGGCAGCGTGATTTGATCCAGCGTATCGCCGATGTGGAGCAAGGCCGCCGTGTCGCCCGGCACGAGAAGCTGGAGCTGGTACCCCTTGGCCGCGTTGGACAAGATCACGTCCGGCAATCCTCCCGAATCGAGGCCAGCCGCCGCGTTCACCGCCGTGACGACGCCATCGAACGGCGCCGCGATCTGCCTGCTCTCTGCAATGGTCTTCTGCAGGTGCTGGATATGCTCCTGCTGGCTCGCGATGTCGAGCTTGGCCGTCTCGATCGCGTTGGCCGCGGCCACCTTGGCCGAAGCGCTGTCCCCGCCTGCGGCCTCGATATAATCGGTCTCCAGCTGATGCATCGACAGATTAAGCTTCTTTAAGGCCGCCTGCTGATCGGCCAGCTCCAGATTGGCATCCGCGTCGTCGTATTGCACGAGCGGCTGGCCTGCGTGCACTTGGTCGCCTTGCTTGACGAGCACCTTCGCGACTTTCCAGCCCGCCGGATTCGCAAGATTCCTCGTCTCCCCCGGCTGTATGGCGGCGCTGCCTTCGAAGTCATGCGCGAGCGTGCCCGCGGACGGAACCGCCGTGTAGACCTTCGGCAACGTTAACGCCCGGAGCGAATTGCCGGCCAGCGTGCATCCGGCCAGCAGCACGAGGAACGCGCCCGCGACGAGCCGGATCTTGCGTTTTCTGGATCGGGACGTCTGTTCTTCCATGACGATCACTCCTGAGTTATCCTTTGATGCCCGATTGTTGAATGCCTTCGACGAAGTAGGACTCCGCGTAAAGGAACAGCAGCACCATCGGGGCCATGTACAGCGCGGAAGCGGCGAAGCCGATGCCCCGCGCCGATTGATTGATCTGCGCCAAGTAAAGCGATAACGGCTGCTTCGCCGCATCCTGCAGGAAAATGAGCGGCTGCTCGATCATATTCCAGTAATCGACGAACAAGAGGACGGTCAATGCCGCCAATCCCGGCTTGGCCAGCGGCAGCATGATGCGCGCGAATATCGTCCATTGCCCCGCTCCGTCGATCTTGGCGGCTTCGGAATACGCGTAGGGAATATGCGACATGAACTGCCGCATCATGAACACCCCGAACGCGCCGAAGATGCCCGGCAGGATGATCGCGGATGCATGATTCATGAGCCCGAGCTTGTCGATGACGAGATAGTTCGGCACGAGCGTGACCTGGAACGGCATGAGCATGGTCATCAGATAGACCAGGAACAGCTTGTCCCGCCCGAAGAACCGCAGCTTGGCGAAGGCGTAGGCGGCCAGCGAAGCGACGATCGTCTGCCCGACGACGATCGGCACGACGAGCGCGGCCGAATTCCAGAACATGCTGAGAAACTTCGGGCTCAGCACCAGCACTTGCGCGTATTGCTTGAACGACAGCCAATCCGGAAGGATCTTCAAATTAACGAACGCGTCCTTGCCGCCCGCCGCGGCATCGACCATCTTCCCGAGCAGGTCGTAATTGCGGCCGATCTCCTCCTCCGTCATCAGCGAATTCGTGAACGTCAGCAGGATCGGGATCAGCATGGCGACGGCGACCGCGCCGATCACGAACGACAGGATCAGCCGTGGAAGCCAGGATATTTTCTTCATGTTAACCCCCCGCTACTCCACGTTATCCCGGAACCGGCGTTCGACGCCGAGCAGTCCCGACACCAGGAGCACGATGCAGCCGACCATGATCGTGGCGGCGGCCGTCAGCTTCTGGATATCGAGCGTGAAGAACATGTTGTTCATGTAGTGCTGCATCATGTACAGCCTGTCGTACGGATAGTCCCCGGCGAGCAGGTACGTCTCCCGGAACACCTTGAACGAATTAATGATCGAGATCAGCACGACGAAGAACATCGTCGGCGTCAAATACACCATCGTGATATGGCGGAACTGGTGCAGCCGTCCGGCTCCCTCGATGGCGGCCGTTTCGTAATAATCCCTCGGGATCGATTGGAGGCCGGCCAGGAACAGAATCATGTTATAGCCGATGTTTTTCCAGATGTACATGACCACGATAATGCTCATCGACCAGTTCGATTGCATCCAGTCGATCCGCTCCAGATGAAAGTGATGCAGCCAAGCGTTCAGCGTTCCGTTCCAATCGAAGAAGATCTGCCACACCATGACGATGGACGCGACGGGCACCACGAGCGGCATCATGATCGACGTCCGCAGCCAGTTGCGCATGAAGAGCGGCCGGTTCAACAGCATGGCGAGCAGCAGCGACAACGCGATGAGCAGCGGAACCCCGATGCCGGTGAAGAGCATCGTATTGGAGGCCGCCTTGCGGAAGGAGCCGCTGCGAAACAGCTCCATGTAGTTGGCCAAGCCGACGAACTTGCCGCCCAGCGCGCCGTCCGTCAAGGATTCGTAGATGCCGAGCAGGAACGGGATAAAATAAAAGACCGCGAACCCGATCAGGCTCGGCGCGAGAAACCAAAGCGCCTTGAAGCCGTCCCTGCGGAGCGGACGCAGCGTCCGAAGCCGCATGCCGCTACTCATGCAGAAGCGTCGTCGCTTTGTTCTGGATCAGCTTGGCGACGTCCTCCGCGGATTTCTGGCCGGCGAAGAAAGCAGGCGCGTTCTGCGCGACGATGTCCAGCACCTTGCCGCCGTCGTTTCTCTTGCGGGCGGCGGCGTCCGCGAAGCCTTCGAGCCGGTCGAGCTGCGCGCCATCGACCTTGAACGGTTTGGCGGGCTGCGAGCCGATCGCGGGAGGCGTGATCGTGCCCTGCTTCTTCAGTGATTGAACAGCGTCCGCGAATCGCGCCTTGTTGATCGGAAGGCCGATCGACGTATGGTCCATCATGTATTTCAGGAAATCCCAGGCCGCGTCCTTGGCTTTGGAGCCGGCGTTGATGCCGATTTCCGAGCCCGGTTCGAAGGATGCGCCCGCTGCCTCCCCGTCCGCATGCGGCTTCACGTAAAACGCGGTATTCTCGCCGAAATTTTTCAGGCTCGTCAAGTAGTCCTCCGGAGAAATAATCGAGACGTTAATGAAGTAACCCCGGGCGGCGGTGCTGACGACGCCATCGTCGAACATGCCCTTGATCTGCTGGAGCAGGTCGGTGAACGCGGGCGAATCGAAGCTTGCCTTGCCGTTTGTTTCGTCCACGAACCGGCTGTAATTGTCGGCCACCACGCTGCGCGCGAAATAATCGGTGCCGCCTACTTGAAAGCCTTCTCCGCTGACTACGGCCGCGTCGTATTTGCCTTTCGCCCCGACGAGCGCCCGTCCCGTCTGCATGAAATCGTCCCACGTCCAAGTGCGATCGTCGAACTTCACGCCGGTCGCGGCGAGCGCGGCTTCGTCGCCGACCATGCCGCTTAAGGAGAAGGTCAGCGGGATGCCGAACTGGCTGCTCCCGTTCCTTCCGCTCTCGAGAACGTTGGCGAAATAATCGGACTTGCTGAACTTGCCGTCCCCGTCCATTCTCGCCCCCAAGTCCTCGAGTAAATGATGCCGCTCGTAATCGTCCGCGGACAGATACCGCAAATCGAGCACGTCCGGACCTTCGCCGGCCAGCATGGCCGCGTTCGTGGCGGTCGTGAACTTCTCGATGTCGGCATCCGTCTGCTCCCCGTTCCCGCCGTCGTCTTCGTAAGGCTTGCTCAGTCCGTACTGCAGCTTGATCGTGACGTTCGGATGGGACGCTTCGTAGTCCTTCGCCGCCTGCTCGTACTCGTCGCTCGGCCAGAACGCCGCGAAGACGATGGTCTTCCGGCTACCGGCCGAAGAATCCCCTCCGGCACTCGCGTCCGTGCCTCCCGCGTTGCCGTCAGCCGGGCTTTCATCCTGGACCGTCCCTGCATTCCCGCCGGTCGCGGCGTTGCCGCCATTGCCGACGCCGCCTCCGTTTCCGGCGTTGCCTTCGTTCGCGGCATTGCCGCCGCATGCCGTCAAGGACAGCGCGATCAACGCGGTTGCCAGCATCGTCGTTCCGATTGCTTTCATTTCCGTTTCCTCCTTGGTCGGCTCTTATTCGTTGAGGAGGGTCGTCGCTTTGTTTTGAATGAGCTCCGCAACGTCCTCCGCGGATTTCTGCCCGGCGAAGAACGCCTTCGAGTCGGTGACGATCATTTGCCACAGCTTGTCGGACTTGGATTCCCCGACCCGGTGGACCGCTCCGTTCACATAGCCGCTGAGTCCATCCAGCATCGCGTCGTCCACCTTGAAAGCCGCTCCTTGCAGCGGTCCTTCGGCGTTGCCCTTGATCGTCCCCATGTCCTTCACCGCTTGGATCTGCTTGGCGTACGCGGCTTTGTTGATCGGGAAGCCGGTCGTCGTCAGCGGCGCTTGAATCTCCTCGGACATCAGGAACGCGATAAAATCCCAAGCTTCCGGCTGAACCTTCGAATTCGCGTTGATCGCGACGCTGCGATACGTTTGGAAGTACCCGCCGGCCGCCGTGTCCTGCGCATGCGGCTTCGCGTACAGCTTGACGTGTTCGCCGAGTTGCTTGTTGGACAGCTTCACGCCGAGGCTATAGCCTTGCATCGATTCCAGATAATCCTTCGGCGAATTGATTTGGATGCTTTGGAAATATGCGTTCGTCCCGCGCCCCGTCTTGGCGGCGACGCCTTCGTCGAACAGCGTTTGGACTTGCTTCATCAGCCCGGTGAAGGACGCCGAGTCGAAGCGCGCCTTGTGCTCGGCGTCGTCGATGAACAAGTCGTGATTGTCGCTGACCATCTCGCCGAGCAGGTATTCGGGGCCTTCGTACGTTAACGCCGACGGCAGCGTGCCCTTCGCTACCATTTCCTCCGCCGTCTTCGCGAAATCGCTCCAGGACCATGTCAGATCGTCGAACTTCGCGCCGGTGCCCGCGATCGCGTCGACGTCGCCCGCGAAGCCTCTCAGGAAGAACGTGAGCGGCATGCTGTACAATCCGTCGCCGGTCCGCACGTTGTCCATGATGTTCGCGAAATAATCGTCTTTATGAAAATTCGAATCTTGTTCCATGAACGCATTCAGATCCGCCAGCAGCTTATGCCGTACGTAATTGTCGGCCGGAAGCAGGTCCATCGCGAGAATATCGGGGCCTTTTCCGGCGAGCATCGCCGTGTTCGTCGCGGTCAAGTATTTGTCGATGTCCGTGTCGAGCGTCGCATTCTCGTAGGTGCCTTCCTCCAGCCGGATATCGATATTCGGGTGCAGCGCCTCGTACTTCTTGACCGTGTCCTCGAACCTGGCATCCTGCCAGAAGCTCGAGAAGACGATCGTCTTCTTGCCGCCCGAATCCGGCGCATCGCCTGTCGTGCCGCCTTTCGTACCGCCGGCATTCGATCCCGGGCTCGATCCTGCATTCGACCCGGACGCGGTTCCGCCGCCGCCGGCATTTTCGGCGGGAGCGCCGCCGTTCGCGCCGCCGTTCGCGTTTCCTCCGCTGCAGGCCGTCAATGCGATCACGAGCAAGCAGCTCGCGGCGATGCCTATTCCGTATGTTTTCATATGCGCTATCTCCTTCGTATTCGGCTTCGGGACATTTCCGTCCCGACTTGCTCTATCCGACTATAAAGAAGACATGTCTCCAAAACTTCATCCGCTTGTGAACAAATTGTCTCCAAACCAAAAACGGCGGACCGGACGAAAAATCCGTCCGGTCCGCCAATTGCGGGCAAGCCATGCGGGAGCGGCCGGCCCGCTTCGCCGGTCCTCCTATTGGAATTCGATAATAAACGGTTGATTCGCCGTTTCGGGCGCGGCCGCCGACGGCATGCTTTGCTCCGCGGATCGCGCGTATTGCTTCCAGCCGTCGATGAGCAGCGCATCGTTGCCGGGGCTCCAATGCATCTGCAACGGGACGATTCCTTGATAGACGACGTTACGATACAGGATGTTGTTGCCCTGCAGTTTGCCTGCGTAGATCGTATCCTTCTCGTTCTGGGTATAGGCGATCGCTTCCCGGTCCGAAGAGATGCGGAAGCTGCCGACCTTCTCCAACAGGACGGAGAGCTCCCCGTTGCGCCGGTCGTACTCGAACAAGGTGCTGTCTCCGCCAAGGAACGCGAATTGATCGTTCGTGACCCAGACGGCCTGTTCCGCCCCGCTCGGATGATCGTATTGGACGCGATAACCGTTCCCTTCGCGCTTCGCGAGCATGACCGTATCCTCGGTTTGAATCAGCGCGCCGCCGGCATCGTCCGACAAGACGACCGACTGCGCGTAGCTTGCCGGACGCAGCACGCCGGTCAACGGGTAGCTCTTGACCGTTCCCGCCTGCGTATCGTACACCGCGATGCTCGTTTGGCCCCTTGCCGATCCCGCCGCGAGGAAGGATACGTACCGGCTGTTGCCCGACCACTTCAGGCCGCGGGAGTACAGCTTCCACTGCATGCCGTCCGGCGAGGCTGCCGACTTGCTCGTTCCGTCCGCCACCGACAGGACTTCCAGCAAGTTGCCGCTTTTTTGTTTCGCGATGCCCGATATCGATTTCCCGTCCGGCGACAGCTCGAATATGTCGGTATTGATGTCCACGCCGCGCAGCAGCTCGGCTTTGTCGTACGGGGCGGACAAACGCTCCAATCGAAGGGAAGCATCCAGCGAAGGGGAACTGCCGCGGGTTAAACCGAGCACCGCCCCCGGGCCGGACCAGCCGAGCAATTGCCCGTTCAACGCGGGCATGCGGTAGATTGTTTTGACTTGAAAGGGCTGCCCGTTCGCGCCGTTCGCGCCTGCCGAGCCGCTCATGCGATCGTCCGCCGTGCCCGGGATGACGATCGTCTCGGAGCGCGGGCTGCCCATGCATCCCGCCATCAGGACGAGCAGCGCCGCGAAGGCCGCCGTCAGAACGGCGTTGCGCCGAATATTCATCATGTTCGCTCCGATCCCGCGGCGGGAAGCTCCGCGCTTACGCTTATCCATCCGTCTTGGCTCGTCATGCGGATCATCCCGCCATGATCGTCGACGATCGATTTCACGATGCTGAGCCCAAGGCCGACGCTTCCTTCTTCCTTGAACCTGCGGTCCGCCGAATAGAAGGGCTCGAACACGTTGGCCAGCTGTTCCGGGGCCAGCCCGGGCCCCGTATTGGCGAACACGAACCGCACCGTCCCGCGGTCGGCGGCCGCCTCGGCCCGAACGGAAATTTCCGATCGGGGCGAGCTGTACTTGATCGCGTTGTCGAGCAGATTAATGAAGAGCTGGCGAAGCCGGTCCGGCTGGCCGAGCACGTACAGCCCGTCCGCCGCGTCCAGCGCGATGCGTTTCTTGTAGCGCTGCGCCCGGATCGCCATCGCGTCGCAGACGTCGCGCAGGATGCCGCCCGTCTCGACGAGCTCGACGTCCCCGCGTGCGGCGTTCCGCTGCGACACCTCCAGCAAATTCAGCACCATGCCGTGCAGCCGCCGGCTTTCTTCGACGATATGGTTCATGCCCTTCTCGAAAAAAGCCCGGTCGCTCTCGCCGTTCTCCCGGATGATCTCGGCATAGCCGAGAATCGAGGTAAGCGGCGTCTTGAGCTCGTGGGTGACGTTATCGAAGAACCGCTTCTCCTGTTCGTTCAGCTCCTTCAACCGGTCCCGGTCGCGGGCGATGGTCGCGATCTGGCTGCTGATGCGGCGAATCATGTCGTTGAAATTCGCCGCCAGCCGCCCGATCTCGTCCTTCCTCCGGAAACCGATGCGGACGTCCAGGTTGCCGCCGATGACCTCCGTCGAGGCGCGCGTCAGCTTGACGAGCGGAATCGTGATATGCCGCGACAGCATGTAGGAGAACAGGAAAGCCGCCGCGAATATCGTCAGCGCGACGTAGAAGATAAGGTTCTGAATGCGTCCGCTCTGCTCGTACAAGGGGGAGAAATCCTTGGCGAACCGCAGAATGCCCACCTTGACGCCGTCGATGACGACGGGGTACGAATACAGCACGGAGCCGGCGCTTCCTTCATAGGTCACGGTATAGGCGGTCTTGCCGCTTAGCGCCTGCTTGAGGTCGTCGGTATTGCTTCCGGCGAACACCTGACGGTCGGACGAATAGAGCAGTATGCCGTCGACGGTGTAGGCGCTGACGTCGCTGGAGGTGGCGTGGTGCAGGTCGTCCACCATTTCCTCGGCCATCTGCCCGAAATAGAGATCGTTGTTCGTAAAGTGATTAATGAGGAAGGCTTGGCGAACGTAGACGTTGCTGTTGTTTTTCAGTCCGATCAGATCGGAGGTGATGATCTTCTGGTTGCTCGTCCGGATGACTTCCTTGAGGGTTCCGTTGAGCACGAGAAAGGACAAGCAGAAGATCAGGAAGAAGCCGACGACGAACTTGGCCCGAATCGTCCGGAACATCCCGTCAATCCGCCCGCCGTTCGAATTTGTAGCCGATGCCGAACACGGTCGTGATCAGATCGCCGGCATCGAGCTTCTTGCGCAGCCGTTGGATATGCGTGTCGACGGTACGCGTATCGCCGGGAAAATCGTAGCCCCACACGAAATCGAGCAGCTCCGAGCGCGTGAAAATTTTGCCGCGGTGCCCTAATAGCGTCGTGAGCAGATCGAATTCCTTCGGCGTCAGCTCGACCGGCTCGCCGTCCTTCGTCACGAGCCGCTCGTCCGGCTCGATGACGATATTCCTGAAGCGCATGGCCGCCTTCCCCGCCGCTTCTTCGACGTTCTGGTTCGCCTGCGCCAGCCGCCTCAGAATCGTGCGGATCCGCGCGACGACCTCCCGCAGGTCGAACGGCTTCGTGATATAATCGTCCGCGCCGAACTCCAGGCCGAGAATCTTATCCGTGATGTCGGACCTTGCGGTGATCATGAGAATCGGGATGTTGTAGTTCGCGGTCACCTTCTTGCAGATATCCAGGCCGCTCTGATCGGGCAGCATCCAGTCCAGCAGCAGCATGTCCGGCCGGAACCGGTCCAGCTCGGCGAGACCCTCGGCGCCGTTCGCCGCCGTCCGCGCGAGAAAGCCTTCCTTGCCCAGCCCGTAGGCGAGCAGGTCGGCGATCGCTTCTTCGTCTTCGATAATGAGGATTTTCGTTTTATCCATGCCGTGCTCCAATCTGGTTCATCGCCCTGGGGAAATGAAGCTTATATCAACGCTGGCAAGCCTGCTTAATTACGCGACATGAAACGCCGTCCGCGCGTGTCGGCGGGTACTCATTGCCCGGAGACCGCGTCGGTTGGCGAATCGGCGCCCGATCCTGAAGCCTGTAAAAAGGACTTCAAGCCGTCCACGATCGCTTGTGCCGCCTTCGTCTGTCCATCCTCGCTCAGCATGACGGATTCCTCGCCGGGATTCGTGAGATAGCCGGGCTCGACCAGGACCGCCGGCATCTGACTCAAGGCAAGCACCTTCAGCTGCTCTTCCTTCACGCCGCGGTCGGGAAAGCCCAAGGCCGCCACCACCTGCTGATGAATCGCCATCGCGAGCGGCATGCCGTTGGCATATTTATAATAGGTTTCCGTCCCCCCGACGCTCGAATCCTCGAACGCGTTGTCGTGGATCGACAGCAGCGCGTCCGCGTGCCAATCGTTCGCGATCGCCGCGCGGTCCGCCAATTCCACGAACGTATCGTCCGAGCGGGTCAGACGAGGCGCGAATGCGGGGTCCTGTCGGAGCAAATCATAGATTTTCATGGCGAGCGACAAATTGCTGTCCTTCTCCCATTGGCCGCTGCTTCCCTCGGAGCCCGGGTCTTTGCCGCCGTGCCCGGGATCGATGACGATGCGGTACACGTTATCCGGCGGATCATCGCCGTCCGCCGCGGTCAAGCTGCCGGACGGGCTGCCCTCCAGCGGTCTCGGATCCTCCGCATGATGGCGCAGCAGCGAAGCCAGAGAACCGCCGATCACGAATAACAAGATGACCGTTATCGCCAGTCGGACCGGTCTTCTCAATCTCCTGCGTTTCTTCATGTTGTCCTCCCGACGGATGATCGTTGATGTTCGTCTCTTAGTTATAACGTTCGAATGTCAATCGTTGATGTTCGTCTCTTAGTTATAACGTTCGAATGTCATCGGAAAGTTGACAAAATGTCAACAAATTGTCTCCAACCTTTCGGAAATACATGTCAATCGGGATCGGATAACGCAATAAGCCCTTCCGGAAGGAAGGGCGAGGCGCGGAATCGGCAGCCGCCGCGGCATGCCGGTTCCCGGCGGCGATCACGATCGGAACGCGACCGGGAAGCTTTTGACGCCGAACACGAACGAACTCGCGATCGGCGTCAGCGGCCGGTCGGGCGCCGCTGCGAGCGCCTCGGCATGACGGAGCAGCGCTCCCAGGGCATGCTTGGCTTCCAGCCGGGCAAGCGGCGCCCCAAGGCAGAAGTGAATACCGAAGCCGAAGCTCAGGTGATGGTTCGGTTTGCGTCCGAGCAGAAACGAATCCGGGTCATGGAATTTCCCCGGGTCGCGGTTGGCCGCGCCAACCCAGGCAATGATCTGTTCGCCCGCCTTGATCTGCGAGGACCCGATTGCCGTATCCTGTTTCGCGACGCGGCCGATGGCCACGACCGGCGGATAGAACCGCAGCGTTTCTTCGACGAATTCGGGAACGAGGTCAAGATTCCGTCTCAGCTCCCGCTGCAAGTCGGGCTGTTCGGTCAGGAGGCGCACGCCGTTCGTGATCAGATTGGTCGTCGTCTCGTTCCCGGCCACCATCAGCAGGACGCAGAAGCTGATCAATTCCCGGGGCGTCAACCGCTCCCCGTCGATCTCGGCCATGAGCAGCAAGGAGATCAGATCGTCCTGCGGGCGCTTCGCCCGAAGCTCCAGCAAGGACGTGAAGTATGCGGACAGCTCCGCTATCGCCTGCTGCCGACGCTCCATCACGCCGCGAAACGCCTCCTCGGTATCGTTCTGCGCGCTTTCGACGAGCACGTCCGACCATCGTTTGAAGCGGTCGCGGTCTTCCTGCGGCGCGCCGAGCAATTCGGCAATGATCATGACGGGCAGAGGCGTCGCGTAATCATGGACGATATCCATGCCGCTGCCGTCCGCATGCGCCAGCAAATCATGGACGATGGATTCGATTCGCGGGGTGAATTCCTGGATCGCGCGCGGCGTGAACGCTTTGTTGACCAGATCGCGAAGCTGGGTATGTCTGGGCGGATCCGAGAATAACACGCTTTCTCCCGCGCTCGCGCCGCGGGCGGACGAGAAATGCCCATGGTCTTTCAGCACCAGATGGACCTCCTCGTAAGCGAAAACCTCCCAACAATCGCGAACGGCATCGTAACGGACCGGCGCTTCTTCCCGCAAGCGCGACAGGATCCCGAACGGGAGCAGACGCTTCTCCGTCGTGTCGAGCTCCGGCATGACCAGCATATTGGCGTATTTGACGTTATTCATCCGAATTCCTCCTTTAGTTGACAAGGCAAGCATCCATGGCGACGACGTCATTGCCTTTCCATAGTAGTAACTCCCGTAGTATATCCGGATAAAGGAAATCTAGCGTCTCGCGTCCGATTTTCCCGGCTGCGTCGATGCGGTTCCCGTCATGCGCCGCCGGCTTGCCCGAGCTTACGCGATAATCGGCGCCGTCAATGCTTCGACGACGACAAAAAAAGAAGCCCTGCTTTAAGCGGGGGCTTCTTGGATGTGTGAAGTTGGTGCGGTCGAGAGGACTCGAACCTCCACGGCTGTTACACCACTAGAACCTGAATCTAGCGCGTCTGCCAATTCCGCCACGACCGCATCTGGCAGATGTCGTTTCTCGTATTTCGGAAGCAACGTTTATTAAAATACCATGAAGCTGGTGGCGATGTCAACATTTTCTTCACAAATAATTGCGGACGACGGCGCCGTCTCCCAACCGAAGCTTAATGTCCGCGGACGGCCGCCGCTTACCCGATCGTCCGAAGCGCCGGAACGCCGCTGTAGATTTCGCTGCCGTCGCGCAGGATCCGGCAATGCCCCGGCTCCATGTGCACGTCGTAGCGATGTCCGCGGAAGGCGTAGCCGATGATCGAGACGCGTCCTTCCTCGGGCGGCTGCGGATGAATGCGCAGGCGGCCGTCCAGCTGCGGACGGATGCCGGCCATCCCGAAGATCACCGCCTGGGCGCCGGCCATGCCGGAGATGTTGTTGGCGCGCTTGTGCGCGGGCGCCGCCGGACGATCGCAATAATGCTCCTGCGGCACGTAAGGCAAGCGGGCGCCGACCCACAGATGGCGCTTCAGGACGTCCCAGGCCAGCTCCGGCCGGCCGATCTCCCACAGCGTCTGCGCCAGTATCGGACCTTCGCCGCCGAAGCTGCCCCCGCCCGACCAGTCGGGATCGTTCAGCTCGTAGTGAAGCTCATCCTCCGCGGATATGCTGGATATGCCGAAGTCCCCGAGAAACGCCCCGTCGCGCAAATGCGATAACAACGCGCGCTCCATCTCGGGCGTGCAAGCCCCCATCCGCAGCGCGTCGTACGCTTGGACCGAATATATGATCTCCCGGTGCCCGCCGGGGTACAGGCTGCGGAACCAATTCGCCTCGTCGTCCCACAAGTCTTCCCGGATCGCGAGGCGAATGCGCGCGGATTTGTCGCGCCAGTCCTCCGCCTCCTCCAGGCCGAGATGCGCCGCGAGATCCGCCAGCCTGTCGCAGCACCAGGCGCGTTCCGCGTTCGGACTCGCGACCACGTGCTCGTAGCCGCTGCCGCGCATCTCCAGGAGATGATGATGATTGCCGTAATCGAGCAGCTCGCCCCGGTGGAGCAGCCGCTCCTCGTCGATCTCCAGCACGCGCTTCAGTACCGGATAAAACTCGGCGATCACGCCGTGCTGGCTGAAGAGCGACCACGCAAAATGAAAGAACGCCCATAAGCTGTAGGAGTACGCGAACGGTTCATCGCCCGTGCCGTCCGGCGCGAAGCAGATATGGCGGTCGATCCCGCCCTCTTCCATGAAGCGCAGATAGTGCTGCGATCCTTCGCTGCCCAGCAGCATCGTCAGAGTCTGGCCCACGTAGCCCGCCGCGTCCCACGGATAGTTGTTGATCCCGCCGCCGTCGATGCCGGACGTGACCGGAAACGGGCGGATCTTGAAGTCCGGGTGATCCCACAGGCAGATCAGGCCGCTGATCAGCGACCGGCGATAATATGCCTCGAGCCCGGGAATATCGGTCTCCAGCCGCGGCAAGGCCGCTTCCGACCGGGCGATAAGCTCCAGCCAGCGCTCCTCCGTCTCCGCTTCCCAGTCGGCCAGGCTCGCCGGCGCGGCACTCGCGCGGCCGGCATCGGTCAGGACGACGGCGATGCGGAAGACGCGTTCCTGCCCTGGCGCCATCGCGGCGGAAAGCCGGTCATGATGGAGCGTAATCCGCACGTCGCCGCTTTCCCAAGCGTTCCCGACGTCTAGCCGTGCGGGCACCTGCCCGCCTTGCGGGGGGCTGAAGTTCCAGGCGCCGAGCGGAACCTTGCGGACGCTGCCCGGCTCGAGCCGCGGCGCGATATCGAGCAATATGCTTCTGCCGCACCGGTTCGTGACCCGCACCGCGATCATGAAGCCGGCCCGTCCGGTGAGCGGCACCAGGTCGCTGACGACGCCGAGCGATACGAGCCCCCTATCCTTCAGCCAATGGTACGTTCCGCGGCGCACGATGCGGTCAGGCCGCCAGACGGCTCCAGCAAACAGCAGACCGCAGTCCCGTTTGCCCAGGTTGCCGGTGTCTTCGATCTCGATGCCATCGGCCATAAAGTCCAAGCCAAGCTCCAGCCCGCCCGCCGCGTAGGGCGGCGAGTAGCAGCCTTGTACGCCCGTCACCGTGCCGTGCCGGGGAGCCGTAACGCTGTACAGGCTGCTCACCGCGATATGATTGGGCGGAGCCGTGCTTTTGCGAAGATCAAGCGCGTAATTATCCAACGGGTCGTTCACGTGCGGCTGCCTCCTTATTCTCGTCCGATATCCGCCGGCCGGCTAGCCTTTGACGGCTCCGACGGTCAAGCCTTTGACGAAGTATTTCTGCAATAACGGATAGACGAATACGATGGGCCCGATGCCGACGATCGCCATCGCCATGCGGACCGTCTCGGTCGGAATCGCCGCCGAGGCCGTGCCGGCAACGGAGGCGTCGACCAAGCCGGAATTCAAATATTGAATATTGTAGATGGTCTTGTACATCAGGTACTGCAGGCTCACCAGATGGTTGTCGCTGATGAACACCGAGCTCGTGAACCAGTCGTTCCAATACGCCAGCGTCTGAATCAAGCCGATGGACGCCATGACCGGCAAGGAGAGCGGCAGGATGATCCGGGCGAAGATCCGGAATTCGCCCGCGCCGTCGATCTTGGCCGATTCGATCAGCGACACCGGAATCGTATTCGCGAAGAAGGTACGCATGATGATGACATTGAAGGGCACCACCAAATGCGGAACGATCAGCGCCAGCAGCGTGTTGTTGAGGCCGGCCGCATTGTAGACGAGATACCACGGCACGAGCCCGCCGCTGAAGAGCATCGTGAAGAACACGGCAAATGCGATGACGTTGCGGTAAGGCATGTCTCTGCGGGAAAGCGGAAAGGCGAGCAGCGAAGTCAGCAGGAGGCTCGCGACCGTGCCGACCACGGTGACCAGGATCGATACGCCGTAGCCGCGGAAGATCTGCGTCGCGTCTTCGAACAAATACCGGTACGCGTACACTGAAAATTCCCGAGGAATAATATTGTAGCCATGAGTCACGATTGATTGCTCGTCGGTTAATGATACCGCCACGACGAGAAGCACCGGATACAAGCACGCCAAGCTTAGCACCGCGAACACCGCGACCAGGATCGCGTTCGCCCAGCCCGATAAGCCGTTGCTTGCCTGTTGCTTTCTTACCGCGCGTTTCTTTTCCGCAGGACGGCCGGCCGAGGCTTGAGAGTCGGCGTGAGCATTCATTTCGGTTCCCTCCTAAAACAGCGCGTTTTCGCGGCTTGTCTTGCGCACGATGAGATTGGTCAGCAGCACGAGCACGAACCCGACCACCGACTGGTATAAGGAAGCGGCTGCCGACATCCCCACGTTGCCGCTGACGAGCAGCGACCGGTAGACGAACGTATCGATCACGTTTGTCGTCGGGTAGAGCACGCCCGTATTGAGCGGCACCTGGAAAAACAAGCCGAAATCCGCATTGAAGATGCGGCCGATTTGCAAAATAACCAGCACGATGATGACCGGGACGATCAACGGGATCGTTATTTTCCGAATCTGCTGCCACTTGGAAGCCCCGTCGATAACGGCAGCCTCGTAATATTCCTGATCGATTCCGATGATGGCCGCCAAATACAGGACCATCCCGTAGCCGACATTTTTCCATAGGTTGACGAGCGGTAGAATGAACGTCCAGTACTTAGGCTCGGTATACCACGAGATGTCATGGAAGCCGAGCGGCTCCAAAATCGCTTTATTGATAAAGCCGAATCCGCCGAGAAACGCGTAGGCCAGGTAGCTGACGGCGACGAAAGACAAGAAATATGGGAACAGCAGACTGCTTTGAAAGAACTTGGCCAGCTTCCGGCTTCGCAATTCATTCAGCGCGATGGCCAGCAGTATGGCGCCGACCGTATTGATGACGATAAACAATCCATTGTAGAGCACGGTATTGCGGGTCGCGACCAAGGCATCTTCCGTTTGGAACAAATACTTGAAATTGTCGAACCCTTCCCAAGGACTTCCCAGGATGCCGCCCTCGAAATTATAGTTCTTGAAGGCGACGATGCCCCCGAACATCGGGATATAGTTATTGAACACCAGTACCGCTGCCGGCAAGATCAGCATCAGGAACAAGGCGCGGTATTTCACGAGATTGAACAGCAAGCCAGCGCGACGGTTCATGAGCTCCGCTCCTTTCACGATCAATTGAAGAGGCCGGCAATCGCAACGGCGCCGGCCTCGCTATTCGCCTGCAGGCAGAGCTTACTTGCTGCTTAGGAAGGCATCGACTTGCTTCTGTTTCTCCGCAATGACTTTATCGAGTCCGGCTTGCTTCATCTTCGCGATAAAGTCGGGCAGGTCCTTGTCGGGATCCATGACGCCCGTGCTGAGGCCGTCGATGAACGAATTGAAAATGTTGGTGATAGCCGCTTCTTCGTTTTTGACCGGTTCCGCGTTATAGCTGAAGCCGACGATCGGCGACGGTTTGGCCGAAGCATTAAACGCCTTGTACGCTTCCCACTTCTGCGGATCCTCGTTATCCCACAGGTAGTTAAGGAATTGGTTGCCGAACATGTAGTTGTTGCCTGGCGTATAGCCGCTTTGACCGGCTTGGACGCCGTCCGGCAGCTTGATGACCGTATCGCTTGCTTTCGCGAAATGTTTGCCTTCCACGCCGTTCACGAGCGTGTTAAGCAGCTTGGCGTCCGTGTGCAGCAGGTTGATCAGCATCATGGCGCGTTCCGGATTTTTGGATGTCCGGGAGATGGCCGTCATGGCGCCGTTCAGATCGCCGCTTGTCGTGTACGGCTCCGTCATGACCACTTGCACGATCGGATGGCCCCATTGCTGGCTGAGTACTTTGTCTTTACCCGGCGTGAGCTGCTGCCATTGCGCGAACACCGTACCGGCCTTGTTGAGCGCAGCTGCGTCTTTTTGAGTAGCCGGATCCTTCTGGAAGTAGCCTTTGCCATACCAGTCCTTCATCAGCTTGAGCGTTTGCAGCATTTCAGGCGATTCCCACTGGTCGACGACCGTCGTGCTGCCGTCCTTCTTGATCGCCCCGGGTACGGCGCCGATTTGCTCGAAAGGAATGAGCGTGACGTTGTTTTTGCCGCCCCAGAATGGTACAACCGTCGGCTCTTTCTCTTTGATCGTCTGCAGCATCGGCTCCAGATCCTCGTACGTCTTGATCGTGCTGATATCGAAGCTGTACTTGTCCACGAGGTCTTTGTTCAGCACGATGCCGAATTCGCTTGCCATTTCTTTCTCTACCGGCACCGCGTAGTTCTTGCCGTCGATCGCCGTGCCCGTCAGCAGCTCCGGATTCATTTGCGCTTTCGTTTCCGGGGCGTATTGGTCGATCAGGGAAGTGACGTCGAGGAAGGCGCCCTTGGCGACATTGCCGCTGAAATTATCCCAGCCGGCCGTGAACAAGAGGTCGAACGGCTCTCCGGACGCGACCATCAGGTTGATTTTCTGAGCCCAGTTGCCCCAGTCGACCGCGTTGATTTTGACGGTGGCGTTGATCTTGTCCTTGAGCTCCTTGTTCATTTCTTCCTCGACCGCGGCTACGTCCTTCTGCTCGGTGCCCGGATAGTAGATCGACAGCTCTACCGGATCCAGGGCCGGTTTGTCGTCCGCGGGCGCCGCGTTCTCCGTTTGCGCCGCATTCGCATTCGTGTTCGCGGTCTCCGGCTCCGCCGCGTTCGCGTTGTTCCCGTTGTTCGAATTCCCGCAGCCCGTCAGCGCGAGCGAAGAAACGAACGCGACGGTAAGGAGCGTGGTGGCGATTTTAGATTTGCGTTGCATGTAAAACCCTCCTTTGTTTGTGTAAGCGATAACGATATCCTGTAACAGTTCCCATTGTAGACGCTTTCGCTTCCGGGCTGAATCAAATTATCTACAACGGCCTTCAAAATTCTATCGGATATGCAATGGCACGGATGCTCCAGCAAAGCAAAAGGGCAATCCCGTATAGCGGATCGCCCTTTTGACCAAGCCTTACAGGAAATAAGCGGCCAGCGCGGCGAAATCAGCCGTATCGATGATGCCGTCGCCGTTCATGTCGGCGTCTCGATAAGTCTCGTCCCAGCCTTCGTCATTCAAGGTTTTTCCATAATAGCCGGTCGCCAGGCCGAGATCCCCGGCGCTGATTCTGCCGTCGGCGTTCAAATCGCCGGTCTGGATGACCGATTGCGCGAACGACTCGATGGCTGCTTGCAGCGTCAAGACGGCTGCATCCGACTGAGCCTGCGTTGCGGCGGCATCATTCAATGTTGCTTGAGCGGCAGCAATCGCCGCTTGCAGAATCGCCTTGGAGCCCGTTCGGTGTTGCCCTGCATGCGTGCCCTCTACGGCGGCATTCAGCACAGCCCGCGCCTGGGCAATCGCCTCGGACAATGCCGACTTGTCGACGATGACGATCTGGACGTTATGCGCGGCATTCTCCAGCTGCGTTTCCTCGCCGCCAACAGTGGAGACGACGTTGTTCGTTATTGAAAACGCTGAGGAAACTGCTGCTTCCGGCGTTTTCGCCTTAAACGTGAATTGAAGGATATCACCGTCCTCGGTCACGGCATTCGCAATACCGGCGGCCGCCAGAATCACATGCACCGTTCCCGGAACGGCCGACTGTCCGGCAATGGAGAACCCGGTCTTCGATTCGCTCGCGGACACGAATTCGAACATGGCAGGGTTGTATTGAAGCTTCAGGTCCTCCGCCGCGATACTGCCCTGCAGGTCGGACACTCCATAATTGAGCGTATACGTTTGACCAGCCGTAACGGAAGGGGCTCCCGACAAGACCGCGGAAGCGGAGATCGGACCTTCCGCCGGAGTCGAATCGCCGGCATACGTGAACGTGACTTTGTTGATCGTGCTCGTCCAGTTGTCGCACGCCGGATCGCCGTAAGGGAAGACGATCTTCAGATAGCGGATCCCGCTCGCCAGATCATCCCCTGTCAAGCCGATCGTGTCGTAGCCCGACGCATTGCTGAGAATTTGCGAATGAACGGGCAGCTCGGTGAAGCTTTGTCCGTCCGCGGAACCGTAAACCGTGAATTTGACTGTCTTCGGCAGACTGGTCCAATTCGAAACGTTCACATTGTAGGACCGGATATCGCCCTCCGGCGATTTATAGATGACATATTCCGGTTCCAGGCTGTCGTCGTTCGAATGAATGATCCGGTCGCCGTCGCCGGCGTATTTCTCAAGCTGACCCCCGAACGCATTGGTAATATGGCCCGATTTGCCGATCAGCTTGGACAAGTCGGCCGCTTCGTCCGTGAAGGTGGAGACTTCGCCTTCATCCGGAGGCGTCGTCGCCCCGAAGTACTTGTAGCCGACGTTCATCAGCTGCTCTTTCCAATTCTCCAGACCGGGGAATTCAATCTTCAAGTATTTGGTTCCCGCCGGCAAGCCGCTCGCGGTATTGCTGAATACGGCATAACCGTTCGCTCCGCCCGTCAGCTTGGAAGCCGCCGTGATTTTGGTGAAATTCACGCCGTCCGCGGAGCCGTAGAAGGCGAATTGCGGCGTGCCCGAGAACAGGCCGGTCGTAATATCGAAGGAGTAAATATCCCCTTCCGGCGATTGGTATACGACATATTCCGGCGTTGTCGGATTATCGATATTATGCGTGATCCGCGTAGCATCGTCCGCGAAGTTCTCCGGATGTCCGGCGGCGTTTACGATATGGGCCGATTTCGCGTACAGCTTGCTCAGATCCGCGTTATTATCCGTGAACAAGGCGAGTCCGTCCGGATCAGGCGTCTCGTCGTCCGGCAGCGCGAGACTCAAATTATGGTTCAACAGGTTCCCGAAGCCGGAAGTGTCCCGCCAGTTATCGCCGGTTCCGTTCCACAGGACCTGGCTTTCGCGGTTCCCGGCATTTCCGCCGTCGTCGTCGTTGTTGCCGACATCGAAACCGAGCGTAATATCGCGCGCCGGATCGATGTCGAGGGATGCCCACGGAATAGCCAGCTCGACCGTATAACCGCCGGCAATGTCCTTCTGCGCATATTGCACGTTGGCCAAATTGCCGATCATGGACAGCTGCGTATCATGCCAGCCGAGCGTCAGCTGATGGTCGTACGCATCGTATGCGGCGCCTTGGTTATGATCGGCATCGAGATAGACCTCCACCGAGTCATCCTGATAGGTTTGGGCGCCGGCGGTATCGTTGCGCAGATCGGCATCCAGCACTTCAATCCCGACGTACAAATTCTGCGCATCGCCGAGCGTGCCGAAGCTCACGCTGTTATTGGAGGTGCCGGTAATCGCTTTGGCAACGCTGCCGTTCAGCGACCAGGACGGCTCATTAAGCGCCCCATCGACAGTCAGCGCGCCGGAAGGCTCCACTGCGGCAGCGGCATTCTTGCCGTCGTTCAAGTACAAGCTGCCGAAGGCGGCCGTGCTGCGCCAATTGTCCGCGTTGCCTCGCCACATCAGCTGGCTTTGACGCAATCCGCCGTTGCCGCCGTCATCGTCGTTATAGGCTGCGTCGAAGCCGATAACTGCATTGTTCGCCGGGGGTTGAATGCCGATTCCGCTCCACGGAATGGCCATTTCGACCGTGAATCCGCCGTCGATATCCTTCTGCGCGAAGGTGATGCCCGGGATATCTCCGCCGACCGACAGCTGGTCATCATGCCAGCCGAGCGTAATCTGATGATCGTCCGTGCCGAACACGGAGCCGCGGGCATTGTCCCCGTCCAGGTAGATTTCGATCGAATCGTCCTGATAGGTCAGGGCTCCTGCCGTATCGTTGACCAGATTGGCGTCCAGCACCTTCATCGCGACGAACAGCTTGTCGTCGTCCCACATCGAGCCGAACGTGACATTGTTATCGGATGCGCCGGTAATCATCTTCTCGACCCGGTTGTTCGCCGCCCAGCCCGGTTCGGACAGATCCCCGTCGATCGTCGGCTCGGCCGCCGCCCGGTCCGAGACCGCGACGCCCGGCGCCAGCGATCCGTCTTCGACGGGATCGGCGGTCACGATGACGGCAGCCTGCGATTCGTTGCCTGCGGGATCCTTCGCCGTGACCGTAATCGTATTCTCGCCCTTGGCCACGCGGACCACGGCCGTAAACGTCCGGTCAGGTTTCAGTGCCGCCGGCGTTCCGTTGACGGTGATCACGGCATCCTCGTTCACGCTGCCGTTCAGCACGTAGCTGGTGCCCGAGGTCGAGCCTTCGGAAGGCACGGTCAGCACCGGCGGATTCGGATCGTAGACGACCCGCACCGACGCGGGCACGGCGGTTTGGTTCAACAGATTGGACGCCGTCACGGCGATCGCATTCTCGCCTTGGCTCAAGTTCAAGACCGTGCTGAACGCAAGCGACGCCGAGCCGTCTCCGTCGTCGCCGCCGTCCGAACCGTCGTCCGGGCTGCCGGTCGATACGATCTTCAAGTCGTCGATATACGGATCGTAATAAGCCGTATGATTGCTTTCGAAGCCGACTGCCTTGACGCTGCCCCATTGCACGGGCAGCGAGCTTGCTTCGCCCGTCGCCGCGTCGAAGTGAGGAGCCGCGTCGAAATCGGACAAAGGAATGGTCACTTGCGTCCACTTCGCCCCGTAATCCGCGGCGGCGATGTAGCTCGAGAGCGGCAGCCTTGCTTCGACTGCCGTTCCGCCGTTATCCGATATAAGCACGGCGGAGAAGCTGTCCACTTTGCTCTTCGTGTACACCTGGAATCGGAGCGCCGCCGTGTCCTTGACGGCGGCATAATCCTCCGCTGCCGCTTGATTCGCCGAATTCAGGAAATTCAAGCCGGCGCGTGCAAAGCCGGCCGTTAATTTCAACCGGAGCGAGCGCTCCCCTTCGGCCGGCGCGAATACCGATCGACTGTCCCACACGACCTGAGCGTTCGTCGTAAATCCGCCTTGCGCGCTGGATAAACCCGCTCCCGACGATACGTAGTTATCGTTCAGGATCTGCCGGATGACGTCGCCTGCCTGACCGCCGCCTTCATCCGGCGTTCCCACTTGGATCGTCTCCTGCTTGACCGTTTCGCCGCCGGCCGTCTGCTTCACGGTCACCGCCGCGCTGCCGTTCGTCCGGCCCGAAACGGTATAGGCGCCCTGCTTGACGTATTGCAGTCCGCTCTGGTCCAAGGTCAGCCCCAGGTAAGCCGGATCATACCTGACGAACAACGTCACGGGATTGCCTTCATTGCCCGAGCCATCCCTTGCCGCGGCCGTGATCGTATTATCCCCAAGCGCAAGCGTGACGGTCGTGCTGAAGCTGTTATCGCCCGCGACCGGCACGGCTTGTCCGTTGATCAGAAGCGTGCCCGCCTCGTCCAAATGCCCGGAAACCGTGAATTGCGCGTCTCTCACGGCATAGGAAGCATCCTTGGCGGACGTGCTGCCGGATTGATCGAATACGATATGCGGCGGCGCCGCGTCTTCGTCGGAAGTGACGATGACGGACACGCTCCTGGCCGGCAGCACGACCGCGGAAGCTTTGCCGCCTTGGATGTTGCGGGAAGCCGCCAGCTGCATATCCTGGCCTTTGGCGACAGCGTCCGTCAACTGATACACGTTTGCCGTCGTGCCGGTCAGGCCGTTCACGTTCACGGTTTTCGCGGCATTCGTCGGATTGACCAGCAGCGCGGTCGTTTGGCTGCCGTTCACGAACGCGACCGCGTCCATCCATACGGCGTCCGTCGTCGTCAAACCGGAAGCCGGATCCGCGCCGACCCGTCTGACGGTCGAGCCGACGGGAACGTTGTGGAACAGATTGCTGAGCACGTAGAACGCTTTCGACTTGGTCACGGTATAGCCGTCTCCGTCAAGAAGCACCTCGCCGACGTCGGTCGGATGCCTGCCGTTCGCCCAACCCAGCCACCAGTACCAATAATTGTCCTTGATGAGCGCCATGTCTCCCGCCAAGCGCTGGGCGGCGTTGATCGCCATGTCCATCTCCGAGACGCCGGCGATGAGCGTGCTGTACTCGGTCTGCCACAGGTCCTTGTCCGGCACCTGATCGAGCGCGGCGCGATAGTTCTTGTACACGTCGTTGTTGTCGAAGCCCTTGGCGAAATAACTATGCGAAGCCAGCCCGCCGATCGCGGCGTTCAGCTCCGGGTCGCTGCGGAGCGCGGAGAAATCTTCGCCGAGCAGCAGCTCGTTCTCGTGATACGCCGCGCCTTCCGGACCCAGTATCTCCACGCCGTTCAACCCGGCGGCGTCGAGCTTGGCGCGCAGCAGCTTGGCGACGCGCTGGTACTGCGTGCCGTTGTCTCCGCCCCAATAGCACCATTCGCTGATGATTTGCGACAACGGCTCGTTCTGGAAGCTGAGCGCCTTGGGCACGCTCGCCCCATGAGCCGCCAGCCATTGAATCGATTTGACGAGGTAATCCGCGTAGGCGGCTTCCTTATCGGTGCGAAGCCTCACGTGCTCCGAGCCCGTCCACCCGTTTACGGTCGGCAGCGTCTTCATCCCGATCGGCGGGGACCAGACCGAGACGATATAATCGTGCATCCCTCTCGTTTCGCCGGCATGGACGATATCGTAAATTTCCTGCATCTTGGCGTCGATCAGATTGCCGTCCCCGTCTCCGGCCACGGCGGGAATCATGACCCGGAACATCGTGGCGCCCAAGTCCTCGAACAGTGCTTGCTGCGCCCCCGTCTTGTCGGTAAAATCGCGGTTCCAGTCCGCGCGGTTCCAGGATGGGAATATGCCCCAGCCCTTCACCGTCTGCTGGTCGACGCCCGATACAGTGACGTCGTACGCCGGCGCGGCCTCCGCCCCCGCCGGCTTGGCGGGCAAGCCGTAACACGCGATCAGCGCCGCAAGCGCGACGCCGATCGTTTTTCGCAACTTCAACGATCTCATTAACCAATCTCCTCCTCTGCGTGCGTTTCCACCTCCAAGTGTATACGCTTACATCTGTAAGCTACATAAAATTATCTATTGCGGACTTCAATTTTCTATCGAGTTTCTAGGATTTTCCGCGGATCAACCCGAATTCCGCTTCACCGACTGCAGCGGATGCTTCGGATCGAAGGACGGATAGACGAAATCATTCAGGTTAATGACCGGATTCAAGTTAGCGGCATCGTTCAACGAGCGGTTATACTGCGCCGTCAACTCCGCCAGCGCCTCCTTCGGGTCGCGGATTCCCTGCAGAATATCCCGGTACGCCTTCATCCGCACGGCATCCCCGAGATTGATGGGATCGAACTGCTTCGGCACGTTCTTCAAGATGAACTTGGGCTCCTTGGGATAAATCGACTCCTCGGGGGTCGGGAGGAATTCCTGCATTCTCGGCAGATCCGGCCGATACTGCACGTCGTCCGTCACGTCCTCGCGCGCCGGAATGAGATCGCTCTGCCTGTACAGTTCTCCGAGAAAGCCTCTTGAAAGAAGATACTGCCACAGCTCGACCGCAGTCTCCTTATGCGTCGTGCGGGCGTTGATGGCATAAGGCGGCTCCGGTTCGATCATCAATGCTCCCTTGCCCTTATCGGAAGCCTCGAACAACGGCGGCATCGCGATTCCCCATTCGAACGCCCCCGGCTGCATGCGCTCTAGCGCCGCGATGTCCCGGCTCGAGACGATCATCATCCCGATGTTCCCTTCCGCGAACTGCGTCAGCGCCGTGTCGGTCTTGAGCGACATCTCACCCGGAAACAGCCCGCCCTCCCGCTTCATGTCGAGCACCGTTTGAAACCAAGGCAAATAGACCGAGAAATCGTAGCTCCCTTTGGCGTAATCGTAGTAATACGCGCCGCTGTACGTGCCTGCCATCTCGAGCGGCTGCTGAAAGCCGGCCTCGTCTTCGCTCGCCGGCAGCGCGAAGCCGTATTTGCGATAGCCGGTGCCCGCCTTGGATATCCCGACGGCGCAGCGCTTCAATTCCGCCAGCGCCGCGGGAGGCTTGTCCGGATCGCAACCGGCCCCCGCCAGCAAATTCTTATTATAGATGAGCCTCACCGTCAGCATGCCGGAGGGGATCGCATAGTAATGATCGTTTAGCTTCGTATAGTCGGCCGCCCATCCGGGGAACGCCCGGCGCACGTCATCCGGCGCCGCATCCGACAAGTCGAGCAGCCAGTTTTTGTAGGTGTAGCTGGTCAGCCAGCCGGTGCCGATCTGAAAGACGTCCGGCCCTTCGCCCGAGGTCATGAGCATGTTCAGCGACTCGTCGTACGTGTCGCGCGGCAGACTGAGGAGCTTGACGGGCACATCCGGGTGATCCTTGTTGAATGCCGCGATCAAGCGTTCGATGTCCTTCGTTTCGGCGGTATCCTGCACGGCGAAAGCGAGCGTCTCCTGCTCTTCCGTCCCTCCTGCCGCCTGGGGAGCCGCCTGCTGCGGTTGGCCGTCGCGGCCGCAGCCGGAGGCCGCGACGAGGACCAAGCCCGCGACCAGAAGCCGAACTTTGCCAAAATGGACGCTTTTCATCATTTTCTAATCCCCTTATAATGGTGTGTAACCGTTGTCATCAAATCGTGGAAAGGAGCGGGTTCCCATGCTCACGCTCCGTAAAGCATACGGCTTGCTTCCGTTCAACCGGGTAAGCCTCAAATACCGCCTGCTGCTCTATTTTCTGCTGCTCGTCATTCTGCCGACGTCGATCATCTCCGTGACGATCTACAACGAGTCGTACCAGACCATCACGGAGAACATCAATGCCTCGGTTCAGAAGAACCTCGCGATGATGGAAACGGTGCTCGTCAAGAAATTCGACGAAATGGACGGCGTGGCCAATTCCATCTACCTCAATCCCGACATGCTGGACATGCTGTCCGCCGAACGCCCGTCCGATCAGGTCGGGTTCGTGAACGAGCTGGCCAATTTGAACAAGATTCTCGATATCTACGCGCAGCCCGAAGGTCCGGCCAAACAGTTCGTCCCGAAGCTGTACATGCTGGACCGGCCCGAATACGTGCAATATAATTTCTCGCGCAACGTGTCGACGATCAGCGAGATCGAGAAAGAGCCGTGGTACGTCGCCCTGCCGCAGAAAGCCCGATATTCCATCGTCGGCCTGCAGGCGGATACGACGGCCGGCGGCACGTCCTATACGATCAAGCTCGCCAAGCGGCTCTTCGGCCTGAGAAACATGACGATTCCTTACGTCGGCCTGCTTACGATCGATGCCGATATCAACGATTTCAACGGCATGCTCGTCCAGCTCAAGCCTTCCGAGAACAGCTCCATCTTCATCGTCGACAGCAAAGCGAACGTGATCGTGAGCCCCGACCTTGATCTGCTCGGGCGCAGCTTGGCGGCAGATGCTTATATTCCGAAGCTGCTGAAGCTGCCGGAGCCGGTGGGCTCATTCGACGAACGCATCGGCGGTCGGTCCGAGCTCGTATCCTTCCGGCGCATCGACAACCTCGACTGGACCGTCGTCTCCGTGTCGCCGATCAGCGATCTCAACGGCAAGCTGGTGTCCTTCCGGCGGGCGATGTACGCGGTGCTCGCGCTCTGCATGGTGCTTGCCTTCGCCATTGCGCTCCTGCTCTCGAACAATATCACGAAGCCGATCCGCAAATTCATCAAGACGATGTCCTATGCCCAAGAAGGCAATTTCGACATCCAGGTCCAATATCGGCGGAAGGACGAATTCACGTACCTGTTCAGCCAATACAATAAGATGATAATGCAGATCAAAGAGTTGATCAACAAGCTGTACGTCAGCGAGGTCAAGAAGAAAGAAGCGGAACTCAAGGCGCTGCAGTCGCAGATCAATCCGCATTTCCTGTACAATACGCTCGATTCCATCAATTGGATCGCGCTGCGCCACGACGTGCCGGACATCAGCAACATGGTCACGAGCCTGTCGGATTTTTTCCGGTACAGCCTCAGCAAAGGCCGCAGCATCATCCCGATCGAGGACGAACTGCGCCAGGTCGAGAGCTATCTGTCGATCCACCGGTTCCGGTTCAAGGACAAGCTGGATTACGCGCTTCGGGTAGAGCCCGAGGTCTACGGCCACTTGACGGTCAAGCTGATCCTGCAGCCGCTCGTCGAAAATGCGATCCTGCACGGCATCGAGAAACGCCACGGCAAAGGCTTCATCGAGATCGACGCCCGTAAGATCGGGGACCGGATCGTCATCGAAATCGCCGACAACGGCGTCGGCGCCGACGCGAACGCCTTGAATGCCATGCTGGCCGGCGGAGAAGGCGCGACCGATTCGTTCGGCACCCGCAACGTGGACCAACGGCTCAAGCAAGTATTCGGCGAACAGGCGGGCATTCGCTACCGCAGCAGAGAAGGACCGGGCATGCTCGTGACCGTGACGATGCCGGCCGTGACAACATGGGAGGAGAATGAAGATGCTCAAGATGATCATCGCCGATGATGAATATAACGTCCGGGAGGGACTCAAGGAGGTCGTGCGCTGGGAGGAGCTCGGGATCGAAGTGATCGCGGACGCCGCGGACGGCCTGGAAATGTTCGAGCTGTGCAGCAGGTTGCGGCCCGATATCCTGCTGACGGACATTCGCATGCCGATGATGGACGGGCTGGAAGCCGCGCTCAAGCTGAAGAAAGCCGGCGATCCCGTGCGGATCATCATCATCAGCGGAGCCGAGGATTTCGGCTATGCCAAGACGGCGCTCAGCCTGAACGCGGACGGGTACATCCTGAAGCCGATCAAGATCGCCGAGCTGCAGGAGACCGTCCGGAAGGTCGTCGCCTCCATCGCCTCGGAGCGCAGCCGCGAGGCCCAGACCGTGCAGCTGCGGCAGCAGTTGCACGAGAACCTGCCGGTGCTGCGCGAGAAGTTTCTGGCCCAGCTCGTCATGGGCATGCTTGCGAACGAAGAAGACGCGCGAAGCAAGCTGGCGACCTACGGGCTTCCGCTCGAGGGCGACGGCGAATGGACGGCGGCGGTGATGCAGATCGACGAATACGAGAAGGCGATCGAGCGCTATAGCGACGTCCGCAAGCAGCTGCTCGGCTTCTCCGTGAACAACGTGCTGGACGAGATCGTCTCGCGCGGCGGGAACGGCCTCGCCTTCATCATGAACGAGAACGAGCATGTCGTCTTGTTCCGGCTGCGGAACCCGGAAGCCCCCGGCCCGGCCGACCTCTGCCGGGAGATGTCGGACAGCGTCCGATCGTTCCTGAAGTTGTCCGTTTCCTTCGGCATCGGCAATCCGGTGCGCAACGCGGTCGAGCTGTACGGGTCCTACCGGGAAGCGCTCGCGGCGATCAAATTCAAATTTTACACGGGGAAAAACTCGGTGCTGTTCATCGGGGATTTCCAGGTCGACGCGGACGAGCTGGAATTTCCGAAGCTGTTCGACGCCGAAACCAAACTGATCCGCCATATGAAGCTGGGCGGCATGGACGAGGCAACCGCTACCGTGCGGTTCATCTTCGATACGCTGTGCGACAACCGCCGCCTGCCGATCGGCTATGTGCAGAGCGTCTGCGTCGAGCTCATCAACATGGCCGACAAGGCGATCGTCGAGATGGACGAGAACATCCGGGACATCGTTCCCGGCTACTCTTCCATCTACCTCGACATCTACGACAAACGCGAGGCAGCCGAGCTCCGCGACGCGATGCTGGGGTTGTTCGGCGAGCTCGCCGGGTACTTCGCCCGGAAGCATACCCAGAAGAACAGCCGGACGATCCTTAAAATCAAATCGATCATCGAGCGCTCCTACATGGAAAACATCACCGTGTCGAGGCTGTCGGAGCAGGTCTTCCTGTCGCCGAACTACATCAGCCTGATCTTCAAGCAGGAGACCGGGGAAAGCGTCACCGAGTACGTAACGAAGGTACGGATGGAAGCCGCGAAGGAATTGCTCAAATCGCCGGACTTGAAAATTCTCGAGGTCGCCGAGATGGTCGGCTTCGAGAACGCCACGTATTTCAGCACCGTCTTCAAGAAGCATGCCGGCATGCATCCGCAGAAATACCGCGCGTTGTTTCACGGGGACTGAGCCCCTTCTTCACCGGGTTCCGCACGGTTCGCCTGGCTGCCCATAACGAAAAAACCCTTCCGCGGAAGGGTTGATCGAAGAAAGCATGCGAGCCGAAGCGGACGCGAGAGAACGTTCGTCGTCCGCTTCGCCGACGGGCGCAGTCGGTTGCGCAGCGGTATGCAGCCGGGAAACATCCGGCTCGCGCCTTGTGCTTGGCTGCCGTTCAGTGGGACGGCGCGGTCACAGGGAAGCCGATTTTCTCCATCCGCAGCAGCCTGCGGGCGCGCTCCGAGAGGGAATCGTACGTTTCCTGCGGAATGTGGATGCTGCCCTTGCGGGGCGCGTTCGGCGGCGGGGCGTAAATCATCGCGATGTTCGGGCGGGGACGGTCCGAACGGTTCGGCGTGCCGCGATGCCACATCCGGTCGTCGCGGATCATGATCGAGCCGGCGGGCATGAGCGCTTTGACGACATGCATATGCTCGGCCAGCTTGGACTTGCTGTAGGACTTGGAGCCGTAGCGGTAGTCCGGCAGCAGATGCGTTCCGCCCGGCCAGATCTCCATCGGGCCGTTCTCTTCGGTCGTGTCGACCAGCGGGAAATTGACGATCAGATTCGAGATCGGCAGGTTCAAGGCGCAGCGGTCGCCGAAGTGCGAGCCCGTATCGGCATGCACCGGCTGGCTGTTGCGTCCTCCGGGCAGCGACGTATTGGTTGCCAAATAATGCAGCACGCAGTCCTCGCCCAACAGCCGGTCGAGCACCGCCGTGACAAACGGATGCGCGATGATCGATTCGTCGATGAAAGGCATCTCGAACGGCAGGTACAATCGGATATGATTCGTCCCATCATTGAATCCGTTGTCCGGATTGTACACTTCCTCGTAATGCGCCTCGAGATAAGGTTCCAGAATTTCAAGATAACGGCGATGAATCCTCTCGATCTTCTCTTCCGTCAGTACCTTTTCGAAGATGACATAACCGTTGACCTCGATCAGATTGACGGCCAGTTCGAGCGTCTCCGGAAGCAATCTGCCGCCGGCCAGCTCGGATGGACTGATTTGCATGGGTATCCCAACCTCCGTTGAATCGTATTCGTGGAAAGAAAGCGAACGACGGCAGCCATTCGGTTTCATCGCAACCGCCGGAGCCGTACCGTACCGCGGCAAGTCCGCCGCGGGCCGGCGCGAACGGTCGGTCATGGCAGCCCATACGGCACCGGCTCCGAAGCGCCACGGCAAGTCTGCCGCTTTCCGTTGCAATCGGTCATGGCAGCCCGCATGGGCCGGCGATGGCGCGCCGCTCGCGCAGCCGACCTACAGTTCGGACAGCGCGAGCGGCTCGAAGGTCGTGCGCAGCTCTTGGGTCATCCCGGTCTCTGCCGCCCGGTAGCCGGATTCGATGATATCGATGACATGGCGCGCATGCTCGGCGTTGGCAACGGACGGGATATCCTCCCTCACCCACCGGACCAGCTGCATGATGTCCTCGTAGACATGCGCCTCGCGCAATTCGGCGTGCTCGCCCGATACATGCGGCAACCGGTCGTCCTCCAGCTTCAAAGGCTCGTCGCCGAATTTCGAGCCGACGATCGCCCCTTTGGTGCCGTAGATGCTCGGGGCCCACTCCGTCGCGGCGCCCGCGATCGTCGAGTAGACGACGGCATGGACCGCCCGGCCGAAATCAAGCAGCAAAATCGTCGAATCGTCCATCTCCGTCTCGATTCGCTCCTGCCCGAACCAATGCTCCTGAATGCCGATGCCCGAGAGCGCCGTCACGCGCTTGGCCGGTCCGAGAATGCCCGTCAGCTCGTGGAGCGGATAGACGGTCGCGTCGTAGATCGGCCCGCCGCCCGGCTTGCGGAAATACCAGCCGGGGTTAACGTTGCTCAGCACGTCGCTGCCCGTGCGGACGTCTTCGTTCAGATGGTAAGCGCCGTCGCCCATCGTCGTGCCGGTAATCGCCCAGGCGAGCTGGCCCAGCGCGCCTTCCAGATAAAGCTTGCGCTTGCGGCGGGACGCCGGATCGATCATCATGCCCGGCGAGGCCACGAGACGCACGTTCGCGGCGGCGGCGCGGCGGATCAGATCGTCGGCATCCTCCACCGTCGTCGTCATCGTCTTGTTGAAGTGGACATGCTTGCCGGCTTCGATCGCCATGACGCCCTGCTCGTAATGGAGCCCGATCGGACTGCAGATCGTCACGATATCCACGCTCGGATCGCGCAGGAGCTCCTCGTAGCTCTCGTACCCCGCCGCCGCCCCGTATTTGGCTGCCGCGGCTTCCGCCCTGGACGGGACGGGATCGCATACCGCCGCCAGTCTGACCTTCCCTGCCGTATCCGGCAGCCGGAGATGCGCCATCAGCCGCGTCGCGATGGCTCCTGCCCCTACGACGCCGATACCAAGTGGATTGCTCATCCTCTCGTCACTTCCCTCGTTTAGTCTGCGTTAGACGGTTCGTTGTCCAAGCCGCCTGCCTCTTACCCTTTGACGGCCGAGCCGACCGTGAGCGCCCGCTCGACCTGATCGCTGAAGAACAAGAACATGATGACCATCGGCAGGCTGGCGATGGTCATCACGGCGCCCATCCCGCCCCAATCGGTGCTGTACTGCCCTTGGAAGAACAGCAGGCCGAGCGGCAGCGTCTTCATTGCTTCGTCGGAGATGAGGATGTACGCAAGCAGGAACTCGTTCCACGCGCCTAAAAATTGAAAGATCGCGATCGTCGCGACCGCCGGCCGCACGATCGGCACGATGATGCGGAAGAACGTCCTGTAAATGCTCGCCCCGTCCATGCACGCCGACTCCTCCAGCTCGACGGGAATGGTTCGCATGAAGCCGTAGAAGATCAGCGAGGAGAAAGGCAGGCCGAAGGCGATGTACGGCACGATCAGCGCCCCGTACGTGTTCGTCAGGTGAAAGTTTTTGACCAGTATGGCGAGCGGAATCATGATGACCTGCAGCGGGATGAACATCCCGATGATCATGTAGATGCGCGCGGCTTCCCGCAAGCGCCACTCCATTCTCGCCACCGTGTACGCGAACATGACCGACAGGAGCAGGATGCCGCAGGTGCTGATCGCCGAGACGACCAGCGAATTGACGAAATATCGGGGCACGTTGAATTGTTCCCAGGCGTTGACGTAATTCTCGAAATGCATGTGCAGCGGGATGCCGAACGGATTCGTGACGAAGATCTGGTCGTTGTTCTTGAGCGAATACGTGATCATCCAGAAAAGCGGATAGACGGAGACGAGAAAATAAATCCACAACAGGCCCTGCAGCAGGATGGAACCCGGTTTTATTCTGGTCAGCATGAGTGTGCCGTCTGCCCCCTTCTAATAGGTCATGCGTTCCTGACGGAACAACCGGTTGATGATGACGGTGGCAAGCAGGCTGATGGCGACCAGGAAAACGGATACCGCGCAGGCGTAGCCATATTCGAATTCGCTGAAGGCGTACCGGTAAATCATGTACGTCAGCGTGAAGTTCGTCGTCCCCGGACCGCCGCTCGTCATGATGAGCATCTGGACGAACGCGCCGATGCCTCCCGTAATGGCGACGATCAGACAGAACTTGAACGTCTCCGCCATCAGCGGAATCGTAATTCTGCGATGCGCGCCCCACTTCGTGCAGCCGTCGATGATCGCGGCCTCCACGTATTGCTCGGGTATCGATTTGATGCCGGCGTAGAGCAGGCTGAACTGATACCCCATGAACTGCCACGCGTTGACGAAGGCGATCGCGATGATCGAGACGGCGGGCGAGGTCAGCCAATTTTGCCGGTACGGGATGCCGACCAGCTCGAACAAGCGGTTGACCAGCCCGTTCGTCGGATCGTAGATGGCGATCCACAGCTGGCAGACGACGGTCACGGACAGCACGACCGGGATGAAATAGCCGACCTTGAGCACCTTGCGCCCTTTGATCTTCATATCCGCGCAGACCAAGGCCAGGATCGTGCCCAGCCCGATCTGAAAGACGACGAGCACGAGCGCGAATATCCCGCCGTTGCGAAGCGACGTGACGAGCAGCGGATCGCGGAACAGCTCGGCGTAGTTGCTCAGCCCGTTGAAGGTGCCCGCGCCGATGCCGTCCCATTCGAAGAAGCTGCGGTACAAGCTCTGTACCACCGGATAGGAGACGACGAGCGAATACAGCAGCAGCGCCGGCAAGGCGAACGCCGCAATCGCCCATTTATTGCCGAAATAATGTCTCATCGTTGCTCATTCCAATCCATGGGTTAGTCCTCGTTACTTGTTCTCGCTCGCCAGCACCCGATTCATGTTTTTGGCGAAGTCCTGGTCGCTGAAGCCTTTGACGATCAGGTTCTGGGTGTTGTCGTCGATGGCGGTGTTGATCTTGACGTTCTCGTTCAGCTTGGCGAAGTTCTTGACGTTCGGCAGCGTCTCGTCGATCAGTCGCTGCATCATGGCCGGCGGCTTGGCGACGACCGGCTTGTCGATCTTCACCGAGACGATCGGGTTGCCGAGCTGCGTATATTTGAATTCCGCGTATTTGCGCGCCAGGAACGCGGCGACTTCGATCGCGGTATCCTTGTTCTTGCTGGTCGGGGAGACGGAGAAGCCGCCGGGTTCGCCGGAGCCGTCCATGTTGAACTTGCTCGCTTCGTACGTCGCCTCGTCCTTGGCCGGCCAGTACATCCAATCGACGTCCGCGCCGAGGTTCTTATCCGCGCTGTAAATTTCCCACTGGCCGTTGACGAGCATCGCCGCCTTGCCTGTGTAGAACATCGACGACGCTTGGTCGTAGTTCGTGTTGGTGGCATTCGGATCGAACAGCCCCGCATCCTTCAGATCGTTGAACTGCTTCGCTGCCAGCTTGAACGCGTCGGGCAGCTCCTTGCCGGTCAACGCCGCGTAGCCCTGCGGCTCTTCTCTCGTCAACAGTCCTTTGAAGAAGGAATTGCCGATCCATTTTTCTTTGGAGAAGATCGCCAGCGGCACGATGCCCTTGGCCTTGAATTTCTGGATGGCATCCTTCCATTGATCGTACGTCTTGATCGGCGCCTCCACGCCCGCATCGGCGAAGATCTTCTTGTTGTAATACAGGATCTGGAATTCGATGCCGGCAAACGGGTAGGAGTACACATGGCCGTCCGGCGTAATCATGACCGGCTCGTTGCCGGGATTCAGGTCGCTCTTGAACTGCGCGGTCGGCGCCGCGTCGTCGAGCAGCTCGATGTTTTTCGAGGCCGCAAACGCTTTCATCGTCTTGTAATCGGCCTGGAAGATATCCGGCATGTTGCCCGAAGCGGCGTACGTGCGCAGCTTCTGGCCGTCGTCCTGCATCGAAGGGTCGAGCACCAGCTCGACGTTCGGCATCTCTTTCTTAAGCTCGGCTACCGCATAGTCGTATGGCTTCTTCGTGTCGTCGTCGAAATAAGCGGCGTAAATGCGCAGTTTCACCGGCTCTTCCGCTGCCGGGGCCGTTGCGCCGTCGTTCGTTGCCGATTCGGCCGGCTCGGGCGCAGTCGCCGCGTTGTTCGCGTTGTTCGCGTTTCCGCCGCCGCTGCTGCAGGCGGAGAGGATCAGCAGCGCCGCTGCCGTCGAAGCGAATACCGTGAAGCGTTGTTTTCTCAATACATTCCCCTTCTTTCTCCATGAAAAGCGAATTGAGCCGGGAGACTTTTTGCAAGCGATTACATCGGCTCGTTCCCATTATAAATTTCCGGCGCCGCCGAAGAGAATGTCATAACCGGGCCATATCCGCGCAAAACGGGCCAACGTCATTCGCGGCTTGGCGCGGCGGCGGCGCGGCTCGCCCGAGTCATCGCCGCCGACTGGCATGGCCGATTGGCAAGATAAGCGCATCGGTCGCGGCATCCGATTGCACACCGGCCGCCTGCTCGGGTTCAAGGCCTTTTCCGGTTCTCGTATTCGGTCGGCGAGACGCCGAAATGCTTCTTGAACCATTTGCTGAAGTAGCCTGCCTCGTTATAGCCGACCTGCTCCGCGATCACGGCCAGCTTCAGCTCTCCCCTGCCGATCAGCTCCTTAGCTCGCTGAATTCGCACGTAGGTTAAATAATCGGACACCGGCATGCCTCCTTCGCGCCTGAAGATTTTGCGCAAATAGCTCGAATCGATGTACAGCGCGCCGGCGATCGTCTCGACAGACAGTGCCGGATCGGCGAAGCGCTCGTGAATGATCCGTTTCGCCGCTTCGTACAACTTGACGGACTTCGAAGCGCGTTGGCCGAAGCTCGCCTCCATGACCCGCCGGTACAGCTCGGTCATCCACTCCCTGCACTGCCCGATGGTCGACAGCTGCCGCAGCTCGCGGTACGGCGCGAAGTCCGGACCCAGCACGTCGCCGATGACGACGCCCGATTCGATGGCGAACGACAAGATAAGCGACACCAGTCCCATCAGACCGGTCAGCGCGTTATCGACCGTCGTCGGCGCTTTGCCGAGATCGGCGAACGCTTGGTCGAGCCGCATCTCGACGCCGTCCCGATCCTTCATTCGCAGGCAGTAGATCAGATTTTCCTGCAGCTCCACCGAGAAGAATTCGAACCGCTCCGGGCTTTCGCCGAGCCGTTCGAACCAAATGACGCCGCCCTGTCCCGACGTCAGCTTGCCGCGAATCGCCATGAGCGCGTCGCGATAGGAGACGCTCAGCGCCATGAAATCCCTCGTCAAACGTCCGATCCCGACCGTGACCGTGAATTTGAAATGCCGCTCCACCATCTGCCCGAGCCGCGAGAAGGCCTGCCCGTCGAACTCCGCGCCGTCCGCGGCGTCGTCGAAGGCGACGATCGAGACCGCCCGTCCGTCGGCATCGCGAAACAGATGATGCGCGCCGCGAACGGTCAAGAGATCGCGGAGCAGATTGTCCAGCGTATGCTTCCACAGCGACTGCTCGGCGGCATCGCCAATGGCTTGCATGTTATCGATTTCCGTGACGGCCACGAGATAACAGCCCGGCGATTCCGGGATGCGGAACCGGGACATGGCGGCTTCGACGTCCTCCCGCTTCCTATCCGCGTCCCGGCTGATCAGCTTCAGCAGAAAGCTCTCTCGCAGCAGGTCGAACTGCATGCCGGTCCGGTCCGCGCGCGCCGCCTCCATGAAGCTCTTCACCTTGCCGAGGGTCACCTCGAACTCCTCCTCGTCGAAGGGCTTGAGCAAATAATCCTTCACGCCCATGCGGATGGCTCTGCGGGCGTACTCGAATTCATTGTGCCCGGTCACGAGCACGATCGAGATGTCCGGATAGCTCAGCTTCAACTGCTCGGACAACGCCAGCCCGTCCATGAAAGGCATGTTGATATCGACCAAGGCGATGTCCAGCCGGTGCGCCTTCGCCAGCTCCAACGCCTCCAGACCGTGACGGGCTTCGCATGCGACCGTCATGCCGAGCGCCGCCCAGTTGAATTTCGTCCGCAAATATTCCCGGAACAACGGCTCGTCGTCCACGATCATGACGTTATGCATGCCAATCCCTCCTTTGCCTCTCCAGCGGGAGCCGGATGCGAACTTCGGTGCCGCGTCCCTCCGCGCTGCTGATCGTCACGCCGTACTCCTCGCCGAAATACAGCCGAATCCGTTCATGCACGCTGTAGATCCCGAACGAGACGGGCTGCTCGCCGCCGGATTGCCGGTTCCATATCGCGCTCAGCTTGCTCTCCGTCATGCCGATGCCGTCGTCCGCGACGACGATCGTCACCGTCTGCTCGTCGCGGTAGCCGCCGATTCGCAGCGTACCGGGACACCCTTTCAACTTCAGCCCGTGGTAGATCGCATTTTCCGCGATCGGCTGGATCGACAGCTTGGGAATCATCGCCCGCAGCACGTCCGGCGGCAGTTCGACGCGGAAATCGAACACGTCCGGGTATCTGGTATGCTGAACGGTCAGATAATCGCGGGCATTCTTGATCTCCTCGCCGAGCGTGATCATTTCGCTGCCCTTGCTGAGCGCGACGCGATAGAAGTCGGCAAGCGATTTGGTCGTGTCCCGCGCCTCGCGGCTGCGGCCCATGTCGTTCAACAGGTAGATCAGATCGAGCGTATTGTACAGGAAATGCGGCTTGATCTGGGCATGAATCAGGGCCAGCTCGTACTCTTTCTTCCTCCGCTGCTCCTCCTCCACCCGCTGGAGCAGCTCCTTCATGCGCGAGATCATCGAATTGAACACGGACGCCAGCAGGCCGATCTCGTCCGCCGTCTCGCTTCGAACCGCCGCAGCCAGATCGACCTCCTTCACCCGCCGCATCGCCTTCGCCAGCTGCTGCAGCGGTCCGACGATCACGTGCGAGAGCAGGCCCGCGCCGATCAGCGCGAACACCAGGCAGATCGCGCCGATGAGGACCGTCATCCGGATATTTTTGCGAATATCCGCCGTAATCGCCGCCTGCGGCACGATATTGACCAGCTTCCAGCCGAGCTTTTCGTACGCCGCGCTCGTGACGAGATTCTCGCCCGACTGCGTGCGCAGCATGTCCGAGAACGACGGCTTCGATTGAATCAAGCCGCGCAGTCGTTCGTCCCGCATCGGCTGCAGAAGCTCCGATTTATCGGGGGAGGAAACGACCGTTCCTTGAGCGTCGATGATCATGAAATGCTCGCTGCCGCTTGCGCCCATTTTGTCGTAGACGGCGGAGATCGCGCTCTCCTTGATGTTGACGATAAGTATGCCGAGCGAGCGGCCGTACTTCAGATCGATGATCTGTTTGCCGATCGACAGCACCGGCACGTTCGGATCGGTGACAAGATACTGCCGCCGCTGCATCGGGAACCAATTGTTGACGCCATAGCTCGGCATTTCGTCGATCTTCGCGATCAGCCCGCTGCCGAAGACCTTGCGGTCCCCGTCTCTGGCGGGAAAATACGACGTATACAGCTGGCCGCGCGAATCGATGAAGGCGGCTGAATCGATATCGGGAAAATTAAGCAGATCGACGCTGAACTGCGCCTGCATTTGGATGCGCAGCTGATTCTCTTGAAACGGCGTCAAGGGAGCGGGGAAATTCTCGTAGATATGGTTGAAATCCTCCATCATCGTATTGGCGCTGCTTTCCGCGTTGCGGATCATCGAATCGATTCTGGTCAGGATCAAGGTCGATTCGTCCTGCACGTTTTCCTTCGTCATGGCGATCAGGGAATCGGTGAACAAGTGGCTGGTGAAGTAGCCCAGCGCGAACAGCGGAATAAGGATGAGCGGTATGTAGACGACGATGATTTTGTTGCGGATCAGCAAACGGCGAAAAGGAAGCGCCAGCAGCGACCACAGCTTCATTCTCGAATCTCCTCCCTGCGATTGCGATCGTTTTCGGTGAAGGACGAGCATGGGACAGCGCTTACATTACATATGCTTCTTGTCTGGGTTGCCGTGCTGAAATCGTTACCAGAATGGAACGAACCGAGGAACGGGACTCGACTTTATTGCTCAACGTTTGGGGAGGATGCCTGCCAGAATCGCAAGCGCGGCAGATATGAAAAAAAGCTCCCTACCTGCCGGAATATGCAGATCGGAAGCTTGTTGTTGATGAGGATATGCGGTCGAGAGGACTCGAACCTCCACGGCTGTTACACCACTAGAACCTGAATCTAGCGCGTCTGCCAATTCCGCCACGACCGCATCTGGCAGATCGACCGCGGCTAAGCCGCAATCACGTTTTTTATAGTAGCATCCAGCCGCCATCTAAGTCAAGACAAGCCGCAAAGTTCAAATTTTCAAACAATAGCGTACGATCGCGCGAACCGAATCGGCGGTCCCGCGGCCGCTAGACTTCGCTCCGCGGCGCGGTGACCGGCTCATAGACGTAGCTGCGGCTTAATTTCACCACTCTGCGGCTCCGTTTGCGAATCACGACGCTTTCCGCGTCCCAGGCGACGACGATCCCGAGCACGTCGTTCGTTTCGATATTGTCGCGGACGACGCGAAGCGGCGTGCCTTCGATCCGATAGCGATCCAGTTGTTCATCCGTAATCATGCGTCTTCCCGCCCTTTTCTTCCTGAATTCCGGCCTTGCGTAGACTGCCGGTTCCGCATTCCGTACGCAGCCCGGCTTGCCCCCGCATGTTTAAAGAACCTCAATCCCGCGGCTTGCGCAGGCATTGAGGTTCCCGTTCGTTTCCGATTTAGCTGACGTGTTCCTTGGAATCGTTCGTTTCGTACCATTCGTCCAGCACGCGGGAAGACATCACGCGAGTTGTAATGTAATCCGCCTGCTTCTCCGTGAATTGGCCCTTCCAGTCAATCTCGATCTCTTCCGACAGTTTGACGATCGTCAAAAGCTCCGACCAAGCGACGTAGCGCTTATACCAGAAAAACTGGGGATGTTCGATCATATAAGGATACAAGTCATCAAACTCCGTATGCTTACAATCGAGCGCACGTTCAAAATGGTTTTTCGCGTCCGACAACTTGGTCAATAAATACTCAGCTGATAGATTAGCCATATTTTGTGCCTCCCCCATCCGTACTTATGAACATTATAAGTCAAAACGCGTGACTCGGAAAGATGCTGATTATGGAACCTAGGTTTCGAAGCGGATTTTGCCGCCTTCGAGCGAAGCGATCCTCGCAAGCGATTCCACCCGGATGCCCTGTTCGCGGATCGTCCGCGCGCCGGCCTGGAACGATTTCTCCACGACGATGCCGAGACCGGCCAGCTTCGCGCCGGAACGGTCGATGATTTTGATCAGGCCCCGCGCCGCATCCCCGTTGGCGATAATATCGTCGATGAAGAGCACCGTATCCTGCTCCGTTAGAAATTGACGGGAAACCATGATGTCCGTTACGATGCCTTTGGTAAACGAAGGGACGCGTTCGGAATACGAATCCGGATCGGCGATCAGCGTCTTCTTGCGGCGCGCGAACACGAGCGGAACGTTCAGCGCCATGGCGGTCGCGAACGCGACCGGAATGCCGGACGATTCGACGGTGATGACTTTCGTGATTGGCGTCTCGGCGAACAGGCGCGCGAATTCCTTGCCCATCTCCAGCGTTAACTGCGGATCGACCTGATGATTGAGCAGCGCATCCAGCTTCAGCACATCTTGATTGATAACCGTCGCTTCGCGCAGAATGCGTTCTTTTAACAGTTCCATTCGCGTTCCCTCCACCAAAAATCTTTTTCCGTTAAAGTTACCATATGGCAGGGGATTCACGCAACCGATGGCGTTTAAAAATAACGCGAATCGCGCCGCCGGCTGCAACTTTTTTCCAACCGCTGCGTCTACTATATAACAAAGTCCTTACAAAATCATTCCACTGCCTAAGCAGGAGGTTATCTCGTCATGAAAACGCTTCAGGCTAAACATGTCGCGATCGCGGCGGCTGCCGTGCTGTTGGCCATCGCCGTTACGGGCTGCCGGCTGGATTATGCCGGTCCGGCCGGACGCGATGCCGCCGCCGGCGATGCTGCCGCGCAAGCGCATAACCCTGACGTCCGATCGGACAGCCCTCAGAAAACCTATGATACGAAAGACGGCTCCGTCGTTCCGGTAACGGACAACCTTCCGGATACCGGCATTAACGCCGCGACCACCGATGCCACCACGGAATCCTCGGGCGGCAAACCCGGCAAACCCTCCCCGCCGGCGGTCAAAGCCGAGGATGCTTGGCATCCCGAATCGCCCAAGCTGCTCGGGATCGGGATCGGCGACGCCCGATCGGCGGCCGTCAAGAAGCTCGGCAAGCCGAACGACACCTACGCGCTCGACGACGGGGACGGCAAATTGACGGTCGAGGAATACGCGGCTTTCGCGCTCGGCTACACCTCCGCCGGTGCGGTGAAGTTCGTGGAAGTGTTCGACAAGACGGCGGCTGCCGGCTTGGGCGGACTTCGCATCGGCGATAACGAAGCGGACGCCGTCAAGAAGCTCGGTAAACCGGACACGCATACGTCCAGCGTGCTTGCCTACGAAGCGAAAGGCGCATTGCTGAAGCTCGATCTCGACCCGCGGAACAGCCGGATTCTCTCGATCAAGCTCTTCTCAGCCGACGACCAGCCATAAGGTCAACAAGGCGCAAAACAAGATCGGCAGCGTAAGCACCATTCCGTACTTGGCATATTCCCGCCAGGACATATCGATGCCGCCCTTACGCAGCAGCTGCAGCCAAAGCAGCGTCGCAAGGGAACCGATCGGCGTCAGCTTGGCCCCCACCGAGGTGCCGAGCAGACTGGCGTACGGCAAGTAATGCGGACCTCCGGATTCCTGAATGGCCAGCGAAGACACCAGCACGGCCGGTAAATTATTGACCCCCGCGCTCAGCAGCGAGAACAACGCCCCCGATCCGAGAATGCCCGCGAACGAACCGCTGTCCGTCATCGGCTCCAGCGCGCGCGGAAACCAATCAACGGCGCCATGCAGGTACAGGCTGTACACGATCAGGTTCATCGACAACGCGAACACGACGATGGACCACGGCGTTCGCCGAATGGTCGCGCGAATGTTTCCCATCCCCGAAGCCATGCTCGCCGCCCACTGAACGGCCGCTCCGCCAAGCGCGATGAACGCCACCGGAATCCCCAGTCTCCCCGAAAATAAGTACCCCGCCATCATGAAGCCGACGATGAGCCACGACAGCCGGAACAGCTTCCGGTCCGAGACCGCCGAGGCCGGCTCCGGAAAGGCATGCGGCGCTTCAAGCCGGTTTTCCTCCGAACGAATGCTTCTGCCGAAGTACCCTGCCGTGACCGCGATCGTCGCGACGATGGCCGCGAGACCCGGGAGCAGCATCGTGCGCGCGTAATCCTCGAATGACAGATCGAAGAAATCCGCGGTCAAAATATTCGTCAAATTGCTCATCATGAGCGGCGCGCTCGCGGTATCCGCCATCAAGCCGACGCCGAGCAGGAACGCGATCTTCGCCTTGCGCGTCAGCCGCAGCAGCGCGGTAACCTCCAGCACGATCGGAATCATGATCAGAATCGTGCCGTCGTTATTGAAGAAAACCGTGATGCCCGCCGCAAGCGCGCATAAGCCGATCAACAGCCGCAGCTGCCGGTCGTGAAACCGCCGCACGATATGGAGCGCCGCCCAGCGGAAGAAGCCGTTCGCGTCCAGGAGCGACGTAAACAGCATGATGCCGATAAGCGAGAAGGTGGCATCCCAGACGAAATGCCAGATGTAGGCCGCATCGCCGGGCACCAGCAGGCGCGCGGCGAACAGCAGCGCCGCACCGGTCAAGGCGGTCAGCGCTTCGTGAAGCCCTTTCGGCTTCCATATGATCAGCGCAAGCGAAACCGTAAAGACGCCGATGGCCAAAACCATAGCCATAAGATAAGATCAACTGCTTTCCTCGGATAATGGATATGGATATTAGTCATGCCTGTCCCCGCTCGGACATACCCTTAAAATAGGCCGTCCACGAAAGGCAGGTAATGAATGAAAGATGAAACGGATCAATAAAGTCATGCAAATCGCATTTACGTATATGGGAACGGTCGTCGGCGCGGGGTTCGCGACGGGGCAGGAGATCCTGCAATTTTTTACCCGTTTCGGCGTAATGGGCGCATTGACGATCCTGCTGGCCACGATCATGTTCGTATGGCTCGGCACGAAGATGATGCTGATCTCGAACGACGTGAAGGCCAAATCGTACGAGGATGTCAATCAGGTGCTGTTCGGCGAACGCTTCGGGCGCTGGATCAGCCATTTCATGCAAATTATCCTGTTCGGCGTGTGCGCGGTCATGCTCGCCGGGGCGGGCGCGATCTTCTCGGAAAACTGGAATATCTCGTATCAATCCGGATTGCTGCTGACGATCGCCGGCTGCTTCCTGCTGCTGCGCAAGGGCATGAACGCGATCTTGACCGTCAATTCGATCGTCGTGCCGGTCATGCTGCTGTTCACGGTGCTGATCATCATCGATACGGTCCATACGCCGGGATCGGCCCGCTGGATGGTGCTGTCGAGCGATTTCTCGCCGTTCGCGGTATGGGCTTCCCCGTTCCTGTACGCCGCCTTCAACCTGGCCATGGCGCAGGCCGTTCTCGTACCGCTCGGAGGCGAGATCGAAGACCGCAAAGCGATCGTCTACGGCTCGTGGGTCGGCGGCATCGGCATCGGCTTCATGCTGATCGCCGGCCATATCGCGCTGTCGGTCTACATGCCCGGCATCCAGCAGTTCGCCATCCCGATGGGCGGGATCGCCCGCGAGCTCGGGCACGGCATCCAGTGGATCTATATTTTTCTGATCTTCGCCGAGATCTTCACCACGCTGATCGCGGACGTTTACGGGCTCACGCTGCAATTGCAGAAGCGCGTGAAGCTGTCCCGCACGCTGCTCACCATTCTCACGCTCGGCGCCTGCTACATCGCGAGCCAGATCGGCTTCGGGCCGCTGCTCTCCACGCTCTATCCGATTTTCGGCTTGATCAGCCTGGGCTGGCTGATCCTGCTCATCCGCCATAAGCCCCCGATCCGAAGCCGATAAAACGCTCGCTCGGCGGCGGATCTTGAGCCGGCGTAGTTTTCTTGCAATAACGAGTGGAATGATTCGTCCTGAACGGAATTATCCATGCAAATAGCACAATCAAGCATATAGTTCATGCAGCCATCAGCCGGAAAGCCGGATCAGCCGCGCGCCCGGTACGCGCTCCAGCAGCAGATCCTTCGTATGGGCATGGCAGGTGAAGAACACGATCTGGCGGCGTTCCGCCAGCTCCTTCAGCACGCCCGCCGCCGCTTGCAGCCGGCCGTAATCGAAATTGACCAACGGATCGTCGAGAAGCAGCGGAAGCGAATGCGAGGCGGCGGCTTCGTCCGCAAGCGCGAACCGCATCGCCAGATAGAGCTGCTCCGCCGTTCCCCGGCTCAGAAAACCGCTCTCCACGATGCGGCCGTCGTGCGTTTCCAGCGCGACCTTCCGCTCTCCTTCCGGCATGGAGATCCGTTTGTACCGTCCCTCGGACAGCAGGCTCATCAGCCTCGACGCTTCGCGCAGCACGCCGGGCTGGCGCTGTTCCTCCATGATCCGCTTCGTCCGCTTGATCATCGTCAATCCGATCGACAGCACCGCGTACCTGCCAATCAACTCCTCCAAGGCGGCGGCGGTTTGTTCGCGTTCGCCGATCAAGCGCTGCCTGTCCCGGTCCCGGAGCAGCTGCTCCAATCGCTGCCGTTTCCTTCCGAGCTTCTCCAACAAACCGGCGCGCGCCTGTTCGGCCTGCGTCCATTCCCGCTGCGCATCCGCACGCATTCCGCGCAGCGCGGCTTCGTCCATGCCGGCGTACCAGCTCTCCAGACGGGCCTGATCCGTCTCCGACAGTCCGGCGCTCAGCAGCGCGTTCAGGCGGAACAGCTCCTGTTCGATCTCCGCCAGCCGTTCCGATCGTTCCAGCGCGTTCAGCCAGGCCAGTTCGCCTTCGGCCTTGCCCGCCGCGAACCAATGCTCCTGCTGCGTCGCCAGCTCCGACAGCGTATGATCGAGCCTGTTCCTGCGTATGGCGAGCTCGCCCTGCTTCTTCTGCTGCTCTTCCCGCTCCGCGCGAACGGCAGCCTGTCTGTCGGCTTCCGCCTGCAGCAGCCGCAATGCGGTGACGGCGTCGCCGCCATCGCGGAACGCGAGCTCGGGAAACGCGTCCGCAAGCGCGCCGACCGACCGTTCGAACGCGGCGATGCCGTTTCGCAGCCGCGCGGCCTTGTCCGCCGCGCGGTCATGCGCTTGGACGCGAAGCTGCGCCTGTTCGGCGAGATCGAGCGTCTCCATGGCCGCTTCCGGCGACAGCGCCGGCGGGAGCGTCCGTTCCGTCAGCCAGTCGCGCCAGCCGGCCGCGACGGCATCGGCCGCTTGCGCCGCGACCTCCGCCGCGGCGCCGGCGGCTTGTTCCTGCGCGCGCAGACGGGCATGCGCGTGCGCGAGCTCTCCGCGGCGCGCGGCAAGGCTCGCCTGCGCGCGGAGCTCGTCCTGGCGCGCGTCGATCGCGGCGCGCAGCCGCGCGAGCAGCTCCGCCGGGCCGACGGCGGCGGGCACAGCGCCGCGCCGCGGCAGCCCGTGGCTCGCCGCGGCGGCTTCGCGCGGCGCCGCAGCCGCGTCCGCGCTGCCCGCGGCGCGCCGACGCTCGCCAGCGCGCGCCAGCAGCGGCAGCGCGGCGCCCGGCGCGGCGACGAGCGCGCCGAGCGCCGCGAGCACGCGCTGCTCCGCGGCCGCGGCGTGCCCGGCCGCCGCCGGCGGCTCGGCGCGGGAACGGCCGCGGCGGACCTCGCGGCCGGATTCGCGCCGCCGCGCGAGCCGCAGCAGCGCCGGCGCGGCCAGCGCGGCCGCGGCGGCGCCTGCCGCGGCCGCGGCGGCGGGCATGCCTGCGGCCGCGAGCGCCGCCGCGCCGGCGGCCAAGACCCCGGCGGCCGCCCAATAACCGGCGCCGCCGCCAAAGCCGGCGCCTCGGCTGCGCGCTGCCGGCGCCGCCGCCTCGGCCTCGTGGCGCTCGCGCAGCTCCGCGAGCTCCAGCTCCCGCCAGGCGTCCTCGAACTGGCGCGCGGCATAGCGCAGCGCGTCCGCCGTCGCCGGCAGCAGACGGAAAATCTCCGCCAGCGCTTCGCCGCCGGCTTGCGAATGCCATTCGCGCTCTGCCGAGGCTCGTCCGGCTGAACCGGCCGGAGCCCCGTCACCCGCTTCCGATTCCGGATCCGCCAACTGCCGGGCCGCTTCCCGTTCGCGCTCCGCCGCCGCGCGATGCGCGGCCTCGGCCAAATGCAGCGCCTTCTCCGCTTCCTGCAGCGCCGTCCGATGGACGCGGATCGCCTCCCGGTCGGCGACGCCGGCATGGAAGACGCGCAGCGAAGCTTCCGTCCATGCCGGCGAGATGCGCCGCAGCAGCCTTCTCGCCGCTTCGGCATGCTCGCCGGCCTCCGCCTCCAACTCGATGACGGATTGGCGGGCGGCCGCGGTCTGCTCCGCGGACAGCATCAGCGTCTCGATATCCGTCTTGCGGGCAAGCAGCGCTTGATCGGCGTGCAGCCGTTCGATCCGGCCGTCCAGCACGGCGGCGAGCTCGTCCGCCTCGCGAAGCTCTTCGCGGACGCGCCTCAGCTCGGCCGCCAGCGCTTCCCAGCGGCCTCGGGCATCCCCCGCCAAGCGCGGAACATCCCTCAGCCCTTCCAGCTCCTGCAGCAGCGCGAGCCGCGACAGCCAGGTCGGCCGGATATCGACTGCCCGTGCCAGCAGTTCCGTCGTCTCGCGAAGCGGACCCCGCTTTCGCTCCGCTTCGGCGAGTTCGTCCTCCGCCGCTTCGATCGCGGACGTAAGCCCGTTGAATTCGGCGATCCCGTCCTCCAGCCCGCGAAGCTCGTCCTCCGTCTCGTCCAGCGCCTTCAACAGCTTGCTTATCTGCTGATTGCTGCCCCGCGGCTTGAACAGCTCGTCCATGCCGCCCTGGAGCTGCTTCTCCGCGCCGACGATCGCGCTTCCGCCGTTCCAGCCGGCATGATACAGCTGCTTGCCCAGCTCGTCCCCTTCCAGCATCCCGATCGCCTGCAGCTCCGTCAGCGTGATGGCGAACAGCTCGCGGAAGACCCGCTCTCCTATGCCGCCGAGATACATTCGCTCCCATTGCGGCTGCGTAAGCGTTTCTCCGCGTTCGCCGACATCCCCGTGTGCCCCGTCTTCGGCGATGCGCCTGACCAGCACCTTGCCCGAGGCGTTTCCGAATCTCTCCATGACATGCGAACGGCCTGATTCGTCGTCGAAGAACAACCGTCCGCCGTGACGGCCTCCGTTCACCGGCTCCAGGCGCTCCGTCAAGCTCCCTTTATTGGCGAATCCGAACAACATGGTGCGGATGAACCCGAGCATGGTGCTCTTTCCGGCTTCGTTGGGCCCGTAGACGACCGTGAACGGCGCGTCCAAATCGCAGGCGAAATCGCTCAGCTTGCCGAAGCCTTCCGCATGCAACTTCCTTAGTCTCATCTGCCGTCCCCTCCCTGGCCCTGATTGCCTCCGAGGCGCGCGCCCGGCTCGGACGCGAGCAAGCCGACAGCCAGCTCCCTGCCCTGGGCATACCAATCCGCGGCCTTTCTGTCTATCGCCGCCCGGGTCAGCTTGCGCAGTTTGGCATGGCCGAGCAGCGGCTGAAGCGCTTCGTCCAGCAGTTCCTTGAATGACGCCTCATGGTTCCCGGCTTCCGCGCTCTCCCGGATCAACTCGCCGACGAAGCTGTCTTCCTCCGCCAGCGCGTCCAGATTCAGATCCGCCCCCGTCGCGGCTTCGATGCCGGATATCCAGCACCAAGCGCCGTCCGGGCTTCCCGCCCCCGACTGCCAGCCGTTCTCGGCCATTCGTTCCCGCAGGCCCTCGAGCAATTCCCGAAGCAGTCCGGGATCGCCCAATCCGTCATGCAGAGAACCTCTGCCGATCAGCGTGAAGCGCGCCATGAGCGATCGCCCTTCGCAGCCGGCGGCCGCTTCCGACGCCGCTGCTTCCATGGCGTTCAGCAGCGCCTGCTCCGAAGCGATCCCGTCGATCGACGTGCGCAGATGCGCCCAGCGAATCGTATCGAGCGGCATGAATTCAAGCTCCGTTTCGTGGGAAGCCGACACGTCGACGACGTAGCAGCCTTTCGGGCCCATTTCCTTGGCGTGCCTGCCCTGCGTGTTGCCCGCGTAGACGACATGCGGGTACCTGTTCAATACCGCACGTTGATGAATATGCCCAAGCGCCCAATAGTGAAAGCCTCCGCCGACCAGCTCGTCCAGCCGGCAGGGCGCGTACGGGTCATGGCCGTCGTTCCCGTCCACGTTCCCGTGCAGCAGCGCGATTTCGTAGCTTCCATCCAGTCTCGCCCGATACCCCGCCGCCAGATTCTCGGTCACCGACCGCGACCCGTACGAGATGCCCGTTATGTAAGCCGCCAGCTCTCCTTGCTTCGTATACGCCGGCACCTGCTCGACGCGGTCGGCCCCGAAGAAATGAACGCCGTCCGGCCAGTTCAGCTTCGCCCGCTGGCCCGAGAGCGGGTCGTGATTGCCATGAATGACAAAGAGCCGCACGCCACCGGCATGCAGCCTCCGCCATTCTTTTTGCAGGGCCAGCTGCGCGCGCAGCGAACGGTCCGCCGAATCGTACAGATCGCCGGCGATCACGACAAAATCAGCCTGCTCCGCGAGTGCCGTATCGACAAGATGCCCGGCCGCCCGAAAGGTCGCTTCCTGAAGCGCTTCGCGCACATGGGAAGGCACCTCCGCCAGTCCCCGGAACGGGCTGTCGACATGGAGATCCGCGGCGTGAATAAACCGAAATTTAACGCCCATGCTTACTCTCCCTGCTCCGGCAGGACCGGGTTCGGGTTGATTTCCGTATAGACCTGCCTCAGCTGCGCGATAACCCGCTGCAGGGAATAGACCTTCTTCGCTTTGTTCCACGCCGCGCGGGCCATGTTGTACCGGTAGTCCTGATCGGACACGACCTTCTCCAGCGCGTTGCAGAGCGCGGTCGGATTCTCGGGCTCGACCAGCAGGCCGTTCACGCCGTCGTCGATCTGCTCGGAGATCCCGCCGACGTTCGTGCCGACCAGCGCCAGCCAGCACAGCGCCGCCTCGGCGAAGACGGAGCCGAATGCCTCCGCACGAGAGGGCAGCACGAACACGTCGAAGAACGGCATGAACTCCTCGGGATGCAGCATGTAACCGTAGAAGATAATGTCGTCGTACAGGTTCAGATCCAGCGCCAGCTGTTCCAGTTCCTGACGGCTCGGCCCGTCTCCGATAATATGAAGCACGAAATTATGGCCCCGCGCTTTGAGTTCCGCGCAGGCGCGGAGCAGCACATCCAGCCCTTTCGCGGGCACCAGCCGGCAGACCGTGATCAGCTGCACGACCGCGTTCTCGTGGGAGATCGGCTTGAAGCGCTTCTCGTCGAAGCCGTTCGGAATGACTTGAATCCGGTCCGCGTCGTTCACGTACGGACGAAGATACGCCCGAAACGACTCCGAAGGCGTCAGAATCCGGTCCGTTTTGGCTTCCAGCTCCTTGTAAACGGCGGTCAGGAACCGATGCTCCATGCCGCCTTCGACGATTCTGCCGTTCAGGATCAGCTCCCGCTCGAAGCTGGAATGGATCGTCATCACGAGCGGCGTATCCGGATACAACTGTTTCATGACCAGCGCGGATATCGGATGATGCGCGTGGATGACGTCGTAGCTCTTCTTGATGCGAAGCTTCGTCCACCAGACGTAGTCGCGGTAGGTTTGCAGATATTTATCGATGATGGGATTGCCCTCGTAATTCGCGATGTCGAAGGTCTCGAAAGATACGGGTTCCTGTCCCTTGCCTCTGACCCGTCTCGGCAATGAAAACAATTCCATCGGCCAGCCGAGTTTATTGAACCGCTCTTGAATGTAAGGAACCATGGAGGACACGCCGCCCGGCTGCTCCGGGGGGAAAAAAAGTGCCTGCAATATATTCATGTCAAGCCCTCCCAAACGACTGCATTTTGCTTCTCGACTCGCAAAAATCATGATATACTAGAACATATGTTTCTGTAAAGCTCATGAAAAGACGGCTTTCGGCCGATATCAACCATGTGCATACTCTCATCCTAGGTGGTTGAAAACATGACGTTCATTCATTGGCTTGCCGGCCTATCCGGCCAAATCTTCGCATCCGCCTGTTCGATGACCATCCTCGTCCTGATGCTGTTCATGGCGGTCAAGCTGTACAAGAGCTACCGCAGGAATCGCACGTATCTGCTTCTGATCGCCGTGCTTGCGGTCGTGCTGCTCCAGAGCGCCGCGGTGCTTTACGTCGCCTGCTCCGAGCGGACCGCGGCTCCGTATTGGCAGCTCGCGCGCGCCTTCCTCGATCTGCTTACGTTTATTATTATAAACTTTGTGTTCATGAAATTATATACCGGCCCGGCGGCCAAATTGAAAGGCTTTCCGTTCCTGCTCATGTTCGCCGGCCTTGCGCTCGTCACCGCGGGTCAAGTGGCCTTCACGCCGTCCATCGCGGAGCATGCCGCCGCTGCGGCGCATATCGATTTTCTGGCGCTCGACTTCTACGGCCTGATCCTGAATTTCATTATCCTGCTCAATCTGCGCGGCATCGACCAGCGGTTCAGCTATTCCGCGAGCCTGATCGTCTACTTCACGGCTCAGATTGCCGATTTGGCCGACAATTACGTCTTTCATGGCAAAGTGCCGATGCTTGTCATCCTGGGCCATCTGCTGCCGGTTGTCTATTATACGCTCTTGTTCCTGCTCTTGTTCGAATGGGTGCTGGAGCGGCTGCTGATGACGTTCCAGTCCTCGATCACGGACGGTCTGACCAGCCTCTACAACCGCCGCCATTTCACGAAGAAAGCCGAACAGCTCCTTCGGGAGACGAAACGGATCGCGATCATCTTCTGCGACATCGACAATTTCAAGAAACTGAACGATACGCAGGGCCATCATAAGGCCGACGGCGTGCTGAAGCAGGTGGCGGATATCCTGCGCGAAGAAACCGCCGGCATCGGCACGGCCGGGCGATACGGGGGCGAAGAACTGCTCGGACTCGTGGCCGCGCCGGGCGTGAAGCCGGAGGTCGTGGCCGAGACGATCCGCAGCCGCGTGGAGAAGGAAACGATGGTGACCGTCAGCGTCGGCGTCAGCGCGACGCGCGAAGGCTCCTCCATCGCCGAGGTCGTCAGCCAAGCCGACGAAGCGATGTACCAGTCCAAGACGACGGGCAAGAACAAGGTGTCGCTCCACGCGTCCATGCGCACGCGGTCGCGCACGACGGAAGGTGCTCCCGCGAAGCAGAACAAGCAGGCCTGAGGGCCTGCCGCATCCGCCTCCGGGGCATAATAAAAGACAGTTTCAGCCAGGCGTCGTTGCCGGTTGAAACTGTCTTTTTTATCTTGCTTATCGCTGTTTATAAGGAATCGGATCCGTCAAGCCCGCTTCGGCGAAGCCCTTCAGCCGCAGGCGGCAGCTGTCGCATTCGCCGCATGCTTCCGCTTCCCCGTTATAGCAGGACGTCGTAAGGTGATACGGCACTTCCATCCGCATCCCTTCCGCCACGATGCCTGCTTTCGTCAAGTAGATAAGCGGCGTTTCGATCGAGATCGGCTTGCCTTCGACGCCGACCTTCGTCGCCAGGGCCATGACTTCCTGCACCTTGGCGATGAATTCGGGCCGGCAGTCGGGATATCCGCTGTAGTCCAGGGCATTCACGCCGATGTAGATCGCTTCCGCGCCGACCGTTTCCGCGTAGGATGTCGCGATCGACAAGAACAGCAGATTGCGGCCTGGCACGTAGGTGACGGGAATTTCGCCCGGCTCGCCCTGCACCGGCTCCTCGCCCGTCTTGGGGACGTCGATCGCGTCGTCCGTCAGCGCGCTGCCGCCGAACTCGCGCAGGAATCCGAGCTTCACCACCTTATGCCGCTCGCCCGTGCCGTAATATTCGGCGACGGCGCGCGCGTTCTCCAGCTCGATCACATGGCGCTGGCCGTAGTCGAACGAGAGGGGATACAATTCATAACCCGCTTCCTTCGCATACCCCATGCAAGTCGTACTGTCCAAACCGCCGCTCAAAATAATGACCGCTTTTTTCGTCAACTCAAACACCTCTCTTGGCCGGATCCCAAATGATTTTGTGCAGCTGCATGTTCAGCTTGACCCCCGTCAAGCCCGCAGCCAGCATTTTCTCGACAAGCCTTGCCGGCGGCATGCTCTCCCATACCGGACTGAACAGCGCGAGCGCCTCGGTCGGATACTCGGCGAGCACCTTCACGGCATAATCGAAATCCGCATCGCTCGCGATGACGAACTTTACCTCGTCCTGCGGCCGCAACAGCGCGAAATTCGCGTGCAGCATCGCTTCGTTCTCGCCGGAATCCGGCAGCTTGTAATCCATGATGTAACGCGCCTTCGGCGAATGGATGTCGCGCAGGAACGGCGCCAGGTCGATCGCGCCGTTCGTTTCCACGTGCACGTCCTTGATGCGGCCGATGCCGCAGAGCGCTTCCAGCAAGGCGGCGGAGCGGCTGCCGTACAGCAGCGGCTCGCCGCCCGTCATGCAAATGTGCTCCGCTTTGTATTTCTCTTCGACCTGCGCCGCGATCTCTTCCACCGTCATCGTGAATTCCGCTTCGGCCGGCGGATAGCTGTACTTCGTGTCGCACCAGACGCAGCGCAGATTGCAGCCGAACAAACGTACAAAAACGGTCGGAAACCCGGCACGCGTGCCTTCGCCTTCGACCGTTTCGAAAATTTCCACCATGGGCAACCGAATGGAACGCGGTTGCGGGTCCTTCAGGTCAGCCGGCATGCTCGTCCGCCTCCATGAATGCCCGCGTGACCGCCGCATAACTGGTCGGCGTCTCCCACAAGCGGATTTCTTCGATGCGCACGTTGGGATAATGGCCTTCTTCGACCAGCGCGGCATGAATCTGCTCGTACATCCAAACGACCATGTTTTCCGCCGTCGTGTTCATCGGCGGCAGCACCTCGTTCAAATAACGATGGTCCAGCTTATCGATGACCCGCTCCTTGGCGATTCGTTTCATATCGGCAAAATCGATCGTCAGTCCGCGCGAATCGGTCGTTCCGGACAAAATCGTTTGAAGCTTATACGTATGGCCGTGGAGGCTCTTGCATTTCCCGTCGTAAAGATGCAAATGATGCGCGCTGTCAAAAGTAAACTCCTTGGAAACGAGCACCCGCCGGTTATGATAGCGAAGCTGATGCGCTTCGATATCCGTGCCGAACTGCTGGATCTGCTTCGGAATCTCGTACGTCACGTTTCACACCTTCCTCCATATGCAACTGCAATTTACGATTATAGCATAATGTCATGACGGTATCTAGCGGTATCTTGCTATACCCATAATTGACCGGTCATGACGGTCACGGCTTGCCCGGTCATGAATACCCGTTCGCCCCGTACGGAGATGCGAAGCGCTCCGCCTCTAGCCGAGGCTTGGTAGGCGCTCAATTCGTCCTTTCGCAGCCGCCGCTGCCAATAAGGCGCCAGCGCGCAGTGGGCCGATCCGGTGACGGGATCCTCATTGACGCCGCTTGCCGGATAGAAAGCGCGGGACACGAAGTCATAGGACGGCTCCGAACCCGACCGGCCGCGGCTCGTCACGATGACCCCGCGCGCGTCCGCTCGTGCTAGCAAGCCGAAGTCGGGCCGAAGCGTGCGGACCGTCTCCTCGCTGTCGACCTCCACGAGATAATCCATGCGATTGCGCCCGGTGAAGCGCGGAATGAGGCCCAGTCCTTGAATCAGTTCCTCCGGCGCCGTGACCGGCTCGGCGATTTCCGCCGGGAAATCCAGCCTGATGCCGTCCTCCGTCTTAGCTGCGGCCAGAAAGCCGCTCAGCGTATGAAACCGTGCCTCCCGATCAACCGCCAATAAACCGTTCGTCCATAAATAATGGGCGCTTGCGAGCGTCGCGTGCCCGCACAGCTCCACCTCCTGCGTCGGCGTAAACCAGCGCAGCCCGTATCCGTCCTCGCCATTGCCGCGCAGGAATGCCGTCTCCGACAAATTCATCTCCGCGGCGACCTGCTGCATCCATGCGGCGTCCCGTTCCTCCTCCAGCAAACACACCGCCGCCGGATTGCCGCGAAACGGCGCGGATGCGAACGCATCGATGATCGCGATCGCTGTCGACATCTTGCACTCCTCCTTGGTCTTCGTCCGGTTTCATGCGTTTATTCTATCTCTATTATATCTTCTTCTATTGTATCATCTTCTGCTCTAACTTACAGAATGCCGCGGCGCTTACCTACCTTTCTGCCCGCAAAAAAAAGCCAAGAGAGACCCGGGACAAGCCCGAGGCTCTCTTGACTGACACGGTAATGACCGCGCCGGATCCGTTCGCTTCCGTCGTGCCTTGCGGTTAACCTTTCACGCTTCCGAGCCGGATGCCCGTTACGAAATACTTCTGCAGGTACGGATAGACCATCAGCACCGGGATGACCGCGACGATCATCTGCGCGGACTTGATCGACCTGTCGTTCAATTTGGCCAGCCGCTTCGCCTCTTCCGGCGACATCGTATTGAAGTCGAATTTGATGACCATCGACTGCAGGTACGTTTGCAGCGGATAATGGCTGACCTTCATATAGATCATCCCGTCAAACCAGGCGTTCCAGTGGCCGACGATGCTGAACAGCGTAATCGTCGCGATCGCCGGGAGCGAGATCGGCACGTAGATCTGCCACAGCGTCCGCCAATGTCCCGCCCCGTCGATGAAGGCCGCGTCCTCCAGCTCCGACGGCACTTCCCGGAAGAAGTTCAGCAGCAGCACGATATTGAATACGCCGACGGCGCCGGGCAGGACCAGCGACCACACCGAATCCAGCATATGAAGCTCTTTGATGAGGATGTAATTCGGAATAAGGCCGCCGTTGAACAGCATCGTGAAGAAGAAAATCCAGACGTACAGCGTGCGCATCCGCAGCTTGTCTCCCGTCTTCGACAGCGGGTAGGCCAGCATGATGACGAGTAGGACGTTCAAGGTCGCGCCGATCGCCACGCGTTCCAGCGTAATGCCGAAGGCATGCCAGAACGCATCGCGCTGCAGGACATACCGGTACGGATCAAGCGTGAAGTTTACGGGCCACAGCTTGACGAGCCCTCCCATGACGGCCGCCTTGTCGCTGAAGGACAAAGACAGAATATGAATGAACGGGACCAGGCAGACGATGCAGGTCAAGGCGAGTACGATCAGATTGAAAACGTTGAAGATCCGGGTTCCGACGGTTGCTTTCGCATGCATGCCCTTCACCCCTTTCCCTTAAAAGAATCGATACTTGAACAGTTTGTACGCGAGATAGTACGATACCGTGATCAGCACGAAGGACACGCCCGACTTCATGAGTCCGACCCCGGCCGAAATACTGTACTGCGATTGCAATAACCCCAGGCGGTAGATCATCGTGTCGATAATATCGCCGGACTGGTAAACTTGCGGGCTGTACAGGTTAAAGATCTGATCGAAGCCGGCATCGAAAATATTGCCCAGACTGAGCACCATCAAGAGCACGATGATCATCCTCATGCCCGGCAGGGTGACGTGCCAGGTCTGCTTCCAGCGGTTCGCCCCGTCCACGGCCGCAGCCTCGTACAACGTCGTATCGATGCTGGTAATGGCCGCCAAATAGATGACGCTGTTGAAGCCGAAGTTTTTCCAAACATCCGAAGCGACCATCGTGAACGGAAACCAGCTGTTCTCGCCGAGGAAGTAAACCGGGCCGAGTCCGACCCAGGACAGCATGACGTTCACGAGTCCCGTCGAGGGGGACAGGATATCGATCATGATCCCGCTAAGAATGATCCAGGACAGAAAATAAGGAAAATAGATGATCGTCTGGGTAACGCGCTTGAACATCACCCGTTTCACTTCGTTGAGCAGCAGGGCGAACACGATCGGCACGACCATGCCGAGAACGATTTTCATCACGGCGATCAGAAACGTGTTCCCGATGACCCTCCAGATGTTGGGCATGGCGAAGATCGTGTGGAAATTATCCAAGCCCAGCCACCTTTGATCCCCGAACAACCCTTTTACCGGGTTGAATTGCTGGAATGCGATCATGATGCCCATCATGGGAACATAGGCGAAGATCAGCAGCAACACGAGACCCGGAAGCAGCATCAGATGCAGCGGAAGCTCCCGCCGGTTTCCGTATCGTTTGAACATGGGCGTTCCCTCCTTTCTTCTTGATCGCGGCAAGCGAATCGCTTCTTATTGCGGCGCGTTGACCTCTTCGACGACTTGCTTGCCGCCAAGCTTGTTCCAATTGTCCACGAACTTATCGAAGCCGCTGTCCACGTCTTCCTTGCCCTGGATGATGGAGGTCATCGTCGTCGCTTCCATCTCGACCATCGAGCTCCAGCTGCTGACCATCGTCGGCGTCGGCGCCCCGCTGAACGCGCTCCACAAGATGCTGTCCGGATAGGTTTGATCGACGTAGGCGAACGGCGTATCCGTCGGTCCGAACATCATGGACATGCCCACGACGCCGTCCTGCATGGACTTGTAGAAGCCCTTCGCGACGCCTTGCAATTGATCCGTCGTGTTGTCCGCCAGCGCTTTCTTGATGTCTTGGTGGCCGACAAGGTCGAGCGAAGGCATCAGCGTATGGACGGGACCGATGTTCCAGATGGAATCGATATCCCCGTCCGACCAGAACTTATCGAATTGGTTCGTCTCGCCGAACATCGAGTCCACGTACAGGTTCAGCATCTCGACGACCAGCTCCGGATGCTTGAAGTTCTTGTTCACGACCAGATAACCGTCCGTGGCGTTTTCGAGCGGAATATGCACGGCATTGCCGCCTTCGCTCGGCAGCGGCACCGCGACCCACTTCGCGTTCTTATCGATGTCCGAGGTCTTCTCCACGCTGTAGGCGAGCCAGTGCGGGCCATAGAACATGCCCAGTTTCCCGGAAACCGCGCTTTCCATTTCCTTCGTCTCGTCCTTGGTGCCGAATTCTTTGTCCAATAGTCCTTCCTTGTACATCCTGGCGAGCATTTCCAGCGGCTGCTTCATCTCCGGCAGCACCGTTCCGTATTCGGCTTTGCCGGCGGCGTCCTTGGTCCAGAAATCCGGATAAGCGCCGTAGCCCCAGAACAGTCCCCGGGAAGAATAGAGCACGTCTTTGTTGATGCCGAGACCGATCGTATCCGCCTTGCCGTTGCCGTCGGGATCCTGCTTGGCGAACGCCGTCGCGATGTCGTATACGTCGTCCATCGTCTTGGGACGCTCCAGATTCAGCTTCTTCAGCCAATCCTCGCGGATCCACAAATGGCTGTAGCCGTTCGTGGAAGGCATTTTCTGCGGGATGCCGTAGATTTTGCCGCCGAACGTCACGGGGTCGAAAATGCTCTTGGTCTCGGCTTCGATGATGCTTTTGAGGAGCGGAGACGCGTACTTATCGTAAATCGGGCCCATTTCATAGATCGCTCCGCCTTCGGCTAGCTGCTTCAAATCCGTTTTGTCGTTGACCGGAAACACGTCCGGCAGATCGCCCGACGTGATCGCGAGCTTTAATTTCGTATTGTAATCGGCGAATTGGGACATCAATTTGTAATGCGTCACGACGTCCAGTTTTTCTTTATATAATCTGGTCCACCGGTTATCTTCCCAGGTTTCCCCCGTCTTCTTCGTCAAGTTCGCCATGAACTCCGCGTTCGGATCCGCGCCGCTCCCGAATTGAATATCGATCGGGCCTTCGGTTGCGGACGGATCGTTGGAAACGTTCGTATTCGCCGTATTGCCGTTGTCGTTCCCGCAGGCCGCCGTCCCAAGAATGAGCGTCGCGGCCAGAAGCGTTGCCGCTGCATGCTTCTTGCGCATTGTGATTACCCCTTTTCCCACATGAAATTTGTTGGATTACCGCTGCGTACAGCCATTCGTTCAATCCGTTTGACAGCGCTGTCAAAATAGAACCGATTCGTTGATTAGCCCCCCGCTCGCCCCCTCGAACTTGTGAATGGGATAAGCATACACCATTGTTTTTCAATATACAATAAGTATACAATTAAAATACTATCGAATTTTTTAAAATATTTTTCGACAACGATATCATCGAAATAGTCATATTTATACTTGATTTTATCTTAAATATTTTGTATACAATAGGTATCCAAATACAATTCATTTCCGTACCTATACGCTGTCAATTGAGTTGAAAGACTTACTTTCAACCCCTGCGATTCCCGCTCGTTGTAAAGCCGTCTTGAATGCGCTATCATCAATTACGACACAAAAATGCGCATAGATCGGAGTGCACGAATGGTAACGGCTATTTCACTGAAGGAACGCGCGTACGACGAAATTCGCAGGTTGATCATCAGGGGGGAGGCGAAGCCCGGGGAGGCGCTGACGGAGAAGATGCTTACGGATAAGCTGGACATGAGCCGTACGCCGATCCGCGCGGCGCTCGAACGACTCGAGGTCGAAGGCTTGGTCAGCTATAAACCGAACAAAGGACTGATCGTGGCGGAGCTCTCCCTGCAGAAGGCCGTCGATTTCTTCGATTTTCGCATCGCCATCGAAGCGCATGTCGTGCGCAAATTATCCGGCAGGGCATGGGATGCCCGAGAGCTTGGCGACTTGAAGCGGAACCTTGAGCTGCAGCGCCGAAGCGTGGAGCTAGCCGATTATGTCGCGTTCACGGAAGCGGATTCCGAGTTTCACCGTCTGCTCGCGACCGTTTACGATAACGCGGAAATCGTGCAGACGATGGAAAATTTACAGGACAAGCTGTTCTTGATCGCGCTGAAAGTGCTCCGCAAGGATAATAAGCGCATCGGCGTGTCCTATCAGGATCATGTCAACATTTATGACGCCATGACCGCGGGAAAGGCGGATCAAGCCGTTGCGTCGATGGTTTCGCATTTGGAATTCGGCAAACGCATTTTGGTGGATTAGCCGCATCACGGCAGTGGTTTGCACGGAACCGCGTACCTGCTAAGACGACGAAAAAAAACTGCCCGCCGGCGGCTGAAATCAGCCGCTGGCAGGGCAGTTATGTTTACGCGCTTCATTCCTGTGGACTACCTCAGTCGATCGGAATGAGCAGCTCGACCTGTTCCGCATCCAAATGTTCGTCAATGTAAAAAATTTCGAGCGAAACGGCGTTTTCGCGCTTCGAGAGCTTCTGATCGTTCATCCAGGCCGTCAACTGCTCATAGCCTTCGCCGATGCGTTCGTTCGTGCAGACCGCCATGGCGTAGGTTCGCTGCGGGACGGTGAACTGGACCATGCCCTTCGGCACCTGCTCCAGATGCGGGACCTCGAAGCATGCCCAGTAGGTGGCGAACACTTCGTTGCCGAAATACGGGCTGTACAGCACGGTCGTTTTCACTTCGCCCTCGATCTCGTGCTTCCTGGAGAGAAACTCACTCTGCAGATGAATGGCTTCATCCGGAAACGTGGAATAGGGACCGCAGTAGCTGATTCCAACCATATTGATCGCCGGCTTGGTAATCAAGGAGCAATTATTCATCGCGAATGACCTCCCGCATAGAATGTCAATGCTTAGGTTGACCCGAATACAGTGTACCATGACGCCCGAAGCTTTGGTATTCATTTATTGGCAAACCCGGCAGGAATTCGCGCAAGCAGTAAAATACCGCATTGCCCTCGACGGACAATGCGGTATTGGATTAGCGTCTGACGGATCCGTGCGGGTCGATGACGAATTTCTTGGACGCGCCTTGATCGAACTCGCCGTAAGCCGCCGGCGCCTCGTCGAGCGAGATCAGCGTGGCGTTCACCGCTTTGGCGATCTGCGCCCTGCCGCTCAGGATCGCGCTCATCAGCTCGCGATTGTACTGCATGACCGGCGTCTGGCCCGTCACGAACGTATGGGACTTCGCCCAGCCGAGGCCGAAACGGATCTTGAGCGTGCCGATCTTCGCATCCTCGTCGACCGCGCCCGGGTCCCCCGTAACGTAGAGCCCCGGAATGCCGAGCCGACCGCCGGCGCGCGTCACTTCCATGATGGAGTTCAGCACCGTAGCCGGCGCTTCGCCATGCGCCTTGCCGTGGCCGTGCGCTTCGAAGCCGACGCAGTCGACCGCGCAGTCCACTTCGGGCACGCCGAGGATTTGATCGATTTGCTCCGCCAGGTTCGCATGCTCCCGCAGGTTGACCGTCTCGCAGCCGAAGCTTCTCGCCTGCGCCAGGCGCTCGGCGTTCAAATCGCCGACGATGACGACCGACGCGCCGAGCAGCTGCGCGGAATGCGCCGCCGCCAGCCCTACCGGGCCCGCTCCGGCGACATAGACCGTCGATCCCGGCCGCACGCCCGCGCTGACCGCGCCGTGATACCCGGTCGGGAAGATGTCCGACAGCATCGTCAGATCGAGGATTTTCTCCATCGCCCGGTCTTTATCCGGGAATTTGAGCAATTGGAAGTCCGCGTAAGGAACCATGACATACTCGGACTGCCCGCCTACCCAGCCGCCCATGTCCACATAGCCGTAGGCCGAGCCCGGACGGTCCGGATTGACGTTGGAACAGACGTTGGTATTGCGCTCCTTGCAGTTGCGGCAGCGTCCGCAAGCGATGTTGAACGGCACGGACACGAGATCGCCCTTCTTGATGAATTCCACGTCGCGGCCGACTTCGATGACCTCGCCCGTAATTTCATGTCCGAGCACCAACCCGCTCGGGGCGGTCGTGCGTCCGCGGACCATGTGCTGGTCGCTTCCGCAGATATTCGTCGTAATGACTTTCAGGATGACGCCATGTTCGCATTTTCTGCCAACATTGAGCGGATTCACGCCGGGACCGTCGCGCAAGATCAATTCCGGATACGAAATATCGCTTACGTCGACTTTACCGGGTTCAACATAGACTACCGCACGATTTCCTGCCATTTCGTCAGCCTCTCCTCTTAACCGTAGATTAAATGAAGACGAGCATTCACTCTTTCATTGTAATCGCTTCCAGCGGGAAATGCCATCCATTCTTTGGTCGAATATCGCTATTCTCCGAGCCGGATCGCCTCATAATGCTCGACCACCGGGAACGGTTCGTAGTAATGATGAAGCAGCCTGCGCCATTCCTCGTATTCCGCGGACATCCGGAATCCGATGGTGTGGTCCTCCAGCGTCTCCCACCAGACGAGCAGCAAGTATTGATGCTCCCGCTCGACGCAGCGCCGCAGCTCGTGCCGCACGTATCCCCGCATGGAAGCGATGATCGCGGACGCCTCTTTGAAGCTTTCGACGAACGAGGGATCGAGCGCCGGTTTGACATGCAATATCGCGGTTTCCAGGATCATCGCGCGGTACGCTCCTTTACGATGCGGGATACCCCGGTACGTTGAAACCCTTGATAGCGGGTGCCTTGAAAGGTCAGCCGGCCGTCATCCCCTTCGACCAGCATGCCGTAAGCTTGGCCGCTCACTTCAAGCTCCATGCGGTCGCCGCTCTCGACTTCGAACGTGACGAAATAATCGGTTCGCGAACCGGAGGAGAGTTGGTCTCCGTTCGTCCTGCTCGAACCGACGTCCGTTCGCTTCGCGACGATGCGGGCGTCGACCGTCAGAACCGGCTTCTTGTTGTTGGAGCTCCACTGCGCGATACCTTTGACGATGGCGAAAATGATGAATCCGAATACGATAATGAAGCCGACCGTCACGATAATCGGAACGATCGTAAACATGGGATCCGAAGGTCCGTTCATGCCCATTTGCTCTCGTGCTCCTTTGCTTTCTGTTCTGGTGATGCCGCGGGCGACTCCGATGTCCGCAGACTCGGCATCGCGATACGGCATGGATGGAGACCGTCCCTATGTACTTATAGACGGAAGTTCGCTTTGATCCGACGGGCGGTCTCCTCCGGAATCAGCCGGCCGTTGTCGATGCGCATATAATGCGTCCGGTCGATTTCGCCGGGAACGGAGTTCAGCCTGTGCTTGTCCAAGCTGCCGAGCAGCTCCTTCTCCGATTGCTCGACGTTTCGCTTCGTCGGCTTATGAAGCAGGCGGTGAGGCGTCCCGTTGCGTGCGAGCCTCGTCTCCAGGTCCGCCTCCAATTCGGCAAAATATACCTCGCCGCCGCCCGCTTCCACGATCTCGCAGATCCGCTCGACGTAATCCCAATCCTCTTGCATATTGAAAGCCCATACGTATGTAAAAATCAGTCCTTCCATTCCGCTCGCCGCCGCCGCTTTGATGATTTCCGTGCGAAAAAGATCCGTCAAGCGCCATGCCTCCGGGCTGAAGCCGAAGAACGGATGAAGCAGCTCGATCGTCATATGATTATGGAACAGCTTCAAGCCGGTCATCTTCTCGAGCTCATGGCCGACCGTCATTTTCCCGACCGCCTGCGGTCCGAACAGCAGCACGAACTTCATAGTCACTCACCTCCTTGATTTGGGAGATTATACCTCCAATTGTCCCGATAAGCAATGGTTTTCCGCAAAAAAAGCACGGCAAAATACCAGCCCGCGCATGAACGCAGCCTGGCTTCTTCCCCGTAATCCTTCTAGCGATTGCAGTAGGCAACGACTTCCTCGTAGGATAATTCGCCGCCGAAAATATCCAGCGCGCTGCCGACGGTGATGTCCAGCTTGCCGCCCGTGAGCGAGCGAAACAAATCCAAATCCGCGAACGAACGCGCGCCTCCGGCATAGGTCGTCGGAATGGAGACCTGGCCGGCCAGTTGTTCCACCAAGCTGCCCAAGATCCCCGTCCGCTTGCCTTCGACGTCGACGGCATGGACAAGAAACTCGTCGCAATACGCCTCCAGCTCGCGCAGATGGGCGGCATCGACGGTGAAATTGCTGAACGTTTTCCACTGATTCGTCACGACGACCCATTGCTCGTCCCGCTGTTTGCAGCTCAAATCGATTACGAGCCTGTCCTTGCCGACCTCGGCTACGATCCGCTGCAGGTTCTTCATATCCAGCTCCCCGTCGCGAAAAATATACGAGGTGACGATGACATGCGAAGCGCCCGCTTCCAGGTACCGCGACGCGTTCTCCGCATGGATGCCGCCGCCGATCTGCAGGCCGCCCGGATAAGTGCGCAGCGCCGCCAAGGCCGCTTCCTCGTTGCCGCCGCCGAGCATGATGACATGGCCGCCCGTCAGCTTGTCCCGCTTGAACATCTCCGCGTAATGCGCGGAATCATAGGCCGACACAAAATTCTCCACCACCTGCTTGTCGGTGCCGCCGAGCGTTTCGCCGACGATTTGTTTGACTTTGCCGTTATGCAGGTCGATGCAAGGTCTGAATTTCATCGCTGTCCCTCTTCTCCGGAGATGATGCCGTGCAATTCGTATAGGTCGTGAATCGTATACGCTGGCGCTATATCGTCCTGGAACGGATGACGCCGCGGGTTATAGTAGCAAAAATCAAGCTCTGCCGTACGCGCGCCTTCGTAATCGTCCTTCAGGGAATCGCCGACGAACAAGATCTCCGAGCGGGGGATGCCGAGCGCATCGACGGCTTGATCGAAGATCAACCGGTTCGGTTTGCCGATGCCGACTTCGTCCGAGATGAACAAGTGCGGGAAATAATGCAGGATTCCGCCGGTTGCCAGCCGTCCCCGCTGCGCCTCTCCGATCCCATTGGAAATCGCGCCGAGTTCAACCCTGCCGTGAAGCCGAAGCAGGAGATCTTCGGTCCCGTTCATGAAATGGCACGAGGAGCAGAATAGCTCCCAATACGTCGTCGCCAGTTCCGCGGACAGCGTACTGTCATGTCCCAGTTGCGCCAGCGTATCGCGGAAGGAGTAATCGAGCACCTGGGATATGTGCAGCTGCCGCTCTCCCCGTTCGACCCAATAGGTCCAGTTAATGGGGGCGTAGACCGTCCGGAACGCATCCCACCGAAAATCCTCGCGCTCGTGCAGCCCGTGACGACGAATCGTCCGGTGCATCGCTTCCAACTCGCTGGCATCGTAATCGAGCAGCGTGTTGTCCAGATCGAACAAGACCGCCTTGTACATCGTTATGCGGACACCCGCTTTCGGATAAATTGCAAGCACGCGAAACCGATCAACGCGCCGACGGTGTTCAGCAGCACGTCGTCGATATCGAAGCTGCCGCGCTGCAGCAGGAGCTGCATCGTTTCCAGCAGCAATAAGACGCAAATAAACAAGACCGTGAACGAAAACAGCCGCATGCGTAGCAGGTAAGGCACGGAGAGCCCGAACGGCGCGAATACCGCGACGTTGCCGACCATGTTCACGAGCCAATATTTCAATTGAAAGCTGTCCGCGTGCACGAAATAAAGCTTGATCGTATGCAACGGCATGACATTATACCGGTAGCCCGGCAGATGCGGGCTCGTCCGGCCGAAGCCGATGAACATCCAATACAGCAGCAGCAAGGAATAGGCCAACGTAATAAGTGCAATCGCTTTTTTCATGGTTTCCATCTCAGCCCTCCCTGCCGGCGGCGCGCCGAGTCTCGCAAATCCGCGGCCGATCCGACTCTGCTTCGCAAGGGAAGTTTGCTCGTCCCCCCGCCAACTATAGGTATTCCGGGAAGGCTCGGTTCATGCCAGATCATGGAGCTTCTTACTTCAGCATTTTCTGGTAACACGCCAAATCCAGCCAGCGATCGAATTTGTTGGCGATCTCGATATAATGCGAGACCTGCTCGTAGCCAAGCTTCCGGAACAATGCGATGCTGCCTTCGTTTTCCGTGCAGATGGTCGCGATGAGCGAATGGAACCCGATCGACCTCGCCACTTCTTCCAGAAACGTCATCGCTTCCCTGCCGATGCCCTTGCCCGTGAATGCCGGCTCCAGGTAGATCGTCATTTCGCCGGATACGTTGAACGCCGGGCGCTTCTTATGCTGCGTCAGCATGATATAGCCAGCATATTGTCCCTCGTACAGGACGACGTAAGAACGGTACAGTTCCGAAAGCGGTTCGATCAGCTGTCTCATCTGCTCCGGCGAGTACGGATGCAAATCGAAAGAAACCGTCGTATGAACCACGAAATAATTATACGTGCCGCGGACTTGCTCCAAATATTGTTCGTCATACGGCTCAAACGCCACTCTGTTCGACATCGCTGCACCTCATGCGCGTATTTTTTGAACGACAAGGCAGACAGCGCTGCTCCCAGCCCCGCCTGCCGCCCTCGTCCGATTCATGCCATCCGGGATAATCCGGTTACTCCCAGCGTTCGATGCTGTATACCTTGAACACCTTCGTAGCGGGATGCTGCGTAACGGTATACACCCATTCGTATTCGTTGACCGACGACTTGCCTTCCGGATAATAAATGCCGATCTTCTCGACAATGGAAAACTTGTATTCGCCGTTGATTTTTTGAATGTTCATGATTTGATACCGAATCAGCTTCTCCTTGATGTTCTTCCCGCTCAAACGGCGAACGAGGCCTTCTTGTTCCTTGTAAAGCGGGCCTTCCGGGTCAAGCAGCCCTTCCACGAGCGAGAACCGGTTCTTGTTGATCGCCTCGACCATCGATTCCTCGTACGCATTCATCACATCGGTCGCTCCCGATGAATCTCTATAGTCAATCTGTTCGCCCGAGACGGGATCCTGCGCTTTGGATTCGTCTTTCGCCGAACAGGCACTCATCAGCACAGTCAGACTTAGCAGCATACCGAGCATCGCTGTTCTGTACATCTTCGTAATCTCCCGTCTTTATGAATTGCAGCCTTAGTCTTGCGCCCGAACGGCGCGCTCATAGATCAGAATCGGTTTGCCGTCCGGAAGCACGGCGGACTTCGCCCGAACGGCGCCTTGGCTTTGCCAGAAAGCATGCGCGGGGGAATTGCCCGTCAACACGCCCAATCGGTGCGAGTTGACGCCCCGCTCCCGCATCCGGGAATCGAACCAAGCCATCGCCCTGCTGCCCAATCCTCTGCCATGGCACTCCGCGCGAATGACGAGCAGCCCGAGCCATGTGCAGGCATCCTTAGGATTGATCATGAGATATTCGAGAATTCCTACGGGCTGTTCCCCTTCGAACATCACGTAACGTTCCGCGCCGGCGGCCTCGGCCTCCAGCTGCTCCGCTTCGAGATCCTCGTCCGTCAGCCGCTCTTTATCTTTGGAAATGCGATTGAAGGCCGGATTCGTGTTTACGATGTCCCGCTCGATCGCAATGAAATCTTTCGACGTGCGAATGAAGGAAAGCTTCATGATTAACGCGCTCGCTTTCTAAGCCCATGCATGGGTTGCGGTAAAGCCGTTTGCCGCCTTCATAGGATGCGTCTCCTATTTTACCACGAAAACGGGATGTACATAAATGCCTTAGAAAAGCTTAATAATCGCCGCGTGATTACCGCTCCGACCAGGACGGATTCAGCAGCACCATGTGGACATGGTCCTCCCATTTGCCGCGAATACGCAAATACTCGGGGGCAAGACCTTCGTGGCGGAAGCCCAACCGTTCGACGACCTTCAACGACGGCGCGTTGCGCGGCATGATGTTGGCTTCGATTCGGTGGAGGTTGAGTTCTTCGAATGCGAAAGCCACGACATGCGAGAGGGCTTCCGTCATATAGCCCTTGTTATGCTGCCCCGCATCCATCCGGTAGCCGAGATGACAGGATTGGAACGCGCCGCGCACGATATTGCTGAGCGATACCGTGCCGATGATATCCCCGTCCGGGTCTTCGGCCGACGTCAACCAGAAACGGACGCTGTGCCCGTATTCCATGCTGATCGCTTCCTGCCGGATCAGATTCCGCTGCGTCTCCGGCGTATAATAGTCATCGTCGCGGTCCGGCTCCCATTCGGCAAGCGCTTCCCGATTCCGCTTGACGAAAGCAAGCACGCCTTCGGTGCAGGATTCATCGATGACCTTGAGAATCAAGCGCTTCGTGGCGATCCTCAGACGGCGCAGTTCATGAACGGAAATCATGCGGGCTCCTCCGATCTTAATCCTTAAATAAGTATAACGTATAACAACGAATATATGCCGAACCCGATCGGCAGCAGTCCGGACAACGGCATGCAAGGAGTTAACAGGTACAATCGCCGGGCCCGGTTCGTCCGGCGATGCGCGCGCCGACCTTCCGCTCGCGCCGCTGGGCAATCGTTCCCCGGAAATCGTCTCCCGTACGGCCGACCCATTCCTCGGACATATCACAGCCGACAGTTGCCCAAATCTTGCGCATGCGGGCTGATGTCCAATCCGCTCTCCGCGAATTTCATACAATACCTTATACCGAGTGCCGAGATTCACAACAAGACGAACTTGCAAGCGGCGCCGGAAATACCTTTAAGGGAGGCATTTGCATGTCCGGTGTGTTGGGAGGAAGTTTTGCTGGCGTAATTCTGGTACTGTTCATTCTGCTGGTCATCGTATCCCGCGGAGTTCTGATCTAATCGATTGCTCTAGCCGATAATGACAAAACCGTCGAGGGTGCGCCTTCGACGGTTTTTCATTTGAACCGGACGGAAGAACAATGCCTTTCCTTCCGGTGGACAAGCCCGCCCGCGACTTCTAAGACCAAGCAAACTCTTGCAGGGCGTGCGCCACGCCGTCTTCTTCGTTGGAACGCGTGAGCACGTCGGCCGCCGCCTTCACGGCTTCCGGCGAATTCGCCACCGCCACGCCGAGCCCGGCGAATGTCAGCATACCCACGTCGTTGAAGTAATTCCCGATCGCCATGACGCGGCTCCGATCGATGCCTCTTAATTGCGCCAGCTGCCGAAGCGCTTTGCCCTTGCTGGCATCCTTATGCTGCACGTCGATGAAATAATCGCCGCTGCGGATGTGCTGCAGGCCGTGCGACCAAGTGTTCCATTCCGCTTCGACCCGGTCCAGGTCCGCAATGCCGCCGAAGAGCGTGAACTTCACGAGCCCGTCCGGAAGCGGCTCGCTCGGATCGCGGAGCACCGGACTGGCTCCGTAGAGACGGTACATCTCCTCCGCTTCCGGCGTAATTCCCTCGATCAGCATCTCGAACGGCGTGTTAATATCGAAATGCATCCCCGCCCGCAGGCAATATTCCCTGAATCGCACGATCTCCGCAGGATCAATGCTGTATTGGTGCAGCACCTCGCGGCGTGCCGAATCGACCGTGGCGGCGCCATTATGCGTAATCATCGTGCCCGCGAGCCCCAGCTCGTCCAGTACGGGCATCGCGTTGACGGGCCCTCTCCCCGTGCAGAGCACGATCTCCGCCCCGCGCCGATGCGCCTCGCGTACAGCCTCTCTTACGACCGGGGTCAAGACATGCCCGTCCGTTAACAGCGTTCCGTCAATATCCAGCGCGATCAAATCGTAGTTGATGTTTCCCATTTGCCAGCCGTCTCTCCTCGTTATTCAATCGTTTGCATGCTTCGCGGCGGCGTGAACCGTGAGCAGCGCATCCAGTTCCGATTCCGTAAGCAGCCGGTAGTCGCCGAGCTTAAGCTTCGGATCGAGCGCGAGCGGCCCCATGGATACGCGCTTCAAGTACAGCACCTTTTTGCCGACCGCTTCGAACATCCGTTTGACCTGATGAAATTTCCCTTCGTGAATCGTCAGCGTGACCCGGCTGAATATGCCGTCCTCCCGCTGCTCCTTCTCGCCGACGATAAGCTCCGCGGGCAGCGTTTCGTAGCCGTCATCCAGCTTTACGCCTTGCTTGAACGCCTGTTGGTCGCCGCCGTCCACGTCGCCGTGGACTAACGCCACGTACGTCTTCGGGACATGCTTGCGCGGCGATAGCAAATCATGCGCCAGCTTGCCGTCGTTCGTCAGCAGCAGCAGTCCTTCCGTGTCCTTGTCCAGCCGGCCGACGGGGAAAGGCTGCAGCACCCGGTCCTCGGGGTCCAATAAATCAATGACCGTGCGGTCCCGCGCGTCTTCCGTCGCCGACACGACCCCTTGCGGCTTGTTCAACATGACGTAGATCGTCTCGCGGTATACGACTTCCTCGTCATCGAAGCGCACGGCGGCCGCTTCCGGATCCAGCGTCATGCCGAAATCCTTGGCCGTCTTGCCGTCGACCGTCACCCGTCCTTGCTTTACCGCGCGCCTCATCTCGCTTCTCGTGCCAAATCCCATATTCGCAAGCAGCTTATCCAGCCGCATCCGTTTCGCCATGATCAACATTCAGCTCCCATAATGCCTCGATCCTTCGCGCAGGCGAAGTCCTGTTCCCATTGTATAATAAAGCACGGCCTTAACCAACTAAATCCTACCCTCTCGGCTCGAAATGTCCCCACGCGCGCCCGACGACAAAAGCCGCCGAACGAATTCCGGCTCCTCAGCGGGAAACCTGAATCCGATCAGCGGCTTTTGCCTCCGCGAGCAGTCCCTCATGCTCGCGATTAATCGCCGTGCTGCAGGCGTTGCGTCAGCGGAATCAACGCAAGCTCGTCCGCGAGCGATTGCAGCTCGCCGTCCTTCACGATCAGACGGAATGCCCGAAATGCAGGCGGCTTCGCGGCTTCATCGGGCGACGGCAAACGTTCCGTAAACGCGCGAAGCACAGCCAGGCTCCTCGCCATGTCGGCGCGGAGCTGCCCTAAGTCCAGTCCCATCGTTTCTTCGGGGTAAGCCGACAGTTTGTTCTCCGCTTGGACGAACAGTTTTACCGCGCCGGAGTAATTATCGTTGCGCCAATGATGAAGACCGACCGCCGCTTGCAGCAATCCTTGATAGAACGCGCTGCGGCCTTCTTCGAGCCACAGCTCCTCCATCGCCTCATGGCATTCGAAGTAATCCTCGTCGACGTTGAACAGCACGATAAAATGGACGAACTTCGCGTCGTACGAATGCGCCGCTGCCACTTACGACGTTCCGCCCTTCTTCGCGCGGAGGATCGCCGCCTTGATCTCGTCGGACAGCACGCGGATCGCGAACGCGTCCTCTTTCTCCCACAGTTCGTTGAACCGCAATTGGAACTGCACCGCTTCGCGGACGCGATTGAAGAAATACAATTCCTGAATGTCGCTCAGCACGCTCGAGAACATGTTCGATTTCTCTTCGAAGTCCCGCTGGGCGTCCAAAATCTCGTTGCGGATGCTCGACATCTCCGTATCCAGCAGCGAAGCCGCCTCGGCCGCTTTCTTCAGCCGGTCCCGCACGTCTTCCGGCAGGCTTTCCTTATATTTATAGTTCAACGAATGCTCGATCGTCGCCCAGAAATTCATCGCCAGCGTCCGAATTTGGATTTCCGCCAGCACGTGCTTGAGCCCGATCGCCGTTTGAACCGGATATTCGATGATCATATGGTAGCTTCGGTAGCCGCTGTCCTTGAAGTTCGTAATGTAGTCCTTCTCGTAGACCAGCTTCAGGTCTTTGCGCGAACGCATCAGCGCCGCAACCCGGTGGATATCGTCCACGAACTGGCACATGATGCGGATCCCCGCTATGTCCTCGATGCCGGTATCGATTTTCTCCATCGGCACCGACAGCCGTTTCGCTTTCTCCAATATGCTCGAAATCTTCTTGACCCGCCCCGTCACGAACTCGATCGGCGCGTAGGCTTCCCGATTCTTCAGCTCCGTTCGAAGCGTCTTCAGCTTGACCTTCAATTCTTCCACTGCCTGCTCATATGGCTGTAAAAATAGTCCCCAGTCTCTTCCGTCCATCCGGCCGCCTCCTGTCTAAGACCGATGATCTGCTCCAATGGCCTCCACGATCGATGTATATCCGTCCTTGCGCAATAAAGCCTTCAGTCCCTCCGTCAGCTCGCGGAGAACCTCCGGCCCTCTATAGATCAGCGCGGTATAAATTTCTACAAGACTTGCACCCGCGCGAATTTTATCGTATGCATCCGATGCCGTAAAGATGCCGCCCGATCCAATAATGGGCAGCGTTCCGCCGGTCATCCGATAGACCTCGCGCACGATTTCCGTCGAACGCTCCCGCAGCGGTTTACCGCTTAAGCCGCCGGTTTCCTTCGCGTTCGGATGCTGCAGTCCATCGCGGCTGATCGTCGTATTGGTCGCGATGATGCCGTTCACGCCGCTCGCCACGATCGTCTCGACGGTGTAAGCGAGTTGTTCGCTTGTCATGTCCGGCGCGATTTTGACAAGCACGGGCTTGCGGCCTCCGCCGGTCGCGGCAGCCTGGACGCGCATCTCTTCCATGACCGTCGACAACAGCAGCTTCAGCTCGTCGCCGTGCTGAAGGGCTCGCAGATCCGGCGTATTCGGCGAGCTGATGTTGACGACGAAGAAATCGCCGTATGTATAGAGTTTCTGCAAGCAGGCGCGGTAATCCTCGTGCGCGAGCTCGTTCGGCGTCGTTTTGTTTTTGCCGATGTTGACGGCGACCGGAATCCGGCGCCGGGTATCGCGGGCGAGCCGTTCCGCCATGGCGTCCGCGCCGTCGTTGTTGAAGCCCATTCGGTTCACGAGCGCCTCGTCGCTCGGCAACCGAAACAGCCGCGGCAGGTCGTTGCCGGCTTGTCCCTTCGGCGTGACCGTGCCGACCTCCGCGAAGCCGAAGCCGATATTCGCGAACATGCCGATCGACTTCGCGTTCTTGTCCAATCCCGCCGCCAGGCCGACCGGATGCGGAAAGCGCAGGCCGAACAGCTCCGACTCGAGCGCCTTCGATTCCGGCACGCCGTACATCGCGCGCATCATCGCGGGAAGGCCCGGCACCAGGCTAGCCGTATGTAGCCCGTCGATTACCATGTGATGCGCTTTCTCCGCGTCCATGCGGAAAAAATACGGCTTGGCAATTTTCGTGTACAACAATAAAACTCACTCCGTTCTTCGTGTTAGCTCTACCGAACAGTTTAACGCGTCGGACACGAAAAAGAAAGAGTTGACGCCTCTTTCGCCCCGCCCGCGCGGCCCGGCGCAGCGAGACAAACAGTTGTCTCCACGGACGAAAACGATTACAATACAAACATATTCCCATTTCAAGCGAGAGAAAGGTTGATCCGCGTGAGCCAAGCGAAAAAGAAGCCGCCGATTAAGAAATCCAATGAGAAAGAACAAATCAATAAGAAAGCGCTCGTTTGGATCGGATCGATTTTCGTCTTGATCGTTATCGTCATGACCGTACTTCTTATTATTGACAAGTAGGTTTTTCGATTAGTCAAGCCATTTGTAAACCACAGCGGGGTTCGTCTCGTTCTCGGCAGGCCGCAAGCGGAAACGCTTTGCGATCGGCGCGGGAGTATCGGGAAGGACGCCGCTTTTTATCGTGACCTTCGTTCCGAGCGGCACCAGATCGTACAGTTCCTCGAGATCCTTCCGGTTCATCCGGACGCAGCCATGCGACTCGTCCTTGCCGACGCTGGATGGATCGTTCGTGCCGTGGATCGCGTACAGCGAGTCCGACAACGTCATGCCGCGGCTGCCGAATTCGCTGTCGTCGCTTCCGTTCGGATTGCGCACCTTCTCGCTGATGACGAAGCTTCCGGACGGCGTCTTGTCCCCTCCGAGTCCGACCGCATAGCTCCGGACGATCACGTCTCCGCTTACGACGGCCAGCTGATGGTTGTCCTTGTCGATGAGGATCGAGAGCGGCTCCTTCGGGAGCGTCGTCTCTTCGGACGAAGCGGCCGGGCCGCCCCCCGCTTGTCCGTTATTCGATTGATCGGCAGCGCCGTGCGGCTCGCTTTCGCTCGGGTCCCCGAAGCCGGTCGGGCCGGACGCCTCCGCCTTCATCGACCGAAGCAACGGCGCGAACAGCTTTTCCATCGTTTTGCTGCTGCCCGAGAGCGTGTTACCGGGGTAAGGCCGCACCAAGTCGGACAGCTCTTCCGGCCAAGCCTCATGGCGTTCGCGGTAATGCGCGATCGCGCTCGTCAGCGTCCAACGCTGTTCCTGCTCCTCGCTCCATGCCGCGTACGTTGTCCGCGCCTCCGAAGAGGCGTCCGGCTGGCAGTCGCAAGCTTTGGCGTCCAGCAAGCCGACGTCGGATCTGCCTTTGCCTTTCTTGGCCGTTTGCGCCAGCAGACGCGTATTGCCCGTCCATTTACGCCATTTCCCGCTCTGTTCCAGGGCGGCGGCCAGCCCTTTATCCGCTTCGCCGGCATTGCCTTGAAGCAGCGCGCCGAGCGCTCTGCCGAGCATCGCTCCATCGCCGCCGGCCGGCTTTACGACGACTACCCTCAAGCCGCTCCCCGGCGCCGGAGCGTCGGCGGAATCCGCGGCGAGCGGCGGCTGCTCCGCCGCCGGATCGGCCGCTTCGTCGGAATTGCCCGGCGAGATGAACAGCATGAGCGCTAGCAATCCGAGCAGCGCCGCCGACGTCCGGAGCACCGTCATCCGCAGTCCCCGCTTGCGATTCCAGGCGGCGATCATTTGCTTCGGTTCGTTCGCCAGCGGATGCTGCTTGCGCTCGTATGCATCGTAGATGCTGCCGGATTGGAGGAAGCAATAATTCGCCTTCGCTTCCTTGCCTTCCAACATATATTGCTTGCCCAGCAGATACCAGGCCATGCGGTTATCGGGATGATTTTGGACATAGCGCTTCAAATAGTTCATATCGTCCTGCGTTTCCATCTGCGACCTCCTGCTTTCGGAATCCGGTAGCTACTATATCGGCAGATGAACCGTCCGGATAACATCCGAACGCGATTTTTTTAGCAATTCTTTGCTGGTGACGGTCGCGTGACGGTATTCGTCTCCATGACAACACGAAAAATCCCATCCCCCGGGCAAGCGGGAAATGGGATTCGAGTGCGCTTTATTCGTATTAGTTATTGAAAGGCGCGTCCGCGATTTTGATGGAGTCCGTCGGGCAGCCGTCTGCCGCATCTTGCAGATCATCGTACAAATCTTCAGGGATCTCGGTGTTGCCATGGTTACCGTCGCTGCCGAAAATAACCTCCGCCAAACCTTCATCGTCGTAGTCGTAGATGTCAGGTGCCGTTGCTCCGCAAGCTCCGCAGGCAATACACGTATCTTTCTCAACCCATGTAAACTTCGACATCGTGGTTTCCCTCCTATTAATTGTAAGCGCAGCACTTACGTTAGTATTTTGTTAAGCATACAACCCTCAATCATCACTATATAACATATGCTCGTCCCTTTGCAAGGATGTCCCTCTAATTCGTTTGTTGCGGATCAAGGCCGACGGATCGTCACCGAGCATGCCTGCCGTGAGCACCGCGTCCTCGCCGAATTTGTCTCTCAACCTATCCATCGTTCGCGTAAGCGCCTCTTTCTTCGGCTGATCGCTATAGTTGAATAGATCCAGTTGAACCGCGGTATCGGCCAGCAGGGACAGGTTCTGCAGCGTGATGCCGAGCAGGCGCGCCGGCTCGCCCCGCTTCCAATGCTTATCGAACAGCTTGCACGCTTCCCGGTGAATATCGGACGCGGAATCCGTTGGAACGGGGAGGGTGACCGAACGGCTGATCGTCGTCATGTCCGGCCTCCGGATGACGATCTGGATAGTCGAGGCGATCATCTTCTGATGCCGCATTCTTCTTCCGGTCTGATCCGCGAGGTTCAGCAAGATTCGGTGCGCTTCTTCCCGTTCGGTCACGTCCTTCGGCAGCGTCGTCGTGTGCCCGATGGATTTGTTGAGTCCCCGCTCGGCATTGACGGGGGCGTAGTCGTAGCCGTGCGAGGCCGCCTTCATCCAGGAACCGACGACGCCGAAATGCTTCACGAGCATCGTCTCCTCGGCGGCGGCGAGCTGACCGATCGTCCGGATGTTGAGCTTGACGAGCTTCTCCGCCGTTTTGCGGCCGATGCCGAACAGCGTATCGCAGGGCTTATGCCACAGCAGCTCGGGTACGTCGCGGATGCGCAGTACCGTGAAGCCGTTCGGCTTCTGCATGTCGGAGGCCATCTTGGCAAGCAGCTTGTTCGGGGCGACGCCGATGGAGCAGGGCAGATCCCACTCCTTCCGTATCCGCTCCTGGATGTCGCGCGCGATCTGCAGCGGTTCCCCGAACGCGGAAGACCCGGTAATGTCCAAGTAGCATTCATCGATCGAGACGGCTTCGACCAGCGGCGTGTACTGTCTCGCGATCGACATGAAGCCCCGCGAATAAGTGCGGTACAGATCGAAATCGGGCCTGATCATCAGCATATCCGGACAGCGCTGCAGTCCTTCCCGCACCGTCATGCCCGTCTTGACGCCATGCGCGCGCGCCGCGTAAGAGGACGTGACGATAATGCCCCGTCGCTGCTCCACGCTACCTGCCACGGCCGACGGCTTTCCTTTATATCGTTCAGGCTCCTCCGCTTCATGGACGGAGCAATAGAAGGCGTTCATATCCAAATGAAGAATGACACGGCTTTTGGGAGACGCCGCTACCCCGTCTTTCGTCATCGCTCGCGATCACCCTTCCTTGGCATTAGCCGATCATATGATCGTATTTTCAGCATACCAATCGGCCGCCCCGAACGTCAACTTCAAGCTATGCGCCTAATCGGCCCACGTTTACGCACCGCCCTTCTAATGCTATAATAAAAAATTATGACTGCGATTGAAAAACGGTTACAAGGAAGGGGGCTTTTGCATTCATGGGAAATACGATCTCCATATTCGACACGACACTTCGAGACGGCACGCAAGGAGAAGGCATCAGTCTTTCCGCGGAGGATAAAGTCAAAATCGCCCAGAGGCTCGATTTGTTAGGCGTTCATTATATTGAAGGCGGAAATCCCGGCAGCAACAGCAAGGATATCGAATTCTTCCAGCGCGTGAAAGGCTTGAAGCTGAACGCCAAGCTGACCGCGTTCGGCAGCACGAGGCGCAAGAACAGCCTCGCCGAGCAGGACAGCAGCCTGCTGCGGATCGTGGAATCCGGCGTTCCGGCCGCGACGCTCGTCGGCAAGTCGTGGGATTTCCACGTACATACCGCGCTGCAGACGTCCTTGGAAGAGAATCTGTCGATGATCTACGATTCCTTCGCTTTCCTGAAGCGCCAGGGCGTCGAAGCGATTTTCGACGCGGAACATTTCTTCGACGGGTACAAGCATAATCCCGACTACGCCCTTGCCGTCCTGCGCAAGGCGCAAGACGCCGGCGCCGACTGGATCGTGCTGTGCGACACCAACGGCGGTACGCTCCCTTCCGAGGTCCATGCCATCGTAACGCGTATCACCAGCGAGCTTAGCACGCCGATCGGCATCCACACGCATAACGATTGCGAGCTTGCCGTCGCCAACACGTTGGCCGCGGTACAAGCCGGTGCCCGCCAAGTGCAGGGCACGATCAACGGCTACGGCGAGCGCTGCGGCAACGCGAATCTGTGCTCGATCATCCCGACGCTTCAATTAAAGATGGATTATCGCTGCATCAGCGACGACCAGCTCCAATCGCTGACCAACACGGCCCGCTATATCAGCGAAATCGCGAACGTGCACATGCCGGTTGCCCAGCCTTACGTCGGCAATGCCGCATTCGCCCACAAAGGCGGGATCCACGTCTCCGCGATCATGAAGGATTCCAAGACGTACGAGCATATCCAGCCGGAGCTCGTCGGCAACAAACAGCGCATCCTCGTCTCCGAGCTTGCCGGCCAGAGCAATATCATCTCCAAGGCGCAGGAGCTTGGACTGGATATTAACGCCAACAACGAGAAGACGAAACGGATCATGGAGAAAATCAAGGATCTGGAGCATCAAGGCTATCAATTCGAAGGCGCCGACGCATCGCTCGAGCTGCTGCTTCGCGAGGCCTTCGGCGAGATGAAGGAAATCTTCAAGCTGGAATCGCTCAAGATGCTCGTCGAGAAGACGAACGGCAGCGGCATGAACGCCGAAGCGATCGTCAAAGTCAATGTCGACGGACAACCCATCTACATGGCGGCGGAAGGAAACGGCCCTGTCAACGCGCTCAACAACGCGCTGCGCAAGGCGCTCGAGCAATTCTATCCGAGCATCAACGATTTCCATTTGTCCGATTATAAAGTTCGGGTCATCGACGAGAAGGACGCGACGGCGGCCAAAGTCCGCGTGCTCATGGAATCGACCGATTTCAAAAGCACCTGGAATACGGTTGGCGTATCCAGCAACGTCATCGAGGCGAGCTGGGAAGCGCTGGTCGACAGCATCCGCTACGCGCTGTTGACGAAAGCCAAAATCGATTCGCATGACGAACCCCGCGAGCAGTTCGGACTGCTCAATCATTAAATCGCGCACTCGCGCGCAAAAAGCCGGAAGCTCATAAGCTTCCGGCTTTTTGTTACCTCCATGCGTTCCTTACGTACTTGCGCTTGCTTTCGCCTCGGTCTCGGCGTCGAGCCACTTATCGATGAATGCCTTCCATTGGGCTTTCGAGATCACGCCTTCGATTCGCTCCCTGACGATTCCGTTGCTGTCCACGAGCAGGCTGATCGGAAACGAATTCACTTTGTAGAGCTTCTGCGCGTCGCCGTCCCGATCCATCAGAATCGGAAACGACAGCTTCTGCTGATCCACGAATTCCCGGGCCTGCCGCTCCTTGTCCACGCTGGTCGCGTTAATGCCCAGAATCTCGAGCTTGCCGTCGTAATCCTTGGCCAGCGACAGCAGGTCCGGCGCTTCCATCTCGCACGGATAGCACCAGGAAGCCCAAAAATTCACGAGCAGCAGCTTATCCCGCTTTCCGCCGATCGCGACGGACTGATCCTTCAGATCGGGAAGATTAAGCGTCGGCGCGGTATAACCCGGCTTAGGGAGCATATCCGACGACGCGGCCAGCGCATCGTCATGCTTGCCTTTATTTTGATAAACTGCGGCACCTGCCAGAATAAGCACGATGACGAGCAATACGATCGATCGTTTCATAATGCGCCTTCTTTCGGAATAGTTGTCGATTAACGCGAGGAACACTTCCTACATGTTACCATGTTCAAGAATGGAAGCTCAAGTTCGGGGGTACATTAACCGGCGAGACCGGCGAGGTCATCACATCGACTTGGAGGTCTTTGAACCATGAAGCAATCGGCCAAATCCCGCGGAACGGCAGGCAGCCCGGGGAAATTACGAACGGCGGAATCCGGCGGCGGAAGCGCCTCGAAAGCGAAGCAGCAAGGCAAAGGCGGCGGAAAGTGGCTGGAATACGTCGCGCTCGCGACCGTCCCCCTCGTACTCGTATTAGGCAACTCCATGCTTGTCCCGATATTGCCGGAGATGGAGCGCGAGCTTCACATTTCGACATTTCAAGCCAGCCTCGTTATCACTTTATTCTCCGTTGCCGCCGGTCTCATTATTCCCTTCTCCGGTTATCTATCCGATCGTTACTCCCGCAAAGCCGTCATCCTGCCTTCGCTTGCCCTCTACGGCATAGCCGGCATCGGGGCGGGCGTGGCGGCGGTCATGCATTCATACGGCTTCTTGATCGCCGCTAGAGCCCTTCAAGGAATCGGCGCGGCGGGCACCTCTCCGATCGCCATGGCTCTCGTCGGCGACAAGTATAAGGACGGCGAGGAAAGCGAAGCGCTCGGACTCATCGAAGCGTCCAATGGAGCAGGAAAAGTCGTCAGCCCTATTATCGGCTCGCTGCTGGCCTTAATGGTTTGGTACGCGCCGCTGTTCGCGTTTCCGGTCTTCTGCGCCGGCTCGTTCGCGGCCATGTTGTTCCTGATCAAAGAACCGGCCAAAGAAGGCAAGGAGCAGCCGCTGCCGGTCAAGCAATACGTTGCGGATATCGGCAAGCTCTTCAAGGAGAAAGGCCGATGGCTGATCGGCGCGTTCGTGTCGGGCTCGCTCGGCTTGTTTATTTTGTTCGGCGTCCTCTTCCGCCTATCGGACTTACTGGAGAAAGCGCCGTATAAGATCGACGGCGTCGCAAAAGGCGGCATCTTGGCGATCCCGCTGTTGTTTCTGGTCATCACCGCTTACCTCACCGGCCGCAAAATCAAGAATAACGGCCGCTTGATGCGCATCCTAATGATCGTCGGCCTCGCTCTCATGTGCGCCGCGCTCGCCGCCGCCGCTTTTTTGCACCGTAACATCTATCTCCTGATCGGCTTCGCGGCGTTGAGCAGCCTCGGGACCGGTTTGGTGCTGCCCTGCTTGAATACGCTCATTACCGGGTCGGTCGATCGCCAGCACCGCGGAATGGTCACGTCGCTGTACAGCAGCCTGCGATTCTTCGGCGTCGCTTTGGGTCCCCCGTTATTCGGCTGGATCGCCGGCATTTCGGATACGCTGCTGTACGGCATCGTCGCCGGACTATCGCTTGGCTCCATGCTCATCATCGTCTTTCTCGTGCATCCTCCGGCCAAAGCCGGGGACACGCCAGGATGACGGCCTCGTTTGACATTATGCGAAACCTCGAACTTAGCGGTAGGCGGGATTTCCGATTCTGCGATATAATGTGGGCAGTCCAAGTCTCAAACTGTCCGAGCAGGAGGAACTGCCATGCACCAAAACACGATGCCTCGTCTAGCCTTGCTTGATCCCGCCGCATTTCGGGCGCTATTCTCGCTCTGCATGGACGCCATGCCCTTCGAAGCATGCGGCGTCTTGACCGGACATTACGCGGCCGACGCTACCAAGGAATCGCGATATCCGGGCCGCATCCTGCATGTCACGGATGTGCACCGCGTCTTGAATGCAGCCAGCCAGCCCCAGCACCGCTTTTCTTTCGATCCGCAAGACTGGGTTCAAGTCCTTTACCGCATACGAAAAAACCGACAATCGCTTGTCGGTTTCTTTCATTCCCATCCTTCCTCCCCGCCCGTACCGAGCGCGGCCGATCATGACGGGATCCCTGCAGCCGGCGGCGGAACCTCGTACTGGATCCTCTCGCCAGACGTTCGGCGCGGCGAGCTGCTCATACAGCCCTATTGGATGCAGGAGCATATCTTCCATCCGCTAATGCTTGCTCAAGTACGCGTATAAGTCCCCCAGCGTAACCACGTTGCGGTCCAGCATCCGCTTCAAATAAAGCAGCCACAGCTTTGCCGTCATTCTGGAATCCTCGAGCGCATGATGCCGCTCCGTGATCGCGATGCCGTGCTGTTCCAGCAGATCGTCCAGGTTATAGCTGGACCGTCCGGGCTCCAGCCACTTGGCCACCATGATCGTATCGAGCACCCGATGGGTCAAGTTCACTTTGGACGTCCGCCAGAGCGCGGTGTTCAGGAAATGCTTGTCATGGCCGCTGGCATGCGCGATCAATAACCGTTTGCCGACGAATTCCATGAAATCGTGAAGCACCTGCATCAAATCGGGCGCATCCTGCGTCATCTCATTGGTAATGCCGGTCAATTCCGTAATATGCTTCGGCACCTTGCGCTTCGGATTCACCAAGCTGTAGAACGACCGTTCCTCCACCAGCCGTTCGCCTTTGAGCACTACCGCCCCGAAAGAAATGATCTCGTCCCCGTTCGTCGGGTAGAATCCGGTCGTCTCCAGATCGAATACGACGACTTCCATCTCGTCGAGCGGTTGGTCCATAATGGAATCCTTCCGCTGCTCCTTGGACATGGAACGTATAAAAGCCATCTGCTGCGCATTCTGGGCACCCATCATGGAAGCGAGCGCCGGCGTAATGCCGCCCATTTTGTACAGATGCCACATCCGCCCCATGCCTCTCTGCTCTTTCATAAGACTTCCCTCCGGATGACTTAGAACCTGCCAGTCGCTCGCCGCCGAACCTGCTTCTGCAGCCTCTTGACGGTGCGAAGACCGGTTTTGAGTTCTTCGATTAGTTCCTTGGTCAATCGGGTATTGGACAGTTTGCCGTTATTGGTATAGATGCCGCGTTCCTTCTTGGACGTGGTCAGCAGGCGCAATCGCAGGAATAATTTGAATACGCCGTCGTAATCTTGACCCTCTTGATCGGAGAAAACGCCTTTCTGCGTCAGTTGTTCGATCCGGGTCAAGGTCGAGGTAGCCCGAACGCCCGCCTGAATGGCGAGCAGCCGGACCGCGTTGACCATCGGAATGTACGCGCCGTATTTCAAATCAAGGCTGCCCGCGTCCTCGCCGTAATTTTCCTTGAACAACTGTCCGAATACGCCTACCAATACCTTGTGGCGCATGGTATTGTTCAGCATGTTGTTCACGATTCGTTCGTTTTGGAGCATATGCGCGAAAAAATGTTCCTTCAGCGCCATCCATATCGACGGGAGCCCCTCCACGATTCGACAATCCGCCACGATCAGCAAGTACCGGACCCGCTCCCAGTCGGGATCCTCGAACCATAGATCCAGCTTCGCCTTCCAATGCGACAAGGATTGACACCATGCCGGGTTGGCGCTGACGACTTCTCCTTCGCAAGGCGGATAACCGAGCTGTTGAAGCATCTCCACGACCGTCCCGGCGAAGGCTTCGAAATAGCGGCTGACCGATTCAAGCTGGGACGAATCCGCGGGATCGGCATATATCAATCCGCTGTCCTGGTCGCTCGTTAACGTTTGTTCCTCTCTGCCTCCGCTGCCGAACAATAGATACGCATAAGGCACGGGCGGGGTACCGAACCCCATCCGTGCCATTTGCTCTTCCGAGAGGGTGACGGCACGGCGAATCAGCGCGTCGTGTACCTCGTTCAGATCCGTATAAAATTGTTCGATCGGCCGAGCGGAGAGCAGCGCTTCCATGTGCTCATGGATTTGATCCCGCAAGCCGCGCAGTGCCGCAACATCGCCGCTGGTGCCGATGCGTGCGAGCAGCTTCGCATGGACCGGGTCGCTCATGCTGTGCTCACCTCAATGTAAGGATATCCAAGATAGCGTCTGCGCGGCCGCTCTCGGGCAGCCGCGCAGATACAACCCTTTAAACAAATGATTACATGTTTTGTTGCGCTTTTTTCATTTGTTCCGGATAGCCGAACGTTCCGTGCTCGGAAAGGTCGAGACCGACGATTTCTTGCTCTTCCGTTACGCGAAGGCCCATGACCACTTTCATGATGCCGAGCAGGATGAACGAAGCGACCAGCACGTAACCGCCGCAGACGACGACGGATTCGATTTGAATCCAAAGCTGATGCCAGTTGCCCGTATCGATCAAACCGCCTTCGCCGACGTTCAATTTCTTGGCGAGCGCGTCGGTTGCGAAGATGCCGTTGGCGATCGTGCCCCATACGCCTGCTGCGCCGTGAACGGAAAGCGCGAAGATCGGATCGTCGACTTTGATTTTCTCGAAAAATTTAGCGCTGAAGAAAACGAGTACGCCTGCGAGCAAACCGATGACGACCGCCGCCCATGGCTCTACGAATGCGCAAGTCGCCGTGATGGCTACGAGACCGGCAAGCGCGCCGTTCAATGTCGTCGTGATATCCGCTTTGCCGTTTACCAGCCAGGAGATCAAGAGTGCTGCTACCGCGCCGCCGGCAGCGCCGAGCTGCGTGTTGAACGCGACATAGCCGAAGAATCCGTCGCCTACGCTAAGCGCGCTGCCCGCATTGAAACCGAACCAGCCGACCCACAGGATCAGAACCGACAAAGCGCCGAATACTTGGTTGTGACCGAGAATTTCATTGGCGGAGCCGTCTTTATTGAAGCGTCCGATACGCGGTTTCAAGAGCACCGTTGCGGCGAACGCCGCGATGGCTCCCGTCAAATGAACGACCGTCGAACCCGCATAGTCCTGCGCGCCTTTCGTGAACAACCAACCGTCCGCGCTCCAGATCCAGTGCGCGATGACCGGATAGATAACGGCCGTGAACAAAACCGTGAAGACCAGGTAAGCGGAAAGCTTGGCGCGTTCCGCGAAGCCGCCCCATGCGATGGAAAGCGATACGGCCGCGAATGCCAGTTGGAACGTGAAGAAAATGGCCGGTGGAAGACCTACGCCGTCGCCGGCTGCTTTATCCGGCGAGAAGAAGAAGTCGCCCGAACCGATGATGTTGCTGATACCCGTGCCGGTGTTATCGGCGCCGAATGCGAATGCATATCCGACGGCCCAGTAAATCAAGGTACAAAGACCCAGCGTGAAAATCGTTTTGCCGGCAATGTGACCGGCGTTCTTCATTCTTGTCGAACCGGATTCCAGAAGAATAAATCCGCCTTGCATGAGGATGACCAAGATTGCCGCGACGAGAACCCAAATCGAGTTGAGCCCCATGTTGAGCGTGGCCGCGGACGGATCATCCGCGAAAGCCATTGCCGGAAATAACAACGATAGAGCACCTAAAGACAAAACTAATTTTTTGACCACTACGACCACTCCCTAATGTAATGTTTCATAACACGGTAGGAAAGACTTAATGTCATTATAGTCAGAAGTACCTGATTTGACAATATAGTTTTTTCATTTTGCATAAAAAAATCTAACATTCGTGCCCAAAAGAGAAGCGAATGTTAAGTTTTTTCACAATTATGGCGGCGAAACGCGAGAATTCCCTCATCATTCTTCGCGTTTCTTGCCAACGGGACACGGTTCGACTCTAGCAGTCTGTAATTCGCGTACTCAAAAACCAAGCTTATGCTTACTTGTCATGTCAGATTATCTGAAGTGGAAGAATTGTCAAAGCATAACGTTTGACTGTACGGTTAAGGATTTGTATCATAGTTAGTAGAAGATATTGCGTACATACCCGTTTTATAATGAAAGAGGTGATTTCGATGTCCGAACATTTGTTATACCGGATCGGCGAACTCTCTAAGCTGGCCGGCGTAAGCCCGCGTACGATCGATTTCTATACTTCCATGGGCCTGATTGAACCGGAACGCCGTTCAGCCAAAAATTATCGCTTATACAGCGATGAAACCTTATCGCGTCTCAAACGTATCGTACAGTTGAAGAAGGAAAAATATTCGCTGGATGAAATCAAATCGAGCTTGTCCGGCTGGGGCAAGGTATCTTCCGAAGAGGAAGTCTCCAGCCAACTGATCGAGCTGCAAATTCATCTGGAACAGCTGCAGCGGGAAGTGACCGCGATCGAGCCTGTAATCAGCCAGTTAAAGCCAGGGCAGGCTAAACAGGTCTTCAAGCGGCTTATTCCTCAAACCGCCGCTTGCGTCGAAGCTTTGATGCTGCTGCTGAACAAAGGCGGATTCATGTAGCATCTCATTAAAACGGAGGGAACCAGTTATGTTTTTTCACCCCATGGACTTTCTGATCATCATCGCTTTCTTGTTGTCGGTATGGGCGCAGTTTCGGGTCAGAGGAACGTTTAAACGCTGGTCGGAAGTGCAGACCGCGAGCGGCATTACGGGTTATCAAGCGGCACGGATGATGCTCGACCGGAACGGGCTGCACGATGTCCCGGTAGAACCGGTCCCAGGCACCCTCTCGGACCACTACGATCCCATTCACCGCGTCGTAAGGCTTTCCGAGCATGTCTATTACGAAAATTCGATTTCCGCCGTCTCCGTCGCTTGTCACGAGGTCGGGCATGCCATCCAGCATAAAGTACGCTATCCGATGCTTGCGCTTCGCCACCGTATCTTCCCGGTCGTGAATTTCGCCTCGGGCTTCGCGCCTTTCCTGCTCATTGCCGGCTTCTTGTTCCAGTCGACCGGATTGATCGGCATCGGCATCCTGTTCTTCTCTTGCGCGGTCGCGTTCCAACTCGTCACCCTGCCGGTTGAATTCAATGCCAGCAACCGGGCGCGCGATCTCATGGTAGCCGAAGGCTTCATCACCAACGATGAAGAGCGCGGCGTTGCGAAAGTGCTGAATGCCGCGGCGCTCACGTACGTAGCGGCGGCTCTGATCTCGCTGCTGGAGCTGATCAAGTACATCATGATCTTTACGCAATCGCGAGATTAACGTTTACGAAATCGTCAAAGACGGGCAGCCTCGGCTGCCCGTCTTTTTTGCATTCCCGTTAAAAGCTAACATGATACGGAGCAGCAAAAAAGTCCGGCACCGTGGAAGGTGACGGACTTCAATTCATAACGCCATGCCGGCAATCAGGTCCGGAAACGGCTCAACGTTTCCCGGAGACCGGTCGATACGGTTTCCAGCTTATCGGACAGGCGGACCAGCCCTTCGCTGATGTTCGTTTGCTCGTTGCTGAGCGACGCGACTTCTTCGGAGGTCGCGGAAGACTCTTCGGCGACTGCGCTGACGTTGCTCATCGCTTCGGACAGCACGACCTGCGAGCTTTCCAGCATGCCGATGGAATTCGTCACCGTGCCGAGACGGCCTACGAAGTCGCCCATCTGGCCTTGAACCGTCAGGAATATTTGATTCGCTTCTTTGACGGCTTGAATCTGCTCCTGGAAGATTGGATACGCATCGGACAACACGCCGACCGTCTCGTCGATCTCCCGTTGAATCGTTTCGGTAATTTGACCGACCACGTCGATGGATTGACGGGATTGATCGGCCAGCTTGCGGATTTCGTCCGCGACGACCATGAAGCCTTTGCCCGCCGTGCCTGCGCGCGCCGCCTCGATCGTGGCATTCAGGGACAAAATATTCGTTTGCTTCGTCATGTTGTTCAACACGTCCAAGATTTTACGGATGGAGCGCGTGGATTCCTTCAACCGGTCGACTTTCTCGACCATCGATCGCGTCATTTCTTCGGTCATGCCCGTCTTCTCGATCAGACTGTTCATGTAAACCGTACCTTGACGGCTTGCTTTCTCGACTTCGGACGCGGCGGCGCCCATCTCTTGGTTGGCAACCGTTACCTGCTGCATCTGGTGACCGATCTCCGTCGTCAGATCGCTGCCTTTCTCCGCTTCGACGGCCAAGCTGGTCGCTCCATTGGCGATTTCTTCGGTGGCAACGGCGATTTCTTTGGCGGAGATGGCGGTCTTCTTGGACGCGTCCGACAATTCCCCTGCCGTCGCCAGCACATCTTGAGCCGATTGGTTCGTCTGGTTAACGAGCACGGTGATCTGGGTCATCATCTGGTTAAAGCTTTGCGCCAGCTGCCCGATCTCGTCTTTCTTGTTGATCGCGGAACGAACGGTCAGATTGCCGCGTTCGCCCTCGTTCATGAGATTGCGCAAGTTCACGAGCGGAATCGCCACCATGCGAATGACGAGCAGGCCGATCCCGATGGCGAGCAGCGCCGCAATCCCCGCAATAATATACGTGGCGTTACGGATTTGCTTGGCGTCCTTGATGAGCTCTTCGACGGGCACGGTACCCAAGAGCTCCCAGCCGGTGCTTTCGAATTTGTTGTACATGGCCAACACTTCATCGCCGTCGGAGTCGGTCGTCGTTTTCGATCCGCTTTCAGATACATTGCCCTCGGCCGGGATCGCGATTGGCGAAGGTTGACCGAGTTGATCCTCTTTCGCGCTGAAGACGATGTTGTTGGCCGCATCTTGAATGATGATTTCACTGCCGGCGCCAAGCTTCAAATCTTGCAATTGGTCGGCGATTTCCTTCAATCGAATTTCGACGATCAGGATAAAGTAGCCCTCGTTGCTGACCGTGTTCTTCATGACCCGTCCCATCGCGAACGTCGGGTCGGTGGCGCTTGTGCCGTAGCCGTTGACTTTCGAAGGCAGCCATACCAACCGCCCCGCGCCATCGGTAATCGTCTTCATCCAGTCGGATTTCTGGGCATCCGCGGTCGTGATATTCGTGCTGCCCATCGTAACGGCCGTAGCGTCGCCGGATATTGGAATAATAGCCGCCCCTACGATCGTTTGATTGCCCAGTATGTAGGATTGCACCGCGTCGCTGATTTTCTTCATGACATCGAACTTGTCGTAATCGTCCGTGGCAGTCTTATATTGCTGCAAATAATCCTGCACGTACTTATCCAACAGAATCTGCATGGACAACGATTCGTAATTCTTGAACATCAAATCCAATTTGCCGTTCGATTGTTTGATTGCGACGGAACTCGATTCCGCGACTTTGTCCTTGATGATCGTCTTCGAGGTCGAGTAGGAGAAGAGCCCCACGACCAGCACGCACACCAAGATCGCGCAGAAGATAATTAAGAACAGCATGAGCCCCACGGATTTGATGGGATTCGAAAACTTCACGTTCTTGAGACCGTTTACGGAAGTCGAAACCAACGACTTCACGTTCCCGTTCAAGCTGTTTTCATTGGATTGCATGTTGGCTTTGTCCTTCTTCGCCTTGCTGCTCATTGCTTGACACCACCTGGCCATGTGATAGATTTCCAATTTTGGATGCGTACAATTCGGTATGTGTCGCGTGCTTATGATTCAGAGCGTTGTCCGCCCGTCTCATCATAACCAAAAGCAAGTTTCACAATATGTTGCAATACCCAATTTATCGGTACGAGGAAATCGTTTTGTTAGCCGGATCGGAAAAAATTCACAAAAAAAACATCCTGTCGAAGGTCGACAAGGATGTTCTTAGGTCTATGGCATTAACGAATGCGTTTACGCATCATGTCCATCGGCTTAACCGGCGATTCCGTCCGGATCACGATGTGCTGCAGCGGATGTCTGGCGGCATCGAGCGCATTGCCGTCCGTATCGGTGATTTCCCCGACGGTTTGTTTGAAGAACGTGCCGTTCGGTCCGAAAAACTCCACCTGCTGGCCCGGCTTGAAATGGTTGCGCTGTTGAACGACGGCCGTTCCGGATGCTTCGTCGTAGGAGATGACCACGCCGGCGAAATCATAGGGCGCCGCTTTCTCCTCCGGCTCGTAAATATGATCCTCGGCGCCGGGCGTATCATAGAAGAAGCCCGTGTTGAGCGGCCGATTGGCGGCCTTCTGAATATCGTCGAGCCATACCTGCTTCAGCTCGTAATGCTCCGGATCCGCCATGTACGAATCGATGGCCTGGCGGTACGCGTTGACGACGGTCGCGACGTAGTGCAGGCTCTTCATCCGCCCTTCGATCTTGAAGCTGTCGACGCCGACATCGATCAAATCCGGGATATGCTCGAGCATGCCCAGATCCTTGGAGCCCATCGTGAATTTATCGGCGTCCATGCCGACCATCGCGATATCGTCTTCGTAGATGTCGTACTTCCATCTGCAGGATTGGCAGCAGCCGCCGCGATTGGAATCCCGGTCGGTAAAGTGATTCGACAGCACGCAGCGACCGGAAAACGAAGAACACATAGCGCCGTGAATGAACGCCTCGATTTCGATATCGACATTGGCTTTGATCTCCGCGATTTCTTCCAAGCTCGCTTCGCGGGCCAGCACGACGCGCGGCAGACCTTCTTCCTTCCAAAACTGAACGGCCTGCCAATTCATCGTTGATTGCTGCGTGCTTAAATGCACCTCGAGCTTCGGCGCGACCCGCTGCGCCGTTTCCACGATAATCGGATCCGCCGCGATAATGGCGGCGATGCCCGCGAGCTCCAGCTCCCGCAGGTAGTCTTCCAGGCCCGAGATATCTTCGTTGTGCGCGTAGATATTCGTAGCGACGAACACCTTTGCGCCGTATTGTTTGGCGAACTCCACGCCTTCCTTCATCTCTTCGAAGCTGAAATTATCCGCATTGGAACGAAGGCCGTATTTTTGACCGCCGATATAAACGGCATCCGCGCCGTAGTGAACGGCGAATTTCAGTTTCTCCAAATTGCCGGCCGGAGCCAGCAACTCCGGTTTGGCCAACCGGTGTCTTTTCCCCTTCAAACGAGGGGCTGTTTGCGTTGTCACCATCCTCACCTCCAAGAACTTACAAGGGTGACCTTAATACACTTGTTCTTTATAGAAAAATCCATACGACAGCTCTCGCGACGGATCCTGCAGCGATACGATGGAATCGAGCCATTCGTCATGGAACGCATAGCCTTGCGGGTCCGTGAAATAGGCATCGATCGCAGCGCGATAAGCGCGCACCGCGGTTTCGTTGTACGTTATCGATTTTAACAGGCCTTCGATTCGAAAGCTATCGATATTCGCTTCCATCAGCTCGTGCAGGTTCTCGATCATGCACAGATCGTCGGAGCTCATGATATGGGTTCCGTTGGCATCTTCATAGATCGGAAAACGCTCATCGGGCCGTTCCGCTTCGATCAAGTATAGACCGTCTTCGCGCCGGCCATGCACCGGAACGTTCTCCACGGAGCCGTCCTTGTTCTGATGCTCGAAATAATTGTGAACGAGCGGACGCTTGGAATGGTAGATGTTCGTCATCCCGTGAACCTGAACCTGCACCGCCATATCCGTATTGTCTTTCACGGCGATGACCTGCTCCAGGTTCAATTCCCGTGCGAGCACGACTCTGGAGGCGCCGCGGCGACCCCAGTAGTTCGCGGTCGCGAAGTTCGTCGACGTCATCTCGGCATTCCAGTGCAGCTTCATCCCCGGCGCGGCAGCGCGCGCCGCCATGAGTACCGCCGGGTCCCCGAACACGATCGCGTCGACGCCGGCGTGGGCCAGCGCGCCTATATAGTCGGGCAGCGCGTCGACCGTCCGGTTATCCATCACATTGTTGACGGCCGCATAAACCGAGGTTCCGCGCGCATGCGCCAGCTTGACGGCTTCCGCGATTCCCGCGAGGTCAAAATCGCCGGGAAGCCGCATTCCGTAACGCGATTCGCCGATAACGAACGCATCCGCCCCCGCTTCGATCAACCGTTCCATATCGGCAAGAGAAGCTGCATCGATGAGCAGCTCCGGCTTTGTTGCCATTTGCAAGTCCTCCTATTGCTTCGCTGTTTGATTGCTTTTCGCGATGTTCTGATTGTGCTGCTTGAGCGTTTCCGCAAAGAGATGTTCGTGGCTGCCGTCCTTCTTCGTCACGTAGTAGAAATAATCCGTCTTCTTCGGGAAGAGCGCCGCTTCGATCGATTTCACGCTCGGCGAAGCGATCGGCCCAGGCGGAAGTCCTTTGATCTTGTACGTATTATATGGACTGTCCACTTGCAGATCGGATTCCATCAGGCGATCCTTCTGCTTGTCCAGCAAGTACTGCACGGTCGCGTCGATTTGCAGGGGCATGCCTTCCTTGAGGCGATTATAGATAATGCCCGCCACGATCGGCCGTTCCTCGTCCACGACGACCTCGCGCTCGACGAGCGAGGCGATCGTCATGATTCCGTTGAAATCGACGCCGTTCGTCGCCACCTGTTCTTCCCAATTCTCGGGCAGGCCGTCCAATTTTCGGTCGAGTTCCTGAAGCATCCGATCGATAATCGCGTCCGGCTTGCTGCCCTTGACCATCTCATAGGTATCGGGGAACAGATAGCCTTCCAAACGATGGCGGAGCTTGGCGTCTTTCGGGATATTCTTGGACGCATCCGTATCCGGCCAAACCTGGTCCTTATCGGCCAGTGCAAGGAAAGCGGCTTTATCGACGTAACCGGCTTTGCTCAGCGTATCGGCGATCTGTTCGACCGTGAAGCCTTCCGGGATCGTAAAGCGGATCGTTTCTTGCTTCACCGTCTCGCCCGCGTTCAGCTTCGCGATAATCGATTGCTTGTCCATTCCGGGTCTAAGCTCATATACGCCGGCTTGGAATCGCGGTCCTTCGTGCTTGTAGCGCAGGTAGTATTTGAACAGAAACGCGTTTCGAATAATGCCTTGCTCTTCGAGCACTTCCGCGAAATTAAACGGCGAGGTGCCCGACTTCAGCTCGACTTGCACGACATCCCCGGGGGATGTTGTTCGCAGACCGTTCCACACGTACAAGTACGAGCCGCCTGCAATAATAATAATTAAGCTTAAAATCGTTGTAATGACCCAGAACGTAATGCGTCCTCTTCCCGGACCCGCGGGACGCAAGTCGTCGTTAGCCGAAAATCCGCTTTCCGGCAGGTGCTCTGATGGACTCAAGCGACAATCCCCCGTTTCTACTGTTTGCGCGGAAAAAGGGCGGCAGCGCCGCCCCATCCGTTCCTATCTATTCCCTCGCGGGCATCAATGCCGTCAAGGCAGTTCGTCGCCTTCGAACAGCAGATCATCGTAGGCTTCCGAGACGGCTTCCCATTCCTCGTCGTCTTCGATCGACTCCAGCTCGGGGTCGGAGCCGTCCGTCAAAGCGATGCGGAAGAAGGCGATTTCATCTTCCTGCTGCATCCCTTGCGATTGAAGACCCGCATAAGCGCGATCTCCCAACTGGAACTCGGCGACGATCCGGAACGGTTCCGTCTCGCCTTCTTCGCCGATCAGATCGACTTCCGAGCCGTAAATAGGATTCAAGACGGAAATCCGTTTTACTTCAGACAATGTACAGATCTCCCTTCAGCCAATGCTGACGTTAGTCGTTTTCGTCGATTTCCGCAAGAAGCGTGTTAAAGGTTTCTTCAACCATATTCCACTCTTCCTCGTCCTCGATCGTATACAGCTTCAAGTCGTCGCCGTCTTCCTCGTAACGGAACGCGTAGACTTCGTCCGCGTCTTCGTCCTGTTCGTCCTCGGAATCGACGTTCAGCGGAACGACCATCATATATTTCTGATCGGAGCCGTCAACCTCAAACTTCATGACTACCTCGAATTCTTCTTCGTTGCCTTCTTCATCTGGAATGTAGATGATTTCCGGCTCTTCGTACTGCATGTTGTCCTTTGTCATCGTTACCCTCACCTTTTCGTTTTAGAATCGAGATAATTTTGCAAAATGAGCGTTGCCGCCATTTTGTCTACCACTAACTTTCGCTTCTTACGGCTGACATCCGCTTCGATGAGCGTGCGCTCGGCGGCAACGGTCGTCAACCGTTCGTCCCAAAGGTGTACGGGTACATTTAGCTTTTGCTGCAAATGTTGTGCGAATGCGATGCAAATTTCGCCACGCGGTCCGATGGTGCCATTCATGTTTTTCGGTAAACCGACTACGATCTCAGATACTTCATGTTCCTGCACGAGCTTCGCGATCGCTTCGTCTTCGCCGTTATCGCGGCGTTTCTCCACAACCCCGACCCCCTGCGCGGTCCATCCGAATGCATCGCTGACGGCAACGCCGATTCTGCGGTCGCCGTAATCCAAACCCATAAGACGCATGCGGGAAGAGCCTCATTTCCGTCTTCAAGAATTATTTGCTGTGCTGACTTAAGTAAGAACGTACCAGCTCTTCGATCAATTCGTCACGTTCTTTCCTGCGAATCAAGCTTCGGGCATTATTATGCCGCGGAATGTATGCAGGATCTCCGGACAACAAATAACCGACAATTTGATTGATGGGATTGTAATCCTTCTCAAGCAGCGCGTCGTAAACGGAAAGCATAATCTCTCTCGAGGAGGCTTCCCCTTCCGCTTTCACGTCGAATTTCATTGTCTTGTCCATTGAATTCATCGCCAGCACCTCGCTTTCCAAAGCCGCTTGACAGCCGTTTTATACCTGTATCATATCACATTTGACTGCGCAAGAACCAGTTCTTCGGCAATTTGAAGCGCCGCCGCCAATTTGGAAGGATCCTTGCCGCCCGCCTGCGCCATGTCCGGTCGGCCGCCGCCGCCGCCGCCGCAAGCCGCCGCCGCTTCTTTTACGATCTTGCCCGCATTGAAGCCCTGCTTCACGAGATCCGGGGAAACGGCCGCGACGAGGTTGACCTTGTCGTCCGCTACAGCGCCCAGCACGATGACCGAACTCGTTAATTTCGCCTTCAGCTCGTCGACGATACCGCGCAGCGCATCCATCGACGGCGCGTTCACTGCGGCAGCCAGCAGCGTGACGCCGCCTACGAGTTTCGCCTGCGTTTCCAGCGATCCCGCTTCGATATGGCTCAATTTGCTTTGCAGCGACTCGTTGTCGCGCGTCAAATCCTTCACCTGCGCGTGAAGTCCCTCGATGCGCTTAGGCACGTCGTTCAGGTTGGTTTTGAGCAGCGCCGCCGCTTGTTTCAACAGATCCAGCTGGCCCTCCACGTACTGGTACGCATGGCGTCCCGTCACCGCTTCGATCCGGCGGACGCCGGATCCGATGCCGCTTTCGCTGACGAGCTTGAACACGCCGATTTGCGACGTATTGGCTACGTGGCAGCCGCCGCACAGCTCCAGGCTGTAATCGCCGACGCGCACGACGCGCACGACGTCGCCGTACTTCTCGCCGAACAGCGCCATCGCGCCCATGGCTTTCGCTTCGGCCAGCGATTTGTTATCGATCTGCACCGCGGTGCCGAGCCAGATCTGCTCGTTGACGCGGCGTTCGATCTCCGTCAGCTCTTCCGGACTGATGCTGCCGAAATGGGAGAAGTCGAACCGCAAGCGGTCCGGTTCCACGAGGGAGCCCGCTTGGTTGACATGCTCGCCCAGCACGTCTTTGAGCGCACGGTGCAGCAAATGCGTCGCCGTATGGTTCTTGATCGTGTCCTCGCGCGTGAGCGTCGTAACCGCCGCTTGAACGATACTGCCCACTTTCAAGGTTCCATGCTCGATAACCGCGTGATGCACCGGCTGGCCGTGTGGCGCCTTCGTCACGTTATCCACGAACAACGCGAAGCCGTTCCCGGCGATCGCTCCGCTGTCGCCGACTTGTCCGCCGCTCTCGGCGTAGAATGGCGTGCGGTCCAGGATGACCAGCACATGGCTGCCTGCTCCCGACTCTTGAACGAGCGCGTCGCCGTCGACGATCGCGATGACCTTCGCGCCTTCGACCTTCAGATGCTGGTAGCCGACGAACTCCGATTTCTCCGTGAAATCCGCAAGCGGTCCGCCTTGCACGTTCATGCCGCCCGTGTCTTGGCGCGCCGCGCGCGCGCGGGTACGCTGCTCTTCCATCGACGCGTCGAAGCCTTCGCGATCGACGGTCATGCCTTGTTCGGCCGCGTAATCTTCCGTCAAATCGAACGGGAAGCCATACGTATCGTACAGTTTGAATGCATCTGGACCGGTAATGAGCGACTTGCCCTCCGACTTGGCCGTCTTTACCAGATCGCCGAGCAGGGCAAGACCGTCGGACAGCGTCTCGTGGAACCGTTCTTCTTCCGTGCGGATGACTCGCTCGATGAACTCTCGCTTCTCCACGATCTCGGTATAGTAGGCGCCCATGATGCTGCCGACGACCTGCACGAGCTCAAAGAGGAACGGACGGTCGACGCCGAGCGTCTTGCCGTAACGGACCGCGCGGCGGAGCAGACGGCGGATGACGTAGCCCCGGCCTTCATTGGAAGGCATGACGCCGTCGCCGACGGAGAAAGCCACGGTCCGGATATGGTCGGCAATGACTTTCAGCGCGACGTCGGTCTCAGGATTCACATGGTACGCAACGCCTGCGATTTCGCATGTGCGGTCGATGATCGGACGAAACAAATCCGTGTCGAAGTTGGAGTCCACGTTTTGCAGGATCGACGTGAACCGCTCGAGCCCTGCGCCGGTATCGATGTTTTTGTTCGGCAGCGGCGTGTAACTGCCGTCTTTATTATGATTATATTGCGAAAATACGAGGTTCCATACTTCCAGGAAGCGCTCGTTCTCGCCGCCCGGCCAGCATTCCGGGTCGCTCAGGTCGCCGAACGCGTCGCCTCGGTCGTAGAAGATTTCCGTGCAAGGACCGCACGGGCCTTCGCCGATGTCCCAGAAATTCTCTTCCAGCTTGTAGATGCGCTCTGCCGGCAGGCCGATCTTCTCGTTCCAATATCGGAACGCTTCCTCGTCTTCCGGATAAACGGTGACGGACAGGCGCTCCGGATCGAAGCCGATCCATTGCGGGCTCGTCAGGAATTCCCATGCCCATGTGATGACTTCTTCCTTAAAATAATCGCCGATCGAGAAATTGCCCAGCATTTCGAACATCGTATGGTGCCGGCGGGTTTTGCCGACGTTCTCGATGTCGTTGGTGCGAATGCATTTCTGCGAATTCGCGATCCGCGGGTTGTCCGGAATGACGCGTCCGTCAAAATACGGCTTCAGCGGCGCCATGCCCGCGTTGATCCACAGCAGGGACGGATCGTTATGCGGCACGAGGGAAGCGCTAGGTTCGATCTTATGCCCTTTGCTTTCGAAAAAAGCGAGCCATTTGGAACGAATTTCACTTGCTTTCATACGGTTCAGCCTCCACAGTGTCAAATGAAAATAAAAAAACGCCCCAAAAACAGGGACGAATCGTTCGCGGTACCACCCTGGTTATTGTTCGGCCGGCAGCCGTTTCCCGTATCGGAAAGCCGCGATGCCAAACAATCTCCTTCAATGGACGGTAACGGGTCCACCCGGCGAAGTTCGTTCACACTCCGGTACCAGCTTTCGATCATCCTTCGCCCTTAGAATTTTTTCAGCCGACGCGGCATATAGATTGCGGAATGCTGCATGTCCAACCTTGCGGTCGTACACGCAAACCAATCCGCTTGCGGAATGCTGCATGTCCAACCTTGCGGTCGTACACGCAAACCAATCCGCTTGCGGAATGCTGCATGTCCAACCTTGCGGTCGTACACGCAAACCAATCCGCTTGCGCGAAGAAATTCTTTCTCTGTATGGCGGTCTATGATTTACTTCAGTACCATCAACGTTTATAACGATGCAATTAACCTAGATAGAATCAGAATATCAGCAACCCGCATGCCCTGTCAAATCGTCTTTCTTCGAACGTAATACGCGAAGATATGCTGAACGATTACCTTGAGCGCGGCGAAGATCGGCACGGCCAGAATCATGCCGACGATGCCCGCCAGCTCCCCGCCCACGAGGAGGGCGAAAATGATCGACAGCGGATGCATGTGCAGCGTTCTGCCGACGACCTGCGGCGAGACCACGTTGCCCTCGAGAATTTGACAGACGGTATTGACGATGACGACCATCAGCATCATTTTCAAGGATACGGTCGACGCCATCACGAGCGCGGGCGCCGCACCGAAAAAAGGTCCGAGGTAAGGGATGATGTTCGTGACCGCGACAACGCTCGCGAGCAGCAGCGGATACGGCATGCCGATGATGAGATAACCGATGTACGCGAGCGTGCCCACGATGACGCAGACGAGAAACTGGCCGCGGATATAGCTGCCGAGCGCGTTGTCGATATCCTTGAGCAATCTCACGGCATGCTTGCGATGTGGCTTCGGCACGTAGGTGAGCAGCGTCCGCTCGAACACCTCGAAATCCTTCAAGATGTAAAACGCCAGGAACGGAATAATGAATCCGATGAACACGACGTTCAGCATCGCCCCGATATTGTTGACGAAGCCGAAGATCGCTTCCGAGCCCTGCTTCTCCAGCTTGTACAGCGATTTGTTGATGCCCGAGCGGATGCTTTCCGGCAGGAACGAACTGTTGTTCAGGTCGTCCACCAGGCTCTGCGCCTTCATCGTGAAATCCGGCATATGCCGGTTCAGCTCCTGAAGCTGCTCCAAGAACATCGGAATGGCGTTCATCAGGATAACGGTCAACGCGGCGCAAAAAACGGCATAGATCAGCAGCACCGCCATCGTCCGCGGCACTTTCCGTTCATGAAGCATGCTTACGATGGGATTCAGCACGTACGAGATAATCATTGCGATCAAGAACGGCGCCAGCACCGCCCGCAGGAACACGTAGATATGTAAGAAGATCGGCTTCAGCAGCAGCAACAGATACAGGGCCACGAGTCCCATGATGAGGTAGACGAGCCATGTAAATATACGGTTGTTCGTGAACCGTTCCACGGCTGCACTCCTCCTTGGATCAGCATGCGTTCAGCGCTTCATTATTCAAAGGCCGCATCCGATATAACTAGTACTACAGTATATGTACAAGTTCCCGGAATCATCCCGCGAACGTTAGAAACCCGTTCGTTTCCTTCATTCGGCGCAACGCAACGCTTCACTACGGCCTGCATGCGCTCACTGGAAACACAAAAAAGACGACCTCGTTCAAGGCCGTCTTTCCCTCGCCGCAGCGAGACCAGCAAAGCTTAGTTCGCATGCACTTGCGGCATCTCGTCTTCGAAGAACAAATCGTCCAGCGAGCTGAGCGTACCGTCCTCTTCCACTTGGTAGACGGACATTTTCTCGCCGTTCACGGTCAATTCAATGAAGCAGCCCCAGCAGTAATACTGGTGCGATCCGATTTTTCCGATATCCTTGGAACTGCAGTTTGGGCATTTCATGGCTCATTTCTCCCTAATATCCGTCTCAGAAACCGCGACCGGGGAGAGGTTGTCCTCGCTTCCGGCCGGTACTATAATCACATCATTGCCAAGCATGACTTCATCAGCTTGCAGCGGAGCAGGAAGCCACTTGCGGCCTTCCATGATATCCGCTATGAAACCGTCCGTCAACTCATAGCCTATTATTTGTGTACCCTGTATTTCGCTAAAATAAACATCCGATACGCGGCCAAGTTGTTCGCCATGAGCAGTAATGACAGGTAAATCCTTCAAACGCACGGTTCCGGTCAAAAAGGACCGTTGCACGTCCATTTGTTTGGTCCGTTTCACGGAATCTTCGTTCATGATGATCACGGCATCTTCCCCGCAAACCAGAACCTCGCTCCACTGTACGGCTTTCATCGAGGTCAAAAACCGCCGTCCAGCGTCCAAAACAATGCCGCCGAGCTGCCAATGCTCGTCGAACCATGCATCCTTCACATGTCCGACATGCTTCCCGGCGTTCATCTCAATCACAGGCAGACCAATCAGATGCTGTAGTCGCAACACAGTCTGGCAAAGCCTCCTAGGCATTAGTACGAACGCGGCTCATAAAGGTTTCAACTTTTTTTGCCGCGAGTTCGAGTTCCTCCATAGTGTTTCCCAAACCGAAGCTAAACCGTACGGCGGAATCGCGTCTTTCTTGCGAGATTCCCATCGCTTGCAGCACATGAGACGGCTCAAGCGCGCCAGCCGTGCAGGCGGAACCGCTCGAAGCCGCGATGCCGGCCAAATCCAGGTTCATCAGCAGCGTCTCCGTGCCTACGCCGAGAAAACTCAGATTCAAGATATGCGGAGCATGCAATTCCGGGTGGCCGTTAATCGCGACCCGCTCCTCGCCCGCAATGGCTTTCATTCGTTCTATCCATGTAAGACGAAGCTCGTCCAGCAAAAGTTTCCGTTCCCGCGCCGAATTCACACAACGTTCAAACGCCGCGGCGAATCCGACGATGCCGGCAACGTTCTCCGTGCCCGGTCTTCTCTTCCGTTCCTGCAAACCGCCATGATGCAGCGGCTCGAGGAACGTCCCCTTGCGGACGTAGAGGGCGCCAACGCCCTGCGGTCCGTTGATCTTATGGGCGGAGAAGCTCATCAGGTCCACGGAGAGCTCGCGCAAATCGATCGGCAGCGCGCCTAGCGCCTGCACGGCGTCGACATGGAACGCAACGCCGCGAGACCGGGCGAGTTCGCCGATCTCTGCAATCGGCTGAATCGATCCGGTCTCATTGTTGACGAACATGACGCTGATGAGCGCCGTATCTTCCGCGATCGCTTGCTCGACGGACGCGGTCGACACGACGCCTTGCTCGTTGACGGGCAGTACGGTTACGCGAAATCCTTCTTGACGCAAATAATCGCAAGTATGCAGCACCGCGTGATGTTCAACCGCGGTCGTGATGATATGGGACTTCCCCCGCTTGCGGGCAGCCCGCGCGGCGCCGACGAGCGCAAGATTGTCGCTCTCGGTCCCGCCGCCGGTAAATACGAGCTCCGCGGGCGAGCAACCTATTCCTTCGGAGATGACGTCTCTGGAACGGTTCAGCAAACCTCTGGCCGCGCGCCCGAAACCGTGCGTGCTCGAAGCGTTGCCGATCGTGCCGGTCATTACGTCCATCATCGCCGTGGCGACATCGGGATGCATCGGCGATGAAGCCGCATGGTCGTAATAAATTCGTATCATGGTCTCATCATCCTCAAATGTAGAACATGTAAGAGTCCTGCCGGATCTCTTCCTTGTAAGTTACAAGGTCCGCAAGCGTCGTCGAATCAAGCACTTCCGCGATGCTGTTGCGGATCCTCAGCCACAGATTGCGTTTGGCCGGATCGTCTTCTTCCGTGAAATCGACGGGCGATATCGGGCCCTCGAGAATCCGGATCACGTCCCCGGACGTAATTTCATGCGGTTCCTTGGACAGGATATAGCCGCCGTAAGCGCCACGGATACTCTTGACCAGCCCCGCGTTCCGCAGCGGCGCGATCAGCTGCTCCAAATAATGCTCCGATAATTGATTGCGCTCCGCGATGCTCTTCAGCGAAGTCGGGCCTTCCCCGTACTTGCCGGCGAGCTCCATCATGATGGTCAGGCCGTAACGGCCTTTCGTTGAAATTTTCAAATCGAACACCTCTTCTCCGACGAAACGATCTCTTATTTAAAGGTTCCGGATGGTAATAGATTACAATTCATGGTATTCCCATATCATATCTATGTTAACATAACCGAGCAACAATATGTTGAAAAAACGATGACACTTTCATGAAAACCGACATGAAATGTGCGTCAAAAGTGTGATACAATAGATAATTAAGCGCCCTTTCCTGCCTTTCGGCAGAGAATGGGCTTCTATTCAAGGTGGTGGAGCAATCATGGACAATTCCAATACGCGCGTCGTCGTAGGCATGTCGGGCGGCGTCGATTCCTCCGTGACCGCGCTGCTCTTGAAGCAGCAAGGCTACGATGTGATCGGCATTTTTATGAAAAACTGGGACGATACCGACGAATTCGGCCATTGCACGGCCGAAGACGACGCGGAAGACGTACGGCGCGTCTGCGATCAGATCGGCATCCCTTATTATACGGTCAATTTCGAGAAAGCCTATCATGACAAAGTGTTTGCCTATTTTCTCGACGAATACAGGAACGGCCGCACGCCGAACCCCGATGTCATGTGCAATCGCGAAATCAAATTCGGGGAATTCCTGCAGAAGGCGCTGGAGCTCGGCGCCGATTACCTGGCAACCGGTCATTACGCCCGCCTCGAGCGGACCGCGGACGGCGAATCGAAGCTGCTGCGCGGCGTCGATTCCGGCAAGGACCAGACGTATTTCCTGCATGCGCTCAGACAAGATCAGCTGGCGAAAACAATGTTCCCGATCGGCCATCTGCCGAAGCCGGAAGTCAGGCGCATCGCCGCCGAATTCGGCCTGGCAACCGCCAAGAAGAAAGACAGCACCGGCGTCTGCTTCATCGGCGAACGGAATTTCAAACAATTCCTGAGCGGGTATCTGCCTGCCCAACCCGGACCCATGATCGACATCGCGACCGGCGAGACGAAGGGCCGCCACGACGGACTCATGTACTACACGCTCGGACAGCGCCAAGGTCTCGGCATCGGGGGCTCCGGCAACGGCGAACCTTGGTTCGTCGCGGATAAGGATTTGAAGGAGAACATCCTTTACGTCGTGCAGGGCGATGCGCATCCGAGCCTGTACTCGTCCAGCTTGACGGCAACCGGCATCAATTGGATCGCGCCGAGCAAACCGCAGGGCGAGTTCTCCTGCACGGCGAAGTTCAGATACCGCCAGCCGGATCAAGGGGTCAAGGTTACGTTCCGCGCGGACGGCGCGACGGCCGAAGTCGTGTTCGACCAGCAGCAGAAAGCCATCACGCCGGGTCAAGCCGTCGTCTTCTACGATGGCGACGTTTGCCTTGGCGGCGGCACGATCGATATCGTGACGAAGTAACGTCCATAGATGCAAAAAGAGGCGTTCGAAGATGAACTGCACCCCGTCAAGTAGACAGTGGAAATAATATAAGTAACTAGGCGGCCTTGTTCCGGTATTCCATCGGACTAAGGCCGTTTAGTTTTGCTTGCAATCGGTCGTTA
>NZ_JBXENS010000004.1:0-846464 GCF_059383675.1 Paenibacillus sp. J22P277
CCCAATAATTCCGGACAACGCTTGCCCCCTACGTATTACCGCGGCTGCTGGCACGTAGTTAGCCGGGGCTTTCTTCTCAGGTACCGTCACGCCAAGCGCAGTTACTCGCCTGGCTGTTCTTCCCTGGCAACAGAGCTTTACGATCCGAGAACCTTCATCACTCACGCGGCGTTGCTCCGTCAGACTTTCGTCCATTGCGGAAGATTCCCTACTGCTGCCTCCCGTAGGAGTCTGGGCCGTGTCTCAGTCCCAGTGTGGCCGATCACCCTCTCAGGTCGGCTATGCATCGTCGCCTTGGTGAGCCGTTACCCCACCAACTAGCTAATGCACCGCAGGCCCATCTGCAAGTGGCAGCTTGCGCCGCCTTTCCCAGTTCCCTCATGCGGGGAAACTGCGTATCCGGTATTAGCATTCGTTTCCGAATGTTATCCCAGTCTTGCAGGCAGGTTGCCTACGTGTTACTCACCCGTCCGCCGCTAAGCTATCCCGAAGGATAACTCCGCTCGACTTGCATGTATTAGGCACGCCGCCAGCGTTCGTCCTGAGCCAGGATCAAACTCTCCATAAAAGACGATTGGTTTGCGTGTACAACCGCGAGGTCGGACATGCAGCACTCGTCTGTAAGGATGTGCTTGTTAGCTCATCGCTGACTTACCCGATGAAACTCGCTTCGTCACCTAGATGACGTCGATCGTTTCACCGTATTTATAACCTTTTGACAGGTCGCTCATTGTTCAGTTTTCAAGGTACAAGTGTGTTGCTTGTTGTTACACCGGTGCAAGCCCGGAATAATAATATATCATATTTCGAAAGCATTTTGCAAGCTTTATTTTTAGGCTTGTTTCGATTTCGATCACCGCTGCCGTGTATCTCTCTCGGCCGGAATTAGAATTTACCACATCCGTCGCATACGTTGCAACAGGTATTATTTTACATCAAGAAAAATCTAGATGCTTTAATTGCAACGTTACAGCGCATTCTACTATATCTATTCTGTTTTAATTGTAAACATACGCAGAATTTTTTTTGTAAATGCTTTGTCCTCCGGTTCACAAAATAAATCCGATGTGTTAGAATGAAAGCGCTAACAAATTCATCTTATTAAGGGGGAGCACTACATGATGAATGTAATAGCAGATGACACGCGCAGTATATACGAGAGCTTTGAGGTAGAGAAGGATATTTACTACTTTAAAGTCGGCAGACTCGGACTCGTCAGCTTTCACGGTAGAAACTACAACATAAAAAAGAGCATTTCTACCGAGCAGCTGCACAGCTACATCACTTCGGGGCATTTCGTGAAAGTAGGCTCGAATTGCTACGTCAATGCAGGCAAAGTGATTTCCGTTACCGACGGCTTGATCTGTTTCGACCGCGGCTGTTCCGAAACGAAACAAATCCACGTTCCGAAATGGAGACAGCACGGCGTCAAAAACCTACTTTCCGCACATAAGCCAATGGCGATGTAGCCTTATCAAGGCCTTGTTCAGGAGGTGACGGACATCGTCTCCGAACAAGGCTTTTTCATGGAATAATGCCTCCTTCTCTTACGCACAATACGCTACAGCTGATGCAGAAGGAGGAGATCCCATTGGCCAAACAGCAAGGTCATGGTCGCAAGAACACAACGACCAGAACGTCGGACAAAAAGAACAAAAACAGCTCGGAAGACTAATTCAGCACCATAGACGGTTCCTACTGAACCCCTCGTTTCCCGAGTCAAAAAGGGAATCCACGGGGTTCTTTTTTGTTGGTATAATAAATGAAAACATGGCGAGGTGATCGGGTTTGCATGTACATTTTCATACCGAACGGCTGCTGCTGCGCCCGTTTGTTCAGGAAGATGCCAAGGACGTCCAGCTAATGGCGGGGGAATTCGTCGTAGCCGATACCACGCTCTCGCTTCCTCATCCTTACCCCGATGGAGCCGCCGAATTATGGATTTCTTTCCGCGAGGATGCCGCGCGCCACGGGCACGGCTTTACTTTCGCGATTGTCGAGCAAGCCGCGAACCAACTCATCGGCTGTATCAGCCTGAATCTAACCTCCGCACACCGGCGCGCCGAGATCGGCTATTGGCTTGGAAGCGCGCATTGGAGAAAAGGGTACGCAACGGAAGCGGCACGAAGAATGATCCAATTCGGATTCGAAGAACTTGACCTCAATCGGATCTGGGGGGCTGCCATGACGAGAAATCCCGCCTCTTCCTCCGTTCTCAACAAAGCCGGTTTGCGATACGAGGGCTGCATGAAAGAACATATCCAGAAATGGAATCAGTATGAGGATGTCGAATACTACGGGCTGACCAGGTTGGAGTATGCTCCTCAATAACATGACAAAGCTGGCGGTTAAACCGCCAGCTTTGTTCGATCCGGACTCATCTTAAAAAATTCAAGGGCTGCCGCTGCAACAGGTGCAAGCGAAGCGACGCCCAGGCTGCCGCCAACGCTTCTTGCAGCGCCCAGGCGGCTTTTCCGGCTACCATAACGGTAAGTCCGTACTTGAAAGTCAACGATACCCCCCATATCAGAGGCTGCCCTTCCTGCTTCGGAAGTAAATCCAACGCCTCTCGAACAACGTCCGCTTCGCGCGCGCCAATGCGATCAGAGAACGCATAAAATACGCCGGTATGCGTCATTTCAGCCATGCATCCCGGCGCAAAGAGTTCCTGCCGCGAAGGCTCGATCCGTTGATGCTGCGCGTAAATCAGTTCGTTTCCATAATAAACGTTCAGTTTATTCCGAAATTCACGGTAGGCAAACCGTTCGCCGCGCGGCGTTCTTCCAGGACAGAACACGTCCGCCCCCATCCATAACGCTCCCGGCGACAAGCGCACCTCGGACTCGCTGAAGAGTGCCGCATCGCGATAGAGCATGACGGGTTCCGGCATCGACTCCACGACAGCCCCATAGCCCAGTTCAAACCATTGGCTCATCGACGAACCGCTGCTTGCCGCGTGAGACGGATGGACTTTCGTGAAAGACTGATTGGTAATGTAAACATGCGCGCCGTCCTCGACGTTCCACTGGAAATCGTACCGGTCTCCGTCAAGCAGCCCCGGCGAAACGTCCATGACGATCACGCCGAGCTGCCCTTCGAGCGGAAAAGCCTTCGCGATCTTGATCGGCGCCGTGTGGTATTTAGAGACGATGAAGGTGCGCTCTTCCCGCTTTCGGAACGTCGCGCGGAGCGTGGATGAACGCAGCGCGCTAGGCGTGATGGCGATGGGCTGCATCATGCTCGTGTTCGTGCTCATGGTGGTGCGCGATTCCGTTCGCGTGAGCAAGCTCATGCTCCAGCCATGCGACGATACGATCGACGTTGACGCCGCCGTACAGGTTCGAAAACACGTAAGGCCGGTCGCCGCGCATCCGTTTCGTATCGGCTTCCATGACTTCCAGGCTGGCGCCGACATGAGGCGCCAAATCGATTTTGTTCACGATCAGCAGATCGGAACGCATAATCCCGGGACCGCCTTTACGGGGGATTTTCTCCCCTTGGGCGACGTCGATGATATAAATAAACCGGTCCACCAGCTCCGGACTGAAGGCTGCCGCCAAATTATCGCCGCCGCTTTCGATAAAAATCAGATCCAGGTTATCGAATCGGCCCGTCAGCTCCTCGACCGCTTCGAAATTCATCGATGCGTCCTCGCGAATCGCCGTATGCGGACAGCCGCCCGTCTCGACGCCGATGATCCGCTCTTCCGGGAGCACGCCGGTCGCCGCCAATATACGCGCGTCTTCCTTCGTATAAATATCGTTGGTAATGACGGCGATATTATATTTATCCTTGATCGCTCCGGCCAACTTCTCGACCAGCGCGGTTTTGCCCGAACCGACAGGGCCGCCGATGCCGATACGGATCGGTCTTGAACGATCCAGCGCCGGTTGTTCCCATTCCTGATGCGTATGTCCTTGTCCTTGGCACATGATATATTCCTCCTCTAATGATGTTCTACGACATGAATAACCGCGAATACAAGTGCTCATGACGCATCATCGCGATCTCGCTGAGCGGCATGTTCGTATAGGCTTCTTCCGGCTGGAGCGCCGCCGCGATCCGCCAAGCCTCCGCCGTTCTCGGCGTCAAACGCGCAATGATGCTCTGCCCCTCCGTCTGTCCGATGGACATCAGCCGCAAAGCGCTGTTCAGGCAGGTGACGATGCAACCGTACAAATAGCCTTGCGCCGCCTGCTCCAGCGAAATTCCGAGCGAGAAGCACGCGTAGCCGAAAACAAGCGGATGCGTCGCAAAACAAGCGCCGTTCTTCAGTCCCTCGGACAGCGGTTTCCAATCCAGCTGCGGGTACGCCGCAGAGAGCAGCTGCAGCAGCCGCCTTCCCATTTTCTCGATGCCGCTTCTGGTTTCGATCGCCGTTCGCTGCACATGAACCCGTCGCTCCACGGCCCATAACGAGCCCCAGTTTCCTGCGGGGACGTCGCGATAGACCGCTTTGATCACCATTAGATCCGCCGTCGCCCAGCTCTGCATCAGCATCGTCGATGCATATGCCTCGAGCTGACGGCTCGTCCGCAGCGCCCCTTCCTGAACGAGCGTCTCCAAGCCGAACGAATGCGAGAAGCCGCCGATCGGCAGCGCCGAATCCAGAAGCTGTTGCAGCGCAAGCCAAGGTACGATTCCGCGCGTCGAAGCAGTCGATTCCTTCGTCATTTCAGCACACCTCTTCGCTTAAAACAGAAAATACCGCTGCGCCATCGGCAGCACTTCCGCGGGTTCGCAGGTAGCCGCCACGCCGTCGACCTTCACTTCGTATGTCTCGGGATTTACTTCGATGACTGGCGTAGCATCGTTGTGGATCATGTCCTTCTTCGATATGGCGCGGCAGCCGCGGACGGGCTCGATACGCTTCGCGAGGCCAAGCTCTTTCGCGATGCCGCGGTCATAGGCCGCTTGCGAGACGAAGGTAATGGAAGTACTGGCCACGGCTTTGCCGAAACCGCCGAACATCATCCGGCCGAACACCGGCTGAGGCGTCGGGATCGAAGCGTTGGGATCGCCCATTTGCGCATATGCGATCATCCCGCCTTTGAGGATCATGTCCGGTTTGACACCGAAAAACATCGGGCTCCAAATGGCCAAATCCGCGAATTTGCCCGGTTCGACCGATCCGACCAAATGCGAGATGCCGTGGGTGATCGCAGGGTTAATGGTGTATTTCGCGATGTAACGTTTGATTCGGAAATTATCGATCTCGTCAGACGTATCCGGCGCGAGCGGTCCGCGCTGTTTTTTCATTTTGTCGGCGGTTTGCCAGGTGCGGATAATGACTTCGCCTACGCGGCCCATCGCTTGCGAATCGGAGCTCAGCATGCTGAACACGCCCATGTCGTGCAAAATATCTTCCGCCGCGATCGTCTCCGGGCGAATCCGCGAATCCGCGAACGCGACATCTTCGGGAATGCTGCTGTCCAAGTGATGGCAAACCATCAGCATGTCCAGATGCTCTTCGATCGTATTCACCGTAAAAGGTCGAGTGGGGTTCGTCGATGAAGGCAGCACGTTGCGCTCTCCGGCAGCGCGGATGATATCCGGCGCGTGTCCGCCCCCGGCGCCTTCGGTATGATAAGTATGGATCGTTCTCCCTTTGAACGCCGCCAGCGTATCCTCCAAAAATCCCGCTTCATTTAATGTATCCGTATGAATGGCCACCTGAACATCGTATTGATCCGCCACTTCCAGGCAAATATCGATTGCAGCCGGCGTCGTTCCCCAGTCTTCATGCAGCTTGAGGCCGATCGCCCCCGCTTCGATCTGCTCGATAAGCGGCCCCGCGAAAGACGAGTTGCCTTTTCCCGTAAAGCCCAGGTTCATCGGGAACGCTTCCGCCGCTTCCAGCATTCGGCGCATATGCCAAGCTCCCGGCGTGCAGGTCGTGGCGTTCGTGCCGGTCGCCGGTCCCGTGCCGCCGCCGATCATTGTCGTCACCCCGGAAGCCAACGCCGTCTCGATCTGCTGCGGACATATATAATGGATATGCGTGTCGATGCCGCCGGCCGTCACGATCTTCCCTTCGCCGGCAATCACCTCGGTGCTGGCGCCGACGATCATATTCGGCATGACGCCGTCCATGATATCGGGATTGCCGGCTTTGCCGATACCGACGATGACGCCGTCGCGAATGCCGATGTCGGCCTTGACGATCCCCCAATGGTCGATAATGACGGCGTTCGTGATAAGCGTATCGAGCACGCCCTCGCCGCGCAGCGCACCGCTCGACTGTCCCATGCCGTCGCGGATGACTTTGCCCCCGCCGAACTTGCCTTCATCCCCGTAGACCGTATAGTCGTGCTCGATTTGGGCCCAAAGTTCCGTATCGGCAAGCCGAACGGCGTCGCCGGTCGTCGGACCGAACATCGCCGCGTAGCTGCTTCGGTCCATTTTGCTCATGGCTGCTCTCCTTTCCATGCGGTCAAGCGCGCCCGTACGTCCTCCGGTATCTCTCCGCGTACGGCCGGACCGTTCGTTAAGGCATTCAAACCGAAGGAGCGTTTGGATCCCCCGAGCTCGACGAGCTGGACCGGCTTCTCTTCGCCGGGCTCGAACCGGACTGCCGTCCCCGCGGGAATATCAAGCCGCATGCCGAACGCCTCCTCTCGAGAAAACGAAAGCGCCCGGTTCACCTCGAAGAAATGGAAATGCGAACCGACCTGAACCGGCCGGTCGCCCGTGTTAACGACGACGATACGAGCCGTAGCCCGTCCGGCGTTAAGCTCGATCTCGCCTGGAACGATGCGATATTGCCCGGGAATCATGCGTATCACCTTCTCGCTCTCAGTGTATGGGATGATGAATCGTAACCAGCTTCGTCCCATCCGGGAACGTCGCCTCGACCTGGACATCATGAATCATTTCCGCAATGCCGGGCATGACTTGTTCGCGATTCAATATGGTTGTACCGAATTCCATCAGTTGCGCTACGGTTTGGCCGTCCCGCGCGCCTTCCAAGATCTCGGACGTAATGAGGGCCACGCTTTCCGGATAGTTCAGCTTCACGCCGCGGAGAAGGCGCCTTCGAGCCAAATCGGCCGCAATCGTGATGAGAAGTTTTTCTTTCTCGCGTTCAGTCAACTGCATGGAGGCACCTCTTCCTAAATTTTATAAATGACCGCTTTAATGCATAACGCCAATAAAGTAGCACCGCGATGAGAGTATTCGTACAAGATCACTTCCTATTATAACGGCCGTGCAAAGGCAAGTAAATAATTTGCGTCATATTTACTGACACGAAATGAAAGATAATTCGTCAATTTGCAAAAAACCTCACTGAGATGTGTCATATTTTGTCGAAATATAGCTGGACGGAGGTGACTTATTCCTCTCTCTAATGACTCTCTCACCAGGCCGCGAACAGCCCGGAATACTGGTCATTCCTAGTGCAATGTGATAGACTACTCAGTATTGAACTAACACATGGGAGGTACCGAAATGGCTTCAAAAAAGATGCGTTCAGACATGATAACAAAGGGCTTTGACCGCGCTCCTCATCGCAGCTTGCTGCGTGCCGCCGGCGTAAAGGAAGAAGACTTCGGCAAACCGTTCATCGCGGTGTGCAACTCGTATATCGACATCATTCCCGGACACGTTCATCTCCAAGAATTCGGTAAACTGGTTAAAGAAGCGATCCGCGAAGCGGGCGGCGTGCCGTTCGAGTTCAACACGATCGGCGTCGACGACGGCATCGCGATGGGCCATATCGGCATGCGCTATTCCCTCGCCAGCCGCGAAATTATCGCGGATTCCGTCGAAACCGTCGTTAACGCGCACTGGTTCGACGGTATGGTTTGCATTCCGAACTGCGACAAAATCACGCCCGGCATGATCATGGGCGCGCTTCGCGTCAACATCCCGACGATGCTCGTCAGCGGCGGCCCGATGAAAGCCGGCAAAACCTCCGAAGGACGTCCGATTTCGCTCTCCAGCGTATTCGAAGGCGTAGGCGCCTTCCAAGCGGGCAAGATCGACGAAGCCAGCTTGACCGAGCTCGAACAATACGGCTGCCCGACATGCGGATCCTGTTCCGGCATGTTCACGGCCAACTCCATGAACTGCCTGGCCGAAGGCCTTGGTCTTGCGCTTCCAGGCAACGGTACGATTCTCGCCGTATCGCCAGAGCGCAAAGAGTTCGTGAAACAAGCAGCTCGTCAATTGATGGAACTGATCAAGTTGGATCTCAAGCCTCGCGATATCGTAAAATTGGAATCCATTGACAATGCCTTCGCCCTCGACATGGCTATGGGCGGTTCCACGAACACCGTTCTTCACACGCTGGCAATCGCACACGAAGCCGGCATCGAGTACCCGATCGAACGCATCAACGAAATTGCTGCACGCGTACCGCATCTGGCAAAAATCGCTCCTGCTTCCGATTACCATATCGAAGACGTTCATAATGCTGGCGGCGTAAGCGCCATTATCAACGAGCTGTTCAAACATGAAGGTGCCTTGAACGGCGACGTTCTCACCGTTACGGGCAAAACGCTTCGCGAAAACGTAGCTGGCTGCGAAATCCAGGATACCGACGTTATTCACACGCTGGACAACCCGCACAGCCAACGCGGCGGACTTGCCGTACTGTTCGGCAACCTCGCTCCACGCGGCGCGATCATCAAAGTCGGCGCGGTCGACAAATCCGTTGGAGGCTATCATAAAGGTCCTGCCATCTGCTTCGACTCCCAGGACGATGCGCTTCACGGCATCGCGAACGGCAAAGTCAAAGAGGGCCATGTCGTGGTCATCCGCTACGAAGGTCCAAAAGGCGGACCGGGCATGCCGGAAATGCTGGCGCCAACGTCGCAAATCGTCGGCATGGGACTCGGCGCGAAAGTCGGTCTCGTCACCGACGGCCGTTTCTCCGGCGCTTCCCGCGGTATCAGCATCGGCCACGTTTCTCCGGAAGCAGCTGAAGGCGGACCAATCGCTTTCGTTCAAGACGGCGATCTCGTAGAGCTCGACTTGAACAACAATGAAATGAACCTGCTCATCAGCGACGAGGAGTTCGAAGCGCGCCGTGCCGCTTGGCCGGGATTCGAATCCAAAATCAAAAAAGGCTACCTGGCGCGCTACTCGCACCTGGTAACCAACGCTAGCACAGGCGGCGTGCTGAAATTCAACTAATTTCCGCCCGAGCTGAAACTTGCGGAAATGCCCTGCGTATGACTGAATGTCAGTCATCTGCGCAGGGCATTTTTTATTGGGAGGATGAGACCTTATTATGTTTGGCAAAGTAGCAGCCGACGTGCTGGGATTAAGCGACCTCGGCGCCGTGATCAAGCCGGAGAATTACGACAAAGTCGACGCGGACGATTATGTGCTTCGCGAAGACAACGAGAAGATTTACTTCGTCGTTAAATCCAAATCAGACGAATACTGCTTCACGAATCTGGCGCTGATTCATTTGGACGGCACGAGTGCGGTCAGTAAGAAGCGCGTGCTTCACCGATACGGTTACGGCACGTACAAGGTTTCCGATGTCAGCCTGGAAACGGCCGGAACGGTCGATCTGGACGTGGAGATCAAGTTCGCGCTCGGAGGCAAAGCATTCACCATCGATGTAGGGAGAAAATATATCGAGGACTTGAAAAATCTGTACAAGGCACTCATTAAAATTGCCGAAATCACGCATGAGAACGAGCTCTCGCTCGGCTTTGCAAGACAGAGCCTGGATCTGGCTACCGCTGCGGTCAGCCAGATTCACAAAGCGGAAAACGATTTGTCCGTGCAGTTCAAATCGATCAATCAGATCGCGTTCGATTGGATGTCCGACACGCAAAAGCAGTTCAAATCCAAAGATTTCGGCTCCGTCTTCGAGCGCTACATCAACCATTGACGAATGCGTGCCGATCCTGGCTCAGGACAAATTTCCAGCCAGTACGACCAACCCGTCGTGACCGTAATCGGCATCTTGCCGTTCAAGAGAGACGCATATTCGTTCATAACGGTCCGCGCGGGCGGCATAACGAAGCTCTCCTTCGCCTCCAAAGGTCCGCAAGGCTCCAGCATCAACGGGCGCGCCATCCTTCACAAGCCACACGCGATAAGCCTCGTCCTTGCCGGGAAGCGGCAGATGAGCGGCCTGCACGACGATCTGAACGGCGCCGCCAACCAGCATAATGACGGCATGCCCCTCGGCAGCGCTGCCGCCCGTTTGCGCTTCCAAATCGACGACTTTCTTAACATTCGGCTGGAAGGCTGCGCTTGAACCGATATCCCCGTGCAAAGCCGGGCTTGTGATCCGCAATGCAAGAAACGCCGTAGCCAGAATAAGCAGGACGCAGACAGTTCCGAGACAACCGATTATCCAGGAAGTCCGATCACGGTCATTCTTCCGAAATTCCCGCAGCATGAGATGCACCGTGACCCACGTCTTCATTCCATTTGCGCGATACTCGCGGCAATCGTCGACTGCCGGCAGCTGCTCGTGAACGCTGCGGATATCCGCCACGAACTGCTGGCAATCGGGGCACCGCTCCAAATGCGACTCAAACGCATTTCGCCTGGAATCGCTCAGGCCGTCGAACATATACATAGCCGCATCATCGCAAGGATCATTGCTTTCATGAATCCGCAACCGCATCATGTTTGCCAGTATCCCTTCGCCATCGAAGTAAACGTTCAACCATCATCTTACCAAGGAATGTCAGAATTGCAATTTGAATTCGTCGGCGCGAATTTTGGTTGATGCTTGGACGTAAAAATGCCGCTAGGGAGTAAACTCTCTGGCGGCATTTGAACTGTCGTATGATACGGGCGGGATGTCGTCCCTGTTGCCATGCATGCTTCCGTCATAATGGAGGGTCGGTTTCCTTGGCGGAGTTGCAGGTTCATTTTGCTGCCTGCTGCCTGAGGTTTGCCAGAAATGTTCCATCGACATAGCAATGATACGCGGCTCCAAGCGATGGTTCTGATCGGCCAACCGTTGTTTGCCGGCAGGATTAAGGACGCGCAGCAATAATTTCAAATAAAAGCGGGTTGACGTATCAAATAGGCCCTTCGGCAGCGGCAGCACATCAAAGCCGAACTGCTCTACGCCTCGGTTAATCATGCTGACGCCGTAAATCCCTTTCGCGGGTTGTACGGATTCGTCAGCGGCAAGCTTATGGGCAAGCTGCGGCATTCCCTTCTTCGCTTCGCGAATAAGCATAACGGCCAATTGCATCATCGATCGCGATTCCGTCATTAACTTGACCAGTTTCCTGTTGTCGAAGTGAATCTCGACGACGCGATCCTTATCCGTGATCGATCTGCCGTCGGACAGCTCCAGCGTTTTCCCGTGATAAGGCACGATTCGATAATAGAAAATGCAATCCTCGGCGACTTCCTTCACGCGGAACAATACGTGGAAGACGCGTTCCCATCCCATCCAGCAGGCGACGGCGATACGCTTCGTCCAGCCGATCGAAGGCTTTGTGCGGCTGACTTTCTTGCCGCGACCGGACAGCGCGATCATCTCGGTAATATGCACGAATCGATAACCTTTAGCCTGACCCGCAGCCAAAAAGGGTTCAAGCGCGGCAAGCATGTTCTCCGGCGCTTCCTTGTCGGCTCCGAAAGTCAAACCGCAATCGTGGAGCAGCAGCACTTCGCCCGGCCGAAGCTTCTTCATCATCCGTTGCAGCAGCCGATCGGCGCCGACGCGCTTGCGCCAGTCGCCGAAAAGCGCCGACCATAGTATGATTTGGAGATAGCCCAAGTTCGAGAAATCGAACAAATTGACGATGCCCCACGGCGGACGATAGTAGGCGGTTCGTGATCCGGTTGCCTGTTTTATGATATCCGAAGTGCGGTGGATTTGTTTCTTGACCGTCCTCGGACGCATGAGCCAGTTCGTTTTGTGCACGTAATTATGAATGCCGATTACATGTCCTTCGTCATGCATCCTTTTGAGGATGTCCGGATGCTTCTCCGCATGAATGCCCACGACGAAAAAGGTCGCTTTCGCATCATAGCGCTTCAATAAATCAAGCAACCGAGGCGTATAGACCGGATCCGGTCCATCATCGAACGTGAGCGCGATTTCATGCTCCGCCCGCCCTCGTTTAAACACGTGAAAACCGAAAGTCCGGCTGACCAAACCGGGTAAAAACGCATAAAACGTCAAAAAATAAAAGCCCCACAGCAGGAAGTTTTCCATGTCTTGTTTTCCCACCACCCCTAGTTTCAACCTTGTACGTCCATGGAAGAGGGAGTGCCATGTGCCCATTGCTCGTTGACTTCATCCATTGTACCATAGCCCTGCGGAAATCGGCTACGAAAGTTAAAGTAAACCTTAAGCACGCTGCCGCGGTAAGCACTAAACATAGCTTTTTTAGGAAATACTGGTATTCTATAAGAAGAATAATAGTGCGAAAAGGAGTTTACTATGCTGTCTTTCTACCGAAAATACTGGCGCACCGCATTCGACATCGCGCTGATCATCCTGACGGTTTGGCTCATCATGTACTTGTTCAGTTACTTATACCGGATCGCGACGCCCATTTTTCTTTCGTTCCTGATTTATTTGTTCATCGAACCGCCTGCGCGCTGGCTGACCCGGCTGGGGCTGAAAAAATCGATCGCATCTGGCATTTCCGTGCTGATCTTCACGCTTATCATCGTCGCCGCTTTCGTCGGCGCCGGTTACGTCGTCACGACGCAGGTCACGGGGCTTGCCCATAAGCTGCCGGAGTACCAACGCATACTGGTCACGGAATTCCAGCAGCATGCCAGTTTGCTTGAGGACAAGATCTCCGGGCTTCCGCCGGACGTCGTCGACAATGCGGAGAAGGTCATCGGCTATGTCACCGACTGGGGCCAAGGGCTTGCCGGCACGTTTCTCCTTTCGCTGGGCGGTTACCTGATGTCGTTCTCAACCTTTATCATTAACTTCTCGATCGGGATTATTCTCGCTTATTTTCTCAGCCTGGAAATCAAGGAATGGAAACAGCTCGCGCGCGATAAAACGCCGAATACGTTCAAACGCGCGTTCCAATTCCTGCGCGAGAACGTATTCGTCGGCATTGCCGGGTATTTGAAAGCGCAAGGAAAGCTGATCAGCATCACGTTCGTCGTCATTTTCATCGCGTTGCTGCTGCTCGGGGTTCCAAACGCTTTCTCGATCGCGCTCTTGTCGGCGTTTTTCGATATCCTGCCGCTGCTCGGCGTCGGCACCGTCTTCATTCCATGGATCATCTACCTGTTCATCGTCGGACAAACCTCGCTGGCGATCTGGCTGACCGCGCTATTCCTGCTCGTGGTCCTGACCCGGCAAATCCTGGAGCCCAAGATCACCGGCGATACGCTCGGCGTCTCGGCATTCACGATGCTCGCCTTCATGATCGTATCCTTGTCGATCTTCGGCATATCGGGCGTCATTCTTTCGCCGATTCTCATGATCCTGCTTAAGGCATTGTACGATCAGCGTTACTTTCACCGCTGGATCCATTCCCCCAAAGGGGAGTTTGAAAATGCGTCGAATCCATACGACGAGTCGGATTCCATCCTATGATGGAGCCCGGCTCTTTTTATTGCCCGGGGTCCGCCAGGATATCCATGACGCCCCGAAATAGCTTGGTCGCTTGATTGGACGTATGCACGCCCCGGTTCTCCGACAGCACCGCAACGGCGTATCGCGGCGATCGCACTGGACCGTAACCGACGAACCACTGGTTCAACCGCTCTGTTCCATGCTGCCGTACTTGCGCCGTTCCAGATTTCCCCGCAACGGCCCATTTGCCGTCCGCGATGCTTTGTCCCGTTCCGTACGCCACGACCGCTGCCATACCGCGCAAAATCGTCTGCGTCGTCTGCCGGCTGACCTGTCCGTAACGAGATGGCCAAGTTTGGCGCGGCAGCTCGGCAAGCAGCTGGCCGTTTCCATAACGAATGTCGCTCACGAGGCGCGGTTCTTGCACAGAACCGCCGTGCAGCAGCGTAACGACGAGATTGGCCGCCTGAAGCGGCGAAAGCCGGACATCCCGCTGCCCGATGCCCGTTTGAGCCAGTTGTCCGCCGTCACGAACCGTCGGAAGCCAGGCAAACACATGTCCCGCCTCCTCTTCCGGCAAAAGCCTTAGCGGCTTGTCCAGCGGCGCGAAGGCGGACTCGCTCACCCATCCCACCTGCTCGCCGATACCCATCTTCTCCGCTGTCACGTACAGCTCCTGCGCGCTCATCCGTTCCGCCAATGTCGCGAATACGACGTTGCAGGAGCCGGCGAGCGCTTCTTCCAGCGTCAATTGTCCATGGCCCCCTCTCTTCCAGCAATGCAGGCCGTATCGTCCATAATTCCCATGGCATTGAAAGGTTTCATGCGTGTTCACGGCATGCGACTCCAAAGCGGCGGCCTCCGTCACTAGCTTGAAAATCGACCCCGGTGTCGCGGCCCGAACCGCATGATTCACGTAATCCTCCGGACTGCCTCCCTGTTTGACTTGCGGAAGCCTCGGCCTCGATATCATCGCGACGATATCCGCGTTACCGGCATCCAGTACGACGACCGCCCCTTCTCTCAGCCCTTCCGCGTCGACATAATGCTCCAACCGATTCTGAAGCTCAAGATCCATGGTCGTCCGGACCCTTACCGGATAATACGGATTGGCGGAGCTGTTCAGCCGCCAGTCCAAGCCCTGCATCGGTTTATTCGCCCCGTCCGTAAAATACGACACCGTCGTCGGTCCCGTCCCCTGCAGCAGGCGGTCAAGCGATCGCTCTAGCCCTGCGCCGCCGGTCTGATCGGTCAGCTTCATCGTCCGCTCTTTTAATCGCAGGCCGTAATCCAATCGAAGCAGCTCCGGATGCTGGCTGACGTAACCGATAACGTGCTTCGCGTTGAATCCGTCCAAGTAGCGGTTGCGGTAGGGCAGGATGCGGACGCCGTTCAAGCGGAGATTCCGAATGACGCCAGCTTGCTTCGCCGTTAGCTTCAGCGGGCTGCGCGCGTCCTCTTCGCGCCAGAAAGCCGGCTCCTTCAATGACTGCATCCATCGCTCCAAGCGATTCGGCTGCATATGCAGCGCGCCGGCAAGCCTATTCAAATCCTCCGGGTTTCCGGCGATCCGCGCCTTGGCATCATGCAAAGGAAATACCGCGAGCGCCTCGTAGGTTTCCCCCGTTAGCGCGATTCCCGACCGGTCGTAGAAATCGCCGCGGCCGCTGTCGAGCACAAGCTCGCGCTCGCGCTGGGCGACGGACTCGGCCTTCCAGCGCGTACTCCCCGCGCCGGCCGGCTCAACCGGCGAAAGTTGGAGCCACGCCAGCCGCAGCAGGATGGCGACCAGAAACAAACTCATGCCGATCAGGACGAGGAACACTCGCCGTTGCCTTGCTCTTCGCCATTCTTTGCTCATTCGCCGCTTCGCCCGCCTTTTTTGGAATCGCATTCTCGCTTTCCATTATCCCCCTGCGGTCAAACGTTCAATCATTGATTCCTCCTGGGATAAGCAGCAAAAAGAGCCTTATCGCGAACGGGATCATCCGCAATAAGACTCTTATCCGATTTATAGGCGGCCCTTCGACTCGACGCAGGCGAAGAAATCGAGCAAGAACCGCTGAAAGACTTTCGCGACGAGCGGAAGCTTCTCGTTCGAACGATAGATCAACCCGATCGTGCGCGTCACGCGCGGCGAACGAACGCGGACGTTGGCCGGCTGCAGCTTCCCCGATCCGTGCAGGGCCATCTCCGGGAGCAAGCTAACGCCCATGCCCGCCGCGACGAGACCGCGAATCGTATCCGTCTCCTGCCCTTCGAACCCGATATTCGGGGTGAAGCCGGCTTCCAGGCAGGCATCCCACACGATCGGCCGAAGCGAATATCCGTCGCTGAAGAGCACGAACTTCTCGTCTCTCAATTGAATCAAGTCGATCGCTTCTTCTTGCGCCAAAGGATGTCCCGGCGGCAGTATGGCGAACAGTTCTTCGGTCAACACGGTTTGGCCGGTCACATGCGAATGCATTTCCGGACAAGGGGACACGAAAGCCAGATCAACCTCCCCCTTCATCACGTCTTGGATGAGCGAGGGGTACATGCCTTGTTTAAAGCGGAAATTCACGTTCGGATTCTGTTTCCGAAACGCGGATACGACCTCCGGTATAAGCGAGATGCCCAGGCTGTGGGGAAATCCGAGCCGAACCTCGCCTTTCTCGGGATCCAGAAATTCCTGGATCTCCAAAACCGCGCGTTCCAGGTCCGCCAATATCACTTCCGCGCGCTTCAGGAACAAGATGCCGACCGGCGTTAACTGCAGGTTGCGGCCTTTCTGCAGGAACAGTTTGGCCCCCAGCTCTTCCTCGAGCTGATGGATCTGCCGGCTCACCGCCGATTGCGCCACATGCAGTTCCTCGGCTGCTTTCGTGACATGCTCCCGCTTCGCGACTTTCACGAAATAATACAATTGTCGAAGCTCCATGACGTCCTCTTCTCCTCAAGGCCCGCGCTATCCGCTCCGGCGCCGAACGACTACCTTCTATATCGTCTGTTCTCCTTGGATGTTAAATACCGGTCATACGCGTAAGCAAGCACGAACCCCGCGAACAGCCCGCCGAAATGGGCCCATATGCCGATGTTCGGCGCGATGAGCGTATAAATGACGCCGAATATCAATATCCCGTAGACCGTCTTGCGCGAATTGTCGTCCAGCGTGCGCTTGAGCAACGCAAGGAACAGGTAAGCGCCGAAGACGCCGTAGATGGCGCCCGACGCGCCCGCGCCTGCCGTGGATTGCTCGGCGATCGCGCTGAACAGGTTGCCGACGATCCCGCACAAAAGATAGAACACGGCATACTTGACGTGGCCGAGCATCCGTTCGAGCGGCGGCGCGAAAACGAGGATGCTGAACATATTGAAGAAAATATGCTGCAGGTTCAAATGAAGGAATACTGCCGTTACGTATCGCCATGGTTCCTGCAACGAGAAGTAGTTGTCGTTCGGGGAGCTGTAAAAAAGACCTCGATCCAACAGCCGCCCGTCCAGAAACAGATGATCGGCCGCGTAAACCAGGATATTCAATGCAATAATGGCAGCCGTGACTGGAAACATCCGCAGATAGCTGCCGAAGCTTTCATAGCGCAAAAAAATCATGGCAGTCTCCTTTACGCACTCCTAATTGGACAACCGTAATTCATTATGCTTATAATTATTTGGTAGAAACCAATTCCAATCAAGGAGGCTATTTCATAATGACACAAGAACGTACAAGCGTTTCCACATTCAAAGGCAACCCGCTTACGCTGATCGGACCGGAACTCAAGGTCGGTGACCAAGCTCCCGATTTCCAACTGAACAAGTCGCTCGTGGACGTCGTTTCCTTGAAGGACTACGCCGGCAAAGTAAAACTCATCAGCGTCGTTCCGTCCATCGATACGGGCGTCTGCGATGCGCAAACGCGCCGCTTTAACGAAGAAGCAAGCAAATTCGGCGACAACGTCGTCATCCTGACGGTCAGCGTGGATCTTCCGTTCGCTCAAGCTCGCTGGTGCGGCGCTGCCGGCGTCGACAAAGTCGAACTGCTGTCCGACTACAAAAACAACAATTTCGGCGAAGCTTACGGCGTGCTGATCAAGGAATTCACGCTCGATATGCGCGCGATCTTCGTCATCGATGCGAACGACAAGATTCAATACATCGAAGTGCTCAGCGAAATGACCGAGCACCCGAACTATGAAAACGCGCTGAACGCATTGAAAGCACTCGTATAAGCGATAGCCGCCAATCATTATAAAAGCGAGGACAGGGACTCCCTTCCTCGCTTTTTTCGTTATTATATGCCGCTCGTTTTATATTGAGCCAGCTTCTTATCCAGCGTCCGGTAAATATCAAGAATGATGCGATAGTTCGACCCTAGGTCACCGAAGGAGCCGCGTGAAGCGGAATAAATGTCAACCGCGGACGTTACCGGGTTGATGTTGATGACGGATACGGTAATATCCATGGTACGGCCGGTCATCGTGCGCCTCTCCATCACGATCTCGCCGACGGATTGGACTTCATGTAAGATTTTATAGCCTTGCATCTTTTTCAATGTGGAGACGACTTCTTCCCACGCTCTTTCACGGGATAGTTTGTAATAATGGGATTTCAGCAATGGATCTTTCGCTTTATCGCCAGTCAATTCGTGACTGCGCAGCAACCCGATTAGGGTCCGCTTCAACAAAGGTAATCTCCCCCTCCAACGTCTTCTATGTACGCTAAGAGTTATCATAGCACAGTTTGTAACATAAAAAAAAGGGGTTGCCCCCTTTTCATTAGTAAGTAACCCGCCATGCCGTCCGACTTGCTTGTTTCTGAACCCGCTCTCGCAGGTGGGTGGCCGCAGAAACGTTTTTGAGATCCCTTTTCGAGGGCTTGTCAGCTGCGTTTCAATATTGATCTCCCTAAAAACAGCCATTGGTTCAAAACAAGTGATAAGCCGTAACGCACACCGCAGGATGTACTGTTATTATAGCCCCATGCCGGGGAAAAGTAAACTTGGCGTCCGCCGTTATTTAATGGTCGTATGCCCATCGTCGGTGTTCGGCAGCATGATGGCCGCGTCTTCTTCCAGGCGATTGCGCTCTTCCTCGGCTTCCGCCTCGGCCGCTTTCTCCGCTTGCAACTGCAGCTTCGTGTAGATGCCGTAGAAGTTCCAGAACGCGATCGTGCCGACGATGCTCATCGTAAAAAACGGCACGAGAAACATCAGTTTGGGCGAACTGAAGCTGATATAGATCACCACGCCGCAAAGCACGACCGTCGACAGCGACCGCAGCGGCCGGCCGATCGTAATGAGCAGCGCGTTCTTGAGCAGCTGCAGCGTTTTCATATGATAGTGCACCAGCATCGAGAAGAAGTTCAGCAACGAGACGCCCACGAGCACGATCAACGCCACGAACAGGTACGAAATGATGCCCATCGAGCCCAATTTGACGAGATAGACGCGGAAGTCCACGATCAGGACGGTGAACAGCACCGCGTACAGGATTCCGCCGATCATCGCTTGCAGATAGCTCTCCTTATAGTTCTTGAAGAACGTCCGCAGCAGCGGCGCGTCCACTTCCCCCATGACCCATTTGCGCGTTACGCCAAACAGGGCAGCCGTAGCCGGGAATAGCGTGAATGGAGCGACAATCGCCGAAAAGATCAAATTCGACGTGACCTGGTCGGTCGTATCCGCGAAAAAAATCGGAAATAACACAAAAACAAACGGAATCGAACAGATGATCCACAGGATGTTCGTTACCGATAAACGCATTATCCATTCCGAGATTTTGTAAAACCCGCCCATCATGCCCTTCATTTCCATTATTGCCGAATCCTCCTAGCAAGCGATTTCATTTCATCCTATGTTAACTATAATATAGGCGGCCGGATAAGCCAACGTCCATTTTCGGGAATCCGGAGTCGAATAGGATCGATCCTGCCGAATCCGCTGTCGAGACAAGGCAGCCTTGTCCGATTCCGAAGGGAGGTCGCCGCGCTAGCGAACAATACAGGTCATGACTTCGGAAATGCCAACTCGCCTGCGGAAAACCAGACTCAGACTCATAAGGTAAAAAGAGGCTTCCGCTTATCCGATTGCTCGGTTAAACGGAAGCCCCGGCCACGTTATCTCGTACTATTCATCTGCGGAAGGACGCGGACGGCGAGGCGCGTCGGAACGACCCTCGTTGCGGCCTCTGTAACCGCCGTCACGGTCGCGATCACGGTTGTAACCGCCGCCGCCACTATTGCTACTGCTGCTAGTGCTGCTGCTCGAACTGCGGTTGCCGCCGTAGCCGCCGCGATTGCCGCCGCCGTAACCGCCTCCGCCTTCGCTGCGGCCGCGAGGACCGCTGCCCGTGCGATTGCCGCCGCCGAATGGACCGCCCGAGAAACGGCGTCCGTTCGTGCGTACATCCGGTCTGCGTTTCTTCGCGCGGATCGGATCCTCCGGAGTCAGCTCGATATTCACGTCTTTCTTCTCGCCGGTGATCAGCTTGATCGCCGCTGCCAGCAGATTGACGGAATCGTATTGCTCCAGAAGCTGAATCGCGATCGCCTTGAACTCGTGAACGGATTCGCCGTCCATCGCTTCAATCATGCGTTCAGCCGTTACGCGCTGCTTGCCTTCGATCGCTTCCGCGATGCTAGGAAGCGGCTTCTTGGCGATCTTGTGACGCGTTACTTTCTCGATGAAGTGCATGTGATCGAGCTCGCGCGGCGTCACGAACGACCACGCCGTGCCTTCTTTGCCCGCGCGGCCGGTACGGCCGATACGGTGAACGTAGCTCTCCGGATCCTGCGGCAAGTCGAAGTTAATGACATGCGTTACCCCGGATACGTCGAGTCCGCGCGCCGCAACGTCGGTTGCGACCAATACGTCGATGCTGCCGTCGCGGAACTTGCGCATGACGGCGTCCCGTTGATTCTGGGACAAGTCGCCGTGCAAGCCGTCGGCGGAGTATCCGCGCTTCTGCAGCGCTTCGCTCAATTCGTCGACGCGGCGTTTCGTACGGCCGAAGATGATGGCCAGCTCAGGGGATTCCATGTCGAGCAAACGGCTCAAAGCATCGAACTTCTGACGCTCGTGCACTTCGATATACGCTTGTTCGATGGTCGGAGCGCTGACTTGCGTCGGGATAACCGACACATGCTGCGGATCCTTCAGGAATTGATCGGCCAGTTTACGAATGTTCGGAGGCATTGTCGCCGAGAACAGCATCGTATGGCGGTTGTCCGGCACCAAAGAAAGAATGGACGTGATATCTTCCATGAAGCCCATGTCGAGCATTTCGTCCGCTTCGTCCAAAATCACCGTTTGAACGTCGTCCAGGCGAATCGTCTTGCGGTTGATGTGGTCGAGCAGACGTCCCGGCGTACCGATGATGATTTGCGGTTTCTTTTTCAATGCGCGAATTTGACGGCCGATCTCTTGACCGCCGTAAATCGGCAACGAACGTAAACCTTTGTAACGTGTAAGCTTTCCGATCTCTTCCGAGACTTGGATGGCAAGCTCACGGGTCGGCGTCATGATGAGCGCCACGATGCGGTCTTCCGTTACCGGAATCTTGTTCACGAGCGGGATTCCGAAGGCAGCCGTTTTACCCGTTCCTGTTTGAGCTTGACCGATCAAGTCGGTTCCGGTCAGCGCAATTGGAATGGCTTTGGATTGGATCGGGGTCGATTCCTCGAACCCGAGCTCCGTAATGGCCTGCAACACTTTAGGTTCCAAGCCGAATTCAGCAAATGTTTTCAAACTGTTTCAATCTCCTTCTATCTGCATCCTACAGAAAATATACAGTTCATTATAGCACAACTGCGTTTCAGAATACCAGCAAGGACTATTTACACATACTAAACATCATTCCCAGCTACGAACAATCGAGGTGGCCTTTGCATGCGAACGTCCAGAACCGCGGCTACGACATTGATCAGCGCGCTGCTGATCGCTTTCGGCTTCAACCAGCTGCTCATCCCCCATAAAATGATCAGCGGCGGCGTCTCCGGCATCACGATGATCGCGGGTTACGCGACCGGACTCAATATCGGCTGGCTGTATTTTATTCTGAACGTCCCGATTCTGCTCTGGGGATGGCGCGTGCTCGGGTTGCGTTTCGTCGGGTGGAGCCTGGTCGCCGTGGCCGCGACGACGTTGTTCATGCAGCTCGTTCCGGTCAAGCCGCTGGTCGGCGACTTGATGCTCGGCGCCGTCTTCGGAGGCGTCGTCGTCGGCTTCGGCAGCGGTCTCGCGCTCCGTGCAGGCTCCTCGTCCGGCGGCTTCGACATTATCGCCGCCATCGTGACCCGCAAGCGGGACATCTCGATCGGCATGCTGATCTTCGTGCTGAACGGATCCGTCATCGGGGCGCTCGGGCTGCTCACGAAAGACTGGGACGTCGCCCTCTTCTCCCTGCTTTCCATCTTCACGTCCGGCAAAATCATCGACCTGATTCACATCAACCATAACAAAATGACGGCTTTCATCGTCACCTCGAAAACCGAAGCGATGCGCGAGGCGCTGATACCGCTCTACCGCGGGGTCACGGTTATTCGAACCCGGGGAGGCTACTCGAATACGGAGAACGACATGCTGATGACGGTGACGACGCGCTACGAGCTGGGCGAGCTGCGCAAAATCATCGCGGCCACCGACCCTAAAGCCTTCGTCAACATCGTCGAAACGGTCGGGGTGCTGGGGGACTTCCGCAAACCGGCCCTATAAGGGAATTACCCCGGAAACAGGCGGAGGCAAACATGGATTTTTGCAAGCGACACTAGGTTTTTCAAAGTTCGGCTGTTATAATATAGCTATCCCGTACAACAAAGTTTCGTGCCATACGTTTTACCCTCCATTACGATGAAAGGGTGATGCTTCATGGATATGGAAACGGTCAGACTCGTACAGATTGTGGAGAAGTTAGCACCCGAATTAGTGCCTTTCCTCACGGAGCGGGAGTTGAATTTGAATATCGTGCTGCGGGACGGACTGGCATGGCTGGAACCGGAAGACGCGATGGAAATCGTGCAGCACAGCATTTGCGAGCATCAAAAAGAAGTGCTTCTGCAATAGACCTTTAGATAACGCGGAACGAGAACAGCCTGTTGTTCTCGTTCTTTTTTTGTTTAATAAGGCTTACGGGCGAGGGAGCCGGTAATCAAGTTCGTCCAGGGCCGAAATCATACGAAATACCTCTGTGCCTCCTTAGCCGGCTGCATTATAATCGAAGTGACTTTGCATGCGGGGAGAGTGTTCCATGGACGCGATCGTTTCGGCCTTATTATTATTGTTTCATGTACTGACGGGCTCATCTTCGGCGACCGGAACGGAAACGGCCTCGACGCATCAGCTGCTGGCGACGCTCCTGACCGCTCCTGCTGCTAGCCTGCAGCCCGGTTCGCCTGTTATACCCGGCGGCATGACGCCGGATGCTCCCGCGGACGCCAAGCCCGGTTCGGGCACCGGCGTCGCGATCGTCAAGCACGATCCGCAGCCTGACGCGCCGAAAGTCAAAGGCATCTACGTTACCGCGTACAGCGCGGGCGGCGCTCGACTGGACTCGCTGCTGAAGCTGCTCGACGATACGGAGTTGAACAGCATGGTCATCGACGTCAAGGACGACAACGGCTACATCACATTCCCTTCGACGAACCCCGAGCTCCTGCAATACGGGAAACCGCAGAAGTTCATCCGCGACCTGCCGGCCTTGATGGCGAAGCTCGATAAGCATAACGTTTACCCCATCGGGCGAATCGTCGTGTTCAAAGACACGGTGCTGGCCAAAAGCCATCCAGAGCTGTCGTTCAAGCGCAAGGACGGCTCGATCTGGTCCAACGGCAACGGCGACAGCTTCGTGAACGCCTATCGGAAGGAAGTATGGGATTATAACATCGCCGTAGCCAAAGAAGCGGCCAAAATGGGCTTCAAAGAAATCCAGTTCGATTACGTTCGTTTCCCCGAAGGCTTCGAGAATAAAGCCGCTTCCCTGGTATTCGACAAAACGAAGGATTCGCGCGTCGATACGATCGCGGCGTTCGTGAAGTACGCGAAAGCGCAGCTCGAACCGCTCGGCGTCCGGGTTTCCGTCGACATCTTCGGTTATGCCGCTTCCGTGCCCGCCGCGGAAGGCATCGGTCAGGATTTCGTGAAAATCTCCAAGAACGTGGACGTCATCTCGCCGATGATCTATCCGAGCCATTACGGTACCGGCTGGTTCGGCGTGAAGGATCCGGACACGAATCCATACGCGACGATCAAAGGCGCCATGAGGGATACGCATAAAAAGCTGGATCCAATCGGTTCCTACAAACCCGTCATCCGGCCATGGATTCAGGATTTCACGGCAAGCTGGCTTGGCAAGGGGCATTATGTCCCCTACGGCAAGCCTCAGGTCGACGCGCAGATCAAAGCGCTGCACGAATCGGGCGTCGACGAGTATTTACTCTGGAACGCCGGCAACCGTTATACGGCGGACGCGAAATTTTAGAACGCAAAACGCTCTGCGGGCCGAGACGGAATGAACTTCCGACCTCAACCGAGCAGAGCGTTTTATTCGATATCCCGTTCGTTATCCCCGGAGCTTGGCGGCCAGCTGCAGGAAATACGCCACCGTCCGGCGAACCCGTTTCTGGACGTCCAGCGATTCCGGCGTGCCGTCCGACAGAAATTGGCGCTGAGCGCCGCCGATCGAGATCCATTCCGGCGAATTGATGCCGTGCACGTTGCGGACGATCGTCTGCAGCTGCTGCAGGGAGCTTAACCCGACCGCGCCGCCTGCCGAGCTGACGGACAGCACCGCTTTACCGCCGAATTGATCGCCGCCCAAATAATCCAGCGCGTTCTTCAGCACCCCTGTCAAGCTGCCATGGTATTCCGGCGTGCTCAGCACGACGGCGTCGGCATGCAGCACCGCATCCATCAGCTCCGAGGTATGCGGATGGATCTCTTCGTCATCATCGTCGTAGAACGGAAGCGGCTTCGCGCGCAGGTCGAACAACGTCGCCTCATGCCCTTCGTCCTCCATTAATTTCGCGATATAGGCCGAGATCAAGGCCGTCGTAGAATCGCGCCGGGTAGCCCCGACAAGAATGGCAATGCGCATCGATAATCCCTCCACAATTCCAATATTTACATACATAATAGTATGTAAAGTCTGCTTGGTCAATAGAAAGATCCCAAAAAGCGATCTAATAATGAATTCGCCTATTCCAACCGATGCGGAAAGCACCGCCAAGGCTAAAATTCGCATAAAAAAAGCCTCGGGCAGCCGCTTCGGAACTCGCTTCCGCTCACGCTGCTCTAAGGCTTGCTTGCCCGAATTATTGCGACAACCGAAGCGCCAGGTTGTACAGTTCCATGTTGAACGGCTTCTTCGTGTTGACGACTTTATCGATATCCGTCACGACCAGCTCGCCGTTGATGATGCCGCACGCTTTGCCGGAATCGCCCTCCATCAGCTTGCGAACCGCGAAATCTCCGAGCTGGCTCGCCAACACCCGGTCCTTATGCGTCGGGGAACCGCCGCGTTGAATATGGCCGAGCACGGTTACCCGCGGCTCCATGCCGCAGCGCGTCATGATGCCATGGCCGATTTCCTCGCCCGTGCTTGCGCCTTCGGCGACGACGATGATGCTGTGGCGTTTGCCGGACGCGAAGTTTTCTTTCATCCGGTTCGCGACCGTGTCGAGATCGAACGGCACTTCAGGCACGATGATCGTCTCCGCGCCGCTGGCTAGTCCCGCATACAGCGCGATATCGCCGCAGTGGCGGCCCATTACCTCGACGACGGACGAGCGCTCGTGCGACGTCATCGTGTCGCGCAGCTTATTGATCGCGTCTACTACGATGCTCACGGCCGTATCGAAACCGATCGTATAATCGGTGAATGGAATGTCGTTATCGATCGTGCCCGGCAGTCCCATCGTTTTGATGCCGAGCTTGGAGAGCTTGTTCGCGCCTTGGTAAGAGCCGTCGCCGCCGATGACGACCAGGCCGTCGATGCCGCGCTCGCGCAGCACTTCCGCGCCTTTCTGTTGGCCTTCCGGCGTCAGAAACTCTTTGCAGCGCGCCGTTTGCAGGATGGTGCCTCCGCGCTGGATGATGTCGCCGACGCTGCGAAGGTCCATTTGGCGCAGGTCGTCGTTAAGCAGCCCTTGGTAGCCGCGCTGGACGCCGTACACTTCCAGTCCGTGGTACAACGCGCTGCGGACGACGGCGCGGACCGCGGCGTTCATGCCTTGCGAATCTCCACCACTCGTTAGGACGGCAATCGATTTTACTGCTGACATTCCACTCACTCCTCTATTTTTTATCTAAGCATGCTATTGATTCAGTTCGAAGATTGTCGTTTGCGGATCATGACGCTGTTCCCCCAGAAAAACAACCGCGTTAACGGACTTCTGCGCATCAGCCGCTTGGACACGAGCCGAACGTCTTCTTGTCCGCTCACTTTCGGATCGGACAAATAAAGCGCGATCAACCCTTCGATCACCATGCGATGGAATCTCGGAACGGGTAATCTGCCGACGTCCTTGCGGGCCCCTTCGACGATGGCGCCGATCCGTTCGATCAGCTGGCTTTGATTCGTATAATAATTGCAGAAGTTCAAATCGCCGCCGATTCGATCTTCTTCCTGATCAATCAAGTAATCAAGCATGATGTGCAGTCCGCAAACATGCGGAAAATAAGCGCTGCGGATGCGGAGCGCATCTTCCGGCGTGCAGTCCTCGTCCGACGCGGCGAGAAACAGCATGAACATCCCCAAGGTCGAACCGGTTGCGGCCGCGAACTCGTTCCACTGCAGATGCGGCACGGCATGCCGATGCTTCTCCCACCATTGCAGCAGCGCCGGCTCGCGCTTGTCCTTGGCAATATGCTTGTACACCTGCAGATCGCCATACAAGCCGACGAGCTCGGACACGAGCGATTGGACGGACTTGTACGAAGGCAGCATGCTGACGCAGGCCTGGCAGGTACGAACGAGCTCATGCAGGTACCCGCCGTCGTCCCGCTCCGCCCTAAGCGCGTAATAGTCCTGCAGCGGCGCTTCGGGATCCACGGCATCGAGCATGGATTGATGGAGCAGGCGGAAATCGCCGGCGTCCAGCGACGTGCTCCTGTCGCACAGGTTATCCAGATAATCGCTGATCGTCTGCAGGCAGACGATCAGGGGAACGAGGATATGCCTGCTGTTCAAATTGGCGGCGGCGTATATGCCTCCCCCTTCGCAGTGGAACTGCTTGCTTGTCATGCTTGCAAGCGCCTGCACGCGCAATTCATCGTCCGGGATACGCTCGGCGATGACTCGAAGCCGAGCCAGCTCCGCGCGGACCTCCGGCAACACATATTTGTATACCCTATACATGAGGGTAACGGGTGTTTTGGGCACTTGGCGGGTCTTAGCTGACGTTTTCATCCTTCGGCGCCCTCCTTTATTCCACTCCGTGCTCATGAATGGCGCTTATTCTCGATCTCTTGGTTAATGCGGTACCAGATATGCAGATCGTTGATCCGGCTGGCCAACTCCGCAATGTCGGAATTAATGCCGCAGGAACGTTCGAAGTTTTCCTCCTCGAAGAGCTCCTCCTGCTTCACGTTAATGATGCGTTCGAAAGCGAGCACCCGATCCGGTATCGTCCCGCGGATGTCTTCCCACTTCGTGACGATGTACGTCCGTTCCGCTTCGCTGTACCGATCCCACGCTAGATGAAGCGCCGGCAGCGAGATTCCAAGCCGATCATCCCATATGAAGTAATGGTTCACGTCTCAAAACCTCCATCCACTAATGTACCATTTCATAGAATGTAAATCCAGCGCGAAAACTTGTTCCCCCTATGCTGTACCGGGCTTCGTAATTCAAGCCGCGTATACGATCAGGCCGCAAATTCGGAGTGAAAGTCGACATGGACTCCTCGCCGACGCCGGGGCGCTCCGTCACTCGGCAGACGGCCGCCTTAGACGCGCGCCGCCATCGGCCGCGAAGTACTGATGCTGCGTAATTCTATGTATGCGGCTTTAACGAACCAGGCGCTGGTCGTCTCGTATTTCCCCTTCTGCTTTCTCGATAAAAGGTTCCGCCTCTCAAATTGCCTTGCGGTTCTCGCTCGCCAACGAAATCTCGTCGCCAACGCCTGGCTTATCGAACGAGCCTCTTTATCGCGAAGCGGCTCCCGCCTGACCGCCCGCCACAATAAAAAACCCGACAGCGGATGTCGGGTAATTCGTTCGTCTTGCTATCTATTCCATTACTCCATTATAAGAAGCTTCCCCTTGGAAGCACCGATCTTACAATTTGATAACGTTAGCGGCTTGAGGTCCGCGGTTGCCTTGGGTGATATCGAATTCGACGGATTGACCTTCGTCCAAAGACTTGAAGCCATCGCCTTGAATCGCGGAGTAGTGAACGAACACGTCTTCTCCGTTCTCAACTTGAATGAAGCCGTAGCCTTTCTCTGCGTTAAACCATTTTACTGTTCCTTTCAATGTAACAACCTCCTAAAAATGAGCGCCGTTGACCGGCGGCTTCCTCCATTATATACCTAGAGGGCGGGATTTGCAATTAAAGGTTGACAAAAAGGCCAAGCTCTGATCCGGGTATAAACGGCAGCTTGGATGCATAAAATCCAGGCGCTCCGCCCTGGCCGCGAATCGCATCGAGCAGCTCCTCCATGCGGGCGTACGGCCTCCAGCCAAGCGACATGACGGGATAGATTCGCAGCGTGCCGCCCGTCTTGCAGACGCGCATCATCTCCAGCACGGCGTCGCGGTGAAAGCCGTAATCGAATTGCTCCTCGTACAAAAACAGAAAGTGGCTGCACAGCACGGTATCGAACCGACCGTCCTCGAAAGGCAGCCGCGGCAGACTTCCGGCCGTATAGCGCGTCCCCCGCTTCGCCGGGTCCCCGAAATGGCCGGCAAACCGCTGCAGCGAAGCTTCGCGGTTCGCGCGATGACGCTCCAAGCTGCCGTAATAGCTGAAATCGAACTTATCGCGCAGCTTATCCAGCTTGGCCGTCGAGACTTCGATCTCTTCGACGGCTTCCCGGATCAGTGCCTCGGCTTTCAAGGCGTACCTGGGATCCACGGCGCAGGCGTCCAACCCGCGCGCTACCGCGTCCGCGGTAAAGGAGGACGCCCCGCCCGCGATATCCAGAATGCGCCCGCCCAGCTGGCTTTCCTCCAAATCGAACATCCGCACATACTCCTCGAAGCTGCGGCAGGTAACCGCCACTCCGAGCTGCTCGTAACGTTGACTCATGCTCATCTCTCCTCGTCTCTTCTCGACTCGCAATCCTGGCTCGGCTCGCTTGCAACCGGCAGCGGAATTGCCATCCGCCCGTCCGGTTTCCATATTTTAGCATGGCGCCGAGTTGATTTCTACCCCGCATTTTGGCTATCATTGGAGGATACACACGCTTTATTGCGAAGGGATGGTCTTATGTTTAAGAAAGTCCAAATTTATAAAACCGATAAATACAACATGCTTACCGTGGAGGTGCAGGGCAAGACGCTGATCGTGCGGGAAATCTCCGATCAATGGGGCGAGGAATGCCATACCTTCGTCAGCCGGCCGGAAATGCTGCATTGGGCGGAGAACCGTTTCCGCGCGGAGGATTTCGCGGGCAAGGAAGAGGAACGCGCGGCCATCATGGAAGGCTTCCGCGGCGTATGACCGGCACGGTCCGTCCAGAAGAAGGAAAACGGGGCCGGTTTAGCGAACATAACCGTATGTAAGCATGCATAGGTTGTGCGGAGGGGAGCTCAAGTCACGTGGATAAGACATCTACGATTATTTTCATCATCGCGGCTTTTTCGCTGGGCGGCGTCATTCTTATGCAGCGAAACAACATTCCCCCGAACCTGCGCAGAGGTCTGGCCATCGCGGCAATCGTGTTTATCGCCTTTGCGTTTTTCCTGGTCGTTTACAGTTTGGCGACCATGGGGTCATAACGAACCGGCAGCCGGGTCACACTAAGAGGCACATTCTGTCAAAGGAGCGTGACCTCCGGCATGAAATGGCTGCCGATCGTTTTATCGTTCTCTCTGCTCCAAGGCAGCGCGGACCGCTTGCTTCCGCAAGCCTCCCATGCCGCATTAACCGCAGCACCATCCAAAACCGAGGCGAGGAGGGTTCCTATGAACCACGTACCGAAACGTTCCGAGACCGCACCCGAACACCGTTGGAAGCTCGAGGACTTATTCGCGGATCAATCCGCATGGGACAAGGAATACGCGCAGGCGAAAGAACAAATGAAAAGCGTCGAGGCCTATCAAGGCAAGCTGTCCGATCCGGGTCAGTTGAAGGCCTGCTTCCAGCTCGAGGACGACCTGTCGCTTAAAGTCGAGCGTCTCTACGTATTCGCCAACATGAAGCATCACGAGGATACGGCCGAGCCGGCGTTCCAGGCGCTCTCGGAGAAATCCAAGAAGCTGAGCGTCGAGACGGGCGAAGCGCTCTCCTTCATTACGCCGGAAGTGCTCGGTCTCTCCGACGATGCCTTGAACGCGATGATCGAGAATCCGGACCTCGCCAAATACCGCCAAACGCTGGAAGAGATGCGCCGCCAGAAAGCGCATGTGCTCTCCAAGTCGGAAGAAGCGCTGCTTGCGCAGGTCGGCAACGTCAGCCAAGCGCCGGGCACGATATTCAGCATGTTGAACAATGCCGATCTCAAATTCCCGAAAGTGAAGGACGAGAACGGCGAAGAAGTCGAGCTGACCCAAGGCCGTTACATACAGTTTCTCGAAAGCAAAAACCGCGAAGTTCGCGAAGGCGCGTTCAAGGCGATGTACGAGACGTACGGCAAGCTGAAGAACACGATCGCCTCCACGCTGAGCGCGAACGTGACGAAGAACATTTTCTATTCACGCGCGCGCAAGTATCCGTCCACGCTCGAGATGTCGCTCTACGGCGATAACATCCCGAAAGAGGTCTACACGAACCTCATCGGCACGATCCACAAGCATCTCCCGCTCATGCACCGTTACATGGAGCTGCGCAAGAAACTGCTGAAGGTCGACGAGCTGCATATGTACGACCTGTTCGCCCCGCTGGTGGACGAATTCAAGATGGACATCACGTACGAGCAGGCGAAGGAAACGGTCAAGGCGAGCCTCAAGCCGCTCGGAGAGGACTACCTCAACGTACTGCAGGACGGCTTCGACAAGAGCTGGATCGACGTCCACGAGAACGAAGGCAAACGCAGCGGCGCTTACAGCTGGGGCGCTTACGGCACGCATCCGTACGTGCTGCTGAACCATAAGGACAACCTGAACAGCATGTTCACGCTCACGCACGAGATGGGCCATGCGCTGCATTCCTACTACTCCGACGGCAATCAGGATTACCGCGACGCGCAGTATACGATCTTCCTGGCGGAAGTCGCCTCGACGCTGAACGAAGCGCTGCTGATGGATTACATGCTGAAGAAGTCGACCGATCCCAAGGAGAAAATGTACCTGCTCACTTACTACGCCGATCAATTCCGCACGACGGTGTTCCGCCAGACGATGTTCGCGGAATTCGAGAAGCTCATCCACGAGCGCGCCGAGGAAGGCGAGTCCTTGACGCCGCAGGATTTCAGCAAAATCTACTACGACCTCAACAAGCTGTATTACGGCGATGGAATGGTCATCGATAAAGAGATCGAGATGGAATGGGCGCGCATCCCGCATTTCTATACCAGCTTCTATGTCTTCAAGTACGCGACGGGCTTCTCCGCCGCGACCAGCTTCTCCAAGCAAATCCTCGAGGAGGGCGCGCCGGCGGTGGAACGCTACCTCGGCTTCCTGAAGAGCGGCGGCAGCGATTACTCCATCAACATTCTCAAAAAAGCAGGCGTCGACATGTCCTCGCCTGCGCCGATCGAAGAGGCCATGAGCGTCTTCGAAAGCCTGATCGAGCAAATGGAGCAGCTGACGAAATAAGCTTCTCCGACAACGCCAAAGCAGCGGGTCCCGGACTCCGGGGTACCCGCTGCTTTTTGTTATGCGGCTATTCGGTTGCTTGCGTCCATCTAGCCGATACGGTTGCAAATTCGCTCCGCGTACAAACTGCAGGACGAAACGGCTGCAGCCGTCCGGTCCGCGCGCGGCGTCAAATGTTCAACGTACCCGCGGGCTGCTTGAGCAGCAGCGTCGTCTCCACGAACGAAGCAACCGCGGCGTTCAAGCGCTGCGCCAGCTCCTCGTCGAGCGCGTAACCGCCGTCGTCGGTCTTCAGAATCTGCGAGTCCACCGCGTAGACGCCCGGCTCCACGTGCTTGGCGTAAAGCGCGGACAGCAACGGCTTCAGCGAGAAATCAAGCGCGAGCAAATGCGCGAGCGTGCCGCCGATGAACAACGGCAGGACGATTTTGCCGAAGAGCCCTTTCTGCGGCAGCAGGTCGAGGAAGGTTTTCAACACGCCCGTGTACGAAGCTTTATAGACGGGGCTTGCGATGATGACGGCGTCGGCTTCCGCCACGAGCCGGCTTGCTTCGGCGATCGCGGGGCTGTCGAAGCGGGCGCCGATCAAGTCTTCCGCGGGCAGCGACGCCACATGCAGGGAAACGACGTCCCAGCCGAGCGATGCCAGCTTCTCTTCCGCGTACTGCAGGATCCCGTTCAAACGGGAAACCGGATTCGGGCTTCCGGATATAATAATCGCTTTCGGCATGACAGGCTTCCTCCTCGTGAAATGAATATTGAATTCATTATACAACCATAATTCCTACCCGTAAACTATGAATTAAATCGATTGCGTTCGTTTTCTCTCTCGCATATGCAGCCGCTGTCAAGTAGGTATTGCCTGCCAATATAAAACCGCCTTCCTTAGCAGGAAAGCGGCATGTTTGTGTTTTGTTTGCTTAGCGGGCCGGATAGCCGCACGATCGTTTGCGTTTCCGGTCAGGCTTCAGGCGGATAAATGATAATCCGTCCTTCTTCCTTCTCCACGCGCACTTTGTTCTTCTCCTTGAACTCGTCCGCCTGCAGGTAGGAGGAAGGAATCTGCATGCGCCCCGCTTTATCGATGACGGCATATTCCACGTGACTCTCCTCCTCGATGACCGCGCCGCTCTCGAGCGCGGCGAGCTCCTCCGCGTACGACTGGCGCCGGATGATCTCCGAAGAAGTCTTGCCGTCGCGAATCGCCACGACGCGGTCGACCTTCCTCGCGAGCAGCGGATCATGGGTGACGATGACGATCGTGATGCCGATCCTGCGGTTAAGCTCGCGGAACAGGTCGAGGATCTGATTGGACATCCGCGTATCCAGCGACCCGGTCGGTTCGTCCGCCAGCAGCAGCTTCGGCTCGTTCGCCAGCGCGATGGCGATCGCCACGCGCTGCTGCTCGCCGCCGGAGAGCTCGCTGAGCCGGTTCTTCATGCGGTGGGTGAGTCCGACCGCATCCAGCAGCTCCAGCGCCCGGAGCCGCTTGCCGCGGCCTTTCAGCAGCAGCGGAAGCTCCACGTTTTCCAGCGCCGTCAAATACGGAATCAGGTTGCGCGCGTTGCTCTGCCAGACGAATCCTACGGTTTCGCGTTTATAGTTGACCAGGTCGCGCTCCGTAAACTTCAGCAGATCCTTGTCATCCACGATCAGCTTGCCCGCGGAGGGACGGTCAAGCCCGCCGAGCATATTCAGCAGGGTCGATTTGCCGCTGCCGCTGTTGCCGATGATGGCCATCAGCTCGCCGTCCTCCACGTGCAGGTCCAAGCCCTGCAGCGCAACGACCTCCAGGTCGTCGGTCTTGTAAATTTTCACGAGTCCGTCGCAATGGATCATCGTCTATTCCTCCCCTAGCTTCAGCGCCTGCGTGATCTTCATCCGCGAGACCCGAATGCCGAGCACGGCCAGCCCGGTCAACAGCATGAAGCCGACGACGCCGTAAAGCTGCACGTAATCGCTCAGCTGCCGGACGATCTCAAACGGCGGCACCTGATCCGTCGCGCTGAACGACAACTGGAATAACGGCACGAACAGGCTGCTGACGGTATTGCCGATGACGACCCCGAACAGGATAGCGGCCGCCGAGGTGAGCACCTGCTCGCTTAGGAGCATGCCGATTATTTGCCTGAAGGAGATGCCCATTGCCCGGAGGATGCCGAATTGCAGCGTTCTGCCCGACAGCGTGAGCACCCAGAACAGCAGGAAGCCGAAAAAGCTGATCAGCATCGAAATGACGAAGCCCAGCGTCATGACGCCGTTGATCGCGAGCCGGAACGGATCGTTCTTGGAACGGATCAACAGCTGGTTGGCATCGACGAGGTTCTCGATCGGAATATCCTTCTTGATCAGGTCATCGTATACGACCTTGCTGCCCGCACCGGCCTTCAGCTTGACCCATACCTCGTACGGTTCGAGCGCCAGATGATTCTGGATGTACGGCAGCTGGCCGACGATGAGGTTCGGCAGCCGGACGTCGGGATCGTCCTTGTCGCCCGACACCGGAAGCGGGCTCCAGCCCGGCCAATAATCGATGATGCCGTAGACGAGGAAATCGGCGCTGTCGAGTCCTTCCCATTTCGCGGCTATCGTGTCGCCGGCCTTGACGCCGTACTGCTTCGCCATCGAGCGCGAGACGAGCACCGCCTTCGGGTTGGACGAGATCAGGTTCAAATAACTGTTCAGCGGATACTGCAGCAAGCCGCCGCGCATCCAGGTCACTTTGCCGAAATCGTACGGATCGATCCCGTACAAGGTCGTTGCCCCGTTCTGCGAGCCCGCGGAGAAGCTTGCGTTGTCCTTGCGGAAGACGCGCGCGGCCGAATCGACGCCGTCCAACTCGGTCATCGTGATGAACGACGGTTCGGTATAGGTGACGACCTTCGGCGCCGCGGCGGCCGGATCCGACTCTTGCGGACCCGGCGCGCCCGGAGGCGGCGGAGGCGGCTTGTCGTTGTCCCAGTGAACGGAGAGCTGGATATCGGAGCCGGTCATGTATTGGATCCGGTCCTCCATGTTCCCGTTGATCGTCCTCGCCGCGTTCGCGCTGAACAGTCCGGTGGCGACGGTCATGATCAGAAAGACCTTGATGGTCAAATACTGGGAAGAGGAACGGCTGATCTGCAGCAGGGTGGAATACAGCGCCGGCGTCCACCATTTGCGGCCGATCCAGAATACCAGCTTGATGAACCACGGATAGACGCGCAGGACGAGCAGCCCCGCGCCAAGCGAGAAGAGCGGCGGCATGAAGAAGATGAGCGGATCCACCCGGATCGAGGTCGGATCCAGGGCGAGCGCCTTCAAGCCGTTCAGCTGCGACTTGAGCGTGTAAAGCCCGTACAGCGATACCGCAAGCAGAATGAAATCCGCGCAGATCAAGTGCCAGAACGATAATTTGGTCAGGCGCGCCATCCGCTGCTTATGCCCGACGATCGTTACCCGCGTCGCGAGCAGGGCCGGGATGAGGATGAGCACGATGGAGCCGACGATCGCGGCGGCCGCGATTTTGTATGAGGTGCTGTTCAGGACGACGTCAAGCGAGGCGCGCTGCACGAACTCCAGGAACCCGCTGGAAGCGCCCAATAATTTCGTGAAATACACGCCGACGAACGGTCCGGCGGCAAGCGCCAGCGCACCGAGAATAACGCTCTCGATCAGAAACACGGTCATGATTTGAAGCCGGCTGGCACCGCGGCTGCGCAGCACCGAGATCTCCGTCTTCTGCCGGTCGATGATCAGATTGGCCGCCATGTACAGGTAGAAAGCGAGCATGAACATGACCGGCGAATACAGCGACCACAGCATCAGGTCCAGCTTTACTTTCTTCTCCGAATAGGTCGCGATCGGCGTCTTGGCCGGCATGTCCGCGTTGCCGATGCCGATGCGCGTGTTGAAATAATTGTTCATGGCGTTGAATTGCGATAAATACGTATCGATGCGGTCGATGTTCATCTGGCTGTAGTCGAACGAATACTGCCAGGTCAGCAGCGAGAGATTAAGCGGACCCTGATTGTCCACGAAGTCGTGATTGAATTGCTCGAACGGAATATAGAAGGACGAATTGTTCGATTCGACGCTGAATTGATCGTACGCGTTGGCGGAATTCGACTCCACGATGCCGACCGGCACGATGCGGATCGTATTGCCCGTGTCCTTGTTCGTATACACCAATTCGCTGCCGAGATCGCGCTTCAAATCAATGATGAACTTCTGCGTGACGACCGCTTCGTATACCCCGTCGCCGCGATTCGGATCCGGAAGGCGCCCGTCGATCACTTTCACGTGTTTGTCGAGATCCGATACGGTACGGAAGCTTCCGGACACCGTCATATCCTTCTTCTCTTTGTCCGACGCGTCCGCCGGCAGGATCCGGAACGATTGCGTGCTCCGCGTGACGATGTAGGACTGCACGCCGAGGTCCATGCGCTTCGGCGCTCCCGCCATATAACTGTCCGCCTTCTGAATGAGCGAATGCGTCGTTTCGAAGGCGCGTCCGCCCGATACGGACGTCGTGGCGCGAATCAAGCCCGGATAAATATTTTGATCTTTTTGCAGCTGCTGCAGCTCCTTGAACAGCGTGCGCTGCAATATCGCGTGCGAATACAGCGGCATGGAGCTGAACAGCGCGACGCATAGCGTAAGGCCGAACCATAAATTAAGCTGAAGCCAGCGGTTTTTCGCCATTTTCCGAAAAATCATCGTCCATAATGCCATCGTTTCACCTCTTCTCACCGATCCGCCGGAATTAGTTGTTCAAAATGACTTTCATGCCCGCATCTAATCCCTTTACGATCTCGACGTCCGTCTGCGTCATGAGGCCCGGTTCCACGTCGATTTCCTTGCGGCGGTCGCCGTCGGCCACTTGGACGTACGTGCGTCCGAGGTACGTGCGCAGGCCGCTTCGCGGAATGACGATGACGTCGTTCTTCTTCTCGAGCCCGATGCGGATATCGGTCGATTTGCCCAGCTCCAGCTTGACGGACGGGTCCGTGACGCCGACGTAGAGCAGCTTCGTATTGCGGTCGTCGATGTCTTTGTTCCCGGTGAGCGGCGCATCCAGCGGTCCCTGCAGCACCTTGCCCGCCGTCTTCTTCCCGTCAATGGTCACCTCGACCGGCATTTCGCGCTCGATGCCCGATATCTGCTTAACGTCCTCGGCCGCGTACACGAGACGCGTCTGCGTCGGATCCGCGATTACGACGAGCGGCGTGTAGCCGTTGATGCCGTCCCCGGCCGATTTCGTATCCGCATAGGAAATGACGCCGTTAATCGGCGCGACGAGCTTGGCGGATTCGAGTTGCTGCATCATGGAATCGAGCGTGATCTGCTCGCGTTCCACGTCGATTTCCTTCATGCGGAGATCGGTTCCCGTGACGCCGTCCTTCTTGGCGCCGTTCAGCACGATTTGGGCGCGCTCCAAATTCAGCTTCTCCAGCTGCACGCGCAGGTCCAGGTCGCCCCTGTCGAGCTCGGCGATGAGCTGTCCTGCTTTGACCTCGTCGCCCTGCGAGACGTGAAGCTCCTTGAGGCGGCCGCTCTCCTTGTAATACAGCGGCACCGCATGGCTGGACGCGACGACGGCCGTGCCGGAGAAATAGCGCTCGATCGTCCCTTTCTTCACCTCGACGGCATCCACCTTCTCGGCGGCGGGCTTGATCAGCGGCGGCTGCAGCGTCGTTTCCTTCGCCGGCAGCAGGGAACAGCCGGACAGCAGGGCTGCGGCGACCATGACGACGGCAGCTTGTTTCGCAAACCGCTTGGGGCGGCGTCTAGACGTTGGGTTCAACGACAATCTCTCCATCCTCCAGTGCTATAACGTGATCGACAATTTCCATAATGCCGGGATCATGCGTCGTCATGACGATCGTCATGCCGAGGTCTTCGACGAGATCGCGAAATACTTTGATCACCTGCAGCCCCATGCGGCTGTCCAGCTCGGCGGTGGGCTCGTCCGCAAGCAGCAGCGCCGGCCGGTGAGCGATCGCCCGCGCGATCGCGACGCGCTGCTGTTCCCCGCCGGAGAGCTCCGGCGGACGGTGCTTCATCCGCCCCTTCATGCCCACCCATTCCAACGCCTGCTCCGCGCGCTCCTTATGCAGCGCGGGATCGCTGCCGGCGATGCGCAGCCCGAATTCCACGTTCTCGTACGCCGACATGAGCGGAATCAGGCCGAAGGCTTGAAAAACAAGGCCCAAATTCGTTCTGCGCCACGTGCTTCGCTGCTTCTCCGGCAGCTCCGAGATGACCCGCCCTTCATAAAAAACCCGGCCCTCCGTCGGTTGGTCGAGCGCGGCCAGCAGATTGAGCAGCGTCGTCTTCCCCGAGCCGGACCGCCCTTTCAGCGCGATCATGGAGCCTTGACGTATGTTGAGGTCAATATTCTTGACAGCGGTTACAGCATTGTCGCCGCGTCCGAATACCTTCTTGACGTTGACCGCCTGCAGCAAAGGCTGCGCATTCGGCGATTCCGCCGGCACGTTCGTCACGATCGGTCATTCCCTTCCGCTTCCGTCCTATGAATTCGCTTTCAAAAAAAGAAAACTATTTGTAAATTTTTTCTATTAGAGTTAGAATACTAGGCTATCGTCCCCCCTGTCAACCTGCATACGTATGCTTTTACATAGGTAAAATTATGGAAATGGAATAATAGGCGCATTGGTAGAGTTGGCAGATGTACGCGCTTCGGGTGATACAGTGCGCGTTAATGGCGGGGGGAGGTTGATGCCGCGGCCGACGGCGGGGTGCTGGGGCGAAGGCGTGCGGGGCTGCTAATGCCGCGCCGGAGGGCGGAGTGCCGGGCCGAAGGCGGCGGGGGCATTTCCATGCCCTGCCGGCAAATCGAGGCGGCATGGAGCCGCCTAGGCCAAGGCGCAGCCGATGCCCCACGCCAGCATGCCGGCAACGGCCGAGGATGCGAAATTAACCGCATCGTTCGTCATGACGGCGAAGCCGCGGATGCGCACGGCAGCGACGCCGCAGTGATGGGCTCGCTCCGTCTCGCTGCCGCATGCGGGGCAGCGGTACATGGCCTGCACGGTTGCGCCGAGCAAGGAATCCGCGAAGGCGCCGGCCGTGCCCGCGACAGCCGCGGCGGCGACCAGCGGGCCGAGCGTGATGCCCGCCGGCGCGAGCGCCGCGGCTGTCGCGCCGATAAAGGCGGCGCCGGCCAGAGCGGCGGCGCTGCCGAGCGCCGTGACGCCGCCGCTCGTTCCGGCCGATACGCGGCGGCCGGTAAGCAGCGAGCGAGGAGACCGGCGGCTGAGCGCGCCGATCTCCGTCGCCCACGTATCCGCGTTGACCGCAGCCATGACGCCGGCGAACGCGTAGATCCAACCGTTGCCCGGCCATGCGGCATGACCGGCGCACAAGAGCAGGCCGAGCCCGCCGTTCGCCCAGACTTGCATGGCGTCGCGCCTGCCGGTCTTGGCGTAATTCGCCTCGGCCGCTTCCTTACGCGCGTGGCGCTTCTTCCATTTAGACCACAGCGTCGACGACAGGAAGAACGCCAGCAGCGTCCCGAACCACAGCGGACCGCCGAGCGCCACGTAGCCTGTTCCCATGACCGCGGCCGACCATGCGCCCGAACCGGAGAGCGACCGCGACCGGTAAGCGGCTCCCGCGATCAAGACGCTTCCCACTAGACCCGCTCCCGCTCTGATCCACCATTCCATCCGCGTTTCCCCCATCCTGCCAGTTGTTCATTGCGCTTCCATCTTGGCGTTGAGCGCGGCCGGCATTTCGATCGCGCATCTTCGACGTCTTCTTCGAGCAGCTGCCCGCGCTGCCGGGCATACGCGAGCATTACCGGGACGAGCCGATGCTATAGCATTACGCGAAGCCCGATCGAATCCGCGCGCTATCTCCGAAAATATCTCAACAGAACGAGACGCATAGTCGCGGCCGCGCCGCGCTATGCGTCTTTTTGCTTCCCGCGAATCGGCGCCCGCGGCTTACGCCCCCGACTGGGCCGCCTCCAGGAAGCGGTTCGGGTAATTCGTGCAAATCATCAGCGTTTCGCCGAGTCCCGCCAACCGTTTGATCATCGGCGTGTCGTTGACCGTCCAGGCCATGACGGCGATATTCGCCCGCTTCATGTCCGCAAGCAGCTTTTCGGAGACGCGCGTGTACCCGATGGACAAGAACGTGGCGCCCATTTGCTTCAGCTCGTCGGTCAGCGTCCAAGGCAGCGCGTCGATGATAAGTCCCGTCCGCACTTCCGGCGTCAGCTCCCTTACCCGGCGAAGCGCCTCCCGATCGAAGGACGTGATGACGGAGTCATGCTGCAGCCCTTTGCCGTACAGGAGTTCGACGACCTTCCGTTCCATGCCCGGATAACGCCCGCCGTAGGTTTTCAGTTCGATATTGAGCCGGCAGCGGCCGATCGTCGCATCCAGCACCTGCTCGAGCGTCGGAATGCCTTCTCCCTTGAAAGACTTGCCGAACCAGCCGCCGGCGTCCATCCGACCCAGCTCCTCGGCCGTATAGTCGCCGACCCGGCCCCCCGTATTCGCCGTTCGTCTCAGCGAATCGTCATGAATGACGACCGGAATGCCGTCCTTGGACAGCTGGACGTCCAGCTCGATCCACTGCACGAACGGAAAATCGAGTGCCGCCCTGAATGCCGCCATCGTATTCTCCGGCGCAAGGCCGGAAGCGCCCCGGTGGGCAACGCAAGGATTTAACAATGAACTCACTCCTTCATATGAACTCGACCGTTCGAATCGATCGACGCATGGATGGAAATGCCCGAAATCCGTTTCAACAGCGCAGCGGCCTCCGCGCCCTCGAGCGGAGCGGGCTGCGATTGAACGGCCTGCATCGGATGCAGCAGGAGCGAGCATGTCCCGCGGGCATCGCAAGCGGCGTCGAGAATGCCGGTATCGGCCGTTCGCTTATCCGGCATGCCGCTGAAAATAAAATTGCCCAGGCTGTAGGCGATCCATTTGCCTTTGTACGCCTCGAAGCCCTGCAGCACATGCGGATGGCTGCCGACGACCAGATCGGCCCCGGCATCGATGTACGCGTGCCCGAGCCGCGTCTGATCCGCATTGGGCTTATCCGCGAGCTCGGTGCCCCAATGGACCATGACGACGACGACGTCCGCCTCTTCCTTCGCCTTCTTGATCGCGGCGACGGCCCTCGTCGGATCGTACGATTCCGCCAGTCCCGGATGGTTCTTGCCCGCCTTCCACGAACCGACGGGAACGACGCGGGTCAGGCCGAGATAGGCGATCCGGATGCCGTTCGCTTCCTTGATGACCGGCTTGAACGCTTCGGTATCGTCCTTGCCCGCCCCCATGTTCGGCATCTTCGCCTTGTTTAAGTAATCGATCGTATCCAGCAGGCCTTCTTCGCCCTGGTCCAGCGTGTGGTTGTTCGCCAAATTGACCACGTCGATGCCGGAATCCACTAGCGCGGGCAGCGCGTCCGGCGAGGATTTGTACACGTACTGCTTGTCGGGCGCCGGCGTGCCGCGAAGCGTGACGGGCGTCTCCAGATTCGCCGCCGTCACGTCCGACAGCTGCAGGAAATTCCGCACCTTCGCGTAAGGGTATTCGTAACCGTTCTTGAGCATCAGCTTCTCGACCGACGCCGCCAGCAGAATATCTCCGGTAAAGGAAAGATCGGCCGTGTCTTCTCCGGGACCGGCAATTCCGCCGTTTCCGGCCGACCCTTGCGACGAACCGTTCCCGCCTTGAGCGCCGCCTGCTGCAGCGCCGGCATCCGCACCCGACGTATCGCCGGGCGATGAATCGGTCAGCGGATCGGCCGGCGCGTTAACGGGCGCATCCCCGGCGGTTCCCCCGCCCGTCCCGCCGGCATTTTCTCCGCCCGTTCCGCTGTTCGTTCCGCCAGCCGAGTCTCCATCCGGCCCTTCATCAATCGAGGCGCCATCATTCCCCGACGGGGCATCCGGCACGGAGCCGGCGTCGCCCTCAGGCGCGGGCGGAGCATCCTCTCCGCCGTCCCCGGCGCCGTCTTGCGCCGTCGTGCCGTTACCGTTCGACGGCGCGTCCAATTTGTCGCCTCCGCCGCCGCGCTGCACGGCATACGCGACCGCTAAGGCGCCGATGAGCAGCAGCAAAATGCCGTTAATGACGACGAGCCTGCGCAGCCGCTTGGAGCGCTGCTTCTTTTGACGCTGATGGGATTCAGAGCGTGACATGACCATGATCCGCGGGCTCCTTTTCCGGGAACATCGTTCCCTTTACACAAAATACGAGATTCGTTCTTCCGCTTCGCGCCTGCCGATCAAACCCCGATGCTCCAGATAATAGACGTGGGCCAGCGTTTCCGACATGGCAAACCGCATATGATGCGCGTCCCCGGCGATTCTATCGCCGAACAACCGCAAGCAGAGCCGATAACCCGTGCACGGCTCTTCCCGAAGCATCGCGGCGATGCTCTCGAGCCTGCGTTCATGATGCGCGGCCAGTTCCGCCGTCCGTCGCTCGAAGCGGTCGAACGGTTCCCGGTGGCCCGGAAAAGCCCGCTCGACCTCATAGCCGGACAGCTCCCGCAAGCTGGCCAGAAACGACTCCAGCTGCCGGTCGTCCTCCCCGGGCACGACGCTGATATTCGGCGTGATCGTCGGCAGCACCTGGTCGCCGCAGATCATCCACTTCGTCTCCGCCGCATAGAAGCACAGCTGTCCGCCCGCATGTCCCCGGGCGTCGATGGCCTGCCAATCCAAACCGGCCATGCGGACGGTTTGCCCCGCCTCGATGTAGCGCACCTCCGGCTGCGGCGACACCTTCGCGACGAAGCTGTCCAAATGCGGCCTCAACGTCGCGACGACTTCCGCCGGCATCCCGTGCCGCGCGTAGAGCGCAGCCAGCTCCGCGGCGAAAGCGGCGCCGCCGTCCGGTCCCCACAACCGCTGCGCGTACGCATGCGATTCCGCGGACATGCAGACCGGCGCGCCGGTGTGCTGCTGAAACCATCCGGCAAGGCCGTAATGGTCCGGATGCTGATGCGTCAATAGAATCGTATGAATGTCCGCGAACGCGAGCCGATGCTCCGCCATGGCCGCTTCCCATGCCGCCTTCGCTTCGTGCGTATGCAAGCCCGGATCGACCAGGGTATATCCCCGTTCGTCCCGCAGCAAATAAGCATTCACCCATTTTAACGAGAAAGGCAGCGGCACCCGTACCTGCACGATGCCGCCGGGCCACGCCGTCGCGGCCGGCCTTCCTGCTATTCCGTCCATCCTTTCCCCTCCCGATACCATTCGCGCCAAGGCGCAACTCACCCAATTGTAACGCAAGCCCGCAAATCTGGCAAAATGCCGAACGGGGCATATTTTTCGAATTGGAAATCCATACTATATCGAGCTGCCAGCCGTTTCCATAAACGGTTGGATATTCTTCGATCAAGGGTGTGATGACATGCTGAACCGTATCGGGACTCTGTTCGCCGAATCGCGGGACCTGACCTTGGACCGTTTGCAGAACGACACGCTGATCATCGAGGTCGCCTACATCAACACCCTCTGCGACGAGAGCAAGGTCAGCGACTTCATCCTCGTTCCGTTCACGAAAGAGGAGCATCCTTTCGAAGACTTGATCAAACGCAATCCGTCCTTCAAAAGGCTGGACGATCCGGCCAAATGGGGCGAGACGCTGCTCCACGGCTTCGTGCTGCTGCAATTGAACGGCATGGTCTACAAGCTCGACGCCGCGCGGATCATCCGCAACGAAAACCCCCAAACGATGGTGGAAACCGTCATTATGGGTCCGCAGATCTCGCTGAGCGAGGATTTGATCGATTCGATCAACATCGTTCGAAGCCGGTATCCGAGCGAGGAGCTTGCCGTCGAGGAACGCACGGTGGGGACGATCTCCAAAACCCGGATGCTGCTCGTGTACGATAAGCACCGGGTGGACGCCACCGTGCTCGGCCATATCCGCGCCAAGCTGGAGCGCATCTCCGATCCGTTCTACACGGCCACAGGGGAACTTGTCCGTTCGCTGGGCGACCGCTACCGCCTGTTCCCTTCGATGATGGTGACGGAGCGTCCGGACCGCGTCTGCGCCGGCATCGAGGACGGCAAAATAATCGTGCTGCTGCAAGGCTCCATGTTCGCGATTATCCTGCCTTCTACCTTCTTCGAATTCCTGCACGCGGTAGACGACGATTACGATTCCTTCTGGATGACGCGCGCCATGATCACGCTGCGCTATATCGCCGTCGTGCTGACCGTCACGCTCCCGGCGCTTTACGTCGCCATCATGTCCTACAATCCGGAGCTGTTCCGCGTGCAGCTGACCTTTTCCATTGCCGGCAGCCGTTCCGCCGTCCCTTACCCGTCCTTCGTGGAGGTGTTCATCATGCTCTTCATGATCGAATCGCTGATCGAGGCCAGCGTCCGCCTGCCCAAATACATCGGTTCGACGGCCACCACCGTAGGCGGCTTGATTCTCGGCCAGGCCGCGCAGCAGGCCGGACTCGTCAGCAGCATCATGATCATCGTCACCTCCGTCGTGGCCATCTCGAACTTCGTCATACCCGTCAACAACATGTCGACGGCCATACGTTTCCTGAAGTATCCCTTGATCGTGCCCGCGATCTTCTTCGGCATCTCCGGCGTGACGTTCGGCGTCTTCTGCTACCTCGTCTACTTGGCCGACCTGCGCAGCTTCGGCAAGCCGTACTTCCGGATCTTCGGGCGAAGACAATCGCAATCGGGCGACGTCGGGCAGGTGGGCCGGTAATGAGCCGCTATTTCTTCTACAACGTCATTCTCGTCAGTTTGCTGAATCTGATGCTGTTCGTCCCGTACCTGTTGATTCAATACCGTTACAAAGGCGCGATCATGTCGATGCTGTGCGCCGCGATCGTCGGTACCGTGCTCGCCCTGCTCTTCATGCATGTCATGAAAACCTTTCCCGGAAAAGGCCTGCCGGAAATCCTGCGGGTGTTTATGCCCAAACCGCTGACGGTTCCCATTCTGATCGTTTGCGCCGTCATGTGGCTGACGGCATCGTCCATTACGTTGTACGCCTTTTCCGTGCTCATCAACCGTTTCTTCAATCCGGACACGGGTTCGCTCATCGTGCTCGTCTTTATGTGCCTCGTCTGCATGTACGCCGCGACGCGTTCCACGCTGACGGTGATCTTCGTGCTGGAGGTCGGTCTGGTCGTTTGCGCCCCGATCATTTTGTTCCTGTTGTTCAAAGCCTTCAACAGTTCGATGCTGGACTGGGACGCCATCCGGACGGTCAGCCATTATTGGAACCGCGGCCCGCAGGTAAAGCCGTTCGCCGCCTCCTTGTTCGTCTTTACGGGGTACATGAATTTCTTTATGTTCAACCGGCTGAATTCGCCGAATTTCCGGCTGCGGTTTCGTTGGGTCACCCCCATCTTCTGCAGCCTGATCCTGCTCACTTCGTTCTTCGTTCCCATCGGCTTCCACGGAACGGAGGGAGCCGCCGACTACTTGTACATCTGGAGCGTCACCTCGGACACGCTCATCATGAGCTACGGGTTTATCGAACGAGTCATTTTCGTATTTCTGCTGATGTATCTGGTGTTATCGCTGATCTTCGCGATGATCGGCTGGCATATGGGGATGGAAATGGTCAAAAGCTGCCTGCCGGAGAAGAAAACGGATGTCGATCCCGCGCGCACGCCCCGTTCGAATTGGGTCATCGTCGGGCTGTTCGCCGTGCTGACGGTCGCCTACGCCTACTGGTTCAACGAAAAGGAAAATTTGAAAATCACGAGCCATTGGATCGTCTTGCGAGCCTGCGTGGAAATCGTCTCGGTGCTGTTCGTTTTCGTGCTTAGCCTGTTTGGATCAGGGAAAAGAAAGAAGCTGGTGAGCCATGAAAATTCTTCGCATAACGCTGCTGGCCCTGACGGCGCTTAGCTTCGCGGCGACGGCCGGATGCGGCTTCAGGGATATCGACAAGCGGTTTTTCGTCATCGCGATGGGCATCGACCCGGCGGATCATGGCGCGAAAGGCTATAAAATCACGCTGCGGCTCGCGGTGCCCTCGCCGAAGGTCGAGCCCGGCGCCGGCAATAATCAGGTAGTCACCATGGAAGCCAGCTCCATCGCGGAAGCCGTGAGGCTGCTGAAAGCGCATGTCGACAAAGAATTCGATTTCGGCCATTGCAAATTGTTCGCGCTCGGCGAGAAGCTGGCCCGAAGCGATTATACCGATATTCTGCGCTGGCTAACCCGCAGGCGGGACGTGCAGAGCATCGCTTACGTGGCCGTCGCCCAGCCGGACGCGAAGTCGATTCTGCAGGTTGAGCCGAAAAGCGAACGCTACCCGGGCAACACGCTGTTCCTGATGTTCGGCAAAGACGGCACGCAATCTTCCTACCTCGTTCCCGTTTATTTGTTCGATTTCATCCGGCGCTACAGGGAACACGGGATCGATCCCGTGCTGCCCCTCATCCGCGCGGAACGGGACGGCTATGCCATCACGAGGCTGGGCGTGCTGAACAAATCCAAACTGGTGGAGACGTTGACGCCGGGCGAGACGGAAACGTACAGCCAGATCCGGAACCAAGACGCGAAGTCGACGGTAGCGGCCGTGAAGAACGGAAACACCATGGTGATCAACGTGGACCACATCGCGACGCATTTCAAAATCGCGAACGGAAACGGCGAGCATGTATTACGGCTGTGGCTGAACGTCAGCGGCATCTTCGAAGAGGCTCCGCTCGGGGTATACGAGGAGGATTGGAACCAGCTGGAGGCGCTGTTCAATCAGCAGATCGAATCGGAAATCAAGAAGCTGTTCAAGAAAATGCAGCAGGCGGAGGTGGATCCGTTCGGCTTCGGCCTGCGCTACCGGGCCACGCATCCCGGAACCGAACAGACGTGGAAGGATTGGCAAAAAATTTACCCCGATTTGAAATTCGACATCAAAGTCCGGGTCGAGATCGAAGGCACGGGACTCGTCAAATAAAACAAGGGCAGACCCGTTATCCAAACGGTTCTGCCCTTGCTGCCGCCATGCTAGACCTGCATTAGCCGGTCCGTCGCCCGCAGCTGGCCGATATTCGCCGCGCCGATGCCGAACATCGCCGCGCGCAGCTCGAACTCGATGCGCTCCATCCGGCGCTGCAGCGGACCGCTCGCGCCGGCTGCCGGATCGGCCGCTCCGCCGAGCAGCGTCCGGCCGTATGCGGCAAGATCGGCTCCGAGCGCGATCGCTTTCGCCGCATCCACGCCGTTCGCGAGGCCGCCGCTCGCGATCACGGTCGCTTCCGGCCGTTCGGCCCGGATGTCGCGGACGCACGCGGCGGTCGGCGTTCCCCAGTCGGCGAACGCCGCGGCGGCATCCGCGCGCAGCTCGTCGCGCGCGCGATGCTTCTCGACTTGGCTCCACGAGGTTCCTCCCGCTCCGGCCACGTCGATGAAGGCGACACCGGCTTCCAGCAGCACGCCCGCCGTCTCCGCATCGATGCCCCAGCCGACTTCCTTGATGCCGACGGGCACGTCCATCAAGCGGCATACTTCGCCGATCCGGCGGAGCAAGCCCCGGAAGTCCGTGTTGCCCTCCGGCTGGAACACTTCCTGGATGCTGTTCAAATGAAGCACGAGCGCATCCGCTTCGGCCATTTCCACCGCCCGTCGGCATTGATCGATCCCGTAGCCGTAATTAAGCTGGACGGCGCCCAGATTGGCGATGATCGGAATGCTCGGGGCAAGCCTACGCATCTGAAACGTCGACGCGAGGTTTTCGTTCTCGATTGCGGCACGCATGGATCCGAGTCCCATCGCCCAGCCCCGCGTCTCGGCGGCTTCGGCAAGCCGGGCGTTAATAAGCGCGGTCTCTTCCGTTCCGCCCGTCATCGAGCTGATGAGCAGCGGCGCCGACAGCCTCCTGCCAAGAAAAGAAACGGCAAGATCGATATCGTGGTAGGCGATTTCCGGAAGCGCCTGATGACGAAACCGATAGCCGTCGAAGCCCGGTCCCGCTCCCGTGCTCTGTACCTGCTCCTGCAGGCAAATGCGGATATGCTCGCCCTTCCGGTTTGCGGTAACGGCATGCTCCGCATCCATTCTGTCCGTCATGCTGAGATTGTGCTCCTTCCATCCCATTCGATTTCCATCCATCATGGCATAGAGTCGGCAACGGAGCAAGTCCGTGCCTCATTATGGGTATTTTGATCATTTTTATCTTTAAAATGATTTTTACAATCATTTTAATTGTCGATTCCAACAAAATAATTTATAATTAGCATCAGAACGAACCTACTGGGAGGCGCTTGCGATGCAACTGAAATTCTTTGAAACGACGTCCGAATTGGACCGCTATGCCGCGCAGCTGTTTGCCGACGCATTGAAAGAGAAACCGGAGTCGACGCTCGGACTGGCCACCGGCTCGACACCCGTCGGAATTTATGAAAAAATGATAGAGCTGTACCAACAAGGCGATATGTCCTTCAAATACGCGACTACCTTCAACCTCGACGAGTACGTCGGGCTTACGCCGGACCACGAACAGAGCTACGCGCGGTTCATGAATCGGCATCTGTTCGCCCATATCGATCTTCCGGCCGGGCAGATTCATCTTCCCCGGGGCACGGCGGACGATTTGGCGGCGGAATGCGCGAACTACGACCGGATGCTGGAGGAGCGGCCCGTCGACATTCAGCTCCTCGGACTCGGCCATAACGGCCATATCGGATTCAACGAGCCGGACCGGGAGCTGCGGGGCGGCACGCATATCGTCGAGCTTGAACAAGCGACGCGGGAAGCCAACGCGAGATTTTTCGCTTCCATCGACGACGTTCCGACGCAGGCCATCACGATGGGGGTCGGCTCGATTCTAAAAGCGGAATCCATCCTGCTGGTCGTCAAAGGCTCGGATAAAGCGGTCATCGTCAAACAAGCGCTGCAGGGGCCGATTACGACGGAATGCCCCGCGTCGCTGCTGCAAACGCACAAAAACGTTACGGTATTGGTCGATCGAGAGGCAGGGAGGTTGTTGTAAACCATGAACAAGGCCGAAGGAAAATGGATCATTCAAGGCGTCCGCGCGGTCATCGGCGATGTTGAGGCCGCAGATGTAGTCGTCGTGATCGCGAACGGCAAGATCGCGGAGATTCTCGTCGGCGGGGAGCGTCCGCAAGCGGATGGCGCACCCCTTATCGACGGAGGCGGCGGCTGGCTGCTGCCCGGGTTTATCGATGTGCATGTCCATGGGGGCTTCGGCTCTGATTTCATGGATGCCTCCAAAGAAGCGTACGACGCGATCACGTCTTTCCACGCCGCGCACGGCACCACGCGCATGCTGGCGACGACGGTGACCGCACCGCCGGAAGCCATAGAAGCCGTACTGGACGCAACCGCCGCTTACAGGCGGAATCCGATGCCGTTCGCCAGCCTGGAAGGCGTGCATCTGGAAGGCCCGTTCATCAGCGAGCTCTGGCCCGGCGCGCAAAATCCCGGTTTCATTTCGCCGCCGCGTCTGGATTGGGTGCAAGCCTGGAACGACGCCTATCCCGGCACGATCAAGCAGCTGACGCTGGCTCCGGAGAAGGAAGGCGCGGGCGAGGTCATCGCGTACCTTGCCGCTAATGGCATCGTCGCGGCCGCCGGCCATACGGACGCGCTTTACGCGCAGGTCGAAGCGGCGGTCAAGGCCGGTTTGTCGCAGGCCGTCCATACGTTCAACGCCATGCGGGCGCTGCATCACCGCGAACCGGGCACCGTCGGCGCCGTGCTCGGCGATAACCGGATCCACGCCGAGCTGATCGCCGACGGCCATCACGTGCATCCGGCCGCCATCCGCCTGCTCATGCAGGCGAAGCCGCGCGACCGCGTCATCCTGATCACCGATGCGATGTCGGCCGCGGGCCTCGGCGACGGCCGTTACGATCTCGGCGGACTCGACGTCGATGTCGCGGACGGCGTCGCCCGCCTTCGCGAAGGCGGCAGCCTCGCCGGCAGCACGCTGACGATGATCGACGCGGTCCGGTACGTTCTCGAACATACCTCGCTTAGCGTTGCCGAGGTCAGCCGCATGGCCAGCGGCAATCCCGCGAAGCAGCTCGGCCTTCAGAACGTGACGGGAGCGATCGCGGTCGGTATGGCTGCGGATCTCGTGCTTGCGGATGCGTCCTTCTCCGGCGTCAGCCATACTTGGGTGCAGGGAAGACTTGTTCATGATGCGAAGCAGGTTTGATTCGGCTGAAGCGCTTCGGCGCCATCCATCGATCCGGGCATAGCCTCGCCTATACTTAAAAAGAGCCCATGGAAGCCGACTGGCGGCTTTCATGGGCTCTTTTCTATTTAACCATCCATGCGAGCAAGTCCGGGAAATTTACTTCTGCCGAATCAGCTTCGTCACGCGGCCGTCGAAAATCCATTCCGCCACGTACACGTTGCCCTGCGAATCGACGCAGACGCCGTGCGGCGAACTGAATTTGTCCGGACGATAGTACGCTTTCGGCAGGTTCGGCCAGCCCTCTTGCTTGTATGCCTTCTGGTCTTCGCCCAGATGCGTGATCAAGCGGTCTTCGCTGTCCAGCACCGTAATGCGGCTGTCCAGATCCGGCAGGTACACTTCGTCGCCGAAGAAATAGAAGCTGCACGGCCGGTCGAGGTTGTGATCGACGAAGCGTTTATGCTCGCCTTCGAGCGTAAACACTTGAATCCGTCCGTTGCCCCGGTCCGCCACGTAGATTTCCGGCTCTCCGCCGCGGAGGTTGATGGAGATGCCGTGCGGCTCGATGACTTTGCCCGGTTCCGAGCCACGGCCGCCGAACGTCCGGATGTAGCCGCCTTTGGCATCGTAATGATGGATATGATATTGGCCGTAGCCGTCCGATACGTAGATATCGCCGTTCGGCGCCACGCATACGTCCGTCGGCACGTAGCGGCGTTCCGCGTCGTATAGATCCGGACGGTCTGGCGTGCCGATTTCAAGCAGCACGTCGCCGGCCAGCGTCGTCTTGACGACGAGGGAGCGGTTCGTGTCGGCAAAATACAAATATTCGATGCCATCGTTGTCGCGGTGCAGGTAGAAGCCGTGCGCGCCGCCTTCGAATTCCGCGCCCCATGACGTTTTGAATTGGCCGTCTTTATCGAACACGACGACGGAATCCTTGCTCGTGTTATGTACGTAAACGTTATCATTTTCATCCACTACAATCCCGTGCGTATATCCGTAAGCGATGCCCTCCGGAAGTTTGCCCCAGCCGCTGGCGACTTCGTAAGAATGTGATGCGCTGCCAATGATCAATTTTTCAGACACGTATCATTTCTCCTTTGCGAATAAGATCCCTCCCAGTATACCAAATCTTGAGAATCTCGGGAGTTAAAAATAATGTGAGAAAATTTTAAGCTTACTAAAAAAGGCCCGCCGCGCCGATGCGCGATACGGACCTTGCCAGTCGAAAGCCCCTGCGGCATCGGGCTTTCTCGTTAAATGCCGGAATCTTCATGCCCGACGGATGCGATCACCGTCTGTATGCCGTGCGAGTTCGCAATGGAAGCCAGCTGCTGCGGCAGCTCCCGATCGGTGATGAAGCCCTGCAATTCCGCCAGGGATGCGATCGAGAACAGCGAAGTGCGTCCGATCTTCGTATGATCGAACATGGCGTACGTCGCCTGCGAACGCCGGATCATCGCTTTGGCGATCTGGGCTTCCTGCTCCGAATACGTCGTAATCCCGCCGGTCGAGGACACGCCGTCCACGCCGAGAAACATTTTGCCGATATTCAGCTGCGCGACCATGCCTTCGCCGAGCGGTCCGCACAATTCGAAGCTGTTATGCCGCATCATGCCGCCGGTCACGACGACATTGATGTCGCTGCCCGCGAGCTCCATCGCCACGTTCACCGTGTTGGTCACGACCGTAATGCCTCTGCGCGTCTTTAGCAGCTTCGCCAAATAATAGTTCGTCGTGCCGCCGGACAAGCCGACGACGTCGCCTTCGGCGATCAGACCGGCCGCGGCCGCGGCGATCCGCTCTTTCTCCAGGAAGGACAATCCTTCCTTCTCGGCGAATGGCAGCTCGCGCACCGCGTTCAGTCCGTCGTACATGGCGCCGCCGATCGTCCGAATGACGGGCTCCGCCTTCTCCATCAGCTCGAGGTCGCGGCGGGCCGTCGCTTCGGAAACGCCGAATCGCTCCACGACCTCCTGGATCGTGATCCGCCCCTGCCGCTTCAGCACGTTCATGATCCCTTCGCGGCGACGCTGCCCTTTCGACGATTGCACCTCCGCCATCTACCGTTCCACCCAGCCTTTGTCCGATAGTCTGCGGCTTGCCGTCGTCCAATCGGGAAGCGCCTCCCAGTCGCCGCGCATCTGCACGACAAGCGCGCCGTTAATGCTGCCGAGTCGGACGGCCTCGGCCGGACTCATGCCCTTCAGCAGCCCGGCCAAAAATCCGGAACCGAACGCATCGCCGGCGCCGACCGTATCCACGACCTGATCGACGGGGTAGAACGGGATCTCGACGACGTTGCCGTTCTCCAGCACGACCGTCGTGTCGCCGACGCCTTTCACGACGCTGACCGCTTTCAATTGCGACAGCTTATCCTTCACGAGCTCGAAGTCGTCCGTCTCGTACAGCATGCGCAGCTCGTCCCAACCCGGAAGAAAGTAATCCGCCATCTCCGCGAGCGGCAGCACGACGCGCCGCGCTTCTTCGATCGTCCACAGCTTGAGCCGAAGGTTGGGATCGAAGCTGATGCGCGCGCCCGCCGATTTCGCGGCAGACACGGCCGCGAATACGGTCTCGCGGCAGCTGTCGCCGAGCGCCGGCGTAATCCCGGTAACATGAAGAATCTTGCAGCCCCGTATGTAGTCCAGATCAAGCTCGTCCGGGGTCATCCGGCTTGCCGCCGATTGCTTGCGGTAGTAGTGGACCGCGAGCTTCCCCGCGACCGTCTCGCGAAACATCATGCCCGTCGGCGCATCCGGCGCGAGCTTCGCCCTGGATACGTCGACGCCTTCTCCGCGGACCCGCTTCAGAATCAGCCGACCGAACGGATCGTCGCCCAATGCGCCAAACCAACCGACCGAGCATCCGAGCCGCGCCGCGCCGATCGCCACGTTGCTCTCCGCCCCGCCGAAGCTCTGCTCGAGCGAAAAAGCGTGTTCGATGCTTCGGAAATCCTGCGGCATGAACAGCGCCATCGTCTCCCCGAAGGTAAGCAAATCCGGTGATTGCGATTTCAACAACCGTTCCCCTCCTCTATCGTCCGCAGCCGGTTCCTACTTCAGGATCGGATACTTCATGAAATAGAGCGTCACCAGGTAGACGAGCAGCAAAATAACGCTCATCGTGCGTACTTTCGCGATATGCGCCGACGCGCTTTGTCCGCTTTGGATCGCGGACGAGATCCGCTTGAGCGGCTTCGTGATAATGCCGCCGATCGCGGCGATCGCCAGGAACAGCACGATGACGATGATCATCCAAATGACTTTATAATCGCTCTGAGACATCAAATAACCGCCCGTAAGAAGCTGAAGCACCAGGAAGTATTGGGCGATGCGGTTCGCCGCGGCCAGTCCGTCGGCCAATCCGGCTTGTCCGCCGCCGTCAAGCTTGGACGCGCGTCCGGCCATGAAAGGCAGGGCGATGTAGAACCCCAATCCGGCTGCACCGATTACGTGCAAAAACAACATAAAACTTAACATCAAGCGTCCTCCTCGGTAGATCTATAGTCACTTCTAAGTATACTAAAACTGACCCTGCAATACAAAGAAACGCTTTATTCGCCGGCCTGCGACAGGCGGTGCTTCACGATGGCCGCCTTGATCGCGAAATAATCGACTTCCTCCGGCAGCGCCTCCTTGATCGGCTTCAGCTTCTCCGTGCCGATCTCCTTGATCGTCTCCACGATCAGCGCCTCGTGCCGCTCCGGGATGAAGTCACCCCAAGGCAGCTCCTCGCCCTCTTCCCCGCACCGAAGCAGATGGTTCTCGATCGTCACGCGGCTCATTCCGCGAAGCGAAGCGATCTCGGGCAGCGATTTGCCATCGGCGAACAGCGTCAGCGTCTGCACATGGCTCGGCAGATCCGCTATCCGGGCCAACTCATCGCCTCCGGCCGCACCGGTGGCGGCGCCGTAGCTTGCTCCTTCATCGGCGTACGTAACACCCGACGAATCTTGCGCGGATTGAACCGCCGCCGACGGCGCGAATCCCCCGGTTACCGGACCGTTCCGCGCCTGCCCCTCTGCTCCGTCCTGCTTATGCTGCCTGACGATCGCGATGACGTCGTGCCCGTATTTGCTGACTTTCGCCGCGCCGATCCCTTTCACGCCGAGCAGCTGCTCCGACGTAACGGGCTGCCTGTCCGCGATTTCCCGCAGCGCCGAATCGAAGAACAGCATGAACGGCGGCACCTTCTCCCGGGCCGCCGTCTCCCGGCGCCACTCACGCAACGCCTCGAACAATTGCGCATTCGCGGCCGACACCGCTGAACCGGTATCCCGCCGTTTGACGGACGCGCTCTGACGCCGCTGCACGGGCACGGAGCCTTCCAAGACCGGCAGCGCCTCCGCCGTCAAGGAGACCGTCGGGTATTCGCCTTCGCTGATGCGCAAATACCCTTCGGCGACCAGGAAATACATCAAATCGGCAATGTCGCGTTCCGCCCACTGACGCATCAGCCCGTAGGTCGACAAACGATCGAAGCCGAATTCCAGGATGCGCTTCTCCCGCGAGCCCTTCAGCACCTTCGCCGCCATCGAAATTCCGAACCGGCCCTTCAGCCTTCCTACGCAGGACAACGCCTTGCGGGCGTCCTCCGTGACGTCCGCCATCGCGCTGACGTCGAGGCAATTGCTGCATTTGCCGCATTCCGGAACGTCCGCTTCGCCGAAGTACCGAACGATGTATTGCAGCAGACATTTCTCCGACCGGCTGTAGTGCATCATCGTATACAGCTTGTTCAATTGAACCGTCTTGCGCTCCGGATCCGCGGTACCGCGGTCGATGAGAAACCGCTGCACCTGGACGTCCTGCGGCTCGAACAAGAGCACGCATTCGCTTTCCTCGCCGTCGCGCCCGGCACGTCCGGCTTCTTGATAATACGATTCCACGTCGCCCGGCATCTGCCAGTGCACGACGAAGCGGACGTTCGGCTTGTCGATGCCCATGCCGAACGCATTCGTCGCGACCATCACCCGGTTCTCATCGAACCGGAACCGTTCCTGCGCATCCGCGCGTTCGCCGTCGTTCAGGCCGCCGTGATACTTGCCGACCGCGATGCCGAGCCGGGACAGGTCCTCGCACACTTCCTCGGCTTCTTTGCGCGTGGCGGTGTAGACGATGCCCGATTGATCGGGCCTCTGCTGCACGAAATCCCGCAGAAACTTGCGTTTGTCCGTTCCCGTTACGACCGAGAGCGTCAGATTCGTTCGCGCGAATCCCGTTACGAATATATTCGGATCGTGCAGCCCAAGCATCGCCGCGATATCTTCCGACACTTCCGGCGTCGCCGTGGCCGTGAACGCGGCGACCGGCGGCCGGTTCTCGAGCCGGCCGATCCAGCCCGCCAATTGGCGGTAACTCGGACGGAAATCATGCCCCCATTGGGAGACGCAGTGCGCTTCGTCGATCGCGATGAGCGGAATATGCATTTGGGCCGACAACGACTCGAACATGCCGCTGTCGAGCCGCTCGGGCGCGACGTACAGCAGCTTATAGGCGCCCTGCGAGGTCTGCCTGACGACGTCCCGGTATGCGGCCGCATCGAGCGAGCTGTTCAAATACGCGGCGGGCACGCCCAGCCGGTTCAGCGTATCGACTTGGTCTTTCATCAATGAAATGAGCGGCGAGACCACGATCGTCGTGCCCGTCTGGAGCATGGCGGGGATTTGATAGCAGACCGATTTCCCCCCGCCCGTCGGCAGGATCGCCAACGTATCCTTGCCGGAGAGCAGGCCCTCGATGATATCGCTCTGTCCTTTGCGGAAGCTGTCATAGCCGTAAATCCTTTTTAGCGTCTGCAGCGCTTCGAGATGCATAAGACTCCCTCCTTAAACGTGTTAGGTATCCGCTTGAAAATCGCTTTTGCATAATAATCCGTTTCATAAGGCCGTAAAAACAGGAAGACCCTGACGGCTGATCAGTCAGGGTCTCATGTGCTTCATGAGTGTTGCGATAAACGTATCGACTAGCCGTTCACGACAGCGATCACGCTGCGAACGGAATTCGCGGATTTCTCCAGCGCCGCTTTCTCGGCCTCGGTCAGCTCAAGCTCGAACACTTTCTCGATGCCGTCGCCGCCCAGAATCGCCGGTACGCCCATGAACAGATTGTCGTAGCCGTATTCGCCCTGCAGCAGCGCGATGACCGGCGTGATGCGTTTTTTGTCCTTCAGAATCGCTTCGGTCATTTGGACCAGCGATGCCGCAGGCGCGTAGTACGCGCTGCCGTTGCCGAGCAGGTTGACGATTTCTCCGCCGCCGACGCGGGTCCGCTGCACGATCGCCTCGATGCGATCGGCCGAAATCAGCTTCTCGATCGGAATGCCGCCGACGTTGGAATACCGTACGAGGGGAACCATGTCGTCGCCGTGCCCGCCGAGCACGAAGCCGCGAACGTCCTCAACGGATACGTTCAGCTCTTCGGCGATGAACGCGCAGTAACGCGCCGTGTCCAACACGCCGGACTGGCCGATGACGCGGTTCTTAGGGAAGCCCAGTGCATTGTAAGCCACGTACGTCATGGCGTCGACCGGGTTGGACAAGATGATGACGTAAGCGTCCGGACTGGTTGCTTTGATGTTCTCGCAGACGGATTTCACGATGCCCGCGTTCGTGTTGACCAAATCGTCGCGGCTCATCCCCGGTTTGCGGGCGATGCCGGCCGTGATGATCACGACTTGGGAGTCTTTCGTATCTTCATAGTTGGACGTACCCGTGATTTTGGCGTCGATACCTTGGACCGGCGTGGATTCCATCATATCCAGCGCCTTGCCCTTCGTCGGGTTCTCGAGCTGCGGGATATCGACCAGCACAACGTCGCCAAGCTGTTTCTGCGCCAGCATCAAAGCCGTAGTAGCACCGGTAAAGCCAGCGCCGACAACCGTAATCTTATGCCGTTTAATCGCCATCTTAGAAAGCCTCCCATAAGTATAACCGCGTCAAGCGGCCATCGTTAGTTTTATAGAACGCTGCAAGCGCCTAACCGCTCGAACGACGTAAAGCGGGCAAGATCCGCATAAGCGAAGCCATGCGGATCTTGCGTAAGCCCTGCACGCATCTACATTTAAGCGCCTCTCCTGCTCGCCCGTTATTCGAAGGGATTCCAAAGGGCGAAGCCCTTGGGGTCCCCCTCAAGGGGATTTAGGGGGTGCACTTAATATCTAGAGGATGCACTTATGATTTTATTTTTAAACTAAAGGGTCAACAGGACCCCCTGTTTCTTACAGATGTTTGATGATTTCGTCGGCAAACGCCGAGCATTTCACTTCCGTCGCGCCTTCCATCAGGCGGGCAAAGTCGTACGTGACCGTTTTGTTGTTGATCGCCGTTTCCAAGCCTTTGTAGATGGAATCAGCCGCTTCCTGCCAGCCAAGGTGCTCAAGCAGCATAACGCCGGAGAGGATAACGGAACCCGGGTTAACCACGTCAAGATCCGCGTATTTCGGAGCCGTGCCGTGCGTGGCCTCGAAGATAGCATGTCCGGTCAAATAGTTGATGTTGGCGCCTGGAGCGATGCCGATACCGCCTACTTGGGCAGCCAATGCGTCGGACAGGTAGTCGCCGTTCAGGTTCAACGTGGCGATCACGTCGAAATCCGTAGGGCGCGTCAACACTTGTTGCAGCGCGATGTCGGCAATCGCGTCTTTCACGATCAGCTTGCCTGCGGCTTCCGCGTCTTTTTGCGCTTTGTTGGCAGCATCCGTGCCTTCGGCTTCTTTAATGCGGTCGTATTGGCCCCACGTAAAGGTTTGATCCGCGAACTCTTGCTCGGCCACTTCATAGCCCCAGTTCTTGAACGCGCCTTCCGTGAATTTCATGATATTGCCTTTATGCACGAGCGTCAGCGTTTTGCGGCCGTGCTTCAGCGCGTATTCGATCGCGGCGCGAGCCAGACGTTTGGAGCCTTCTGCCGAAACCGGCTTGATGCCGATACCCGACGTTTCAGGGAAGCGGATTTTATTGACGCCCATTTCGTTTTGCAGGAAGGCGATCACTTTCTTGACCTCGTCCGAACCTTCTTGGTACTCGATGCCGGCATAGATGTCTTCCGTGTTCTCGCGGAAGATAACCATGTTTACGAGCTCCGGACGTTTAACCGGGGAAGGTACGCCGTCGAAGTAACGGACGGGACGCAGGCAGACGTAAAGGTCAAGCTCTTGACGCAGCGCAACGTTCAGGGAACGGATGCCGCCGCCGATCGGCGTCGTCAGTGGTCCTTTGATCGCAACGATATATTCGCGAATTGCCGTCAGCGTGTCGGCCGGAAGCCACTCGCCGTAATTATTGAACGCTTTCTCGCCGGCGAACACTTCGTACCAAGCGATTTTTTTCTCGCCGCCGTATGCTTTTTCGACAGCCGCGTCCAGAACGCGTTTGGAAGCTTTCCAGATATCGCGGCCCGTGCCGTCGCCTTCGATGAAAGGAATGATCGGGTTGTTCGGCACTTGAAGAACGCCGTTATCGATCGTAATTTTGTCGCCTTCTGTTGGCAATGCGAATTTTTCGAGTTGCATAATGATGAATTCCTCCTAAAATGTAGTTGTTCGGTACACATAACATGACGGGAGCCGGCAACGCAGCATGAGGCAAGCCGCGCGTCAACACCCCGTCAGAGGCAGGACGGCCAAAGGTTGCCCACGGCCGTCTATTTGCTGTTCGTGATTAACGCTGCGCGATCGGCGTTACTTTTTGATCGACCGGCCCCGTATATTCCGCGCGCGGGCGGATCAGGCGGTTGTTGTCGTATTGCTCGAGGATATGCGCGGTCCATCCCGATGCCCGGCTGATCGCGAAGATCGGCGTGAACAGGTCGCGCGGAATGCCCAGCGTCGTGTACACCGAAGCGGAGTAGAAGTCGACGTTCGGCTTGAGCCCTTTTTGGCCCGTTACGAGCTCTTCGATTTTGACGGACATCTCGTACAGCTCCATGTTGCCGGTCAACTTGCCCAGCTCGCGGGACATTTTTTGCAAATGTTTCGCGCGCGGGTCGCCGTTTTTGTAGACGCGGTGTCCGAAGCCCATGATTTTTTCTTTGTTCGCAAGTTTATCGTTGATATACGATTCCACGTTCGCGAACGAACCGATTTCTTCCAGCATGACCATAACGGCTTCGTTGGCGCCGCCGTGCAGCGGGCCTTTCAACGCTCCGATGGCGGACGTGATGCCGGAGTAGATATCCGACAAGGTCGCAACCGTTACGCGCGCCGCGAAAGTCGAGGCGTTCAGCTCGTGGTCGGCATGAAGCACAAGCGCTTGATCGAGTGCCTTGACGGCGACTTGATCCGGTTCTTGGCCGTTAAGCATGTACAGAAAATTATAGGCGATGGAAACGCCCGTTTTCGGCGCGACCGGCTCTTTGCCATCGCGAATGCGTGCAAAGGCAGCGATCAGCGTCGGGATTTGCGCTTGAATTTTGATCGCTTTCTGAATGTTCGCTTCTTTGGACATATCGTTTGCCTGCCCGTCGAACAAAGCGAGGCTGGACACGGCCGTGCGAAGGGCTGCCATGGAGTTCGTGTTGTTCGGGTAGAGCTTCAAAGAATCCAGTACGCCGGCAGGAACCGCTGCGTATTCGCCAAGCTGCCGCATCAGCTCGCTCAGCTCGGATTGGTTCGGCAGCTTGCCGTACCAAAGCAGGTACGCCACTTCTTCGAAAGAAGCGTTCTCCGCCAAGTCGTCAATATTGATGCCGCGGTAAGTCAGAACGCCGTCGATGATGGAGCTGATCGAGGAAGTCGTTGCGACAATACCTTCTAGACCTTTGGTTGCTGTCATGTTTCTCTCTCCTTTAGCACCTTTTTATTTCATAAATGGAGGAACAATTTAACAATAGTTGGATTCGAGTTCCGTATCGTCATCTTTAATCATATCGGATTTCGATGCGGAAGGAAACAAAACAAGACATAAAAATGCTTTATCGCCACCATAAAAGCTTTTTTCCCGTTCGAAATTTCGCCATTTTCGCGGTGAATCCTTCCATGATTTTACCCAGTTCCCCGCGCTTTTACCCCTGCAAAACAAACCTTTGTTGAAGCCCTCCGCAAGTGGTAAAATGTGCGATAGTACCAGAACAACGTTCACGATTTCCCGAAGGAGGATCCACGCATTGACGGAACAACGCATCGGCATTATCGACATCGGCTCCAACTCCATCCGGCTGGTCGTTTATGAACGGACCTCCGGCGGTGCCCACCGCGTCATCGACGGCAGCAAGCGCGCCGCGAGGCTCAGCGAGCATTTGGACGAGAACGGCGCCCTGCCTGACGAAGTCATTCAACAGATAGTCGATATGATCAACCATTTTCGCTTGATATGCGCGCATCACAAAACCGGCCTGATCCGCGCCGTGGCCACGGCCGCCATCCGGAATTCCGCCAACCGCAGCCATGTGCTCGAGCGGATCGAATCGGAGACGGGACTGGCGATCGAGCTGATCTCCGGCGAAGAAGAAGCCGGCTACGGATTTCTCGGCATGATCAATTCGATGTCCGTGACGGACGGCTTGCTGATCGATATCGGCGGCGGCAGCACGGAGGTATCGCTGTTCAGAAACCGAAGCCTCGTCGAGGCGGTTTCGTTCCCGTTCGGCTGCGTCAGCCTGACCCGCCAATTTTCCAAGGGCGGCATGCTGTCCGACCAGGCGCTGAAGGAGCTGGAACAGCTCGTGGAACAAGCCGTGCAGCGCCAGCCTTGGCTCAAGCTGTCGCCCGGGCTCCCGCTCGTAGGCGTGGGCGGCACCGTCCGGGCGCTCGGCAAGATGCATCAGGCATACGTGAAATATCCGTTCGAAAGCACGCATAATTATCCGATGACCGGCGAAGCCGCCGGCGAGCTCTTCGAGCTGCTGCGCAAGCTGCCGATCGGCAAACGCAAGAACTTCCCCGGGCTTTCCAAGGACCGCGTCGATATCATCGTGCCGGGACTCGCCATTTTGCGGACGATCTTCCGCGCGGTCGGCGCATCGCATTATTTGATCTGCGGCACCGGTCTCCGCGACGGGCTTTTCTACGCGACCCGCTTTCCGGATCGGCCGCGGCTGGACGACATCACCATGTACAGCGTCAATAACCTGGCAGCCCTTCATCCGGAAGCTCCGATGCAGCACACCGCTCAAGTAAACCGGATCGTCCTGCAATTGACCGGTTTGCTGAAAGCCCGCCTCTCGGACGGAGACAACGCACTGCTGTTCATCGACATCGCCTCCACGCTGCACCGAATCGGCGCCGGCATCGATTATTACGATTACAAACGGCATACGTACTACCTCATCATCAACTCCCGGCTGAACGGCCTGTCCCACCGGGAGCTGCTGATCTGCGCCTTGATCGCGTCGTATAAAAGCAAGAACCGCACGAAACAAATCGCCGCATACTACAGGCCGCTGCTGTCCGAGGAGGACATCGCCTTGGTCTGCAAGCTCGGCACGCTGCTCCAGCTTGCGATCGCGCTCGACCGCAGCGAAACGCAGGCCATCGGCAAGCTGGAAGCCGAGGAATCGGAAGGCAAGCTGCATCTGCGGGCGGTCCGGGCGAGCGGCGCGCTGGGCGTCGAACACAAGGAGGTCGACTCGCTTTCCGACGATTTCAAGAAGCTCTGGGGCCTTACTCCGATCCTGTATTCACCGGAACAGCGTTAGAAGAATACTTCCATCGGTGGATGTTCGTCGCCTGGAATTGGCTGCGCAGCGACTGCAGCTCGTTGCGGACCGACTCGTAGCCGCCGTTCGACTGCAGCTCGCGGGCTTTCTCGTTATCGTCGAGATTCATGCGCAGCACGTTCATCAGCATGCCGCGAAGCCTCGCGTCGAAAACGGGACACATAAGCTCGATCCGCCGGGTCAGATTGCGCGTCATCCAGTCGGCGCTGGAGAGGAACAACTCCTCTTCCCCGCCGTTGCGGAAATAAATGATCCGGGAATGCTCCAAGAACCGGTCCACGATGCTGATGACGCGGATATTTTCGCTTAAGCCGGGCACGCCCGGACGCAGACAGCACACGCCGCGGACGATCAATTCGATTCGGACGCCGGCCATAGAAGCCTCGTACAGCTTATCGATCATCTCCTGATTCGATAAGCTGTTCATTTTTGCGATGATATGGGCGGGCTTCCCTTCGGCGGCATGCGCCTTCTCGCGGTCGATCAGCCCGAAGAGCTTCTGTTTCAAATCCGTCGGCGCAACGCCGAACGCCTTCCACTCGTACGGGGATGAATAGCCGGTGATCTCGTTGAATAGCGCGGAAGCGTCTGCGCCGATGACGGGATGGGACGTGAACAGGCCGATATCCGTGTAGAGCTTCGCCGTGCTGTCGTTGTAATTGCCCGTGCCCACATGCACGTAGCGGCGCAGTACGCCTTGTTCCCTGCGTACGACGAGCGTGATTTTGGCATGAGTCTTAAGACCCACGAGCCCATACACGACATGGCAGCCCGCTTTCTCGAGCTGGCGTGCCCAGGCGATGTTGCGCTCCTCGTCGAACCTCGCCTTCAGTTCCACGACCACCGTGACTTGCTTCCCCGATTCCGCGGCGACGGCCAGCGCCTGAACGAGCGCCGACTGGCCGCTTACCCGGTACAGCGTCATTTTGATCGCGAGCACGTAAGGATCCTGCGCCGCGTCCATGACGAAATCGGTCACGGCATCGAAGGATTCGTACGGGTGATATACCAGCACGTCTTCCTGCCGAAGAACCGCGAACATGTCTTCCGTGTTCTCGAATTCATGCGGGTAAACGGGTTCGATTCGCGGATACTTCAGATTCTCGTACCCCTCCAGCGAGCCGGTAAACCGCATCAGGAAGCCGAGATCAAGCGGTCCGTCGATCTCGAACAGATTTTCCCCCTGCTCCAGCTCTTCCTTCAGCATTTGGAGCGAGTACGGATGCATGCCTTTGCCGTATTCGAGACGTACGGGAAGCCCCCAGCGGCGGCGGCGAAGCTCCTTCTCGATCTCCTCGAGCAAATCCTCCGCGCCTTCTTCGTTCAGCGTCAAATCCGCGTTGCGCGTCAAACGAAACGGATCGACGGCGATCGTCGTATAACCGTTGAACAACGTATTGATATGCCGCTCGATCAACTGCTCCAGCAGCACGAACTCATGCTTCTTGCTGTTGACCCGCCCTGGTACCTGAACGAAACGCTGGAGGATGGAAGGCACCTGCACGATCGCGAAGAACGGGTCTTCGTCGAGCTCCGGCTGCTCCCCGCGGCCCAGCAGAACGGACAAGTACAGCTCCTTGGAGTGCAGCAGCGGAAACGGACGGCTTTGGTCGACCGCCATGGGCGTCAACACCGGGAAAACGATTTCGAGGAAATATTCGTCGACCGCCTTCAACTGCTGCGGATTCAATTCATCTATGGTGCGGAAGCAAATGCCTTCTTTCAAAAGTCCCCGCAAAATTTCACGGTAAGTCCGGTACTGGTCGGCAACCATCTGCCCGGTCCGTTTCATCAGTCTTTTCCATAAGCTTGCAGGTATGTAACCCGTGAAGTCGCGCTTCGTGTATCCGGCCTTTATCTGATCTTGAATGCCGGCAACGCGGACGCTCATGAACTCGTCCAAATTGCTCGACACGATGGCCAAAAATTTCGCCCGCTCGATCAGCGGATTGCCGGGATCCTGCGCTTCTTCCAGCACGCGGCGATTAAACTCGAGCCAGCTTAAATCGCGATTCAAATAGGGCGACATGATTTTGTTCATAGATCCAGGGTCCTCCTGATTGTCGAATAGTCTAATTATGTAGGTTTATTGTTTCTCGCATATTAAAGGATTGTAAAGGGGGCGTAAAGAAACTGGGACAATACTTATTTTTTGGTAAAGGCCATACTCGCTATGCTACAATTATACAATAATGTATAAAGGAATGTCGGCGGCTTAGAACTTTGAGGAGTGATAGTTGTTATGGACCGAGTCATCTGGAAACGAATATGGCGCGCCGCGCTGGTGATCTCCCTGCTGGTCGTCTTCGTGCTCGCCGTGATTTACGTAACGCCGCTCGTTTACCCGTTTCTCCTTGGGTGGCTGCTCGCGTACGCGATCAATCCGATCGTCAATCTCCTTAACAGAAAATTAAAACTTCCGCGGTGGATCGGCGTTTCCATTACGCTCGTCGTCTTCGTTATCGCGATGCTGACGATCGTCTCGGCGCTCGTCACGCGGATCGTGGTGGAAATCATCACGCTGTCCAAATCGCTCAGCAACAACATCGACTGGTGGCGCGATCAATTCGAATTCCTGATGAACAAACCGGAAATCCAAAACCTGATCGAAAACCTCACTTCCTTCTACCAGGATAATCCCAATTATCAGGAGACGATCAACAGCCGGATCTCGGACACCGCGAATTTGGTCGCGGCGACGAGCACCAATATCGTGACCTTTTTCTTAAACGGCATCGTGAGCATCATTACGTCGCTGCCGAACGTCGCGACGATCTCGGTCGTCGTCCTGCTGGCCGCCTTCTTCATCAGCAAGGACTGGCACCGGCTCGGCAAACGGACATCCGCGTGGCTGCCGCAGGGCATCATGCAGTCCACCGCAGTCGTATGGGGCGATCTTAAGAAAGCATTGTTCGGGTATTTGCGCGCCCAGTTCATTATGATTTCCATCACGGCGGTCGTCGTAACCGTCGGCCTTCTCATTATCGGCGTCCATTACGCCATCACCATCGGCATGCTGATCGGCCTCGTGGATCTGCTCCCGTACTTGGGCGTAGGCGCCGCCATGATCCCGTGGATTCTCTACACCTTCATCTACGGCGACGTCACGCTCGGAATCGAGCTTTCCATCCTCTACGGCGTCATTCTCGTCGCCAGGCAAACGCTGGAACCTAAAGTCCTAGCCACCAGCGTGGGGCTCGAGGCGCTGCCGACCCTCATTTCCATGTTCGTCGGACTAAAATTGTTCGGCGTGCTCGGGCTCATCATCGGCCCGGTCTCGCTCGTCATCCTGACCACCATACATAAAGCGAACGTCTTCCGCGACCTGTATTCGTTCATCGTCCGCGGGCCGAAATAACCGGTCCGGTCCGCTTCTGGGCGAAGCGCCAAAAGTCCTGCTTTCGATCGCGAAAGCAGGACTTTTGTTGTGACCGGCCAATAGGCCAGAACAATCTCATTATGCCGTCCTCCACGCTATGACGGCATACCGTCACGACGAAAGGACCATTTATCTGCGCCGAATCACGAACGAGCCGTTGCGCACTTTTTTTTCCAGCCAGCGATACATCAGGATTTGGTAAAAGGGGCGCGTGAGCGGAAGGAGCATCGTCACGCCGACGATATCGGAGAAGAAGCCCGGCAGGAGCAGCAGCAGCCCGCCGATCAGGACGCAAATGCCGTTGAGCATCGCGTGACCGGGCGGTTTGCCGCCCTGGAGCTGCGTCTGAACCTCCGCGAACGCCTTGCGGCCCTCCGAGCTGGCCAGCTTCGCGCCCAGAAAACCGGTCAGCAAGATGAGCAGGAACGTCGGCCAACCGCCGATCAAATGTCCCATTCGGATGATGCCCCACAATTCAAGCGCCGGGATGACGATAATAGCCGCAATCAGCCATTTGAGCATCTTCGCATTCCCTCCTTCGGCTTAGTTATAGGATGTCCGCCGCATGCGATTCTAGCATCGCATAAAGCTCGGGGAGCGCCTTGTCGAGGCGCGAGGGCCGCCAATCCCGGTTTACCCAGACATGGCGCGTGCCGCCTCTGACGAGCAGCTTGCCGGGCGGCTCGTTCCCCTCCCAGAGCGAGGGGAAAGCTTCGCCCTCTCCCGCGAGCCTCACTTCGGAACGGAACGACAGCCGCACCGGCGACAGCTTGTCGATCCGCGTGCATACGAGCACGTTGTCGTCGTAACGCGCCGGAGAAACGTAGGCGCAATCCAAATCGACGACCGGCAGGAGCAGCCCCTGCTTCTCGATCGCGTCGTACGGCGTGCCGAGCGAACGCACGAATTCGGTTCGACCGATCTCGAACCACGTGACGTAATTGCCGTAGAACACGACGCCCATCTGATCGGTTTCCTGGTACCTGACCCGCAGCGGGTGCAGATGCCAGCGAACCTTCGTTTCCTTATCCTCATTGGTCATCCGCATTCTCTCCTTAGTTGAACGAAAAGCGACGGCGCTCGCGCGCCATCGCTTCTTTATACGTGTTATGCGAGTATGGGGTTTCTTACATGACCTTGGCTTGTCCGGAGTAAATAACGCCAACTTCCGCGTACACCGTGACTTCCATCCCGTCATGCAGAAGTTCGAGCGCATTCTGCACGCCTAGAATGACCGGAATGCCCAGGTTCAGCGCCACGATTGCCGCATGGCTCGTAATTCCGCCCTGCTCGGTGATGACGGCTGCCGCTTTCTGAATGGCAGGCATGTATTCGCGATCGGTGGAGGTCGTCACCAGAATGGAACCCTCCGTCGTCTTCGCGATCGCTTCCTCCGGCGTACGGGCCGCGACCACTTTGCCGGTGGCGCTTTGGCTGCCGATGCCTTGGCCTTTGGCGATCATTTCGCCGATCGTATGGATCTTGATCAGGTTCGTTGAGCCCGAACGGCCGACCGGAACCCCCGCCGTGATAATGACCGTATCGCCCAGCTTCACGAGGCCGGAGTTGATGCCGCCTTGAACGGCGATATCGAACATGGCGTCCGTCGTTTCCGCCGGCGTGCCGAGTACCGGCAACACGCCCCAAATCAGCGCCAAGCGGCGCATCACTTGTTCAACCGGCGTAACGGCGATGATCGGCGATTTCGGACGGTATTTGGACACCATCCGCGCCGTATAGCCGCTTTCCGTCGACGTGATGATCGCCTTCGTATTGAGGTCGAGCGCGGAATTCGCCACGGCTTGGCTTATCGCTTCCGTTACCGTCGATTGCTGCGCTTTCGCTTGCTTCGTGAAAATCTCGCGGTAATCCAGCGCCGATTCCGCGCGCACGGCGATCCGGGACATCGTTTGAACGGATTCGACCGGGTATTTCCCCGCGGCCGTCTCGCCGGACAGCATGATGGCGTCCGTGCCGTCGAAGATCGCGTTCGCGACGTCGCTTGCTTCCGCGCGCGTCGGACGCGGGTTGCGCTGCATGGAATCCAGCATTTGCGTCGCCGTGATGACCGGTTTGCCCGCGCGATTGCACTTCTGGATCATTTCCTTCTGAACAAGCGGCACTTCTTCGGCCGGAATTTCCACGCCGAGATCGCCGCGTGCAACCATCAAGCCGTCGGAAACTTCCAGGATTTCGTCGAGGTTGTCCACGCCCTGCTGGTTCTCGATTTTGGAGATGATCTGAATATGGCTGGCGTTATGCTTCTCCAGCAGCTCGCGGATTTCGAGCACGTCCGTCGCTTTGCGCACGAACGAGGCCGCGATGAAATCGATGCCTTGCTCGATGCCGAATACGATATCGCCGGCGTCCTTCTCCGTGATGCCCGGCAGCGAGATATGAACGCCCGGCACGTTAACGCCTTTCTTGCTCTTGATCGGTCCGCTGTTCACGATGCGGCATTTGATCTCCGTGCCTTCCACTTCCTCGACCGTCAAGCCGATCAAACCGTCGTCGATCAGGATCGTCGCCCCGATTTCGACATCGGCCGGAAGGTTCGTATACGTCACGGGAATCCGATTGCGGTCGCCCAGGATTTCTTCCGTCGTGAGCGTAATCGTCTCGCCTTGGTTCAGTTCGATCGGTTCTTCCTTCAGCTTGCCGAGACGGATCTCGGGGCCTTTGGTGTCAAGCAGGATCGCGACGTTCTTGCCGAGCTCCTTGCTCGCTTGGCGGATGTTCTTGATCCGGTTGCCGTGCTCCTCGAAATCGCCGTGCGAGAAGTTCAGGCGGGCGACGTTCATGCCTGCGTTAATGAGCTTCTTCGTATTTTCCAGCGATTCGCTGGACGGGCCAATGGTACAAACGATCTTTGTTTTGCGCATGAGTGGTTTCCATCCTCCGTTAATGCGGATACGTAATTGGGTTCGTTAAACTTGCGCCGATTCGGCTTCGACAACGGACTCGGCCGCCACGGCCGGCTCGGTCGAGCGGTAAGCGCCGACTTTACGGAATTTATTGTAACGGTCCTCGACCAGCTCTTCCGGGGTCATCCGGGACAGCTCGATCAAATGGCGCCATACCGCTTCTTTGATCGATTCGGATTGCGCCGCCAAATCGCGATGCGCGCCGCCCTGCGGCTCCTCGATGATTTCTTCGATGATCCCGAAGCCGAGCAAATCGCCTGCCGTGATTTTCATGACCGAAGCCGCTTCGTCCGCGCGGCCCGCGTCCTTCCACAGAATGGACGCCGCGCCGTTCGGCGAAATCGCGGAATAAATGGCGTTCTCCAGCATCAGCACGCGGTTGCCCACGCCAAGCGCAAGCGCGCCGCCGCTGCCGCCTTCGCCGATGACCACGCAAATAATCGGCACGCCGAACGTGGCCATCTCGCGCAGATTGCGGGCGATCGCTTCCGATTGTCCGCGTTCCTCGGCGGTGTTGCCGGGGTAGGCGCCTTTCGTGTCGATGAACGTCACGATCGGACGGCGGAATTTGTTCGCCTGCTGCATCAGCCGCAGCGCTTTGCGGAATCCTTCCGGATGCGGGCTGCCGAAGAAACGCGCGATGTTGTCCTTCGTGTCTTTCCCGCGCTGATGGCCGATAACCGTAACCGGCACGCCGTTCAGCTTCGCCAAGCCGCCGACGATCGCCAGATCGTCCGCGAACAGGCGGTCGCCGTGAAGCTCGATGAAATCGGTAAAAATCGCCCCGATGAAATCCAGCGAGGTCGGGCGTCCGTGATGACGTGCCAGGTGCATCTTCTGGGCAGGGGACAGCTCGTTGTACAGCTCCTCTTGCAGCTGCTTGCAGCGCTCCTCGAGGCGGGAAATTTCATCGCTGAAATCGATGCCCGACTCTTGGCCGAATTTCTTCAGTTCCTCGATCTTCTTTTGCAGCTCGTTCAGCGGTTTCTCAAACGGCAGCTCACCCGCCATTAATCGTTTCCCCCTTCGCAGAATGCATATCCAGCAATTTGGTCAGCATCGATTTCAATTCCTTGCGATGCACGACTTTGTCCAGTTGGCCGTGCTGCAGATTGAATTCCGCCGTCTGGAAATTGTCCGGCAGCTTCTGGCGGATCGTCTGCTCGATAACGACGCGGCCCGCGAAGCCGACCAGCGCGCCGGGCTCGGCCAAATTGAAGTCGCCCAGCATCGCGAAGCTCGCGGAGACGCCGCCCGTCGTCGGGTCGGTCATGACGGAAATGTAAAGCCCGCCGTCGCCTTGAAACTTCGCCAGCGCGGCGCTTGTTTTGGCCATTTGCATGAGGCTCAAGATGCTCTCCTGCATCCGGGCGCCGCTGGACGTCGAGAAAATGATGAGCGGCAGCTTTTTCTCGTAGGCTTGTTCGATCGCGCGCGTGATTTTCTCGCCGACGACGGAACCCATGCTCCCCGCGAAAAAATCGAAGCTCATGAAAGCGGCGACGACCGGCAGTCCGCCGATCGTCCCTTCTCCCGTCACGACCGCGTCGGTCAGGCCGGAGCTCTTCTGCTGCGCTTCCACTTTGCTGGCGTAGCCCGGGAATCCGAGCGGATCCTCGGAAGACAGGTCAGCGTCGAACTCCGTCAGACGGCCCTCGTCGAGCGTGATGGCGATCCGGTCCCAGGCGCTGAGGCGGAAGTGATACCCGCAGCTCGGGCAAACCTTCAAGTTCTTTTCGATTTCTTTGCTGAATTGGATGTTGCCGCACTTCGGACACTTGGACATCAAGCCTTCCGGAATATCCGGTTTCGTACGAGGCTGGCCCGAAGGAATCGTGGCGTATTTTTTTTTATGGAATAAGTCCTTGAACACGAGTGACACCTCTTTGGGGGCGCAGTAGTTTTAATACTTACATGCTGCGCATAGGAACGCAGTAGTTTTAATACTTACATGCTGCGCATAGGAACGCAGTAGTTTTAAATCTTGCGCGCTGCGCATGGAACGCAGTGATTTTTAAAGGTGCAAAGCCGCGCTCAGGGACGCGCCGTTCGATTTAACGTTGCGAGTTTAAAATGCCGTTCAGCACTTCCTGCACTTCTTCCAGTTCGCCAGATGGGACCAATATTTCGAATTGCTGTTTCGAAACATTAATCGGTCGAATCTTTACGAGAAACCCTTCCTGGGTCAGCCGGTTTTTAATGCTCTCCGCAATTTTTGCCGTAGGCGCGATATAGATAACCGTCCACATGAAGGAACCTCCTGAGCATTGTTAAAGGATCATCTGAACGCACATGGGGTGCCATGGCCGCGCTATAAACTCTCGTTATCTGGGCATATGATGTCATAATGATACCATATGTTTAGATTCCATCGCAACGCCGCATGGCTGGAAGCCGCGCCGCACGCCTGCATGCAACGTCCGCGTTACTGCGACTGATCGGCGATCTCGTAACGGTTGGCCTTCGGATCCTGATGCGCGATGCGCGCGGAAGCCGCGGCGGCGAGACCGGCGACGAGGTCGTCCAGAAACACATGGACATGCTTGCCTTTCTCGTTCAGCTTGCGGATAATGCCCGGCTTCACCTTGTCGAGATAACCGAAGCTCGTAAGCCCGATCATGCCGTAGACGTTCGTAATGCCCAGCGCGAGCGTCTCGTCGACGCCGTAGAGGGACTCATCCGCTTCCATGATGGCCTGCAGCGGTTCGGGCAGGAGCTTGCGTTCGGCCAGCTCATCCAGCGCGATGCCGGTAAACAGCACGTACTGCACTTCGCGTTTGCCCAGCACGTGAAACACGCTCTCTTCGCATTCTTGGTAAGTCAGGTCCGGATTATAAGGGCGCTGCAGCGAAAAAACGATATCCGCGACATCGCTCACCGTTACTCCGCGTCTGTTCAGCCATTGTTCCATATTGGACGACATAGCATATCCCCCCCGCATCGGCTTGTACGAATCGGACCGCGTATGACGGGCGACTGGAGCGGCATGCCGGCAGTCCCGATCGCGTGCAAGCTTCGAAAATGCAGAGCCGTCAGTCAATCTTAGCTCCGTGTCTCCTAAATGTATGCGGAGATGCGAAAACATGTGCATGTCGATAAACGATGATCCGAGCAAGGCTCAAGGCCGTCCGCAGGCAAGCTTCTTGCGGCGATTTATTTGACGATCGCGGAGCCTTTGCCGAAAAGCGACTCGATGTCCAGCAGCAGCTGCTGCGACGGCCTCACCCGGAACGCTTCGCTCAGCGCCACCGACCGGCCTTCCCGTTCGTAGAACAGGACGGTCTCGAGCGGGCCGGCGCTGCCCGTCAGCAACGATTTCAGCCGTTCCATCGCCGCGGAATCCTCGCGGCCCGCGACGATTTTGACATAGAGCCGCTGCACCCGTTTCGCCGGCGCGACAGCCGGTTTGCCCGAGGCCACGCCGGCGGTTTGGCGCGGCAAGCCGTCGCCGCCGGCAGATGCGGATTGCCGCTCCGCGGCTTCGGCGCCGTCGGGGCCAGCGCCCGGCCGCGGCGCCGCCGGAACGGCAGCCGCGGCGCCTGCCGCTTGCGGCGAGGCGCCTGACGGGCCGCGCTGTCCCGAAGCTCTTTCGGCCCCGCCCGGGGCGGTTTGTGCCGGAGAAGCCGCGGCGGCAGTACGCGCCGCCCGGTCGTCGGGAGCGCCCGACTGCGCTGCGCCGCTATCGCGCGCCGCCGCCGGCGCGCCGCCTCCTTGGGCCGCGTTGTCCCGCGCTGCCCGGCTCTGCCCGAACCGCAGCAGCCGCTGCAATTGCGAGGCAAGCTCCTTCGGCGGTCCGCCGCCGGCCAAGCCGCTGCCGAGCGGAATCGCGTCCTCGAGCAGCAGCTTGTAGTCTTCGTCCTGATGCTGCAGCTTGGCCAGCGCGACGACGAGATTGCCGGGCTCGAGCAGCTGTTCGTGCCGCTTCCATACCGTCGGGAACGCGACCGCTTCGACGCGCATGATGCGATCCTCGACCTCGAGGAAGGCCATCGCCTGGCCTTTGCGCGTCATCAAAGGTTTCTTGGACACGACCATCGCGGCGACGAGCACGTAAGCGCCGTCCGGCGCTTCCGCCAGATCGACCAACCGGTCGATCTGTTGGCCGGCGAAAGCCTCGTCGAAATCGTCCAGCGGATGGCCCGACAAATACATGCCGAGCAGCTCGCGCTCCAACCCGAGCAGCTGGCCCGTCGTGAACGGCCGGACTTCCGGCAGCTCCACGTCCCAGTTCTGCACCTCTTCGAAGCCGAACAGTTCGATCTGCAGCTCCTCGCGTTCCTTGCGCCATTTCAGAGCGGCTTCGACCGTCTCGTCGAGCACGGCGATAAGCTGCGCCCGGTGAGCGCCCAGCGTATCGCATGCGCCGGCTTGAATCAGCGATTCCAGCACGCGCTTGTTCACGACCCGCAGATCCGCGCGCCGGCACAGGTCCAGCAGGCTCTCGAATTTGCGCTCCGCGCGCTCCTTCAGCAAGGATTCGATCGCCTGCGTACCCACGTTCTTGATCGAGGCCAGACCGAAGCGGATCGCGCCGTTTACCGGCGTGAACGTCACGCTGCTCTCGTTCACGTCAGGCGGCAGCACCTCGATCTCCATCCGGCGGCATTCGTCGACGTATTCGGCCGTCTTGCGCTGGTTGCCCGTCACGGAAGCGAGCATGGACGCCATGAACGGCACGGGATGATTCGCTTTCAGCCAAGCCGTCTGAAACGCCAGCACGCCGTAGGCGGCCGCATGCGCGCGCGGAAAGCCGTAATCGGCGAAACGGACGATCATGTCGTAGACGGCATTGGCGTCTTTCTCGCTGTAGCCTTGCCCCAAGCTGCCGCTGACGAAATGCGCCCGCTGCTCGTCGAGCACCTCGCGCTTCTTCTTCGAAACGGCGCGGCGAAGGAGGTCGGCCTCGCCGAGCGAAAAGCCCGCCATCGACGACGCGATCTGCATGATCTGCTCTTGGTAGACGATGATGCCGTACGTATCGGCGAGTATCGGTTCCAGCGACGGATGCGGGTACTCCACTTCCGCCGCTCCGTGCTTGCCGGCGATATACTTGGGAATGAAATCCATCGGACCCGGGCGATACAGCGCCACGACCGATACGATGTCTTCGAACTGCGTCGGCTTCAGGTCCCGGAGCACGCGGCGCACGCCGGAGGACTCCAATTGAAAAATGCCCGTCGTCTCTCCGCGCGCCAGCATCGCATAGGTCACGGGGTCGTCGTCGGGGATAAAGCGGAAGTCCACCGTGATGCCCTGCTGCTGCTTCACCCAGTCGAGGGCCCGCTCCAGGATCGAGAGCGTGCGCAAGCCGAGAAAATCCATCTTCAGCAGGCCGACGGCTTCGAGGTTCTCCATGGAATACTGCGTCAGCGCCGTTCGCTCCGTGCCCGCCTGCAGCGGCACGTAGTTCGTCAGCGGTTCGCCGGAGATGACGACGCCCGCGGCATGGGTCGAGGCATGGCGGGGCATTCCCTCGACCTTGATCGCCATGCGGAGCAGATCCGCCGTCTTCGGCTGTCGTTCCGAGGCCTCGCGGAGCTCGGCGCTGGTCCGCAGCGCCTCCTCGAGCGAGATGCCCAGCTGATTCGGGATCAGCTTGGCCGCGCGGTCGACCTCGCCGAACGGCACCGCCATCGCCCGGCCGACGTCGCGCACGGCCGCCTTGGCCGCCATCGTACCGAACGTGATGATCTGGGCGACATGCTCGTCGCCGTACTTCGCCGACACGTACCCGATGACTTCGTCGCGCCGTTCGTCGTTGAAGTCGATATCGATATCGGGCATCGAGACCCGCTCCGGATTCAGGAAGCGTTCGAACAACAGCTTGTATTTGAGCGGATCGACGTCCGTGATATTGAGCGTGTACGCCACGAGGCTGCCTGCCGAGGAGCCGCGTCCCGGACCCGTGCGAATGCCCTGCTCATGGGCGAAGCGGATAAAGTCCCAGACGATCAGGAAATAATCGCTGAAGCCCATGTTGTCGATGACCTTCAGCTCGTACAGCAGCCGGTCCAGCGCGCGTTCCTTCGCGGAAGCGTCCGCCGTCCACGCGGGATCTCCCGCATATCGCGCCTCCAGTCCCTCCCTGCAGAGCGCTTCCAGGTAGGCGGAAGAGGTCATGCCCGCCGGGATCGGACGGAACGCCGGCAGCAGCGCCCTGCCGAACGTCAGTTCAAGGTCGCATTTCCCCGCGATCTCGACGCTGCGGGACACCGCGTCCTCCGCTTGCCGGAATTGGAGGAACATCTCGTCGGCGCGCTTCAGGTACATCTGGTCCGTCAGCATCTGCAGCCGGTCGTCGTCCTCCACGGTTTTCCCGGTACCGATGCAGATCAGCACGTCCTGCACCGCCGCGTCGGAAGGCTGCAGATAATGCACGTCGTTGGTCGCGACGGTCAGGATGCCGGTCTGCTCCGCCAGCGCGAGCGTCGCCTGCAGCACTTTTTTCTGCTCCAGCATGCCGTGGTCCTGAAGCTCCAGATAGAAGTCGTCGCCGAAGATTGAGCGGTAACGCTCGGCCGAACGAAGCGCTTCGTCGAGCCGGTCGTGCAGCAGGTGCTGGGCGATTTCGCTGCCGAGGCAGGAGCTGAGGCAGATCAAGCCTTCCGCGTGCGCGCGCAGCGATTCGAAATCGATCCGCGGCTTATAGTGGAACCCTTCCAAGTGGCCAATGGAGCTCAGCTTCATCAAATTGCGATAGCCCGTCTCGTTCTTGGCGAGCAGGATCAAGTGATAAATCGGATTGTCTTTGCGCGTGCCCTTGTCGAAACGGGAGCCGGTCGTCAAATAGACCTCGCAGCCGATGATCGGTTTGATGCCTCGGGCCCGGCACGCCTTGTAAAACGGAACGGCGCCGTACATGACGCCGTGATCGGTCAGCGCGAGCGCCTTCATGCCCTGCTCCGCGGCGGACTCTACCAGATCCCTGATCCGGGCGGCCCCGTCCAAGAGGCTGAATTCGCTATGAACATGCAAGTGTACAAATTCGCGTGCGCCGCTCATCGCCATTCCTTCTTTCTATCGTAAACGAGCATCATTTTCTATCATTTTATCATATTGACGCCCTGCCCGCCCATACAATGGGACTAGGGCTGGTCGTTCCGCCGACGCGAAACTGCTCGTCCATGCATCCGGGGCTGGTCGTTCCGCCGACGCGAAACTGCTCGCCCATGCATCCGGGGCTGGTCGTTCCGCCGACGCGAAACTGCTCGCCCATGCATCATCCCGGGAGGACAAGCCTCGTCCCCCCGACTTGACCGGAAGGGAGCGAAGCACCATGGAGTCTTTCTTCACGAAAGCCACGATCGATTTCTTTATTGCCTTCGGCGTCGTGTTCGGCGGCTCGATGCTGGCCGGCATGGGATCCGTCTTCGTCATGGCCGCCCCGGCCGCCATCATGCTGGACACGGCTTCCCGCTTGAAAATATGGGCGCTCGTCGCCGCCGTCGGCGGGACGATCGATCCCATGCGGGTCATCGAAAGCAATATGATGGACGGCCATCTCTCGCCCGTCGTACTGCAGATCGTTTACATCCTCTGCGCCTTTCTCGGCGCGCATATGGGCACGGAGCTCGTTCGCTGGCTCTGCAGAGGGGCGGTCTAGCGGATGCGCGTGCCTCCTTTCGAACGCTATGCGCGATTCACGCAGGCCGTCGCCTTCATCGTGCTCGGCGGCATTCTCGGCGCCATGGCGTACCATGCCGTCTTCTTCATGAATTTCAACGCGCTGCGCGCGTCGAATACGGAATTGGAAGATAAACTGATCGATTACGAGGACCGGATCGAGAAGCTCAATCAATTCAAGAACCAGCATACGGTCGTGAAGAGCATTCTGCCGATCTTGTTGGATCAGAAGGAAAACGAGGCGGAAAACGGGTTAGACGAGCGGACGAGGCTCGCGCTCAAGACCCGCTTGAAGAAAGACCTCTCCGTCTTTCTGGGGACGAGCATCTACAAGATCAACACGAACGCGGAGCTGGCCAGACTGCTGCTGGACAGCAAGGTATACATCGTCGGGGGCAACAAGGAGTTTACGGTGAGCATCCATACGATGCTGGTCGTCGACAACGTTCTTCAGGTCTGGTTCATCGCGAAGCCTTACGAGCGTCCGCTCAGATGACGCTTCATTAGTAGCGCGGCCGACAGCGTCCCAAGCATCGCTAAAAAACAGCCGATCCTCATGGGCGACGGGCGTTTTCGCTTGCCGCCCGTTTCATGGTACAATGGAAAACAAATCGGAAAGCTTGTTCAACCTAAAGGAGCTGCGCGCACGTCATGGTCAATGCGTTACACTGGATCATCGTTATCGTCATCTGCCTCACGTCGCTGATGTCGGTTTATTTCAGCTTCAAAGCCCGCCGGACATCCGACACGCGCCAACGCGGAATGCTGAGCGCGCGCCTCAACATGAGCATGGGGGTCATGCTCGTCTTCATTGCCCTCTTCATGATGCTCGCCTTCACGGGCTCGACGGTCAAAGTCATCATCAGCGGACTCATCATCGTCATCGGCCTGTTCAATCTGTTCGCCGGCATCCGCAACAACAGCGTCTACCGTTCCATGAAAGGTTAGAATTGATCTGAATTAGATCAAGTTCAAAAAGTCGGGTTTTGAGCACCCAGAAGGTGCACGCAAGATTCGATGTCGAATATGCTTCCCGAACGCGCATCGTGATCGAAAGACGACTTTTTGAACATCCTCTAATAAGGATCGATCAGCTGCGCCGCAAGCAGCGCTTTGGCCGCCGTGCCGCCGGGGTCCTTCAGCTCGATTTCGAGCTTGGCGCTCTTGCGGCTCATTTCCAGCAGCGCCGGAACGATCACGACCTCGCTCTCCAATTGGATCGGCCGCACGAAGTACGTCGTCATGCTTTCGATCACGTAATCCCGTTTCCCCAGCTCCCGAATGAGCCCCCTGGCCGCCTGCGTCATGAGCGTGACCAGCACCCCTTCCGAGATCGTCCCGAACGTGCCGGACATCTGCGGCGTGATCCGCCCCTCGTACCGGAAATCTTCTCCGTCCTCTCCCGCGTCCTTCAATCGAAAACCCGCGCTGATCAACTCGTCGAACGTCTCCCCGGATTCCTTCTGCTTGCCCGCATACCGCATCGCATCCAGTGCTTCGGCCCGGCTGATGGCCGCCAGCAGCTTGCGGTTCTTGTCCACGATCGGCAGCAAATCGATCCCTTCGGCCGCCATCGTATGCGCCGCGGACGCGATGGGAATATTCGGCGCGGCCGTAATGGGGCTGCGCGTCATCAGCTTCTCCACCGGCTGGTCGTCGTCCTCGCCCTCGGCATCCTTCGCCGTCATCATGCCCACCACGCGCCCCCGCTCGTCCAGCACGGGAAACCGCGTTCCGCCCACGCGCGCGGCCAACTGCACGTAGTCGCCCTTCGTCTCGCCGAGCCGCATCGTTTCCACGTGCCGAGTGTACGTCACGATATCTTCCACGAGCATGATTTTCTGCCGGATGAGCCGGTCGAACATCGCCCGGTTGATCATCGACGCGACCGTGAACGTATCATGCTTCGAAGAGATGATAGGAAGGCCGAGCTCGTCCGCGAGCTGCTTGATGTCTTCGCTCGTGCCGAATCCCCCCGTGATGAGCACGCCCGCCCCCTGCTCCAGCGCGCATCGGTGCGCGCCCTGCCGGTTCCCGACGATGAGCAGGCTGCCCGCGTCGATATAGCGGACCATGGCGTCCAGCTCCATGGCGCCGATGACGAACTTGTGGAGCGTCTTCTCCAGTCCCCCGGCGCCGCCGTACAGCTCGCCCTGCACGATATCGGCCACTTCCCCGAACGTCAGGCGGTCGAGCGATTCGCGGTTGCGCCGTTGGATCCGGACGGTCCCGATCCGCTCCTTGGTGCTGACGAGTCCCGTCGACTCGGCTTCCTTGATCGCCTTGTACGCCGTTCCCTCGCTCACTTCCAGCTCGTCCGCCATCGTGCGCACGGACAGCTTCGTACCGATCTCGAGCTGCCGAATATAATCCATCAACCGCTCGTGCTTCGTTTGCGCTTCGGGCGATTTGCCTGCGGATCCCACGGCGTTCCCTCCTTGTCTTTCTTCGCCTTGCCCTGCTTGTCTGGTTCCATTTTAGCAGAAAGCGCGTCCCGCACGCACGGTTCTTTGGGCGCCGGGAAACGTTATTTTATCTCGAAATCGGCTCTGTCCGCCAATCACCAAGGGATAGATGTCCTCATATGATGAACTAATTCGTGTCAAAACCCTATGGACCCCTGGCCAAAACGTCATCATCCTCCGGCATGGAAGGAGATCCGTCGATGCTGAAATCGAAAGTTGCCGTGCAGGTTATCAGTCCTGGCATTCTGCCGGATGACGCCATCATGCTCGGCGACGCCTATCTGAGACAATGGAAAATCCCGCAAGGTCAGCCGGTGACGCTTAAATTCGGGGCTATGCGCCAATACGTCAAGGTCGTTCCGGTCGAACGGTTCGACGGCATGCGGATCGGACAGAGTCTCGCGAGAAAAATGGGGCTTCTGGAGAGTACCAACCTTCGCATCCGCTACCGCGCCGATGAAGCCGTGCTTGCTCTGGGACCGTTGATCGGCGTGCTGATCAGCCGTGACGACCCGGAGCATCGCGATCGGCCGTTCGGCTCCATTACGATGTTCTGCAAAGAGCTGGTGGATGCCTGCGCCGCGCAGGGCGCCCATGTGTATTTCTTCACCCCGCATCACCTGAAAGGCAATTTCAATACCGTCGAGGGCTGGGTGTACGCCGACGGCTGGCGCAAAGTCTTCCTGCCGTCGCCGGACGTCGTCAACAACCGGCTTACCTCGCGCAAGCTGGAAAACCGTCCCAACGTGCAGGAATTCATCCAAGAGGTCAAGGTGCGGCACCGGAGCACGGTCTTCAACGAGAAATTCCTCGACAAGCCGGAAGTGTTCGAAGCGCTCGCGAAGGACCCTTCGCTGGTGAAATACTTGCCCGAGTCGCATGTGCTCAAAAATTTCCCGATGCTCAAGACGATGTGCAACAGATACCATACCGTGTTCCTAAAGCCGGTCCGCGGCAGTCTGGGCAAAGGCATTATCCGCATCACGCGGACGGAGGGCGAATCGTATTCCGCGCAGTACGCCACGGTCGGCGGCACGCGCAGACATCACTTCAGCAGCCTGCTCAAGCTCTACGGTTCGATCTCCGGCAAGATGAAAACCGTCCGGTATCAAATTCAGCAAGGGCTGCAGTTGATCGACATCATGGGACGTCCGGTCGATTTTCGCGCGCTCGTGCAAAAGAACGAGACGGGCAAATGGGTGCTGACGTCCATCGTCGCCCGCACGGCGGGCAGTCATCATTTCGTCTCCAACCTGGCGCGCGGCGGCACGCTGAGCACGGTACGCGAAGCCGTCGGGCGTTCCAATCTATCCGGCACGAGCAGCCAGGAAGCGCCCGGGAAGCTGTCGCGCGCGGCGCTCGACATCGCCCACGGCGTCGACATGTTCATTCCCGCGCACTTCGGCGAGCTTGGCATCGATCTCGCGCTGGATACGCATGGCCGCGTTTGGCTTCTGGAAGTAAACTCCAAACCGTCGAAAAACGACAACACGCCGCTGCAGGATCAGAAAATCCGTCCTTCCGTCCGCAATATGATTCGCTACGCACGGCACTTGGCCGAATTTTAAAGCTAAAGGAGGAAACGGATATGGCTGAGCCAGCACGTTCCGGCATCCTCGGCATCATGATCAGCCAGCGGCAAGCCGAAGGCGCCGGCGAGAACGGCCGTCCGCTCGCCATGCCGGAAGACGACTTTTGCCGCCGCTTATGCGCCTACGGGCACACGATCGGCATGCTCGTGTTTTTGTTTTGCGCGTCCGAGGCCGCTGCCGCCGACTCCGGGCTGATCGTCGGCTATCGGCTCCAAGGCGGCGAATGGGAGGCGGGCAGCTTCCCGCTTCCCGACGTGGTCTATGACCGGGCGCTGCCGTCGTCCTCGGCGCAAGCCCGTTCGTTTCAAGAAGCGCTGAATCGGCTGAGCCGCCGCAAGCGATATACGCTGCTGAACGGATCGCTTCCCGGCAAGCTGGACGTTTACCTCGCCCTGCAGCAGGAACCTGGCCTCCGGCGCTGGCTGCCCGAGACGCAGCCCTACGAAGGAGCCGGCCAGCTCGAGGCGCTTCTGGAGCGCTATCCTGCAGGATTGTTCCTCAAGCCGTCCGCAGGCATGCACGGCAAAGGCGCGCTGCGGCTGCTCGCGGACGCGGACGGCTGGCGGATCGACGGCAGAGACCGGCATAACCGGCCGCTTGCCCGCCGCTTCGCCGACGGGTCCGCGCTTGGCAGTTGGATCGACCGGTTCGCGTCCGCGGCGCCGTATCTGGTGCAGCCCTGCCTCGAGCTGACCGACGGGGAAGGTCGTTCCTTCGACGTGCGGGCCCTCATGCAAAAGGACGGCGAAGGCCGTTGGCGCTTCACCGGCGCGGCGGTGCGGCGGGGAAGTCCCGGCAGCGTCACGGCCAACCTGCATGGCGGCGGTACGGCCGTCGAAGCGGCGGAAGCCTTCAAGACCAGGTACGGCGACGAGGGCGCGGCAAAGCTTCTGCAGCGCATCCGAAGCGCGAGCGAACGGTACGCCGCCTGCCTGGAGCAGCATTTCGGCCGCATGGCCGAACTCGGCCTCGATTTCGGCCTCGAGCCCCATGGCCGGCTTTGGCTGCTGGAAGCCAACGCCAAGCCGGGACGACAATCCTTCGACAGCGACGCCGAGACCGCCGAGCTGGCCGTTCGCCGTCCAATCGATTACGCGAAGCTGCTGGCCTCCCGCCAGCGACCCGTTTTCCCGTCCACCCGAATTCAAAGGAGATACATTCAGGAGGTTCATCCATGAGTTTGACATCTTGTCATGTACACTTCTCACCCTCAAATGAACGCATCGTCCACCTGTCGGGCTCACTCCTTCGATCCCTTAAGCTGTCCGGCAAAAAGACGATTCAACTGAAATTCGGTCACGAAACCATCACGGCCGCAGTGAAGTCCATCAACCGCCAGGGCAACCATCTCTATCTGTCCGCCGGCGTGCGCCAATCGATCAAGGTTCCGAAAGCCGGCAGCATTTCCTACGTGCAGGGCGAAGACAACGATCTGCAGCTCGGGCCCTTGATCGGCGTCCTTACCGACGGCAGCCGCAAGAGCGATTCTCCGTTCGGCTCCCGTTCCGGCTACATTCGCCAGCTGATCCGCATGGGCGAAAACAAAGCTTACGTCTTCGCCTTTACGCCCCGGGACGTGAATTGGGCGAAAGAAACGGTCAACGGCTATTTCCTGAACAGCGCCGGCAGCTGGTACCGCAAAGTCGTGCCGCTTCCGAACGTCGTCTATAACCGGCTGCCGAGCCGCTACGCGGAAACGACGGCCTCGATCATGTCCATGCGGGAACGGTTCATCCGCAAAGGCGTGCCGTTCTTCAACTGGAGCTTCTTCAACAAATCCGACGTGTATAAGCTGCTGGACAAAGACGTGGAGGCGCTCGAGCATCTGCCCGAATCCGTCAATAACCCGCGCTCCGAGAAAATCAAGGAAATGCTGGAAAACCATCAGTTCGTGTATTTCAAACCGACGGCCGGCAGCCTCGGCATCGGCATTTACCGGCTCACCTATCATCCGAAGCGCGGCTATTTCGCCCGCTACCGGCGCGGCAACACGAACGTGCTGCTGCGGTTCACGAACTTCAACAGCTTGATGAAAATGCTGGAGTCGCGCCACGGCAGCGGCCTGGGGCGCTATGTCAGCCAACAGGGCGTACGGCTGATCGAGATCGACGGCTGCCCGATCGACTTCCGCTTCCACATGCACAAGAACGGCAGCAACGAATGGGTCCCGGTCGGCATCGGCGCCAAGAAAGCCGGCCGCGGCAGCGTCACGACCCATATCAAGAACGGCGGATCGCTGCTGACGCCGGAACAGGCGCTGAGCCGGGCATTCGGCGACCGGGCCGACGACATGTTGTCGAAAGCCAAAGCGGTATCCATCAAACTCTCGCAAGCCATCGAGCGGAACTTCCCGCATACGCTCGGCGAGCTCGGCCTGGATATCGGCATCGACAAGGATGGCGATATCTGGATGTTCGAAGCGAACGCCAAGCCGGGCAGATCCATCTTCAGCCATCCGTCTCTCCGGTCGCAGGGCCGGGATTCCATGTCGCACATTTTGGAGCACTGCCTGTACCTGAGCAAGTTCAAGGAACAGGGAGGGAATGACTGATGGCCTTTGTCATACAAGAGGACACGGCGGAAAGCTCGGCCCTTACCAGAGCCAAACAGCCGGTTCTCGCCATTCTTACGATCGAGGATGACCTGCAGCTCTTTCGCGGCAACCGCCAGAATTTCGCCGACTTGATCGCCGCGGGCAAGGACAACGGCTTCCTCGTCTACGTGCTCACGGTGAAACAGCTGAAGCTCGGCCGCAAGACGCTGAACGGCTATACGTACGATCCCGGCTCGGATGCGTGGCTGGTGCAGAAATTCCCTTTTCCCGAGTTGATCTACAACCGCATTCCGCTCCGCGAGGATGAGCTGCAGCCCGAAGTGAGACGAAAAATCGCCGCCTGCCTCCGGAATCCCGGCGTGCAGATCTTCAATCCGAAGTTCTTCAACAAGTGGAGCCTGTTCAAATGGCTGCGCCAGTCCAAGAACACGAAGCCCTTCATCCCCGCTACGAGCCGGATGCTGACGGTCAGCGGTCTGGGCCGGATGATGCTGCGCCACCGGTTTCTCTATCTGAAGCCCGTCAGCGGCAAGGCCGGCAAGGGCATCATGACGATCCAGCTGCAGCCCGAGAAGCCGCTCCCGTACCGGCTCAAAATCCAAGGCAACAAGGGAAGCACCACCTATAACTGCGGGACGATCTCGAAGCTGTGGACGCGCATCAAGAAGGAAAGCAGCGGCGAGCGCTACATCGCCCAGCAGGGCATCCAGCTTGCCGCGTACAACGACCGGTCCTTCGACCTGCGGGCGCTTATCCAGAAGAACCAGCGCGGCCAATGGGATATCTCCGGCATCGGCGCCCGGCTGGCCGGTTCGATGAGCATCACGACGCATGTGCCGCGCGGCGGGAGCATCGAAGATCCGGAGAAACTGCTTGTCGGCGTATTTGGCCAAGACGAAGCTAATAAACTTCTTACAAAGACCCGCTCGACGGCGCTCGTCATCGCTCGCCAGATCGAACGCGGCTCCGGACGCAGCCTGGCCGAAATGTCGATGGACCTCGGCATCGATCAAGCCGGCAATATCTGGTTCTTCGAAGCCAACGCCAAGCCGATGAAATTCGACGAACCGGACATTCGCAAGCGTTCGCTGGAGCGGATCTTTCAATATAGCAGCTATTTGTTGAAAACGAAGGACAAATAGCGAGGAGGGAACAAGCATGCAGGTAAAGCTGCTGTCGCCGTCTCAATGGTCGTCGTCCAAGGAAAGAATCACCCGTTTTCTGTACAGGTACGGCGACAGCCGCATTACCCATACGGGGCTTGCCGCGCTTAACGCGCTGCCGCCTGCCCGCTTGGCAGCAAACGGCCGTTCCGGCGATGCGGCAGCGGCGGCGGTTGCCGTCGCCATTCAAGACGGACGGCTTGCGGCCGTCGCGTTCGCGGAAGACGGGGGCGAACGCGCCTGCTTCGTCGTCGTCTCTCCGGAATGCCGGGGACAAGGAACCGGCAGCCTCCTGCTGCGGGCGCTTCATCGCCGTCTGGGCCGACTTACCTGCAGCGTCGCCTCCGACAATCCGGCCAGCATGAATATGTGCTTCCGGGCGGGCATGAAGGCCGTCAGCCTGCATACCGGTCCTACCGGCAAGCCGACCCTTCGATTCGAACACTAGCGCGAGGCACTCGCAAAACTTAAAGCGTATGCTTCCGAAGCGAGTTTTGCTATTCTTGCCGGAATTCCCGGCTGCGAGGGGCACTCGCAAAACTTAAAGCGTATGCTTCCGAAGCGAGTTTTGCTATTCTTGCCGGAATTCCCGGCTGCGAGGGGCACTCGCAAAACTTTTAGGAGGAGACACTATGGGTCAGCCGGTACTCGGCATTTTAACCCTGTATCTCAATGACCGTGGTCTGATGGAGGAGAAATCCATTTATGCCCGCATGACGGACGCCGGCAAAAATCTCGGCCTGGAGATCTTCGTCTTCACGCCGGCCGACGTCAATTTTGCGCAGAATCGGATCCACGCGCATATGTACGACGCGACATCGAAAACCTGGAGCCGCAAATGGCGTTCCTTTCCCCATATGATTTACGACCGGTGCCGGATCCAGCGCAGCCACCGGTTCGTGCAGCTCAGCCAGTTCCGCAAAAAATACGGGCATCTGACTTTCCTGAACCGGGTGCTGCGCAATAAATGGACGGTCTACAAAACCTTGAACCGGGAAGAGAAATTCCGGCCGCACCTGCCCTTCACGCGACTGTACGAGGGCCAGAGCGACTTGACGGAAGTGATCCGGAAGTATCCGCTCGTCTATCTGAAGCCGATCAACGGCACGGGCGGCCGCGGCATTCTTCGCATCGAGAAGGAGCAAAGCGGCAGCTACCTCATTCAGGGGCGCGACCAGTCGAGGAAGATCGTCAGTCCGCAGCGGGTCGGCACGACCGGCATTCACAGCCGTCTGGCCAAGTGGAACCTGCGGGAAAACCGGTACCTGGTGCAGCAGGGCATTCAGCTCAAGCTGCCGAGCGGCCGCGTGCACGATTACCGGATGCTGGTGCAGAAGAACGGCAGCGGCGAGTGGGAAGTGACGGGCTGCGCCGGCCGGATCGGCGCGAGCGGCAGCATTACGTCGAATCTGCACGGCGGCGGCCAGGCCGTCAAGATGAAGACGCTGCTCGGCGATTGGATCAAGAACGAGGAAACCGTGACGACCGTCAAACGGAAAGCCGAGGAGCTCGGCGTGGAGATCGCGGCGTATCTGGAGCGCTCTTACGGGCGGCTTTGCGAGCTGGCGCTGGATTTGGCGATCGACCGCAAAGGCCAGATCTTCCTCCTGGAGGTCAACCCCAAGCCTTCGCGCGAAGTCTTCATCCAGGCCGGAGAGCGCGAGACCTACCGGCGGGCCATCATCAGGCCCCTTGAATACGCGGTTTGGATGTACGAACAGAAGCAGAAGCGGGAGAAAGCGAAGACGTCCGCGGAATTCGGCAAGCGATTCGACGGCTTGAGGTTCGACGACACGGGGTCCGGCGACACGGCGTTCGATAATGCGAGGTTTGAGGGCTCGAGGTTCGACGGCCCGCGATTCGACGGCACGAGATTCGAGGGATCAAGGTTCGAGGGATCAAGATTCGACGACAATCGTTCGCTGTAAGAGCCGCCGATTCGCCCGGCGAAGGCTCGACCGTCGGCGGCTTGCTCGCTGACGGTTCCGTCGGCAACGGATACAAGTGAAGACCCGGTCCGCTCTCCGCGAGCAGGCCGGGTCTTCTGACATTACGGCTGGCGGGTCAATTCCAACAGCTGGCGGAAATCGGTGATCAGCGCGTCGGAGCCGCTCAGTTCTTCCTGGCGGCCGTACACGGCATAGGCGCAGCCTACGACCTGGAGCCCGTTCTTCTTGCCCGCTTCCACGTCGGACGAGCGGTCTCCGACCATCCACGCCGATTGGACGCCATGGTCCTGAAGCAGCCGTTCCACGAGATGCACCTTGGATGCCGTGCCGTACTCGCCGGCGCTGTACAAGCCGTCGAACAAAGGCGCTATGCCCCGGAAGCGGGCGACCTCCTTGACGTAAAGCTCCAGCCCGTTGCTCGCCACGAACAGTTTGAAGCCCTGCGCCTTCAACTCCCGCAGCGTCTCCGCGACATGCGGGTACAGCTGTCCTTCGCCGTTCTCCAGGCCCTCGACCTCGTACTGGAGCATCAGCTCGTCCGCCCGGCGCTGGGCCGCCTCCGAGCCGTCCGGCATGACGATGCGCCAAATGTCCGCCAGCAGCATCCCGAGACAAGCGAGCAGCTTCTCCACCGGCGGCGTCGGCTGCATGTACAGTCCCTCTGCCCGAAGCGTCGCGAATATCCGTTCATGCACCCCTTTGAGCAACGTGTCCGTTTCGAACAACGTGCCGTCCATATCGAAAATCAAAGCTTCCGGCCGCGGAAGCGTATCGCTGCTGCGCATGGTGAAATCTCCTTTTCGCGTCTGTGATGCCCTTAATCATACTGGAAAAGAAGTCCGCCGCGCAAGGAGGAAACGGCTGCGTTCCCATGCCGGGGCCAGCACCGCGAACCTCGCCCGGCCAGTTGGTTTACCACTTCCCGGGATCGATGTCGCCCGGCTTGAGCCCTTCCCATACGTTGCGGATATCGGCTTGCTCCGGATGCTCGAAGACCAGGAACGCGCTCGGCAGATACCGGCCCTCGCTGCTCTTGGTCGACGGCTTGTTCAGCACCGCGCCGTCCTTCACGAGCACCGTCGAGGAACCGCCGTCGAGATTCGCGGCGATGACCGCCCCGCGTTCCAGCATGATTTGCTGCACGTCGTAGAGATTCGCTCCGATGCTGTGGCCCGGTTGGCGCCCGTCGATGACCACGAACAAAATCGCGCCGTCCTCGCGCTGGCCCATCGCGGTCCTGGGGGCGATTCCCCAACCGTCGGCGGCGTTCTTGATCAGGCCTTTGCCGTTCACGATGATGCGCGGCTGGAAAGTGACCGCTTCCTTCACCCCCATCTGCTGCATCTCGCTCAGCGAATAGCGGCCGGCGACCATTTTGCCGCTGCCGTCGATGCCGACGACCTGCGTCGCGTTCGATCGGCCCAAGTCGCTGTAAAACAACTGCCCGCCGGACATCACGATGCCGATCGGCTGAAATCCGTTCCCCTCCCAATTGGGGTCGGCGAAACCGCCTCCGTTGACCCCGGCGATGGCCCCGGTTCGCTGCACCATGCTCAGCACCCGCTCGCCCCTGCCCGGCTTCTCGGGAACGGCGATGCGGATCTTGGTCGGATCGTTGACCGTCATGACGTAGCCGCTGTACCCGTGTCCCGAAATCGGCTCGATTTCGACGAGCGGCTTCTCCTGCTCCGCCTGCCCGGCCTCGTTGGCGCCGGATGCAGGCACCGGCGTCCCCGTTCCCGGAGCGGACGGATGGATCTCGTGCGTATCCCGCTCTTCGCCCATTTCATTGAACCGGTTCTGGTACGCCTGCACGCGCGCGTCCAACGCCTCTTGCCCGATAATATATTTCGCCCATTTCCGATGCTGGGTCGTGATCAAGGTATCCGCCATCACGTAGCGGAAGTCGGTTCCGGAAGGCGTCAGAAACAACCAGACCGCTCCGCTTGCGCCGATCGCCAAGAACAGCGCGAACGCGGCGGCCGTGATGCGTAACCATTTCCTTTTGCGCTTGGCCGGCCGCGACGGCAGTCTCTTGCCCTGCAGCCGACCGCCGGGCGAGACGCCTGCGATCTCGGCGGAAATCTTCGTGCCCACTCCTTCGCCCTCCTTAAGATCCAATCCGACATGCGGTTACCTAATAAACGCGAAATTTTTCTCGAAAGTTTCACCATGGCATCGGATACGACAAAAGTAGTGCGGAAACGTCAATATAAGCGATCTTCCGCTGCTTGCCGGACATAAAAAAACCGGCTCGCGCCCGATGGGCACGAAACCGGTTTTGACGATTTCGGGAAACGTTGACCGTGAAGCGGCATGCAGCCGCTGTCACGGCTTGGTAAACAATTTCTCGGCGTCGTCCAGCGCCATGCTTTGGCCGATCGACGAGTAATCGAGCCACTTTTGACCGTCCAACACGTAGACATGCTTGTTTTTGACCGCCTTCAGATTTTGCCAGATCGCGCTCTTGGCTATCTCGTCGTAATTGCCTTTGGCCGCGCTGCCCGTGCTGATGATAACGAAGATCGCATCGGCGTCGTAATCCGGCAGCACTTCCTGCGAGATGACCTGGAACGGCTTGTCGACGATTTTGTCGGGACCGGCGACCGGCTGAAGCTTCAGGTCGTCGAACATGATCGGACCGAGCGGCGGGGCGGCGCTCATGACGCGCAGCTCCTTGGCGGTCATGCGGATCGCCATCACTTTGCCGTCGCCCAGCTCGTCGTGGACGAGCTTCGAGACGCGCTCCGCTTTCGCGGCGTAATCCAAGATGAATTGATCGGCTTCCTTCATGCGCCCGATCTGCTCGGCGATGCGCTTCAAGTGGTCGCGCCAGGTGCCTTTGTCCATATCGAGGCTGATCGTCGGCGCGATTTTTTCGAATTTGGCGATATCGTCGCCGCTGTACGTTTCATCGACGTAGATGACATCCGGCTTCAGCGCCAGCAGCGCCTCCATGTCGGGATCCGTGACGACGCCGAGCTTCGTGACGCCCTGCAGCTGATCGGCCACGTGCGGCAGGAAATCTTTCACGTCGCCGCCGATGACCGAGCCGACCGGCTTGATGCCGAGCGCGAGCAGATTGTTCGTGATGTGGATGGACATGGAGGCGATGCGCGCATCGGGATCATGCGTGATGTCCGCTGGTTGCCCGGCGTCCGCCGTTCCCGCGTTCGCCGTACCGGCGGCATTGGCCGCGCCCGCGTTCGTTTGCGCGTTATTTGCATGATTCGCGTTATTCGCGGCATTTTGCGTATTCGCCGATTGGCCGCATCCGGCCAGTATCGCAAGCAGCAGCAGCGCTGACGCCCATAGCGGTAATTTATTGTGCATGAAAATTCGGTTCATCATGTTCGTTTGCTCCTCGGTGAATGATTAAGTTTTGCTGCGAAACAGCTGATACAGAAAATACGGGCCGCCGATTCCCGCGACGACCACACCGGCTGGAATCGCGTTCGGCTGAAAGATGGATCGTCCGATCGTGTCGGCCGTTACGAGAATGACCAAGCCCGTCATCGCCGCTACAGGCAGGAAATGGCGATGCTGCGGCCCTGCGAGGCTTCGCGCGATATGCGGCGCGGCCAGGCCGATGAAGCCGATCCCGCCCGTCATGGATACGCTCGCGCAGGATAACGCCACGGCCAGGGTCAGCATCAGGATGCGGCTTCGGTTGACGCGGCCGCCCACGCCGCCGGCGATCTCGTCGCCCAGCGCGAACACGTCCAGCACCCGGGACCGGTAATAAATGAGCGGCACCAGCACGACCGTCCACGGCAGCAGCGCCCAGACGTTGATCCATTCGCGGCCCCAGATGCTGCCGGCCAGCCAGCGCGCGGCGAAATTGTACGTGTCCTCGTCCAGCCGCAGCGAGAGAAACAACGTGAAGGCGCTGACGCCCGCTTCGACGGCGATCCCGACCAGAATGAGCCGGATCGGCAAAATCCCCTTTCGCCGGTCGTACGCGAACAGAAAGATGAAGACGGCGATGGCGATCCCGCCGGCGAACGTAAAGAGCGGGATGAGCAGGGCATCGGGTCCCTCCATGCCATGAAAGAACGAAACGAATACGGTCAAGCCGAGCGCGGCGCCGGCGTGAAGCCCGAGAATGCCCGGATCGGCCAGCGAATTGCGCGAAACGCCTTGCAGTACCGCGCCGGCGACGCCGAGCCCGATGCCCGCGAGCGCCGTGATGACGATGCGCGGCAGCCGGTAATCGTACAGGATCAGCGTCTCTTCCGGCGTCCCTCTGCCGATCAGCGCTTTCCATACGGACACGGGGGACAGCCGGATCGTACCCGTGTTCAAGCTGACGACGATCACGACCGCGGCTAGCAGCAGCATGACGAGCGAGACGATGACGGCCCTTCTTCTCCGCATTGCGGCATAGGCATCCACCTTACAGCTCCCTCCCTTCCTTGCGGGCGAGGTACAGGAAGAACGGAACGCCAACGAGCGCGACCATCGCCCCGATGGCGAATTCCTGCGGCGGATTGACCAGGCGCGAAGCGAAGTCTGCCCATACGAGCAGGATCGCCCCGAGCAGCGCCGACATCGGAATGACGAGCCGATAATCGACGCCCGCGATCCGGCGCGCGATGTGCGGGACCACGAGGCCGACGAAGCCGATCGAACCGGCTACCGCTACCGAGGACCCGGCAAGCGCGACGGCTAGTCCCATCGCTATGATTTTGACCCGCGCCGTGCGAATGCCGAGGTTGACCGCGGTATCGTCGCCGAGCGCCAGAAACGAGACCTGGCGGCCGATGGCCGTCGCCCCGGCCAGCGCCAGCAGCACGATCGGCGCGAGCAGCCGGAGATGCATCCATTTGACGCCGGCTACGCCGCCCGCATACCAGAAGGCAAGATCCTGGCTCAACCCGTAATAGAGCGCGACGCCGGTGCTGAGCGAATGCAGGATCGCGGCCGTCACTGCCCCCGCGACGGTCAGCTTCAGCGAGGACAACCCGCCGGGCGATGCCGCGCCGAGCGACACGATGAGCAGCGTGCTGAGCGCCGCACCCGCGAAAGACAGCAGTATAAGCGCCGAATAGGACAACCCCGGCAGCAGCGCGAAACTGAGCGCGACGACGAAAGCCGATCCCGCATTGATGCCGAGAATGCCCGTATCGGCCATCGGGTTGCGCGTCACGCCTTGTATAAGCGCGCCTGCCGCGCCGAAGGCCATGCCCGTGACGACGGCGCCGAGCACGCGGGGCAATCTCAACTCATGAATGATTTGATGAGACGTCAGCGTTTCGTCGTAGCGAAAGACCGCCGACCACACCGTCCCGAGCGTCAGCTCTTTCGCGCCGTAAGAGATCGCGGCGAACATGGACGCCAGCAGCCCTGCAGTCATAAGGGCGAACCAAAAGCCGACGGCATAGCCAATCTTCCTGTTGCTCCTGATGCTCCTGTTGGTCACGATGCCTTGATGCAGCCCCTCTCGCTCATTAATACTGATAATCATTATCAATGAATAATTATAAAGCAATCCCGCTTTTCGTACATGACATATTCCAAGATCGATGGCATGGAGATTTCCCGGAAACGCGCAGAAAGGCATTTCCTTCCCCGCCGTCCCTCCGAGCGTCCAACGGATTCGATCGACGCTTCGAGCCGGTTGCGCCGTCGCGGCGGGCACCGGCATCAGAAGACTTTCCGTGCCGGTACCGTGCCGCCGGTCAGCAGATGCACGGCTTCCTCCAATTGCCGTTCGATCAGCGACGGGGCGTAGACGATCCACTTGTCCCAATCCAATAACGTAACCCGACCGCCCCGTACCGCGGCATGCCGCAACCAAGCCGGGTTCGTCCCGAGAAGCTCCATCGCGTATTTCAGGTCCCCCTCGGTCTCCGGCGCCAGAAATAAATAATCGGCGTCGTACTGCGCCAACTCTCCGGGCTCGATCGCCGTCCAGGTGTGCCCGGTACCGGTCGGATGCCGGTCCAGCTGGCCGCGGAGCGCGGCCGGCGGCGCAAGTCCGAGCAAGCGGTAGAAGATATGGCCGAAATTGCGCGCGCCGTAGATGCGCAATCCGCGTCCGCGCACGGCACAGACGACGACCGTGACGCCGCCGGCAAAGCGGCCGACCTTCTGCCGCGCGAGCTCGACCTTGCGTTCGTGCGCGTCCAGCCATTGTTTCGCGGCCTGTTCCCGATTCACGAGCTTGGCTATGCTCCCGAGATGTGCATAGACGTCCCGCGAAGCCCATGGGATCATCGCGATCGGCGCGATATCGTTGATATTTTCCCGCGCCTTGGCCCATACGTTGTCCTTGCAGACGATAAGATCGGGCTGCACGTCGAAGAAGGTTTGACGTGTCGCCTCCCACGGTTCGGAGCCGTGCTTCGGCAGGGACAGCGTCTTGGCGACGAGCGGGATATGCCGGTGCGTCTGCGCGGCGCAGGGCTCGATGCCGAGCACCTGCAGATGATCCGTGTAGGGATACGAGAGCGATACGACGCGCATGTCCGTTCTCTTGCCGTAAGCGGTCGGTGCTGCGCCGCTTGTTTCTTTGAATCGCCTGCTGAAGTAAAACTCGTCGCCGTACCCGACGTCACGGGCGATGTCCCGGACCCTTCTTCCGGACGACAGAAGCATTTCCTTCGCCTTGCTCATGCGCAGGTCGGTCAAGAAGACGATCGGCGTTTTGCCGGTAGCCTGCTTGAACACTTGGGCGTAATAGGACGGATGCAGCTGCGCCATCTCGGCAAGGCGTTCGACGCGAATATCTTCTTTATAATGGTCGTGCATGAACCGTATCGTCGTTTTCAGCCGTTCTTCCATGTCCTCGCCGAGGGCTGGGGCGCTGCGGCGAAGCAGCGTCGTCAGCAGATCATGCAAGATCGGATGACGCGCGAACGCATCGTTCCCCGCATCCGCGCCGCTCCCCTCCGCCAGGAGGCGAAGAAGCCGCATGGCGCGGCCGCCTTCGGCGCGTACGGCGCCCTGCGCCGGCAGCTTGTCCTCCCGAATGTACACCCTTTGCGCTTCCGATCGTTCCGAGAGCCGGTAAAGCTCGAAGGCTGCCCAAATCAACTCGTTCTCCGCACGGTCCGGTAGCCGCAGCTCGACGGCCGTGCCAGTCGCGCACAGGTAAACCGTCCCGCGCATCAGCTTGTCCGCTCTCCCGTCGATAATGATTTCGCCGCCGTTCGCGGAATACACCAGCGCATGGCAATGCAGCACGGCCGTGCCGTCAGCCCATAGCGGCCGCTCGGATGCTCGCTCCGCGCTCACGACCTCGCATAAGACGCCTGCCAGAAATTCAGTCCCTCCGTCTGCCGCCGTCATTCGGCAATCCCTCCTTCGCCCGCTTCTTCCATGCTACGCCCCCGGCGCCCGTTCAGCCGGGACCGGCAGCCTAGCGCATGTCACTGAAACTTATTACTGAAGCTAGTCTCCGATCCGTTGCCGCTTTGTCCACATTATACAACATTTTCTGACGAAACACGCCTTCGCTTCGCCCGTACCGCTTCGGATAGCTATGGAAGCAGACAGCTAAAAAAGCTCCCGCAGCCTTCGAAGCCGCAAGAGCTTTCCCACTGGACCTCAATACACTTTCTTCGTGTCGCGGTCCGCCTTGAGGATCTCGACCGCTTCTTTGAAGCGCAGCGCATGCACGATTTCCCGTTCGCGCAGAAATTTCAATCCGTCCTGCAGATCGACGTCATCCGTCATGTCGATGATCCACTGGTAGGTGGTACGCGCTTTTTCCTCCGCTGCGATATCCTCGTACAGGTCGGCGATCGGATCGCCTTTGGTCGCGATATAGGCCGCCGTCCACGGTACGCCCGAAGCGTTGTTGTAGAACATGCCGTTATCGTGGTTCACGTAGTTCGGCCCAAGCCCTGCATCCTCCAGCTGCTTCGGCGTCGCATCCTTCGTCAGCTTGTAGATCATCGTCGCAATCATTTCCAGATGCGCGAATTCCTCGGTTCCGATATCCGTCAGTAGTCCGACGACCTTGTCCGGGATGCTGTAACGCTGGTTCATGTACCGGAGCGCCGCAGACAGCTCTCCGTCCGCGCCGCCGTACTGTTCCACCAGATAGCGCGCGACCCGCGGATCGCATTTGCTCACGCGCACCGGATACTGCAGCTTCTTCTCATAAATCCACACGAGCGTCCCGCCTCCTTCGGTTGATCCTCTACACCTGCCACGGCCACGGCGTTTCGACCCACTGCCACGGAAATTTGGAAAAACTCAGCCCGAATTGCAGCAGCGGTCCGTACTGCATCTCGAATTGATGCGCGCATTGCTGGCGCTGCTGGGCCAGCTGATTGAACTGCTGGAGCGCTTGAAGATCGTTCGGATGCGTATCGAGATACAACGTCAGCTCGACCAGCCCAAAATCAAGCTGCTGCAGTTCGAGCAGCTTCTGATAATACTGTTCGTCCAGCTGTTTATTCATCTTGTTCCGGCCCCCTCGCATTGCATTTCGATTCGTAGGGTCCGTAAAGCGCTGGCCATAGGGTGCCCAGCTTCAGCGCGTCCGCAAGCGAAAACTGCGGCAGATTCATCGGCTGAAACGGAATGTACTGGTTCGGCGCAACGTAATAGGTTTTGACGTATTTGGGCGGACATGGGTCAAACGGACCAACAAAGGGATACCAATCGCGCGTCGGTTTAACAGCGTTCAACTTCGCTTCCCCCTCCTCGTGATGTTTTCGCGGACACTTCGCTTACCACTCCTATACTTATGTCTGCCTTTGGGCAATTTTGCTTGGACGCCCATTAAATAATTGATTTCCCGGGTAATATTACCTGCAACGAAAAAAGAGCTCCTGTCCGAGGACAAAAGCTCTTCTCCATTCCAGCAACAAATCATTACCTCATTCTTCCACCAATAATACTTCGGGCTCCTCCACCTTGACGCGGTAAATAAAGACGCGCAGCACGCGCAGCGGCTCGCTCTCCGCCACCTCGAAGACGTAACCGTCAAAATTCACCTTCTTGCCCCGTTCCGGATTGCCCTCCAAAGCCGTGAACAACCAGCCCCCGATCGTATCGACGTCTTCGTCTTCGATCTCCAGGTTGAACATGTCGTTGATTTCCTCGATCAGCATACGGCCTTCGACGGAAGTGACGTCGCCTTTAACGATGATTTCAGGCTGTTCGTTGTCGAATTCGTCGTGGATTTCTCCTACGATCTCCTCGAGGATCTGCTCCGTCGTCAACATCCCGGCCGTACCGCCGTATTCATCCACGACGATCGCAAGCTGCGAATGCTTGCGCTGCATCAGCTTCAGCACATGGCTGACTTCCATCGACTCGGGCACGTTCAGGATCGGCCTGAGGAATTTCGTCATTGTTTGCTCTTCATCCGGGTCTGCCGTCAGCAGATCGGTAATATGTACGAAGCCGATCAATTGGTCCTTGTCTTCGACGCAGACCGGGTAACGCGTATGTTTGGTCGCGTAGACGATCTTCATGTTCTCTTCGAACGGCAGATTGGCATACAGGCAATCCATGTCCGTCCGCGGAAGCATCACTTCGCGGGCCAAGCGGTCGGAAAATTCGAAAATGTTGTCGAACAGCTTCAGCTCGTCCTTGTCGATGATGCCGCTCTTCGCGCTCTGGTCCATCAGGATGCGGATTTCTTCCTCCGTATGCGCCGAGTCGTGCTCGCTTGCCGGCTTAACGCCGAAGATGCGGAGCAGCCCGTTCGCGGAACCGTTGAGCAGCCAGATTGCCGGCAGGAAGACGCGGTAAAAATACAGCAGCGGCATGGATGCCCACAGCGACGTGCTTTCGGATTTCTGGATCGCCAGCGATTTCGGAGCCAGCTCCCCGAGCACGATATGCAGGAACGTAATGACCAGGAAGCCGATCACGACCGACACGGTATGCATGACCGCTCCGTCGCTCAGGCCCAGCAAGTGAAAGAGCGGCTCCACGATCAGATCCGATATGGCCGGTTCCCCTACCCAGCCGAGACCGAGCGAAGCGAGCGTAATGCCGAGCTGCGTTGCCGACAAATACGCATCCAGGCGCTGATTGACCTTGATCGCGTACCTCGCCCGCGAATTGCCTTCGTTGACCAGCTGGGTCAAGCGCGATTGCCTTACTTTCACGAGCGAAAATTCCGCGGCGACGAAAAAGCCGTTCAACAGCACTAAAATGAGGACGATGCAAAGATTCCAAAAGATCCTTCCGAACTCAAATTCCTGCAAAGGTCGTACTCGCTCCTCTCATCGGCCTTGCAGCCGCTTTCTCTCTGTACGCTTACAAGATCGCCCTGCGCGTGCCGAAATCCACGTCGCGGTAATACATATCCTTCACGAGCAGGTTCGGACCGCAGCAGCCCGCGGCGGGACAATGGCAATCCACGCTCTTCGCGAGCGGATGGGACAACCAGCGGTCGAATAGGTCGTCCAGGCGGCTATTCCGGATATTGCCGAAGGCCGGCACGTCCGAGAAGTCGGTGACGAACACGTCGCCCGTGAATAAATTCACGTTCAGCCGGTTGCGTCCGTCCGGATCGTTGCGGACCGTGACCAAAGGCTCATTCGCCAGCCGCTTCAGCAGCGCACGGTCCAACGCATCCTCGCTGCAGCCGTAGAACGGAAGCGTGCCGAACAGCATCCATAGGTCAGGATTGCGGTGATCCAGCAGATCCGTGACCGCATCGCGCATTTGCGCCGGCGTAATGACCGGCAGATCCGCGGCGAACGCGCTCGGATACATCGGATGCACCTCATGGCGGCGACAGCCCATTTCGGCGATAAGGCGGTGAATGTCCGGCATCTTGCGGTGCGTGCGGTAATTGATCATCGATTCGGCCGATACGAACAGCCCGCCGTCGCTCAGCTTTCTCGCGTTCTCGAGCATCCGGTCGTACATCCGCGCGGCGACGGCTTTCGGCACCGAATGGCCGCTCTTCGCAAAACCGATCTCGTGAAAATCGTCCGCCGAGGTGTAATTGAACGAAATATGCATGACGTCGAGGTATGGCGCGATCGCCTCGTACCTGCCGTAATCCAGCGTAATGTTAGAGTTGATTTGAGAAAATATACCCCGGCTGCGGGCATATTGAAGCAGCGGGATCATATAGTCCTTAACCGCGCGTTCCGAGAAGGTCGGTTCTCCGCCGGTGATGCTGATCGTCTTCAAGTGTTCGATTTCGTCGAGCCTGCGCAGCATCATGTCGAGCGGCAGTTTCTCCGGCTCCGATAGCACGAGCGCATCGCCGACCGCGCAATGCTCGCAGCGCATGTTGCATAGATTGGTAAGCGTCATCTCCACGCTCGTCAGCCGGTGGCGTCCATGGCTCCGCAGCGAGAGAATCGGGTCCCAAGGATCATTCTTGGGCGTAAAAGGCGAAGGTATTGCGTTTAACATTGTGTTCAGCACCTGACTTTTCATAATAACATGTCACTTTTCATTGCTTTCCTCTTATTGTAATGTCCATCGCGGCGCGATGCAAACGACACGGTCGTTGGCCGACTCGCGTTCGTGCTTGCAGCGACATAACAAAAGGAGCCCGCACGGCTCCTCGGACCTTCATATTTTGCTGCCGGCCCGAAATCCGTCATTACGAATTCGCTGCTTCGGCCAGCGCTTGATTCTCGTTCACGCTGACGATCATCGTCGTAAGCTGCTTGGACAAATCCACTTCGTACGGTGCCTTAAGCTCCTGGCCCGATTCGTCGTTTAACACCCGGACGACGGGTCGGTGCGGAATGGACGAATTGATATCGACGACGACGCCGACTTCGCCGGATTGCAGCCGCACGGTCACGCCGAGCGGATAAATCGCGACTTTGTCCCGAAACAGCTGCAGCATGCGCTGCTCGTACAAGGTGCCCGTTCCGGCGTACAACGATTCGACCGCTTCGTGCGGGAGCATGGGATTGCGATACACGCGCGTTGTCGTCATCGCGTCGTAGGAATCCACGATGCCGATCCACTTCGCGTACTCGTGAATCTCGTCGCCCTTGATGCCGCGCGGATAACCGCTGCCGTCGAGCCGTTCATGATGCTGGTAGGCGCAGTGAGCGGCTAACAGCGGAATGTTCGGCTCATCCTTGAGCAGATAGTAGCCGCGCTCCGCATGACGCTTCATCTCCTCGTATTCGTCACGGGAGAGGTTGTCGTTCTTCTTCAAAATATTCACGCTGATCTGCGTCTTGCCGATATCGTGCAGAACGGCGCCGAGACCGAGCGTCATGAGCTCGTCCCGGGAATAGCCGTTCGCGATGCCGAGCACGGTCGTATAGACCGACACGTTCAGCGAATGATTGAACAAATAATTATCGACGATGCCCATGTTCATCAACATCACCATGGCATCCTTCTGCCCGGTCAAATCGTCGATGACCATCCCCATGATCTGGCGGAACGACTTTCCGATATAAGGGTAGGTGACGCCGCTCTTGCGGTTGGGCCTGTCCATCAGGTTCCGGAAATTGGTACGGATCTCGGTTAGCGCGCGGTGTCTCGTTTCTTCGCTGATGAGATCCGGCACGACCAGGTCAGCGGTACGGGGATCCTGAATGTACACGTAATGAATGCCGCATTCATAGAGGCGGGTGATGAGCTTATGATTTAATTCGACGTCCGCGCCGAGCAAAACAAGGCCCTCTTCGGAATAAATCTTCTTCGCGAGCCTCATGCCGGGCTGGCACAATTGAATGGGCAGTAAACGCATCCTATCGACCCCTGCCTTGCTTCTATTTTCCTATACGGTTAGGACTATAACCTCGTAATGTTAATGTAAGGGATTTAAGGAAAAAGAGCAAGAACAGTTTCGTCAAATGTCGACAAAATTTTCCTAACGCATGACAAAAACCCAGAACAGCGCGGCCAGAATAAACCGGTAAATCGCGAAATGCGTCAGCTTGACCTTCTGGATGAATCGCAAGAACAGCACGATGACGAGCCATGCCACGACGAACGAGACGAGGAAACCGACGATAAAGAAGGTCAGGTTGTCGCCCGTGATGTATTTGTAGCTATCGAGCATCTCGTACCCGGATGCTACCACCATGATCGGAATCGCCATCAGGAAGGAAAAGTCCGCTGCGGCTTTATAGCTCGTCCCGGTCAGCATCCCGCCCGCGATCGTGGAGCCCGAACGCGAGAATCCCGGCCAGAGCGATAGACATTGCAGCAGCCCGATCATGAATGCCTGACGGTACGTCATATCGTCCATCGTTTCCGCCTTGACACGGATGCGGCCGGAATTGGAGAGCTTCTCCGCGACGATCATATAGACCCCGCCGACGACAAGGGAGAGGAGAACCGGGGCTTGGTTGAAGCCTTCGCCTTTGATGACGTCCTTCAGCACGTACGCGAGCAGCATCGCCGGCACGATGCCGAGCGCGACGTGGATGAGGTTCAGTTTCTTGCGCGGAGCGGAACGGCCGTCGCCGAACGTTCCGAGCGATACCGTCTTTCGGGAAAAGCCGAACAAATCGGCGATCCGTTGCCGGTAAACGAGCGCCATCGCGAGAATGGCTCCCAGCTGAATGATGATCTCGAACGTGACGATGGCTTGGTCGTCGGACGCGATGCCAAGCAGCTTGTTCGTCAAAATCATGTGGCCCGACGAAGATACGGGCAAAAACTCGGTCAAGCCTTCCACAATCCCCAAAATAATCGAATGAATAATGTCTCCCATGGAACCCTCCTGAAACATACTTAACGTGCAACAATGGATACAAAAGCGGTGTCATTCCTACAGACGACGGAGTTCCGGCACTAAACCTCGCTGCGCCGGCCCGTTTAACGGGAGATCCAACGCTCCCGAAAGCTGTCGGCGACCGCATCGCGGTCCTGCAGCTCCCGTTCGAGCACGTCACGGATAAATTCAGGCAAGAAATATGCGATGTCCGTGCCGTTCTTGATTTTCTCATAGCCCGCCCCAAACGTAAACATGTCGATCGTCCCAACCACGTAGTCGCGGTCATCGTCGAGCTCTTGTCCATCGACCGAGATGGAAGCGATCTGGGCGTTCGGCGGCCCCGCGGGATCGTAACGAATAACCATGCCGTCCACGGCCAAGGTTCCGAGCACCGACCCACGGAAGCCGAAGCCGCGGATCTGCTTCTCGATAAAGCCGATCTGCAGCGACTGCTCCAGGCTGATCCGGATATCCCTGCCGGAAAGCTTTATCCGGCACGGATTGATCGGCGACGGGCATAACGCGTGGAGCTCGCCGGCCGTTACTTTCCCGGACGCCAGTCCGCCGAGCAGCTGACCGGCGTTAACGATGCCGATCTCCGCCCCCGTCCAGCGCCGAAGTCCCGCGGCAAGCAGATTGACTAGCGGCGATTCCCGCTCCGCCAATGCCGGCAACGGAGCCTCAAGCACGGTGATCACACGCCCAAGGCGCTCCACGCTGCCTCGATGGTACGCATTAATGATGTTTCTCGCTTCCGGTTGCTCGGGATAGTCCGTCATCGGCACGCAGGACGCTTTGAAGGACGGACGATTCCCGGCATCGAACCGGACTTCCACGCGGCCGACATATTCGCCGTACTTGCCCGTCGCGCAAATATGCGTATCGCCGATAATCTCCGGTTCCTCCAGCAAATGATGCGTATGCCCGCCCAGGATCAGGTCGATGCCGGGAATCGATTCCGCCATCCTTCGGTCGAGCGGCAGCCCTATATGGGACAACACGACGACCACGTCGACTTCGCCGCGAATGGCCGCGACTTGCTCCGCGACCGCTTCAAGCGGATTCGTAACCTCCCACCCGAGCAGCCCGTAAAACTCCGCGAAAGCCGCCGTTACCCCGACGATGCCGAAGCGAACGCCGGCCTTCTCGATTATTGCATGCGGCAGCAGCCAGGACGGACGCGTTCCTGCTTCGCTCCGGTACAGGTTCGCGCATACCGTTCTGAAGTGCGCTTCTGCGCCGAAAGCCTCATCCAGCTGTTCCGGCGTAAAGGTCAAGCCTTCGTTGTTGCCGAGCGTCGCGGCTTCGTATCCGGCCGCGTTCAGCAACGCGATATTCGCCAAGCCGTCGCTCGCTTCGGTCTCGACCCGCATGCGGTCCATATGATCCCCGATATCCAATGCCAACACGCGATTGACGCCGTGCGTGCCCCGGGCTTCTTCGATGTATGCCGCGATTTTGGCCGCTTGTTCCAGCCTGCTGTGAATGTCGTTGCTGTGAAGCAGCACGACATCGGGCGCATTCGTTGCCATATCCTTCATGCTTGCCTCCCGGTTGCGCGATTCAACGCTTGATTCGCATCTCATCCGCTGAGAAAGTCTGCTTGAATCCGAACGATGCTTCGCCGCGCTTGTCTTCATCCTGCAAGAACCGGCAGGCGACGACGCTTTTGACGTTCAAGCAATCGCTTGACCCGTTCAGCACGTAGAGCCGGATCGGTCCGTTCTTGATCAACGGCGCTCCGTCGATGGCGAACTGTACCGCCGCGTCCGTCAGCTGTTCCCATGGGACGATCGCCTCGAACGTATCGGCCGCCTCGATTTTCAAATGCGTTGGCAGCGGCGCCTGCGGGTCGATTCCCTGCTGCTCGCGAAATCGTTCAAACCATTCGCCGACGTCGAATGCCTCGCCGGCGGCGCCGGGAACTCGTTCGGACGCCGGAAAAACACGGCCCGCCAGGCGGGCCATGTCCTCCGGCATCGTCTCGACCGGCTGAAGGCCGGGATAATATACTGCTATGATGTGCGTCATTGCCGCTTCCTTTCTTCGTCTGCTGCTGGGTATCGCGTCGAACCGACCGTTACCCGCCGATTTGAGACATGCGGCGCGCCGTCGGCTCATGCGACTGCGATTCGTCCGCCAACTTCGCGGCCATCTCGTGATTCCGCGGTTTGATATCCAACGCCCGCAAGAACAGTTTCTCCAGCTCGGCCGCGCTGCCCAAGGCCGGCTTTACGTTCAGTTCGTCCACCCAGTACAAGCAGGGCTGCAGGTTGCCGTCGGCCGTCAACCGGAGCCGGTTGCAGCGCGAGCAGAACTGGTCGCTGACGGGGTGAATCAAGCCGAATGTTCCGATGCCGCCCTTGATCCGATAATCGTCGGAGGGACCGTTGCCGAGCACGTCGCTGATCCGCTCCACGTCCAGCTTGTTCTGCTGCGCGATTTCCAATACACGCGACAGCGGCAAATAATGTTTCCGCCAGTTGTCGTCGGCGTGGCCGATCGGCATATATTCGATAAAGCGGACATGCAGCGGCTGCTTGGCAGCCATATCCAGAAAAGCGGCGATTTCGTCCTCGTTGACGCCTTTCAACAGGACGCAATTCAACTTGATCGGCGCGAAGCCGACGCTCGCGGCCGCCTCGATGCCCTGCAGCACGCGCTGCAGTTCCCCGCGCCTCGCGATGAACTTAAACCGCGTGGAGTCGAGCGTATCCAGGCTGATGTTCACCCGCTTGAGCCCTGCGGCTTTTAGCTCTTCCGCATGATCCGCGAGCATAACGCCGTTGGTTGTTAACGATATGTCTTGGATGCCCGGAATAGAAGCAAGCTCGCTCACCAGACCGGCCAGTCCCGGCCGTACGAGCGGTTCCCCGCCGGTTATTCGAAGCTTCGTGATGCCGAGTCTCGCCCCGGTGCGGACGACTTCAGCGATTTGCTCGTAGCTGAGCAAATTTTCGGGCGGCTCGAACTTCATGCCTTCCTCGGGCATGCAGTACAAACAGCGCAGATTGCAGCGATCTGTAACGGAAATGCGCAAGTAATCATGAACGCGTCCGAATCGATCTGTTAGGGCTGTCATGGCACGCACTCTCCTTTGCGGTGTTCCCGTTTCTGCCTCTAGCATAACATTTTTGAACACATTATGGTATGCTGTGGGGACCATTAACATATGAAGACGAGAGGTTATAGACATGACTGTAATGTGGAATATTCAGCTGTTTGCCGGCCTGTCCGATCGATTCGGCAGTCCCTCGATTCAACTCGAGCTCGCTCAGGTCGAGCTTACCGTGGCTCGGCTGAAACAAACGCTCGCCGAGCTTTACCCGGCGCACGCCGCGCTCATCGCCATCTCATTCCTGGCCAGCAACCAAGCCTACGCGACCGACGACCAGCTGCTCCATGCCGCGGACGAACTGGCCTTGCTCCCGCCCGTATCGGGCGGCGAGGACACCGTGACTGCCGCCGAGGCATCCTCCGCACAGGCAGACCGATACCGGATCACGTCCGATCCGTTGTCCGTCGAGGCCGTGACGGCGCTTGTCATCGTCCCCGATAACGGCGCGGCTCTTACTTTCACGGGTACGACAAGGGAGTGGACGCAGGGACAGCGGACCGTACGGCTCGAATACGAGGCCTATGTCCCCATGGCCGTGAAAACGCTCGAGCAGATCGGCGAAGAAATCGCGGCACGCTGGCCCGGAACGAAGTGCGCCATTTGGCATCGGACCGGAGTCGTGGATATTGCCGAGATCAGCGTCGTGATCGCCGTGTCCTCCCCCCACCGCGATGCCTGCTACGAGGCAAGCCGTTACGCGATCGAGCGGCTGAAACAAATCGTGCCGATCTGGAAACGCGAGATCTGGGAAGACGGATCCGAATGGAAAGGCTCTCAGCTGGGTCCGTGGAATCCGATCGCGCAGGGGAAATAGCGGTTCGTTAAAGAAACATTAACATGTAAAGCCTTGAATGCCGATAAGGAGTATAGCACTAGTTGCACGATATGCTCTTATTGCCATTTTTACATTTTATTGCTACCATTGACGTACCAATTGCCTATTTCATAGCCGCTTAGAGGTGGATCATGCGTATACACGTGACGGAGCTTAAAGCAGGGGACAAGTTAAGCCACGATACATTCAACTCCTATGGACTGCACGTGCTCTCCAAGGGTACGGATTTATTCGCGCGGGAAATATCGAAGCTCTTCCAGCATCAAATCGATTACGTCGATATCGACGCCAGGCCGTCGGAAGAACCGGCGATCCGCACGATCGAATCCGGCTTGAGCCCGAAATGGCTGCCTACGGTAGAGCCGATCTATCAAGACGCGGTCAGCGGTTGCGAACAATTGTTCATGGAAGCCTTCCAGAACGGCAAAATCGTGGAAGACGACGTCGTGCATACGTTCCAGCCCTTGGTCGACAACTTTAGAATGGAACGCGACGTCGTCTCCATGCTGCTCTTGTTGAATACGAAGGACGACTATACGTACCAACACTCCGTGCAAGTCGGCATGCTGGCTTATTTTCTCGCTTCGTGGCTCGATTACAGCGAAGAAGAATCCGTCAAGATCGGACAAGCCGGCTTCCTGCACGACATCGGCAAATGCCAAATCCAGGACACCATCTTGAACAAACCGGACAAGCTGTCATCGGACGAGTTCGAAACGATCAAGAAGCATACGATCTTCGGTCACCGTATCATCACGGATTCGTTCGGCGCTTCGCTCGCGGCTACCGTTGCGCTCGAGCATCATGAACGAATCGACGGCACCGGCTACCCGAATCGCATCGCCGGCTCAGACATGCATCCTGTCTCCAAAATCGTCGCCGTCGCCGACGTGTACAGCGCCATGATCTCTTCGCGGGTTTATCAGAAGAAGCGCGACCTGCTGTTCGTGCTCAAAGAGTTGTACCGAATGAGCTTCTCGGAGCTCGATCCGGAAACGACGCATACCTTCATCCGGCATATGATCCCGAATTTCATCGGCAAGCAGGTACAATTGGAAACCGGCGAGACCGGCACGATCATCATGACGCATTCCTCGGAATTTTTCAGGCCTTTGATCCGCGTCGAAGAGCGGTTTATCGATTTGACGGTCGAACGCGGCCTGGAAGTAAAGCATGTGTTTATGTAGCATATCAACGGCATTTAAAAAGCTCCGATACGCGGCTTCGCAAGAAGCCGGGCTCGGAGCTTTTTTATATCGACCGGAAGCTCTTCGGCGAAATTAACCGATCGAGCCTTCCATTTCGAATTTGATCAGACGGTTCATTTCGACCGCGTATTCCATCGGCAGCTCTTTCGTGAACGGCTCGATGAAGCCCATGACGATCATCTGCGTCGCTTCCGCTTCCGTCATTCCGCGGCTCATCAGGTAGAACAGCTGATCTTCGGATACTTTGGATACCGTCGCCTCATGCTCGAGCGTGATATTGTCGTTCATGATTTCGTTGTACGGAATCGTATCCGACGTGGACTGGTTATCCAAAATCAGCGTATCGCATTTGATGTTCGCTTTGGAGCCTTCGGAATTGCGTCCAAACGATGCCAAGCCGCGGTACGTGACTTTGCCGCCGTGCTTGCTGATCGATTTGGAGACGATCGTCGACGTCGTGTCAGGCGCAAGATGCGTCATTTTGGCGCCCGCATCCTGATGCTGGCCTTTACCCGCTACGGCGATGGAGAGCACCATGCCTTTCGCGCCGCGGCCTTTCAAGATGACGGCCGGGTATTTCATCGTCAGCTTGGAGCCGATGTTGCCGTCGACCCACTCCATCGTCGCGTTTTCTTCCGCAACCGCGCGTTTGGTCACGAGGTTGTAGATGTTCGGCGCCCAGTTCTGGATGGTCGTATAGCGGCAACGGGCGTTCTTGAGCACGAGGATCTCGACGACCGCGCTGTGCAGCGAGTTCGTGCTGTAGATCGGAGCCGTACAGCCTTCGACGTAATGCACGAAGCTGTCTTCGTCGGCCACGATCAGCGTACGCTCGAATTGGCCCATGTTTTCGGAGTTGATTCGGAAGTACGCCTGCAGCGGAATTTCGCATTTGACGCCTTTCGGCACGTAGATGAAGCTGCCGCCGGACCATACCGCGCTGTTGAGCGCCGCGAACTTATTGTCTGCCGGTGGAATGATCGTACCGAAGTATTGCTTGAAGATCTCCGGGTATTCGCGAAGCGCGGTATCGGTATCGGTGAAGATTACGCCCTGCTTCTCCAGGTCTTCCTGCATGCTGTGGTAGACGACCTCGGATTCGTACTGAGCGGATACGCCGGCGAGGAATTTCTGTTCCGCCTCCGGAATGCCCAGCTTGTCGAACGTTTCCTTGATCTCCGTGGGAACCTCTTCCCACGTCTTGCCTTGCTTCTCGGACGGACGGACGTAGTACTGGATATCGTCGAAATCCAAATCGTCCATGTTGCCGCCCCATTTCGGCATCGGCATTTTGTAGAATTGCTCGAGCGCCTTCAGACGGAACTCCAGCATCCATTCCGGTTCGTTTTTGATTTCCGAGATCGTGCGGACGATTTCGGGCGTCAGTCCTTTACCGGATTGGAAAATCGCCTTGTGCTCGTCGCGAAAGCCATACTTGTACTCTTCCAAATCGGGCATTTGCTTCGCCATTGTGATTGCCTCCTTCTTCTTGCTTCTATGCTTCGCGCGGGAGCGCGTTTGTTATTGCTGTTGTTGAAGCTCGATTCCTTTGCGCAATGCGTTCCAGGAGAGCGTCGCGCATTTGATCCGCGCCGGGAATTTCGTAACGCCTGACAGCGCTTCGATATCCTCCAGCTCATCGAACTCGGCGGTTTCGCCTTTGACCAACGACGAGAATTTCTCGGCCAGCGCCAGCGCTTCCTCCGTCGTTTTGCCTATGACCGCTTCCGTCATCATGGAAGCCGAGGACATGCTGATGGAGCAGCCTTCGCCGGTGAATTTGGCCTGCTTCACGACGTCGCCTTCCACCTGCAGCTGCAGCGTGATGCGGTCGCCGCAAGTGGGATTGTTCAGGTTGATCGTGAGCGCTTCGTCGTCCAAGGTGCCGCGGTTACGCGGGTTTTTGTAATGATCCATAATGACTCTGCGATACAAATCATCCAATTCCATAACCGAAGAACTCCTTTGTCTGATGGAGGCCGTCAATAAGCCGATCAACGTCCTCTTCGGTATTGTATAGATAAAAGCTTGCTCTTGCCGTCGAAGAAACATTCAGGTAACGCATGAGCGGTTGGCAGCAGTGATGGCCCGCGCGGACGGCAATGCCTTTCGTATCCAGCACCGTCGCCACGTCGTGGGGATGAACGTCGTTCAAATTAAACGTCACGAGACCCGCGCGATTCTCGGCGGGACCGAAGATCGAGATCCCCTCGATCATGCTGAGCCGGTCGTACGCGTACGCCGCAAGCTTGTGCTCGTGCCGCTGGATCTCGTCGAGGCCGACTTCGTTCAGGAAATCGATCGCCGCGCCGAGCCCGACGGCGCCGGCGATGATCGGCGTGCCGCCCTCGAACTTCCAAGGAAGCTCCTTCCACGTCGATTCGTACAGATCCACGTGATCGATCATTTCGCCGCCGAATTCGACCGGCTCCATCGCCTCGAGCAGCGCCTTCTTGCCGTATAACGCGCCGATACCGGTCGGGGCGCACATCTTGTGGCCCGAGAAGGCGTAGAAATCGCAGTCCAGATCGCGCACGTCGACTTTCATGTGCGGCGTGCTTTGCGCGCCGTCGACGACCATCTTGGCGCCGTGCTTATGCGCGATCGCCGTAATCTCTTTGATCGGATTCACGACGCCGAGGACGTTGGACACGTACATGACCGAGACGATCTTCGTCCGGTCCGTGATGGTCGCTTCGACGTCCGCTAGCCGAATGGAACCGTCCTTCTGAAGCGGAATATATTTGAGCGTCGCACCGGTCGCTTTCGCGGCCTGCTGCCAAGGGATGAGATTGGAGTGATGCTCCATTTGCGTGATGACGATCTCATCGCCTTCGCCGCAGACGGCTCTGGCATAGCTGGATGCAACGAGATTGAGCGCCGTCGTCGTTCCCCGCGTGAAAATGATTTCCTGCGGGCTCGCCGCATTCAGAAACTTGGCCGTTTTCTCGCGTGCTCCTTCATAGGCATCCGTCGCGCGCGAACCGAGCGTATGAACCCCGCGGTGCACGTTGGCATTGTCGTGCTCGTAATACCGGCTGACCGCATCAATGACGGAACGCGGCTTCTGGGAAGTCGCCGCGCTGTCCAAGTAAACGAGCGGATGCCCGTTTACGTCTTGATGCAGGATCGGAAATTGCTCCCTGATCGCTTGCACATTCATCCTTCAAGCTTCCTTTCCAGCAGACGCTGGAGCTGTTCCCGTACCGCCTCGATCGGAATTTCCGTCACGACCGGGGCCAGGAATCCGTAAATAATTAAGCGCTCCGCATCCTTTTTCGAAATGCCGCGGGACATCAAATAGTACACTTGCTCGGGATTGACTTGGCCGACGCTCGCCGCATGGCCGGCTTTGACGTCATCCTCGTCGATCAGCAGGATCGGGTTGGCGTCGCCGCGCGCTTTCGGGCTCAGCATTAGCACTTTCTCGGTCTGCTGGCCATTCGACTTCGTGGCGCCCTTCTCGATCTTCGTCACGCCGTTGATGATCGCCGTCGCTTGATCCTTCATTACCGCCCGGGTCACCATGTCGCTCTCGGTATTGCGTCCGAAATGGACCGCGCCGGTCGTGAGGCTCATTTGCTGCGTTTTGGAACCGATGCTGATGACCTTCGCATCCGATGACGAGCCGTTGCCTTTCAGCAAAGACTGGGTATCGGACAACGTGTGGCCATCATGGAGATCGCCGATGATCCATTCGATGCGGCCGTCGTTCTCGATGACGGCGCGGCGGACGGTGAGGTCGATCAAGTTGTCTTCCATATTGTGAACCGTCGCGTAACGAACATGCGCGCCCGGTCTAACGATGACTTCGACGATCGATTGCTTCGTGATCGGCTGCGCGGACCCGCCATACGTACTTACCACATTGTCCACGTACGTGACGCGGCTGTGGCTGTCGGCTACGAGGAGCACGCGCGGCGCGAAGGACGCTTCCGCGTCGTCGCTGTAGAGAAGCGCCTGCAGCGGCAGCTCGACTTCGACGTTCTTCGGCACGTACAGGAATACGCCGCCGTTCCAGATTGCCGATTGGAGCGCCGTCAGCTTGTTCTCGTCCTGCGGAACGGCTTGGAATAAATACTGCTGCACCAGATCGCCGTGCTCGCGGGCCGCGGTCTCCAAATCGGTGAAAATGACGCCTTGGGCAGCCAGCTCGGGAGCGAGCTGACGAAGCACGCTGGCGGAATTCCGCTGCACGATCAAGCCTGCAGGAGCCGTTCCGGCCAACTCGCGTACCGTCTCGGGCAGTTCCTCGGCCGAAGCGATCGCGGCCTGCTCCTTGTAATTGCCCACCGCCATCAAATTCCAGCGGTTGATGCGGACTTTCTCGGGCGTCGGCCATTCCAGCGTTTCCGCCAACTCGACGCCTTTCGTTCTGACTCCTTCAAGCCATGCCGGCTCGCCTTTGCTTTGGGACAATGCCGAAACGGTTTGGCGGTTTACCGGAGTTGATAGTTGTGTGCTCATTTCACTTGCTCCTCCTCCGATTAAACCTGTCCGACCGTTTCGTCCACGATGCCGAGTTCTTCTTTAACCCAGTCGTAGCCTTCGTTCTCAAGGCGTTCCGCCAGCTCGGGTCCGCCCGATTTGACGATGCGGCCCTGCATCATGACGTGCACGAAATCCGGCGTGATATAGTTCAGCAGGCGCTGATAGTGCGTGATGATCAAGAAGCCGCGTTCTTCGGAGCGCATCGCGTTCACGCCGTTCGCGACGATCCGCAGGGCGTCGATATCGAGACCGGAGTCGATTTCGTCAAGCACGACGATTTTCGGATCCAGCATCATCATTTGAAGAATCTCGTTCCGCTTCTTCTCGCCGCCGGAGAAGCCCTCGTTCAAGTAGCGGTGCATGAATTCCGGGTTCATCTCGAGTTCTTTCATCTTGCCTTCCATTTGGCGGATGAATTTGATCAGCGATATTTCCTTGCCTTCTTCGCGGCGGGCGTTGATCGCGCTGCGCAGGAAGTCGGAATTCGTCACGCCCGTGATTTCGCTCGGGTATTGCATGGCCAAGAACAAGCCGGCGCGCGCGCGCTCGTCGACGCCCATCTCCAGAAGCGCTTCGCCGTTCAACTCGACTTCGCCTTCCGTTACTTCGTATTTAGGATGACCCATGAGCGCCGACGCGAGCGTGCTTTTGCCCGTACCGTTCGGCCCCATGATGGCATGAACTTCTCCGCCCTTGATTTCAAGGTTGATGCCTTTCAAAATCTCTTTGCCTTCAATGGCGGCTTTCAAGCCATCGATTTTAAAATGTGTAGCCATGGTATACTGCTCCCTCCGAAAAGTCGCGTTGTTTCATATTGAAACAATTCCTCTTTAGTAATTACTCTAAATTGATTCTCACTGATTCTCAATTATATCTTAGTATAACTTCTGCCATAAAGCAATCGGCCCTAGTCCCCGCACGGGGTCCGGGCCCGTCTATCGGGCTAGCGCGGCGCGGATCTCCGCCGTCCTCCGCTCGAATTCCTCGTCGCTCAGGACCGGACGCGCCACGGCATCCCCGGCGAATTGCTCCAAGTTCACCCAGGATTTGCATCCCGTGTAGGCCTCCTGAATGGGAAGCCGAACAGGCTGGTCCAATAGGTAGACGCGCAGCAGCAACAGATGGAGCGGCTGCTTCCTTTTCCATTTTAGACGCTCTTCGGTAAATGTATCCGTCCAGATGTGATAATCGGCGAGCAGATCCACCGTCGCTTGATCGTGAATCTCGATATCGTCCGCCGCTTCGGCGTAAGCGGCGATCTCCAAGGTCGACGATCCGGGCGTCCAGGCGTCCAATACAGCTTTCAAATCGTCCCTGTACGCCTCCTTCAGCAGCTCCGGCCGTTGATGCTCGTATGCCGGAAGCAGGAAGAAGCGCGGCGATTTCAGCTGAAAATCCTTCGTTTCCTCGGCGATTCCTCCTTTACGGAGCACCATGATCTGCTTGCCTTCGGCAAGGGCTTTGACCGCTACCGCCCATTCCTTCAGCGCGATTTTTTGATCCATTTCGTTATCGCTGCCCATGTTCGTTTCAACCTCGCTTCGATCCATTTAGAATCATTATAACAAACCGAGGTATTCCAACGCGAAATAATTTTCGCTATACTATACTTATTTGAGGTCGAAGCGTACGCACGGCTGGCCCGATCTTCAACTATAACGATTCGGAGGTGGACTATTCTTGTCTGCTTATCATCCTTTAAACGTAACGGAGGCCGTTGCTATCGCCCGCGGCCTGGACGGCGTATTTCAACCGGACGCGCAGCTAACCTGCCGCGAGATCGGAGACGGCAACCTGAACCTGGTCTTTCATATCGCGGATCCCGCCGCGGGACGCAGCATCATCTTGAAACAAGCGCTCCCTTACGCGAAGGTCGTCGGCGAATCCTGGCCGCTCACGCTCGACCGCGCGCGCATCGAAAGCGAAGCGCTCCGCCTGGAAGGCAAGCTTGCGCCGGGCCTCGTTCCGTCGGTGTATTCCTACGATCAGGAGCTTGCGCTCACGGCCATGGAGGACTTGAGCGATCATGTCATCATGCGCCAAGGCTTGATGAACGGCTCCCGCTACCCGCTCTTCGCCGGGCATATCTCGACCTTCCTCGCGCAAACGCTGTTCTTCACGAGCGACCTAGGGCATAACCAGCAGGAGAAGAAGCTGCTGTCCCGCAGCTTCACGAATCCCGAGCTGTGCAAAATCACGGAGGATCTCATCTTCGACGATCCGTACCGCGATGCTGAATCAAACAGTTTCGAAGAAACGATCCGCGACGAAGCGCTGGCGCTGTGGAGCGACGGCGAGCTTCATCTGGAAGTCGCGATCCTTCGCGAGAAATTCCTGACGCACGCGCAGGCGCTGCTCCACGGCGATCTGCATACGGGCAGCATCTTCATCACGCAGGAATCGACCAAAGTCATCGATCCGGAATTCGCGTACTTCGGTCCGATGGGCTTCGATATCGGCGCCGTGCTCGCGAACCTGCTCCTGAATTACGCTTCGCGCGAAGGCAGGGACGGATCCGATGCCGAACGCGAAGATTACCGCGCTTATTTGCTCGATACCGTCACGGACGTCTGGGGCCAGTTCGAGGCCAAGTTCCTGACACTCTGGGACGAGCATGGCGTGGACCGGCTGGCAAATGCCGCGCAGGGCTATAAAGAGAACTACATGCAGCGCGTACTGCAGGACACGATCGGCTTCGCCGGCTGCAAAATGGTCCGGCGCATCGTCGGCCTGGCGCATGTCGCGGATATCGACAAGCTCGAAGACGCCGCCGCGCGCGAACGCGCGCAGCGCCTAGCACTCCGCATCGGCAAATCGCTGATCAAGCTGAACCGCAACGCTGTTTCCATCAACCAGCTCGTCGATACCGTTCGCGCGGCTTCTGCGGCGGTCAAGGCCTAAAGAAAGGAGTACGACACTATGGAATCTACCGCTTATCAAGGCTTGCAGTCCGTTATCTGGTCTGGCTCGCATCTGGATCTCCTCGACCAGCGCCTCCTGCCGGAAGAGATCGTCTACTTGCCGCTCGTTTCCGCAGAGGATGTTTGGGAGGCGATCCGCCACCTTAAAGTCCGCGGGGCGCCGGCCATCGGCATCGCCGCCGCTTACGGCGTCGTGCTGGGCAGCCGCGATGCCGCCGGCGAGAAGTCGGCGTGGCTCCAAACGGCGCGCGATGCGGCCGCTCATCTCGCGACATCGCGGCCTACGGCCGTCAATCTGTTCTGGGCGCTCGACCGGATGACGGCCCGCGCGGAGAAGCTCGCCGCATCCGATCTTGACCTCGCGGGCAGCAAGGAAGCGCTGCTTCAGGAAGCGATCGCCATTCAAAGCGAAGACGAAGCGACGAACCGCCTCATCGGCGAGCATGCGCTGACGCTCTTCCAGGACGGCATGGGCGTGCTGACGCACTGCAACGCTGGCGGGCTGGCAACGGCGAAATACGGCACGGCGCTGGCTCCGTTCTATCTCGCGCTGGAGCAAGGCATCAGCCTCCGCGTCTTTGCCGACGAGACCCGTCCCGTCCTGCAAGGCGCGCGGCTGACCGCGTTCGAGCTGCAGCAGGCCGGCGTCGACGTGACGCTCATCTGCGACAACATGGCCGGCATGGTCATGAGCAAAGGCTGGATCGACGCCGTCATCGTCGGAACGGACCGCGTCGCGGCCAATGGCGACGTCGCGAACAAGATCGGCACGTACAGCGTCGCCGTGCTCGCCAAAGCGCATAACATCCCTTTCTACGTGGCTTGCCCTTTGTCGACGATCGATTTGAACACGCCGTCCGGCGCCGAGATTCCGATCGAGGAACGCAGCCCGGAGGAGATCACGGAAGGCTTCGGCAAGCGAACGGCTCCGGCAGGCGTAAAGGTGTACAACCCCGCCTTCGACGTGACGCCGAACGAATACGTGACCGCGATCATTACGGAGAAAGGCATCATTCGCCCTCCGTTCGACGTGAATCTCAAAGCGTTGTTCGCCGATTTATAAACGGCGAGCAGCAGCCGCACGAAAAAGGCAGCACGCGCATGAATCCATGCGTCGTGCTGCCTTTTCGCTTTCCCGCCCGATTGAACGCCGGCGGATCGAATTGCCGCCGGATCGAACTTTAGCCGGATCGAATTAAATCCCGCCCGTCACCAAAACTTCCAGGACGACTTCTTGCATACGTTGGGGCGGGTCTCGTGGATGAGCTGGCCGACCCCGCCTTGCTCGAGTTTCTCGATGAGCGCGTCGAAACCGCGGTCCAATTTATACTGCATTTCCTCCTCGTACAACGGCACGATGGCGTAGAAACGGATCAAACGATCGTCGTCCATCCGCAGCGTCTGAAACTCCGAAGCCGCATCGAGGGGCGGAAGCAGGACGAAGCCGTTTTGCTTCGTTCGGGCGGAAAGCCGCTTTGCGGGGTTCCCGTTCGGCATCGTATGAGAGATCGCGAGCCAACTGCCGTATTCATGCGGGAACCTCGCCAGCTTCTTCAACCAGAAAACCGGCCAGTAATGGTCCATGTTCTGAAAGGCCTCCTGCGAAATGGGCCAAGACGCCGGCAGGAACACCATCAACTCCGCGTACCGATAATCCGGCAATGGTTCCGGCGCATTCATCGGCTTGTAGCTCATGCCCGTCGTGAACAACGTGTGGTAGTTCCGTTCCGGCGAAGGTTTGATCCAATGCACGTCCACATGAACGAGATCGGAAATGATCTCGTGAAACACGGCCTCCACCTCGCCGTATTGGCTTTCCACATGCGACTGAATTTTCTCCATCCAACCTTCTTCGCCGAAGTCCGGCGCTTCCCACTCCCGTTCCCGCAGCTCGTACTTGTAGACCGGTTGGCCCGAGGCCGTGTATTCCGTTGGTTTCACCATATGTATCCCCCCTGCTTTCCAGGCTGGCGATGCGAGCCTATTCGTATAATTTGACAGAACCTGTCGAATCTCCTTGTTCATCCCAAGTAAAATGCTGACAAAAAAATCCCCCCTAGCGCTGCCGCACCGAACGTCAGAAGAAGAACGTCGCGGCCGACCGCTGCAGGAGGGCTCGAATCGCTATCTATACCATCAAGAGAAGGGCGTCCGCCCCTTTCATGCCTACCGTAATGCCAAGCGCTTCGGCCGTTCCCGTCACCGATTCAAGGGGAGCCGCCATCAATTCTTCCAGCGTCCTCACGCCGACTGCACGGCCGGCGATAATGCCCCGGTCCTTCAATCGTTCGTTCAGCAGCGCGACGTCCAGCGCGCCGCACATGATATAGCCTTTATCCGTCGCGACGGCCAACAGCGTCGTCTTCGGCAGAAGCACTTCCACGCCGAGAGCCGTACTGCCGTCCGCAAGCGAAATCGGCACCATTCGCATCATCCGAGCCACCTCCTCCCGCGCTTGCCGCTCGAGCATTCCCTTCGGGAAATCGCTTCTTCACTATATGCCGCGCCGCACCGCGGAGTGTTGGCGGATATACCGGTTAACAATTACATTATGAAGCAATAGGACTACTTAAATTAGGGCTTTGGTGGTATGATGGATTTACCTTAAGAACTAATTGGAGCCGGAAAATGAACCTCAAACACAAAAGCGAAAAACAGTTGGCCGCCCATTTGTTTAACGTTGATTTGCTCGTCGAAAGCGAATCCGCCGCCGAGGCTCTGGAACAGCTGCTCCGCCTGCTGAATAAAGCCGGATTCGCCGATTACCGGATCAAATCGGGTATGGAACTGGGAAGGTTGATCGAAACGCTGGAAGCGCAGGCCGAGCCCAAGGCTATCCCTGTCGAGCTCCCCTCGCCTCGACAGCAGGCGGATCCTGCCCCGTCCGTCATGGAGCGCATCAAAGGCTTTATTGCGAACAATACCCTGATTCGCATAACGGTCAACAAAGGCTTCGGCATCAGACTGAATATTCCGTGCCGCCTCATTAACTTGGACGAGTCGTCCCAAATCCTGACGGTATACCATGTGGACGAGAAACAAGTGTATACGTTCAGCTTGAACGAAATCGACGATTTCACTTAAACGCGGACGAGCCGCCCCGTCGTCAAATCCTCAACGCAAAACGAGCCCCTCCTGCCTTCGTAATCGGCGCGGAGCGGCTCGTTTTTCGTGCCTATGAGACAGGGATTCACGTAGAAGAATCGACATGCACGGCTTCTATTCGCTGCTGCTTTTGGCTTTCCAGATCGAATAGGCGGCTAGCCCCCACGCGACGATGAACGCGAGTCCGCCGAACGGAGTAATGATGCCGATCCACTTCACGTCGGACAAGCTAAGCGCGTACAAGCTTCCCGAGAACAGGAAGATCCCCAGATGCATCAGGCGGGCGGCCCAGCGGATTTGTTGGTTATTTTTGCCGATGCGGTCGGCGGCCAAGGCGATGAGCAGCAGTCCGATGGCGTGAAACATGTGATAGCGGACGCCCGTCTCGAATACGTTCAGCATTTCCTCCGTCAATCGGTCTTTCAGGCCGTGGGCGCCGAATGCGCCCAGCGCAACGGCCAGCAGCGCATGAATCGCGCCGTACGCCCCGTATTTGTTAAACATCTTCCTTTCTTCATCCTTTCCAATGTCTGTAAAATGAGTTAGAATATACGATATCGAACGACCGCATAGAGGAGTGGATCTCTCCGTGGATGAGCAAGAACCTAATCGGTACGATTATCCGCCCAACGGCGATGCTTCCTATCCGACGCCCGATGATCCGCCGAAGAAAACCCAATCCAAATTGGGGATCGCTTCGTTCATTATCGGACTCGTCGGCCTGGTCGTTGTCGTCATCGCGATTATCGTGACGACAACGTTTATTATGGACCAGATCGGGAACGAGGGCAACTACGAGACCTTCCTGTCGGAGCTCGAAAACGGGAACGGCGATCTCGGCGATCTGATGCCGATCGTCACGGCGGGCCTGCTGATGCTGTTCTCCTCCGCCTGTTGCCTCGTCGGGCTGATCCTGGGCATCGTCGGCGCCTGCGCCAAAGGCAAGCACAAAGCGTTCCCCATCATCGGCATCGTCGTGAACGCCTTGCTGCCCGTCGGGTTTATCGCCCTTTTCACGCTTGGGCTTGCGATGGGCGGCGGAACCGCATAGAAACAAACGCAAGGAGGGAACGCGGGTGACCGCCGTCCCTCCTTTTGTCATGCCCGCACGCCGCTTGCGGAAATGCGCCGGGGTTCGCCTGCAGGCATTTTGCCTCACATATCGAGCCGCGACGTGAATAGAATGAATAACAACAAGCTCAATCGGTTTGGGAGGTGTCTACGCATGGCAGATAATAATGGAACGCTGTATACCGTGTCGCGTGAGGATTGGTCGCTTCACCGGAAAGGGCATCAGGATCAGGCCAGACACCAGCAGAAAGTCCGCGAGGCGATCAAGCAAAATTTGCCGGACCTCGTCTCCGAGGAAAACATTATCATGTCGGACGGCAAGCAGGTCATCAAAGTGCCGATCCGCAGCTTGGATGAATTCCGCTTCGTCTACAATTTCAATAAAAACAAGCATGTCGGCCAAGGCGACGGCGACAGCCAGGTCGGGGACGTGCTCGGCGTCGATCCCGCTTCGCAGAAGGGCGGCAAGGGCGAGAACGCCGGCGATCAGCCCGGCGACGATATCGTCGAAGCCGAGATCAGCCTCGCGGAGCTCGAAACGATGCTGTTCGAGGAGCTGGAGCTGCCCTTCCTGAAGCAAAAGGACCGCGATCAGCTGGAAACCAAGGAAATCCGGTTCAACGATATCCGCAAGAAAGGCATCATGTCGAACATCGACAAGAAGCGGACCATTCTCGAGAATCTGAAGCGCAACGCGACAAGCGGCGTGCCGGGCATTCACGGGATCTCGCCCGACGATCTTCGTTATAAGACCTGGGAAGAAATCGTGAAGCCACAATCCAATGCCGTCATACTCGCGATGATGGATACGAGCGGAAGCATGGGGAGCTTCGAGAAATACGTGGCCCGCAGCTTCTTCTTCTGGATGACCCGCTTCCTCCGCCATCAATACGAGCATGTGGAAATCGTCTTCATCGCGCATCATACCGAGGCGAAGGAAGTGACCGAGGAAGAGTTCTTCACCCGCGGCGAAAGCGGCGGCACGATCTGTTCCTCCGCCTACATCAAGGCGATCGATATCATCGACAACCGCTTCCCGCCTTCCATGTACAACATCTACCCGTTCCATTTCTCCGACGGCGACAACCTGACGAGCGACAACGAGCGCTGCGTCAAGCTGATCGGCGAGCTGCTGAAGCGGGCCAACCTGTTCGGCTACGGCGAGGTCAACCAATACAACCGTTCGAGCACGCTGATGTCCGCCTACAAGCACATCAATTTGCCGAACTTCATGCACTACGTCATCAAGGAAAAAGGCGAGGTCTACAACGCGCTGAAATCCTTCTTCCGCAAACGGGAGCTTGCCGTATAACGGGAACGCAGCAAGAGATCATGACAACGATCAAAAAGCCTCCGCGGCGCCGGGATCTCCCCCGTCAGCCGCGGAGGCTTCTTTTATCCCCCCAATTGCCTCGACGTTCCCCTTGACCCGAGCTTGCCGCTATTGTAGACAATGAACGTCGCGAGTCCGGCGAGCCCGAAGCAGCCCGCGCCGGACAGCAGGTACGATAACGGTACAGCGTCGGACAAGTACGTGCTGAGCAGCGGGCCGATCGTGCCCCGGATGCCGAAGAGCATGAAATGCAATCCGACGACGACCGCTTCCCGGCCTGGCGCGAGCCGGAACATGTACGCGAGGAACCCGATGTCCCATATCGCGTCGCCGATGCCTTGGATGCCGCTTCCGATCAGCACCGCGCCGTAATTGCCGAGCAGCGCGTAGCAGAACGGCACGATGCTGAAGGCCGCCAGCCCGAATGCGACCGTGTGCTTCGCGGACAGCTTGTCGATGACGCGGCCGCATACGTAGTATGATGAGAGCAGACAGATGAAGTACGTCGCGCGCGCGATGCCGATTTGCGTATTGGACAGTTCGAGCCGGTCGACCTGCATGATATTGTAAAGCGGTACCGCCACGAGATTGCCGAAGCCGGTGAACGTGCAGGCAAGGAAGAAGACGGCGATCTCCTTGTTTTGCTTGACGAGCTGCAGCTGCTCGCCGAGATTGAATCGTTTGGCGCCGAGCAGCTTCGGCGGCGCGGCTTTCCGCGCCTTGACCCGCGAGAATACGAGGATGGACAGCACGCCGGTCGCCGCGGCGAACAGCAGCGGACCCGTCGGACCCGTCGCGTCGGTCCATTTGCCGATGACGAACGCCACGGGAACCATCAGCCCTCCCATGAAAACCCGGGTATTGCCCATCAGCTTCCCCCGATGCTCCGGCGGATACATGCGAATGACGAGCGCGGCGTAGCCTGGCGATTGGATGCCCATCAGCATCTGAAAGCAAAGCGCGGCGGCGACGTAGACGAGCGGCACGCCGAAGAACGCCGGCAGCACGATCAGCGCCCGCGCGATGAGGTTCGGAATGACCACGTACGGCTTCGGATCCGACCGTTCGATGATTGCGGCCCACAGCGGCGAGAACAGCAGTCCGACCGCCGGCGCAGCCGAAATGATGCCGACCTGCAGATTGGACGCACCCTGCTGAATGGCCATCGGGAGATAAAACTGGTTGAACACGACATTGAAGAAGCTGAATAATACGGAAGCGCCTACATCAATACGGAAATTATGCCACGCTCGAGGCCCGAGGCTCAGCTTGACGGAATCCAGCTTGGTTTTGAATGCGATCATGACGGTCGGCAATCCTCTCCGGGTACACTTCGTTTTAGACCCAGTATACCATGGGATGACGCCAGTATTTCGCTTCATTGCCATTTTGACAAATCCTTATGATTGGGAGCATAATGAACGTTATGAGAATTGCAGTACGCGTTTTGAAAGGAAGGATATTTTCATGCCCGCATGGTCATTCCGACGGTTATTCGAGGTCAAGCCGTTCATCTTTTTCACCCTCCTATTGGTCATTAAAAGCATGCTTGCTTACTTCGTTATTTTCGACGGGGGTCCGTCCTGGACGCTGCTCGTAACCGAAATGCCGTTCTTCTGGCTGCTGTTCTGCCTGATCGAATGGTTTGCGTCGAAGCGCAAGCTCGTTTACTACGTGACGGTAAACCTGCTCTTAACCGCGATTTTCTTCGCCGTTATCATGTATTACAAGTATTTCGGCATAATCGTCACGTATCACGCGCTCGAGCAAGTCAATCAAGTGACCGCCGTGAAAAGCAGCGTGTTCTCGCTTCTCGATCCCTATTATTTGTTTATTTTCTTGGATATTATCGTCTTCATCTACCTGCTGCTGCGGCGCAAGCACGCCGTCAATTGGAAACGGCTCAGCCAGCTTCCGATCAACCGCGCGATCGTTTCCGTCGTCTTCATCGTCTCGCTGGCTCTCTGCCTTTTCAATATTTTGCCGAACCGGGCGAGCATGAACGAGATCGTGAAAGCCGAAGACATGGGCATCCTCAATTACGAGCTGTACACGCTCTTCTCCGATCCGAAGCAGCCGACGGTACCGATGAGCGAGATCACGCAGGCCGCGATCGATGAGCAGAAAGGCATTCAAGAGCCGGCCTCGCCGAAATATTGGCAGGCAGCGAAGGGCAAGAATCTGATCATCGTCCAAATGGAAGCGTTCCAAAATTTTCTGATCGGCCTGAAGATCGACGGGCAGGAAGTAACGCCGAACATGAACAAGCTGGCCAAGGACCATATTTATTTCTCGAACTTCTATCAGCAGGTCGGACAAGGCAACACGTCCGACGCCGAGTTCGTCGTGAATACGTCCTTCTATACGCCGCCCACGGGAGCCGCTTCCGTCGTCTATACCGATCGGGCGCTGCCGAGCCTGCCCAAGCTGCTGCAGGCGAGCGGCTATCAAACCGCGACGTTCCATACGAATTTCGTGGAATTCTGGAACCGGGCCGACTTGTATAAAGCCATTGGATTCGAGAAGTATTACGACCAGAACTTCTTTGGCCAAGACGACACGGTCTTCTTCGGTCCGTCCGACGAAGTGTTGTACCGGAAGACGGCCGAAAAGCTGGACGAGATGCAGGAATCCGGACCTTTCTACTCGCAGCTGATCACTATGTCGTCCCACCATCCGTTTACGATTCCGGAGCGTAAATACAAGATCAAGCTGCCGGCCCGCTACGACGGCACGTTCGTCGGCGATTACATCCGCGCGCAGAACTACGCCGATTATTCGTTGGGTCTGTTCATCGACGATCTGAAGAAACGCGGCATATGGGATAACAGCGTGTTCGTCATTTACGGCGATCATCTCGGTCTCCCGATCTACTCGCTGAACACCGACGAGAAGAAGCTGATGAAAGAAATTTACGGTCGCGAATACGGGAATACGGATATGATCAATATTCCGCTCATCATCTCTTCGCCCGGCGTCACGACGCCGATGGAGCTCAAACAAACCGGCGGCCAATCCGATATTATGCCGACCGTCGCGAACCTTCTTGGCATCTCGCTGCAAGACCATATTCACTTCGGACAGGACCTGCTCAATCAGCCGTCGAATATTTTGCCCGAACGTTATTATTTGCCTTCGGGTTCGCTGATTACGGATAACGAAATGTTCGTCCCCGGCACCTCGTTCAAGGACGGGACCAACCATCCGCTGCACGGCAATGCGCAGTCGGCCGTGCCGACGACCGAAGATCAGTATAATCGGGCGCTCAAGCTGCTTCAGCTATCCGACAGCTACGTCACGCAATTGCCGCCGGTGAATCCATAATAAGGCTTGAACTAAAATCCCCCAGCCGGATATTCGGCTGGGGGATTTTTGATTTTGCTATTTTCGCAACAACCGTCCGCCGCGTCGGAGGACGCCCGTTCAGACGTTGCAGAGGCTGTAGCGAATCTCGCATACCGTGCCCTGCCCGCGCTTGCTGTTGAACGCGATCTGGCCGCCCATGACATTGATGAGGCTGACGACGACCATCAAGCCGAGACCGGTCCCCTTCTCTTTCGTCGTGAAGAACGGCGTGCCGATCCGCTTTAGCTGCAGTTTGTTCATGCCTACGCCGGTATCCGCGATCGTAATGCATACTTGATCGTTGTCCACCTTCGTCTTGACGGTCAGCATTCCTCCGCCGGGCATCGCTTCGATCGCGTTTTTCATAATGTTAAGCAAGCACTGCTGGAATTTCTTCGGCTCGCCTAATATAAAGATCGGAACCTCGTGATCATGCTTGATCCGGATCTCGATCCCGGCCATGACGGCCATGGACGATATCCACGGCACCAACGCCTCGATCTCCGCTTTGACGTCGAGGGGTCTCGCTTCTTCCACCGTCGGCTTGGCGTAGTTCAAATAATCCGTAATGATGGACGTCGCATGATCGATGCCCTCCATCGCGTGTTTCCGATAGCGCTCCAATGTCTCCGGATTGATGCTCGGCTTGGCCATCATTTGCAAAAACCCGCTCGTCATCGTCAGCGGATTGCGCACCTCGTGGGAGATCGAAGCGGCAAGCTGGCCGATCATTTGGTATTTCTCCGCGTTATACAGTTCCTCCTGCAAATTCTCCTGGTTCCTCACCCGGTAATAGGTCACGATCACGAGCGCGGCCGACGGAAACGTGCCCAGCAGGATCGTGCCGACCGTCTCCGGATTGACGGCCTCTCCGCGCAACCCGGCAATGGCTATATAGAGCACCGCATAGAGCGCGATGTACACCAGTCCGTTCAACATAATGAACCCCAGCGTGCTTCGTCTCAAGCACCTGTAGTGGAAGGCCAGTCCGAGCAGCAGAAGCAGGCTATTGCCGGCCAGATTGGCCGCCCAGTCCGTGCCGACGAACGCAATGCCGCCGCAGACGAACGCCCCCCACGTGGCGATTCCCGCCAGCATTCCCTCGAACAACGAAGCCAACAGGATGGAGATCGGCATCAAGTGAAGCGCGAACACCCAGGGGTCGATGGATTCGATGCACAGGTAACAGGACGAGAACACCGCGAGAACCGCCAGATACAGCAGCTTTCGCTGCATCGACGAAACGGCGGCTTTCGGGATGGCGATAAAGTAAAGCAGCCCCGAACCCAATATGTAGAGCAGTTCATGAAACTCGTGAACGAAAATAGAGGACATAACCGTAGGATCCGACTCCCTGACTGGCAACGTATCCGCTTTCAATGCGATAATTGCCTATTTTTACCTACTAACTATACCATAGGCCGCGGCGCGGAGACCAAACAATTTTGGCGCTTTCCCGGGCACGGGACATATCGTTCCGAGGCTGCCCATAGATATAGCTATGGAACACAATTCGCGTTGCGAGGGGGAAGCGAGCTTGCACCAGGATGAGGTCAAAGCGCTCGAACGAGCCATAGACGAAATAACCGAAATCGCGAAAGGATTCGGTCTGGATTTCTATCCGATGCGGTACGAGATTTGTCCGGCGGACATTATTTATACCTTCGGTGCCTACGGCATGCCGACGCGGTTCAGCCATTGGAGCTTCGGCAAGACGTTTAATAAAATGAAAATGCAGTACGATTTCGGGCTCAGTAAAATTTACGAGCTCGTCATCAACTCCAATCCGTGCTATGCCTTCCTGCTGGACGGCAACTCGCTTATCCAAAATAAACTCATCGTCGCCCACGTCCTGGCCCACTGCGACTTTTTCAAAAACAACGCCCGCTTCAGCATGACGAACCGCAATATGGTCGAGAGCATGTCGGCGACCGCGGAGCGGGTCAGCCAATACGAAATGGAACACGGCACCGAGGCGGTGGAGAAATTCATCGACGCCGTGCTCGCCATTCAGGAGCATGTCGATACGACGATCATCCGGCCTTATAAACTGGACAAAGCCCAGTACATCGAGCTGCTGAACAAGCAGAATAAGACCGAGAAGCCGAAGCATGTCTCCCAATACGACGACCTGTGGGGTCTCGACGAGGATGAGCAGCGGGCGGATGCCGAGGCTGCCGTGAAGGCGACCGCGGACACGAAGAAATTCCCGCCCCAACCGGAGAAGGATCTCATCTGGTTCATCGAGGAATACTCCCCGAATCTGCAGGACTGGCAGCGCGACATCATGTCCATGCTGCGCGACGAGATGCTGTACTTCTGGCCGCAGATCGAGACCAAGATCATGAACGAAGGCTGGGCGTCGTATTGGCATCAGCGCATCATCCGGGAGCTGGACCTCACGAGCGAGGAAACGATCGAATTCGCCCATCTCAATTCGTCGGTCGTCCAGCCGTCGCGACACTCTCTCAATCCGTATTACCTGGGCTTGAAAATCTTCGAGGATATCGAGCGCCGCTGGGATAACCCGACCAAGGAAGAACAGGACCGGTTCGGCCGCAAGCCCGGGCTCGGAAGGGAGAAAATGTTCGAGGTGCGGGAGTTCGATTCCGATATCTCCTTCCTGCGCAATTACTTGACGAAGAAGCTCGTCGGCGACCTGGATCTGTACGTCTTCGAGAAGAAGGGCGCGGAATGGAAAATCACCGAAAAGGCGTGGGAGTCCGTCCGGGACCAGCTCGTCGTCTCGCGCGTCAACGGCGGCTTTCCTACCCTCGTCGTCGTCGACGGCGACTTCAACCGCGTCGGAGAACTGTTCCTCTTCCACAAATACGAAGGCGTCGAGCTGGATTTGAAATACGTCGAGAAGACGCTCCCTCACGTCGTCCAGTTGTGGGGCAAATCGGTCCATCTGGAAACGATCGTCGAGGACAAAAGGATCGTGTTCAGCTGCGACGGGAAGAAGACGAGCCGAAAGTTCATTTGATGCCGACCGGTACCTATTGAACGCGAGAACGCCCGCCCAGACTGATGCTTGGGCAGGCGTTCTTATTAATGTTCGGATCGAAATAATGCGGCACCTCAAACAAACCATGCGGATCGTGACAAACAACCGTGCCTATGGCGTCTGCGGTACAGGGTTCAAGCCGGCGACAGGCATTAAACCTGCAAACACAGCAAAGACGCCCCTGCCGGCATCCTCCCTGCCGGCAAAGGCATCCCGCCTGCAGGGCTTGTCCCAGCATCATGACAAGCCCTTCGGTCAATCATCGACCCGCTTCACGTCGACCGTCACTTCCAGGTCGGCTTCGCTCGTCCCCATATAGACGCCCTTGACCGGCACGATATCCTTGTAGTCCCTGCCGTGGCCTAGCTTCACGTAGCGCTCCCCGACCAAGGCGTCGTTCGTCGGATCGAATCCGCACCAGCCCAGTCCCGGCACGTACGCCTCGATCCAGGCATGGGACGCCTGCTCGAAGTCCGCGCTCCCGCCCTGCAGGTCGCCGACGAAATGATAGCCGCTCACGTATCGCGCCGGTACGCCTTTCGACCGGCAGGAGGCGATCATGAGATGGGCGAAATCCTGGCAAACCCCGCGGCGCTTGCGAAGCAGATCGCCGGCGATCGTATGGACGTTCGTCGCGCCGGTATCATAGATGAATTCGCTCCGGATTTTATTCGACAAGGCCAGGAGCCAGCTGTACACGCCAGGCCGCTCTCCTCCGGACGAACTTTGAATCGTGGCATTCGCGAACGCGGCAACCTCGGGCGTAATCCCCGTATAGTCGGTGGGGAGCAAATACTCCGCGAATCGGTTGGCCGACTTGTCGCTCGCCAACCATTCCCACGCTTCCTTCGGCGGCATCCCTTCCTTGCCGAGCGGAGGCTTGATGGCTTCCCGGGTAACCACCGTCATCTGCGTGCGGATCGTCAGCTTGCGATGCTGGCCGTTGACCGAAAACACGTGCACGCGATTGCCGAAATAATCGTCATAACTGAACAGCGACGCATTGGGCTCTACGGATATCGAATGCGTGTAGCAGGATTGCTGCTCGTTCGTAAACGGCGTGAGCCGCAGCTCATTGACACTGTCCGTGACCGACTCCTTGTACGCGTACTGCGTCGTATGCGAGATATGCAGCTTCATGCGCTGGCCTCCCCGATGCGAAAAAAGGTGAGCGCGAACGCCGCGCCCAGCTGGCCGGCCGCCTGCAGCAAATGACCGGTGACCGCGCTTTCGCGGTCCAGCTGCAGGTCTTCCCGCTCCAGGCAAGCGAGCTCCGCCTTCAGCTTCACGACCTGGCGGATGATCCGGTCATGCGCGGCGCGCAACTGCTTTTCCTGCAGCTCGATCCCGCGCAAATTCTCGTCCAATTCCTGAAGCGAGAAATGCACGGAGCGCGGGAAGGACTCGTTCAAGATGAGAAACTCGGTAATCGCCTCCGCGGATACCCCGTCCGCATAGTGTCGCCGGAAGGCCTGATATCCGCTCACGGAGCGCAATACCGCCTGCAGATAGGGATAAAGCCCGCTGCCGTCCACTTCTTCCGGCCCCGCCGTGGACTTCGCCGCGACCGCGGACTGCATGATCCGCAGCGTATTCTCCGTGCGTTCCAGGTAACGTCCGCATTCGATGAAGTGCCACTCGTTCTCGCGCGGCATGACGGACTGCGTGATGCCGTGGAACATCGCCGTCCATTCCTTGATCCGTCCGAAAAACTGATGCGGGGATTCGCGGGTCAAGTCCCCGGCCTGCTTCTCGCGAAGCCACAAGTAAAATCCGTTCGTGACGTCCCACAGCTCGCTCGGCAGCTTCTCTCTCAGCGTTCTGACGTTATCCCGGGCATGATTGATGCAGGTCACGAGCGAATTCGCGTTGTCGCGGTCGAGCGTGATGTAGTGCACGACATCCTGCTCGTTATAAGCGCCGTATTGCTGCTCGTAAGCCGCGCGGCTGCCGAGCGCGTCGACGATCCTCCCCCATTTGCACAAGGCCTGCGGCTGGCCCTCCTCGTCGCGAGGGAACGATTGGTTATCTTCGGACTGCAGGTGAAAATGAACATCGATCAGCCGCGCGTGATTCTCCGCACGCTCCATGTACCGGCCAATCCAAAACAAAGCTTCCGCATTCCGGTTGAGCATCGTTCATCCCTCCGTTATTATTTCGTTAACGACTGAGCACCCATGTATCCTTCACGCCGCCGCCCTGCGAGGAGTTCACGACGAGCGAGCCCTCCTGAAGCGCGACGCGCGTCAAGCCGCCGGGAATGACATGCATCTGCGCGCCGCCCATCAGCACGAACACCCGCAGGTCGATATGCCGCGGCTGCATCGTTCCGCCAAGCATAACCGGGGCCCGCGACAGCTTCATCGTCGTCTGGGCGATATACCGGCTCGGATCGCGGCGAATCGCGTCCGCGAATATATTGATCTCCTTCTGCGAAGCCGCGGGACCGATCAGCATGCCGTATCCGCCGGAGAGGGACGTTTCTTTCACGACGAGCTGATCCAGATGTTCCAGGGCGAATTCGCGGTCCTCCTTGCGCGAGAGCACGTACGTCGGCACGTTATGCAGGATCGGCTCTTCGTTCAAATAATAACGAATCATTTCCGGCACGTACGCATAAATTGCTTTATCGTCCGCGACTCCTGTTCCCGGGGCATTGGCAATGGCGATATTTCCCGCACGGTACGCGTTCATCAGACCCGGCACGCCGAGCAGCGAATCGGACTGGAACGCGAGCGGATCCAAATAATCGTCGTCCAGGCGCCGGTAAATGACATCGACTTGACGCAGCCCGCTCAGGTCGCGCAAGTATATTTTGTGGTCCTTGTAGACCAGATCCCGTCCTTCCACCAAGTGGATGCCCATTTGCTGCGCAAGGAAAGCATGTTCGAAATAAGCGGAATTGTAAGCTCCCGGAGTAAGGAGCACGATAAGCGGATTGCGTTTCCCGGATGGAGCCAGACTGCGGAGCGAACCGAGGAAAACATTCAAGCTGCGTTCGATATCCGCTACGGCGCTCGACAAGTACAATTCGGAGAACAGCTCGGTCATCAGGCTTCTCCCTTTGTACAGGTAGGAAAATCCGGACGGGGTCCGCAGATTGTCCTCGAGCACGTAATAACGGCCTTTCTCGTCTCTAATTAAATCTATGCCCGACGTCGTCATATAGACGTTCTGCGGCACGTGAAGCCCGGCCATCTCCGGCCGGAAATATTTGTTCCCGATAATCATCGCCCGTGGAATAATGCCGTCGTGAACGATCGCTTGCTCGTGATAAATATCGCGAAGAAAGGCATTCAGCGCTTGCACGCGCTGCTTCATGCCTCGTTCGACGTTCTCCCATTCATGCTTGGGGATGATTCGGGGAATGTAGTCGAAAGGGATTGTTCTTTCCAAAGGCTCGCTTTGATTCTGGGCATACAGGGTAAACGTGATGCCTTCCTCGAGCATGCGCTGCTGGATCGCGGCATGCCTGGCTGCGAGCTCCGACGGTTTCATGCGGGCGAACGTTCGATGGACGCCTTCGTAATGCGCGCGTACGGCCAGCTCCTTATCGAACATTTCATCGTAAAACGATTGTGAATCGTAAGAATGGAATTGCGATTGCATCGCCATCGACATGAATACCGCCTCCAAAACCATCAGTTGTCAATATTGCGTCAGTTTTCAACAATATTCGAGGTTGTCTTGCCTGAAAAACCTGGATTATCGCTAGTTAAATCATACTCACTCTCGCTGTTTATGTCAACTTTCCTTACACAAAAATAGAGATGGTTTTCCCATCTCTTCAGGGACTTCGCCTACCTATCTTATGCAGCGTTACGCGGCCGGATGCGCCGAATACATTCCGCTGCTTTCCCGAACGATCATATGCTTCACCTTAGCCGCGTTCGCAACCGAAACCGTGGCATACAGCGACTCCGCGCCATCCTCCTCGGGCAGTTGGAAATACACCTTGCGCTGCACGGGGTCGTACCACTCGGCCGCGTCCAGATTCGCGATCGCGTTCCGGTCCACCCGCTCGAAACCGTAATCGGCGAAATGCCGAACCAGTTGCGCCATCGTATCCGGATAGCGGTAAACGGCTCCGTCCTTCGCGGTGAACGCCGGCCCGTTCGACGTCGGCGAGATCAAGCAAATCTCCGCGATGGCCACCCACACCGATTCCCCGTTCTCGTTCAGCAGAAACAGCTTCATATTCAAACACTCCTTCGACAATATAGGAACTTATGTTCCCATTCTAGCACATTTCCCTCCGGCAGGGGAGAAAGCTTCGGGCTCATGCAGCCGCATAAATGAAAGCGGCATGCGAATGTCGCATGCCGCGGGATCACTTTTTCCTTCATGCCGCTCCTACCGGTTAAGCAGACTTCCTACATAACGAAGCAGCTCGTTGGAGCATACCGGGCAGTAGCCATGCTCGTCGATCAGCCGCTTCGAAACCTCGTTGATCCGTTTCAGCTGCTTCTCGTCCGGCGTCTTGGTGGACGTCGTGATTTTGACGATATCCTTCAAGTCCGTAAACAGCTTCTTCTCGATCGCTTCGCGCAGACGTTCATGGCTGTAATAATCGAACTTTTTGCCTTTGCGCGAATACGACGAGATGCGGATCAGGATCTCTTCCCGGAACGCTTTCTTCGCATTCTCGGAGACGCCGATCTGTTCCTCGATGGACCGCATGAGGCGCTCGTCGGGATCCATCTCTTCGCCGGTCAGCGGATCCTTGATTTTGGCCCAGTTGCAGTAGGATTCGATGTTGTCGAGGTAGTTCTCGAACAGCGTCCTGGCCGACTCCTCGAAGGAATAGACGAATGCTTTCTGAATCTCCTTCTTCGCCAGGCCGTCGTATTCTTTTCTCGCCACCGAGATGAAGTTCAGGTAGCGCTCGCGTTCCTCCTTCGTGATGGAAGGATGCTGATCGAGCCCGTCTTTGAGCGCGCGCAGCACGTCGAGGGCGTTGATGCACTGCAGGTCCTGCTTGATCAGGGCGCTGGATATCCGGTTGATGACATAGCGCGGATCGATGCCGGACATGCCTTCTTCGATGTACTCGCTCTGCATTTCCTTGAGGTCGGCTTCCTTGTAGCCTTCCACTTCCTCGCCGTCGTACATGCGCATCTTCTTGACCAGGTCCATGCCTTGTTTTTTCGTTTCCTTGAGACGGGTCAGAATCGAGAAGATCGCGGCCGACCGCAAGGAATGCGGCGCGATATGGATATGCTTCATGTCGCTTTGGCCGATCAGTTTATTGTAGATTTTCTCTTCCTCGGACACCTTGAGATTGTAAGGAATCGGCATGACGATCATCCGGGACTGAAGCGCCTCGTTTTTCTTGTTGGCGATGAACGATTTGTACTCCGTTTCGTTCGTATGCGCGATGATGAGCTCATCCGCCGAGATCAGCGCGAAACGCCCTGCCTTGAAATTGCCTTCCTGCGTCAGCGAGAGCAGGTTCCACAGGAACTTCTCGTCGCATTTGAGCATTTCCTGGAATTCCATCAAGCCGCGGTTCGCTTTGTTGAGCTCGCCGTCGAAACGATACGCGCGCGGATCGGATTCGGATCCGAATTCCGTGATCGTCGAGAAATCGATGCTTCCCGTCAAATCGGCGATATCCTGCGATTTCGGATCGGACGGACTGAACGTGCCGATGCCGACGCGGTTTTCCTCCGAGATCAGTACGCGCTCGACCTGCACGTTTTCGATTTCCCCGCCGAATTCCGTCTTGAGGCGCATTTGGCAGGAAGGGCACAGATTGCCCTCGATGCGGACGCCAAGCTCCCGCTCGGCTTCCGGACGCAGCTCGTTCGGAATCAGGTGAAGCGGATCCTCGTGCATCGGACAGCCTTTGATGGCGTAAACCGAGCCTTTCGCGGTACGCGAGAATTGTTCCAATCCCCGCTTGAGCATCGTCACGATCGTGGATTTCCCGCCGCTGACCGGACCCATGAGCAGCAATATCCGTTTCCGTACATCGAGCCTCCGCGCCGACGAATGGAAATATTCCTCTACCAGTTTCTCAACGGCACGATCCAAGCCGAATATTTCTTGTTCGAAAAACTTGTATTTCTTGTTTGAACCGTCTTCCACCACCCCAAACGACTCAATCATTTCATAGACACGAGCATGCGCAGTCATGGCTGGAGTTGGATCTTGCTTCAGCATCTCGATGTAATCCTTGAAGGAGCCCTGCCAAGCCAGCTTCTCACTTTCCGCCTTGTACTCCGAAATCCGTTTCAAAATATCCATGCCGTACCTCCTCTCGTCCATCCCGGTGTTACTCATCGCCAGTATCATGCGGGTCGCGGGGGGTTCGTGAATCGGTCCCACCTTCTAAAGCTGCCCGGCATTTTTTATTGAAGTAATACAATCCTATGCGCTTTCTTAAGGGAAGTTGCCCAATAATTTAAACAAGTTTTCTACAAAATCCGCCGCGGAAGCGGGCTCCTTTTACAAAATCGCCACATCCGCCGAGCCTGGAAACAAGGACGGATCCGGCGCCGAATCTACCGTGCGCCCAATGAATCCAACGGATGACCAAGCCTTCCGCGGCCGTGTCGAACGCCAAGAAAAATCGACCGGATTCCCCGTTCGCGGCCGGAAAAATGTATGACACCCCGTGTAACGCCCGAATATAGCTGAGGGACATGCCCGAATATGTTATAATCGCCAAAGAATCTCCGCGCGAAAGGGGGACGGGACTTGGCCGTCAAACATGAAACGGAGCTGTACAAGCCGATCAAATCGTATTTCGAAGCGCAGGGCTATGAAGTGAAGAGCGAAATCATGCACTGCGATCTCGTCGCCATCCATCCCGCTACGGAGGATACGATCCTGGTGGAAATGAAGAAAACGTTCAATCTCGCGCTGCTTCTGCAAGGAATCGAGCGGCTGCGGCTGAACGGCAGCGTCATTCTGGCGGTCGAACGCAACCGCAAGAAAGCCGGCGCCCATAATCAGCGCTTCGGCGATTTGACCGAGCTCTGCCGGATGCTCGGAATCGGATTCATGACCGTCACCTTCTTCAAGACGAAGCCGCCGGTGCTGGAAATGCTCTGCCGCCCCGGCGATCCGCCGATGCGCGGACAACGGCGCGCCCGGCAAGCGCGCCTGATCACCGAATTCCGCGAGCGAACCGGCGATTACAATACGGGCGGCAGCAACAACCGCAAGCTTGTAACCGCTTATCGCGAGAAGGCCTTGCGGATCGCTTGGGCGCTCAGCCTACATGGGAGCTTATCACCGCGGGCCGCCGCCGAACATACCGAGGTCGCGCGAGCCGCGCATTTCCTGCAAAAAGATTACTACGGCTGGTTTCAGCGGGTGGAACGCGGCGTATACCGGTTAAGGCCCGAGGGCGAAGAAGCCGTGAAGCAGAACGCGGACATTCTGGCCGCTTGGCAGCAGAAGCGCGTCGCCGCCCGGCGGACAGCCGAAGACGAACTCATTTATAAAGGAGAATAAAGCGATGAGCGAGCAAGATGCGATCAAAATCATCGGCAGCGTAGCCGATTTCGAAACCTTTCCCGCGCAGGTGAAGGTGGACAACCAACCGCATTATATCGTAGAAGCGCCGCGCAACGGCGAGGAGCCTCAGCGGTATAACCTGATCTCGGCGATCTGCCCGCATGCCGGCGGCATGGTCCGTCCTCATTTGAACGAGCTGATCTGTCCGCTGCATTACTGGTGCTTCGACCTCGCCACGGGCGAATCGACGAACATTCCCGGTGAACAGCTGGACTGCGCGCCGCTTGATATTCAGGACGGTCAGTTTGTGATCAAAGCCTGAATCGCCTAAGAAAAACAGCGTAACGAAAAACTGCGCAGTAAAGAACCTCCAGTCCCGCCGCTTACAGGCGGAAGATGGAGGTTCTTTTGCTTCGTTCGGTAATTTATCATCGGGACATGACGCATTGCGCGCATTACGCACGGGCTAGAAACTCGTCTATGGCTTCGGCCAAACGGTCAATGCCTTCCTCCAGCCGTTTGCCGGACGTCTGCGCGACGCTTAGCCGTATCCGATTTCGCGGCGCATCGGCGGCATAGAACGAAGCGCCGGGATCGAACGTCACGCCTTTCGCCGATGCGCAGCGAAGCAATGCCTCGGCATCAAGTCCTTCCGGCAGCGTCAGCCAAAGAAACAGGCCGCCGCTAGGCTCCTCCCAAGCGATGTCGGCCCAGTCGTGCTTTCGGAGCAACGCCTGCAGCTGATTCATTCGTTCCATATAGGACATGCTAATCTTGCGCAGATCGTCTTCTATATCATGATGGAGCAGGAGCTGGAGCAATGTCTCCTGATCGCGCGCAACTTCGGGAGTTGCCTTCGCCTCTAGCCCGGCATCGAGCAGTTTGGCGATTACGCCGGTCCCGGCGACAGCCCATCCCGTCCGCAGTTGCGGCGACAGGGCAGCGGCAAACGTGCTCGCGCAGATCACGCTGCTTCCGCCGCTCTCCCGATCCAACGCGTACAACGAGGGCGGCGAATCGGACTCCTTATACAGAAGATCGCCGTAGGAATCATCTGCCAAAATGGCGATTCCATGACGCCGGCTTACTGCCAGCAGCGCTTCGCGGCGGGAAGCGCTCCATGCCGTCGACGACGGGTTTCCCAAGGCGGGCATCGCATAGATCAATTTCGGCCGATGCTCCTCGATAAGCCGCTCCGCTTCGGCAATGAGCATCCCTTCCCGATCGCATGCGGCTTGAAGGATTTGAATGCCGTTCGTTCTCAAAGCCCGCAAGATAGCCGGGTGCGACGGCGTTTGGACAAGCGCCGAATCCCCCGGTACCAGCAGCGCATCGATGATGATTCGTACGGTCCGTTCCGGGTTGGCCGTCAGCAGGATTTCGGCCGGGTCCGCTTGGATGCCTTTTCCGGCCAAGCGCTTGGCAAGCTGCTCGCGGAGCGCCTGTAGTCCTTGCGCCGGTACGGACAGCAGCCTGGCATCCCCGCCGTCTGATGCCCGTTCGCGCGCCTGCTCGATCGCCGCCGGCGATATCCCGCCATCAGCCGGCAAATCGCCGGCAAACGAAATCGTTTGCCCGGATACAGCCAACATATCCGTCAACGATGCCTCGCCGCGTCGCGCCGCACGGCGCGCTAACCGATTCTTCATCATCGCCGTCCCTCCCAATCCCTGTTGCCACAGTTTACGCAGCATCGGAAGCAGGTGCTACCCGTCCGCGGCAAAACTGCACTTAAAAGCGCTGCATTATTGGCGATTCGGCGATTAACCCCCGTATGCGCAATGCCGGTTCAGACATAACCCGCATGAGGAATTCGTAACAACTTGTTCACATCTTCGATCGTTTTCTTTTTGCGGTCCGTTGGGTATAATGAGGGGAGTGCTTGCGAAGCGACAAGCCGTATTACCGGCACCTTAGGGGGTATGAGGAATGACAATTAACTTTCTGATCGTCCTTACCGTCTCCGTTTTGTTCTTGGTCGCAATGTTGACGGCGTCCTACAACGACGACAAGACCAAGGGCTTGTAAGAGTCCGTTTCCATTAAAAAGAAGCTTTCAGCGGCTGTGACCAACAGCTGCCGAAAGCTTCTTTTTAATTCGACCGCGCATTTCTGCGGTTAGCGCCGCAGTTGCGCCATGTCGGACATGCATTTGCCGCACAAATAACGTTCTTTAAACTCCCGAACATCCTCCAGCACGCCGCAGAATACGCAGCGCGGACGGTAGCGCTCCAAGATGATATGATCTCCCTGAACTAATATTTCCACAGGATCGCCCTCGTTCATCTGATATCTCTTTCGAAGGGATTTGGGCAGCACAATGCGCCCGAGTTGGTCCACTTTACGCACAACGCCAGCCGGTTTCACAATTACACATCTCCTGTAGTCGCAATTTGTAAGCTATCATGTGATGACAGTTTTGCATCCTACATAGGTTCGATAGTAACGGATCAATTCCTGCAAATTTTTATATTTGCTTAATATCCTGCAAATTCCGGCCGAAAATAACGCGGGTTTAGTCCAATCCCGGGAACCCCAGCTGGCGAAATGCTTCAAAAACGACAATCGCAACCGAGTTCGACAAGTTAAGCGACCTGACTTTATCTGTCATCGGCACGCGAATGCAGGTGTCCGGGTACGCGTCCAGAATGGACTGCGGCAGCCCTTTCGTCTCTTTGCCGAAAACGAAGAAATCCCCGTCGCGATAGCTCTGTTCCGCATAAACCTTGGAACTTCTGGTGCTGGCGCAGAAGAACCTCGCGTCCGGAAACAACGCCTGCAGCTCTTCGAAGGAATCGTGGTAACGGACGTCCACCGCGTACCAATAATCAAGGCCGGCCCGTTTCAGCGTCTTGTCGTCGGTTCGAAACCCGAGCGGACGCACCAAATGCAGAATCGTCCCGGTCGCGGCGCAGGTACGCGCGATATTGCCCGTATTGGCAGGAATTTCCGGTTCGACGAGTACGATATGAAATGCCATTGCTTGGAAACACCTCACTATATTTTACATAGCTTTTACGCTCTTTTAATCTTTTGTGAAAATTCGACCTTTACAATAGAACTATCATTGCACGAAAAGGAGATCATAAACGATGAAGAAGAAAATATTAATCGTCGATGACGAGCCTTCCATCTCCATGCTGCTGGAATTTAATTTGAAGCTAGCCGGCTACGAAGTCCGCTGCGTCCAAGATGGGGAGGCCGTATTCGACCTCTTGAAGCCGTTTCGTCCCGATCTCATCGTTCTCGATCTCATGCTTCCCAAAATGGATGGCATCCAAGTGTGCCGGGAACTCCGCAAACAAAACAATGCCGTTCCTATCATCATGTTAACCGCCCTGCAGGACGTTACAGACAAAATTGCCGGTCTCGACAACGGCGCTGACGATTATATGACCAAACCCTTCTCTCCGCAGGAGCTGCTCTCCCGGATTCAAGCGATCTTCCGCAGAACCCAGGCTTTGCCTGGCGCACGCGAAACGGTCGTCCATGAAATCGGACGCATGTCCGTGTTGGCCGAGCAGCGCGAGGTGCAAATCGAAGGAAAGCCGGTCGAGCTGACGCCGAAAGAGTTCGAGCTGCTGCTCTTCCTCTGCCGTCACCGCGGCAAAGTGCTTAGCCGCCAACAGCTGCTGCACGGTGTTTGGGATTATCATTTCCTGGGCGATACGCGGATCGTCGACGTCCATATCAGCCATCTGCGCGATAAGATCGAGAAGAACGCCCGTACCCCGGAGTATATCATGACCGTCCGCAACGTCGGTTACAAACTCTCCGGACCGGGAAGCGCCACGGGCACGGCCGATTCTTCGCTGGCCTAAGCTTCACTCCGTGTTCCAATCAGAAGACCGCCGTCCAATTGAGGACCGGCGGTCTTCTTTTTCCTTTTATGCAGCATGACGAAGAAAGGGCGGACGGAGGTCGGTTGGAATCGGAAAAACGAAGTGGTCGCCTTTGCAGTCGGAAATACACCTCTATACGTTCAATCAAAATTTCCGACTGCAACAGCGATTGGAGATCCAACCGGCCGGAGGCGCCGAGCCTTTCGTCATGCTCAATCCTCTTTATTCGTTGCGCTTCCGGAAATCCGCCATGAATTCCGCCAGCGCTTTGCAGCTCTCCAGCGGCACGGCATTATAGGTTGAAGCGCGCAGACCGCCCACGCTGCGATGTCCTTTCAGCCCGACGAAGCCCTGCTGCTCGGATTCCTTGACGAACTGCTTCTCCAGCTCTTCCGTGCCGAGACGGAACGTAAGGTTCATCAGGGAACGGCTGCCCAGGTCCGCGAAGCCGCGATAGAAACCGCCGCTTTGGTCGATCGCATCGTAGATCAGCTTCGTTTTATCGCGGTTAAGCTGCTCCATCGCAGCGACGCCGCCCTTCGCTTGCACCCACTTGAGCATCAGGCCGACCAGGTAAACGGAGAAAGAAGGCGGCGTGTTGTACAGGGAGTTGTTTTTGACGTGCGTGTCGTAACGAAGCATGGTCGGGAGCGTCTTGGGACTGGATTCGACAAGATCCTCGCGAACGATGACGATAGTCACGCCCGAAGGTCCCAGGTTTTTTTGCGCGCCTGCGTAAATCATGCCGAATTGGCTCACATCGACGGGACGGCTCAAGATATCGCTGGACAAATCGCCGATCAGCGTTACGTCTGCGGTTGCCGGATATGCGGCATATTGCGTGCCCTCGATCGTTTCGTTGGACGTGATGTGCAGGTAAGCTGCGTTATCGGGAACCCGAATCTCGCTCAGCTGCGGGATGCGGTTGAATTTGTCGGCTTCCGACGTCGCCGCGATTGCCGTATCGCCGAACAATTTCGCTTCTTTGATGGCCTTTTCCGCCCAACTCCCCGTATGCACGAACGCGGCCGTCTTGCCCGCCGTCAGCAAATTCATCGGAATCATCGCGAATTGCGTGCTCGCTCCGCCTTGCAGGAATAAGATTTTATAATGGCTCGGAATGCCGTATAATTCGCGCAGCAGCGACTGGGCTCCGTCATTGACGCCCTCGAAAACGCTGCTTCGGTGCGACATTTCCATGATGGACATGCCCGTCCCCGCATAATCGATAAATTCCTCTTGCGCTTGCTGCAGCACTTCCAACGGCAGCGCCGCCGGTCCGGCATTAAAGTTGTACGCGCGATTCGTCACTGACACTCACTCCACTCTTCGATTTGCTTATGAGTATGATAGCAATTTTGCGGCTTGGCATCAAGTCATAAAGTCGAACAAAAACGAAATTATGCATGAACAATATTCGGATTTAGCCACTTTCCCGGATTTTCATTTCCATCGTCCAAACGAAAAGCGAGCCCTCCGGGGAGGACTCGCCAAGAAATCGTGTATGAGAGCAAATTAGCAGTCGAAGTACAGGCTGTACTCGTGCGGATGAACGCGGATTGCGACAGCTTTTGCTTCGGAGCGTTTGAATGCTACATAGTTATCGATGAAGTCTTGCGTGAATACGCCGCCTTCGGTCAAGAACTCGGAATCGGCTTCCAGAGCGTCAAGCGCTTCGTCCAGGGAACCTGGTACCGAACGAATTTCCTTCTTGTCTTCGTCGGACAGCTCATAGATGTTTTTGTCGAACGGTCCATAACCAAGCGCGATCGGATCCAGTTTGCGTTTGATGCCGTCCAGACCTGCAAGCAGCATCGCTGCGAATGCCAGGTAAGGGTTAGCCGTGGAATCCGGCGTACGGAACTCGATGCGGCAGCCTTTCGGCGTTACGGCAGCAACCGGAATACGGATTGCAGCGGAACGATTGCCTTTCGAGAATACGAGGTTAACCGGTGCTTCGTAGCCTGGAACCAGACGTTTGAACGAGTTCGTCGAAGGGTTCGTGATCGCGATCAGCGCCGGAGCGTGATGCAGGATACCCCCGATGTAGTTCAGTGCCAGCGGGCTCAGGTTGGCGTAAGCGCCTTTCTCGTAGAACAACGGGGAATCGCCGTTGAAGATCGAGCTGTGCACGTGCATCCCGCTGCCATTGTCGCCGAAAAGCGGTTTAGGCATGAAGGTTGCGACTTTGCCCCATTGGCGGGCAACGTTGTTGATGATGTATTTATATTTCAGAAGGTTATCGGCAGTTTTCGTCAGCGTGTCGAAACGGAAGTTGATTTCGGCTTGGCCGGCAGTTGCAACCTCGTGGTGATGACGCTCGACGCGAAGGCCGGATTCTTGCATCAAACGAACCATTTCGCTGCGGATGTCTTGTTGGGAATCGACCGGAGCAACCGGTACATAGCCGCCTTTGACAGGGACTTTGTAACCAAGGTTTCCGCCCTCTTCCGTTTTAGCCGTGTTCCAGCCCGCTTCGGCGGAATCAACGGAGTAGAAGGAAGTGTTCATTTTGCTCTCGTAGCGAACATCGTCGAAAATGAAGAATTCCGATTCAGGCGCGAAGAAAGCTGCCGTACCCACGCCTGTCGTTTGCAGATATTCTTCCGCTTTTTGCGCGATGCCGCGCGGATCGCGCTCGTAGCGCTCGCCATCAGGCGTGTAAATGTTGCACATAATATTCAATGTTGGGTGATCGGTGAAAGCATCGATGAAGCTGGAATCCGTGTCCGGCATCATAACCATGTCGGACTCTTCGATACCGCGGAAACCCGGGATCGACGAACCGTCGAAAGCTACGCCGTTAACAAACGTATCGGCATCCACTTCCGTCGCAGGAAGCGTGATGTGGTGCGCGTGGCCGGACAGATCCACGAAGCGGAAATCGACAAACATGATATTGTTTTCTTTAATCGTGTCCAAAACGTTTTGAACTGACATTAGGTATTTCCTCCATTTCCGAACATTTGCGATGTGTAGGACATTAATTGTTCAACTTCTGCACTGAAACTATGACGTTATTATAGAATTAAGGCCAATCTTCGTCAATAGCTATGTTAGGTATTTTTTGACCCTATTGTAAGCTAACTTCACATAATTTTCATTTATCATTTCGGCCGCGAAAACCGGGTAAAAAAGAAAGCCGAAACGCCCCTCGGGAGAGGCATTTCGACTTCGCGTTTCCTATAACGACGCCGCTTGCGCGCCTTTTATTTGATCCATGTCGTAAAATATTCCGCGGGTTCCTTCGGCGTATCGAACCGCCTGCCGACGAGGTTGCCAAGCTGCTCCAGCTCCTTCAGAAGCTTCGCGAATTGATCCGGGAACAGGGATTGAACGCCGTCTCCCGTCATGGAGTTGTCGGGGTCGGTATGCATCTCGATAATCAGCCCGTTCGCTCCTGCGGCAACGGAAGCTTTGGACATCGGTTCCACCAGCTCGCGGCGCCCCGTGCCGTGGCTCGGGTCCGAGATGACCGGCAGATGGCTCAGCCCTTGGAGCACCGGAATGGCAGCCAAATCCAGCGTATTGCGCGTGTAAGTCTCGAATGTTCGGATTCCGCGCTCGCAAAGCATAACGTTCGGATTTCCGCCCGCAAGGATGTATTCGGCGGCATTCAGAAATTCATCGTACGTCGCGCTGAATCCGCGTTTGAGCAGCACCGGCGTTTTGACCGTTCCGAGCTTGCGAAGCAAGTCGAAGTTTTGCATATTGCGCGTGCCGACTTGAAGAATATCGGCGTACTCGCAGCAAACGTCCACGTATTCCGGCGTCATGACTTCGGTAATCGTAAGCAGGCCGTGCTTCCTGCCCGCTTCCGCCATCATCGCCAGCCCTTCTACGCCGATGCCCTGAAAGCTGTAAGGGCCCGTGCGCGGCTTGAAAGCCCCTCCGCGAAGAACCTGGCCGCCGGCTGCCTTGACGAGACGGGCGATCTCGTCGATCTGCTCCGGTGTCTCCACGGCGCAAGGGCCGCCCATGATCGTCAGGTTATCTCCGCCGATCTTGACGCCTTTGATATCGATGATCGTATCGTCGGGATGGAAATCGCGGCTCGCGAGCTTGTAGGATTTCGAGATTTTGATGACGTTCTCGACGCCCTTCATTTGACGCAGATGTTCCGCGAGCGTAGGCTCCGCCTTGCCGATGATGCCGATGACCGTACGGTCCGTTCCCCGCGACACATGCGCCTGCACGCCCGCCCGCTCGATATGTTGGACTATTTCCAGGATTCTCTCTTCCGGTTCGTTGTTCTTCGTAATTACGATCATAGGATAACGCTCCCTCTCTATCGCGCTTAGACGCGTATACGCTTTTAAGCTTCGACGCTTTTTGGCTTTTAAGCTTTTAATCGCTAAAGTAAATATACAAGAAAAAACCGGCCTCGTCAAGAGACCGGCTGGCGTTTATTCGGTTACCGGCTTGGCTTCGAGCGCGGTACGGCGCAGTTTGCGTTTCTCTTTGCGTTTATCCGCCACGTACTTGATAGCGATCCTGACGGGGAAGTAAAAGATCGCTCCTAGCAGAAACCCGTCAATAATCCCGCCCGCGATCAGCTTCAAGTTCACCAGCAAAATATGGTTGAGCCAGTCGGGAATGATCGGAATCTCGAACTTGATATGCTTCGGCAGCACCAAGCCTCCGACCATGCTGTTGACGAACGCTACCGGGATGAAGATGATTTTACCGAAAACAAATCCGACCAAAGCGCCCGCCAAGCTGGCCCGCATCCAATAAATGAGCGGAAATATCAAGAAAAACGCAAGCCCGTAGGTCGGGAGCGTGAACATTTCAACGAAAATGCCGATTGAAAATCCGAGTGCTACCATTGCGGGTCCCCCTGGAGCCCGCATTAGCTGCGTGTATTTATATTTTAGCCAACGTTGGATCGAGCGCGGTTTTCTTGATGCTGCCATAACATGCGCTCCTTTCACTACTGGGACGATTTCACGCGCATGGCCGGAAGCAATTTATTCATATTGACCGTGCGCCGAATCTCCCAAGTTTCAGGGTTCTTGTCTTCATATTGTTCCAGATACGCGATGACTTCCTTCGTCAGCGGGGTCGGCGTGGACGCTCCCGAAGTCACGGCGACGCGCTTCTTGCCGGACAGCCACCGCCTGTCGATCTCGGACACGTCCGCGACGCGGTAGGCGGGAACCCCGGCGATTTCTTCCGATACCTGAGCCAGCCGATTGGAATTGTTGCTTCGAGGATCGCCGACGACGATGCAAAGCTCCGCTTCCTTCGCCTGCTCGGCGACCGCTTCCTGCCTAACCTGCGTAGCCAGGCAAATTTCATTATGAATCTCGGCGGCGGGAAAGGCTTCGAGCAGCTTGCTGATCAAGAGACGAATATCCCATTGGGACATCGTCGTCTGATTCGTAATGATGATACGGTCCGATCGAAGCGCCAGCGACTCGATCTCCGCCTCTCGCTCGATCAAGTGCACATGCTCGGGCGCGATGCCGATCGCGCCTTCCGGCTCCGGATGTCCCTTCTTGCCGATATAGATGACTTCGTACCCCTCCGCCACTTTCTCGCGGATCAAGTCATGCGTCTTCGTCACGTCGGGGCACGTCGCGTCGACGACCGTAAGTCCTCTTTCCTTCGCGCGCTTGCGGACTTCCGGCGACACGCCGTGCGCGGTAAAGATGACGGTTCCGCTCGAAATTTGTTCCAAGATCTCGAGACGGTTCTCGCCGTCGAGCGTAATGACGCCCTCCTGCTTGAATGCTTCCGTTACATGACTATTATGAACAATCATGCCCAAAATATAGATCGGCCGCGGCAAATCCAAGTTGCGGGCCGTTTGCAACGCCAAGACCATTGCATCCACGACGCCGTAGCAATAGCCGCGCGGCGATATTTTTACAATTTCCATCGAAAACCAGCACCTGCTTTCCTGCGAAACCAACGATTAACGAGGTCATGATACCTAGTTCCTTCATTATACTTCATTCGATCTGTCGTGGAAAGCAATCGGAAGCCACACGGTAAACGTCGTTCCTTCTCCTTCGCGTGTCGAAACCTCGACGGACCCGCCGTGTTCGTCGATGATCCATTTCGCGATCGACAACCCGAGACCCGTTCCGCTCGTCTCTCCCCTGGATTCGTCGGCCCGGTAAAAGCGCTCGAAGATATGCGGAACTTCCTCATGATTCATGCCGATCCCCGTGTCCTTAATGATAATTCCGGCCTGATCCTGCGAGCGCACCGCCCTCATCTCGACATAGCCGCTGGGCGTGTACTTGAACGCATTTTCCACGAAGATGAACAGCAGCTGACGCAAGAAATCAGCGTGCGCTTCTACTTGTACGTTATGAAGGGCGCTTAGGTTCCCGATTTTCCAATCCGCGTTTCTCGGAAGCAGCTGCGCCCGGCGCGCGACGTCTTCGACAAGCGGGAGCAGCGGCTGCACCGTCTTCTCCATCTCGTATCCGGCATCGGCGCGAGCCAGCGCCAGCAGGTCGTTGACGAGGTTGGACATTCGCTTGGCTTCGCCGGCGATATCGTGCATCGCTTCCCGGGTCATCGTCATGCGATGATCGTCGGCGGACTTCGTGCCGTCCGCCGCAATCCCGGATTCCAACGCAGGCGGCCACATCCGTTCGAGCAATTCAATGTTGCCGCGAATGGTCGTAAGCGGCGTCCTGAGCTCGTGGGAAGCGTCCGATACGAACCGGCGCTGCGCCTTGTACGCTTCGTCAAGCTCGTTATAGGTCGTTTCGATCCTGCCGAGCATGCCGTTCACCGTATCGGTCAGACGCCCGAGCTCGTCGTTGGGCCCGATCCTCGGGATGCGCATGCTGAGATCGGATTCGTTCTCGATGCTGCGGGTCGCCCGAATAACGTTCTCGATCGGCCTTAGCGCCTGGCGCGCCAGAAAGAGCCCGATCGTGAAGGCAATCGCGATCACGGCGAAAGAAGCGAAAATCAAGATGGTCCGCAGGTTGCGCAAATAGTTGTCGATCGGTTCCGTGTAGACGGCGATTTGCAATATGCCGACGAGCTGATTGTTTTGTTTGAGATGCAGCGGATATTGGTACGTTAAAAATTTGTATTGGTCCACTTTGAGGGTGACGTAACCCTCCCGAATCGGCTTCTTCGGATCCGGCACCGAGAATTGCTTGTTGGCCCGCATCAAATTATCCGAACGGACGACGGCGCCGTTCGTGAAATTATACACTTGGATGTAGACGTTGCTGGCGAACGGATTATCAAAATCCAAATTAAGTCCGTTGAAGTAGTCCACGGAACCGACGATGTTCATGTTCCGCAGCTGTTCCTGAATCTCGTTCTTGGCGTCGCGGTACGAATTGTAATTGATGAACAAATAAATGGAGACGCTGAAAATCAACAGCGTTACGGCAAGAAGCGCGGAATACCAGAACGTCAAACGCAGCCGTATGGACATCGTTCGTCAGCCCCCTTCTCCCCGGAGCACGTAACCCGTGCCGCGAACCGTCTGGATCAGCCGCGAACTCCTGCCGTCCTCCGTCTTCTGGCGCAGCATGGCGATGTATACCTCGAGCACGTTGGACTCCCCGCTGTAATCGAATCCCCAAATCTTATCCATGATCGCATCGCGCGTCAGCACTCTGCGCGGATTCTGCATCAGCAGCTGGAGCAGATCGAATTCCTTCGCCGTCAAGTCGATCCTGCGTCCGCTCCGGATCGCCTCCCGCGAATCCAGATCGAGCGTTAAATCCTCGAATTGCAGCCGGCTCGAGCTCTCTTCCAGCTTATCCGGCTTGCGGCGAAGCAGCGCACGGACGCGAGCGAGCAGCTCTTCCAGCGCAAACGGCTTCACCAAATAGTCGTCGGCTCCCAGATCGAGCCCGCGAACGCGGTCTTGAATATCGTCCTTCGCGGTGAGCATCAAAATCGGAACGGAGCTGCCGCCCTCCCGGACCCGCCGGCACACTTCCCATCCGTCCACCTGCGGCATCATCACGTCCAGAATCAACAGACTCGGGTCGCTGGACAGCATCTGCTTCAAGCCCTCGAGACCGTTGTTCGCCGTCGCTACCTCGTATCCCTCGAAGGCCAGGCTGCGCCTGAGCAAAGAGGTGATTTTCTCATCGTCGTCCACTACCAATATATGCGGTCTCATGGCTATCCCCCAACGTCAGATAACTAATTTATCGAATAAAACTTCCTATATTATAACGCAAGATCAATTCCGGACGAAACTCGCACCTCCCATTATTTCCAAATAAAGAGGCGCAAGATCAGCCTATAAGACTGCTTGCGCCCTTGGAAGGTGCCCGGTTATGGGTCGTATCGGCGAACGTTATTCCCCTTGCAAATTATTCGCGTCGCAATTCAGATTATGGTTGCTGCTGCTGTTGTTGCTGTTGTTGGTTGGTTTGCGTATCAAAGTCGTTTTTGTTGCCGATCGTTACCTTCAAATCCATCTTCTGACCGTTGCGGATGATGTTCAGCGTGACGTTATCGCCGACCGATTTCTTCTTGATGACGGCGATCAGGTCATCCGGCGAATTGTATTTCGTGCCGTCCATGCCCGTAATGACGTCGTATTGTCTCAAGTCCGCCATGTAGGCCGGCGATTTGTAGATGATATCGGACACGACGGAACCGTTTTGGCTCGACAGTTCAAGCTCTTGCTCCAATGCGTCGTTGATCGGGGCGAGCGTCGCGCCGATGAACGGTACCGGCGTCTTCGGAATGGCCGTGTTCGACTTCAGATTATCCAGCACCTCGGTGATCGTGCTGGTCGGAATCGCGAATCCGATGCCTTGCGCTTGCGAGCTGACCGCCGTATTGATGCCGACGACTTCGCCGTTCAGGTTAAGCAGCGGGCCACCGGAGTTGCCGGGGTTGATGGAGGCGTCCGTTTGCAGCAAATGCTGATATTCGCGGGTGCCTTCGGTATCCGGAATGGAAATCGGACGTTCTTTGGCGCTCAGCACGCCAACCGTGACGGTATGGTCGAAGCCGTAAGGGTTACCGATCGCGACGACCCAGTCGCCGATATTGATTTTATCCGAGCTGCCGATCGGAAGCGTCGGGAACGGATTCGAGCCTTCGACTTTCAGGACGGCAAGGTCCAAGTTGTAGTCGGAGCCAAGCTTCTTCGCCACGTACGGCTTGCTGGTGCCTTGCACGGTAACTTGAACCTCGTCGGCGTCGGCCACGACGTGCTGATTCGTAAGAATATAGCCGCTGGCATCGAAGAAGAATCCGGTACCGATGCCTTCCGGCGTCAATTCTCCGCTGCCTTGGCTGCCGTTGTCCTGGCCGTTGTCTTGACCTTGGCCGCCGCTGCCGTCGTCGCCGAAGAACTGGCTGAAGAAGTCATCGAAATTGCCGCCTTGTTGGCCGCCGCCCGATTGCTGCTTCGTGAACGTCTCGATTTTGACGACCGCCGGACTCGCCTTCTCGAACAGCTGCGCGATATTGTTCGGTCTGACGACGTCGGCCGCCGCGGAGACGCTGCCGCTGTCTCCCGCCTTGCCGATCGCGGATGACGCGGAGCTCGGAGACGTTTGCGACAACGCCTGTTCCGAGGTGAACCAGTTTTCCCTATCGGAGACGAACATTAGCGATCCGACTACCACGACCCCGACCAGGAACGAAGCGAACATCGCTTTGAACGGCGAGCGGCGCGATTCTTTCGCCTGCCAACCGCTGCGCGGCGAGGCCGGCTGCGACGGCGCGAACGCTCTCAGCTGCGTCGGCGGCGTTACTTCCACATGACTGTGGTCGCTTTGAGGCACGTCGCCTTGGCGCGGCTCGAAGCCGTTATCGACGGCCCGATCGTCTTGCCCTGGGGAATCGCCCATGCCCGGCTTGAAAGGCCCGTAAGAATAATAGTAAGACGATTTCCCCGTTTCGCCGTCTTCGTGTTTTTCTTCATGCGCTCTATTAGCGGACTCGCCGTTCCCGTCGTTCCCGTCGTCATTCCCTTTGCCCGCCGGTTTAAAGAAATCGTCGTAGTCGTTTTTCTTGTTCTGATCGTCCATCGTAAATTCCTCCTTAAGTATCCCATGAGACTTGCTTGCTGCCGTTCTATAGTTCTATCATGCACAATCTACCTTAAATCAAACTTAAAATTGTTATAATGCCAAATAAAAAAACCGGGATGCCGCATACGCAGCATTACCCGGCTTCTCGGTTCCTCTATCAGCGCCGCTAGTGAAGCAGCCGCTCCTCTACCTCGACGAGCACCTTTTTCGCCTGGTTCACCCATTTGGATTCCACTTCGGCATCGGCATCGACCGGCTCCTGAAACTGATCCATCAAGCTCCCGATCGTCTTCATATGCGCTTCCTTGTCGAGCCCGTCGTTGTAGATATGCTTCAGAACGAACGGCTGGCCCAGCATGATCTTGGCATCCAAGTCCTGCGTCGTGTCGTCGATACTGCCGTTGATGACGCTGAAAGGCATCCGCAGCCAGACCATGTGCTCCTCGTCCAAGTAGCGGTCGAAATAACCGTGGTCGTAATTCCAATCTCCGCCCAGCGCGAACTGCTGCTCTTCCAGCATGCTCTTCACTTCGGTAAACTCTTTCTCGCTCGATTCCAGCTTCGATTCAAGGGGGATCATTACGGGCATTCTCCTCTTGGCCTTAGTATACCGATAAGGTTCCCGGTCCGTCTGACATTTATCCCGTCTTTACCCATCCTTTTCGATGGGCGAATACGGCCAGCTGCGTACGATCCTCGAGCTCGCATTTCATCAGCAGGTTGCTGACATGGGTCTTGACGGTCTTGATGCTGATATGAAGCTCCTCGGCGATTTCCTTATTCGACATGCCCTCCGCGATCAACAGCAGCACTTCTTTCTCCCGTTCCGTCAAGCCTTCGTCGGCTCCTTGGGCGCTCCGTTGGCGCAGCCCTCTCGTCAGCGCCTGGGAGACGTCGTGGGTCATGACCGGCATGCCCTTGCCCGCGCCGCTCAGCGCGTATATCAATTCCTCGGCGGAGACGGTTTTGAGCACATAGCTGACCGCGCCCGCCTCGACGGCGGCGACGACCTTCTCGTCCTCCAGAAAGCTCGTCAGCATGACGATCTTAAGCTCCGGAAATTCTTTCATCAGGATCCTCGTCGCTTCGACCCCGTCCATGACCGGCATCATCAGATCCATCAGCATCAGCTGCGGCGGTCCGCCCGGTATGCCGGCGCGCAGCATGTCGATGGCTTCCTTGCCGTTCGCGGCTTCCGCGATGACTTCGAATTTCGGCTCCAGCATCAAGTACGTGCGCAGGCCCGCACGCACCATATCATGGTCGTCGACAATCATGATCTTCCATCCGTCATTCGCGTTCATCGTTTCGATCGGCTCCTTTTTTGTTCACGTAGTTCGGCAGCGTGACCCTGACTCTCGTTCCGCTTCCCGGCTTGCTGATGATCGACGCGTCGCCGCCAAGCTTGCCGGCCCGCTCCCGCATCGTGGAAAGGCCGTACGATCCGCGTTTCACCTGGTCGGCCCTGAATCCGGCCCCGTCATCCTGAAGCGTCATGACGATTTGCCGCTCCGTCTCGGCAACCGTGAGCAGCGCCGTCTCCGCGCCCGCATGCTTGACGATGTTGGCCATCGCTTCCTGAATAATGAGAAATAATTGATGTTCCTTCGCATCCGAGAGCTTCTCTTTCACCCGCCACTCCAATACGCCCTGCAGGCCGTTCTGGCGGCAATAGTCCGGAAACCATTTGTCCAGCGCCTCCTGAAGCGACTTGCCTTCCAGCTCCATCGGGCGCAGCTGCGCGATGAAGCCCCGCATCTGCTTCTGCGCCATGGATGACATGGAGATGAGCTGATCCATGACGTCGCTCGCGCGATCGGGATTCAGCTCAAGCAGCTTGGGTAGCGATGAAGCGGACATATGGATGGCGAATAGCTGCTGACTGACCGTGTCGTGCAGATCCCGCGCCAGCCGGCGGCGTTCTTCCAGCACGGCCGCTTCGTTGGAAGCCGCTTCGCGCATCACCTGCTCCTCGCCGGACCGCTGGATCCACTGGGTCCGCTCGTCTAGCGATTCCAGCATGTCGTTGAACTCCCGGAAGGCAGGCGTGAACGCGCCTTCTTCCGGAAGCCGCGTGCCGTAATTTCCGTGCGCGGCCTGCTTGAGCCCGATGACCATCATATCGATCTGGCGCTGAATCCGCTTCGCGGCCCAATAACCGAAGCCCGCGCTGACGAGCAGGAACAGCGCGACGATCCCGATCCACCAATCGTCCTGCAGCTTCCGTTCCGGCAGCATGTCGCAGCCGACTTCCCAGATCAGAACCGACACAGCAGAGGAAGATATAAAAAGAAGGATCATATCCCATTTGCTGTTGCGAAACAAACGAACCATCATATGCGGATCAGCCTACCTTCGTGACCCGCACATCGCCGATGAACGTACTGACGCGCAGCCTGATTTTTTTGTCCGTATCCTGGAAGAACGGCGTCTCCACGTCGATGTTCTTGAAAATGCCGCCTTCCTTCTGCTCCAGCACCGCGACGTCGCCGACGAATGCGCTGGAGACCACTTGAACGCCGATTTCGTAGTCGTTCGGGAGATAGATCTTCACGTCCCCGATAAAGGACGAGATGTTGATCACCGTCTCGCCGGGCAATATTTGCGCTTTCGTCAAATCCAGCACCGTGTCCCCGATAAAATGAGAGATGTTCATCGGCTTGAGCTCCCAATAATCGTGACCGAGGTAGATGTCGCCGATGAAGCCCGAACGCGTCTGCACGTTAGGATCGTGGTTCCACCACTCCACGCGGTCCTTGCGGTGCGCATGGCGATGATAATGCCTGTACGCCCTGCGCTCGATCCGCTCGCGGACTTTCGCCGCGTGAATCGCGTGCCGCTCCCAGCGTTCCGCGCGCCGATCGGCGTGATGACGTTCATGACGGCCGCGCGGATCCCCGCCGGCGGATTCCCGGTAGCGGGGCGGCGCTTGACGCGCTCCTTGCTCGGGGCCAGGACCCGAGATCGGAGGGCGCTGCTCTTCCGGCCGGCCGATCTCGGCTTCGAGCTCGGCTTCGACCTCGGCTTCGACCTCGGCTTCAAGCGCATCCTCGCCGCCAAGCGGCCGCTTGGTCGGATCCGGATGAAGCGGCGGCGCGGGAGGTACCGGCTTTTCGTCCGACGGCTCGTACGTGTACGCTTTCCATTCGTTCTTCATCTCGTCGCCGATTCTCCGCTCTTCGCCGCTCCGCCGCGATTTGGGTTTAAAAATCATCGAGAGACCGAAAATGATGAGAACGAGCGGACCCGCGAATTTGAGCACGTCGCCGATCGACCACACGAACAAGTCGAGATTTCGGCCGAGAAACAAGAATCCGATTACGATCAGAACGCCCGAACCAAAGGCATTCCCGCGGCCGTAAGCCATCCGCTGCAGCAGGCCCTGTACGCCCAGAAACATCAGAATGACAGGCCAGAAGACGGAGAAGATCGCGCCGATGTCGAAATCGACGTAACCGCCCTGCCTTAACATGAGCCCCACGCCGACTACGATAATCAAGAGGCCCCACATTAATCGATTGATAAAATTACCGTTCATTGACGCCACCAGCTCCCAGATATTGTGCAAGGTTTGTACTCCAAGTATAACTGAAGGCGCAAGCGCCATAAAAGGGTCTGCCGATTGAAGCCGGCTACGTCTCGAGACGGAGATGAGACCCTCCGCTTAGAGCGCTTACATTTCAATGTCAGTTCTTGTCACTTCGCTCGTTGACATTAATGACGCGGCACTTATATAATGAGTGTCGGACTACGAATTAGTTATGAAACCTTACATATAAAACATGATGGGGGATGGAAATAATGGATGTAGCGACGCTATCCACGGGGCTGAATACCGTGTGGGTCGTGTTGACGGCCGCGATGATACTGCTCATGGAAGGCGGCTTCGCGCTGCTCGAAGCGGGCTTCGTCAGACAGAAGAACGCGGTCAGCATTATAATGAAGGTGTTTGTCGATATCACGTTTGGCGCACTCGTCTTTTATTTTGTCGGTTTCGGTCTGATGTACGGCAAGGACTCCGGCGGATGGATCGGCTCGACCGGGTTTATGCTGAGGGGCGATCTATCGCATATCCAGCTTAATATCTCGCACGAAACGTATTGGCTGTTCCAATGCGCGTTCGTCATCGCGGTCATCTCCATCGTCTCGGGGGCGGTCGCGGAACGCATCCATTTCAGGGCTTACATCTTATATGCCATCGCCATGACCGGGCTGATCTATCCGATCGCGGGCCACTGGGTGTGGGGCGTCGGCGGCTGGCTCGGCAAGCTCGGCATGATCGACTTCGCCGGATCCGCCGTCATCCATGCGCTGGGCGGCTTCGCGGCGCTCGCGGCCGCCGTCTTCATCGGCCCTCGGATCGGGAAATTCACGCCCGAAGGCAAAAGCAATATCGTGCCTCCGTCGAATTTGCCGCTTGCTTCCGTCGGCGCGTTCATTCTCTGGTTCGGCTGGTTCGGCTTCAATTCGGGCAGCACGCTGAGCGCTACCAACGGCTCGATCGGCCATATCGCCGTCACGACCATGCTTTCGGCTGCCGCCGGCGGCGCGGGCTGCATCCTGTTCACGATGTTCCGCTACAAGAAGGCGGACCCGCCGATGGTCATCAACGGCTCCTTGGCCGGACTCGTCGGCATTACCGCCGGCTGCGCGTTCGTCTCCGACGCGGCAGCCATGCTCATCGGGCTCGTCTGCGGCATCGCCATGGTACTCGTCACGGAGATGCTCGAGAACAAAGGCATCGATGATCCTGTCGGCGCCTTCGCCGTTCACGGTGTGAGCGGATCGCTCGGCACGCTGGCCGTCGGATTGTTCGCAATGCCGTCGATGACCAAAGGCGTCGGCCAGGAATACGCCGGCTTGTTCTACGGCGGCGGATGGAATTTGCTCGGCGTGCAGGCGTTCGGTCTCGTTATCGTATGCGTCTGGGGCTTCGGGCTGACCTGGATCTCGTTCCTGCTCATCAAACGGATCATGCCGGTTCGCGTCTCGAAAGACGAGGAACTGATCGGACTCGACGTCGGCATTCACGGCGTGCCCGCCTACAATCAGGATCACGACTTTCTCGACGTCGATCAATTGAAAACAAGAGGATGACCGCCAACCGGCGCCGCCCTTCCGCACGGATCACTCGTCCGCGGAAAGGCGGCGCTTTATTCGTTCGTCTTCCCGATACTCGCATGAACGCACAAAAAAACCGCCCTCTGCGCCGGGCGGTTATGCATTAGTTCAATTCTTCCGCAAGCTCGCTCGAAACCGCGATGATCTCGGAAGGATCGGATGTATTCAGGATCGCGCGCGCTTGGTCGATCTCAAGCCGGAGCGAACGCACTTTCTCCATCGGCCGCTTCACGTAGTGAATATATTCGACAGCCAGATGATGCGCCGGTTTCTTGCCGGAGATCATACGCCGAAGCGTCGACATGGACTGGTACGTGCGTTCTTCTTGCAGACGGCGTTTCTCGTAACGCTCCACCATCTGCTCGATTTCCGCGATCTCCTGCTCTCGCTTGGCGATATACGTGCTCAGGAACGGAATAACTTCGGCGGCCTTGCGATGTCTCAAACGGGAAGGCGGGATGTAGGAAATTGGATCTGTCATGATAACCCCTCTATCCTTGCATGTCATGAATGGTTACACCACTATTTTACATGATCATTATCCGTTTGAAAACCATTATATGAACGAAATTAATGGCAATTATTTGACGCCGATGTCAGCTCCCATCACACCGATCAATTGGCCGTAAGCCGAACGGATCGGAACCGAGATCGTCATGCACGGTTTCTTGGTAATCGCGGATATGTAGACGGCCGAAGTAAAAGAGCGGCCTTCCATCGCGCCTTTCCACCAGTCCCGCCCCTTGGCGTTCAGCAAGCCCGCCTCCGGCTGCGAAAATATAAACGAGCCGTCGTCGCGGTTCGACCAGACCGCCTCGAACTCGGGCAGGGCATTCAATAGCTTGATCAAGCTTTCGCGATGCGCCGCTTCGTCAAGCGCGGCAATCGCCCCGTCGGCTGCCAGTCGTTCCAGCTTCGCCAGCATCCCGCCGACGTCGAGATCGATCCGCTTCGTTTCGCGCTGCCCGCCCGCATGGGCGATGGCGTTCGTGAACTCGGCGGACGATTTGCGCAAATTCGCGCTGACGCGGTCCAGCTTCTTGATCTGCTGACGCTGTTGTCGGTTCAAAACAAGCGTCTCGTCCACGCTGCCCAGCGTTTGATCGACGGCACCCACGACATCCTTCAGCATTTCCGTCGTCGTGGTCATGCTCAGCGTCTGCCGTTGGCTCGCTTCGCTGCTTTGGCTGACCAGCTTATCGACTTCGTCGATGCGGGTGAATATCAGGTCCATCCGATCCTTGGTCTGCGCCATCTCCGCGATGCCCTGCTCCACCGCGGATCGCTCGGCATCGACCGAAGCCACGACCTGCCGGACGCCGCGATCGATCTCTTCCACCAATCCGCTGGAGCGCCGAACCGCCTCGTGGCTTTGCTCGGCAAGCTTCTTGATCTGCTGCGCGACGACCGCGAACCCCCGTCCGTATTCGCCGGCATGCGCGGCTTCGATCGAGGCGTTCAGCGCCAGAAGCGAGGTCTGCGATACGATTTCTTGAATAAAATCGTTGATTTCGTTAATCTTCGACGTCTGTTCGATCAGATCGCGAATGCTCGCATCCATCGTCCCGTTATGCTGCTGAAGGTCGTTCATGACCTTGTCGGTATTCGTCAGCGACCGGCATACGTCGAGCACGATTTCCTTCGTTTCCTTGCTCTCCGAATCCAACTGCTTGGCCGTATCGCTGATCTGCTCGGCGGATACCGCCACTTCCTGCAGCGTCGAGAAGGTTTCCCCGATACGTTGCATGGCCCGCCCGCTGCATTCGCGCAAGCCGCTTTCCGTCATGGCCGATCGATCCGCGATGTCGGTCAGTTGTCCGATCGTTTGATTGACTTCTTCCACCGCTGCGGTCAACTGATCCGAGATGACCTGGGATTCATTAATTAATTGGGCAAAAATGCCGTTGTTTTCCTTCTCGGCTTGCTTATCCGAAGTGTCCCGTGCCCTAAACCGCCGCAGCGCCTGCATCGCAACTACCACCTTAACGACAAATAATTGTCAGAATTAACTAATAGTATAGGACATCGTTCGACAAAAGAAAAGAGGGACCGCTTCAGGGTCCCTCTTTTAAGCCGTTTGGCGGCTATGTTATTTTTCCGCTTTTTGCGAAGCGGTTTTTGTCGATGCGTTAGCTGCCGTTGCATTTTCGGATGCAAATTCAGCGTTGAATTTGGACTGCGTGGACGCGTTCATTTTGTTGTTTTTGTTTTTCGCCATTGCTGCTCACCTCCCGTACATCACTTAGTATGGCAGGGCCGCAAGTCGTTTATGTAAGCGGGGGAGCGAAAAATAAGCGGGGAATTCGTCAGTTGAACATCCATTGCTTGAGCCGGCGTTTGGTGCGGTGAAGGCGGGCTTTGATCGTACCGACCGGTTCCTGCATAGCGGCTGCGATCTCCTGATCCCGGTACCCGTAGTAAAACTTGTACAACAGCAGCGCGCGGGTTCTCGGATGCAGCGCGTCCAGCAGCTCGTTGATTTCCAGCATAATCTCGTACTCGTCGCGGAAACGCCGCGTTTCCGCGCCAAGATCGCCAGCCGGGAACACCCGCTTGGATTGCTTGTTGATGTCGTTGGCGATATTGGCCGTGATGACTTTGGCCCAAGCGTGAAGCTTGTCCTGTTCCCGGAGGGAATGACGATTGGTCAATATGCGGACCCATGCCTCTTGCACGGCATCCTGGGCATCCGATTTGTTGTACACTTTCACCAGCGCAACCGAGATCATTTCATTGTACAATTGCAGCAGCTTATCTTCAACCAAGTCGAATTTCAGCGATTCTTCCCGGCCGGCTTCATCGATTGGACCTAGATCGCCGTTCACTAATAACCGCCCCCAGTTATCCATGATAACGTTTACATTAATTGTAGCACAGCAAATCTGTAAAAAAAAGAGAATGTTCAACGGCAATCGTCGAACATTCCCGATTCGGTTTCTAGGACTCCAGCAAGGCCCGAGGCAGCGTCTTCTCCGCGATCACCGCCTGATTCAGCTCGGCCACCCTGGCTTCGGTCAGCTTGCCGTTTCCCCGTTTTAGCACGTAGACGGTCACCTTGCGTTTTCCCCACTGCTTGAAGACCTGCTTCCTTGTTTCGAAATACAGGTCGATTTTTTTTCCTTTAATCGCGGACCCCGTATCCGCCACGATGCCGTAGCCGTAGCCCGGTACGTAAAGGACGGTTCCGATCGGAAACACTTTCGGATCCGCCGCGATCGTGGAGACGAAATCCCGTCGGACTTTGACGCCGGAATACGTAATGCCGTACTGCGGGTGGCCCGGCTTCTTGCCGGTTGATTCCACTCCGGCCGTATATCCCGTTGCCACGACTTGCATATGATGAAGGTTCTTGGTCATAACTGCGGTTACGACCGTCTCCCGGACTTCGCGCTTTTCCTTCGGCGGCTGCACTTGGGCCGTAACGGCTGCCGTGCATTCCTGATCGAAGACGAGGCCGAGCAGCAAGAGTACTGCGGCGATTGCGGCCGATATAAGGCGATGAAACGATAAAAAGCTTGTCATCATTTGGGTTTGTAAGCCTCCTTATCACGAAGGATACCCAATGACGACAAGCTTTATGCGGCGTTTCGCGACGCCTTACCGGACGATGGAATCGTTAGTTTATTCGCTTTTTATAGATGTTTCGTCGCGATTTCATCCTGCAGCAGCGCGATCAGTTCCGCCACCGGCTTGGAGCCGAGATCGCCTTCGCCGCGTTTCCGCACGGAGACGGTTTCCGAATTCGCTTCGCTCTCGCCGACGACGAGCATGTACGGCGCCTTCTCGAGCTGAGCCTCGCGGATCTTGTAGCCGAGCTTCTCGTTGCGCAGATCGTTCTCGACGCGGATGCCGGCCAATTGGAGCTTCTCCTCGAGCGCGCGCGCATAGCCTTCGTAGGCCGTCGATACCGGAATGATTTTGGCTTGCACCGGCGACAGCCAGAGCGGCAGCGCGCCCGCGAAATTCTCCAGCAGGAACGCCATCATGCGCTCCATCGTACTGATGATGCCGCGGTGAATGACGACCGGACGGTGCTTCTTGCCGTCGTCGCCGACGTATTCCAACTCGAAGCGCTCTGGCAGCAGGAAGTCCAGCTGCGCGGTGGAGAGCGTTTCTTCTTTGCCGAGCGCCGTCTTGATCTGCACGTCGAGCTTCGGACCGTAGAAGGCCGCTTCGCCTTCGGCTTCGAAGAACGGCAGCTCCAATTCCTCGACGACCTCGCGCAGCATGCGCTGCGACATCTCCCACATCTCGTCGTTTTGGAAATATTTTTCCGTATCCTGCGGATCGCGGTACGACAAGCGGAACCGGTATTCCTTGATGCCGAAATCCTCGTACACTTGGCGGATGAGATTGACGACGCGCGCGAATTCGTCCTTGATTTGGTCCGGACGGCAGAAGATGTGCGCATCGTTCAGCGTCATCGCGCGTACGCGGTGCAAGCCCGTCAAGGCGCCGGACATCTCGTAGCGGTGCATCGTGCCGAGCTCGGCGACGCGGACCGGCAAGTCGCGGTACGAGCGCATCTCGCTCTTGAACACCATCATATGATGCGGGCAGTTCATCGGACGAAGCACGAGCTCCTCGTTGTCCATGATCATCTTCGGGAACATGTCTTCGCTGTAATGCTCCCAGTGGCCGCTCGTTTTGTACAATTCCACGTTCGCCAGCACCGGCGTGTAGACGTGCTGGTAGCCCAGACGCTCTTCCAGATCCACGATGTAGCGTTCCATCGTTCTGCGCACGCGCGCGCCGTTCGGCAGCCAGAGCGGCAGGCCTTGGCCGACTTCGCGGGAAAACGTGAACATCTTCAGCTCGCGGCCGAGTTTGCGGTGATCGCGTTTCTTCGCTTCCTCCAGGAAATGCAGATGCTCGTCGAGCTGCGCTTTCTTCGGAAACGCCGTGCCGTAGATGCGCTGCAGCATTTTATTCTTGGAATCGCCGCGCCAGTAAGCGCCAGCGATGCTCAGCAGCTTGAACGCCTTGATGCGGCCGGTGGACGGCAGATGAGGTCCGCGGCAGAGATCGAAGAATTCGCCTTGGTCGTAAATCGTAAGCTGCACGTCCTGCGGCAGGTCGCGAATCAGTTCCAGTTTCAGCGGATCGTTGATTTCCGTGAAGATCGCGATCGCTTCATCGCGGCTGACGACGCGCCGGCGAATCGGCAGGTCCTCCTTTACGATGCGCTCCATCTCTTTCTCGATTTTCTCGAGATCCTCGGCGGTCAGCGTCTCGTCCATGTCGATGTCGTAATAGAAACCGTCTTCGATGACCGGACCGATGCCGAGCTTCACATTGCGTTCCGGGTACAGCCGCTTGATCGCCTGCGCCATCAAATGCGCCGTGCTGTGACGGTACACTTCCACCCCGTCGGCGGAATCCAGCGTCAGGATTTCCACCGCCGCATCGCTCTCGATCGGCGTATAGAGATCGACCGTCTTGCCGTCGATTTTGCCCGCCACCGCGTTCTTCCGAAGTCCCGTGCTGATGGACCCCGCCACGTCTTCAATCGTTGCGCCTTGCTCGTATTCCCGGACGGCGCCGTCCGGCAGCTTCACTTGAATTGCCATGGTCTTCGTTCCTCCCGAACTGAAAAGTGATGTTGGCTGCGGCGCGCGCCCAAATAAAAAAGCACGCATCCCGCGAAGGGACGAGTGCTTGTTGATGACCCGTGGTTCCACCCTAGTTCAACCGGCGAACGCTTCAAAAGCGAGGCCGATCCTTGTAGACGTTCCGTAACGGGAACGAACCGATGCGGCTTACCGCCAAGCGGATGCTTGGTTTCAACCTCACAGCTACAAAGGGGTATATCGCCGCTGCAGCGCGAGGAAATTTCAGCCGGGTTTCCTCTCTCTGGGTCGTGCGAGGGCGGGGATACATATCTTTGTCAATGCTTTTGGATAGCTATAATTATAAAACGCTGCGCCTCGCGGGTCAAGCCTGATTCCCCGAGCAAACCCCGTTTACGGGATCACGTTGCGAATCCGTTTCCCTGGCGTCGTATCGGCCGCGGGGATGGCTTTGCCCGATTCATCGAAATGGTGACCGCATTGGCCGCACGAGCAGCACAGTCTGACGCGGTGCTCGAAGATCGTCTCCAGCGTCCGCATCACCGGGAGTTCCGGCTGCCTCGTATGAATGACGATCTGCTGAGGGGACACCGTGATCAGGGTGCTGACGATCATATCCTCCATATTCATTTCGGATTCCAGCATTTCCGCCACGATGCGGTCTGCCGGCACCGTATCGAGCAGCTGAAATTCCTGGTCGTAGAGCACGAATTCGCTTCCGCCCTTGTGCAAGACATGGACAATGGGGAGCTTCACTTCCTGCATCCGCACGAAGTATTTGAGCAGCGAGATAAACTCCTGGTATTGTTTATCCATCACGTATTCGTCGACGGCGTAAGCTACGACGTCCTTGAGTTCCTGCCAATACGCGGCCAAGCGGAACGAAACGAATCCATCCAAATGAAGCCGCGTATTGCTTGAAAGAAATTGCTCGAGCTCGTCGGCGACCTTCCCCATGCGGCGCTCCATATCCGAATGTCGCATCTCCGCCGCATTATCCTCCTCCTGAGGCGCGGCGACGGCAGAGCCGTACAGAATATTGTGGCAATACCGCGATAAAGCCTCGATCTCCGAAGATTCCTCGTAATGGAATTGCTTCCGGATGATCGCCTTTAACAGCATCGGCTCCAACTCGCTCAGGATATACCGGGCGAACGCCACGGCCGACTTGCGGTAAAGCGGCGGTCCGTCCGTCTCCAGCTGGAACCGCGGCATGCTTGCGACGCACGTGATTTGCATGCCTTCGTAAGCCGGTCGCGTAAAGCCGGCCGCATCCGAAAGGTCTTCGCTATGTAAATCGACGAATTCTTCGCTCAAATAGCGATGAAGGCGATCGATCGCTTCATGAGAAGCCGAGTGCAAAGAAACAGTGAAAAGTTCCATAGGCTCACTCCTAAAAGTTTTTGCGAGCTTGAGGGCCGCGTTCTCTTCGGCCATTCGAAGCAAAAACTGCTTCGAAAGCATACGCTTAAGTTTTTGCGAGCTTGAGGGCCGCGTTCTCTTCGGCCATTCGAAGCAAAAACTGCTTCGAAAGCATACGCTTAAGTTTTTGCGAGCTTGAGGGCCGCGTTCTCTTCGGCCATTCGAAGCAAAAACTGCTTCGAAAGCATAAGCTTAAGTTTTTGCGAATGCAAAGCCGCGATATTTCAGGGTCAGAATTGTTTTAATTGATGGAGCCGATTCAACTGCCCGCATGTAATATTCGGAATCTGAAAGCGGGCTTTGCCGGCTGTTTCAAGCGTGAAGCGCCGCCGGTTTTTGCCGGACGAACCATCGATTCGCGGGATATAAACACGATGTCGGGCTTCCATAACAGTATATGGTTCAGGGAAAGCATATATACGATGTATGCACTGGCTGCCTTGTGCGGGGATTGGAATGACAGGTGAATTGTGGTATATTGAGCCTAAACAGAGCCCTTCTTATACGGAGTGAATGCATTGGACAATGAGTCGATTAACTATAATAGATATCGCTGGAACCGTATGCTGCTCAACGGGTTCTGGTTCATTTTGGTGCTCACGATCGTATTGGAATGCCTTTACTTGACCATTACGGAGGAACCTCCCGGCCAATTTATCCGCCAGTACATGATCAAACCGTCCGCGCTGCAGCTGGTCACGATCCTGTTTGCCGAGTCCATGCTGCGTTTTCTGAAGGGCAAATACCAGGACTATATCCTCATCTTCATCTCCACCGTGCTTTCCTTTATCATCGTGTATATCCACAACTCCCTGAACTACTTGCTGCTCGCGCTTTTCCTGCCCGTCATGGTGTCCATCTTTTACTTTCAGCTCAAAAAACTGGCGTTTGCTTTGATTAATACGCTCTGCGCGCTGTACCTGCTGTATTGGACCAACGATCTCGTCAACGAGAACATGACGCTCGCCGGCCTAACTACGATTACGGTCATGTTCAGCGTGTACTCGCTGGTGGCATGGGGGATTCTCAGCCGCGGAAGAGAGCTGCTCGAGCATCTGAAATCCTACTTCGAGTCGCACCAGCAGCTGCTCGTGAAGACGATCTGGATGGACAAGCTGGCCAAGACCGACGCATTGACCGACCTGTACAACCACATAACGTTCCATGAGTATTTCGAACGGCTGATCGACCAGAACGAACGCAATCACCTGCCCTTGCAGCTAGCCATCGTAGACATCGACAATTTCAAGCAAGTGAACGATACGTACGGCCACCGCGCCGGGGACGCCGTGCTGAAATCCGTCGCCGATATCATCCGGGCCAACGCCGGCACGAATGATTTCGTCGCCCGATATGGAGGAGAAGAATTCGCCGTTCTGTACACGGACAAGCCGCATGGCGAAGCCCATGCCATCGTGGAACGAATGCGCGAGGAGATTGCCAAAGTCACGCACAGCAGCTTGAACGGCAAACCCGTCACCGTCAGCGTCGGCTTCGCGGAATATTCGACGGGCGAAGGCAAAGAGCATTTCTTCAACCGGGTCGATGCCGCCCTGTACAAGGCGAAGAACACCGGCAAAAATCGTACGATCGTCGCTTCCGATCCGCACGACAGTCAAAGCCAACTGGCCTAACGGCGAGCGGCATTCCGCCTCAGAAACAAACCTGAAACGCAACATAAGCCCTTAACGCAATAGATGCCGCATACCGCCTTAAACGCAAAAAAGCTTCCACCCAGCGAAACCAAATTCGCTGATGAGGAAGCTTTTTTCATACCCTGCTATGCCGTTAGTTAGTTCTGCATGATAAAATCGTTCTGCGCTTGTTCGGATCCTTCGTATACCTTCAGGATCTCGTAACGCGTATTCCGCTGCGCCGGGATTTTGCCCGCTTCGCGGATGATCTGCAGCGTCGAGCCGATGTTGACCTTATGGGTCGTGCCGGCTGCCGAGACGACGTTCTCTTCGATCATCGTGCTGCCGAAATCGTTGCAGCCGTAGGAGAGCGTCAGTTTGCCGATCTCCGGCCCCATCGTTACCCACGAGGACTGGAAATTGTCGATGTTGTCGAGCGTGATGCGGCTGATCGCCAGCGTCTTCAAGTATTCCTCAGGCGTAGCCTTCTCCCGCTTCATGTTCGTGTTCTCCGGCTGGAACGTCCAAGGAATGAACGCCAGGAACCCTTTGGAATCGTAACCGTTCGCGATGCAATCGTCCTGCGCGTCGCGGACGCGAAGCAGATGAAGCGCGCGCTCTTCCATTTCTTCTCCGAAGCCGATGACCATCGTCGCCGTCGAATTCATGCCGAGTTTATGTCCGGTCCGCATGACGTCCATCCAGTCCGTCCATGACCCCTTCAGACGGCTGATTTTCTTTCTCGTTCGGTCGTCCAGAATTTCGCCGCCGCCGCCCGGCAAAGAGTCGAGTCCCGCCTGGTTCAGCTCGCGAAGCACCTGCTCCAGCGACAGCCCCGACAAGGTGACCATCTTCTGGATCTCCGCGGGCGAGAAGGAATGCATCGTAATCGTCGGGTAATGCTGTTTGATTTTACGCAACAAGTCCAAATAATACGAGAACGGCAGATCGGGGTTGACGCCGCCCTGCATCAGAATTTCAGTCCCGTTTACGTCGATCGTTTCCTGAATCTTCTGCAGGATCGTCTCGTCCGAAAGCACGTAGCCTTCCTTCGAACCGGGCGCGCGGTAAAACGCGCAGAACCGGCAGTACACGTCGCACACGTTCGTATAGTTGATATTTCGTCCGATCACGAACGTCGTAATCGGATCCGGATGGCGCCTCATCATCAACTGATTGGCGACATGGCCCATTTTCTCGATTTCATCGGATTCGAACAGCGTCACGCATTCTTCCAATCCGATTCGTTCTCCTTGCAATGCTTTATCTAAAATGCGATCGATGATCTGCAATGCGGAGACCTCCTTCTCTGTCAACATTTCCGTTACACCGGCAGGCTTCAATTTATACTACCATAAACGCGAATGGCCGTCATATGGCATGCGGATAAGCAAACCTCCGCCAACCCACGAAAAACGCGGCTAGTCCCCCCGGACAGCCGCGTATTGCTTTATTTGGGGCTAATTAACCATTCAACGCCTGATCCAAATCCGCGATCAGATCGTCGATGTCTTCCAGGCCGACGGAATAGCGCAGCAGCCCGTCCGAGATGCCGCGTTCTTGCCGCACTTCAGGCGGCATGGCGGCGTGGGACATCATGGCCGGATAAGACAAGATGCTCTCGACCGCGCCTAGGCTTACCGCCACGAGCGGGAGTTTCACCCGGCTCAGGACGGCTTTCGCGCGATCGCCGTCGCCGATGTCGAAGGACACGACCGCGCCGTAGCCTTTCGACTGCTTCTCGTGAACGGCGCGGCGCGGGTGATCCGCCAAGCCCGGGTAATACACGCGCGACACGGCCGCATGGCCGTTCAGCCATTCCGCCAGCTTGCGCGCGCTATGCTCGCTCTGCTCCATCCGGGCCTTCAGCGTCTTCATGCCGCGCATCAGCAGCCATGATTCCTGGGAACCGAGCACGGTACCCAGGCCGTTCTGCAGCTGCTTCAGACGGCGTCCGAGGCTTTCGTTCGCCACGACGGCCAATCCGGCCAGCACGTCGCTGTGCCCGCCGAGGAATTTCGTCGCGCTGTGCAGCACGATGTCGACCCCGAGCTCGATCGGACGTTGATGGTACGGCGTCATGAAGGTATTGTCGAGCAGCGTGACGAGTTCATGCGTCTTCGCCCAAGCGGCGATCTCGGCGATGTCGGTAATTTTGAGCGTCGGATTGGACGGCGTTTCCATGAACACCGCTTTCGTGTTCGGCTTCAGCGCCGCTTTCACCGCTTCGAAATCCGTCATGTCCACGAATGTCGAATCGATGCCGAGCCGGCTTAGGACGGTCGTCAGCAGCCGGTACGTGCCGCCGTAAACGTCCTCGGTGACGATGACGTGGTCGCCGGTCGAGAACAGCAGAAACGCCGTCGAGATCGCGGCCATGCCGGACGCGAACGCGAATCCGCGAACGCCGCCCTCAAGCAGCGCGATATAGTCTTCGAGCGCCTGGCGCGTCGGATTGCCGGACCGGCTGTAATCGTGGACGGGCGGATTGAAAATATCGTGATGGTGAAACGTCGACGCTTGATAGATCGGCACGCTGGAAGCCCCGGTATGCTCGTCGATCTCGGAACCGAAATGGATCAGCTTCGTCGCGAACTTCGTTTCGGGCTTTTTCTCGTTGTTGTTAGCGTTGGATTGCTGCTCCGACATTGTCTACGCCTCCCCGATTTCGCGTTTGGCCGCTTCGAACGCCTGCGCCAGGTCCGCGATCAAGTCGTCTTGGTGCTCGATGCCGACGGAGAAGCGAAGCAGGCGGTCGTCCACGCCGATCCGTTCGCGGATCGCCAGCGGAATATCGGCATGCGTCTGCACGGCGGGGTACGTCATCAGCGACTCGACGCCGCCCAGGCTTTCGGCGAACGCGATCAGCTGGATATGACGCAGGATCGGCTCGACGTAAGCCGCGTTCTTCAAGCGGAACGAGAAGATGCCGGTATTGCCCGACGAGATGCGGTTCTGCACCTCATGGCCGGGATGATGCGGGAGCGCGGGATAGTAGACTTCATCGACGGCCTCGTGCGCGAGCAGCCAGTTGGCGATCGCGGTCGCGTTGGATTGGTGGCGCTCCATGCGCAGGGCCAACGTCTTCATGCCGCGCATCAGCAGCCAGGAATCCTGCGGACCGAGCACGGCGCCGAGGGAGTTGTGCAGGAAAGCCATCTGCTCGGAGAGCTCTTTGCCTTTGGTGACGATCAAGCCGGCAAGCACGTCGTTGTGGCCGCCGAGGTATTTGGTCGCGCTGTGCACGACGATATCGGCCCCAAGCTCGATCGGGCGCTGAAAGAACGGCGTCAGCAGCGTGTTGTCCACGATCGACAGCAGGTTTTTGGACTTCGCCCACGCGCAGACGCGCTCCAAATCCGTGATCATCATCAGCGGATTGGTCGGCGTTTCGATCAGGATCGCTTTCGTCACGGGCGTACAGAGCGTGTTCAGCGCATCGACGTCGTTGGTATCCACGTAGGAAGCCGTTACGCCGAAGCGGCTCATGATCCGCTCGAGCAAGCGGTATGTACCGCCGTACAGATCGAGGGACACGAGGAGATGATCCCCTTGGCTGAACAGGGAGAAAATCGTCGTCAAGGCAGCCATGCCGCTGCTGCAGGCAAAACCGGCGTCGCCGGACTCCAGCTCCGCCGCTGCGTCTTCGAGCACTGTGCGCGTAGGGCTTTTCGTGCGGGCGTAATCGAATCCGGTGCTCTCTCCCAGTCGCGGATGACGGAACGCGGTCGATTGATATACAGGGAAGCTTACGGCCCCGGTAACGGGCTCTTTAATGGATCCAATTTGCGCCAAGCGGCTTTCGATTTTCATGTGCTGCAGTCTCCCTCTTCTATAATAATGGTGATCGCCTGCCTCTTAAATGCCTGCCCCTAGATCGTAAGGCGTCTGCTGGTACACGTAATAGTTCAGCCAGTTCGAGTACAGCAGGTTCGCGTGCGCGCGCCAAGTCGATAGCGGCTGTTTCGACGGATCGTCGTTCGGATAATAGTTCTTGGGAATGTCGATGTCCATGCCCTTCGCCTGGTCGCGGTCGTATTCCGACTTGAGCGAGGCGGGATCGTACTCGGAATGCCCCGTCACAAAGATCTGCCTGCCGTTGCGGGAAGCGACGATGTACACGCCGGCATCCGGCGAATACGACAGAATGTCCAAGTCGCCGACTGCTTCGATGTCCTCGCGGCGCACTTCCGTGTGGCGCGACTGCGGCACGAGGAATTGTTCGTCGAAGCCTCTCATGAGCGGCACGCTGCGTTTCTCCACCTGATGCGGGAAGACGCCGAACATCTTCTCCTGCAGATCGTGCTTCGGAATGCCGTAATGATGGTAAAGTCCGGCCTGGGCGGCCCAACAGATATGAAACGTCGAGGTGACCTTGCGCGTCGACCAATCCATGATATCCTTCAGTTCTTCCCAATAGTTCACTTCTTCAAAAGGAAGCGTTTCTACGGGAGCTCCCGTCACGATCATGCCGTCGTAGTACTCGTGCTTGATATCGTCGAACGTTTTATAGAACGACTCCAGATGCTGCGCCGACGTGTTCTTGGACGTGTGCGTCTTCGGATGGATCAGCACGACCTCCACCTGAAGCGGCGTATTGCCGATCAGCCTCAGCAGCTGGGTCTCCGTAACTTCCTTGGTCGGCATCAGGTTAAGAATCGCGATCCGCAAAGGGCGGATATCCTGATGATAGGCGACGCTCTCGTCCATGACGAAGATGTTCTCCTCCGTGAGAATATCTTTCGCGGGCAATTGATCGGGTATTTTGATCGGCATGTCTATTCACTCCTGTCGTTTTTTTCCTGAGGAGCGCAACGAAAACAGCCCCTCTCCGCAGAGAGGGGCATAACAGTATCGTTCATGCGCCTCTCATCTCTCAGAAACCTACGTTTCCGCAAGAATTAGCACCGTGCGTTTTCACGCCGGTTGCCGGGCTTCATCGGGCTAGTCCCTCCGCCTGCTCTTGATAAGAAAGCTTGCTTATTTAATTAGGAATCATGCTATGGGAATACTTTAAATCATTCCGCCGATTCCGTCAAGCATTCCCGCTTCAGGCGCCAAATAACGCGTAACCATAGGCTTTTCCCCGCATATGGTATTACATGCGGAAACCCGCTGCTTTTCTTCTTGTATGGAAAGTCGTTGTCGGAGTATACTAGACAAGGATTATGCGTGAAATCGCATAAAATTGAACTTATAAAGGAGTGTTTACGAATATGGAAGGCGACCCGAGGCCTGCGAGCGACCGCATTCGGCATGCGAATGTCCGCAGCGAGAATGCGTGTTTCCGCATCGATAACCGGTATGTCGGAATCCCAGTCTGTCCGCTTGCGCTGACCCGACCTTATTCGTCAAACGACTCCGCGAACGCGCGGCGAAACGGCGAATAACGGCCCGAGAGGCGTATTCGCACATGCTCCCTCCCTCATGCCGGCATCCGGGAAACGATCAACTAGGGCAAGAGAGGAGGAGCGCGGATGAAAATCCGTCACGTGACGCAAGGCGTATTCAAACCGATCGAGGACATCACCACCGCAACGATTCCGCCCGCGGAAGGCTTTTATTGGATCGACGCGGACGTCGACGATCTTACGGTACTGCAGCCGTTATTCTCGCTCCATGAACTGGCGGTCGAGGACTGCCTGAGCGAAGAGGAGCAGCGGCCGAAAATCGAAATTCACGAAGGCCATTATTTTTTGGTTATCAATAGCATCCGGTTCGACGACGAAGAAATTTTCCTGCGGGCCTTGAACATTTTTCTGGGACGCCATTATATCATCACCGTAACGAAACAAAAAATCAACGAGCTGCGCACGCTGAAACCGATTCTTCTGGAGGAGCAGGTCAGCCGTCCCGATCATTTCCTCTATCATCTCGTCGATATCGTCGTGGACAATTATTTCCTCGTCGGCGACCGGATCGAGGTGCGCATCGAAAGCCTCGAAGAAGCCATACTCATGCACACGAAGAAATCGCATCTGAACGAAATCATCGGTCTGCGAAGCGAGATCCTGTGGCTGAAGAAAGTGCTCGGTCCGCAGAAGGAGCTCATCGCGACGCTCAACAAAAAAGATCTGAAGCTGATCGACGACCAGCTCCAAAAATACTTCAGCGATATCTACGAGAACGCCGTGAAAATCTCCGAGACGTTCGAGACGTACCGCGACCTCATGGGCAACTTGCGGGAGGCGTACCAGTCGAGCCTCGCCAACCGCGCCAATGAAATCATGCGCGTGTTCACGGCGCTGACGACGATCTTCATGCCCCTTACCTTCATCACCGGCATCTACGGAATGAACTTCGATTTTATTCCCGGGCTTCATATGCACGGCGGCTCTTACGTCCTATTAACATTCATGCTTCTGCTGGGGTTCGGCATGTTCTTTATTTTCCGCAAGAAAGAATGGCTCTGACAAACAACAAAAGCTCTCCTCGGACTTCATCGGTCCTTGGGGAGCTTTATTCGTATCCGCCTTGCCTACAGCTTGCCGAGCGGCAGCTTGAACGTTTGCTTGGTCAGCGGATACAGCCATTTGACGCCGCTCGGCGTCAACGTATCCGCGAGTAAATGCGACAAATAGCCCCATAACGCCGTCTGGGCGATGCCGTCCAAGCCGATCTGCCCTTCCAGCCCATGTCCGATCGCCCACCACCCGGCAGCGGCCCAGACCGTATGGCTGAGCCCCCGGTGATTCAACCACGGTACCCAGGCCACGTAGACGCCGAGGCCGATCAGCCAGCCCATCCCGCCCGCAAAGCCGCCGTAGAGCAGCGCCGCGCCGATCGCGCTGACGAGCGCGTTGCGGATCGCCCCGTTGCTGAGCACCAGGCCGAGCAGCAGTACGGCTCCTGCCGCGACCGCCCATTCGATGTGCAGGATACTTTTCGCCGCGTATTCATACACGGTCGTGCCGCTGAGCGCGATGCCGCCCCATAGCAGCAGCGCGTGAATCCATTTCGCCGTGCGGTTCAGCTTGCCGCTCAGCATGTTCGTGCCGTCCAGGTCGGCGGCGAGCGCCGAGAATGCCGCCACCGCGACATACAGCGCGGCATGCTTCGCCGTGAACGGATGGCTCGCCGCCGCGGCAACGCCGATCGCGGTTCCGATCGCCAAATGACTCGTTCCTTTCATGTGTTTCCCCTCTCTTGGTGACTGACTCCGATGCGCGCGTTACACATAAGTGAAATAGCCCGTTAAACTGCTTCACCCGCGAGCGCTTCCTTGCGCCCCTTCTCCACGTCCACATAGACGAGAATCGCGATTCCGATAATAAAGAATGCCAGCAAGGCCAGGATTCCGTAGCGGCTTGAGCCGGTTATCGAGCCGACGACCGCGAATACGAACGGCCCCGCGACGGAAGCGAATTTGCTGGATAGGCTCAAGAAGCCGAAAAACTCCGCCGTCCGCGACGGGGGAACGAGCTCGGCGTACAACGATCTTGCCGTCGCCTGGCTGCCGCCCTGGACTAAACCTACCAATCCGGCCAACAGGTAGAAATGCAAGGCGTTCGTCATGAAGAACCCTAAAATCACGATCAGTATATAGACGAACAGCGAGCTGTAGATCGATCTCTTGATCCCGATCCGCGAGGCGAACTTGATGAATAACAACGTGCTCGGATAGCCGACGAACTGGGTGATGAGCAGTGCCGCGATCAGGTCGTTCGTTTCGATCCCGATGCCGCTGCCGTAAATGGTCGCCATGACGATGACGGTGTTGATCCCGTCGTTGAAGAACCAGAACGAAGCCATGTATTTCAGCAGCTCCGGATAATGCTTCAAGGTGGCGAACGTTCCTCTCACCCGCCGAAACCCGTTCTTCAGCGTTTCTCCGAAACCGGAAGCCGTGTCCCTTGCCTTTTCCTTGACGTTCCGCATGATCGGCAGCGAGAAGACGATCCACCAGACGCCGACCATCGCGAAGACGGTTTGCGAAGCGTCCGTCGAATCCCGAAAGCCGAACGTTCCAAATGAAGTAATCATAACAAGATTAACCAATAGCAGCAACCCGCCGCCCAAATAGCCCATGGCGTATCCTTTGTTGCTGACCGCGTTCATCGTGTCCGGCGTCGAGACTTCGGGCAGCAGCGCGTCGTAAAACGTATTGGAAGCGGCAAACCCGATCGTGCCGATGATGACCAATATCGAAGCGAGCAGCCAGCCGTTCTCGCCGATGAAGGCCATGCCGATGCACGCCGCCGCGCCAAGAAACATGAAAACCGATAAGAAACGCACCTTCGATCCCGTATGGTCCGCCACCGCGCCCAAAATCGGACAAAGCACGGCAACGAACAACATCGCGATCGTCTGCGTGTACCCCCAATACGATTCCGCGGTATTTCCCGCTAACCCCTTGCCGGCCACTTCTTTGTAAAACACCGGCATGACCGCAGCCATGATCGTCGTCGCGAATGCGGAGTTCGCCCAATCGTACATAATCCAGCTTCTGACTGCCTTCGGGTTCATGCGTTTCTCTCCTTTTAGCGCTTTTGTCTCATTATCTACCCAGACCATTCGACGAAGGTCCCGGGATTCCTTTTAAAAGTATTGTTAAGCCGTCCCGGCCCTACCGCGCTTTGCTGTTCCGTCATTTATCACTTATAATAGGATGGTATTGTGATAAAAATCTTTGATGGATAGGGAGGGATTCCGTGAACATAAACCAGCTTGAAACGTTATTGACGATTTCCCGGACGATGAGCTTCCGCAAAGCGGGTGAACTGCTCAACCTGACGCAGCCGGCCGTATCCGCTCAGGTCAAAAGTCTCGAAGACGAGTTCAAGGCGGTGCTAATCGATCGGAATCAGCCCGTGACGTTAACGGACCGCGGACAAGTCTTTCTGGATCATGCCGAGCGGATTCTCGCCATCGTCGAGGAGCTCAAGCAGAAGCTGTCCGATCTCAACCAAACGCCGCAGGGGCATATCGTGCTCGGCACCACCTCCTCGATCGCCATTCAAATTCTGCCGCGCGTCCTGTCTTATTTTCAAAACCAATTTCCGCTCATCAAAACGACCATTCATTCCATGCCTTCTTCGGGCGTGATGACTAGCGTGGAGAATGGCAGCGTCGATATCGGCATCACGTACCTGAACGAGCGCAATCCGAACGTGGAAACCTCGATTCTCTATTACGATACGTACGAGCTGGTCGTCGCGCCGGAGCATCCCATGAGCGATTTGAAGCATACTACGGTGGAATCGCTGAAGGACATCCCGATGATCATGCTGTCGCCCGATACGCTGGGACGCCGGTTCCTGGATCAGATCTTCCGGAAATACAACCTCCAGCCGAATATCGTCATGGAGCTGTCCAGCAGCGAGGAAGTCAAACGAATGGTGGAAATCAATCTCGGCGCCGCGGTCGTCTCCAAGCTGTCCATCGCCAACGAGGTTCGCCTCGGCACGCTGAAGCGCATCAAAGTCGGCGAGCTGGACATGAGTCATCCCGTCGGACTCGTCTATAAGTCGGGGAGATACATCAACTCCGCCATGCAGCAATTTCTGAGCGATTTGAAAGGCATGCCCGAGGATCAATTCATCAGCAGCGAATAGGAGAGGATCTCATGAAATTCGACTTACATACACATCATTTCCGGTGCGGACACGCGGACGACAACATTGAAGATTACATCAAAGCCGCGCTGAAGGCCGGTCTCGGCGTCATCGGCATATCCGACCATTCCCCTTTCTTCGCGAGCGACCGCGATCATCTGAATCCCGGCATCGCGATGGCCAAGAGCGAATTCGCGCACTACATCGACGAAGTGCTGCGGCTGAAAGCCAAGTACGAGGGCAGGATCGACGTCCTGCTCGGCGTCGAATCGGACTTTTTCCCCGAGCATGCGGCGCTCTATCGGGACACCTATGCCAAATATCCGTTCGATTACATCATCGGCTCCGTGCATCAGTCGCGCGGCGTCAGCATCTTCAACCGCAACCGCTGGAACGGCTTGTCGGAGGAGAGCAAGATCGAAGAAAAACGCCATTATTATAAGTTGATCGGCGAATCCGCGCGGAGCGGCATGTTCCAGGTGCTCGGTCATATCGACGCCATGAAGGGCTATTACCCGGCATTCTCGGACATTCTTGCGGACGACGCCATCGATGAAGCGCTTCGCCTGATCGCCGAAAGCAAGGCCTCCATCGAGATCAACACGTCCGGGGGCACGAAGGACGTCGGCGGCTGGTATCCGTCGGATGCGATATTGGAGCGGGCTTGCCACTACGGCGTTGCGGTAACCTTCGGTTCCGACGCGCACAAGCCGAGACGCGTCGGCGAAGATTGGGAGAATGTCGCGAAACGCTTGAAGGAAATCGGCTTCAAACATTGGCAGTACTACAAGAACAAGCAGCCTGTCGTCGTCCCGTTATAAGGCCGGACAAAAAAAAGTGGACCTGCACACCGCAGGTCCAAACACATATATAATCAAAAGGGGGTCTTGGTCAGTATCTTACCCCACGAATGTAAAGGGACGATAACAGGAACATTGCAGTTGTATGACAAATTTTCGCGCGCCCGGCAGAAAGGTGAATCCTCATGTGGTTTGCGGCAGCCGTCAGCAGCGCTTTGCTCTTCGGTCTTGCGGGCTGGTGGATGAAGGTGTCCCAGATGCAGGGCGGTTCGTCCGCCTATTTGTTTCTGGGACTTTATTTGTCCGGCACGGCCGGCTTCGGCGTGCATGGCTTGGTCGAAGATGCGCTCCGAGGCGCGTTGAACGACCCGCGGATATGGATCGCGGGATTATTGATCGGCGCCGGATCGGCGCTTGGCAACGCCTTGTTCATGAAGGCCTTGGCGTGCGGACCGGCAAGCCTCACCTCGCCGCTCACGAACATGAACATCGTCTTGGTCATCGCGCTCGGCACCTTCGTCTACGACGAAGCGTTGACGGGCTTCGAGCTGGCGGGCGTGCTGCTGCTGCTCATGGCGGTCGTGCTGATCACGGTCAAGTTCGGCGGAAAGAAAACGGCGATTCGGCCCAAGTGGCACCTGTACGTCGGCCTTAGCATCCTGCTGTTCGCGCTGCGCAACGGAGGGCTGAAGGTTACCGAAGAACTGGGGCTCGGCGGAACGCCGGTGTTGTTCGTTGCATACCTGCTCTCCTTGGCCGGATTCGTCTGGGTTGCGGCGCGGGAACGGGCACAGGTCCGATCGCTTGGCAAGTTAGGCAGATTCAGCCTGGATACCGGACCGCTCGGTCGCAGCCGCCGAGCGAACGCCGTCGGATTGAAGTGGGGACTGATCGCCGGCCTCTTCTCTTACGCCGGATTGCAGCTGTATGCCGTAGCCTTGCAAACGGGACAAGCCAGTATCGCCGGACCGATCTTTGCCGCGAACAGCCTTGTCGTCGCCGCGGGAGCCATCGTCTTATACCGCGAACGCCTAAACGCGCTGCAGTGGTCGGCCTTCGTCTTAACGTTTGCCGGGCTGATTCTGATTCGATTGTGATTGTCCCCGCGAGAAGACCTTTCGCAACGTCGAATACGCCGAATCCTTGCCGCGTCTCATATAGCGGCGAAACCGGTTCGCGGCCGACAGCCTCATCGCCGAACCCCAGCCATCGTACCTGCCGTCCCTGCCGTCCAACAGCCGGTGCAGCTCGCGCACGCGGGCGTTGATCGTATCCAGCCGAACGTCCTCGTACTTGCTGATGACGAGCGGATACGGGTACTCCTGCTCCGGTTGGCTTTCCTTGTCCTTCTCGATGACGTACCCCTGCTCCTGCAACTGCGCCTCCATCGAGATGCGGTCCTCGTCCGCGCGGAATAGCAGCCAATGATAGACGTTGCGCGGCTCCGCGATTTTGTCGCCTTTATGGATCAGCGCGTAGATCATCTGCGCGTTGTGGACGAACAGCTCTTCGAGCGAATCCGGCAGCAGGAACCGGTAAAATTCCCAATCCGGGTCCGGCTTGATGTACGACTGCGCCCGATGCGGCCACTGTTCGTCCAACCACGCGCGGAGCGTCTCCCCGCCCAGCTTCCCCCCGGCCAAATAATAGTAGAACTCCAGCCTCGTCGCCGCGTTGATGCGTCCGATATACACCGCGTCCGAAGTGCGTTTCAGCCAATGTTCCAGCTTCGATTCCAGCTCTTCCAGCTGGACGATAACCTGCTTGTTATTGCGGCTTCGCTCGCGAACCGGATACAGATTGACGGTCACGGACAGCAGCTCCGAATAATCCGCCAGCGGCGCCGTGCCTTTATACCCAATATTCACAAGAACCCGCATCTGCTCGTTGCCTGCGCGACGTTCGTAAAATCCCCAATTGTCTGTCATTGCGCACCTCAATACCGTCCTATAAACGGCTTCCTTAGCTCGTACTGTTTCCCACTATTATAGCAGTCCGACTTCCACCGCGTACTAGAAAATATTTCGGCATAGCGCGCGTAGTTCATGAGCACTAGTTTCAAAATCGATGATCGAGCAAGGTACTTACTTTAATATAGTTGGCGAAAAATAAAAAGTATTTCTTCGATGGAGGCCCATTATCCATTCCCTTTACAAAACCTCCTGTGTTACAATAGAGGCAGCAAAGAGGGGTGATAACGTGGATTTATCCAAAATGTGCCCAAAATATGAATGCGCAACCGAGATGCTCGGAAAAAAATGGACCGGCTTGATTATACGCGTTCTGTTGGGCGGACCGAAACGGTTCAAGGAAATCAAAGAGCAGATTCCGGAAATGAGCGACAAAATGCTTACGGACCGGATGAAGGAATTGGAACATGCCGACATCATCAAACGGAGCGTCTATCCGGAGATGCCCGTCCGGATCGAATACGAATTGACCGAGAAAGGGCGAGGACTGGAGCCCGTTATCCGATCCATTCAAGATTGGGGCGAACACTGGTGCTAAGCCGCCGAACGTGACGCGGCTTTGCTTTCATAGCGGTCCCCGCGATTATCCGCGGTCAAGTAGACAATGGTTATTACAGCAAAAACTTGTTACGGCAAAGAAGCCTTCGCGTATGATGCGAAGGCTTTTTGCTGTCCATTCATCCAACCAAGGTCGAAGGAGCTGCTTACGAGAACGGATGCCGGAAGCCTTCCGCATTGTTGGCAAGAAGAACGATCGCAATAATCGCGAGCACGAGCGCGGGCAGCGCTTTGCCGAATGAATCCTTGACCCGGACATGCGCAACTACCGCGATTAGCATCATGACGGCGAACCAGCTTCCGACCCATGCCAGGATCCCCGGCTTCCAGAAGCCTATCACCAGACCGGCAACCCCGATCAACTGAAACAGACCGGTCAAGACGCGGAACCACTGAGGCAGCCGCAAATGACGAAAGGCTTCGATCTGCGCTTTGACTCCCGCAACGTTCATGCTGCCGCCCAAGAGGAAAGCCAGCATCAAAACAATCTGCAAAACAAGGCTCAATATCGACATGCCATGAACCACCCCAGGATTTTAATGCGTTACTCCCTTCATTATGAATCCAGGGGATCGTTCTTGAGAAGAGGGCACATTTTCGGAGCCATTGCGCATTTTCGAAACCATGCGGCTTTCCTAGCTCTAAATGACCTTTCGATTACTAAAAGAAGCGGTTCCCGAGATACCCGGGAACCGCTTCTTCAGATTCGCCCTAAAAAACCTGCCGCGCAGGTTTGGCGAATGGGCGCGATTTTGGTGCGGAGCACCACGAGAGCGCCCATCGCAAAACCGGAGCCCCCGCTCTACAAGCGGAGCAACGCGACCGCACACAAGAAGCCGTTCCCGAGTTACGCGGGAACGGCTTCTTCAGATCTAAAACCCTGCCGCGCAGGTTTGGCGAATGGGTGCGACTTTGGTGCGGAGCACCACGAGAGCGCCCATTGCAAAACCGGAGCCCCCGCTCTACAAGCGGAGCAACGCGACCGCACACAAGAAGCCGTTCCCGAGGTACCCGGGAACGGCTTCTTCAGATCTAAAAACCTGCCGCGCAGGTTTGGCGAATGGGCGCGATTTTGGTGCGGAGCACCACGAGAGCGCCCATCGCAAAACCGGAGCCCTCGCTCTACAAGCGGAGCAACGCGACCGCACACAAGAAGCCGTTCCCGAGGTACCCGGGAACGGCTTCTTCAGATCTAAAAACCTGCCGCGCAGGTTTTGCGAATGGGCGCGACTTTGGTGCGGAGCACCACGAGAGCGCCCATCGCAAAACGTGAGCTTACATGCCCAGCCATTTCTTGAACAAATGCTTCGTCGTATCCTTGTTGATCGCCGCGATCGAAGTCGTGAGCGGGATGCCTTTCGGGCATGAGCGTACGCAGTTCTGCGAGTTGCCGCAGCCTTCGATGCCGCCGTCTTCCATCAAGGCTTCCAGACGCTCTTCCTTGTTCATTTCGCCCGTCGGATGCGCATTGAACAAGCGAACTTGCGAGATCGCCGCCGGACCGATGAAGCTGTTGCGGTCGTTCACGTTCGGGCACGACTCCAGGCAGACGCCGCAAGTCATGCATTTCGACAGCTCATACGCCCATTGGCGCTTCGTTTCCGCCATGCGCGGGCCGGGCCCGAGATCGTACGTACCGTCGATCGGGATCCAGGCTTTGACGCGCTTCAAGGCGTTGAACATGCGCTCGCGGTTGATGACCAAGTCGCGCACGATCGGGAAAGTGCTCATCGGCTGCAAGCGAATCGGCTGTTCCAATTGATCGATCAGCGAGCTGCACGCTTGGCGCGGCTTGCCGTTGATGACCATGGAGCAAGCGCCGCAGACCTCCTCCAGACAGTTGGATTCCCAACAAACCGGAGACGTTTTCTGCCCGTCGCGTTTCTTCGGGTTACGCTGAATTTCCATCAGGGCGCTGATTACGTTCATGTTCGCGCGGTACGGAACTTCGAATTCTTCCGTATACGGCGCGGAATCCGGAGCGTCTTGACGCGTAATGACCAGCTTAACCGTTTTAGTTGCTACTGCTGTTTCCGCCATCGTTATTCTCCTTCCTATGATTTGTCTTTGGAGTAGTCGCGTTTACGCGGCGTGATCAGCGAGACGTCGACTTCCTCGTACGAGATTTGCGGGCCTTCGGCCGTCCATTTGGCCTTGGTCGTCTTCAGGAACTCCTCGTCGTTGCGTTCCGGGAATTCCGGTTTGTAATGCGCGCCGCGGCTTTCGTTGCGCATGAGGGCGCCCAGCGTCATCGCTTCGGACAGCTCCATCATGTTCCACAGTTGGCGGGTGAACGCCACGCCGGCATTGTTCCAGCGCGCCGTATCGTTGATGTTGATGTTTTTGTAGCGCTGCTTCAGATCCTTGATCGTCGCGATCGTTTCTTCCAGACGCTTGTTGAACCGGACGACCGTCATGTTGTTCGTCATCAATTCGCCAAGCTCTTTGTGCAGGACGTAGGCGTTCTCGGTACCGTCCATTTTCAAGATGTTTTCGTACTTGTCGGTTTGACGTTTCTTCTCGCTGTCGAACACCGAGGAGGAGATGTCGTCGGCCGATTTTTTCAGGCCCTTGATGTATTCGACGGCTTTCGGTCCCGTGATCATGCCGCCGTAGATGGCGGAGAGCAGGGAGTTCGCGCCGAGACGGTTCGCGCCGTGATATTGGTATTCGCATTCGCCGCATGCGAACAAGCCCGGGATGTTCGTCATTTGATTGAAATCGACCCACATGCCGCCCATGGAATAGTGAACCGCCGGGAAAATCTTCATCGGAATCTTCCGCGGGTCGTCGCCCGTGAACTTCTCGTAGATCTCGATGATGCCGCCGAGCTTCACGTCCAGCTCCTTCGGATCTTTGTGGGAGAGGTCAAGGTAGACCATGTTCTCGCCGTTGATGCCGAGCTTCTCGTCGACGCAGACCGCGAAGATCTCGCGCGTCGCGATGTCGCGCGGCACGAGGTTGCCGTACGCCGGGTACTTCTCTTCGAGGAAGTACCAAGGCTTGCCGTCTTTGTACGTCCAGATCCGGCCGCCTTCGCCGCGCGCGGATTCGGACATCAGGCGCAGCTTGTCGTCGCCCGGAATCGCGGTGGGGTGAATTTGAATGAATTCGCCGTTGGCGTAATAGACGCCTTGCTGGTAGACCGCGCTCGCGGCCGTCCCCGTATTGATGACGGAGTTCGTCGTTTTCCCGAAAATAATGCCGGGGCCGCCGGAAGCGAGAATGGTCGCGTCAGCCGAGAACGTATGAATCTCCATCGTGCGCAAGTCTTGCGCGGACACGCCGCGGCAGATGCCGTCGTCGTCCAGAATCGCGCCCATGAACTCCCAGTGCTCGCGTTTCGTCACGAGCCCGGCCGTTTCCCAGCGGCGAACCTGCTCGTCCAGCGCGTACAGCAGCTGCTGTCCCGTCGTCGCGCCGGCAAATGCCGTACGGTGATACTGCGTGCCGCCGAAACGGCGGAAGTCCAGCAAACCTTCCGGCGTACGGCTGAACATGACGCCCATCCGGTCCATCAAGTGAATGATCCCCGGCGCTGCATCGCACATCGCTTTGACCGGCGGTTGGTTCGCCAGGAAGTCGCCGCCGTATACCGTATCGTCGAAATGCTCCCAGGTGGAGTCGCCTTCGCCCTTCGTATTCACGGCGCCGTTGATGCCGCCTTGCGCGCAGACGGAGTGCGACCGCTTGACCGGCACGACCGAGAACAGGTCGACGTGCACGCCGGCCTCCGCGGCTTTTATCGTAGCCATTAGGCCGGCGAGACCGCCGCCAACGACAATAATTCTATTTTTAGCCATTCCTTTTCACTCCTTGTCTTGAACTTAAACGAGATTCGTCATTTGCAGGGCAGCGGAAGCCGCCTCTTTGAATTCGTCGCCGCGGAACGACACGAGCGACAGCAGGAACAAGGCCGCCACGATGACGAAAACGCCCAGCCAAACGAAAGAAGAAATGCGCTGCGCGCGCGGGCCGATCGTGATGCCCCAGCTGACAAGGAATGCCCACATGCCGTTGCTGAAGTGGAACGTCGCCGCGATAACCCCGATGATGTAAAGCACGAAGTAAAAGCCGTTCGACGTAATCGTATGCATCTGGTCGCCAAGCTGCTCGTGCGTGACGTTGCCGACCATGACTTGGAATCGCGTTTGGTACAGATGCCAGAAAATAAAGATGAACGTAATCACGCCCGAAATCCGCTGCAGCATGAACGCCCAGTTGCGGCCGTATTGGAATCGGCCGGTATTGAGATTGGACTGGTAAGCCACGTACAGGCCATATACCCCGTGAAACAGCAGCGGCAGCCAGATGCCGAAAAGCTCCAGGAAGAAAACCAGCGGCAGATCGTTCAAAAACTTGACGCTATCCTTGAACCCCTGCGCCCCCTTCTCGTAGGCCGAATAGTTCGTTATCATGTGTTCGATAAGGAACAGGCCGAGCGGGATAACTCCGAGCAAGGAGTGGATCTTGCGCGATAAATACGAATTTCCTTTCATAACGTAAACGTTCTCCTTTCCAAACTGTGGGGTTGCATTCGCCATTATTCGCCAAAACCATTCTCCATTGTAACCCTCGCCCAAAAAGGCGTCAACAAGGTTTCTTCCCTGTAATCGGGACGGAAATCGATACGCGCGAAAATCCATCCAGCTTAAATAAAGATTTACACATAATGGTCACATTTCACATGATACTCCTTTTGCGCTTATAATGGAATTGCTTATTATTCATTAAAAGTTATAACCAATTTGCATATGTAACTTAAACGAAGGTGGTCATCCCCTATGCTCGAAGAATTGAACATGTTTGCCGTCGTCGTCGAACAGTCCAGCATGAACAAAGCATCGGCCGCGCTGAACCTCTCCCAGCCCGCGCTTTCGCGGAAAATCGCCAAGCTCGAGCAGGAGCTCGGCGCGCTGCTCTTCCGCCGGATCGGCAAGCGGCTCGAGCTGACGCGCATCGGCCAGCTTACGTACGATTATGCCGTTGAAGCGGGTCAGCAGCATCTGCGGTTCCTCAAGCTGCTCGCGGAATACAAGCATACCGGACGCACCACGTTCACGATCGGAGCGAGTTTGACGACCCTGCAGACGTCGCTGCCCGATCTCATACAGGCCCTGACCGCGCACAGTCCGGAACTCGACATCAAGGCGATTACCGGCAAAACGCATGAAATCGTCACCCTCGTCCGCGAGCATAAGGCCGATCTCGGCATCGTCGCTTCCCGGATCGACGATGCGCAGCTCAATTGCGTGCCCCTCTTCGACGACCATCTCGTGCTCGTGCTGCCGCGCAACCATTCTATAATGGAGAAACACGCGCCGGTCATCACCGATTTGAACGGCCTGCCGATGATTCTGTTCTCCAAGGGCACGTGGTACCGGATCCTCACGGACGAGCTGTTCGAGAAATACCGCCTGCTGCCCGACGTCCGCATGGAAATCGACTCGTTCGAGGCCATACTCCGGCTGCTGCATACCTGCCGCGCCGCGACGCTCCTGCCCAAATCGTATTTGCGTCCGCAGATGCTGGCCGACAACGACCTGCAGGTCGTGCCGATCCCGGAACTCGAGGAGTCGAAACGCACGACCTCGCTCATCTTCGATCATTCCGAAAGCATGAGTCCCGCGGTTCGGCTGTGGATCGACGAAATGGCTTCCCATTACAAGCAGCCTTAGAGCGGTATAAAGACAGGACCGAGCAGGCCCTGTCTTTATTGTTTGCCAATTTTCGTATCCAATACCATGGATGATTCCCGCGGCGCGGCCGATGATAAGAAGGCACGGCATTTTTCGTCTCCGTTGCGTCCGATTGACGTGTTATTGCCGCGATTCCGCGAATATGATTATGACAAGCGTTTCTACCGCGGGGACAGCTTGCGGTACCGCTTCAAGGCATGGATAATCTTGCCGGGGTTATGTTAAGGTAAGCTAGTATGCGATCGCGATCGAAGAATTTGAACGAACGAGGTGCCGGATGGATTCGTTGCAGCTAAAGCCGAATTGGAAATTGTACGGTTGGTTGGCCGGAATTGGACTCATTATCTACTTGCTTATTCAAATCATCCCCACGACGGCGGACTCGTTCTTCTCCAGCAACAGCGAACCGGTCATCGAGAAAAGCGCGGCGGAGGAAACGGCGGCGGCCTTCGTGCAAAAGCAGTTCGCGAGCCGGCCCGAGCGCGTGCATGCCGTCCATCAATCGGACAGCCTGCTTTACGGCTACCTGGAGAAAAACAAGCTGACCCGCAGCTACGAGGACAAATACGACAAGACGCTGCCGACCGACACCTTTCAAGTCACCGCCGACATGCCGGACGGCAGCGTCGTATTCGTCTATATCCACATGCAGAAAGGCACGGTCGTGGCCTGGAACAGGCTGAACGAATCGCAGGCCTTGCCAGCCGAGGGCAAAGCATTGACCGACACCGCGCTGTCCTTTGCCGCTTCCAAGGGCTATAACAAGTCGGAGCTCACGGTCTACCGGACGTATCCGGATACCGGCCGGATCGTCTTCGAGCAAACGACTGCCGCCGTCGGGCAGGCAAAGCTGCATCTCGACATCCGCAGCGAGAAGCTGACGGACGGCAGCTTCAGGATCACCTCGTTCAAACCGCATTACGTCGTGCCGGACAGTTATTCCGACTACGTGAACAAGCAGAAGAGCCTTGCCAATTATTTATCGACGATCGGAAGCTTGTTCCTCTCGTTCGTCCTGTTTATATTAGCCATCATCTATGCGTCGCTGTACCGGAAGCACAGCTCGTTCCTGAGGGGAATCGTGGTTTCCCTGCTGTTCCTCGGCATGTATCTCGTCAACGATATCAATATGAAGGACGGGTTGCTGGCCGGTTACGGCGAATCGACCGACGGCAACGTGCTCGCCGCCGCGGCCGTCATCGTCACTTGCCTCGTTACCGTGGTCATGGCGCTGGCCGTGTACTTCTCGCTCGTCGGCGGAGACGGCCTGTGGAAATCGATGGGACGCAACCTGTGGCCGCGCTTCGGCCAGTCGGGTTACGGCGAATACGTATGGCGCAGCATGTGGCTCGGCTATTTGACGGCGTTCGCGCTTCTCGGGCTGCAAACGATCATTTTTATCGTCCTCATGAAGGTGTACGGTTCTTGGGCCACGACCGACGTGACGCAATCGACGTATAACCTGGCGATTCCATGGGCATTCCCGCTGCTGGCCTGGTGCGCCGCCATCTCGGAAGAAGCCGTGTTCCGCTTGTTTGGCATCGGACTGATGAAGCGCTGGTTCAAAAACTCGTTCGTCGCTTCGCTGATTCCGACGATCATCTGGGCGCTCGGCCATGTCACGTACCCGATCTTCCCGTCGACGACGCGGCTGCTGGAGCTGACGATCATCGGCCTTGTCTTCAGCTTCATGTTCCTGCGTTTCGGCTTCATTACCGTGCTGTTCGCGCATGCGGTGTTCGACAGCACGATGATGGCTATCTCGCTGATGTTCATGGGCGACGTCGGCGACGTGCTGGTCGGCATCGTCTACATCGTCCTGCCGATTCCGATTGCCTGGCTCTTCCGGATATGGGACAAAAAAAGAGGGCCGAGACCGTCTATGACGGCTCCTCCCTCAATGCTTCGATAATTTGCGCGGCGAGCTTCTCGCCGATGGACAGCGGCCGGAAATCTTCGATTCCGGCCTCTTTTATTTTTTTGATCGAGCCGAAATGCTTCAGCAGCGCCTTCCGGCGCTTCTCGCCGATGCCGGGAATCGCGTCCAGGCGAGACGCCACCATCGACTTGCCCCGCTGCTCGCGGTGAAAGGTGATGGCGAAGCGATGCACCTCGTCCTGGATCCGCTGCAGCAGGTAGAACGCCTGGCTGTCGCGGGCAAGCGGCACAACCTCGGGCGGATCGCCCGTCATGAGTTGCGCCGTCTTATGCTTGGCGTCCTTGACGAGGCCGCATACCGGCACCAGCAAGCCGAGCTCGTTCTCCAGCACGTCCAGCGCGGCGGAGATCTGTCCCCGCCCGCCGTCCACGATGATGAGATCGGGCATTTGCAGGCCTTCCTTCAGCACGCGTTCATAGCGTCGGCGGATCACTTCCCGCATCGTCTCGTAATCGTCCGGGCCTTTGACGGTCTTGATTTTGTACTTGCGGTATTCCTTCTTATCCGGCTTGCCGTCCGTGAAAACGACCATCGCCGATACGGGATCCGTGCCTTGGATGTTGGAGTTATCGAACGCTTCGATACGGCTGACCTGCGCCATTCCGATCGCTTCGGCCAATCCTTCGGCCGCTTTGAACGTTCGGTCTTCGTCCCGTTCGATCAGCTTGAATTTCTCCTCCAGCGTCATCTTGGCGTTATGCACGGCCATTGCGACTACGTCTTTCTTGCGCCCGCGCTGCGGAATGAATACTTTCACTTTCAGCCATTTCTGCAAAGAATTCCGCAGCTCTTCCTCCGGCGAGCCGGCAGCCGGGCTGTCGGCATCCCCCGCATCATCCTCCAGCGCGGACGCAAGCGCCGCGTCGCCGTCCATGTAGGATTCCCGCGACTCCGCGGCCATCTGGACCGGCTGCTGGGCGGACGCTGCCACGGCGTCGGCGTCGCTTTCCGACTCCAGTCCCGATTCGCCCGCCTGCAGCGCCGCCGGCAGGAAAACTTCCTTCGGCAGCGCCGGATTCTCCGAGTAATACTGCGTCACGAACGTCATGAAATCATCGTAAGCATTGCCGTAATACGGAAACATCGTCGCGCGGCGTTCGATTAGCTTGCCCTGCCGCATGTACATGATCTGCACGCACATCCAGCCTTTATCGACCGAGAATCCGAACACGTCGCGGTCCATCGCGTCGTTCATCGTAATCTTCTGCTTCTCCATGACGGCGTCGATCGCGATGATCTGATCGCGGAATTCCTTCGCACGCTCGAACTCCATCTGCTCGGCGGCCGCCTCCATCTTGGACTGCAGCGCCTTCTTCACTTCGTCGTGGCCGCCGCCTAGGAAGCGCGTGATCTCCTGCACCATCGCCTCGTAGGTGCCCGGCGCGATGTCGAATTCGCACGGCGCCACGCATTGGCCCATGTGGTAATACAAGCATACTTTGTCCGGCAGCGTTCCGCATTTGCGCAGCGGATACAGCCGGTCGAGCAGCTTCTTGGTCTGCTGGGCGGCGAACGCGTTCGGATAAGGACCGAAATATTTGCCTTTGTCCTTCACGATGCGCCGCGTCACCTCGAGCTTCGGATGCGCCTCGCTCGTGATCTTGATATACGGAAACGACTTGTCGTCCTTCAGCAGCACGTTATATCTCGGATGGTACTGCTTGATCAGGTTGCACTCCAGGATGAGCGCCTCCATGTTGCTGGACGTGACGATATATTCGAAATCGCGGATCAGCGACACGAGCCGCAGCGTCTTGCCGTTATGGCTGCCGTTGAAATACGACCGCACGCGATTCTTGAGCACCTTCGCTTTGCCGACATAGATGATGGTTCCGCCGGCGTCCTTCATTAGATAACAGCCCGGCTGATCCGGCAGCAGCGCAAGCTTGCTGCGAATCCGTTCTTCCGCGAGACGCCTGTCGGCGGCCGTCTCGTTTGCTTGGTGTTCCCCCATTCTCGTCCTCCTCCCGGACTTTCGTTGACTCTTATTGTACCACACATACGTTCGTTTTGCGGCGGCAGAAGTTGGCGGACGATTCGCTCGCACGCTGAAATCGTCCTCAATTTTGTCACGTTCTGCGCCTTTACAATTATTCTGAAAGTTGGGTATACTATGGGGAGCAATGTCGCCCCAGAGGAGGAAAATGAATACATGGAAAATGTAAGAGATCCACGCGAGCATTTAAACGAGGAGCCTCGCGATGATTTGTTCGACGTCGCAATGGGCTTCGGCGGTTTCTTCGGGATCATGTTCGTTATTTTCGCCGTTGCGGTGATCATTAAATTCGCGATATCGTAATCATTGGCCTTGTTTCGGCAGCCAGCCGGAGCAGGGTCATTTTCATTATTTGGAAGCCAGCCGTTGACAAACGGTCCGGTTCGGCATAAAATGGCAACAACAACTACTTGAGGAGGCTGATGTCGCATGGTGACTTTTACTTCGATTGTTTCGATAACGGAAATCGCATACGCATCGGTCTCGGTCGGATCATAGAAAGAGCGGCGTTATTGTCGTCGTTCTTATGCTAGCCGCAGGGAACCGGATGCTCCGGTTTCCTGCGGCTTTTCTGTCGTTCGGAGGATGTCGCTGCCGTCTTGTCGGCAGCCTTTCCTTCATTCGCAGACCGCAGGAGCTTCTCTCCTGCGGTCTTTTTGTCGTTCGTACAACACACGCCCGTTTCCAGACCAATTCCAATTCCATTTAAAAAGGGGTTATCCGATTTGAAATTCAAGCCAACAAGCAATTCCGCAAGTCCATATCTCGAGCAACAACCCGAACTACAAACAAATCCCGGCGAATGCCGAGATGCAGACAATCATAACGCCGCAGACGCCGGCAGTACCGCCGCAATCGTCCCGATGCTCCGGGCTTTAGGGTGGAGCTCGCAATGGCAGCATCTGTTCGATGCTGCACCCAAACCGAGCAACGGCCTCGTGCCCGCCCGCGTCACCGCGCAGTTCACGAATCAATACCGCATCTGTGCCGACGAAGGCGAATTCTCCGCGGAAGTCAGCGGCAAATTCCAATTCCAAGCCGCTGCCCGCAGCGATTACCCGGCCGTCGGGGACTGGGTCGTCGCGCAGCCGCTGCCCGGCGAGCGGCGCGCCGTCATTCACGGCGTCCTTCCGCGCAGCACCGCGATGATCCGCAGAGCGGCGGGCAGCGTGCCGGAGGAACAGGTGATCGGCACCAACATCGACATCTTGTTCATCGTCAACGCGCTTAACGGGGACTATAACGTCCGCAAAATCGAACGCTACCTCGTTGCCGCCTGGGAAAGCGGATCCGCGCCGATCGTGCTGCTGACGAAAGCGGACCTGTGCGAGGACGTGCAAAGCCGGATCGCCGAGGTTGCCTCGGCTGCCCCCGGCGTGCCGGTGCACGCGGTAAGCGCCATCGAGGATCAAGGCAGGCAGGCGCTGCTGCCTTATCTCCAACCGGGCCGCACGATCGCCGTCACCGGTTCGTCCGGCGCCGGCAAATCGACGCTGCTCAATTGGTTGGCAGGCGAGAACCGTCAAACGGTGCAGGGCGTTCGCGAGGACGACGCGCGGGGACGCCACACGACGACGCATCGCGAGTTGTTCCCGCTTCCCGGCGGTTTCATCATGATGGATACGCCCGGCATGCGGGAGCTGCAGCTGTGGGAATCGGAATCCGGCTGGCAGGAGGCTTTCGCCGAAATCGAAGCGCTCGCCGCTTCATGCCGCTTTCGCGACTGCAAGCATGAAGCGGAGCTCGGATGCGCCGTCAAGGATGCGCTCCGGGACGGCACGCTCGACGAACATCGCTACGCCAGCTACAAGAAGACCGGCCGCGAGCTCGCGCGCCAAGCCCGCAAAGAGAAGTCCGTCACGATGCGCGCCAAGAAAAGCGCGGATAAACGGCAAGGCGCGCGAACGAACGACGTCCGCCAATCGATGGAGCAGGATTAACCTGTAACAGGACGGCGTACTCTATTCGATGAACGTAACCGCGCTGTATTATGTTCACAGCGTGCTTAGCCTGCGTTCGATCTTCATGCACGGCGAAAAAGCGTCCATATGCACGGCTATTCGCCGGGCATACGGGCGCTTTCTATGTGTGCGGCCGCCATTCGAGCTAGCCGTTGACTGCCTTTAGCTTGTCGTTGCCGTTTTGCGCCTGCGGCTGGGACTGCTTCGCGGCATTCGTCTCGAAGCGTTTGCGCTCGGTTCTGTCGATCTGGACGACGCGGCCGTCATGAACGGTAATGAGAACCGAACCGTATTCAAGCCCGTTCACCTGCGTTGCAATGCGCTCTAACCATTCTTGATCCAACACGATTGGCTTCGCCATCATAAACCCCTCCTAGGTTGTTTTGCAATTCCGCCCATAGCCCCGGCTCCGACGTCGGCGAGGACAAGTCAGATATGCACCGGAAGCGGATCGACCTTGAGCGGATTTTCGACCATGGTCGCCGATTCGTCCGAAATGACGTATAACCGGTGAATGAGCACGGATACTTCCTCGCCCGGCTGCAGCGGTACCTGATCCAACGAGCGGTGCGCGGAAACCCGGTTGGCCCCGATCTCCACGTCCAGCTCCAGATGCGCGCCGCGGAAGAAAACATGCCGGACCTTGCCCTTCTCCGCCGCGGACGGGAACGCGATTTCTTCCTGTCGTCCGACCTCGACGAATTCGGGACGAATGATCGCCTTCGCTCCGGCCAGGCTTACTGCGTTCTCGAACCCGCGCAGACTGTTAGGCTGCTCGACTACGCTGGAATGACCGATGAAGCCGGCCACGAAGGCCGTCCGCGGATCCGTGTAAATGTGAATCGGCGAGCCCTGCTGCTCCAATCTGCCTTGCTGCACGATCAGCATTTCGTCGGCCACCTCGACCGCTTCGTCCTGGTCATGCGTGACGAAGATCGAGGTTATGCCGAGCTCTGCGATCAGGCTCTTCAGCCAGGTGCGCAGCTCTTTGCGGACCTTCGCGTCGATCGCCGCGAAGGGCTCATCCAGCAGCAGCAGCTCCGGCTTCGGCGCCAGCGCCCTGGCAAATGCAACCCGCTGCCGCTGACCGCCGGAGAGCTGATGCGGATACCTGTGCTCGAAGCCCCGAAGGCCGGTGAGGTCGAGCAGCTCGTTCACGCGCTCCTTAATCTCCGCTTTGCTTGCCTTCCGGATCGTTAAGCCGAAGGCGATGTTGTCGAACACGTTCATATGCTTGAACAACGCGTAATTCTGGAAGACGAACCCGATGCCGCGGAGCTGCGGCTTCACGTCGTTGACGCGCTGGCCGTTGATGAAGATATCGCCGGAATCCGGCGTCTCCAATCCCGCCAGAATGCGCAGCAGCGTCGATTTGCCGCCGCCGCTCGGTCCCAGCAGGCCGATCAGCTTGCCTCGCTCGATCGCGAAGCTCAAGTCCCGTACGGCATGATGGGTGCCGAACGCCTTGTTAACGTTCTTGACCTCGATGTGCATCCTCAGCTCTCCTCCTTCGGAAGTTGCCTGGCGGTTTTCCATTCGATGAAGCTCTTCACGATCAGCGTCACGACGGCCAACATGACCAGCAGCGATGCCACGGCGAACGATGCGGAGAAGGAATACTCGTTGTAAAGGATCTCGATATGCAGCGGCAGCGTGTTCGTCTCTCCGCGGATATGGCCGGATACGACGGATACGGCGCCGAATTCGCCCATCGCCCTCGCGTTGCAGAGAATGACGCCGTACAGCAGGCCCCACTTGATGTTCGGCAGCGTAACGCGCCAGAAGATCTGCCAGCCCTTCGCGCCAAGGCTTGCGGCGGCCTCTTCTTCCTGCACGCCCTGCGCCTGCATGAGCGGGATCAGCTCCCGGGCCACGAAGGGGAAGGTGACGAACGTGGTCGCCAGCACGATGCCCGGCAGCGCGAACATGATTTGAATATTCTGATTGTCCAGCCACGGTCCGAGGAAGCCCTGCGCGCCGAACAACAAGATGAACACGAGGCCCGCGATGACGGGCGATACGGCGAAAGGCAGATCGATCAGCGTAATGAGCACGTTTTTGCCCCGGAAGCGGAACTTGCTGATCGCCCAAGCCGCCGCAACGCCGAATACGGTATTCAGCGGGACGGCGATCAGCGCCGTCAGCAGCGTCAGCTTCAGCGCCGACAAGGCATCCGGGTCCCGGATCGCCGCGAAGTACACTTCCGCGCCTTTCTTGAACGCTTCGATAAAGATCGAGAGCAGCGGCAGCAGGACGACGCAGCCCAGGAATAACAGCGATACGGAAATCAGGATAATGCGCACGGCGAGCGATTCATTGATATGCTTCGGACGCGCCGTCTTCTCGGACAATTGGGTCGTAACCACGCCAGCCATGACGTTCCCCTCCTATGCCGCCGCAACGCGGCGATTGCTCCGCCATTGCAGGTAGTTGATGAGCAGCAGCAGCAGGAACGACACGATCAGCATGACCATGGCGATGGCCGTCGCTCCCCGGTAATCGAACTGCTCGAGCTTCGTCATGATAAGCAGCGGCGCGATCTCCGTCTTCATCGGCATGTTGCCGGAGATGAAGACGACGGAGCCGTATTCGCCGATTCCCCTTGCGAACGCGAGGGCGAAGCCCGTCAGGAGCGGCGGTATCAGCTCGGGCAGCACGACTCTGCGGAACGTTCTCCAGCGGAACGCGCCCAGCATGACCGCCGCTTCTTCCACCTCGTTGTCCAAATCCTGCAGCACCGGCTGCACGGTCCGGACGACGAACGGCAGTCCGATGAAGATCAGCGCGAGCGTAATCCCGAGCGGCGTGAACGCGACTTTGATGCCGAGCGGTTCAAGCAGCTTGCCGACCCAGCCGTTCGGCGCGTAGATGGCGGTCAGGGCGATGCCCGCTACGGCGGTCGGAAGCGCGAACGGCATGTCGATCAGGCTGTCGATCAGCCGCTTGCCCGGAAATTTGTAACGCACCAGCACCCAGGCGATGATCAGCCCGAAGACGAGATTGACGAGCGCCGCGTAGAACGACGTCAGGAAGCTGATCTTATACGAGGCCAGCACCCGCGCGTTCGTGACGGTATCCCAGAACAGCCCCGGCGTCAGCCCGGAAGTTTTGACGAAGATCCCGATGAGCGGAATAATGACGATGATGCTTAAGTAAAAAACCGTAAAGCCAAGCGATAGGCCGAAGCCCGGCAGCACGCTGCGCGGCTTCGCTTTCTTCCGTGCGGAACTCGTCATGTGTAGAGTCAGCTCCTCGTTATCGCTTATGACCCCGGCGCATAGATTTGATCGAACACGCCGCCGTCATTGAAATGTTTCTTCTGCGCTTCCGCCCAACCGCCGAAATCGTCGTTGATGTTCAACATCGGGATATCCGGGAATTGGTCCTTGTACTGCTCCGCCACCGAAGCGAGCTGCGGACGGTAGAAATTCTGCGCGATCACCTGCTGCGCCGGTTCCGTATAGAGATAATCGAGGTAAGCTTCTGCTACTTCGCGGGTCCCGTTCTTGTCGACGTTCTTGTCGACGACGGCTACCGGGGGTTCGGCCAAAATGCTCAGGGAAGGATACACGATTTCGAATTTGTCCGGTCCGAGCTCTTTCACCGACAAGAGCGCCTCGTTCTCCCAGGCGAGCAGCACGTCGCCGATGCCTTTCTCGACGAAGGTCGTCGTCGAACCGCGAGCCCCGGTATCCAGCACCGGCACGTTTTTGAACAGCGCTTTGACGAATTCCTGCGCTTTCGCTTCGTCGCCGTTATTCTGCTTCAGCGCGTAACCCCATGCGGCGAGATAGTTCCAGCGCGCGCCGCCGCTCGTTTTCGGATTCGGCGTTATAACCTGCACGCCCGGCTTCACGAGGTCGTTCCAATCCTTAATACCCTTCGGGTTGCCTTTGCGAACGAGAAATACGATTGTCGACGTGTATGGCGAACTGTTGTTATCGAATTTTTGCTGCCAATCGGCATTAATAAGTCCCTTTGCCGAAATCGAATCGATATCGTAACCAAGCGCGAGCGTCACGACATCCGCTTTCAGACCGTCGATAACCGCGCGGGCTTGCGCGCCGGAGCCGCCGTGGGATTGCTTGATCGTAACCTCCTGGCCCTTCTCTTGCTTCCAATAATCGGAGAACAGCTTGTTGTAGGCTTCATATAGTTCGCGCGTCGGATCATAGGATACGTTAAGCAGTTCGACCGGCTTCTTGGCTCCGCCGTCATTGGCTGCCGCAGGTTCGGTTGCGTTGCCGTTCGTGCCTGCATTCGTATCCGTCTTGCCGGCGTTGCCGGACTGGTCGGCATTGCCGGATGTATTCGCCGCGTTGTTCGGGCCCGAATCCCATCCGCAGCCGGTCAAGGCGAACGCAAACGCGATAACGATCATTAGTGTTTTTAACGGTAAAACGTTTCTCTTTTTCATGTTGGACATGTCAAAGCACCCCTTGTCTTCGTTTTACAGATAACTAATGTGTTCCTACGCCGGGTTGACCGGTGGCAAAAACAATATTAATCCTACCTGTTTAGTTGGTTTATGGAGTTATAATAGCAATGGATAAGCTTTCTTGTCAATTCATTTTTCAAAAAAGATTATCACGCCTATCAATTCTTCTTATAGGAAAAAGATAGGTAAGAAGAAGCATGTCGCATACGAAAAATGGTAATTCATAGTTGACAGCTGGGAATTATCGGTTTATGATGGGTCCATCGAGCCGACCGGTACTCCGGAGGCCCCGAATCGTCCGCCTAAAGCACTGATTTTGCTTGCGGACGATCGGGGCCTCTTTTGCATACGCGCACTTGTCGCCGGCGGATACATATCTATCTGGGGAGAGTTGTTTAATGAAGAAGAAATTTTTTACCGTCCTCGCCGCCTTCACGCTGGTCCTGTCATTATCCTCCACGAGTTTCGCCGCGGCGCCGAAGCCCGCGAAGAAAGACGTCACGCTGCTGAACGTGTCTTATGATCCGACGCGCGAGCTCTACGTGCAGTTCGACAAAGCATTCGCTTCCTATTGGAAAACGAAAACCGGACAAAAAGTCACGATCAAGCAGTCCCACGGCGGATCGGGCGCTCAGGCCCGTTCGGTCATCGACGGCTTGGAAGCGGACGTCGTGACATTGGCGCTCGCATACGACATCGACGAGATCCAGCGCGCCGGGCTGATCAATGCCGGCTGGCAAAGCCGCTTCGCGAAGAACAGCTCGCCCTATACCTCGACCATCGTGTTCCTGGTCCGCAAGGGCAATCCGAAGAAAATCAACGACTGGAGCGATCTCGTCAAGAAAAACGTCTCCGTCATTACGCCGAACCCGAAAACAAGCGGTGGCGCGCGCTGGAACTTCCTTGCGGCTTGGGCGTACGCGCTGAAACACAACGATCATAGCGAAGCCAAGGCGACCAGCTTCGTCAAGTCGCTGTACAAAAACGTGCCGGTGCTGGATTCCGGCGCCCGCGGTTCGACGACGACGTTCGTGGAACGCGGCATCGGAGACGTGCTGCTCGCCTGGGAGAACGAAGCCTATCTCGCGCTCAAGGAGCATCCGAAAGACTTCGAGATCGTGACGCCATCCTACAGCATCCTGGCCGAACCGCCGGTTGCCGTCGTGAACGAGAATGCAGACAAGCACGGCACGCGCGACGTGGCGAAAGCTTATCTGGATTACCTCTACACGACCGAGGGGCAAAAAATCATCGCGCAAAACTTCTATCGTCCGACGAATCTCGCCATCGCAGCCCAGTATTCGAAGCAGTTCAAAAGTCTCGAATTGACGAACATCCGCAACTTCGGCGGCTGGGATAAGGCACAGGCTAAGTTCTTCAATGACGGCGGCGTTTTCGACAAGATTTACACGCCTTAATCGGCCATTTTTAACTAGGACCGCAGCGCCATCCGGCTTGCGGTCCTTTTATTTTATTCGACATTTTGCGATAATTATTTCCATATTTAGATTTACAGACTTTTCGAATATTTAATATTTCTTTAAACCTGCCATCACAATTCGATTGTTATAATACCCCTATACCAAATGAAAGGTGGAATTGCTAGAAAATGGTTTCTTTTCGCAAGAAAATGTCGCGGACGGCATTGGCCGCGTCGCTTCTCGCAGGTTTCTTGACCTCGTCTTATGTCGCCGTTCCGGTACATGCCCAGTCTTCGCTTGAAGTCGGCTCCATCACCGCAATAGATGCAGATGTGCCAGTACCCGTTGATAATAACCGCGCTTTCGTCATTCAAAATCCTTCGATCGAGATGGACGGCGGGGTGAAAGCAAGCGTAGTCGTTACGCCTACTTCCGTAGGACATGCTGGAGAAGAAACCGTCATTTTCGAGCTATTCAATGGAACGACGCCGGCTGGCATCGCCGCCGTGACCAAAGATATCGCGGGCAGCGAAACCCTGACTGCTCATTTCAATACGACCGGGAGCGGACTTTCGGTCAAAGTGTTCGTCGTGGACTCCTACAGCGGCAAGCTGACAGAGGTCGGCACGAATCTCGCCGATCCCATTACGATCGACGGCACGACCCTGAAGCTCCGCATCATGGAAACGACGGACGTGCACACCAACTTCATGAACTATGATTACTACAAGGATGCGCCGGCCGATACCGTCGGTTTGGTCAAAACCGCCGCTTTGGTGAAACAAGCACGCGCAGAGCAACCGAACTCGCTGCTCGTCGATAATGGCGACCTGCTCCAAGGTACGCCGCTCGGCACCTACATGGCGAAAGTAAACCCCTTGAAGGACGGACAAGTCCACCCGGCCTACAAAGCAATGAATCTGATGGGCTACGACATCGCGACTTTCGGCAATCATGAATTCAATTACGGCCTTGATTATTTGGACGAAGCCAGAGATGACGCCAGTTTTCCTTACGTCAACGCGAATATCTACAAGGACGACCACGACGCGGATCCCAATAATGACGTTAATAATTACACCCCCTATATGATCTTGAACAAGACGTTCAAGGACGAGAACGGCAAGGAACAAACCGTTAAGGTCGGCTTCCTCGGTCTCGTCACGCCGCAAATCATGGATTGGGACAAAGACAATCTGAGCGGCAAGGTAATTACGAAGGACATCGTCGCGACAGCCGAGAAATTCGTTCCCCAAATGCGGGCGGAAGGCGCCGACATCGTCGTCGCGCTGACGCATTCCGGGTTTAACGGCTCGGCAGTCGCAGGCAAAGGCTTCGAAGACGCCGTTTATCCGCTTAGCCAGGTGCCCGGTATCGATGCGATCACCTTTTCGCATACGCATAAGGTCTTCCCTGCCCCGAGCGTCAGCGCGTTGGATACCCTTTTCAAGGACGCGCAGGGCAATCCGCTGCCGGGCGTCGACAACGAGAAAGGCACGATCAACGGCGTCGCGGCCGTGCAGGCCGGCTTCGGCGGCGCGAACCTCGGCATCATCGACCTTACGCTGAACAAAACGAACGGAAAATGGCAAGTCGCGAACTCGCAATCCTCGAATAAATACATTTACGATACGGCGAACAAGAAATCGCTCGTCGAAGCGGATCAAACCGTCGTCGACGCGATAGCGGACGAGCATGCGGCGACCAAAGCCTACGTCAATCAGTCCATCGGCGAAACGACGGCACCGATCTACAGTTATTTTGCGCTCGTGCAGGACGATCCTTCCATCCAAATCGTCACGCAAGCTCAGAAGTGGTTCGTGGAGAAGACGCTGGACTCGAAGAACTCTCCGGACAAGGATCTTCCGGTTCTCTCCGTCGGCGCCCCGTTCAAGGCTGGCCGCAACGGTCCGACCGAATACACCGACATCAAAACAGGCGACTTGGCGATCAAAAGCGCAAGCGACCTGTACCTGTACGATAACACGCTAAAAGCAATCAAGATCAAAGGCTCGGCCGTTAAAGAATGGCTTGAAATGTCAGCCGGCATGTTCAATCAGATCGATCCCGGCAAAACGACGGAGCAGTCGTTGCTTAATCCGAACTTCTCGGTATTCAATTTCGATGTGATCGATGGCGTTACCTATCAGATCGACGTGACGAAGCCAGCGAGATACAAGACGGATGGTACGTTCAACAATCTGGCATCCAACCGAATCGTCAACCTGCAATACGACGGCAAGCCGATCGACCCGAATCAGGAGTTCGTCGTGGTCAGCAACAATTACCGCGTTGGCGGAGGCGGCAATTTCCCTGAGATTAAAGGTGCCCCGCTAGTTCTCGACTCGGCCGATGAGAATCGCCAAGTATTGATGGACTACATCGCGGATCAGAAGACGATCAATCCGACCGCGGACAACAATTGGTCCCTTGCACCAGTGCAAGGCGACGTGAACGTGACGTTCACGTCCTCCCCGGCCGCGAAAGAATATCTGAACGCCAGTCCAAAAATTTCGTCGCTGGAAAAGTTGGACGACAAAGGCTTCAACCTATTCAAAATCAACTTGCAAGGAGAAACGCCGCAGCCGAATGACAATGTTAAAGTACAGCTGCTCGGCATTAATGACTTTCACGGCCAACTGGATTATTCGACGGCCGCCGGAGGCAATATTTTAGGCGGAGCCGCATATTTGGCCACCTATCTTAAGGACTATGAAGGCATGAACGCCAACACGCTGCTCGTGCATAACGGCGATGCGGTCGGGGCCAGCTCGCCAGTCTCGGCGCTGGATCGCGACAAGCCGACGCTCGATATGCTCGATATGCTCGGCTTCGACGTAGCCACGCTCGGCAATCACGAGTTCGATCAAGGCGTGCCGGCGCTGATGGCCCAGCTGAACGGCGGCAAGGATCCGATCAATCCGAACGTGACCTTCAACCAGACAACGATGGATTACGTCAACGCGAACGTCATCGACAAAGACACGGGTAAGCCCATTATCGCACCATACGTTATCGAAGAAATCGGCGGCGAGAAGATCGGCTTCATCGGCGTCGTCACGATGCTGACGCCAAGCAAAGTCTCGCCAGCGGCGCTGGAGCCGGTCAATATCGTGGATCAAGCGCCCGTCGTGAACGCGGCGGTAGCGGAATTGAAAGAGAAAGGCGTTAAAGCGATCGTCGTGCTGGCACATGATCCCGCATCGCAAAGCGGCGATACGATTACGGGCGAAGCCGCCGATCTGGCCAATGCGGTGGATGACGAAGTCGATGTTATCTTCGCCGGCGACAATCATGCCAAGGTGAACGGAATGGTGGACAACAAGCTGATATTCCAAGCCTACTCGTACGGAACGGCGTTCGCGGACGTCGATCTGGAAATCGATCCATCGACGCACGACATCGTGAACAAAACAGCAAATATCGTCGACGTGAAGCAGGCACGCGTTACACCGAATGCGAAAGTGGCCGAAATCGTCCAAGCTTCCCTGGACCGCCATCCCGAGCTGCTTGAGCCGGTCGGCACGACCGACGACATCATCTCGAAAGCGACCGCTTTTACCCAAGAAAACGCGCTCGGCAGCCTGATCGCCGACGCGATGAAGGACGCCATGCAATCCGACTTCTCGTTCATGAATCCGGGCGGCATCCGCGCCGATCTGCCGAAGGGCAGCATCGTCTATTCCGATCTGTTCCGCATCCAGCCGTTCGGCAATCAGCTCGTGAAAATGACGCTGACCGGCGCGCAAATCAAAACGCTGCTGCAGCAGCAATGGGGTGCTTCCGCATCCGACACCAAGACGCTGCAAATCTCCGGCTTGAAGTACACGGCCGATTTCAGCAAGCCGATCGCGGAACGGGTCGTTTCCTTGACGAAGGAAGACGGCACGCCGATCGTCGATACGGAGTCGTACACGGCGGTCGTCAATAACTTCATGGCCGCAGGCGGCGACAACTACACGATACTGACGCAAGGGCTCAACCCGACGGCCGGAAGCACGGATATCGAAGCTTTTTACCAATACGTGCTGAAAACGTTCAATCACGGTACGATCACGGCCAGCGTGAAAGGCCGCATCACGAACATCACTACGCAAACCCCTTAATCCCATGCCGAAAGGCGGACCCGGATCTCATCCCCATCCCGAGATCCGGGTCGCCCAATCGAAAGGAGCATCATCGTTGAAGAGAAAAGCTGTCCTTCTTGCGGCGCTGGCCATGGCGCTTGCGGCTCCTGCCGCGATTCCGTCCGCCGCCTATGCCGCCGAAGCTGCGATAACGGCCGAGCCCGGCACGGCCATTAACGCCGTTGCCGATGTCCAAGCCGGCGGCACGGTCACGATCAGCGGCACGACGAACGCCTCCGAAGTCATTATTAAAGTCATTCATCCGGACGGGACGATCCTGTTCTTCGATACCGTCAAAGCAAGCGGCGGCCAATTCACGGACTCGTTCACGCTGCCTTCGTCCGCATCGACCGGAACGTATCAGATCGTCGCCGGACAAGGCACCGACGTCGCCAATCGGACATTCACCGTAACCGGCGGCACCTATTATCCGCCTCCGGTCAACCCTGGCAACCCGGTCACTCCGACGGATCCGGCGGTCGTTCAAGTCAAGTTCGAGCTCGCCGACGTTTCCTCGCCGGCGAACGGCTTCGCGACGGTGGACGCAAGCAAATCGACGGCGCCCAATATGCAAATCTTGATCCCGGCCGCAGTCGGAAAATCGATCGGCGACAACGGTCTGCGAATCGTGCTTCCGGGAGGCGCGATTACGCTTCCGAAGGAAGTGCTGAAAGCCTTGGCCGATCTGAGCGGCACCGACGCCGACGCCAGCATCGCGCTGAACGTGCGCGCGCTGAGCCCCGCCGAGACGGCTTCCGCGATATCCGGCGCCGCCGGCGAAGGATTGACGCCGCAAGGCCAAGTCTACGAAATCTCGCTGAGCGTCGTATTGAAAGACGGCTCGTCGAAAAAGCTCGACGCTTTCGCCAAACCGGTGCAACTGCAGCTGAAGCTGTCGCCCGGCGCGGATGCCCGTCTTGCGGGAATCTACTACGTCTCGGATAGCGGCACGATCGAATACGTCGGCGGCACGATCATGGATGGCGCCGTCGCTGCCGATATCGCTCATTTCAGCAAATACGGCGTATTCGCCTACTCCAAAACGTACACGGACGTTCCCTCTTCCTATTGGGCAGCGAGCGTCATCCGGGAGCTGACGGCCAAGCATATCGTCGAAGGGGTATCCGATGATCGATTCGGCCCGAAGGCCAACATCACCCGTGCCGAGTTCGTCACGATGCTGGTGCGGGCTCTGGGCTTGAAGGCTACCGCCGCGGCGCCGTTTAACGACATTCCGGCCGGAAGCTGGTTCGCCGAGACGACGGCCGCCGCCTATGAGAACGGCATCGCGTCCGGTACGGGCAACGGCAAGTTCGAGCCGAACAAAGCCATCACGCGGGAAGAAATGGCGATCATGATCGTCAACGTCTACGCGAAACGCGGCGGAGCCGGATCCGTCGGCACCGCGGCCGACCTTGGTTCGTTCAAGGACGCCAAAGCGGTCAGCAGCTGGGCAAAGGAAGCCGTGCAAACCGCAATCCATGCCGGACTGATGACCGGCAGCGACAACCGTTTCGCGCCGCGCGATAAAGCCATTCGCGCCGAAGCGGCCAAGGTGCTGTACAACCTGTTGTTCGGCGCATAATGCGCGCGAACCTTAATGAGTTCGGACCATAAAGAAGAGCCCGCCGTTCTTTCGAACGGCAGGCTCTTCTTTTCTACTTTCTTGCAATATCCACATGTCTAGCGTCCGCGCTTATTTTGGCCCGTCACATGCACCAGCTGCACGTAAGGCCGAACGCGATCCATCAGCCGCTGGCCTTTATGCAGATCGTCGCCGTCCTTGTTCGTGAAGCTGAAATGCTGCTCGATGTCGTCCAAGCCGTAGTTCGACGTATAGAAGGTCGGCTTGCGGTTCATCCGGTAATTCAAGATAGACCCTAGCACATGGTCGCGCACCCAAGGGTTCAGGTTCTCCGCGCCGATATCGTCGAAGATCAACAGATCCGTTTCTTTCAGCATGTCCACCGTTTCCTTCAGCTTCCCCTGCTCGAACATCAGCGACTTCATGTCCTCGACGAATTCCGGCATATACACGATTGCGCCCGTAAATCCGGCCTTAGCCAGCTCGTGCAGCATATAGCACATCAGAAACGTCTTTCCCGTTCCGAAAGAACCCGTCAGATAAAGCCCTTCCGACTGCAGGCCTTCTTCCTTGGTCCGATTGATGTAACCGATGATTTGACCGACCGCCTTCATGCGTTCAATATCCTTCGATACGATCTCGTCCGCGGAATAGCCTTGCAACAACGCACGGTCATCGATATAGAAGCTGCGGATACGGCTGCGGATGCGGTTCTCGCTTTGCCTCGCGATCAGCTTCTTGCAGGCGACCTTGCGATCGTTCAGCTGCACGACCCCGCCGATCGTTTCGCAGCTCAGCTCCGTATAATGGCCTTCGAAATCATTGGGGCATTGGTCGAGCCCCGTGCAATTCGTGCAGTTTCGGTATTCCTTGGTGCATTGGTAGATCCGGTTCAGGTTCAACTTGATCGTCCCGTCGTCAAGCTCCGGGTATTTGTTGCGAAGCATCCCTACGAGCGGCTCCTCCAGCAGATCGGCCATCAGCTTGTCCGCCTGCTGCTTCATGTTCCTGCCGCCCGGCATCGCCTTCAGCAGGTCACCCAGCGACTCCATCGCCATCGTTGCTTCACCTCGTTTTTACGTCGATTTTCCGTCCAGCTTCCGCGCCATGCGGCGAATTTCTTCCATTTCCTCCGCCGTGAGCGGCGCTCCGCTTTGCGCCTCCGGCATGATCGGAATGAGCGGCTTGCGCCTGCCCTTCGCTGCCGAAGCGCCCGCGCCTCCGTTCCTTCTAGGCGCAGCAGACGCCGCGCCGCCGCTGTCTCGTCGGCGCTCCTTGTCCTCTTCCAGCTTCACTTGCTCCCTAACGTAGCCGACGGCCCGCTCGAAGGAATCGATACCTTTCACGAGCATGTTGGACGCCACGGCGTCGATATACGTCTTCGTGACGCGCTGCGAATCGTTCAACCCGAGCACGTAATGAATCAGCACGTTAATAACGGCGCCCTGCAGCCGATAATTATGGTCGATGACTTCGAATACCCGAATGAGCCATTCGGGCACCGCACCGGGAAAGAAACGCGCAATGAACCGGGTATGCGGCTCGTTGCGCATCAACATATTGTACTGATGGATGTCGCAGCGACCGACCAGCTGCGCGGGCACTTCCATATAAAATTCGGCCTGTACGGCCACTTCTTCCGGCATATCGTCGATGCCGCCGTCGTTCCGGCCGTTCTCGGCCTTGACGGCTTCCATCCGTCCGTAGATCCGCTGGCGCTCGTCTTTACGCTTGCGGTCCTGGCGGTACAGTTGGTTACCGCGCAGCTGCAGCTCGTCTATCAGCAGCTCGCCGCCACCCGAAAACACATCGTCCTCGTCGAGCAACCGGCATAGATCCACGACGGTCAAACTGTATTTATACGCGACATAATTCAGCTGCGCGATTGCTTCGTCATTGCCTCGCAGCCGTTCGACGAAAGCCCGGTTGCCGGAATTGCGGGGGAACCGCATGATGATTTCCCCGTATTGAATGCCCGCGGTCTCCGTCTGCGCCGGCTTCGGCGTAGGCTGCCTTGCCGGCGCGACCTCCGTCAGCGCTTGCTCGAGCTCGGGATCGAAGCCCTGCGTGTTCAGGCGGAACAGCTCGTAGAACGGCACCGAGATATTTTCCCGCGCCAGCTGCGCGCCCGCCAGCTCGTCCGCTTCCTTCGCGTAGAACGATTCCCGCAAAGCGATCACCGAGTGCTTGCCCACCTTGTCCCGGAGCAGCAGCGCCAGATGCGGGCTGCCGAAAAATTCATCCGGCGATAGCGGTTTGATTACCTCGTATTCGTACGCGACATCGTCATTGTCCGGCACGCCCAGACGCGTCACCTGAAGCAGGCCCACCGCCTCCAGCCGCGACGCTTGGTTCACCAGCTCCTGCCGGCCGCGTTCGTTCATCTCGAGGCCGAGCCCGAGCAGGAGCTTGCGCTGCGGCTCCAGTTCCGAATAGCCGACGCGGTCGTCCGCCACCTGTTGGTACAGCAAATGATAGAGACCGGCCGCAAAGGCGCCGATCATGGATTGATAAATGAGGCCGAGCATTTTGCGATCCACGGCGCTAAGCGAAAAATCGCGAAAGGCGTAGTAGCGGTGATGCTCAGTAAATTGGTGCAAGCTGCCGATCCGCATCTCGTTCTCGACTCCATCCGCCTTGTATTCTTGTTACTAGTTTAACATAAAAGAGGCGCGCTTTTCAGGACGCAAAAAAAAGAAAATTCCCCCTCTCGAAGGAATTTCCCCTCTATCTAAGCCGTGCTCAACGCATTTCCGATTCCCTGAAACGCCGAGAAAAGCCGGACTTCCGCACGCGCATCTCCCGCCTCCGAGCGCGTCAAGCGGCGCCGGATGCGCATACTTGGCTATTGCAGGACATGACGAAAAAAGCGTCGCAAACGGCTCTATCGCGTCTATTGGGGCATGCTTGCGGATCCGCGAGACGTCACTACGCAACTCTATCGCCTCCGATAGGCCGTTAGCGACAATGACAGACCCGGACGAAAAAAGGCCACCGCGCATCTTGTCGGCCGCCTTGCGCCAATAGCCTAACCGGGCGGCATGAATTTGCCGCGTTAAGCCGTTCGAACCGGGCGTCCCGCGCTGTCGTGTCGGAATCCGTTCCGCCATCTTAGAACATTTTGTATCCGCCGCGCCGCAGAAGCCGAATCGTCGTCCCGCTGATGTACGCGCCGATCAGCGCGCCGATGCCGGGCAAAATATCCACGAACGTAAAGGACGTGAAATTGCCGGAGAACGTCTTCGAGTTGTCCCATGTCTGCCAGATGAATACCGGGACCAGCACGATAATGAATAAGTAAATCGGAAAAAAGGTCGTTTTGAGCAGCATGTTCAAAATGAACCCGATTCCGAACATCATGACGAAAAACAACACCGTCGCAATAATGAGCTGCAAAATAGTGACGTCTGAATTCATACGGAAATCTCTTCCCCTTTCGCTACAAATAGTGTATTAGATGGCCGAAAGGAAGTCAATTTGTAATGCGATGTTGTCACAAGTCCGTCATTTGCTCTCCTTCGCACCGTTACGATACAATGTAAGCGACATAAAATGCGGACAATCGTCGCATAAGATAAGGAGAGATGACCATGAGTGAAGCAGCACAAACGCTGGAAGGCTGGTACGCGCTGCACGATTTTCGTACCATCGACTGGATGGCATGGACGGCGGCAGAAGAAGCAGAACGCAATATGGCGCTCGATGACCTCCATTCGTTCCTGAAAGAATGGCAGTCCGTTGAAGATAACAAGCAGGGCAGCACCGCTTTCTATTCCATCGTCGGCCAGAAAGCCGATTTCGTCATGATGCATCTGCGCGAGACGCTCGACGAGCTGAATGCCCTCGAGACGGCGTTCAACAAGTCCGCGTTCGCCCAATTCACGATTCCGGCCCATTCGTACGTGAGCGTGGTCGAGCTGAGCAACTACATGGCGCAGCCGGGCGCGGATCCGATGCAGAATCCGGAAATCCTCGCGCGCTTGAAGCCGATTCTGCCGAAATGGAATCACATCTGCTTCTACCCGATGAACAAACGCCGCTCCGGCAGCGACAACTGGTACATGCTGTCGATGGACGAGCGCAAGACGATGATGCGCAGCCACGGCATGATCGGACGCACTTACGCGGGCAAGGTCAAGCAGATCATTACGGGATCCGTCGGCTTCGACAACTGGGAATGGGGCGTCACGCTCTTCGCGGACGACGCGCTGCAATTCAAGAAGCTGGTCTACGAAATGCGCTTCGACGAAGTCAGCGCGCGATTCGGCGATTTCGGAGACTTCTACGTCGGCAACCGTCTGACGGAAGAGAAGCTGGCCGAACTGTTCAGCCTTTAATCGGAATGCAAAAAAGCGGATGGAACGCCTTCGGGCTTCCATCCGCTTTATCGTATTAATCATCGTCGTCTTCTTCCAGCAGGCGCTTTGCTTCCAGATACGCTTCCGTCTGGCGGTCGCGCTCCCTGCCTTTTTCTTTCAGCCGCTCGATCGCGGGCAGGATAAGGATATCGACTTCCTTCTGGACCGTATACGACAGGTCGTACCGGGTCTGCGACTCCAGGAAGGAACCCACTTCCATGAGCGCGTTGTACCGGTCCAGCTCCTCTCGCGTCAGCAGTCCGCGGACTTGCACGCTGCAGTGGCGCATTACAGGAACTTGCCTTTGCGAAGCACGAGCGGAATGCCGCCGATGATATACAGGTACCGGATATCGATCGCTTTTTTGAGCCAAGCGGCCATTCGGCCTTTGTATTTTTTGCCGAAGGCCAGGCCGACCGCTTCGCCCTTGCCGAGCGAGGCTACCGTGCCTTTGTTCTTGAACTCGAACTTCTTCTGCGGTTGATTGCGGATGGAAGCAACCAAGTTATGCGCGCACACGACGCCCTGCTGCATGGCGATCTGAGCGGTCGGCGGATATGGACGGCCCTCCGGATTGAACATCAGGGAGTTGTCGCCGACCACGTAAATGTTCTCGTGACCGGGAACCCGCAGGAATTCGTCGACTTTCACGCGGCCGCGCATCGTTTCGATTCCGGCTTCTTCGATCAGGCGATTGCCGCGAACGCCGGCGGCCCAGACCACCGTAGCCGAACGGATTTCTTCGTTGTCGCCGACGACGACGCCGTCCGGCGTGCATTCTTTGATCGCCGTTCCGATCCGGAACGTAACGCCTTTCTTCGTAAGCACGTCCATCGCGTACTCGACAAGCTCGGGGTCAAAGCCCGGAAGCGCCGACGGCGCCGCTTCGACGTTATAGATTTTGACGAGAGACGGGTCCACGTCGTTCTGCTTGCAAAGCTCGGGAATGCGGTCAGCCAGCTCGCCGACGAATTCGATTCCCGTGAAGCCGGCGCCGCCTACCACGAAGGTCAGGTAATCCGTGCGGTGCGGCTCGCGCTTGTAGCGGGCGAACTGATATTCGATATGTTCGCGGATCAAGCGGACCGAGTTGATGCTGCGGATGTTCATCGCGTATTCAAGCATACCTGGAATGCCGAACGTTTCAGGCTCGCCGCCCAAGCCGATTACGAGGTAATCGTAGGAGAGCGTGCCGTCCTCAAGAATGACTTTCTTGTCCTGCGTCCGGATTTGCACGACCGTCGACTTTACGAAATCGATCTTGAACTCATCGATAAGCTTGGAAATGCTGACGCGCGCATTTTCTGTCTTGTCCGTACCTGCGGCTGGCATATGCAGATGAGTCGTAAAGTAGTGGTAGTCGTGCTTGTTGACAAGCGTTACGTCGGCTTCATTATAATTTAATTCTTTCTGTAGCCGAAGCGCTGTCAGGATGCCGCCGTAACCGGCACCCAAGATAACAATTTTCGGTATGTTGCTCATCGCAGAATCCCATCCATTCGTAAAGTCTTTTCTTTTCTCTACATTAACATGTGAATAACATGTGAAAATTTACACAAACACGCAAAAACAGACAATGAGATATAATTTCTTGCCTGTAGTGTGTGATTCCAAGTCTTCATTTATGATGAAATTTCCCAGTCTTCTTTCGACAAACCGATTGCTAATACCACACATGATACAAACTTTTCCCGCAAAGTTCAAGGGTAAAATATACGAAAATCTTTAGAACAACATCCAATTTCCTTCTTTCAAAGCGGCTTGTCGACCATATATAATGTACTGAAAGAACGGCTTCTTATGGCTAGCGATTTTCAAAATCCTGGAGGTGTCAACTGTGTCAAGCTCAACTTCATCCCCTCAAGTCGATATCGCGATTATCGGCGGCGGGCCGGCCGGAATGTTCGCCGCCTTTTACGGCGGCATGCGCCAGGCATCCGTCAAAATCATCGAAAGCATGCCCCAATTAGGCGGGCAGCTCGCGGCGCTTTATCCGGAGAAGCATATCTACGACGTTGCCGGATTCCCTAAAATAACGGCGGGCGAGCTCGTCGAGCAATTAAAGCAGCAGATGGACCATTTCAAGCCCGGCATTCATCTGGAAGAAAAGGTGCTCGAGGTCGTGAAACGGGACGAGCGCGACTTTGCCATCGTGACCGATAAAGCCACGCATTACGCCAAAGCCGTCATCATTACCGCCGGCGTCGGCGCGTTCGAACCCCGTCGGCTCGAGCTGAAAGAAGCGGCTCCGTTCGAGAAAAGCAATCTGCACTATTTCATAAGCGACCTCAGCCAATTCCGAGACAAGCATGTCGTCGTCAGCGGCGGCGGCGATTCCGCGGTCGACTGGTCGCTCATGCTCGAGCCGATCGCGGCAAGCGTGACGCTGGTCCATCGCCGCGATAAATTCAGGGCGCACGAGCACAGCGTCGAGAATCTGATGAAGTCGAGCGTCAATGTGCTAACGCCTTATGAGCTTACCGCCCTGCAGGGCGCGGACCGGATCGACGGCATCGCGCTTCAGCACGTCAAGACCGGAGAGACCAAACAGCTCGACGTCGATGCCGTCATCGTTAATTACGGGTTCGTCTCCTCGCTCGGGCCTATCGCGGAATGGGGTCTCGAGATCGATAACGGCTCCATCATCGTGGATTCCCGTATGGAAACGAGCGTCCCGGGCATCTTCGCCGCCGGCGACATCACGACCTACCCGGGCAAGCTCAAACTCATTGCCGTCGGGTTCGGCGAAGCGCCTACCGCGATCAATAATGCCAAGGTATACGTCGATCCATCGGCCAAGCTGTCTCCGGGCCACAGCAGTAACATGAAGCTGTAGTTATCCCGGAAGGGATTCGGAATTGCGATAAAAAACCAATAAAAAAGGGTATCCTACCGTTAGCCGCAAACGTGAATGCTTCATTCACCGGGCCAAGGAGGGTACCCTTTCATTATGTTATGTCCCGTTTGCAACGGATTGGAGCAGCTTGCCGTAAAATGTCCAACTTGCGCGATGCAAACCAACGATTTGGGGCGAGCGCTCGACTTGACTGCGCCTTACGCACCCTATCAGCCGGACGATGTCGATTTAAGCGCGGAAATGACGATCATGGATAACGGACCGGAGACTCAAAGGTGCAATCATATCGTGTTCTGCCGGCAATGCCGCGCAGCCTTCGAAGCCGAAGTCGCGCAATGGCCGTAATATCGGCTTGGGAGTTAGGCGGAAGTGCGATAAGCGTCCGGACTGATCTGCCTGCGCTTCAATTCGTCTCTCAGCATCTCGATAAACTCGGTTTCCAACTTGTACTTATTAGCGGCTATATACGCATCGAGCAGCAATTCATCAGACAGCTGTTCCATATCACAGCCCCCTTTCCTCTTACTTCCAGTTCATCTTAGCATGTCCCAGAGGGAAGGAACAAGCGTTCCGATTATCCACACCCCCATGTGGACAGAGTGTGAGTAGCATGTGAATAATCGTCGAAAAAACAGGAATCATCAGTGGGGATTTGTGGATACGTTTATACACAGGCTTAATAAAACCCGTTTCGATAAAAAAGTTTAATGGTCCTCTATTAACCTATCAAACGAATATATTACATTTCGTTAATCATTATTGCGGCCTCGTATTGACCTCGAAAATCCATATTTTCCCGCTGGTGTCGATCCCGAAATCGAAGCCCAATTGCCCGATGCCCGGGAAACGGCTCTCCAACACTTCCGTCGACAGCTGGGTAAGCGTGCGCATCTCCCGTTTCTTCGATACGACCGCGCCTTTCGAGAATGAACGGCGAATGCCTTCGGAACCGCTCAGCAGCGTACCCCCGCGGCAAATGTTCGTCACGAACAAGCCCGGTTTGGCCAATCGCCCTACGATCGCCGTGATGTTCCAATGCCCTTCCGCCTGCTTGACGTATTTCACCCGGTAGTCGATCGGCCTGCCGTCGATCGTCGCAAGACGAATGCCTTTCTGGATCAAATACCGCCGTCCGCCGCGCTTGGCATTGAGCGATCGATAAAGTCCGTCGAAGCTTTGGAAGCGATTCGTCTTCGAATAATAAGAGTATTTAAAGCTTCCCCCTTCCCGCGAAACTTTGATTACCCCGTGGCCGCCCGCTCCTTTGACCGGTTTGATAACCACCATGCTATGCTGGCTCAGCATGCTGTTCAGATTATCCCTCGTGAACATCCGAGTCGGCGGGATATGCGGCGCGATTTGCGCATGCGAGAGCAAGGCCTCCGTTTTCGCCCATTTGCTTGCCAGCTGCCTTCCCTGTTCGTTTCCCATTCCAGGTCCTCCCCTTCCAAGCGTCCTATAAGACAACATATGCCTCCTTCCTCTTTGTCTCTTGGATGATTGATATGGTCAACTCGCCTGATTTAGTAGGCTGATAGGGGCTGGCTTGTACCGGCCCGGCAATCGACACGGGTCGACGCAAAAAAACACCGCAGAATGAACGATAGCGTTCAAACCGCAGTGTTTTTGCCTCCGCAAGCTTTCCTACGGAGCCGGCGATGCCGATATATTAACCGCAAAGAAAGCTTTGCTCTTGCTTAGCGCGAAAGTTGCGCATTTCCCGATGGAGCGGAACCTGCTCTGGCATTGCCCCTGCGCACGTTCTTAACCGTATCCATCCGGGAAAAGGAAACCGGGGCGCTTAAAGCGTTCTTCCCTACCGGGTCCGGTTCGAAGAACACGCGCTGTCTTTCCTCGTCGAAAAATTCGACCAGGTCCATATTCACGACGTAGCAGCGATCGACCCGCGCGAATTCGTCTTGCGTCAGAAAACGCTCGTGTTCTTCAAACGTGGACAGCGGGTTCAAGATCGTTCCGTCTTTATGCTGATAATTGATTTGCCCGTAATGGCTGTGCATGAGAACCACGTCATTACGATTGACATAAACGATCTCAAAATCCTTCTTGTTGTAGCGTTTAACAAGCGGGATCAGCATGCTTACACCTGCTTTCTGAGCTCAGCCGGGATTCTTGGCTTATGAAAAATCACATAAGAGCCCGTTGTAACGAACATCGTTGCCACGCCGGCGATTACGACGCCGAGCATGCGATACACGTTTTTCTTCATTCTTCTTCACCTCCTTCTTTAAATAAGAGAAGAATCGACTGCAATACGAAGACTACCGTCATGATGTCTGAATGAATGAGAAAATTAGAGGAGACGAACAAGGCGGATAATGCTTTCAACAACGGGTAGAATCGAGCTGGGAGCGTAGCGTATTTATCATAATTCGCCGGAGCGAATAGGAGCATCATCAGGACCGCGAATCCGGTGAGATAAGGCATCCAGCCGTCCGGAATCGGAACATGGGGGATGGCTACCAACACAAGCGTGGATACGGTCGCGCACATCAGGCTGGACTTTAGATGGTAGCCGCCGGACATATAACGGATGACGGCAAGGACGAGCAGCGCAAATCCGGTCGGCAGGAATTCTCCTGTCAAGGCTGCGATAATCAACGCCGCGATCGCTGCGGATAACGTATTCGTCATAATATCGAACGCATACTTGATCACCGATGCGGACGGCGCGTTCTCGACGCCCGCGGCCACCATCCGATTATGCAAGCCGACAGCGAGCTTATCGAGCATCCTCTACATCCTTCCGTCTGCTATAGTACAGGAACACGGGAATCGAACATAGAAAGGTCGTTCCTGCCACGACGATGTATTTCTCCAAATTGCCTCTCAGCGCGATCCCCGCCACGAGCGCGATGACGATGCTGGAAGCGATTACCGAAAAGAGCGCCGAATTCGTCCGGTTGAATTCGATATAGCTCCTGTGGGATGCAGGCACGTAATCGAAACCCCAGTTTTTCATGACGATGAACCGGCTGACGCCTACCAGGAGTAGTCCCGACAGGAGCTGCGTGGAGAAAATGATCTCGGGATCGCTGGTAATTTGGGAAAAGGGCGTTCCCGTCAAGACGATGATGAAAATCGTGATTCCCTGTGCCGCGAACAAGCTGATAAATCCCGCTCCGTTCATAATAAACGAATAAAAGAACGGCACGCGAAACAAGCCCCAGGTGACAATAATCAACAGCAACAATTGCAAGTAGGACGAATAGCTGTTTATCTCGGTAAAATGCCGTGTAATATAAGAGAAATGGCTCATCATGAATGCAATGATGATGATCTGCATCAAGATACCTTTCAGAGGAAACCGGAACAAGGCAAACATGAAAACGAAGGTCGTGCAATATTCGATTAAAGAACCAGACAAAAAAAGCGTATAATTCATGATAGTCTTCGTCCTCCGCCTTCTTAACTCGCAACATACGATCTGGTTGATCTACTCTATTCAATAAGCCGTCCACGGCATGTCGCAAGTGAAACGGACTTATGGAACTCAACCCGCCGAGCACAACAAAGAAGAACGTATGTTAAGAGACGATCATCCGGCAGGAGATCGGTTTATACGACGTCGCCTTCTTCGGTTGTCGCAAACTGCCGGCGCCATCGAGCCGCGTTTGCTGCTGTTTTTTGGCGGCAGCGCCCCTATGTATTATTGCATCTTGCAATCTATCAACAAAGTTCTATTTAATATGAGTCATTTGTCGTGCTAGCATTTTCTTTAGTATAGCAGAGATATATCATTTACTAAATAATAACTTTGAGAATCGGTTCCTCTGCACCTTTCCCTGCAGGAATAACCTAGGTCCATCCCGCGTAATCCCTGTTCGAAACCGATGACCGTGCGTCCATCGTCCGCATGAGCACCGGATATTTCCGGCATTCCGCACGAGATTCCTCTCGCACGTTGCGTCGACGCTGGCCGTGATCCGGGCGATGGCAGCGGAACAACGTCGCATGCAAAGGGCCCCCGTCGCCGGGAGCCCTTTTAAATGACCGCTTCCAATCATGCATGAATGCGTTGCCGTACCTCGGCTTGCCGCCGGTTTAGCAAGGCTCCGCTGCCGGATTACCCGCTTCGGTCGCCGTGCGGAACGAAGAACCGCAGCCGCAGGTCGCGGTCGCGTTCGGATTCGTAATGGTGAAACCGCCGCCCATGGCGGATTCCTTGAAATCAATCTCGAGACCGTTCAAGTATTTGATGCTGTCCGCGTCCACGACGACCTTCAGGCCGTTCATTTCCAGCGCTTTATCGGACTCCGCCTGCTCGTCGTCGAAACCCATATTGTAAGAAAAACCGCTGCAGCCGCCTTCTTTCACGCCGACGCGCAGAAACAGCTCCGGCGAAGCCTCGGCTTCCAGCATTTCTTTGATTTTCTCGTTGGCCGTATCGCTGATCGTAATCATGCTATCCCTCCTCGAACATTCTTGGAACGACTTACTTACGTTTCTATAGTAATCAGTATACTGCACTTCCGGCAAGGACTCAATAAGCTTACGGCGCGATTTCGGCCGCGCTACCCGGTCAAGCGTCCCTCAAGCTTCCGTTATCTCGGCAAGACGTAGAGCATAATGACGAAGAAATGGAGCACCGAGCCGCCGAGCACGAACAGATGCCAGACCGCATGATGATGCTTGAAGCTTCGCCAGACGTAGAATATCGTCCCGAACGTGTACAGCAAGCCCCCGGCTATGAGCAAATGCATGCCGCCTGCAGCCAGATGCGCCTTGAGAGGTCCCCATACGATGACGATCATCCAACCCATCAAGAGATAAATTAACGTGGACGTAAACAGAAACTTTGATGCGTAGAAGACCTTGAAGACGACCCCGCAAAGCGCAAGTCCCCACACGATAACGAACAGCGTCCAGCCCATCGTACCTTGCACCAGATGCAACAGAATTGGCGTATAGGTGCCCGCGATAAACAAATAAATGCAGGCATGATCCATAATTTCGAAAAAGCGTTTGGCTTTGCCTTCCGGAAAACCATGCACAAGCGTCGACGAGACGTACAACATCAGCATCATGGAACCGTAGATCGTAAAACTGACGACATGCTCGGCATTCCCCTTGAGCACGGCGAATACGATCAATAGTACGAGCGCCGCAATGCTCAGAAGCGCGCCAAAGCCGTGCGTAATAGCGTTTACCGCTTCTTCCCGGCGGGTAAAAGTATGGGTGTTTGCCATTTTATCCCTCATTTCTAATAACCTGTGTCTGAAAGCCGGTTTGTTTGCCTCTATTGTAACGCATTCCGTTCCCGGATCAAAACCGGCGAGCAGCGACTACGGCAAGCCTTCCATCTCTTTGCCGAGCTGGCACGACTTAATAGTTGCCGCTATTTGTGATGAGGTTTATAATAAGGAAAGTTGTTTATGAGGTTTTTTGGGGAAAGAATAAGTAATTTTTTTCACAAAGTTTTCGATTTCATTATTTTTCACCGGACCTGCGAGCGCGTGCCCGGCGGACAAGGAGGAAGCCGTCATGAATGTGGCAATACAGACAGAAGACAAACAAATGCTAACCATCGTGGAGAAAGTTCGATCCGGCGAGCGGCTCACCCGGGAAGACGGAGAGTTTCTATATCGCTCCGACGACCTGCTGACGATTGGACAGATGGCCAACGAGGTTAATTTAAGGAAGAACGGCCGCAAGGTTTATTTTATCGAGAATATGAGCTTGTATTTCACGAACGTCTGCGAAGCGCACTGCGCGTTCTGCAACTTCCGCAAAGACGAAGGCCAGGAAGGCGCGTATACGCTGAGCGGTCCCGAGATGATCGCCTACGTGGAACAGCATATTCACCCGGACGTCCGGGAGTTCCATATCGTCGGCGGACATAATCCCCACGTGCCGTTCCAATATTACGTCGATTCGCTGAGAGCCCTGAACGAACGCTTCCCGGAAGTCGCGCTTAAAGCGTACACCGCCGCGGAAATCGACTTTTTCTCGCGCATCAGCGGTCTCAGCTACAAAGAGGTACTGGAGGAGCTGATCGCCGCGGGCTTGCAAAGCCTCACCGGCGGCGGAGCCGAGATCCTTTCGGACGAATACCGCAAAAAAATGCGCGTCGACAAAGCCGATGTCTCCCAATACCTGGAAGTTCACCGCACCGCGCACAACCTCGGCCTTCGCACGCACACGACCATGCTGTACGGATCCGTGGAGAAAACCGAAGAGCGCATCAACCATATGCTCCAAATCCGCGATCTGCAGGATGAAACGAACGGTTTCCAAGTATTCATTCCGCTGTCGATGCAGCCGATCAGTCCGAAAGCCAGCATTCGCCGGCGGAATTCCGCCTTCGACGATCTGAAGGCCATCGCGATCAGCCGTCTGATGCTGGACAACTTCCAGCATATCAAAGCGTACTTCATCAACATCGGCACGCAATTGACCCAGGTCGCGCTGACGATGGGCGCTTCCGACGTGCACGGCACGATGGTGAAAGAACGCATCAGCCATGCCGCCGGAGCGCTCACTCCCGAAGGCATCACGCGCGAGGATTTGATCTGGCTTATCAAAGGCGCAGGGCGGATACCCGTCGAGCGCGATACGTTCTACAACGAAGTCAAAGTGTTCGAATAACGCATAAACAGCTATTCCCACGACCTTCGCGACGAGATGTTCTCATTGCGAGGGTCAGTCATGCGCATACTACAGGACAAATCAACGCAGAGCGTACTCATTTACCATTTACTCATTGCTTACAGAAAGTTGGGATTCAAATGAAACGATTCGTTATTCTTGGCGGAGGCTACGGAGGATTGACGGTGGCCCACGCGCTGCTCGAGGGCGAACTGCCGGACGATACGGTTGTCGTGCTGATCGACCGGATGCCGTATCAGGGCTTGAAAACGGAGTATTACGCGCTTGTCGCGGGAACGTCGCCGGAAATCGACCTGCGGGTCGCGTTCCCGTCCGACCCCCGTCTGATCGTCACCTACGGAGAAGTGGCCGATATCGACCTGGACGGCAAGCATATCGTGCTCGCGGGCCAAGAGCCGCTCGAGTACGAATGGCTCGTCGTCGCTCTCGGCTGCACCGACAAATACCATGGCATCGATGGTGCGGAGCTTTACTCCAACAGTATCCAGACGATGGCCGCTTCGCGCAAAACGTACATGGCGCTCAACAACGCGAAGCCGTACGGCCAAGTTTCGATCGTCGGCGGCGGCTTAAGCGGCGTGGAAGTGGCCGCGGAGCTTCGCGAAAGCCGGCCGGATCTGAACATTCGCATCATCGACCGCGGACCGAGCATCCTTTCGGCTTTCCCGGGCAAGCTGCAGGAGTATGTCTCTTCCTGGTTCATCGAGCATGAAGTGGAAATGCGGGGCGAAGTTTCCTTGTACAAGCTGGAAGACGGCGTCCTTCACGACAGCAACAGCTCGAGTCCGATCTTGTCCGATGTCACCGTATGGACGGCGGGCATCCAGCCCGTGGCGCTCGTGCAGCGCATGAATTTGCCGAAGGACAATCAAGGCCGCCTGATTATCAACGAATATCACCAGCTGCCGGATTACAACGAGGTATTCATCGTCGGCGACTGCGCTTCGCTGCCGTTCTCGCCAAGCGCGCAAGCCGCCGAAGGCCAAGGCAAGCAAGTCGCCGAGGTCATGCACGCGGTCTGGAGCGGCAAAACGCCGAAACTCGGCAAGATCAAGCTGAAGGGAACGCTTGGCTCCCTCGGCAAAAAAGACGGCTTCGGCCTGATGGGCCGCGCTACGATGATGGGACGCGTTCCCCGCCTCGTGAAAAGCGGCGTCTTATGGATGTCGAAGCATCATTTTGGCTAAAATGTAGAAGGAACCTGTCCGGTTCCAAGGCGGTATTACATATCGTCAATGAGCCGGTCAAGCGCTTCGCGAACGGCCTGCTGCTCTTCGATTTCATCCATGAGTTTCGTTTCCAGCTCTTCGACGGTGTCCGCGGAGACGATCGTTCCGTCGACCATGCCGAACGGAGCCAGATAGCATTCGCCGCAGTTGCCCAAGCAGCCGTATTCAATGACTTCATAGTCCGGATTGGCCTCCAGCTTCTTCATCAGCTTATCCGTTCCATGGTGCATATTGCTTGCGCAAAATTCGATGATTGGTTTCAACATGATGTTCACCTGGCCTCTAGTTACTGATATCCATTTTCAATTGCTTCGCTTTGTACTATAATAGGGGAGAAAGGAGTGGATTGCAATGAGTGAAAATGCACAAGCCACGATGTATGACGAAGTACTGGACGTACTCGACAAGCTTCGCCCGTTCTTGCAGCGCGACGGCGGCGACGTTGAGCTCGTCGACGTAGAAGACGGCATCGTTAAACTTCGTTTGATGGGTGCCTGCGGCAGCTGCCCGAGCTCGACGATCACGCTGAAAGCGGGTATCGAACGCGCGCTGCTCGAGGAAGTCGAAGGCGTACAAGAGGTTATGCAAGTTTTCTAAGCTTGCCTGCCCTTTTGCCCGATATGAACACGAAAGCGTCTTGCCGGAGGGCAAGACGCTTTTTTTTGTCGTTCGCGATCTGTATTAACTGGATTTAATCGACGTCTTGATAGGGTCGAAGCCGCCCGTCACGTCGACGATATTGCCGGTCATGTAATCCGACTGCGGCAGGCAGAGGAAGGCGATGACCCGCGCGATGTCCTCCCCGCTGCCGGGACGTCCGCTCGGCGACTCGTCGTCCCGTTCTTCGGACACCTCGGCGATCGTGCGCTCCTTGTTCAGCCCGCGAATATCGCCGGGACAGACCATATGTACCGTGATGCCGTTCGCCGCTTCTTCGACGGCGAGCGTCTTCGTGAAGGAGACGAGTCCCGTCTTCGCCGCGGCATAGACCGCCCGATGCGGCCACGCCCGGCCTTCGCCGGCATGGCCGAAGCCGAAGTGGATGATGCGCCCCCATTGGCGCTTCCGCATGCCTGGCAGCGCCTGATGGTCGAGCAGCATCACGCCGAGCAGGTTGCCGTTGACGAGTCCGGTAATGGCCGCAGCCTCGTAGTCGGCGAATAGCCGCCGTTCGCGAATGAACGGTCCCGCATTGTTGATCAGGATATCGATGCTGCCGGTCAGCGACCAGGCCAGCGCCTGCGCAGCCAGACGCGCGACGTCTTCCTGGCGCGCGATGTCGGCTTGTACGGCGGTGGCCCTGACGCCGTGCCGCCGCTCGATCTCTTGCGCGAGCTGCTGCGCTTCGCGCTCGCTCTTCACGTAGTTGAGCACGATATCGCAGCCCATGGCGGCGAGCGTAAGCGCGGTCATTTTGCCCAAGCCTTTGGCACTTCCGGTAATTAGGGCCGTTCTTCCTCTAAGCTCCATAGCACCCTCCTAGGTCAGCGTCATGACTTGATCTGGCTGTAGGCATGATGAAAGGTCAGCTTAAGCGTATCCAGCACGAGGACCATCATTTGCGCGAGGTCCTGCGTCTGCTGCGAGAGGTTTTCGAGGCGATGCTGTTCGAAGTAAGCCTCGTGATTCTGCTTCAGATCGTCCTGCATCTCGGAATTCATGTAGTGAATCTCCATGTTGCGCCGCTTCCGAAGGCGGTTCATCGGTTCTTTGCCCGCTTCCTTCAGCTTATGCAGCTCCGCGGTCAATTCAGGATACAGATTACCCTCCAGCATCCTGCGCAGCACCGTAAAATAAGAAAAATGCGGTTTGACCCGATCGGTCTCGAGGCGCAGGTAGTCGTTCATCAACGTACCGAGCTTGTCCAGCAGCGAGAACACGCGGATAAACGCGTTCTTGTCGAAATAGACGTACCGGCGGTAATTGATCCGTTCCTCGGCGGTCATGCCTTCGACCGTATCGGAGGTGACGAGCGCGGCATACTTGCCGGCTGCGTATGCGCTTTGCTCCAGCTCGTCCAGCGAAGAGATCAGCCCAAGCGTATAAATTTCGTATTTGCGCAGCTTATGGTCATTGTCCAGCCCGCGCTCGATGCGCTCGTTCATTAAGCCCGCGAACCTTTCCATCGCTTGGTTCGCCTCAAGCAGCTTGCCCCCGTCCTTGCGCGGAGGTTCGCCAAACAAGATGCGGAGCATCGCAATCTCCTTCCGAACGTCTGCCTCAAGAAGCAGCATCTGCCTTGCTTAACGGATCCGGGTTTCGCCGTGCCGGCAAGCAAACAGAGTACCGTTATCCATTATAGCGCATTATCGGTTGAAATAAGAATGCCATCGGTTATCGACGAGTTCCACGATATCCTGGCGCGGAATAAGCTCGTCCGGGTAGCCCGGTTTCATCCGCGCGTCGATGACCAGCGGCAGCTCGTAGCCGAGATGGTGGCGGTTCAGCTTCGTAGCCGCGTAGATGTCGTCGGCCGGGTTGAAACGGGTAAATACCGTCCATAGGAACGGCGTCTGCGCGTCGGCGACGGAGGCGTCGTCGGCAAGAATCACGAGCGGCCATGCCGTGCCACGCTCGCGCAGCCTCGACAGCAGCCGCGCCGCCAGTTCGGGCTCCTGCTCGTAGGCGGCGCCGGAGACGACAAGGCATCCCCGGCAGTAAACCCGGGCATCCGCGATCTCGTCGATCGGGGCTTCGTCGTAGCTGGAAGGGAGCTCGCGAATCGCTTCGCCGACGCCGAGCATGACGGCTTTGCTCCCATGATTCAGCTTGCCCCCGGTGTAATCCAATGTATCATGGGACGTTTTGTCAAACACGAACAAATCGGTTTCCGGTCGGAAGCGCGCCAGCACGGTTTCCATCAATTGCGGGAAATCCGCCAGGTCGACGGGCTGATCGGTAATCATCAAATATTTGGTCAGCGTCAGCTGCCCTTCGCCCAAGATGCGGAAAGCGGTGCCTAGCGCTTCGCGCGAGTAGCTCTCCCGTACGACCGCGGCCGCCAGCGCGTGGAAGCCCGTCTCCGCGTACGTCCAGAGGTCCTTGACGCCGGGCATCGCCAGCGGGAAGGCCGGCGACAGCAGGCGCTGCAGGAAATCGCCCAAGTAGTAATCCTCCTGCCGCGGCTTGCCCACGATCGTCGCGGGATAGATGGCATCCTTGCGATGCCACATATGGCTGACGTCGAAGACCGGAAAATCATGCGTCCACGAATAGTAGCCGTAGTGGTCGCCGAACGGCCCTTCGGGACGCCGCGCATGAGGCGCCACTTTCCCGCTCAACACGAATTCGGCGTGCGCCGGAATCCGGTGGCTGCCGTGCGGGTCCTGCACGACCTGCAGCTTGCCGCCGATGATCAGCGACGACAGCAGCAGCTCCGGCAGATGCTCCGGCACCGGAGCGATCGCCGACGCGATCAGCGCGGGCGGACCGCCCAGGAAGACGGACACCGGCAGCGCTTCGTTCCGTTTCTCCGCCTCGTGGTAATGGAAGCCGCCGCCTTTATGGATCTGCCAGTGCATGCCCGTCGTCGAATGATCGAAGATCTGCATGCGGTACATCCCGAGGTTATGCTGCTTGCGGTGCTCCGGATGCTCCGTATAAACGAGCGGCAGCGTGATGAAAGGGCCGCCGTCCAACTGCCAGCTCGTCAGCGCGGGCAGTCCTTCGAGCGGCCGGCTTTTGCGCACGGCGCCCAAAATCGGCGCCGAGGAGGCCGGCACTTCCTTGATGCCGACCTTCATGGCGTCCCACAGCAGCGAACGTTCGCCCCAGAGTGCCGCCGGCGTTGGCGGCAGGAGCCGGTCCATCGCGCCGACCACCTGTTTCATGAACGCTTCCGGACGCGGCCCGAACGCGAGGTCTACGCGCCTGACCGTGCCGAACAAGTTCGTCACGACGGGAAAGGGACTGCCTTTCACGTTCGTGAAGAGCAGCGCCGGTCCGCCTTCGTCGATGACGCGCCGATGTATCTCGGCCAACTCCAAGTACGGATCTACCTGCGTTTCGATAACGGCGAGATCACCCTCCCGGCGGAACGTGTCGATCAATCCCCGCAAATCTGTGAAGCTCATGCCCGTAACCGCCCTTCGCGCCATTTCCAGGCTCGGATCATAATATCGCTCAGTATCCCGAACAGCCCGGATACGATCATGTTGTGCAGAATGCTCGTGAAGACGAACCAATCTTCATTGCGAAGCGTCACCGTCAGCAGCGCGCCGCTCAATACTTGGCAGCAGACGAGAATGAAAGTCACGTTCATGGCCTTGCGCATGCCCGGATGTTCCTTGCCGACGCGGTTGATGTAAAGCGCCAGCCAACCGATCAGCACGAGCAGGACGGCGGCCGCCACGCGGTGCATAAATACGTACGCGGTCGCGCCTTGCAGGTCCGGGACGAATTCCCCGTTGCAGAGCGGCCAGCCTACGCATCCGCCGGCCGAATCCGTATGACGGACATAAGCGCCCAAGTAAATCACGAAATACGTATACACGAGTATGAAGAGCGAGAAAGCGAACACGGCTCTGGGGATCGCGGTCGGCGGCTTGTCCGCCGCGGTTCCCCGCTTCTTGCGCCACGTCCAGATCACCAGCAGCAGCGTGAACATGAAAGCCAGGATGGAAATGCCGAAATGCAGCGCCAGCACGGCAGGCGTCGTCGGCCATATGACGGCGGCAGCGCCCAGCAACGCCTGCAGGACCGTGAATAAGCCGGCGCCCGCGGCATAAGCGATCGGCTCCTTCTCCTTGCGGTACAGCATCAGCGTCGCGATAAAAGTCGCGAGCACCAACAAGCCTACTCCGCCGCTGATCAACCGGTGGGAATATTCGATCAACGATTCGACCGTATACGCCGGAATGAATTTGCCGTTGCAGAGCGGCCAATCCGTCCCGCAGCCGCGGCCGGAGTCTGTATTCGTAACCAGTGCGCCCGCGATCAGCACGAGGAACATGCCGATGCAAGTCAAGACCGCTAGCGCACGATATCGGTTATCATTCACTGTCATCACCTTGCTTCCTAAGAATCACCTCCCATTATACTGAACAAATTCGACAAATACCATGTTCAAACTGTGAACGCACGCATGGCGAAAGAAAGCCCGCCGAGCGGCCGCAAACGGCCGCCTGGCGGGCTTTTTCGCAAAAATAGCCGGGGTTAAGTTGCCAAAACTTCCGCGACCTGAAGGGCGCGATTCAGAAACTGCTCGATCTCTTCCCGGTCCTTGCGCAGCTTGCTGACGAACCGTACGAGCTCCTTGCCGTTCTTGAACGCGATGAAGCTTGGAATGCCCAAAATATTCAGTTCGCCGCAGAGGTCGGGCAGGTCGTCCCGGTCGATCTGCAGGAAGCGGATTCTGCCGCCGTACTCGGCTTCGACAGCCGGCATGAACGGTTCGATGTAATGGCAATCCTTGCACCAAGTCGTCTTGAAGACGGCAACCGTCACGCCTTCGGACCGCACCGCGTCGCGAAAAGCGTCTTCCGTCGTAATCAGTTCCATAGGAAACCTCTCCTTTCGTGGCATAACTGCCTGATCGGCGAGCTGAGCGAACGCGAGCCCCTACTAGGGCTCGCGAACCAGCGTCAGCGCCTTCACGCCGTTATATTGTTCCCAGCCGATATCGGCGCCAAGCGCTTGCGCGAAATCGCGCGCAGGCACGTAGGTGACGCCGTTCACGACGGTCGTCGGGAAGCCCCATTTGACCGTCTTGCCATTAATAATGGCATTGCTGCTGCCGTTTTTCAAGTTGATCGTCGTGTTCGTTGCGCCGTCCTTGACGATCAGCGAGCCGCCCGACTTGGTCAAGACCGCTCCGAATGCCTCGGCGGTGTAACGCAATGGCACGATCGCGATGCCGCTCGGCGTGATGATCGGCGCGTTGCGGCTGAATTCCGGGCTCAGCGTAAGCGACTGCCTGCTGATATGCGCCGTATTGCGGAGCAGGTCGTAGACGTCGGAATTCTTATCGAACTGTTGAAGCACTTCGTAGCCCTGCATATCCATCAATGCTTGGCCGTTGAGCGCGGACTTGTCGTCGGAAGGCTGCGCCGGCTGCACGTCGCCGTTCACGTTCCAGCGGTCCGAGGTGACTTTCACCGAGATTCCGCTGAACGGCATCAGCGCTTCCATCCCCATGTCCTCATCCTCATCGTCCGCGGCAACCGCCGGTTCCGTAATCTTGACCGCCGCTTCGATCACGGCTTTGCGGATATCGAGCTTGCCGTCGATGAAGAGATCGCCTTTCACGAAGGTCCCGTCGTTCAAGACGCTGTCCAGCGTCTCCGCTTCATCCGTCTCGGTCTGCGCCAGCTCGTCCTGCAGCTGCGTCAGCATATCGACAATCTCGTCCGCCGCATCGTTGACCGCGGCTTCCGTGTCGTCCTCTTCCGGCAGCGAGCCGAACATGCTCTCGACCGGAGACGCCGCGATTGCAGCTTCTTGGCTTTGCAGGGCTTCCAGCAAGCCCGTCAGCATCGCCTTCAGCCCTTCCTTGTCGCCGACCAGCGCGTCGATGTAGGATTTCAGCCAGTCCCACAGCTCTTTGCCGGTTAGGTCGGCATGGACGTTCATCCCGGTCACCGTTTCCCCGTTGACGCTCTCCTGTCCGGGCAGCACGGTCAAGTGCGACGGATTCGGCAGGTTATCGATCGCATAGCCGCTGACGGCATCGATGATTTGCTTGCTTGCTTCCGTCAAGCTCTCTTCCGCGGAAGCCGCGGCCGCATCGGTCCCCGGATCCGTCAGGCCGATGATGATCGGCTTCTTCGCCCCTTCGAGATCGAGTTCCGCGAGCTCGTTGTTCATCTTCGCTTCGAACGCGATATGTTTAGCGCCCAGGCTGAGCTCGCCCTTGGCGGACATGCCTCCGGTTTCGCTTGTTTTGACGTCGGTCAGCTCCAGCTTCATGTCGGAAATCAGCTTGATGAGTTCCCCTTCTTCGCCGGTCAGCATTTCCTCGGCCCCGTCGTTCATCAGCAGCTTGAACTCTACCGTTTCGTTGCTTTCGTAAGAGGTGACGTTCATAGATTGCTTCAGCATGGCATTGAAATCCACGCCGTTCAATGCTTGACAGCCCGCCGCGACGAGCACGACCATCGAGATCACCAGCAATCCGATCGCTTTCTTGCTTCGTTTCCACGATTTCATGATCAAAAATATCCCCTCTCCTAGGTAAACAGACTACCGCCTATTCTACCATATAGAGGGGATATTTGGAAACTAGATTACCTGCTAGAATCGGCGCCGCCGCGCGCGGTTATGCGCATCAGCGGGTTCAGCAGCCGTCGCAGCGGACCCGGGAACTGCCGGACGTCTTCCTGCGTGACGACCTTGAGCAGCACCAGCAGCGCGACGTACAGACCGAGCGATACGACGCCTGCGGCGATGCAGGAGATCGCATAGGTCAATTTGACCGGAATGCCTCCGATGTACGTTCTGCAGACATAGTCGATCAACAAGCCGGCCACGGACGCGGCCGCGATCGTCAAGGCGTAGCCCGCCCAGCGGGTGCCGAGAATGTTCAGTTTGATTTCCTTGCGGATCTGCCGGAAATTCAGCGAAGCGATGACCATGAAGCAGATGGTGGACGACAAAATGATGCCGTATACGCCGAGCAGCGGTGCCAGGATCAGGCTCGTCACGACCTTGACGACGATGCCGATCAGCGCGTGGCGCATCGGCAGCCGAGGCTTGTTCATGCTGGTCAGCACGGTGTTGCTCGTCATCATCGTAATCTGGAAGATCGTCCCTGCGGTCAGAGCCGCTACGGCGCCGCTTCCCCCCGTGTTCGAGAAGAGCAAGCCGGTTATCGACATCGCCGCGACCGTCATGATGAGCGACACAGGCACGCCGGTAAAGACCACGATCCGCATGACGAGCGAGGCTTGGCGCTCGACTTCCTTCATGTTGCGGACCTTGTAGGCGGACGAAATGATCGGAATCATGGATTGGCTGAGCGCGATCGCCAGAATCGGCGGAATGCCGGCAAGCGCCTGCGCCTTCACGCCAAGCCAGTCCAGCATCTGATCGGCATCGGCGACGGCATAATACCCGTGCGTCAGCTTCATGAAGAACGACGTATCGAAGAAGTAGATGAATTGCACCGTCATCGACGTGATGACGATCGGCACCGATATTTTGAACAATTCCTTATAAATCGCGCTGAAGGACAGGACGGAGCGGCCTGTCCGCTCCGATGCGCCTCCGCCATGGGCTGCCTCATCCTTCAGATCCTGCCGTTTCAGCTTGCGCGCATACGACAGCATGACGGCGAACGCGCCGAGGCTGCCGAATACGCTGCCGAACGTCGCCGCCGCGGCGATCCAGCTCTGTCCCCAGTCCCATGCCAGTACCAAGTACGCTAGTCCGACCGCGGTAATGACGCGCAGGATCTGCTCGACGATTTGCGAGACGCCACCGGCCGCCATGAACTGACGGCCCTGGAAATAGCCCCGCATCATCGCGATGACCGGGAAGAAAAACAGCGCGGGCGCAATGGCCCGGACGGCGAGCGCCGCGCCCGGCTTCTCGGCGATATGCGTCGCGTAAAACGGCGCGAAGATCAGCAGCAGCACCGTGATAAGCACGCCCGTTATCGCGCCGAACAGCAGCGCCGCTTTGTAGATGCGCTGCGCCTCGTCGGGGCGGCCAAGCGCGTACCGTTCGGAAACCATTTTGCTGATCGCGCTCGGGATGCCGCCGGTGGCGACGATCAGGAGCATCAGGTAAATATTGTTCGCGACGGTGAAATAACCGCCGCCGTGGCTGTCCGTCATATAGTCCAGCGGAATGCGCTGGAAGATCCCGAGGAACCGGGCGACCAGCGCCGCCGCCGCGAGTATGATCGTGCCTTTGATCAACGAGTCCTTTTTAACCATGAGCCGTTATCTTTCTCCTACTCCGAAGCTTATTTCGATTTGATTTCTTCCAATGGCTGATGGTTGCCGCGAACCGGCTTGGCCGCGCCGGACGGCACCGCCCAGCGGATGCCGTTGCGGATGACCTGCAGCACGGTCGGGTTGTAATACGTCGGGAACGTCTCGTGGCCCGGACGGAAATAGAATACTTTGCCCTGGCCGCGGAACCACGTGCAGCCCGAACGGAACACCTCGCCGCCTTCGAACCAGCTGACGAACACCAGCTCGTCCGGCGCCGGAATGTCGAAGTGCTCGCCGTACATCTCCTCGTGCTCCAGCACGAACTGCTCCGGAATGCCGGCCGCGATCGGATGCGCCGGATTGACGGTCCAGATGCGTTCCTTCTCGTTCGCCTCGCGCCATTTCAGGTCGCAGCCCGTGCCCATCAGCTTCTTGAAGATTTTGGAGAAGTGGCCGGAGTGCAGCACGACCAGCCCCATTCCTTCCATGACGCGCGCGTGCACGCGATTCACGATGGCGTCCTCCACCTTGTCATGGCCCATGTGGCCCCACCACACGAGCACGTCGGTGTTCGCGAGCACTTCGTCCGTCAGTCCGTGATCGGGCTGCTCCAGCGTTGCCGTCGCGACCTGGAAGCCGTCCGATCCGATGCCCGCCTTCAGTGCCTCGTGGATGCCGTCCGGGTAGACGTCCTTCACTTCGTCGTGCATTTTCTCGTGCAAAAACTCGTTCCAAACGGTTACTTTAATCACTAGTCAGTTTCCTCCCCCGAATTAGAGCCATAGAAAGAAAATCAGTATCATCGCGCCTTGCAGGATGAATTTGACGACCGTGCTGGTGAACAGGCCGACGACGGCGCCGAGCCCCGCTTTGAGCGCCTTGTCCAAACTCGCGCCGGTGAACAGCTCGCCGATGACGGCGCCGAGCAGCGGTCCCAGAATCAGCCCGAAAGCGGGGATGACGAACGGTCCGATCAAAATGCCGACGGTGCTGCCGACGACGGACGCGCGGGAGCCGCCGTATTTCTTCACGCCCCAGGCGCTGACCGCATAATCGGCGATGAACAGCACGACGACGATAATCGTCTGGATCGTCCAGAACCAGAAGCCGAAGGGCGAGAACGAGATGAAAAATCCGTAGGCGAAGAATGCCGCGTAGATCGCCAGCGCCCCCGGAAGGATCGGGAAGATCGCGCCGGCCATGCCGACTGCGAACAACAGAACAACTAGGATCCAGCCTGCGATTTCCATGCCGGGCTCACCCTTTCAGCACGTAGTCTTGAAGCAGCCGCGCGACCGCGTCCTCTTCGTTCGTCACATTGACGACGTCGGCGGCGGCCTTCACTTCATCCTGCGCGTTACCCATCGCGACGCCGAGACCGGCCTCGCGGATCATCGCGATGTCGTTCAAGCTGTCGCCCATGGCCGCTACCTGGGACATGTCGATGCCGAGCAGCTTGCATACCTCCCGGATCGCGGCGGCTTTCGTTACGCCTGCCGGATTCATCTCCAGGTTGGTAGGCGAGGAGTTCGTGATTTCCAGGCCGCCCCAGGAAGAGGTTTCCGCCAGAATCGCGCTAAGCATCGGCGCATCCTCCGTGAAATACCCGAACTTCAGCCAATGCTGGGACTCGAAATCCCCGCCGAGCTCGCGCCAGTTTTCTTTGTTGTACACGCCCATCGTCGAGTACGCCCAGTACCAGCATTCCTCGTGCCGAAGCGCGAGCTCGTGAAGCCGCTTCATCATCGCGACGGACATCAGCGTCCGCTCGTGAAGCACCTGCGGCCGCGCCCAGATCTCCCCGCCGTTGACGGTGATCATCGGCGTCTCCAGGCCCAGCTGCTCCGCGTACGGCAGCGCGCTCTGATAACCGCGCCCCGTCGCGAAGCTCACGACGATGCCCGCGTCCGATGCCTTCCGAATCCATTTCGCGTTCTCTTTGCTGACTTCCTGCCGGTCGTTGAGCAGCGTTCCGTCCATGTCCAGTGCGACGAATTTAATTGATCCCATGTTGGCCTCCTTGCCCAAGCTGCGCCTGCGGCAGCTCACTAAGAGCAATTTTAGCACAGAATAAGGAGAATCCAAACCGGTGAACGACAAAAGGCCGCGAAGCGCGGCCCGTTTCTTATCCTAAGGGATCGCCGCCCGGCGGCGCGCGATCCGTTCATGATCTTGCAGCGTTTGGAATGAAGCGTTCATGCGCCACCGTCGGTTATACGACCAAAACCGTTCCCGCCAGAAACAGCACGGCATACAGGAAGCGGCGAATGGACGAATGCTTGCGCGATCGTCTCCGCATGGGGATCCCCTCCTCGGTTCGCGTTCTAGTTTAACGTATGCAAAAATCTTTCCTTTGTGCAACAATCGGACAAGCGATCGCGCGTTTTTCGTTCCGCTTAAACCAAAAAGCACCCCGGGACGGCAATTTCCGTCATCGGGATGCTTGGCTTCCGCGATCGTGCCCGGATTACCGTGCGGCGGCGGTGTATTAGTGCGCTTTTCCGGCGGCATTCTCCGTCGGCGGCGATTTCTTCGGCACGCCGTTCAAGCCGATGTATTGGTCGTAAGCGTCGAGTATCTTGCGCGCGACCGGCGCGGCGCCGTCGGCGCCGAAGCCGCCTTCCGGTATGACGACCGCGACGGAGACGACGGGATCCTCGGCCGGAGCGGATGCGATGAATACCGAATTTTCCACGGTTTTGCCGCTGACCTGCTGCTGGGACGTTCCGGTTTTGCGGAGCACCTTGTACGGCGCGGTGTTGAACTCCTTCACGCTTACCTTGAGCATGCCGGTCTCGATTTCTTTCCAATACGCGTCCGGGAACTTGATCGTGCCGAGCACTTCGGGCTGAAATTTCTGCGCGACCGTTCCGTCCGTGTCGCGGACTTCCTTCACGAATTGCGGTTTCATCCGTTTGCCGTGGCTCGCGAGCGTCGCCGCGTACTGGGCAAGCTGCAGCGTCGTATACCGCCCCATCTGGCCGAACGAGGCCAGAATAAGCGCGGATTGCGAGCTCGCCGCCTCTCTCTCGTCGAAGTAGCCGATGACGCCCTTGCTCTCGTTCAGCAGGCCGCTCCCCGTGGAGACGCCGAGCCCGAACTGCTTGACGTAGTGATCCCAGACGTCGACGCCGGTCTTTGAATCCTTGCGGTACAGGGCATCGCCGACCATCTTGGCCATGAACGGATTGGAGGAATGGGATATCGCCGACGAAGGGTCAAGCGTCCCGTAGGCATGCCCCTTCGCATTGCCGATCCTGCGGCGCGTGGCGCCTTCCTTCCCGTAATAGAACGACCCCGTGTCCGTATAGGTGCTGTTCGTCGTAAACAGCTTCTCGTTCAGGCCGATCAGCACGGACAGCGGCTTCTGGGTAGAGCCGAGGAACACGATCGACGAGGGATGCTTCCGCTGCTCCTTCGGATCGTCGTACGGACCGATGACCGGACTGATGGTCCCGTTCTGAAGCACGTACTTGATGGCATTGTAATCGTCCGTGGAGATGCTGCCGCCTTCCCAGATGTTCGGATTGTAATCAGGCATGCTGGCCATGGCGATCACCTTGCCCGTCTTCACTTCCATGGCGACGGCGTAGCCGGTCTTGGCGTTGGGCGCGCGTTTGTCCGTCGGGGTCGTCCGCAGATACGCCAGCTGGTCCATGATCGCCTTCTCGGTCGTTTCCTGCACTTGCCGGTTAATGGTCAAATAAATATTGTCGCCCTTATCCGGCTTCGTCACGGTCGGCGGTCCGACGATGCGGCCCGCCGCGTTGACGGGGTACACCTTCAGTCCGTTCTTGCCGCGCAGCACGTCCTGGTACAGGAATTCCAACCCGTCGTACCCGACGTCTTCCTGCTGCAAATATTTCAGCCGCGGATCGGCCGTCTTGGCTTTGTCTTTGTAAAGGCCGTTCTCGGCGCCGCCGCCGAACTTCTTCAGATACCCGACGAGTTGAACGGCCGTATTGCCCGTATCGTAATGGCGAATGCTCTCTTCGACGATGTCGATCCCCGTGTACAAATCGCGGTTTTCCAGGAAAAACGCGATCTCGCCCGGCGTCAACCCGCTCTTGATCCGTCTCGGCACGGAAACCGTGTTCTTCTTGTAGTCCAAGTCCATGTTCTTGATGATCTGCTCCAGCGTTACGGCCATCTTCGGGTCCCCGTGCCGCTGAAACACCTCGAGCAGCTTGCCGGCCGTCGCGATCGAATTCTCTTTCTTCGCGCCGGGCTGGATGCTGTAATACAACGACTGCGTCGAAGTCGAATACGCGATCGCCTTGCCGCCGGAATCGTAAATATTGCCGCGGATCGGCGGAATCAGCACGCTCGTGGAGCCCCGCCGCTCCTCTTCCTCGCGCAGGGAGGGACCGTCGACAAACTGCAGGATCGCCAAACGAACGATCAGCACGCTGAATAAGAAGAAGGTGGCAAAAAAGAATAAGTTCAACCGGAACGTAAAATTCCGCCGTCTCCGGATTTCCCGCTTCTGCGGATCGTCCTCCACGCGCAATAGCTCCTCTCCATGATTCCCTAAGCTTCCCGAATATGCGTATTCGAGAAGCCTTGCGGGTTAAACCAGTCGCCCGAGGAAGCCCAGGTCGCGTCAAGCGGAATCCACGCACCGCCGCTGTCCGCCAGCTTTACTTCGTTCCAGGCATGCGGGCCGGAGCCGCCGTCTCCGGTCAGGCCGACGCCCGTCACGACGCGCACGTCCAGCCCCGCGGAACGCGCCATGACCGCGTACAATCTGGCCACGTCGATGCAGACCCCCTTCCGGGAAGCGAAGGTATCGGTCGGCGACTGTTCCTTCCAGACGCCGTGATCGACATAGTCGTTCGCCTTATCCCAGTCGTAAGCGATGCGCGTGCCGACCCAATCGTAGAGCGCGCGGGCTTTCTGCTCGTCGGTCGTCGAATTCTTGGTCACCGCGGCGGCCGCCGATTCGATGTCCGGCGGAATCGCCGCGTCGATCACTTCGTACTTGCGTTCCAGGACGCGGCGGAACTCGGCTTCCACGGCATCGCTGATCACCGGCCCGCGCTTCAGCACGTCGCCCGCCACGGGATCCAGCAGCTCCGACGCCGTCTTATTATACAGCGCGGAAGCGCGGATCATGTCCGTGCCGAATGCGTTCGGCAGCACGGATACGTAGACGAACAGGCACGCCATCACGATAAAGGCGCGGCCGCTGCCGAGCAAAGCGCCGATCATGGCGCCCGTCGTTCGGCTGGCCGTGCCGGAGAGCAGCTGCGATCCGCCTCCGCTCCGGCGGACGTCCATGTTCCGCTTCGGCAAGACGGCATCGGCCATGCCGAACAGCGCCGGCTCCAGCGCATGAAGCACGAGCCTAAGCAGCGAATAGAGCAGCAGGAACAGCACGCCGAACCGCAGCAGGTCGAAATCGCGCAGGCTCGTCACGACCGTGTACCAAAGCTGCTTCAGCGTGCTCAGCTCTTCCTTGGGCACGGCGATGCCGCGTTCTACCAGCCAGTCCCGCACGAGCGGCGAGAAATACACGCTGCCCCTGCCCGCCAGGAGCAGCGACGCGATCACCGCGACCGCCTGCCAAATAAAAAAGAAAAGGTGCTTCGCCGAACCCGACGCACCTCTTCTCATGCCCGAAAATAAGGAGACAAGCAGGATGAGCACCACCATGAGCGCAACCGGTTCCGGTTTCAGCAGGGTTTGAACCCATGTATGCATGATGACGCCCCCTTTGGCCTTTTAATCGCGTACTGCCGTTCGATCAAGCCCCGCCAATTCAGACGTTCTGCTTCGCCTGATCGATTAAGGCCTGGATCGTCGCGTCGATCTTCCACGTGCCGAGCGAAGCGCCCCGGAACGAAACCTTCACTTCCCCGTCGCCCGGCGTGCCGTTCAGCTCCAGGTTCTTCGTCTTGACCGTGAACGTGCCGTCGTCGTTGTTCGTGAACGTCGCGTCCCGCGCTTCGCCCGCCATGGCCGAGATCGCTTCCTGCTTCACGCTGTCCGCGACCTTCGTGCCGATGGACTTGACGTCCTCCAGCGAGTAGCCGCTGTAGATGACGACCCCTGCGAGAATCGCGACGACGATCAGCCATTTGACGACCGTCTTCACGATGCGGACGACGATGAACAGGACGACCAGCGCGATGACGAGAAACAGCCAGTTATCTTTAAAGAAGTGTACCCATGTATCCGTATCGTAGTTAAAATCAAAGCTCATTGCGCGCGCACGTCTCCTTATACCGCCGATAAGTCATTCTACCTCACATTATAACCCATCCCCCTGGGAGCGTAAACCAGGCCGGGTCTGACATATCCAAGCTTTGACATATCCAAGCCCCCGTCCGCGTACAAGTAGTAACAATCCGTTTCATGCGCACAAAAGGAGTGATTCGCCCTGAGAACCGCCATCTGGCTCTATTTGTTCCTGTTCGTCGCGTTCTTCGACCTGCATGCCCAATATCCGATCCTGACTCCGTTCGCGGTATCGCTCGGAGCCGCCCCGTCGTTCATCGGACTGATGATGGGGCTGTATTCCATCACCCACTTGCCCGGCAATCTCATCGCCGGCGTCGGGGTCGACCGGTTCGGCAGCCGGTTGTTCATCGTCTTCAGCCTGGGGGCCGCCGGGGGCATCCTGCTCATGCAGTCCCATGTCACGAATCCGTGGCAGTTGCTGGCGCTCCGTTCGATAAGCGGCTTCGTGCTCGCGTTTCTCTCGCCCGCCTGCATGTCGCTGCTCGCGCGCATCGCGACGGACCGCATGAAGCAGCGGAAGCTGATGGCCGGCAACGGGCTCGTCCATACGCTAGCTTCGGTCATCTCACCGGCCGCCGGCGCCTACCTGGTCGCGCAGATCGGCTTCACGACCGCCTTCAACGTGCTGGGCTGGGTGCTGATCGTCACGGCTGCCTGCGCCCTGTTCTTCATTCGCGACGTGCCCGCGCAAAGCGAGCAATCGGCGACGAGTCTCCCGCAGGCGCAAGCGAACGCGGAGGCGATCGGCATGCGCGGCGAGCAAACGCCGAAAGAACGGCCGCCCGCCATCCCGTGGCTGATCTTCCTGCTGCCGGTCGCCATGAGCAGCGCGCAGGGAATCCTGTCGTTCGAGCTGCCGCTCATGTCGACGACCAAGGAAGGCATGATGACGACGGGCTTGCTGTTCTCCATCGTCAGCCTCGGCGCCTTGTTCACGCTCAGCATGCTCTTCCTGAACAAGCTGTCGCCTTTCATGCGCTCGCTTTGGGGCGCGTTCATGCTGGCGCTCACGTACTTCGCGATCGCGGCCGGCGCGCCGCTGCCGTTCTTCGTGCTGCTGTTCTTCCTCGGCATGGCGAAAGGCGTGATTTTCCCCGCGCTGTCCTCGCTGCTGATCGAACGCAGCGGCGGCGAGCGGTACGGCCGCATGTTTTCCATCCTGTCCATCGCCTTCTCCATCGGCGCTTTCATGGGTCCGATGCTGGCGGGGCAGCTTCGTAATTTCGTCTCGCCCTACTATATCGCGTTCCTCGGCTTGATGCTGGCGGTCTCGGTATTGCCCTTCTTTTCCGATCCGACGAAGCGCCGGAACGCGCGGGACGCGGGCGCCCATTTTTCGCATTCTGGGTGATGGCACAGGGCTTCTGTCACTCCGGGGCATATAGTACTGTGTGGCAAGCGGCAGTGATGCTTAAATGCAAAGCGCCTTACGCCCTAGTCCTTATTAGGCGAAAGAGGGGTGACTTCACAATGTCTCAATGTGTAGAACCAATCCAAGGCCATCATGGCTTCGGTCATATCGGCATTATCCTCGTGCTCTTCATCCTGCTCGTAATCGTATTTAGCGGTTGTTTTTGCTAATCGAGTTCGGAAAATGGAAAGACGGCTCGCCGGATTCCGGCAGGCCGTCTTTTCGTTTCGCGCGCGGATGCGGTAAGATGGCGTTAGAGGTGAACAGCCATGGATATCGTCCTGATCGTGGAAGGCAAAAACGACCGCAGCCGCCTTCGGCGCGTGCTGGGCGAGGAGGTCCCCATCCTCTGCACGTACGGCACGCCCGGCACGCTGCAGATCGAGAAGCTCCGCAGGCAGGCGGGGGACAAGCAGGTGTACATCTTCACCGACAACGACGCTTCCGGGCGGCGCATTCGCGGCATGCTCCGCGACGCCTTCCCCGACGCCGAGCACATCCATACGCGGCGCGGCTATCCGGGCGTGGAGAAGACGCCGGAGGAGTATTTGATCGAGCAATTGGAAAAGGCGGGCCTCGAAGCGTACATTACGTACCCGCCTCAGGGCGCCGCCATTTGGAGCAAAGAGGACGGATTGTGATCATTCGGCCGAATGATCACAATCCGTCCTCATATATGAAGGAAATAAATCACGGCCGTTACCGTCACGATGCTGAGCGCCGTCGAGAACAGCACGACCTGCGAGGCGAATTCCGGTTCGTTGTCGAATTCGACCGCCAGCAGCACGCTGGAGAGCGACGTCGGCACGGAAGAAGACACGATGAGCGCTTTGGCCATCAGGCCGTCCACGTACGTGAAGCTGTTCGTGCGCAGCAGCCAGACGACGGCCAGCGCAAGCAGCGGCGCGGCGACGAGCCGAAGTCCGACGGACAGCAGGACGTCCTTCATCTTCGGATGCCTGAACGTCAGCTTCATGCTGCCGAGCTGCACGCCGAGCGTGATCAACGCCACGCCGATGAAGGCATCCGCCAAATATCCGATCGGCGTTCTGATCGGCTGCGGGATCGGGACATGCAGCGCGTGCAGCAGCAAGCCGAGCGGAATCGCGTAGATGACCGGCAGCCCCAGGATGGTCCGGAGGATATCCCGCGCTTTGAGCCGATGGGAATTGACGTTGTAGATTCCGTATGTATTCGGGATGAGCGCCTGCATCATCATGATGAGCACCTGCACCGACAACGTGTACGGGTTGGCGGCGAACGCCAGCTGATTGAGCGGAATGCCGTAATTCGCGCTGTTATAGAACAGCACGCTGTTGCGCATCGCGCCACGCAGCGAAGTCGGCGTTCCGCGAAGCTGGATCACCGTTTCGACGGCGCCGTACAGCAATAGCATGAACAAGAAGAAGAAGAGCAGGACTTTCAGCAGGACGTTGCCGGAGATATCGGTCGTATACAATAAATTAAAAATGACGGCCGGCGAGAACAAATAAAAATTCAGCTTCGACAACGTCTTGATGTCCAAAGAAAAAACCCGATGCAGCGTGATGCCTAAAGCAATCATGACTGACAACGGGATTACGTTGTTCCATAGTATGGAGAGAAAAATCGTCATCGGCGCGCTACGCTTTCACGAGGGCGTTGATGACATCCACGATTTTGTCCGCGTTTTGCGATTCGTCGATGGAGCCCGTCATATACTTGCGCACGACCCCTTCGCGGTCGACGAAGGTTATCGTGTCCGTATGCGTGAACAAGTTGGTCTTCTCGTCTTTCAACAGCCCCAGCCCGAAATCCTTCATGAGCTTCTCCGTATCTTCCGCGCTGTCTTCCCGAAGGAACTTCCAGCCGCCGGCGTCGATATCGAATTTGCTCGCGTACGACTTCAGGGCGTCCGTCGTATCCCGCTTCGGATCGAACGTCACCCACATGAACTCGACGTCCTTGCCGAACGTGCCCTTCTCCTTCAGCTTGTTCTGCACCTGCGTCATCAGGTAGGTCGTCGGCGGGCAGATGTCCGGGCAGTTGGCGTAGAAGAAATAAATGACCCGCACTTTGCCGTTCGTATCGTCCAAGGTGACCTGCTTGTCGTCCAAATCCGTCAGCGCGAAGCTCGGCGCCTTCAGGCTCTGATCCAGGTTGACTTCCGTGCCTTTCGTGGACGAGAGGTATAAATAAAGTCCCATCGCGGCGCATAGCAACAGCACCGCGATCGCAAATCCGTACTTCCGCATGACATGCATCTAAGCTCCCCCTAACCGATCGCGCCGTTCGTATCCGCGATCATGATGAGGAACACGACCATCAGATAGTTAATGGAAATCAGAAAATTCGTTCTTGCCCACTTGGTGGTATCCGCGGCGCGCAGGCCCATGATCGTATGAACCAGCCACAGAATGCCGCCGATCAGCGAAATAATCAGGAACGTGTACCCGACGTACTCGTAAGCGAACATCAGGATGCCGGTCGGAATCAGCAGCACGATGTAAGGCAGCATTTGCCATTTCGTCCGCGGAATGCCTTTGACGACCGGCAGTAACGGAAAGCCTGCCGCACGGTATTCTTCTACGCGGCGAATGGCGAGCGACCAGAAATGCGCCGGCTGCCACAGGAACAAGAGCGCGAACAGGATCCAAGCCCCGGCATCGACCTCGTTCGTTACCGCGCAGTACCCGATAACCGGCGGCATCGCGCCGGAAATGCCGCCAATGGACGTGCTCCATGTCGACGTGCGCTTCAGCCACAAGGTGTAGATGACGACGTAAACGAAAAATCCGAGCAGCCCCAGCCAGCCTGTGAGAGGATTCACAAGCAGAAACAGCACGGCCACCCCGATAATGCCAAGCACGATGCCGTAAATGAGCACGCCTGTCGGATGGAGTCGTTTTTGCGGAAGCGCGCGATTCTTGGTACGTTCCATCTTCGTATCCAAGTCGCGGTCCCAATAGTTATTAATGACGCATGCCGATGCCATCGTCAAAGCCGATCCGATAAGCATGTACAGCAGCAGCAACCAATCGATATTATCCCATTTCGAAGCGACCCAAAATCCGCCGAACGCAGCGATCGCGTTTAAACGTATGATGCTCGGTTTTGTCAGGGCCACATAATCTTTAAGCACAGCCAGCCTCCCCGCTTCCGATCCCTCTGAGCGTCGTTTCCGCTCAATTTTTGTGTTTTAAAATCGAACTTAATCATACCGAAAAAACAAGCTCTTGACAATGTTCGCGGTTCCTGTTCATGAATTTGACACCGGTTGGAACCATTTTGCCCAGCCCTCAATACACTGTCAATGTGGTTCATGGCCCAACTGAGCGAAAGGAAGTGGAAAGTTCAGCAATGGCAGTCGTTAAATCCAATTCGGAAGAAGTGAAGCTGCTGGCCCGGCTTCTGCGCGCCGAAGCCGAGGGCGAGGGAAACCTCGGCATGCTGATGGTCGGCAACGTCGGCGTCAACCGCGTGCTGGGCAACTGCTTGGATTTCAGAAATATCCGCACGATTCAGCAGATGGTCTTCCAAAGCCCCGGCGGGTTCGAAGCAACCCAGAAGGGCTACTTCTACCAGGCTGCCCGCGACAGCGAGATCGGGCTTGCCAAACGGGTCATTAACGGCGAACGGCGCTGGCCGGCCACGAACGCCCTCTGGTACTTCCGTCCGGCGAACAGCTGTCCGGCGACCTGGTGGGACCAAGGGCTGGTCGATAAATATAAATCCCACTGTTTCTACGCGCCCAAATCTTCCGATTGTCCAGCTGTTTATTGAATAAAGCCACACATTCACGAAAGCGAGGAATTACATCTTATGTCTAACGGTTACGGGTACAACACGGCGGTCAGTCCAGCAAGCACGGGGGGCTTCCCCGGTTACGGCGGCGGATGGCAGCAGCCGACGTCCATGCCAATGCAAATGCAAATGCCGGTGCAAATGCCGGTCCAAATGCCGATGCAGCAAATGCAGCAAATGCAATCGCCGCTGGTAGCGGGCGCCTCCACGCAGCCGCCGACCGTGCCGAGCGGTTCGTTCGTCACGCCGTCCGGCGGCAACGTCGTCGCGATCCCGGCGTCGGAAGAGTCTTACGTCGAGAATATCCTGCGGATGAACCGCGGCAAAATGGCGACGTTCTACATGACGTACGAAAACAACCGCGAATGGAACGCGAAAGTGTTCCGCGGCATCATCGAAGCTGCAGGCCGCGACCATATCATCATCAGCGATCCGTCCACGGGCATGCGTTACCTGCTGCTGACCTTGAACCTTGACTACGTCACGTTCGACGGCCCGATCAATTATTCCTACACCTTCAACGGCGTCACGATCACGAACAACACGTCGCTGCCTTCCGGCACGGCGGGCACGACCCCGACTACGAACTCGGTTCCGCTCGGCCGTCCATAACAGGCTTGAACGTCCACGCATGGATTTTGGCGCTGCCTCCCGGCACCCAATCCGCCATTTCACGCCAAGAAGAACGCTCCCCGCAGCGTTCTTTTTTGATGTTCAACGCCTCTTCCTCGTCACGCGCCTCCCATACTTCGACGAACAGCAAGGGCTGGTCCGTCCCCTCGTACAGCTTGAAACCCGCTTCATCCCGGCGCGGCGCGATCCAGCCGCGGTACCGCTCCTCCGCCGACGGCTCGATGTGATACTCGACGAAACAAATAAACATGAAATTCAGCCTCCCGTTATAATCGCCCACGATTCGGAAAATACTTAAGCGTACATATATGAAGTATACACAAAAACAGCAAGCCATCTCAGCACGCACAATCGAGGAGGTTCAAAACTCATGGATAGCGGAACGCATTTGGTCATGGGAATCGGGCTTGCGGGGCTCGCCGCGGTCGATCCCGCCGTCGCTTCGGACCAGACGCTTTACGCGGCCGTCCTGATCGGCACGGTCATCGGATCGGAAGCGCCGGATCTCGACGGCTTGCTGCGGCTCAAGAGCAACGCCGCCTACATCCGCAATCATCGCGGCGCCTCGCACTCCATTCCCGCCGTCGCGCTGTGGACGATCGCCATTTCCCTGCTGGTCGAGTTGATATTCAAGTTTCGGCTTCCGTGGGTTCATGTCGGAGGCTGGGTACTGCTCGCCGTATGCGTTCACGTGTTCTCGGATTTGTTCAATACGTACGGGACGCAGGCCGCAAGGCCGTTCACGCAAAAATGGATTTCGTGGAACATCATCCATATTTTCGATCCCGTCATCTTCGTCTCCCATCTCATCGCGATCGTGCTGTGGGCGCTGCGGATCGGCGATCCGACCATCATCTTCCCGCTGCTTTACGCCGGTTTGATCGTGTACTACATTTGGCGAACCGTCACCCACAAGGCGCTGCAGAAGAAGCTCGTCAAGCTCGATCCCGGCTACGAGGAAGGCGACCGGTTCATCCTGATTCCCACGATATCGCTGCATGACTGGAACGTCGTCAAACGGCGCCCGGACGGTTACTTCTTCATCGGGGACTTCCGCCAGGGCAAGCTGCGCTGGATCGACAGCGCCAGGTGCGGGGAGCATCCGGCCATCGAGAAGTCCAGGAACGACCCGTCCATCCGCGCATTCCTTTACTTCACCTCCTTTGCCTGCGCCGACGTGCAGGAGCGCGACTGGGGATACGAGATCCGCTGGTCCGATGTCCGCTACAGGCACCGCAAGCAATATCCGTTCGTCGGGGTGCTGCTGATGGATAAGGAGTATAAGACGCTCGGTTCCTACGTGGGCTGGCTAAGCGACGAACGGCTGCAAAAGCGGCTCAGAATGAATACGTATTGACTCGAGGGGCCTCTTCTTGCACAATAGAAGAGGTCTTTCGCTTGCGTCTTTCGAAAACGAAAAAGCAGAAGCTCAAGGTCGCCCTTGAGCTTCTGCTGTTGCTTCTTTTTATCCGGTTATGGATTAACGGAATTGCGAAGAACCGGACAATTGTTGCTCGGCGATTTGGACCAATTTACGCGTGATGTAACCGCCGAGGGAGCCGGCATCGCGAGTAGAAAAGTTGCCATAGTAGCCGTCTTGCGGAATTTGAATGCCCAGCTCTTGTGCAGCCTCGTACTTCAATTGATCAAGTGCTGCGCTTGCTTGCGGTACAACCAACGTATTGCTGCTGTTGCTACGTGCCATGTGGAATTTCTCCTTTCAACTCTTACGATGGTGTGTTGCAAACTTATTATGATTCGTTGGCGAGAAGAATATGCTAAACTCGCGCAAATAATTTATTGCTTGAAGGAGTAGGTTCCCATGTCCAAGCCGATGGCGCTTTGTTTCGCCATATTCTCCGTGCTTTTAATGTGCGCCACAGCGATTTCCATCAGCTATAGCGGATGGCTCGCGGTCCTGTTTTTCGTCCTGACGATCTTCAGCATCGGCGCCGGTTTCATCGTCAACGCCAAAATGAGACGCCGCAGACAAGGGTAACCCCCGTCTGCGGCGTTTGTCTTTCTTCTCTATGCGGTATCGCGCCTAGCGGGGCAGCAGGAAGCCCATTTTCTCCTTGGCGTTGCGAAGCGTCTCGTTCGCGACCTCCGATACCCGCTCCGCGCCTTGCTTCAAGATATCGTGAATCTCGCCGGAGCTGCGAATGTCCGCATACCGCCGCTGCAGGGGCTCCAGCTTCGCGACGACGTGCTCGGCCAGCTCCTTCTTGAACGCGCCGTAGCCCTGTCCCTCGTAGCGCGCTTGGATCTCCTCCAGCATCATGTCCGCGCAGTGCGCGTAAATGCTCATCAGGTTGCTGACCTCCGGCTTTTCGGCCGGGTTAAAGATGACGTCGCGCCCGGAATCCGTCGTGGCCCGGCTGATCTTCTTGCGGATAACGTCCGGCGGATCCAGCAGCGCGATATAACTGGCCGGATTCGGGTTGCTCTTGCTCATCTTCTTGGTCCCGTCATCCAAGGACATGATGCGCGCGCCGACCTTCGGAATGTACGGTTCCGGAATCGTGAACAAGTCGCCGAAGCGTTGGTTGAACCGCTGCGCCAGGTCGCGCGTCAGCTCCAGATGCTGCTTTTGGTCGTCCCCGACCGGGACCAGATCCGCGTTGTAGAGCAGAATATCCGCGGCCATCAGCGTCGGGTACACGAACAAGCCCGCGCCGACGGAATCTTTGCCGGTGGATTTATCCTTGAACTGCGTCATGCGCTCCAACTCGCCCATGTAAGCGAGCGTCGTGAACAACCAGCCGAGCTCCGCATGGGCCGATACGTGGGACTGCGCGAACACGCTCGCCTTGGCCGGGTCGATGCCCGCCGCGATGAAGAGCGCCGCGACCGCTTCCGTCTGCTCCCGCAGCGCCGCCGGCTCCTGCGGCACGGTGATGGCATGCAGGTCGACGACCATGAAGAAGCACTCGTGCGTTTCCTGCAGCTTGACGAAATTTTGAATCGCTCCGATGTAATTGCCGAGCGTCAGCTGCCCGCTTGGTTGAATGCCTGATAATACGCGTTTCATTGCCTGCATCCTCCTTTTTTTCCACGCAAAAAAAGCCCTCCGCCGCAAGGGACGAGGACCGTGGTGCCACCCTAATTCGCTTGCTCGCGCCATCGACGCACCGTTGCGGTACGGACGCGGCAAACCTCCAAGCTTCCTAACGCGAAGCGACTCGGCGATGCATACGAAAGCTCCCGGGGAGCTCTTTCCTCATCGCGGCTCGGGGGTCCATTCGGCCAATCGGACGCCTGCGCCGGTTCGCACCACCCACCGGCTCTCTGAAGCGGCTATCCGCGCTTACTTGTTCCCGTCATTGCTTTAAGGACGATTATACCCTGCGGGTGGCTAATGTCAAGAGGGGTTCACTTGCACCCCTAAGTTCAAATTCATCCTCTAAGTTCAATTGCACCCCCTAAATCCCCCTGAGGGGGACCCCGAGGGCTCCCGCCCTCAGGACACCCGGATGATTATCTCGTGACGGCTGTGGCGCTTCTGCGTGCTTGTGCTCGTATTTGTCCCGTGCGTCGCCCCAGCTTCTTCGAACGTCGCGGCCTAGCGCTTTACGTCGCCTTAGGTACCGTGCATTTGGATGCGGCACGATCGCAGTTCCCTTTCGTACTACCGCTTCTAACAAAGGACAAGACTTCCCGCCCTGCTGCATAGAATGAATGATAGGCCTCCGTTTGTCTCTTCGGCAGGTTGGTTAATGATGGTTGAAACGATGAAAGGAGGAGTTTCAAATGGCTAATCCTTGGTCCGTGCCCGATTCGGAAAAATCCAAGCTTCGCGATAACGGAACAGTACCGCGTACCGCCGCCCGTGCCGCTTCTTCGCTCAACCAACCCCGGCAGCGCAGCCGGATGGGGGTTATATCGTTCTCGAAACATCTGTATTGCCGGTTCCAAGACGACGATGTCCAAGCGATGGGAGCTCAACTGACGTATTATTTGATCCTGTCCTTCTTCCCTTTTCTGATTTTCATCATCGCGGTGCTCAGCTTCGCCGATCTGACGGTGAACGACGTGATCGACCGCATTCGGCCCGTGATGCCGCAGCTGTCGACCCAGACGATCGCGGACGCCTTCGAGGAAATCCAGAGCTCCCGCAGCGGCTCCCTTCTGTCGATCGGGCTCCTGGTGACGCTCTGGTCCGCCTCGAGCGGCGTCAGCGCCATCATGAAAGCCCTGAATAAAGCCTACGATGTCGAGGAATCGCGTCCGTTCTGGAAGGTCAAGGCGTACTCGCTGCTTTTCACCGTCGTGCTTGCGCTCGTGATCGTATTCAGCCTCGTGATGCTCATCTTCGGCCGTATCATCGGCGACATGCTGTACAAGGAAACGCGCCTGCCCGGCAGTATCGACGCGCTCTGGAACGTCGCCCAATTCGTGCTGCCGATCGTCGTGATGGCCGTCTTGTTCGTCGCCTTGTACCGCTATGCGCCCAATCTGCGGCTGAAGTTCCGCGAGGTGCTGCCGGGCGCGCTCTTCGCGACGTTCGGCTGGATTGCGACATCGCTCGCGTTCTCCTTCTACGTCAACAACTTCGGCAGCTATTCCAAAACCTACGGCAGCATCGGCGGCATTATCGTCCTGCTGACCTGGCTGTATCTGTCGAGCATCATCATCGTGATGGGCGGCGAGATCAACGCGGTGCTTCATTTCGACCGTCACGGCAAAACGAAAGACAATTGCAAACAGTTTTCCATCCCCGTCCCGTTGTTTTTCCGAAACAAGAAATAAAATATATAGGCTGCCGCAACCTGCTTGCACCGGATCCGCTGAACGAAATACGAAATTCTCCCGTCGCGCGCGTATGATCGTGCCGCGCAAAAAGCCGCAGCTGACTTCGCTGCGGCTTTCCTTCGTCTCCCATTGCTTGAAAACGGCTTCGGCTTTTATTGGATTTGCTTCAAGTAAGACACCAAATCCTTAATTTCCTTGTCGGACAAATCCGATGTACGGCCATGCTCGTCGCCGGCCCGTTTGATCACGTCCTCCAGCGTCGGCGCGCTCCCGTCGTGGAGGTAAGGCGCGGTCGCATAGACGCCTCGCAGGGTCGGCGTATCATAGAAGCCGCGCTCTCTTTTGTTGGCGAACGCGCCGCGCGCATCGCCGGCATAATCGACGTCCGCGCCGTTGACCGTGCCGACGTTATGCAGGAAGTCCTTATTGTCCGTCGTCAGCTGTCCGTCCGCCCCTTTGGCATTGCCGCTGTCGGTCATGACGTCGGCGGCATGGCAGACGATGCACTGCGCCTTGCCTTCGAATATCGCCTTGCCCCGCTCCGCGTCCGCGGTCAGCCGCCCATCCTCCGTCCGGAACGGACTTTGCGGCACCGGGAAGGCGTCGGGCATGCGCATGTACGCGGCCAAAGCGTCGAACAGCTTCTTCGCGTCCGCGGGCAGCGGCTTCGCGGGGTCGACCTCGGCGAGGCCGCCCATCTCGCCCTGAACCGTATGAATGTAATCGTCGAACTCGTCGCGGCTGCCGTCCCACATGAACAAGCCGGTATCGAACGCGAGCACGTTGCTCGGTATGTTCCGCGGCCCCTTGCCTGTCATGATGGACAACCGGTCGACCTCGCCGTCGGAATGGCAGGAGGCGCAGCTCATCCAATTGCTGCCCGTAAGCGCGTAATCGTCGGAATTCGCGCTGTAGAACAACGTCTTGCCGAGACGCTGCTGCGCGTCCAGCCGATCCTTCGCGATCAGCTTCAGCGGCTCGCCGTCGACGCGCGCCTGTCCGCCTTCTTCATCCGCGGGAGGGAGCGCGACGACGGTGAGGTCATGAGAACTCGCATTGTTGATGTACAGCTTGTCGCCGTCCTTCGACATGACCATGCCGATCGGCAAATCGCCCGGCAGGTGATGTATGATTTGGCCGGCTCTGCCGCCTCGCGCCAGATCGAATACGAGCAGATCCTCGCTGCCGCCCATAAGCGCGTAAGCCTTCTTTCCGTCGGGCGAGAACACGATGTCGGTCGGATTCGAGACGATGATCGTTTTGCCGAATTTATCCTTGACGTCGATGGCTTTGAACAACTCCTTGCGCGACTTGGCATCCTCCTCGCCGGTCTGCGCGTCCACGACGGACAGCGCCGGGAAAATCACTTCCTCGAACTGGACCGGCGTATCGGTATTCGTCAGCAGATGCGCTTCCCATAACGAACTGCCGTCCGGCGTCAGCCGCAGTTGCTCCACCGTATTCGGCTTGCCCTGGCTTTTCTTCCGGTCCGGCAGATCGGGAGAAGGCGCAAGCGCCCGGTCGCTCAGAAGCTTCATCGAGGCCGTCTCGTAAATCGACGTGTCCGAGGTCAAATAATCCGAGACGTACAGCTTCGCGCCATCCGCCGATATCGCGACCGCGCGCGGATTATCGCCCGCTTTCTCTTGCTTCAGCACCTTCCGGCTGTCCGTATCGACGACGGATACGGTGCCGGAGCGATAATTGGTCACGTACAGCGTCTTCCCGTCCGGGCTCTCCACGATGCCGTACGGCTCGATGCCCGTCTTGACCGATCCGAGCACCGCGCCTTTATCGATATCGACCCACTCCACCGAGTTCGCGTAACGGCAAGTGACATAGAGCGTATCGCCGTCGGGCGACAGCGCAACCTCGCGCGGCTCTTTGCCGACGGCGATCTCCTTGACGACTTTGCGGTCCTTGGCATCGACGACGGAAACGGTATTGGTGTCGCCGTTCGCGATATAAAGCGTGCCTCCATCAGGGCTCAGGACGATGCTGCTCCCGGATTGCGGAGCCGGAGCGGCCTTGTCGCCGGAGCCGGTGCACGCGCTTAACAACGCCATGGCGGCGAGTGCACCCGCACCCGCCGCCAGTTTGATCGCCCGCCGCCCGTTATTTGGAAACTTCAACAGGGAGAAGTATCGGCGCAATCCCATTATCACCATGTCCCTTCTGAATCTGAGGCACCGTATCGCCGTCGGTATTGCCGGAATCGTCGCCTTCCTTGTAGACGTCGCCGGTATCCCAGAATTCGCTGGCCTGCATGCCTTCGTCGAGCTTCGGTCCGTTAATGACTTGCTTGAAGAACGCCACGTAACGGTCTTGGATCGCGTTCTGCTCGAGCGCTTTCGGCGCGTCCGCGTCGCCGCTCGTGTTCTTCAAATGCTCCAGCGCCAATCGGAACACGGCGGATACCCCCCCGGCCGTAAACGCGTCGTACTTCGCTTCGTCGCCGCTTGTTTTGTAGGCTTTCAGGCCGTCGTCCCATAGCTTCACGTCCATGGCGACGTACAGCTTGCGGGCCGCGTCGCGGTATTTCTCGTCCTCGGTCACGAGGAAAGCGGAGGTCAAGCCGCGAATCGCGCCGATTTGAGCTTCCAGCGAAGTGTCCGTGCTCGCTTCGCCCTTCGCCGTGTCGTAGCCGGTAACGGCCAAGCCGTCTTTATTGATCAGCGAATTCAAGATGAAATCCGCCTGCTTCACGATCATGTCCTTCGCCGCCGCGCCCTGCTCCGTCTTCAACCCTTCGGCGGCATCGCCGTTGGCATACCCGACCGGCAGCCCGTCGATGGCGCGCTCGAACATGCGAAGCGCTTCGATCGTATAGCCCGCTTGGAACGTATCCACCTGCGTGCCCTGCTGATCGCCGTCCGATTCCGTGACGAACGCGCCTGCCTTCTCGTTCCAATGGCGGTTCTTCACGTTGTCGAACACGGCGAGCAGCACGTCATGCGCAACGGTGTACGGATCCGTGGACGCGATGTCGTTGCTGTCGTCGGCATCCGTATTCACGGCGGGAGCCGCAGGGAACGGATCGCCGTCGAACACGCGCGCGAAGGCCGGGTTGCGGTTCGGATTCGCCGGACGCTGGTCGGTCATGCCGAAGAACTCCGACGTCGGCCAGAGCATCAGCCACTGGTCCTGCAGCAGGCTGCGGCCGTCGGCGACCTTCAGGCTCTTGACGCCCGCGAAGTCTTTGTTGCCGTCTTCCTCCACGTCGATCGCATGCGGCAGGTAGCCGCCGGAAGCGCCGGAGAAGGCCCCGATGGATTTGGAAGACGCATTGTAGAACAGATTGTCGCGGACATACAGCAGCTTGTTCCATACCTCGTCGGTCAGGATCATGCCCTGCATGCCGTCGACGGAGCTCACGCCGAGCTTCAAGCCTTGGTCGGCCTCCGGGCCTTCCTTGGCCGTGGAAGCGTCCACTTCCTCGTCGCTTTTCCCTTCGTGCAAGTTGCCGAGGAAATCTCCCGCCCACAACGACTGCTTCAGCATCGTGCCGCCGTAAGCGGCCGGAATAAGCTGTTTCTTCATCTTATCGCGATTCCAACGAAGCGAGGAGAAATCTACCTGATAATTCGGAATATACGCGCCGTCTTCGCCGTCCGCGTATTTGCCGGTATCCACCTTCTGATTATATTGCGGATCGCCCGATGCGTACTCGATGAACGTCGGGAACATGTTCTGCTGGATGTCTTCCGCGGGCTGGCCGACGCTTTCGGCCATGTGCTGGAACCGCGAAGCGAGCAGCTCGTTGTTCGCGACTCCGGCTGCCTTCGCCTCGAGCGACGTCGCCGGACCGTTGGCCAGATGAAGGCCGAGACCGGACTTCTCCACGACCTCGTACATCGCCTCCTCGGAGTACTCGTACGATTCGATGCCCGCCTTATAATCGAAAGCCGTCGGCTGGTCGATTTTGCCGGCATCCAAGACGTCGAGATCGACGCCGAGCGACTCGGCCAGCGGCTCGCCGGAGAGTTCGAATTCCGCGTAAGCGAACATATTGCCCGCCGTGTCGAAGCTGTAATCGGACACTTTCACATGCACGTCGTTATCGCTGCAGCCCGATAATGCGACAGAGCAAGCAAGCAGTGCGGAAACCGCTGCGGCTCCGGTCGTTTTCTTGCGTAAAGTCATCGGTATAAGTCCCCTTACTTTTAAAAGAATGATGGGTGCAATTTATTAACAATGATAATCATTATCACACTAAGCGAATTCTACTCTTTTTGCTGGGGATTGGCAACGGTTTTTTGAATGGTTCCCAAATTTGCTGCAAAGTTTGTCCTGCGCGCGAACAAGCCCGCATACCCTATTCTTAACTAAGGTTTCGCGAAGGGCCGTCCGGCGATGCGATTCGGAGAGGAGCGATCGGGAGCGTGCATGATTTTCAACATATCTTCATCAGTATCATTATTGAAGCTTTTCCGTTCATCCTGCTCGGCGTCCTCGCTTCGGCCGTGCTCCAGGTGTTCGTGTCGGACCGGCTCGTCGCGAAGCTGACGCCGCGCAATCCGGTGGCGGGCGTGCTCTTCGGCAGCCTGCTCGGACTGCTGCTGCCCCTCTGCGAATGCGGCATGATTCCTATCGTGCGGAGGCTGATCCGCAAGGGCATGCCCCCCTATATCGGCATGGTGTTCATCTTCGCTGGCCCGATTCTCAACCCCATCGTGTTCGTCTCGACCTTCAACGCCTTCCGGTCCGAGCCATCCATCGCCTATGCCCGCATGGGCTTGGCGTTGATCGTTTGTTTGCTGCTCGGCCTGGCGCTTTACGTCTTCATGAAGCGAAACCCGCTGAAGCTCGGGCTCCATTCCTTCGTTTCGGGAGGCTCCAGGCAGCCGGACGATCATTACCAGTTCAATCACGGTCATTCGGGCGGCGGCATCCGGGACCGCATTCAGGCGACGTTCACCCATGCGTCCGACGAGTTTTTCGACATCGGCAAATATTTGATCATCGGGGCGCTGCTCGCGGCGCTCGTGCAATCCTCCGTCAGTCCGGAGCTGCTGCAAACGGTCAGCGGAACTCCGGCGCTCGCCTCCCTGTTCATGATGGCGGCCGGCTTCGCGTTGTCGCTGTGCTCCACCTCCGACGCCTTCGTCGCCTCGTCGTTTCACGGCATCTTCGGTCCCGGCGCGCTGCTCGCCTTCCTCGTCTTCGGACCGATGGTGGACGTCAAAAGCCTGCTGCTGCTCTTCGCGGCTTTCCGCAGCAAAATCGTCATCGGCATCGTCGTCTTCCTGTTCGCGGCGGTGTGGATCGGCTCCATGCTGGCGGAGAAGCTCGTATTCGGAATCTAAGGAGGTCTTCCGCCATGTCGACCAGGCAGCGAAGAGCCATCGTCCACCACTTGATCCGGTGCTGCATCCTGAGCGCGTTCGGCTTCTACATCGTCTTTCTTGTCCGCACGGGCAGTCTCGCCGGATACGTCGAGCCGAATCTCGCCGCCGCGGTCAAGCTGTCCGCGATCGGCTTGTTCGCGACCGCGATCTACCAGCTGCATGCCGCCTTATCGGAATGGCAGGGTTACTCCCCCGAAGCATGCGATTGCAATCATGAACCGTCCCCTTCCCTCGCCGCGAACCTGGTCATTTACGGCCTTTTCGCGCTTCCGATCGTCTTGGGCTTCACCATATAAATTGGAAAAAATTACAACATTAACTTGACAGATTATTTCGCATAATTGCTTCCAGCGTATCCATACTAAGGGTACACAAAGGAGGTGATTACGATGGCTTCCAACCGCAGCAGCAATTCCTTGCTCGTTCCCCACGCCATGGCGGCGCTTGACCAAATGAAATTCGAAGTGGCGCGCGAAATCGGCATTTCCATTCCGCAAGACGGTTATTACGGCGATATGGCAACCCGCGACGCAGGCGCGATCGGCGGAAACATTACGCGCAAACTCGTGCAAATGGCGGAAATGCAACTTGCAGGCAGAGCTTCCCGTTAACGGCTAAGCGATGATCCTCCAGGGCAATATGCCGAATAGGAACGAAAAAAGCTGCCCCAGCGTACCGAGGCAGCTTCTTTATTATGTAATCAAGGCGTATCGCGCAGTTGTTGGCCGTATTTGGGCGTGTACCGGAACATATTCGCCAAATTGTAATTGGACTCGAACATGATGCTTGCCGACCAGGCCCCGGACCGGACCGAGAAATCGTACAGAATCTCGCCGTGCGTCCAATTGCGCTTCAGCTTAATGGAATCGACCGCCATGTGACGGAAGGCCTGCACTTGCTCCCGCGTCATTCCTTGCTCCGAAGCGCCGATCCGTCCGTTCTTGCTTTCGATCGGATTGTGGCGAACGCCGTACTTTCCGACGACGTTGTTTCGAATTTGAATGATGACCGTCCCCGCCAGCGAATGCAGCAGCTCTTCTTCCAATTGTTTGAACACGTAATCAACTTGTCGAGTTAAGGCCATTTCATCCTGTTCCATGTGTGTACGCCTCCGCCATCCCTGATTTAGATGTATTTTCCATCTCATCCAATAGACCTATTATAGGACAGGCTACTCGATCTTACAACAGTTTTTTTACAAAAATCTTACAGATTTTTAGTACTTTCGACACCCAAAATCATAACCTTACAGTTCTTTCGACATGATCCGATCGTATGGGACTTATATAGACAAAAAACGGAGCGGTGATATAATAGGATTATTTCAAAATTAGGGGGAGCAAGCATGATGCAATGGTTCTCTGCTTTATCGATTCGCAATAAGCTGCTGACGGGCTGCTACGCCATCGTCGGCATTTTCTCCGTCGCGCTTATACTTGGTTTGCTTTTGACGGGCGGCAGCGTCGTACTGGGACTTTGCATTATCGCGATCGCCGCAATCGTCACCTTCCCGCTTGTGCGCGTAATCGAGACAGCGCTTACATCTTCCATCCAGGACATGACTTCGATCGCGTTCGGCATCGCCAAGGGGGACTTCACGCAGAAGGTCGACGTATCCTCTACCGCGTCGCTCGGCGAGCTCGGCCACTCGTTCAACAGCATGGTGGACAAGCTGCGCGATATTTTAAAAGAAACCTCGACGATATCCAGAGTCGTGAACGATACGAGCCGAAACATCTTCGATAAGAACGTGGAGCTGAAACGGGTCATGGAGCAGGTCGCCGCTTCCGCGGGCGAGCTGGCTACGGGCGCCAACGAGATCTCCGAGGATGTCGGCGACATGGCCGATTCGATTCGCGAGATCGAGGAGAAGGTCAGCGCCTACGCCCATTCCACGCAAGAAATGAACGAACGCTCCGAACAGACGCTGAGCCTCGTGGCGCGCGGCCGCCAAGCGGTCGACAGCCAGTCGCTGGGCATGAACCGCAACGTGGAGGCGACCTTGAAGGTCGCGGCAACGATCGAAGACCTGGCGCGGAAAGCGCAGGGCATCTCCTCCATCACGCGGACGATCTCGGATTTGGCGGAGCAGACGAACCTGCTGTCGCTGAACGCCTCCATCGAGGCGGCCCGCGCGGGCGAGCACGGCCGGGGCTTCGCGGTCGTCGCCCAAGAAGTGCGCAAGCTTGCCGAGGAATCAACGTCCTCCACGAAGGAGGTATTCACGCTCGTGCGCGACATCGATGCCGGCGTGCAGCAGGCGATCCAGAACATCAAGGTCAACGAAGAAGTCGTCCAGCTGCAAATGCAAATGCTGCGCGACTCCGAGCATGTATTCACGGAGCTCGTCACGAGCGTCGAGTTCATCACCGCCCAAATCGCCCAGTTCTCCAGCGAAAGCGATGCGATGCTGGACAGCGCCCGCAAGATCTCCGGCGCCATCCAGAACATCTCCGCCATCACGCAGCAATCCGCGGCCGGCACGGAGCAGGTGTCCGCCTCGATGAACGAGCAGATCGGGTCCGTCCAGGCCGTCGTCTCCGAAACGGAGAAGATGCAGCAAATCGTCATGCAGCTGCAGCGTACGATGTCGATCTTCAAGATCTGATTCATGCCCGATGTCAAAAAAGCCGCCCCGGTTACCCGGGGCGGCTTTTACGTGCGTTTTATTTGGCCTGCCATGAAAACTACATATCGTCCGCCGCCAATCAATCGCGACGCAAGCCGTTGACGGAGGAGCGAATCTGCCTTACGCCGACATTCCCTTACAGTCCTTTGCCGTATTCGTAGCCGACCGCATGCAAGAAGGCGCGCGCGATCACCGCGTGGCCGATTTGATTCGGATGGACGCGATCCCATGCCAGCGTTCCGGCATACAAGTGCTCCAGCACGCGCCCGAATGCGGCCTGCGTGTCGACGAACAGCGTGCCGAATTTGTCCGCGACGCGCTTGACCGCCGCGCCGTACCGGTCCATCTGCGCCCGCATCAGGTCGTCCGCATTCGGCTCGATATAGAACGGCGTCATCAGGACGAGTCCCTTCAGCTGCGGCAGCGTCGCCGCGACGAGCGATTCCAGCGTGGCTTCGTATTCGTCCAAGTACACATGCGATTCCTTTATCGTCGGCGAGTCGAATTGGCGCCATACGTCATTCGTGCCGATCATGACGGACAACCAGTCCGGCTTCAAATCCACCACGTCGGTCTGCCAGCGGTTCTTCAGATCGCGAACGGTATTGCCGCTCGTCCCCATGTTCGTGACGCGGATGCCGCGCTCCGGATACGTCGAGGACAGCAGCGCATCGACGACGCCGACGTAGCCTTTGCCGATCGCGTCGAACAACCCTTCGCCTACGGGCCGCGCGCGGCTGCAATCCGTGATGGAATCGCCGATCATGACCAGTCTTTCATTATTTCCGATGAGCATCTTCGTTTGCCTCCCTTTTAATTGGACGCCAGGAAAAATTGAATCGTCTTGTCGGTAAAGCCCGGCAGCCCTTCATGTCCGAAATCCGGATAGATCTCCAGCCGCTTCGGCGCGGTGATTTTGTTGTACGCCGCGAACTGCGTGGACGGCGGACAGATCGTATCCATCAATCCGACGGCCATCATGACCTCGCCCTGAATCCGGTCCGCCAGATGCTGAATATCGATGTACCCGAGCTTGGTGAAGATCTCGTCCTCGCGCTTATGCTGCGGATCGAAATGGCGGAAAAACGTGCGCAATTCCGCATAGGCGTCCTTGGCCAGGTCCATCTCCCATACCCGGCGGTAATCGCTCAGGAACGGGAATACCGGCGCAAGCTTCTTGATTCTCGGCTCCAATGCGGCGCAGGCGATCGTCAGCGCGCCTCCTTGAGAGCCGCCCATGGCGTAGACGCGCTCGGCATCGACTTCCGGACTGTCGATCGCGATTCCTGCCAGCTGCGCGCAATCGAGGAAAACATGCCGAAACAGCAGCCCGTCCGGATCGCCGTCCAATCCGCGGACGATATGGCCGTTCAGCGTGGTCCCGGACACGCCGCCCGTGTCCTCGGAATAGCCGCCTTGTCCGCGGACGTCCAAGGAGAAGATCGAAAAGCCGAGCGAGACGATGCCGAGCTTGTCCGCCCACTCTCCCGCATTGCCGCTGTAGCCGTGGAATTGCACGACGGCGGGATGCGGCGCGTCAGAGCGGCGCGGCCGCGCGTACTTCGCGTGAATGCGCGCGCCTCTGACCCCCGTGAAAAACAAATCGAAACATTCCGCCGCAGGCGTCTGGAATTCACACGGCACGAGCTCGATCGCCGGGTCGACCGCGCGCATCTCGGACAGCGCCCTTTCCCAGTAAGCATCGAAATCGGCAGGCTTCGGGTTGATTCCTGAATACGTTTGCAATTGGTGAAGCGGCATATCGATGTTTGGCATCTTCAATCCCCTTTTCGCACGTAATTATTCCTTTTTATGTTACGTGCTCGGTCCACCGCTGTAAAGTGTTGATTCCGATTTTTCGGTGAATGCCCGGCGCGGCCAGCGGGCAAAATGACTTCATTAAGGAGGGAAGGCCATGCGGATGTTTAGCGGGGCGAGGAAAGCGCTGTTGCTGCTGGCGGCTTGGACGTTATTGACCGCCTCCTCCGATGAAGGACGGGAGTTCGGCGCCGTAACGTCGCATGCGGCCGCGGCGGAAAGCGGCGTCCATAAGCTTCAAGAGCCCTCCGATGAAACGGACGCCTTCTCCGGCGCCAAGCCCAAGAAACAGAGCCGAGCGAAATCGATGTCCTGGGTAACGCTGCAGAAGCGCTATCCCGGCGCCTTCGTCGTCTGGGGCTCTCGGCGGTACCGGAAAGTAGCGCTTACGTTCGACGACGTGCCGGACCCCAGATACACGCCCCAGGTGCTGGATACGCTGGCACGCTATAAAGTAAGGGCGACCTTCTTCGTCGTCGGCCAGCGGGCGGCCGCCAATCCCGCCCTCGTCCGGCGCATGAGCAGGGAAGGACATATCATCGGCAATCATTCGCTCAATCATCCCGTGTTCTCCCGGATCTCGCTGTATGCCATGCAGCAGCAAATCCTGCGCACGGATTGGATTCTGAGGCCGTTGGCAGGCTACAGCCCGAGGTTCGTCCGCCCGCCGTACGGGGAAATCACGCCGGCGCAGGTGGAATGGCTCCGGGGCGGAGGCTATACCGTCGTCAATTGGGACGTCGATTCCGAGGATTGGCGAAGCCTGGACAGCAACGCCATCCTGATCAACATCAAGCGAACGCTTCAGCCGGGCTCCATCATCCTGCAGCATGCCGGGGGAGGCGCAGGCCAGGATCTGTCCGGCACCGTCGCCGCGCTGCCGCGGCTTATCAAGCTGCTGCGAAGCAAAGGATACACGATCGTCACGCTGCCCGAGCTGCTCGGCCGTCCGGCCAATCGCAAAGGGGAATAGAATGAACGAAACGGCAGTCCCGAGGGACTGCCGTTTGCCGTATGACGCCTATTTATCAAGTACGAAGACCTTGACGGATTGAAAGCCGAAATTGCTTGCTTGCTCCTGCGATTGCGGAACGAAAATATCGATTCGGTTCCCGTTGATGGCGCTGCCTTGGTCGGACGCGACCGCCATCATGCCTCCTGACGGGAGACCGTTATGATCGTAGCCTGTAATATACAATTTGCTTCCCATCGGAATGACGTCCGGATCGACCGCGATCGTTCCGAGCTTCAGCGGATTCCCGAAGTAGTCGACCGCTCCCCAGCCGTTCTCGGAGGCTGCAGCCGTATACGCGCTTGCTTTTGCCTGAACGACGTCCTTGTAGACATACGACTTGCCATTCACCGTAACGCGATCAGCCTGCGGCTTTTGAACGGTCGCTTTTCTCGTCTTGGAAGTCGTCGCCGTCTTTTTCGGAGCGGCTTTCTTCGCCGGGGCGACTTTTTTCGCCGGAGCGACTTTCTTTGCCGATGCAACCTTTTTCGCTGCCGCTTTCGGAGCTTCTGCCGTTTTTTTGGCTGCCGGCTTCACGGCTTGTTTATCGGCCGCGAGCTTCGTCGCTTTCACCGGCGCCATCGATTTGGCCGTTGCGGCCGCCGGAATAACCAGCATCAAGCCTTCGTAAATGTTTCCCGCGTCGACGAAAGGATTCGCCTGCTGAAGCAGATCGACGCTGACGCCGAATTGGCTCGAAATCTTCCAGAACGTGTCGTCGTCCTTCGCCTTGTACTTGGCCTCCGCATGGGCCGCCGCGCTTTGGGCGAGAATGACCAGGCTGAGCGCTGCTGCTACAACGCTCTTCTTCCAGTGGATATTCATGTTGTCGATTTCCTCCTTAGTTTACGGCCATATGCCTGAAAAGCGGGCATAGGACGTCATCGCGAGAGCGACAGATCCGCTTAAACGGAAGCGGAACGATGATGTCGTCATCGCATGCGGCCTGCGAGGTTAGTTGTCGGATTCGGGTCGAGGAGTTCGACCCTACGCACGTAAACGCGCGATTCACCCCAGCGCCAAGGCGCGGTGAACCCGTCATGTGATGTCCATCAGATGACGGGAACGGAGCAATATGACTTGCTCCAAAAGATCCCCCGTACGAGTAACGTTTCGGCTCGCGTAATAGAATAACACAATTCGAACGGACAATCCTACCGGTAAATCCGCCCATCGGACGAACCGCGGCATCGTTTCAATCGATTTTGGGCAAATGCACCGTCACTGTCGTCCCTATGCCGGGGCGGCTGGAAATGTCGATTTTGCCGCCATGGCCTTCGATGATACGGTAGCACACCATGAGTCCGAGCCCGGTTCCGCTGTCCTTGGTCGTGAAGAACGGACCTCCGAGCAGCGGCAGCTGCTCTTCGGGAATGCCGACCCCTTGATCGGCGATCGAGACGGCAATCCCGTTGCCTGCGGATTTCAAATCCACGACCACCGTCCCGCCTTGAGGCATCGCTTCGATGGCGTTTTTGAGCACGTTGACGAACACCTGCTTGAGCTGGTTCTCCTCGCAGAGCAGCGACGCGGAATCCGTGTCGTAATACGCGGTCAGCTGCACGTTGTTCATGATCGCCTGCGTCTCGAGCAGCGTGAGCACGCTCTGGATCGTCTTGATCAGATCATGCTTGCGGAACTGATTCGCCTGCGGCTTCGCGAGCGCCATGAACTCCTGCACGATGGAGTTGATCCGGTCCAGCTCTACGAGCATGATGTCGAAATAATCGTGGTAGCTGTCGATCCGCGTCTTGAGAAACTTGGAAAAACCGATGAGCGAAGTCAGCGGGTTGCGGATTTCGTGCGCGATGCCCGCGGCCATCTGCCCCACTACCGACAACTTCTCCGACTGAATCATCGCCTCTTCGTCCTTCTTGCGGTCGCGGATGTCGCGAAATACGCTCTGCACGACCGTGCCTTTGCCCGGATAATCGCGGATGCGGGTGCTCGAAACCTCGACGTCGATCACTTCGCCCGTGGCGCTGACCAGCTTCGATTCGGCAAAATCGTTGGGCTCGTCCGTTTCGAAGACTTGCATAAGCCGTTCCTTCGCGGTTTCTCTTACATCGGGATGGAGGTAGTGAAGAAAGGGCTTCGACAGCAGCTCCGCTTCCGTCAATCCGAGAATGCGCAAGCCTGCCTGATTCGAAAAAATAACCATTTCGCCGTCGTGGACGAAAATGGGTTCGGGCAAATATTTGATCAGCCGCTGATAGCTCGTGGCATCCGGATGAAGCCCGCGTTCCGCGTTCCCGCCCGGCTTCAGCGCCAGCTTTCGTTTCAATGCCGAAGCAAGCACGCGATTGCAATAAACGGCTTTGCGCCTCATATCCCAACCTCCGCAACGATTATCCTAACGAATTCGCTCCCGCTAAGCTAATCCCTTCGGCATTAGAAACAATTAATATTGGGCCTTCATGCCAGCGATCAAGATCTCGATGCCTTCGCCGAAAATCGGAAGAACGCGCGCGATCAGCTCTTCGGTCGGCCCCGTATGCCCCCCGTACGTGCTGACGAAGCCTTCCATGTAATAAAAAAGCACCCGCGCGCGGTTCATAAGCTTCTCTCCGTCGTCGGCCGGATCGAGAGGAAGGGTCAAACGCAGGGAATCCCGCATGTGCGCGAACAAGCGGTTGCGGATGACGTTGATCTCCAGCGCCGGAGCGGGGTCGTCGACCCGCACGGAACCGGACATGAACAAGACCGTATGTAAACTGCCGCTGCTCAGGCTGAAGACGACGTAACGGCTGCAGATGCTCTTGAGACGTTCGAGCGGCGTGCTGTCCATCTTCGCCATCTCCGCGAGAAAATCGTTCTCCAGTTCCAGCAGCGAAGGAATGGCGATATGCTGCAGCAGCTCTTCCTTGTTCTTGAAATACAAATAGATCGCCGTATGCGAGCAGCCGGCCCGCTTGGCGATTTCGCGCATCGTCACGTGCGGGTAGCCCTTCTCGGCGAACAATTCGGCCGCGGACTGCCGGATCGCCGCTTTCATGTCCTCGGTCATTTGTTTTCTTCTTGTTGTCGTCGTCATCGGTTTGGACCCCTTTATTTTTTGATAACCATTGGTTATATATTAAACGGGGACCGCCCAAATGTAAAGAAAGCGGCTCCAGGGAGCCGCTTTCCGCGTCGTAACGCCTATTAATTCGTAAATTCCTGTACCCACTCGCCGTTGTAGTAAGCGACGCCGATTTTGCCGTAGTGCGTGTTCAGGATATTCGCTTTATGTCCCGCGCTGTTCATCCAAGCGGTCATGACTTCTTGAGGCGTACGCTGTCCTTTGGCGATATTCTCGCCCGCGTAGGAATAAGCGACGCCGTAGGCACGCATCATATCGAATGGCGAGCCGTAAGTCGGCGAATTATGGTCGAAGTAGTTGTTGGCATACATGTCCTTGGCTTTGTCCATGGCGACCTTCGTCAGCAGGGAGTCGGATTTCAACGCGGACAAGCCCGCGTTCGCGCGTTCTTTGTTGACAAGCGTCACGACTTGCGAGGCGAACGCGTTTTTATCCGGCGCGATCGTTCCGCCGTTCGTTCCGCCATTCGTGCCCGAACCCGTATTCGGCGTTCCGCCGTTCGTGCCCGATCCCGTATTCGGCGTTCCGCTGCCGGTACCTCCATGTACGGGAAGGTTCACGATCAGCCCGCCCCAGATGAAATTCGGATTCGCGAGGTTCGGGTTCGCTTTGATCAAGGCGTTCAAGTCGATTCCGTATTTCTTGGCGATCTGGTACAGCGTATCGCTGTTGGTTACTTTATACGTCACGGAAGCGGGTTTCACGGAGGCTGCTTCTGCCTTCTGCAGTGCTGCTCCTCCACCGAGCGCGATCAAACCTGCTGCGAGTACGCTTACGACACCTGTTCGAAATGGTTGCATCTTCATGAAAAATCCTCCTCGTGTGTTAAAAGTGCTGCCGGCCTTCCGACGCCCTATATGCTAACACGGGAGATTTTTCATTTCACCCCATAAAATCTTCCACTACGTCTGGAAATGGAAGTGCTGCAGCACCTCGTCGTCGACGTAATCAAGGCTGTCCGCCTTCTTCAGATTGCAATCCGCGCAAGCGCATACGCAATTGGCCGGCGTCGATAATCCGCCCTTGGATTTCGGCATGACATGATCGATCGTGTCGCCGAAATTCCCGCAGTACTTGCACACGTAATCATCCCGCTGCAGCACCAGAATACGGAAATCCGCCTTCGTGTACAGCTTATGAATCAAGCCGGGATGGATGATGCCCGCCGCGCCTTCCTCCACCATGCGAATGGCCATTTCCGTCGGGATTTCCGTCGACCAGCGCTTGCCGGTCTCGCGGCGGCCCCGCAGCCGGATCATCCCTCGCCCGCGGTCGTTCAAGAGCGACGTTTTGTACGAGAAATTGCCTTTAACCGGCAAAATCTTGCGGTCCGGCGGGCGAATGCCCGTCGATTCCGCGACTTCTTCGAGATCCGCCAGCCGCTTGGACGATTTTCCGCGTCCGCGGCGGCGCTTGCGCTTCCGTTTACGCGAAGGCGCTTGTTCGCCATGCGCCTCGGTTTCCGTTCCTTCGACGCTTGCCGAAGGCTCGACGGCCGTCGAATGCCCGGCCGAATCGGCGGGCTCTTCCGTATCCTGCGCGTCGTCGTCCGGATCAGCACCGTCGTCTTGCGCTGCTTGGAACGCTTCCTGCCGGCGCTGCTCGGCGGACTTGCCTTTTCTGCGGCGGCGCTTGCGCTTCGGACGCGGCGGGGTGCCCGACACGGCGGCGGACTGATTTTCAGCTGCCGTTAGGCTTGCTATTATCGCTGCGCCTACTGGAGCTCCGACCGACGCCTCGGCGGATGCTGCCGCTGCTGCTTTCGTCGGCGTTCCGACCGTTCCGGCCCTTGCCGGCGCTTCTTGGGTCGAGGAGTATTCGCCTGCGGCAGGCATTGCCGGTTCTTCCGCGCGCTGCTTGCGCTTTCGCAAGCAGGACCGGCAGGTCCCGCGCCTTCCCGCGCTTCCGGACCGCTTCGTAAAGGCGGACAACGGCTTCTCCGTGCCGCAGGCCGCGCATGATTTATATTCCGTCATAGTGCTTTCGCTCCGTTCGTCTTTCGTTCATATCATAAGCCCGTGCAGCTTGCGAAACTGCTCCGGCGTCATGCCTTCCGCTTTGCCGAATGCCGCGATGAAATGGCTGGAATCCCGGTATCCCGACAGCTGGGCGATTTCCTTGATGGATTGTTTGTTGTCGCCGAAGCTCATCATTTCTTTAGACTTCATGATGCGAAGCCGAATCAGATAAGCATAGGCCGTGATGCCGAACGCCTGCCTGAACAGCGAGTTCAGGTAGCGCGGGCTGATGTCCAGCTGTTCCGCCATGTCGGGCAATCCAATCTCGGGGTCGCCGTAATGATCGTCGAGCCAATGCAACAGCGGATCCAGCTTCTCCAAATGCTGGTAGACGGACGAGCGTCCGCCCTTTTGCCCGTAGATCTTGACCATCGTCAGAAATCGGTACAGCGCGGCCGAAGCGTTCAAGCCCGTCCGGTCCTCGTCCTTCTGCACCTGCTCGATCATCCGCACGAGCTGCGACGTGATCGGCGCGTCGTCATTCCAATGGAGCCATTCCGTATGGCGAATGCCCAGCGACGCCAGCATCGAGCCCGCCAGCGCGCCGCCGAACGTGACGTACAGCGTGGACCATTTCTTCCCGCCTTTCGCCGTGTAGGAATGGGGCACGCCCGGAAACAGCAGCGATCCGCTGCCCGGCGGGAGCGTATAACGGCGTCCCCCGAGCAAAAACTCGCCTTCGCCTTCGAGCGTCTGCAGCCAATGGAAGTTCGGGTAGCCTTTGGAACGGTCGACGGGTTCCTGATACGGATTGTACCCCACGCTGTCCATATAGAGCGGCAAATCAAATTCGCCGAGAGTAAACATGTAGCGGTTTCGATGCGCGTTGGCCCACAGAATCTGATGGCCATCCAGCTGTTCCATATTATCATATCCTGCCAATCATATTTTATATATCCTTATGTACAAGCTTACCATAGAATGGACTTATTATCACTATTCACTCCAAAGGGGAGATTGAAACATGGACACGGCGAAGCTGCCCAAAATGTTATATGGCGGAGACTACAACCCGGAGCAGTGGGAGGCATCCGTCTGGCCGGAGGATATGCGCCTGCTCGAGCTGGCCGGCATGAATATCGCGACGGTCAACGTCTTCTCGTGGGCGATGCTGCAGCCGAGCGAGGACGGCTATGATTTCGGCACGCTCGACCGCATCATGGACATGCTTGCCGATAACGGCATTCATGCTTGCCTCGCGACGAGCACCGGCGCGCATCCGGCGTGGATGGCCCGCAGATACCCCGATATTCTCCGCACGGATTTTCAAGGCAGAGCCCGAAAATTCGGCGGACGCCATAATTCCTGTCCCAACAGCCCGACCTATCGCAGATACGCCGAACGCCTCGCGGACAAGCTCGCGGAGCGTTACCGGGATCATCCGGCGCTGCTGCTCTGGCACGTATCCAACGAATACGGCGACCAATGCTTCTGCGAGAACTGCGCGGCGGCATTTCGCGTCTGGCTCCGGGAGAAATACGGCACGCTGGACAAATTGAACGAACAGTGGAACACCCGCTTCTGGGGTCACACCTTCTACGACTGGGAGGAAATCGTGCCGCCGAACGCGCTGTCGGAGCAGTGGACCGACACGAGAACCAATTTCCAGGGCATCTCGCTCGACTATGCCCGCTTCAATTCGGACGGCATGCTCGATTGCTACAAACTCGAGCGCGACGCGATCCGGCGTCACACGCCCGAGGTTCCGATCACGACCAACCTCATGGGCACGTACAAGCCGCTCGATTACTTCAAATGGGCCAAAGAAATGGACATCGTCTCCTGGGACAACTATCCCGGCATGGATACGCCGGTCAGCTTCACGGCCATGACGCATGACCTCATGCGCGGTCTCAAAGGCGGCAAGCCTTTCCTGCTGATGGAGCAGACCCCGAGCCAGCAGAACTGGCAGCCTTACAACACGCTGAAGCGTCCCGGCGTCATGCGGCTATGGAGCTATCAAGCGATCGCGCACGGCTCGGACAGCGTCATGTTCTTCCAGCTCCGCCGTTCCGTCGGCGCCTGCGAGAAATACCACGGCGCCCTGATCGAGCATGCCGGCCACGAGCATACGCGCGTCTTCCGCGAATGCGCGCAGCTCGGCGAGGAGCTCGGCCGGTTCGGGACCAAGCTGCTCGGCTCCCGGCTGCCCAGCCGGATCGCCATCATGTACGACTGGGAAAACCGGTGGGCCATCGAATTCTCGAGCGGACCGTCCGTCGATTTGCGGTATGTCGACGAGATTCAGCGTTATTACGGCGCGCTGTACGAGCAGGGCTACCAGGTCGACATCGTCTCCTTCGAGGACGACCTGTCCCCGTACGACATCGTGCTCGCCCCCGTGATGTACATGGTAAAACCGGGCATGGCCGCCCGCATCGAACGGTTCGTGGAGCAAGGCGGCAAATTCGTCACGACCTTCTTCAGCGGCATCGTGAACGAGAACGACATCGTCACGCTCGGCGGTTATCCGGGCGAGCTGCGCAAGCTGCTCGGAATTTGGGCGGAAGAGATCGACGCGCTGCTCCCGGGACGCACCAATGCCATCGTGATGAAGGAGGCCTACGGGGAGCTGCAGGGCAGCTACGGCTGTTCGCTCCTGTGCGATCTCGTTCACGCGGAGACGGCGGAAGTACTCGCGGAATACGGCGACGATTTCTATAAAGGGATGCCCGTGGTGACCCGCAACCGGTTCGGACAAGGCGAAGCCTGGTATATCGCTTCCTGCCCGGAGGAATCTTTCCTGCAGGGCTTCCTGAGCGAGCTGTGCCGAGGCGAAGGCATCGCGCCGCTGCCGGGCAAAGCGCCTGGCGTCGAAGTCACCCGGCGGGAGCTGGACGGCAAATCGTACTTGTTCGTGCTGAACCATAACGAGCAGGAAGCCGTTATTCCGCTCGGAGACGCGGCCGGCACCGACTTGATCACCGGCGCGGCGGTCTCCGGCACGGTGGCGCTTGCCGGCCGCGATGTCCTGATCGTGGAGCAATTTGCTTGATATTCCTAGCCTCCGAGTCGCATAGCTCCTTTTGCCGCTGAACATATTAGTGGTTAGAAAGGAGCTTGATACTCAGATGAAACGATTTTTCGGAACGCTGCTCGGATTGGTGCTGGCTTTCGGCGTAGGAGCAATTATTTATAACTCCGTCAGGGACACGACGCCGAACGGTACGTATCATTCAGCGAGCAAAGAAGCTCACCGTATCAAAACGAACAGCGTTGATCGTCTGCCGATGACAACGCGCACCGACAACAGGCTGGGCGACGGCACGCTTCGCGCCAAACAGCAGAACATCGATCTGAACCCGCTCAATGATTGGCTGCGTCAAATGTACCCGGGTACGGGCAACTACTACAACGGGGCGAATGGCAATACCGGTAATGCAGGCAATACCGGCAATGCAGGCAATGCAGGTAATTATAACGGCAACACCGGGTATCCGGGCAACACGGCCGGAAACACGGGAAACCGGTATCCCGGCAACACGGGAACCGGTACTGGAACAGGTAATGGCGCTGGAACCGGCACCGGAACTGGGACCGGCACCGGAAATACCGGCGGCAGCGCCGGAACCGTCGACCAAAGCATCGCGAACCAAATCTTGCAGCAAGTTAACGCGGAGCGGTCCAAGGCCGGCGTTCAGGCGCTGACGCTCAGCGCCAGCCTGAACAAAATCGCGCAGGCTAAATCCGCCGACATGCGCGACAAAAACTACTTCGACCATCAATCGCCTACGTACGGCAGCCCGTTCGACATGATGAAACAGTTCGGCGTGAATTACTCGTACGCCGGCGAGAATATCGCCGCCGGCCAGCAGGACGTCCAAGCCGTCATGACCGCATGGATGAACAGCCCCGGCCACCGTCAGAACATCCTGAGCCCCAACTACACCCAGCTTGGCGTGGGCTATGCCAAAGGCGGCAACATGAGTCCGTACTGGACGCAGGAGTTTATCCGTCCTTAACGGATCGGATGATAACGAAAAAAGAGGCGGTGCGGGAGAAGTCTCCTGCACCGCCTCTTTTTGATTCGATCCCGGCGCAGCGCGCAGCTGCATCGGCTCCTTCGCTTCCATCGGTTCATGGCTGCATTCATTGCGATTAAACGAAAGATTAACGCAAGGTTTTCAGCGCGCCGCCCCAAGCCAAGACTTGATCCAGCATGCCGTTTACATTCGCGAAGTGATACTCCGCAGGCTTAAGCACGGATCCGTTCTCGAAGTCCGTGAATAACGACAAGGCCGCTTGCGTCCGAACGTCAGCCACGCACAGTTCACCCAAAATCCCGCGCAGATGCTCGGCCGCGCGAGCACCGCCCACCGAACCGTAGCCGACGATACCCGCCGCTTTATCGTACCAAGCTTCCCGTGCGTAATCCAACGCGTTCTTCAAGGAACCCGACACGCTGTGGTTGTATTCTTGCACGATGAATACAAAGCCGTCCAGGCTCGCGATCTTGGCGTTCCATGCCGCAGCTTGCTCCGTGGCATCGACTTCCCCCAAAAGAGGAAGCTTGTAATCCGCGATATCTACGATTTCATAGTTGGCATCTCCGCGCTTGTCGGCAATGCTTTTGACCCATTCGCCGACTTGCGGACTTAACCGGCCTTGACGCGTGCTTCCTAGAATAATACCGATATTGAGCTTTGACATGTTGAACTCCTCCTCGAACTCGGACGGGAACATGATTGCGTCGTCCGGTTTAAATATCATTTACCGCTTCTACTAAAAGACCGACCGTTCATTTTTTTATAATAAAATAGATGCGCTCTTATGTCAACAATTACAGTAAGAAGAGCCTGTTGAGCTGATCGCTCGACAGGCTCGGTCGTACTCTGCTATAACTGTCGCGTTCGATTTTACGTCCGAAACTTCACGCCGGTCATGTCCTCGCTGAGCAGCCATAGCCGCTCGGCCAATTCCGGATCGGTCGCGTGGGGGAGAACGCCCGTCAACACTTGAGCCACGCCTTGCAAATCGAACTCCGGCACGAGCTCCGCGATATCGGCATCGAGGCAATACACGCCGCCCTTGCCTTCGAGCTGTGCATTTGCCGCGCACCATGCGCTCGTGGCCGCGCCCTGCTCGACTGTCTTGTAGCCGGCCGGCGTCGTTGCGACGCGTCGTCCCTGCTCGTCAAGCATGCCCACGGCGCGCAATTCATCGTCCGACATGAAACGGGCCAAGTCCGTCATGATCCTGCCGGGATGGACGGAGAAGGCGCGAACGCCGTGTTCCCGTCCGCGCTGGTCAAGCGCGACGGCGAACAGCGCGTTGGCGGTTTTGGATTGGCCGTAGGCCCGGTACTTCTCGTAAGCCTGACGCTCGAAGCTCGGATCGTCGAAGTCTATGCCGCCGAACCGGATGCCAGCGGACGAGACCGACACGACGCGGGCGTCTCCCGATTGCTTCAAAGCCGGCCAAAGCCGTGCCGTCAACTGAAAATGGCCCAAGTGATTGGTCGCGAACTGCGATTCGTAACCGCGGGCATCGCGTACGAGCGGCGCCGCCATGATGCCGGCGTTATTGACCAAGATGTCGAGCGGCCTTCCGGAAGCCAGAAACCGCTGCGCGAACGCGTCGATCGACGCGGGCTTCATCAAGTCCAGTGCCTCCAGCTCCACGCGCGGGATATCGGCGACCGAAGCGCGGGCTTTCTCAGGCGTGCGCGCCGGTACGATCACCGTTGCGCCCGCTTCGGCGAGAACGCGGGTCGTCTCGAGGCCGATGCCGGAGTATCCTCCGGTCACGATGGCCCACTTGCCCCTCAAGTCGCGTCCTCCAAGCGCTTCCTTGGCCGTCGTTTGCGGCCCGAAGCCCGACGGAAGCGGCATTTGCGGCGTCGTCCGGTATTGTTCGTTCGTTTGTTTTTGCATCGTTCATTCTCCTCCTTCAGTCCTACAGTTGGAATCGTAAACGATGGAGCGCGCTCCAGGTCAAGCATTCTCCTCCTGGGCTTGCTGCCTGTTTTTGCCGGCTTTACGGAACGCCCCCGGGGCAACGCCCGTCTCCTTCTTGAACGTTTTGGCAAAATGATGAACGTCGGCAAATCCGCAGTAAGCCGCGATTTCTTCCATGGAATGTTCCGAGCCCGCGAGCAGCTCGCATGCATGCTTGATCCGCAGCCGGAGCAGGTAGCGATGCGGGGCGACGCCGAATTGCGCCTTGAATTTGGCGCTGAAGCGGGACGGAGATAAATTCGCCCTTGCCGCCATCTCATGAACGGCGAGCGGCTCCGACAAGCGGAAGGACATGAACGACGTGATCCAATTCATCGGCTGTGGCGCGGATCGCTCCGCCTGCTTCAGATCGTCCGTGTGATCCTCCAGGATCGCAAGCAGCACTTCGGAAGCGAGCGTCTGCACGCGCAGTTGAAGTAGCGGATTGCGGTGCTGCCAATTTTCGACCATCTCCAAGAATCGGTCGCGCAGCAAGATCGGCTGTTTCGGCTGCAGCCGAACCGGAATCTCGATGCCCTGCAAATCGTTCAATCGCGGTTGCAGCAAATGCTCGTACGGCGCAAGATCGATCTGGCCCGGCCGCGTCGGGAAGCGTTCTTCGCGGAACTCGTCGTAGAACCAATCCAGATGGACGAAAGGCGTGATCGAGTTCGTTTTCCCTTCCAGGGCCGTTAAGCTCCCCGGTTGAATCAGACAAAACTCGCCGCCGCGGAATTCATACGGCACCCCGTCCACCTGAAACAAGCATTCCCCTTCCTGGATATAGACCAGCAAATAATCGAGCAGGCGCCGGGCGGCCACGCTCCATGGCGCACGCACCGCGTAGTCCCCTTCGCGGATATACGGGACGATCGGCTGCCGGGCCAGCATTTCGGACAGATACATGAAATTCCTCCCTTAGGCACGATATATGCTACCTCCCATTATAAAAGCAATCAGTCGTTTTTGACAAAAAGTCAGCCGTTTGTTACAAAGATTCCAGACATCGCCCGCTCTATAATAAAGGCATTGGGCCTTCATTCCACGCATCCGTCCGGATGACTTAAAGGAGACATTGAACGACGATGGCAACGACAGCGGATTACGCGCAGCTCCCTTCGCTTCGAACCGATTATTCCCTTTCGGCAGACCAGATAGCCGCTTATCGGCGCAATGGGCATATCCTGCTGAAGCAAGTCGCGACGCAGGACGAGATTCAAGCCTACGAGCCGATTATCGCGGGCGTCGTCCGCGAGCATGATTACAACACGAAGCCCGTATCGGAGCGGGATACGTACGGCAAAGCATTCATACAGATCGGCAATCTGTGGCAGATGAACGAAGGGGCGAAGCGGTTCGTGATGGCGCGGCGCTTCGCCAAGATCGCCGCCGAGCTCATGGGCGTGCAAGGCGTGCGCATTTACCACGACCAAGCCTTGTTCAAGGAACCTGGCGGCGGCCATACGCCGTGGCATCAGGATCAGGTCTACTGGCCGCTCGACACGCCGAATACGATCACGCTCTGGATGCCGCTCGTCCCCGTCTCCGAGGAAGTCGGATCGATGACGTTCGTCGACGGCTCGCAATCGCTCGGCTATATGAGCCGCCAAGCGATCTCCGACGAATCCCATAAGACGCTCGGCTCGTTCATCGAGGGCAAACAACTGCCGAAGACGAACTACGGCGCCATGGCGGCCGGGGACGCGACGTTCCATGCCGGCTGGACGCTTCATTCCGCGCCGGGCAACCCGACCGATGCGATGCGGGAGGTCATGACGATCATTTACATCGCCGACGGCGTGCGCATCATCGAGCCGGACAGCAAAGCGCGGGAAAACGATATGAAGGGCTGGTTCCCCGGACTCGCTCCGGGCGACGTGGCCGCTTCCGTGCTCAATCCGCTCGTGTATAAAGCCTGATCTCCCTGAACCGAACAACGACAAAGCCCGGTTTCGAATGGTATTCGAAACCGGGCTTTACGTTTGCGGTATATGCGGCGCGCGATGCTCGTACCGCTCTTGAACGCTACAGGCTGATGACTTTGCCCGTTGCTTGCGATTCGAATGCCGCCAGAATAACGGCAAGCGATTTGCGTCCTTCTTCGCCGGAAATGCTCGGCGGCGTATTCGTCACGAGGCTCTCGACGAACGCGTCGACGACGCCGCTCGTTTCCTGCTTGTCGTTGGTGCTGATCGCGCCGACGTTGTATTTCTCGACCGAGCCGTTGCGCAGCTCGACGATGATCTGATCCTTGGGATCGGTGCCGATTTTCATGACGCCGTTCTCGCACCAGAGCACGGTGCTGTTGTCTTCGCCTTTGTAATACGTCCAGCTGGCGACCAGCGTGCCGATCGCGCCGCTCTTCATTCGCAGCAGGACGGCCGCGTTGTCGTCGATGTCCGTGTCCTTCTTGTCCAGCGTGCCGATAAAGCCCGTGACTTGGGCCACTTCGTCATCCAGCAGGTAGCGGATCAGGTCGGACTTGTGCACGCCGAGATCGCCCATCGCGCCCATGATCGCTTCCGGCTTGCGGAAGAACCAGCTGCCTTTGCCGTCGACGCTCCAGCCTTCGGGACCGGGGTGGCCGAACGACGTGCGGAACGTCAGCACGCGGCCGAGGATGCCGGAATCCAGGATCGCCTTCGCCTTCACGTGCGGAGGCATCAGGCGCTGATTGTGGCCGACCATCAGGTAAACGCCGTTCTTGCTCGCCGCTTCGATCATCGCTGCCGCCTCTTCGTCCGTGGACGCCATCGGCTTCTCGACGAGCACATGCGCGCCCGCATTGGCCGCCGCGATCGCGACCGGGGCATGGAGGTAGTTCGGCGTGCAGACGCTGACCGCGTCCGGCTTGATTTCCTGCAGCATTTCTTCATAAGAGGCGAACGCCTTGGCGCCGAATTCATCGGCGAACTTGTTCGCGCGCTCGAGGACAGGGTCGACGAATGCCACGAGCGTCACGTTCGGGTTCGCGGCGTATTCCGGGATGTGCCGGCGAAGCGCGATCGCGCCGCAGCCGACGACGGCTACACGTACGGTTGTCATGAGTATGATGGCTCCTTCTCGTTGAATAATGAATTAAGCTTTATGGCCGTTCGTTTTCAGCCAGTCCATGCTCGTTTGAACCGATTCCAGCGGCGGGTTCGCGCAAGTATCCTGTTCGACGACGATCCATTCGACGTTCGCTTTGCCCGCGGCCGCGATAATATCGTTCAGGGCCAGATCGCCGCGGCCGAGTTCGACCGTATCGATTTGCGCGCCGGCTTCGCCTTTGCGGAAGTCCTTCAGATGAAGCAGCGGCAGACGGCCCGCGTATTTCGCGATATACGCGAGCGGATCCTGGTTGGAGTACTGCACCCAGCCGATATCCATCTCGACTTTCAGCAGATCGGCCGGCACTTTGGTGTACATGGCGTCGAATACGAACTCGCCGTCGATTTTGAGCGCGAATTCGAAGTCGTGGTTATGGTAGGCGAATTGCAATCCTTCCTGCTTCAAACGCTCGCCGAGGCCGTTGAATTGGTCGATCAGCGCGCGCCAGAACGATTCGCCCTCGGAAACTTTGTCCGGCGGAATCCATGGGCAGACGACATACGTTGCCCCGATCGTTTTCAGGTAAGCGATTTCCTCTTCCAGCTTGTTCTCGAGGTTGGCGAGACCGACGTGGCTGCCGAACGCCTCCAGGTTCAATTCCTTCAGCAGGTCGCGCATTTCTTCGGCCGGCACGTCGCCGTAGCCGGCGAATTCGACGCCCTCGTATCCCATGGCCGCTACCTTGCGGAGCGTGCCTCTCATATCTTTTGCGGTTTCATCGCGAAGCGTATACATTTGCAATCCGATTTTCATCATCTGTTCGTCCTTTCGATCCGCGGACCGGGGCAGGAAGCGCCAATCTCGCCGAAGTTAGTTTACCAATCTGACACCCATTATAGTGGATAATGAGCGTTAGCAGGATGTATTATATAACAGTGACATGTACAATATTGCTGCAAAGTGAGGTTCATGCCCGTGTTTGCCGATATCATGAGCTGCGGCTATTCCTATCATTCGCAGCCCTTTCAGATGACCAATCCCGAAGGCCTGCGCGCCTACCTCTTTCGCCTTCAGACAGAAGGCACGTGCGAGGCGCTCGTCGACGGCCGCATGCAGCGCATCGAAGCCGGCGACCTGTTGATGTTCAAGCCCGGCGACTCCTACAATCTCATCGTGTCGACCCCGCAGCAGGAGGATACGCCCCCGGACGGCACCGACATATCGAGCGGCGACTATTTCGTCATCTGCCGGGGAGAATGGCTGGACGAATGGTGGAGCCGCAAGGAGCGCAAGCGGAAAGTCAAGGTTGTTCCGGACGAGCGGTGGCTGTCGATCTGGCAGGCGCTTATACTGGAGAAACGCCGGTTTGAAGCGGAGGACCGCGAGCTCGCGGACTATCTGCTGCGCGCGCTGTGCCTAGGCCTCGACCGCGCCGTCGACACGCAGTCGGTCCTTCAGGGGAAATCGTTCATCGCGACCCGCATGAAAAACTTCATCGACGAGCAAGCCGCGCTTTCGTTTACGGTCGCGGACGTCGCCGCGCACGTCGGCCTCAGCGTGTCGCGTACCGTTCACCTGTTCAAGGAATGCTATGGCTTGACCATCATACAGTATACCCAAAACGTCCGATTATCCATGGCGATCGAACGGATCAAGTACAGCAGCATGACGCTCGACCAGGTCGCCGAAACCTGCGGCTTCGGCAGTTATTCTTACTTCTACCGCGTCTTCCGGCAGAAATACGGCGTGTCGCCCGCGGCGTACAGGGTACAATAAAGCGGAAAGGCTTCCCCGGGAAGCCGCGCTGCCGGACCGGCGCCGAAGCGCCCGCTACCCGCCGACGCCAACCTTATGATCGCCGCTTCCGCCGGTGGCTGCATGCTCCCGCTCCTTGATCGGGAATTTCACCTTCTTAAAAGGATTTATTCTCCTTAGGATGCAATCTGACAAGTCCGGCGGAACGCGGCCGCTAACGGCTCGTTTCTTTACCTGGACCGTCTTTTTCTCTATAATTAGCGATTAAAGAGGTGTATTGTAGCATGATCATTCTAAAATCAAAAGACGAGATCGAGCATATGCGCAAAGCGGGCGAAATTTTGGCTGCCTGCCACCGCGAAATCAAATCGATGGTCAAGCCGGGCGTCACGACGCACGAGATCGACCAATTCGTCGAGAAATTCCTGAAGCAGCACGGCGCCACGCCGGAGCAGAAGGGCTATAAAGGCTATGCGTTCGCGACCTGCGCTTCCGTCAACGACGTCATCTGCCATGGGTTTCCTTCTTCCGCGCCATTGAAGGACGGCGACATCGTCACGATCGACATGGTCGTCAACCTGAACGGCTGGCTGGCGGATTCCGCCTGGTCGTATCCGGTGGGCAACGTCTCCGAGCAGGCGGCGAAGCTGCTCGCGGTCACCGAGGCTTCGATGTATAAGGGCATCGAGCAGGCCGTCGTCGGCAACCGCATGGGCGACGTGTCGAATGCGATTCAGACGTATGCCGAAGAGAACGGCTTTTCCGTCGTTCGCGATTTCATCGGTCACGGCATCGGCCAAGACATGCACGAAGAACCGCAGGTGCCGCATTACGGCCCTCCGGGCCGCGGCATCCGCCTGAAGGCCGGCATGGTGATGACGATCGAGCCGATGTTGAACACCGGCGCCTGGCAAAGCAAGATCGACGGCGACGGCTGGACCGCGCGCACGATCGACGGCGGACTCTCCGCCCAGTACGAGCATACCATCGCGATTACGGATGACGGGCCTGTTATTCTGACGAAGCAATAAGCAATCGGACGGTGACGCAACCCGCCGACGTGTATCCGAGCCCCAAGTCCCGCGCTGGAACCGCGCGCCGGGAGTTGAACGCAGTGCGGAATTGCAATGATGCCAGCTTCGTTAGCGATGAGCAATCATTATGAACCGCGCGTAACTCGTTCGCATCCATGAGAAAGGCCGTGCCGCAGCAGCTGCGACACGGCCTTTCTTCGATCATACGGTCCAATGGGTTGCATGAAGCTCGAACAGGCGGGCGGTTAGGCTAAGCGCGCGAATGCTCAGAACGGGTGACTCCGTGCACTCCTAACGCGCGACCTCGAAGCATTTCTCGATCAAGGCCATCCGAATGTACAAGCCGTTCTGCGCCTGTCTGAAATAAGCCGCCCGAGGGTCGTCGTCCACCTCCGGATGAATCTCGCCGGCGCGCGGAAGCGGATGCAGAATCAACGCGTTACGCTTCATCAAGTCCGTCAGCTTGCGGTCGATGATATACTTGCCGTCCGCCTTGCTGTATTCCTCCAGTGAAGGAAAACGCTCCTTCTGGATGCGCGTCTGGTAGAAAACATCCGCCGAACCCGCCAGGCTATCCAGATCGGTCGTTTCCGCGTACGCCACGCCCTTCTCGTCCAAATACTGCTTCACGTACGTCGGAATGCGCACGTTATCGGGCGAGACGAACGAAATGCGCACGTTGCGGTAATTCGCCAGCAAATAACTGAGCGAATGGACCGTCCGCCCGTAAGTCAAGTCTCCGATCATCGCGATGTGCAGCCCGTCAATGCCACCGAATTCCTTCTGGATCGTATACAGATCCAGCAGCGCCTGGGTCGGATGCTCGCCCGAACCGTCGCCCGCGTTGATGACCGGCACGCACGACACGGCAGCTGCCCGCTTCGCCGCTCCGATCTCCGTATGCCGCATGACGATCAGATCGCTGTAGCCGGCAATAATCCGGATCGTATCCTCGAGCGTCTCGCCCTTGATCGTCGACGAGAACTGGCTCGCGTTCTCCGTGCCGATGACTCTTCCGCCCAGCCGGTGCATCGCCGATTCGAAGGAAAAGCGCGTCCGCGTGCTCGCTTCGAAGAACAGCGTGCTCATGATTTTGCTCGGATAGCGCTGGACGCCTCCTTGCACGGCCACCTGCTCCATTTCCTTCGCCGATCCGAACAGCTGCTCCAGCTGCTCCCTGTCGAACTGCTTTGCGCCAAGCACGTGATACAGCGTACTCATTTCCCGTTCATTCCCTTCCAGTCTCAAATCGCTTGCTTCCCTCTGATTATAAGGGAGACGTCCGTTCGGAGACAAACAGGCCGTTTACCCGATGATGAGCTTCTCTTCCGGGTATTTGACGGCCGGCTGCTTCTTGCGCGCCTGAAACAGCGAGATGAACAGAAACATGCCGATACGGCCGAAAAACATCAGCAGCATGAGCGTGATTTTGCCCGTCGGCTGAAGTGAGCCCGTGATGCCCGTGGACATCCCGCATGTCCCGAAGGCCGAAGCCACCTCGAACAGCACCGCCGAGAGGTCGTATTTGTGCTTCTCCGACATCAACAGCGCGAAGACGCCCGCGAGGACCAGCAACAGCGATAACAGGAAGAAAACGAAGCTCTTTATCACGTCCTCGCGGTTGAACGAGCGTCCAAACGCTCTCGGCGCATGCTCGCCCTTGAAGAACATGACGATGGTGACGAATATAACCGCGACCGTCGTCGTTCGTACGCCGCCCCCGACGCTGGATGGGCTGGCTCCGACGAACATGAGCACGGAAATCAGCAGCAGCGTCGCCTGATGCAGCGTCGAGACGTCGATCGTCGTCAGACCGGCGCTGCGCGACGTGACCGAGAGAAACAGCGCGTTCATGATTTGCCTGCCGACGGACATCGCGCCGAAAGAATGTCCCGCCTCCGTCAGCCAGATGCTGGCCGCCCCGCCGAAGAGCAGCACGGCATGCGTCACGAGCGTCAGCTTCGTGAACAAGGAGAAACGGAATCGCTTCCCTTTCCCGCTGCGAACAAAGCGCCAAAGCTCCGCCAGCACGGGGAACCCGATCGCTCCCGAGACGATGAGCAGCATCGACAACGCTTGAATGTAATAACTGTCGGAATACCGGACGAACGAGTCGCCGAACAAATCGAAGCCCGCGTTCGTAAACGCGGAAACCGAATGAAACAGGCCGTAGTAAAACGCGCGTCCGATCGAAGCCGTGAATCCCGACAAATAGAAATAGCCGGCGAACAGCACCGTGCCGATCAGCTCGATCGCCAGCGTCAAGATGAGCACGAGCCGCATCAGATCGACAAGCCCCGCCAGATTGTTCCGGTTCTGGTCGATCATGATCAGCTTGCGCTGAAGCAAGCCGATATGCTGTCCCATGAGCATCCAATAGAAGCTTCCGAGCGTCATGATGCCGATCGCGCCGAATTGAAAGGCGACAAGCAGCACCGCCACCCCGAAGCCGCTGAACGTATCCACGGTGCCGACCGTCGTCAGCCCCGTCACGCTGATCGCGCTGACCGACGTAAACAACGCGTCCAGCGGCGATATCGAGACGCCCGGCTTCCAGCTGACGGGCAGCATGAGAAGCACGCCGGTGATAATGACGACTAGGAGATAAGCAGCCGACACGAGCTGCGCCGGCGAGAGCACGGTCAATAATTTTTTGAGCATGATGGCGGTTTCCTTCCTGCCTGTACTTCCTGCATCTTACAATTGTAATCGAAGTCATGGGGTCGCATACAGCCCCGAATGCAAAAAACTTCGACAAACGTCGATTGCGGTCGTTTCTGGGCGAGCACAAAAAAAGCCCCTGAATGATCAGGGACTTGTTCGTTGTAAGGTTGGTGCGGTCGGAGGGATTTGAACCCTCACGCCTTGTGAGCGCCACCCCCTCAAGATGGTGTGTCTGCCGTTCCACCACGACCGCGGAGTGATATGAAATTGTCCATATCGATTAGGTAAAGTGAGTCATGTAGGATTCGAACCTACGACACCCTGATTAAAAGTCAGGTGCTCTACCAACTGAGCTAATGACTCGAATATGGGAATTTGGTGACCCGTAGGGGACTCGAACCCCTGTTACCTCCGTGAAAGGGAGGTGTCTTAACCACTTGACCAACGGGCCATAATTTGTTGTTTATGGGATAAGCTTTTCAAACAACAAATAGTATTATATCTAACCCGCCAGCCGTTGGCAAGACTTTTTTCGAAAAAAGTTCAGCCGTTTGCACTTGCTTCTACCTTGCTTACTTCGCCCTGATGTTCGGGCATGCAAAATAGTGTTCGCGAATCGGCAAATGTCTATGCAACAAAAAAAAGCCTCTGAATGATCAGGGACTTGTTCGTTGTAAGGTTGGTGCGGTCGGAGGGATTTGAACCCTCACGCCTTGTGAGCGCCACCCCCTCAAGATGGTGTGTCTGCCGTTCCACCACGACCGCGAAGTGATATGCGATTATCATATCAAGAATACATAATTGGTGACCCGTAGGGGACTCGAACCCCTGTTACCTCCGTGAAAGGGAGGTGTCTTAACCACTTGACCAACGGGCCATGATAACCTTGCTCACCGAGGAATGAGCTAGGATAATAGAACAGGCCGATCGGCCGAACGCCATAAAATGGCGGAGAGAGAGGGATTCGAACCCTCGCACCACTTGCGCAGTCTAACCCCTTAGCAGAGGGTCCCCTTGAGCCACTTGGGTATCTCTCCAAAAAGAAATGGCTCCCCGAACAGGACTCGAACCTGTGACAACTCGATTAACAGTCGAGTGCTCTACCAACTGAGCTATCAGGGAATAGTAATTAGTGACAAGAAATAATGTATCATGTCTGAGAAATGAAGTCAAGCTGAAAAAGCATTAATTGACCGCGGCATTTTCCGCACGCGTAGCGCCGCGGATCCGTCCTGCGTTTGCGCATGTATTCCATGCCGCAGCTCCGGCATTGCAGCTTGAACCGGTACGGCTCCGTCTTGCGTTTCTCCCCGGCCGGCAGTGCTTTGCAGAAGCGCGAGCCTCCGACTTTGGCAAGCAACAGCTTGAAGTCCTGGTCGCGGTGATTGTAGCCGCGCTTCAGGAGATGCAGATGATAATGGCACAGCTCGTGCTTGATGATTTTTTCCGTCTCTTCCTCGCCGTAATTGCGCAGCTGGTGCGGACTGATCTCGATGTCGTGCGTCTTCGTGAAGTAACGGCCGCCGGTCGACTTCAGCCTTCCGTTAAAAGTGGCGCGGTGACGGAACGGAAGCCCGAAATATTGCAGCGATACGCGCTCCACCCATTCCTGCAACAGATGATCCTGCATCCTCAATCTCCTTACGATAAACAGTTATACTTGAATTTTAAAGGACGAATACGCTACACTGTCAAGAGGTATTGATCGGAACGATATTGAAGGGAGATTTTCGAATTGGCTATTATGCGATATATCGTCTTACAAAGCGGACAAGAGGTTTCCTTCGTCGAAATGCCCGCCTCGCACGCTTACCAGCTGAGCGCGCTCAATCTGCGGCTTCATAAAGAAATCGACAAGCTGACTGCAAGCCATGTCCCCGCGCTGCCTTATGCGATCGCGGAGTGCGCCGATGTCGAGCTTCACGACAAATCCCTCGCCATCCACTCCGGCTTGGATTACGTGAACCAGCTGGAACGGGATTTCGCTTCTATTGAAGAGAAATCGTACCCGCTGATCTCCCTGCTGACGGAAATCCGCGCCCTGCAGGCGCAGCTCGAGCAATGGTACGAAGAGGAATACGACCTCTAAGCGCCGGATAACGGACTTTTCTGCGACAAAAACCGGTTGGACCTGCACGGACATTCGCCTACCTCCATACACTACTTAATACAACACGCGATGGCTGGAAGGAGGGCGAAGGCAGTGCCGCAATGGCTGTGCAACCAACTGATGCGCGCATTTTTGAAGAAGGACCGCCGGCAGATCCGATTATTGAACGACTGCTGGTATTTCTATCGTACCAGTCAACGTCCGGAAGACGATTCCGCAAGTCTATAGGCAGCAGTCGATTTATTCTCAAAAAAGGGTGCTATCTCTTTGCAGTGACGTCTAACGCGACTGCTCGGAGATAACACCCTTTTGACTTTAGCGGGGAGGTGCCAAACGGGTAAAGCGCCGTCAGGCCTCGCTCGGGAAGCCGGCGGGAATCCTCCTCCGCGACGTTAACCCGGCTTGCGCATGGTCAAGCTGACCCGGCCTTTCTTCGTATCGACGCCGAGCACCCATACCGTCACGGTATCGCCGACGGACACGACGTCCATCGGATGCTTGACGAATTTGCCGCTCAGCTGCGAGATATGGACGAGCCCGTCGTTCTTGATGCCGATATCGACGAACGCGCCGAAATCGATGACGTTGCGCACGGTGCCCTGCAGCTCCATGCCCGGCGTCAGGTCTTCCATGCTGAGAACGTCGGTGTGGAAGATCGGCGCGGGCAGCCCCTCGCGAGGATCGCGTCCGGGACGCAGCAGGCTGTCGACGATGTCGCGCAGCGTCGGAACGCCGACGCCGAGCTGGGCGGCGACTTTATCCGTCTCGATCGACGTCAGCGCCTCGCGGAAGGAATCGCTGCCGAGATGCTGCAGCTTCAGCCCCAGAATGCCGCACAGCTTATCGACGACGGCGTAGGATTCGGGATGAATCGGCGTCCGGTCGAGCGGGTTGCCGCTCTCGAGCACGCGGATGAAGCCGATGCACTGCTCGTACGTCTTGGCCCCGAGACGCGGCACTTTCTGCAGCATTTTACGGTCCGTGAAGATGCCGGATTCTTCGCGGAACTTCACGATATTCTTGGCCGTGGTCGCATTGATGCCCGCCACGTAGGACAGGAGCGACGGCGATGCCGTGTTGACGTCGACGCCGACATGGTTAACCGCCGATTCCACGACGCCGCCAAGCGTCTCTTCGAGCCGCTTCTGGCTGACGTCATGCTGGTATTGCCCGACGCCGATCGCCTTCGGCTCGATCTTGACCAGCTCGGCGAGCGGGTCCTGCAGCCTTCTGGCGATGGACACGGCGCTGCGCTCGGCCACGTCCAGCTTCGGAAACTCCTCGGCCGCGAGCTTGGAAGCCGAATAGACGCTCGCGCCGGCTTCGTTCACGATGATATATTTCAGCTCGTCCGCGCCCGGCAGCTTGTCGGCTTTCCGCTTGCCGATCAGGCCGGCGATGAATTGCTCCGTCTCGCGGGAAGCCGTTCCGTTGCCGATGACGATCAGCCTGACGCTGCAGCGGTCGATCAGACCGTTGATCAGCTTCTCCGCCTCGGCCACTTTGTTGTTCGGCGGCGTCGGGTAGGAGACGGCCACTTCGAGCAGCTTGCCCGTCTCGTCCACGACCGCCAGCTTGCATCCGGTCCGGAAGGCCGGATCGACGCCCAGCACGACGTTGCCGCGTACCGGCGGCTGCAGGAGAAGATTGCGCAGATTGGCCGAGAAGATGCCGATCGCGTGCTCCTCCGCCTTCTCCGTCAACTCGCCGCGCACCTCGCGTTCGATGGAGGGGGCGATCAGCCGCTTGTACGAATCTTCGATCGTCGACAGGAGCGCGGAACGCACGCCGGCAGCCGTCCCCATCCGCAGCAGCTGGCGGTCCATGTAGTCGCGGATTTTGTCCGCGGGCACGTCCAGCGCGACACGCAGCACGTCCTCGCGCTCGCCCCGGTTGATCGCGAGCGTGCGATGCGGCGGCAGCCGCTTGAGCGGCTCTTGGTAGGCGTAATACATCTCGTAGACCGTTTCTTGGGCGGCATCCTTCGCTTCGGTGCGGAGCACGCCGTGGTCGAACGTATACCTGCGCACCCAAGCCCGCGTCTTGGCGTCGTCCGCCAGCTGCTCCGCGATGATGTCCATCGCGCCTTGCAGAGCGTCGTCCGCCGTCGGGATGCCTTTCGCCTCATCGGCGTACTTTGCCGCCTCCTGCAACGGATCGCCTTGGCGCGGCTGGGAAAGCAGCCACTGCGCGAGCGGCTCGAGTCCCCGCTCGCGGGCAACGCTCGCGCGGGTTTTGCGCTTCTGCCGGTAAGGCCGGTACAGGTCCTCGATCTCCTGCAGCTTCACGGCGGCGACGATCGCGCCGCGCAGCTCGTCCGTCAGCTTGCCCTGCTCGTCGATCAACCGGATGACTTCGCGCTTGCGAAGCTCCAGATTGCGCATGTACTGCAATTTCTCTTCGATGGCGCGCAGCTCGTTTTCGTCGAGCTCGCCGGTCATTTCCTTCCGGTAGCGGGCGATGAACGGGATCGTGTTGCCCTCGTCCAGCAGCGCGACCGCCGATTTCACTTTGCCGTGCGGCAGATTAAGCTCCGCCGATATCCGCTTGACGATGGCCGCCTGCTCGGCGGCCTGCTCTTCCGGCGTCAGCTCGATCCTGCCGGCGGCACCTTCCGTATCTTCATCCTTCATCCGCTGTTTCGTCTCAGCCACGGTGCGATTCCTCCATCAAGAACGAATAGAACCCTTCGTACCGGCGGTTAGGCCGGCACGTAAGGGTTGTTTGCCATTTCAAATCCGATTGTCGTCTGCGGGCCGTGGCCGGGATATACCCGAACCGCAGGGTCGAGCTTATAGAGCTTCGTGCGAATGGAATCGAACAGGTCGCGTTCCTTGCCGCCCGGCAGATCCGTTCGTCCGACCGACAGCTTGAACAGCACGTCCCCGCTGATCAAATGGCCGTCGCACAGCAGGCTTACGCTGCCCGGCGAATGGCCCGGGGTATGCATGACCCGGAACGCAAGGCCGATCAGCTCCAGCTGCTGGCCTTCCGACAACGCGAATTCCGCAGGCGCCGTCGTGAGCGGCGGAGTCACTTCCGCCCAACGCGCGGAACCGTTCTTGCGGGCGTCCTCGAGCCAGTCGGCTTCTTCGTCATGCAGGTAGACGGGGCAGCCGAATGCTTGGCGCATGTCTTCGACCCCGGCCATATGATCGAAGTGGGCGTGCGTCAGCACGATCGCCTCGATCGTCAGCTCGCGCTCGCGGATGCGCTCGATCAAGCGCTTCGGTCCCATGCCGGGATCGACCACGAACGCGCGCTTGCCGGCATCCTCGGTGATGAGGTAGCAATTCGTTTGCAGCGGCCCGAGGGTAAAGGTTTCGATGCGCATCTTAGACGGACGCGATCAGCGAGCGGAGCTCGGAGACGATCAATTGTTGGTACGCCGTGCCATCACCGTAGCGGCGTCCGATCTCTTGTCGCGCTGCCGTCAGGTTCTCTTGATAGTTCGCGGCTTCGCGGTCCGTATTCGCCTGCTTGAAGGCAACCATGGGCTCTTGAACGTACGTGGGGCGCGGCCCCCATTGGCCGAGCACGGCACCGCCGGTGTCCACGATCAGCACGACCGGAATCGAGCGCCCGCCCAAGGTCAGAAACTCGTCCATCGTGTCGAGATGCTCTTCCATGATAAGCACTTCAACCGGCATGCCGGTCGGTTCGAGCGCCTTGAACACGACCGGAACGTTGCGGACGACGTCGCCGCACCAATCCGCGGCGATGATCACGCAGCGCAGATCGTCGCGGTTCTGGATGGATTCGAAAAATTCGCGGTCTTCCGCGTTCACCCATTCAAACCGGCTGCCCCAATCTTTGAACGCTTCCTGGTTCTTGGTCATGCCGTCGATGAATTGCTGCGGGCTGATGCCCTTGCCCAGCTTGTTGGCTACGTTTTTCCCCATCGTAAACGCCTCCTTGTTTTCTGGTTCTTCCGGTAAAATCGATGCTCTCGTTAAATCGAAGCTTCCTCTGGCTCCAATTGTATCAAACGCGGCCCGTCGCGCACAAACGGCTAGAGCGATTTCCCTCTGCGCTTAAGCACTTTGTACACCACGTACGCGATCAGCACCGCGAGGGCGATCAGAATCGCCGGCTGCACGTAAGGCGCCGCCTTCTCGCCGATATCCTCCCAGTTGTCTCCCAGCGAACGGCCCAAATAAACGAACAGCAGCACCCATGGAATGGAAGCGAGGCCGGTGAGCGCGGTGAACCGCCAGAACGACATGCGCGCCATCCCCGCCGGTATCGAAATCACCTGGCGCATGACGGGCACGAAACGCGCCGTGAAGACGATGCCGTCTCCGTAACGCTGAAACCACTGCTCGGCGATATCGAGATGCTTCGGTTTGATTTTGATGTATTTGCCGTATTTCTCGAAGAACGGCCGGCCGGCGTAACGCCCGATCGCATACAGGATCCACTGCTGCGCCACGGCGCCTAGCAAGCCGAACAGCACCGCGCCGACGAATGAAATCGAATGCTGGGACACCAGGTAACCCGCGTAGCCAAGCACGATTTCGCTCGGAATCACCTCAATCATCAGACCGATCAGGATACCGAAATATCCGAGGTCTTCAATCCAATTCAGCAGGGTATTAACCAGATCATGAAACCAGCTCATTCTTCATCTCCTATCATTCTCTTTTGCGTCTCGCCAAACGTATGATTCCGTCTCTCTTACGGTATTCTAGCATACTTGCGGACATCCCTTCCAGCGCTGTCATCGATGTCCAAGCCCGGACATAGACTGGCAGTAACGAACTTTCGACCCCATAAAGGAAGGTGAAGCGAGATGTCCAAAATTTTCGTCGTCAGCAAAAAGCAGCTCCGGCTGATCTACCTCCTGCTGCTCCTCATCGTATTCGCGGCAGTCTGCCTCCGCTGGAACCAATCGCGCGCGGCCATGTCCGCCCCGAAGGAAACGCAGGTGTTCGAGCTCGTGACCGGCGAATTCAAAACGACGATGCCGGGCGGAAAGGAGCTGGAGGTGTACCGCTGGGATCCCGCCTCGATCGTCGTGCACAAAGGCGAGACCGTGGAGCTGCGCATCACGGGCGTGAACGGCGCGTCCCATCCTTTCGCCATTCAAGAGCTCGGCATCAAAGGCACGGTGAACAAAGGCCGGACGACCGTCGTGCATTTTACGGCGGATCAGCGCGGCACCTTCGCCATCGAATGCCTGACCCATACGTCGATCGCGAACGGCGGGCCGATGGTCGGGTATATTACGGTGATGTAGACCGGAGGAAAGCTTGACTGCATGCAGCGATCGCGGCAGCAATCGGGAGAGCGCTTCCTAGCATCTCTGCAAGATCGATAGGGCTCGCAGAAAGGCAACGACACGCCGGCAGGCGCAGCGACTCACCGACCCGACGGCTTGTGACGCGAGGCCCGAAGGGCGCATATATAGGGGTAGAGAGGAGTCGGTCACGATGAAACCTTCTACCCAAAAGCACGCATCCGCCCTGCCCAGCGCGCGCAAGATCAAACGGGCCTGCGAAAACGAGCTCTACCGGACCGTCAAACGTCTCGGCGTCTACATTCCGAAGGAAAAACTGGAGCTAGCCGAGAAGCTTTATGTACAGAAAGTATTTCTGAACCTGATGTGGATCCATGAGAATGCCAGCAACCGCAGATTGCTCGCCGATTGGTGGGACGAGAACGTGAGCGCCGAGATCGCCGAGCTCTGGGACGTCAACCGGGAGAAGCTGTGCGCGGCATTCCGGGACGCCTTCGGCGGATGACCGCCCGGCCCGCAAGACATGGAACGGCAGCACGGCTCATCTTCTTCGAGAGAGCCGTGCTGCCGTTGTCGCGAATGGGGGATAATCGATTCGTCAGCCGATGATCGCGAACGTTTCGACCCTGGCCGGAATGAAGCGGGACCGGAACTGGACGCCGTTGGCATTGAACGTGCGGATCGTATACGATACGTTCGTCAGCGTCTGGATCTGGTTGAACCGCACGACGCCGAAGGGATCGAAGGCAGCCGTGGCCACGACCCGGTTGTTGCGGATCAAACGAGCGAAGAAGCCCGACGTATTGAAAGAAACGCCGTTGTTCTGCACCCAGACGACCGTCAGCCGGTCAAAGATCGGTCCCGACTGTTGGACAAGCTTCTGCGGCACCGAACGCCGGATGGTTTTACCCGAGCTTGGCACGAAGAGCTTCGGTTTTACGCGTGGAGTCGTCACTGTCATCACTCCTCAAGGGGAATTGCTACAGCATATGCGGCGAGCAACCCGGAGGCGTGGACAATCTTAAGCTCGGTTCGCCTATTCTTGCGCGAACGGTTTGACGCGGGATGGCCTTGGCGGCCGGTGGCGGGGCGAGGAGCGTTCGCGGCGTAACGGCTAGTCGCCAGGTGCCTCCGGCCGGGCCGAGCGGCCGGGGAACACGAGCCCGCGAGCCGAGAGCGTTCGTGGCGTAGCGGCTAGTCGCCGGGTGCCTCCGGCCGGGGAGCACGCGCCCGCGAGCCGAGCGTTCGCGGCGTAGCGGCTAGTCGCGGGGTGCCTCCGGCCGGGCCGAGCGGCCGGGGAGCACGCGCCCGCGAGCCGAAAGCGTTCGCGGCGTAGCGGCTAGTCGCCGGGTGCCTCCGGCCGGGCCGCCAGCTGGCGGTTCTGCTCCGCCGCGGACTTGGCGGCCGCGGAAATCGAGAACCGGCGGTCGTTCGCGGCGTAATCGCGATCAAGCGCCTCGTAACTGTCGAAGAAGGCTTCGGCCGCGTCCGCCGCTAACCGCGCTTCCGCGAAGCGGGACGCTGTTCTCAGTTCCTGAGCGAGCCGCGCCATCGTCACGACCGCTTCCGTCTGCTTGTCCCGGTCGAAGCGGTCCTCATCCAGCGCGCGGCGCATGTAAGCCGACGCGCCGCGAACGTCCTTGCGTTCGGCGGATAGCCGGCCGAGCGCCCACAGCAGCGGCACGGACTGCGGCTCATAGCGCAGTCCGGCCGCCAGCAGCGCCGCGCGTTCCGACGGCGGCGGCGCCTGCAAGGCCAGCTCGAGGCGAATCCGCGTCCAATACGGATTCGCCTCGAGCGCCGCGCGGAGCGCGGCCGTGCGCGCGGCGCCCGAGACGGCAGCCGCCGCCTCGCGGTGCCGCGCGGCGGCATCGAACCGCCAGCCGAGCAGAGCTCCGGCGGCGAAGCAAGCGGCGGCCGCGGCCAACGTCGCGGACCGCGCTCCCCGCCATGTCCGCCGGCCGCGTTGTCCGCCGCGGCCAGCATCGGCCACTAGCGCACGATGCAGTATCGCCTCGTCCGGCCCGCCCGAATAATACACGATCCAACTCGTCAACAGCAGCCAATAGTAGCCGAAGGACATATCGAAATCGATCGCTGCGTGCAGCAGCAGCACGCCTATCGGCAGCAGTCCCGTCCGGTCGTGCTTCCAGACGGGTCGCAGCAGCACAGCCATAATGACGACGCCGGCCGCCGCGCCCACCGCGCCGAGATCAAGCGCGACTTCCAAATACCCGCTGTGCACTTCGTTCCCGACATAGGGCTGCGACTGCACCCCCGCGAAGAGACTTCGCCAAGCATCCCCGCCCCTTCCCAGGAGCGGCGCTTCGCGTATAAGCCTCCAGGCATCGCGATAAAATAGCTCGCGCGCGCCAGCCGTCCCGCCGCCCGTGCTCCCGACAGCCATCCGTCCGTAGCTCGCCGGCGGTAGAAGCAGCGCCAGCCCGGCGACCGATAATACCCAGCCGGTCCAAACTGCAGCAGCGGTCGGCTTGGTTTCGCCCCTACGGACGAACCAGCGCAACCCGAACAAGCCGGCAGCCGACACCGCGCATAGCAGCAGCAGCAGCAGCGATTCCGTGACTGTCGCCCCGCCTCCGGTACCGTCTCCCGGACCGCGCAAGCCCGCCCCTACGACAACGCGGCAAGCAGCGCCTCCGCACAGCAGCGTCCATCCGCTGTACAGCAGCCATCCGATGCGCTCCTTGCCTCGCATGAGCGCGGCGCCCGCCGCCCATGCGAGCGAAGCGGCCAGCCACGCGCCGCGCGACTCCGTCAGCAGGCCGACAAGAAAGTACGGCAAGACGCTGCAGGCGGCCAGCCCGAATGCCCACCCCGTCCGCGTCCGTACCAGCAGCAGCCAGCTCCATACGAGATACGCGAGGGCCGCCGCTCCCAAGAAGTTCGGATATTGCAGGAAGCCCCCGAGTCTTGCGCCGACCGCCGACACTCGCCCGTCGCCCGTCGTCATGATCATGGCCGGAAAAGACAACGCCCCCATCCAGCCTGCCAACGCGCTGCCGGCAACGACGATGCCGGATGCCTGCAGCGCCGCCGATAGCCATGCACGCCTTCCTTTCGCCCCGAAGCCTACATAGAGCAGCAGCATATAAGCCGCGTAAGCGCAGTAGCGAAGCGCCTGCTGCAAGGTGCCCAGCACGGACGCCGGCTCATGCAGGAGCGCAAGCCCGTACAGCAGCGCGGCGAGAAGCAGCCCCGGCACGGCCGGCCGGATAGCCATCAACTCGATCCGCCAATGACGGTCGTTCCGCATGCGCTGCCAACCGATCATGCCGACGGCCGCCAATCCTCCGAGACAGAGCGTCGATGCCAGACGATAAAACAGCTCGTCAAAAAACAAGCCGTACCGCCAGGCGGCTTCCGTAAGTACCGCAGCCGCGGCCGCCGATTCTATTCCAAGCAACGCGTTTCGCATCCAGCACCTTCTCTCGGGCGTCCCGTTTTTCCCCAATTTACCGCATGCCAGCCGACAGCCGCCGCGCTCCCCCGCGGCAGGCGCCGGCCATGTTCAAAAAAGGAAGACGCCGCCGGCTCCCCCGGTCAACGTCTTCCTTCTGTTAGCAATGGCGCATCTGCTTATCGATTGTTCATCCGCTTACCGCTCGTTCTTCTGCTGCTTGAGCCGGAAATACGCGCCCACCTGCTCGCGAATGAGGAACGCCCGCAGCGCGCGGCGCTGCTGCTCGCCCATATCGACGAACCGCGCTCCGTACCCTTCGCGCTGGTTGTTCTCTTCCTTGCGGATAATCTCCAGCCTGCAGGCCAGTCGCGATTCCAGCGCCAGCGTCACGTCGAAGATTTCGCCGATTTGGAGCTTCGGTCCGAACAGCAAGCGGAAACCCACCCCGGAATCGCTGATATTGCGCGTCGCGAGCTCGAATTCCTCTTCGATCTCCACGGTATGCGCCTCGCCTCTCACCATGACCGTCTCGGATTGCTTGTGCTTCAGCGTACCCTCCACGACGACGTCCACGCGCGGCGATTCGCGCCTTTCCTCCAGCCCGGCGAACGATCGCTCCGGGAAGAGCACCGCAAGCGCCCCGTTCGCCTTGGCGATCACCGACGACCTCAGCCGATGAATGCCCACCGGCGAATAGACGGTCAGGTTGACGGGGTCGCCAAGCTCGAAGTTTCTGAACTCGCTCAGTTCGATTTCCAGCATATCGCCCTCGGCATGCGCCAGGATGCCCGTGGACACGTACCCTTCTTTCTCGACGACCGTTCGGCTGTGAAGCAGCGATTTCAACGAGAATCTCGCCTTGTCGCTGTTGTAAACGTCATGAGACCTTGCCTTCATGCCTCCTGCCATTCTCCGTTTCCTCCTCCATAATGAAAAAAGCGCTTCCTTGTGCATGGAGCCGCTTCTAGGGCCCGGGCGTCAGCTCGGGTACATTTCGGCAGCCAGGCTGTCAGTCGTCCGCGCGAGGCGAACCTTAGACCCTTTGGCTTTGCGTCCTTGTCTTTCGGCAAGTTTGCTAGTATCGATGTCTATGAAGTTGTTGAATGACGATCGGTTTTGCCGTTTACACTTCTACACTTCTTTGACGATCATGAGGCTGTGCTCGTCTTTGAGGTCGATTTGGTACGCGGCCGGAGGCGGAGCCCCGTCGGGTTCCCGGATAATGCGCACGATCGGCCGATGCACCGCCAGCGGATTGTTGACCGCGACGACCGCGATCTGCCCGGTACTGAGGAGCACCGTCGTGGCCACGGGGTAAATCGAGATATGCCTGCAAAAAATCTTGATCAAATCCAGATCGAAATACGTGTTTCCCGCGGCAAACAAAAATTCGATCGCCTCGGTCGGCGTAAATCGTTTGCGGTGCGGCCTCGCGGAGGTCAAGGCGTCGTAGACGTCGACGATCCCGACGATCTGCGCGTATTCGTGGATTTCTTCCCGCTTCAGCTTGCGCGGATAGCCGGACCCGTCGTAGCGTTCGTGATGCTGAAGCGCGCAATGCGCCGAGAGAAGCGAGATGTCGTGCTGCGCCCGGATGATATTGAAGCCTTCCTCCGTGTGTTTCTCCATCTGGCTGCGTTCGGCCGGCGTGTAGGCGCCCGTCTTCTTCAGCAGCTCCTTCGGTATCCGGGTCATGCCGATATCGAACATCAGCGCGCCCATGCCCAATTCTTCCAGTTGATTTCGATTATACCCTTTCGCCAAGCCCATAATACCTGCGAGAATCGCGACGTTAAGCGAATGATGGAATAAATAGCTGTCGGCGACGTGAATGTTCGTCAAGCTGACCATCACTTCTTGGCGCCTGACGAGATCCTGCACGATATCGCCGAATACTTTGCGAAACGTTCGCCCAAGCTCGGGCGCGATCGTCCGGCCTTTGATGACCGGCTGATCCATGATCGAGGTCATGGTTTTGAATATCGTATCCGACGCCCGTTTCCTCGTGTCGTCCTGGATGGCGGAAGGCGGCTCCAATCCTTCCGTCAGCGGGTCGTCTATGAACAGCATATCGATGCCAAGCCCCATCAATCTGTCTATGAAACGTTGGCTTAGCTCCACGCCGGCACCAAGCAGCACGTTTCCATTCTCCTGCAAAATAGGGCGGGCAAGCGTTTCTCCCGGAGCAACGGAGTTAATGTGTATTTTCCTCATTGATGTTCTCCCGCCTTTATCGCGTGCTAACGGTTCATGCCTGCAGCGCTGCCGGTTCGGTTTCTTTCATTTTGCATACATACTTGTCCGCATACATTTTCTTATCGGCAACGTTCGTCAGCTGGCTTAAATCCTTCCCTTGATCCGGGAAAATCGAATTGCCGACCGAGACTGACAAACGAAGTCCGATTCGCCTGGAAACGCCGAGCAGCTGATCATGAATCCGTTTCGTTATTCGGTCCATTCCTTTGTCGTCCGCATAGGGACAGATCAAGATGAATTCGTCTCCGCCCCATCTGCCGACGATCTCCCCGCGGTCGGAGCAGCTACGAAGCGTCTCCGCGATGAGCGCAAGCACCGAATCGCCCTGCTGATGACCGAAACGGTCGTTCACTTCTTTAAAATCATTGACGTCGAGCATGATTACCGACATCCGTTTGCGCTTTCGGCTCGCCTGCCGGAGCAGCCGCCCGAACGTCGATTCTACGAATCTGCGGTTGTAGGCCCCCGTCAGCGAGTCTACCGTCGCATCGATCCTCAAACGGTCGTAACTGCGGCCGAGCAGCCATCCCCCCGGCAGCATGACCGCCGCGAACGCGCCAAGCCCGAGTTCGACGGGAAACAGCGAATGTCCCGGTTGAGACGCCATGTAACACAGACCCGCTGCTGCCGATGTCATTCCCAATGCTGCGACAGTTGCTATCAAACGTCCGTTCTTTGACATTTTCGCTGATCCCCTTCCATCTTAATGGTTGACGACCCTGTTACGCCCGTTGTCTTTGGCCCTGTAGAGAGCCGAATCGATCTTGGAAAATAAATCTTTCAAATACGTCTTCACGTCGTCGATCTGCAGATCCGTCTGTTCCTCGACCACGTGAACGCCCATGCTGATCGTGACGGAAATCGGCACGCGGCCGCGGCCCGTCGGCACCTCGTTCGACTCCACCACCTGACGGATCCGCTGCGCGAGCAGCTCCGCCTGATCCTTGTTCGTGTGAGGCAGGTAAACGGCGAATTCCTCGCCGCCGTACCGCGCCAGGATGTCCGTGCGCCGCAACGCGCCGCGCACCGCCTCGGCCGTGCGCCGGATGACCTCGTCGCCCACGACATGCCCGTAGGTATCGTTGACGAGCTTGAACAAGTCGATGTCGAACAGAAAGACGGCGAACGGGATTTTGTACCGCAAGTTGGTCAACACCTCGTGCTCCAGCTGCTGCATCAGAAACCTGCGGTTGAAGCAGCCGGTCAAGCTGTCCGTGATGGCCATCTGCTCGAGCTTCCGGTTCGCCTGAAACAGCTCGTCCTGCATATAAATCAAGGCGCGGTTCCGCTCCTGCAGCGACGTGTTGTGCTCCTGCGATTTCAGTACGAGCGATTTGAGCTCCGTAATGTCCTGAAGGGTGATGACCCTTCCTTGCAGGTTCCCGCCGACCATGATGCGCGCGGCATGGAGCGACAGGAATTGCTTCGGCGCCGGCTCGGCGCCAAGCGCGATCTCGGTATGTATGCGCTCGCTCGAATGCTCGCCGTAGCTTCGCAAAAACGCCTCGTCTGCGTTTGCGTCGAGCGATCTTCCCGCCAGCAGCGACGCCATGTCGAGCCGCTTGCCGAGCGCGATGGCAAGATCCGGGTTGATATTGCGGTTCATCTCGATGACGAAATCTTCCTCGTCCAGCACGACGATGCCCACGGACAGCGTATCGACCACGTCCTGCTGCGCCACTTTGACGAGATCGAACGAACGGTGCTTCTGCAGCGAGAACAGAAAATACAAATCCGATAGCACGATGCCGAGCGTCGTCAGGCCCGGAATGACCGGAAGCCACGGGTCCAAGCCGACATTGATGGCCAGGTCCAGCGTCGGCAGCCCGAGCATGATCACGATGCCGATCAGCGCATTGAAAATGCGTGCTTTGTCGGCTTGTCTCGCTTCGGAACGGTACGCCTGCCAAAGCTGGTAGAGCGAATAGAGATAATAAGAAATCAGCAGCAGCAGCATGCACCAAAAGATAGGACCATAGACCCGCTCGCTGTAATTGTCATCGACTGGCGCAACGAATAAGTTTGCCGGATTCCAGATCATGGCCGCGGAGAGCAGCAGCGAAGGCGTAAACATAAGCAGAACGACGTTTCGGCCCGGCCTGTAGTATGTGCCGTTCACCAGAAACTTCGCGAACAGCAGCCAGCCAAAGCCAAGCATTGAAAATCCGACAAAGGATAGTGTGATGTAGATAATCTGAAGGTGTGGACGATCTGTCGTGTGGACGCCGATCTGACCGATGGGCCAAATCATCATGAAGAAGTGGAAGAGCAGGTAGACTTTATATTGCGTAGTGATGACGTTCTTGACGAACACATAGATGAAGATGGCAACCAAACATACGAGTAAGCTTAAGTCCATCCCTGTCATAAGTCCCATGTACTCCACCCGAATCACTATATAGTTTTCTATGAAAAAAGGCCTGGGACAATTTTCAAAAACACTCTTCCATTCTATCACACTGCTCAGATATTCGACAACATGAGTTGTTATCTTATTTGACATCCCCGATGGCTTGCCGGAGCCGCTCTTCCAGGGCGCGCTCCAAATAAGGCGACACCTGCAGCATGCTGCGGAATGCTACGTATTCCTGCCATTTTGCGTCGGCATCGCTTTTGCCGCCCGCGGCTTTGACGGCGCGGATCAGCATGTTTTTGGGCGTATGCTCCGGATCGATGAATTCCAGCAGCTGCGTGCGATAACCCAGTACCTCCAACAGCTGCGCGCGAATCGCGTCCGTCGCGAGGGCGGTGAACCGTTCCCTCAGCAACCCGTGCGAGAGCAGCGGCTTCATCGTCTCGTTCGCGATCTGCTTGAACAGCTCGTGCTGGCAGCAGGGCACGGACAATATAACGGAAGCGCCCCACTCCACCGCTTTGGCGAGCGCGGCATCCGTAGCCGTATCGCAGGCATGCAGCGTCACGACCATATCCACTTCGGATTGGTCCTTGTAGTCGGCGATATCTCCCACTTGAAAACGCAGCCGGTCGTAGCCGAGCTTCTCGGCGAGCTCCGTGCAGAACGCGATCACGTCCGCTTTCAAATCCAAACCGACGACGGATATCCGACGCCCCTGCTTGACCGCAAGCAGATGATAGAGCGCGAAGGTCAGGTAGGACTTGCCGCAGCCGAAATCGACGATCGTAATCTCCCGGTCGGCCGGCAAATGCGGCAGCACGTCCGTCACCATTTCGAGAAACCGGTTGATCTGGCGAAACTTGTCCCGCTTCTTCGCGATGACCTGGCCGTCCTTCGTCATGATGCCGAGCTCGACCAGAAACGGCGCCGCCTCGCCTTCTTGCACGACCCGCTGCTTCTGCCGGTTATGCGCGAGCGCCTCGCCCTTGGCCTCGGGAGCAAGCGCGGACGGTTTGCTGAGCACCGCCGCTTTGCCTTTCTTGTTGAACAACACCTGCATGTCGGCGTCGTCCGAACGGATCAGCGCCTGACGGTAGTGCTGAATCAGCCAAACGGCCATCCGGTCCGCCGCCTCGGCCTGCGGAACGTTCTCGTGCGTCACTTTATTGTCCTTGTAATATTGAAATTGGTAGTGAAGCGCGCCTTTGAGTTCGACCGGACGAACGACCGTCTTGGAAGGGATGCCGCCGTCCTTGCGGCGCAGCTGGCTGAACGTCGCCCCCTTCAGCCTTCCTTCCGCTACCCATAGCTCGACGTCGCGCTGCCATTGTTCCTTGCTTTCCATCTTCTGTCCTTCAGCTCCTAAACCGCTTCATTGTCCTGCTTGATTCGCGTCAGACCTTCGAGCACTTCGTCCCGCGGCAAACCGCCCGCCTCGAGCGATTCGTCCGGCAGCAGAAGCAGCCGGCGGTAAAATTCCTCGGCTTCCTCCCGGTCGACCATGCCGTCCTCCAGCAGCTCGTGCAGGATGTTCTCGGCATCGTCGTACCGTTTGTCGCCCTCGTACCATTCCCACATGAGCAGCTTCGTCGCGCGGGGCAGCTCGTAGCCGTCCAGCTGCTGCGCCAAATCGGCGGCTTCCTCCGACGGGGTCCGCAGCAGCGCCGGCGCATCCAGCAGCGCGAGGCGCATGAACAGGTGGAAGGCCTTCAGCTGGATCGGATAGCTCTGATCCGTCCGGCCGAGCTCGTTCAGAATCGCGGCCTCTTCTTTCATTAATAACGCGACTCCGCTCAAATTCGCCGTTTCCACGACGCCGTTCGTCGTCATCATCCGAACGAGGTCGGCATCGGAGAGCTGGCGGATCAATTTGCCGTTCATGCGAAACCGGCGATCCAATAAATCGTCGATGACGAGCAGCGCTTCTTCGTGCTTGCGCTGCTGGCGCAGGCCCATGATCACGCCCGCCGCCTCGCCCATCTGCTCGATCATGCGCATAAAGAAATCCCTCTGAAACAAACGCCATTCCCCCCATTCCGGCAGCTGCCGGTCCTAAGCCTCGCCTCTTCCCAAAAAAGCGAGCATCGCGGCGGCCAGCTTATCCGGCTCCTCCGTCATGCTCATATGGCCGCAGCCTTCAAGCAGCGCTTGCGTCACTTGCGGGCCGTCCGTCGTAAACGTGTTGGCCGGCGGAATGACGCCGTCTTCCGAGCCCGCGACGAGCAGGCATGGAACCGCGAGTCCTTCCAGCACGCCGGTACGGTCGGGACGCGCCTTCATGCCGAGCGCGGTCGCCGCCGCGCCTTCCGCGTCCGTGCCGCGGCCGACGTCGATCATGCGATCGACCCGGCCGGCCATCGATTCCCGGTGCGCCGGCGCGAACAGTTTGGGGACCAAGCCCGCCACGAAAGGATCGATCCCTTCCGAGCGCAGCGCCTGCGCGGCTTTGTCCCGATTGCCCCTCGCCTCGTCGCCGTCCGGCTTCGCCGTCGAGTGCACGAGGGCGAAAGCGGCCAGCTTGTCCGGGTTCCGTTCGGCAAAAGCCAGCGATACGTAACCGCCGAGCGAATGGCCGAATAGCCAAACTGCACCGGCGTTCAAATGCGCCAGCAGCTGCTCGAGATCCGACGCGAAATCCTCCATCGCGTAGACGGATTGCCGCGGCGCGGAGCTCCGGCCGTGGCCGCGAAGGTCGGGCACGATGACCCGCCCCGCCTCTTGGAGCTGCGGCAGCACCGCTTCCCAATAAGCCGAGCTGCCGCAGAAACCGTGCAGCAGTACGATCGTTTTGCCGGTCCCCTCCGCGGAGGGAGCCGAGTCGTAATAAGCGATCGTCGGTCCGCCCGGCGCCGCGAACGACAGGTTTGCGATAGAACGTTGATCCGTGGTCATGAGGAATTTACCTTTCCCTTGAAAGCTGTAATGGGTGCAGCGAATGTATGGATTCCAGCCGCATGGATCGCACCTCGGGCTGATCCCAAGCGGCTTGAACGGCGCTCGCCAAGGCGCGGGCCATGCTCAAGACTTCGCGCAGCGAGGCATGCTGAATCGTCCAATACGGCTTCACGCTCTTCGGTCCGACAATGCCGGCGATGCTGTAATGCCCCGCGGGCGCCAGCCTCTTCCCGACCGCTTGTCCCGGAAACAACGGTCCTTCGCCGACGATATAGCCCGGTTCTTCTTCCTTCTTACCCAAACAGGCATCGACCGCAATCGTCATGCAGCCTTCCGGAACGACCGAGCGCATCGCGTCGTACCGGTCCGCGTCGCAAGGCTCCTCCAGCGTGCCGATGACGTGGAGCCAGCCGGCTTGCGCCAATAGCGTGCCGACGAGCGGTCCGAACGAATCGCCGGTGGAGCAATCCGTTCCGATGCACAAGAACGCCACGCGGCTGCGGTCCGGCTGAACGGCGGCCGCTTTTCGCAGAAAAGCGGCCGCTCCGTCGATCGCGACGCGCTGACGCAACACTGGATCTTCCGAGCGTCCCCTGCGGGCTTTGGCCCGATTACCCATGCTTCATGCTTCCTCTCCGTTCCAACTGTCCTCATTGTACCGAAATCCCCATGCCGCTTCAAATCGAGCGCCTTCCGCCCGCGGCCGGAGTAGCGGCCATCCGCTCGGCATGCTACAATACGATCAATCAGTCCGTTCATTGGGAAAGGAGAGATAGAATGCAAAATTTGGCAGAACCGAACGCGGAAAACGTCGCCTTCATGATCGAAGCCATCAAAACCAAGCTCCGCATGGCCTCCGGAGCCGCTATGCAAGCATCGAACTTCAGTCTCGATAAATACGAGGACCTGCGGGATGTCTACGAGATCGTGGCGGGCAAGGACAAATTCAGCATCAGCGAAGTCGAGGCGATCGTGTCGGAGCTCGGGCAGCTGCGCGAAACAAAATAGTTTCCACATAATTACAATTAATGCCATTTACCGACATAGTATTACAATTTAAAACCGGACGCGAGCAGCGCGTCCGGTTTTATTTTTTTCCACTATTTTACTGAAAATTCCAGTAAGGTCAAACCTTCGCCGCGGAGCTAGGATTCAATGCCTTCCTCGCCTTCTCCTGCAGTGGAAGCGCCCGAGGCGGAAATCGACAGCTTGACGTTCACCGTCTTGTTCTCGCCTTTCAGGAAATACGCGAGCCGTTCGAGCTTCTCCGCGAGCTCCGGCCCGCTCAGCGTCACGTTCAGCTCGTAACCGAACTGATCCTCGGGAGCCAGGCGCCCCCCGGCCGCGTAAGCGCCCACCGCATAAGCATCGGCGGTATTGCGCGATGCCAGAAGCTGCTCCGGCGAAAATTTATCCGATTTGTTCACGACGCGCTCGTAAATGCGAAGCTTCTTCAGAAGCATATAATACTGGGCGGAATGCTTGAACCCCCACGCGTCGCGAATATCCTTCAGCGTGTAGTCCATTTTCCACTGCTTTAATTTCTCCACTTGCTCATCGGTCGATAAGGCAAGAAACTCGTCAATCGGTAAGATTGGCTGCGGCATCGATATTGTCCCTCCGGATCTGGAAATTACGCTTCTGCATTTATTTTCGCCATAACATTCATTTTTCCTTTTTTTATTATAAAAATATTCCAGTTCTTTTGTCGTAAAAGCGAAATATATTGAGAAATCATAAAAGGTTGTCCGAAGCGTCGCGGCTTCGAACAACCTTTACGAGGAAACGAGGATATATTTTTTCCGATTCTCGCGAATTCGGCATGACACAGCGTATGTTGCGGTTACACGTTCACGCCGGCTTGTCGTCCGCCTGCCCCGCCGTTCCACGGTTAAGCGCAGGGCGGCCGATCGAGCTGTAGATGAAGCCGGCATGCTCCAACCGCTCAGCGGAGAACAGATTGCGTCCGTCGATGAGCACCGGCCTGCTCATCCTTTGCCGGAGCTGCTGCAGATCCACGCCGGCGAATTCCGGCCATTCCGTCAGCAGGCATACGGCGTCTGCGCCGTCAGCCGCCTCCAATGCATCCTCGCACCAGGCGATCCGCCCGTGGTCGAAGCTGTTTCTGAAGTTCGGCAGCGCGACCGGATCGCAGGCGCGGACATTCGCTCCCAGCCCGACGAGCGCCTGCACGATATCCAGCGCCGGCGTATCCCGCACATCGTCCGTATTCGGCTTGAAGGCCAATCCCCAGACCGCGATCGTCCGCCCCTCCAGCTCCCCGAAAATGCGCTGCAGCTTATGAACGACGCTGAATCGCTGATCCCGGTTCACGTCGACCACGGACTTCAGCAGCTTGAACTCGTAATCGACGTTGCCGGCGATTTGAATGAGCGCCTGCGTGTCCTTCGGAAAGCACGAACCGCCGTACCCGATGCCGGCCCGCAGGAAGGAATGGCCGATCCGCCGATCGTAACCCATGCCTTCCGCGACCTTCGTCACGTCCGCGCCGACCTTCTCGCAGATGTTCGCGATCTCGTTGATGAAGGAAATTTTCGTCGCCAGAAAGGCGTTGGACGCATACTTGATCATCTCGGCGCTGCGGATATCCGTCACGAAAATATGATCGGTCAACGGACGATGGAGCGCTACCGCCATTTCCGCGGCCTCGCTCCGGTCCGCGCCGACGACGATGCGGTCCGGATGGAACGTATCGCCGACCGCCGAACCTTCGCGCAGAAATTCGGGCACGGAGACGAGCTCGAACGGGAACTTCGTCACGGAAGCGACCAGCGTTTGGAGCCGGTGATTCGTGCCGACCGGCACGGTGCTCTTGACCATGATCAGCTTGTATCCGTTCATCGCGGCCGCGATTTCGCGCGCAGCTTGTTCGATGATTTTCAGATTCGCTTCCCCGCTGGGCAGGGACGGCGTTCCCACGGCGAGGATAATGACCTCCGACTGCCGGACGGCCGACTGAATGTCGGATGTAAACGCCAGTCTTCCCGCTTCCGTATTGCGTACGACAAGCTCCTGCAGTCCCGGCTCGTAAATCGGGATCTCGCCGCGCGACAGAACGGTGATTTTGGACGCGTCCTTGTCGACGCAGACGACCTCGTTATGAAGCTCCGCGAAGCAAGCCCCCGATACAAGTCCCACATAGCCCGTTCCGATTACCGCAATTCTCATCTCTATCCGCTCCCGTCGGCCGCATTCGCGATATTGTCTTCCATGGATCAGCATAGCAGAGAAACGTTAATGCCATATAAAACGGGCTTTCCGAATTCGGGCCGCCGAAGAGGGGGAAGAACGACAAGATGAATCCCGCCGAAAAAAATGGTTTCGAAGCCCCCAGGCTCCGAAACCATCGCTTGCAACCATTCGATTTACCGCTGCGCTTCCAGTCCGAGCGAGACCAGGAACCGCGCGAACGCTTCTTGTCCGGCTTCCGTCCGCTTGTAAACGCCGGCATCCTTCAGCACCTCGAGGAACTTGCGTCCGACCTCGTCGCGCAGGAGGACTTCCGCCTGATCCGGCGACAGCTTCGCGCCATGCTCCGCGATCATCGCGTCGATCCAGGCGGCATGCTTGCCGAGCGGACCGCCCTGCAGGGCGGCCGCGCCGAACGCCGTCCCGCCCGTCAGCAGGTCCGCAATTTGCTCGAGCTCGGTCTTGAGCCGGCCCGGCAAGACGGCAAGCCCCATGACTTCGATCAAGCCGATATTTTCTTTCTTGATGTGATGCAAATGCTGGTGCGGGTGAAAAATGCCGTCCGGATGCTCCGCGCTCGTACGGTTGTTCCGGAGCACGAGATCCAGCTCGTAGCGGCCGTCGTCGCGCAGTCGTGCGATCGGCGTAATCGTGTTGTGCGGCACCTGTGCGCCGTCCTTCTCCGAGAAGGCGTAAATATCGGCTTCGGGGTCGCTGTAATCGCGCCATGCATCGAGAATGTCGCCCGCGGCCTTCAATACGGCCGCCTTGTCGTTGCCGTTCACCCGCACGACGCTCATCGGCCAGGCGACGATGCCGTACGTCAAGCCGTCGGCCAAAGGCCGAACGAAGGAATGCTCGACGGCAGCCGTTTCCATCGGAAACACATGGCGGCCGGCCTGGAAGTGGTCATGGTTCAGGATCGAGCCGCCTACGATCGGCAGGTCCGCGTTGGAACCGATGAAATAATGCGGGAACGCATCGACGAAATCGAGCAGGCGCGCGAACGTGCCGTGCGTGATGCGCATCGGCACATGCTTGCCGTGGAACACGATGCTGTGCTCGTTGTAGTACACGTAAGGCGAGTATTGGAAATACCAGGCTTCGCCTTGAAGTTCCAACGGCACGACGCGCAGGTTCTGGCGCGCGGGATGATCGGCGCGTCCGGCATACCCGACGTTGTCCGCGCAAAGCAGGCATTTCGGATAGTTGCTCGGCCCCATCGTCTTCAGCAGCGCGATCTCGCGCGGGTCCTTCTCCGGCTTGGAGAGGTTGATCGTGATCTCCAGCTTGCCGTACGCCGTCGGCTGTTCCCAGTACTGGTTCTTCAGGATGCGATCCATGCGAATGTAATTCGAGTCGATGCTGAGCCGGTAGAATTCGTCGGTCGCTTTGGCGATGCCATCGCGTTCCGCCGTGCGGCGGAACCGCGCGGCCGTCTCGGACGGACGCGGCATCAAGAGCCCCATGATGCGGGCATCCAGCAGGTCGCGGAACGTCATCGTATCGTCGGGGATAAGCCCGATGGAGGCGCCGTAATCCAGCAGCGGCTCCAGCAGCGAAGCAGGACTCTCCAGCCGCTCCTCCGGCACTTCGCCGGCGTACGCTTCGGTCAATCCGAACAGGTCGATAAGCGCGTTGCGGGAGGCGTACACGTCCAGCGGCGGCTCGATCATGCCGCGCTGCGCCGCGAATTGCACCAACCGCTCGATCAGTAACAGCACGTCGTTCGTGCCGGGTATCCGTTGTTCCGTCATGTTCTGTCATTGCTCCTTCCCGCTGCGGGGAGTCTATGCTTCCGAAGCGTTATTGCCCGTTATAGCCGTTCGGGTTCGCTTGATGCCAAGCCCATGCGCTGCCGATGATGTCCTCCAGCTTGTTGCGCGTCGGGTTCCAGCCGAGTTCTTTGCGAACGCGGTCGGAGGAAGCGACGAGCACCGCCGGGTCGCCGGCGCGGCGCGCCTCGACGATCGCCGGAATCTCGCGGCCCGTCACTTGGCGAGCGATGTCGATGACCTGCTTCACGGAGAAGCCGGTTCCGTTGCCGAGGTTGTAGACCGCGCTGTCTCCGCCGCCGCGCAGCCGGTCGACGGCCAGCACGTGCGCGTCCGCCAGATCGCTCACATGGATGTAGTCGCGGATGCAGGTGCCGTCCTCCGTCGGATAATCATCGCCGAAGACCGAGATGTGCGCGCGCTGTCCGAGCGCGGTCTGGAGCACGAGCGGCACCAGATGCGTCTCGGGGCTGTGGTCCTCGCCGATCCTTCCGCCGGCGTGGGCGCCGGCAGCGTTGAAATAGCGGAGCGAGACGTACTTGACGCCGTACGCGACGTCGTACCACTTCATCATTTTCTCCATCGCGAGCTTCGTTTCGCCGTACGTGTTGGTCGGCAGCGTGCGGTCGTCCTCGTGAATCGGAATGTTCTCGGGCTCGCCGTAAGTCGCCGCCGTGGACGAGAAGACGATCCGCTTCACGCCGTGCGCGTTCATGCGCTCCAGCAGGCAAAGCGTGCCGTAGACGTTGTTGTGATAGTATTTGCCGGGGTCCTTCATGCTCTCGCCGACCAGCGAATTCGCCGCGAAGTGGATCACCGCGTCGATGCTGTTCTCGCCGAATACCGAATCGAGGAAATCGGCGTCGCGCAGATCGCCGACGTACAGTTTGCCGCCAAGCACCGCTTCCCGGTGTCCCTGCTGCAGGTTGTCGACGACGACGATATCCTCGCCCCGTTCGATAAGCGCCGCTACCGCATGCGAGCCGATGTAGCCCGCGCCACCCGTTACCAATACTGCCATGTTGATTTCTCTCCCTTCTCTATTCAAAGCCGAATCGCCGCGATGCGGGCCGATTCGTTCCATCCAAGCCTAATCGTCTTTCATAAGAATTCCCCTGAACCTTTTAAACCAAGCGTTCCACGCCGTTGCCGATCGCGCAGATATAGAAGTCCGGAACCAAGCCCGTCGCTTCCGTATATGTGCGGCCGACCTCGGCCTTGAACGTCTCGATGCTGTCCTTATGGACCAAGGACACCGTGCAGCCGCCGAAGCCCGCGCCCGTCATGCGGGAGCCGAGCACGCCGTCGACGGTTCGCGCGGCCGCCACCATCGCGTCCAGCTCGTCGCCCGTCACTTCGTACAAATCGCGGAGCGAGTCGTGGGACGCGTTCATCAGTCGGCCGAATGCGGCGAGGTCGTTCGTCTTGAGCACTTTCATGGATTGGAGCACGCGGTCGATCTCTTCCACGACATGCTCGGCGCGGGCGCGCACGACGTCGTCTTTGATCAGCTCCTTGTTCGCGTTGAAATCGTCCAGCGACAGCTGCCCAAGCAGCGTGAGATTCGGAAACGCCGCCTTCAAATCTTGGACCGCCTGCTCGCATTGGCTGCGGCGCTCGTTGTACTTCGAATCCACCAAGCCGCGGCGTTTGTTCGTATTGCCGATTACGAGCCGATAATCGCCGGAGTTGAACGGCACCAGGTCGTATTCCAGCGTGTCGCACATCAGCAGGATCGCATGGTCCTTCTTGCCGTTGGCCACCGCGAACTGGTCCATGATGCCGCATTGCACGCCGTTGAATTCATTCTCGGATTTTTGCGACAGGAGCGCGATTTGGACCGTATCGGTCTCGAGCCCTTCCATGGTCAGCAGTCCGTAAGCCGTGACGACTTCGATCGACGCCGAGGACGAGAGGCCGGAACCGTTCGGGATCTCGCCGTGGAACAGCAGGTCGTACCCGCTGCCGAATACGACGCCGCGGCTTTCGAGCTCGTGGACGATGCCCTTCGGATAGTTCATCCAATCGTCCGCCTCGTCGTAGACGATCGGGGCGATCGGCAGATGCTTGTGCTCCGCGAAGTTCGTCGAGGCAAGGCCGAGTTGAAGGTCGCCGCGCTTGCGGATCAGCAGCGTCGTGCCGAAGGTCAGCGCCGCCGGGAAGACGTAACCGCCGTTGTAATCCGTGTGCTCGCCGATCAGATTGACGCGGCCCGGGGCGTGAAAGACCCCGATCGATTCGGAGGAATCGCCATATACGTTCAGAAATCGTTGATTCAGTTCTTGCAGGTTCGCCATTATGCCGCACCGCTTTCCATGGAATTAGTCGCCTTTGCCATCCGTGTGTGAACGAGCATGGCCCGAGGCCGTATTTTGCTTCGCTTGCTAAAATCAGTATAGTCGAAGACAAGGCCGAGCGAAATGGTACGATGTGAGCATAGGATGGAATTTTGTGACCTGATCTCGAGCAGCCGGGCTGCCGTATGCTACAATGAATATCAGATGGATGATTTGTAAATGAAGGGGTTTCCTTATCATGGAGCTGCCAACGAGCTATACGGTCTTGTCCAATCCCGTGCCCGACTCGCATGGTGATTTATACGTCCTCTTCGCCGGCGAAAGCCAAACGAAGCCGGGCCATCTGATCGGGCCCAAGGTGTATGACTTTTATCTGATGCATCACGTGCTGTCCGGTTCCGGCAGCTTCGTCTGCGCGGGCATCCGGCATGAGCTGCGCGCCGGGCATACGTTCCTGATCCATCCCGAGCAGCTGATCAGCTACGAGTCCAGCGAAGGGGATCCTTGGCGCTACCGCTGGATCGCCTTCCAAGGCGGGCCGGCGAAGGCGATCGTCGCGGAAACCGGACTCGAGCCCGCCTCGCCGCTGCTCGATACGGGGGGCAATCCGCGCATCGCGGTGCTGTTCCATCATATTATGCGCGCTTTTCGCCATAACGACCGCTCCGCCCATCTTCGCGCCGCCGGCTATCTGCAGCTGCTGTTCGCGGAATACGCGTCGGCGCTGACGGAAGCCGACGCGGCGGCTCAGCAGCGCGGCGACGAGGGCGAGGCGCTGACGCAGCAGGTGCTGCGGTATCTGTCCACGCAATACGCCGAACCGATCTCCATCGAAAACATGGCGGATTCGCTCGGCTACAATCGCGCGTATTTGTCCCGGCTGTTCAAACGGCAGACCGGCGTGACGCCCGTCACCTTCCTGCTCAAGCTGCGGATCGACAAGGCGCATCTGCTGCTGCGCGAGCGGCTGGAGCTGACCGTGGAGCAGATCGCGGCGTCCGTCGGCTTCCAGGACCCGCTTTACTTCTCCAAGCAGTTCCGCCGCTTCTACGGCCAGTCGCCGACGGCGTACCGGGAAGCGATGAAGGCGTTGTAGGCGGGGGGAGCTAAAGTAGTGTATGGAAAGCCAAAGGCATGCATTGTCTGCGGATCGTTGATCACTGTACCGCAAAGCGATGAAGACGTTGTCTGCGGAGGCCGGGCGGCGTACCGATAAACGCTGAAGACATTGCCCGCGGAGGCCTGGGCGGCGTACCGATAGACGCTGAAGACATCATATGCGGAAGCCTGAGCGGCATACTGTCGAGGCGATGGCTTAAGCTGCGCCTGGGAAGCGAAGGAGCGAACGCAAAGATAGCCTTCGGAGACATCGGCGTCTCCGAAGGCTATCGATAGCGCTTCTACTCATATGTTCGCCGGAACAAGGCTGCTCCGTTAGGAGCTTTGCCGTCGGCGGCGCCGGCGTGAAGTCCGTCCATGCCGCGACTGCCGCAATGTCCGGTTCGCGCCGGTAAGAGCTTGCCTTTTTCGCTTCTCTTCATTGTCTCTCCGTTGCAGCCGATTTAAACCCGTCTTCTGCCGAAGAAGAACGACAGGATGAACAAAATGATGAATACGACGAACAAAATCTTCGCAATCCCCGCAGCGGCCGAAGCTAGCGTGAAGAAGCCCAGAATCCCCGCCACCACTGCAATGATGAAGAACAGAACCGCGTAACCCAACATAACCGTCACCCTTTCGTTTGCTTGTATTTTGTGTTGCTCCTGCACTTGCTTACTTGGCTTATACACCGTCAGCGGAGAGCTTGAAACGCGGGGTGCGGTTCCGGCCGTTCCCGATCGAAGGCCTCGGGCGGCACCGGACAAACGAAAAAAGCCCTCCGGACCGCGGCCCGGAAGGCAGCGAATTCGGAGGGACTATCGGGCAGCGAATGCCGCTAATCGCGGGCATTCATCCGCAATTGAAAGCACGGTTCGCGGCGGCCGACGATCTGGCCGGCATCGTTGCGCATCTCCGGCGGCATTTGCAGCCGGATGCCGGCAATGATTTCCTCGCCGAGGCCCATCTGCTCGAGTATCCCGCACACGGCTTCCGGCCAAGGCGTTTCCCCGCCGTCGGCGAGCTTGACGACGCCGGCGATGCCTTCCCGGCGCAGGGCGAAGACGAAGACGCCCTGCGCGCCGCTCTTGGCGACGACGTTCCCGTCGCCGAGCATGAGGCTCGCCAGCCGGCCCGGCCCCTCGACGAGGGCCGGGTGGCTGCGCATGGCGGCGGCGATGCGTCCCGCCGCCGCGGCGTAGGCGCTGCCCGCCGGCGATGCCGCGGCGGGCGATGCGCCGGCGATACCGCCGGGGCCGGCGGCGGCATCCCACGCGGCGAAGCGCGCGTAGATGAGCGCGAGCCGCCATAACGGCAGCGCGAAGACGGGCAGGCCGCAGCCGTCGATGGCGCAGCCGACGGCTTCCGGCTCCAGCTCCGCGAGCGCGGCGACCGTCCGCAGCAGCTCCTGCTGCAGCGGGTGCTCCCGCTCCGCGTACGTGTCCATCGGCCAGCCGCGCAGCCTGCACAGCGCGAGCATGCCGATATGCTTGCCCGCGCACACATGATACAGCTTGCGCGGCTGCCCTCCGCGCCGGATCGCCTCGTCGCGGGCTTCCGCGTTCGCGGGCAGCTGCGGGCCGAATGCGAGCTGCTCTTCCTCCACGCCCGTCAGCGCCAGCATGCGCTCCAGTACGACGATGTGCGCCGGCGTTCCCTGATGCGAAGCGCACATCAGCGCGATCATATCGTCGCCCAAGCCGTAAGCCTCCGCGACGCCGCCGAGTACGGCCGGCAGCGCCTGGACCGGCTTGGCCGTCGAGCGCATATACGTCCAGATGGAAGCATCTCCCGCTTCCGCGAGGATTTCCCCGTTCGCCGAGACGACCGCGGCATGGCCGCCGTGCACGTTTTCGACCGCGCCGCCCCGCGTCGTCCGCACGAGCGGAACGCCCAGCACGTCCGCCGCGGACGGTGTGTCATTGATCATTTTCATCCAGTATCCCCTGCCATTTCCAAGCTGCTGCGCGCATGATTTCAAAAACTTATTTTACCACGAAAGTACCCGTTTCTCCTATCGTCCCTCCGCAGGCCGGCCTAGCGAATTCAGCCCGGTCCTCATCGGTCTCCGCCCGCTCGGCTCGAAAGCCTTTACTTGTCCGTCCGAGCCCGGATCCAACCCGCTTTGTTTCAAACTTGCGCCGCGCGTGTATGTAAGCATAAGCCGTATCCGAAAGGAGTTGTCGACCGTGAGCGCATTGAACCCTTTGCCGAACGAACTGCCGAAGGCGTCGTCAGCCGGGCAGGCGGGCAGAAAGTCCGAGCCGATCGAGAACGCGAAAAACGGCTCCATGGTTCAGGACATGCAGGACTTGAAACGCCTCGGCCATGACATGAAGGACATGAAGACGAACAGCCAATTGCAGGAAGAAGGTCTCGTGCCCGATCCTATTCAAGAATAAATCGGCGCATGGCGCAAAAAGAGGGGGCAGCCCCTCTTTTTTATGACCGGAAACGGGCATAATAGCCGCGGGAGGCATGATGAGATGAAGGATCTACACGAAGGTCGCTTATACTGGCAGGAAACCCTGCCGCACAGCAAAACTTATCCGTCGCTGCAGGAATCCGCCCAGGCCGATGTCGCCGTTATCGGCGGCGGGATGTCCGGCGCGATCTGCAGCTACATTCTTGCCCAAAGCGGGCTGCGGACCCTACTCCTCGAACGGGAGAAAGTGGCGGGCGGCAGCTCGCTCGCGAACACGGGCCTGCTGCAATTCTGCAACGACGTCATGCTGACGGACCTCATCGGCCAGATCGGCGAAGGGCAGGCGGTCATGTTCTACAAAGCCTGCGAGACGGCCGTGAAGGAGCTCGAGCGCATCGCCTGCAAACTCACCGTCGATACGGAGTTCAAGCGCAGAAGCAGCCTCTATTACGCCAGCTCGGAGCAAGACGTGCCGAAGCTGAAAGAGGAATACGCGAATTTGCACGCCAACGGCTTCGACGTGGAATATTGGGAGCCGGATCGGATCGGCAGTCACTTCCCGTTCCGCAAGCCGGGCGCCATCGTCACCCACGGCGATGCGCAGGTCAACCCGTATCGCTTCGTGCATGCCGTCGTCGACGACGCCGCCGCCAAGTTCGGTCTGTCGGTATACGAGCACACGGACATATCCGGCCATGAGACGGACGAGCAAGGCCTTCATGTGCTGCGCACCGCGGCGGGCGCAACCGTCTCGGCCCGCCACGTCGTCTACGCGGTCGGCTACGAGCCGGAAGAACTGCGCGGTCAGCTCATCCGCTCGGAGATGAACCGGACAAGCGTTATCGTCACGGAGCCGCAGCCGGATCTGACGCCCTGGCACGGCCATTACTTGATCTGGGAAACCGCCAGGCCGTACTTCTATACGCGTCTCGCGAATGACGGGCGCATCATTGCCGGCGGCTACGACGAGCCGAACGGTCATCCGCTTGCGGGACGCAGCGCGCGGGAAAAGTTCGCGGACAAGCTCGCCGAACGCGTCAAGGAACTTTTTCCCTCTTTCCGCGTGCAGCCGGAATACGAGTGGAACGCAACATTCGCGGTGTCGCGGGATAATCTGCCCTTCATCGGGGAGGACCCCCAGTGGCCGCGAGTCTATTACTGCCTCGGCTACGGCGGCAACGGCACCGTCTACAGCATGTTGGGCGCCATCTTGCTGCGCGATCTGATCAACGGACGCGCCAACCCGATCGCCCCCATCATCGGATTGGACCGCCGCTCGCTGCAAAACGCCTGACCCGATTCGCCGATTCCCCGCAGTCATGAACCGAACCCGCATCCCCTTGTTTTTGCATCGCCTATCGCAGCAAACCAAAAAGCCGCTCCCTCACAGGAGCGGCGAAAGCATTCTCGCGGCAATCTCTCCGGCCTTCTGCCAGGCGGGCCGCTTCTGGAAATGCGACCGGTTCACTTCCTCGCACGACGCTAAATCCCGCACGAAGTCGTCCTCCAACCGCTTGATCGCCTTCGTATCGAAAAGCAGCGCGTTGATCTCGAAATTGCTGAAAAAGCTCCGCATGTCCATGTTCGCCGTTCCGACCGAGGCGAGCAGCTCGTCGACGATCATCACCTTCGCGTGCACGAATCCGTCATGGTAGCGATAAACCCGCACGCCGGCCGACAGCATCTCTTCCACGTACGAGAGCGACGCGAACAAGACGAGCTTCGTATCGGCCACGTACGGAATGATGAGGCGGACGTCGACCCCGCTTATGGCCGCGGTGCGCAGCGCCATCAGCACGCTGGGATCCGGAATGAAATACGGCGTCGTGATGTAGATCCGCGATTTGGCGACGGATACGGCGGCGAACACGGATTCCAGGATAGCCGCATCCTTGTTGTTCGGTCCGCTCGCCACGATCTGCACTTGCTCCCGTCCCGTACAATCGTGCACCGGCAGATACGCCGGGTTCGTCAGCCGCTTCCGCGAGGTAAACCACCAATCCTGCATGAATACCTCCTGCAGAAAATAGACCGAATCCCCGCGCACCCGCAGATGCGTATCCCGCCAGAAGCCCAGCTTCGGATTGCCGCCGAGGTATTCGTCGCCGATATTGATGCCTCCGACGAAGCCGACCAATCCGTCGACGACGACGATTTTGCGGTGGTTGCGAAAATTCATCCGCTTGTTGAAGAACGCGAGCCGCGCCGGCAGGAAGCATCTCGTCTCGATGCCTGCCTGCTCCAGCTCGCGAATATAGGACGCGTGCAGCTCCAGGCTGCCGAGGCCGTCGTAGATCACCCGAACCTCCACGCCGGCCCGCGCTTTCCGGATAAGCGCGTCCTTCAGCTTCCGCCCGATGACGTCGTCCCGGATCGTGTAAAATTCGACATGCACATGATGCCGCGCCCCCTCGACCGCCTCCAATATCGCCGCGTACGTCGCCTCGCCGTTCGTCAGCACGGTCGTCTCGTTGCAGCTCGTGATCGGCGAGTATGCCATGCTTTGCAGCGTGTGGTACAGGCGTTCCTGATGCTTGAACGCGTCGCCGCGCATATCTTCCAGCCGGTTCACGAGCTTGCAGCGCAGCAGCGCCTGCAGCATCGTTTCCTTCGTGACGACGCCTCTTCGGCGCATCGTTCTGCGGCGTCTGTATTCCTGCGCCAGGAAATAGTACATGACGAATCCGATGATCGGCAGCACGAACAGAATGACCAGCCAGGCTACGGTTTTGGAAGGACGGCGGAATTCCAGGACGAGAATCGTCGCGATTTGAAAGATAAACACGATCAGTACGGCCAATGCCCAAATCATTGCGTTCCTCCCCCATCGGCTCGCCGAGGCCGTCTGTCTAGCTTTAACTCTCCCAGCAGGGCATATACATCTTTTGAAGGCATGTTTCCATTCGCCCGGGAATAAATAGCTAATAGCACGTTACCACCGAAGGAAGGAGGATGAATCGACGGATGTTCAAAGAATCCAAACGAAGCGATTGCGCCGAAACGTCCATCGGACAAGGGACGCACGTGGAAGGCAAGCTGATCAGCGATGCCGGCATACGGATCGAAGGGGAATTCCGGGGCGAGATCGAATGCAAGGGCGATGTCATCGTCGGCGAATACGGCATCGCCCGGGCCGCCATCGCGGCGAACGATTTGACCGTGGCGGGCAAGGTCTTCGGCGATATCAACGTGAAAGGCCGCTTGACGATCACGGCTTCCGGGCAGCTGCACGGCAACGTCCTCGCGCATGCGATTCTCATTCAAGACGGGGGGATTTACAACGGCAATTGTCGCATGGAACGACAAACGGAGTCCAAACCTCGCCATCTGCAGGAGGGCGATCCGCCGCAGCATCCGCATCAGCAGGCTAAGGAGAACGCCGCCAAGGAAAAATCCCGGCAAGCCGGTTAATAAAACGAAGAAAGGGAGCGACAGCCGGTCGGAATAGACGGCTGCGCTCCCTTTTTCAGGGTATCCGGGCAATTACGTCGCGACGTCCCGCTTGTTGAAGACCAACCAGGTAATGCCGACGAACACGATATAATAGACGGCCAGCACCGCGAGCGAGAAGCCCATCGTCATGCCGTGCGCGATCTCCTTGCTGCCCAAGTACTCCTTCAGGTTCAAGTGCAGGAACAGCAGGTAGTCGACCCACTTGTAGTCCAGCATGGAGAGCAGGCCGCTCGCGATCAAGCCGAAGAAATAAATGAACATCGACAGGCCGATGGCCAGCCCCCCGCTGCGGAACAGCGTCGAGAGCATGAAGCTCAGCGTCACGATCATGATCAGCCCGAGGTAATCCAGCACGTACACCTGCAGCATGTAGCTGAACGGTCCGGAGCTGTTGGCGACGCCGAGCGCATCGTTCGCCGTCTTCGCGTCGCCGTAGCCGAACAGGATCAAGTTCAGCACGAACGAGCTCAGCAGCATCAGGAGCGACAACAGAATCGCGAAGATCAGCAGCGCGATGTATTTGGACAGCAGAATCTTGGAGCGGCTCCACGGCCTGATCAGCAGCAGCTTGATCGTGCCGGAGGAGAATTCGCCCGCCACGCTTTCGGCGGAGACGACGACGGTGAAAATCGTGATCAGCAGGTACGTGAACGATTCGATGTTGTTCATGACCGTCCACATGGAGCCTCCGCCCTCGTCGAACGCTTTGGACAGGATGCTCACGCCGACGACGATCAGCAGGATGATGCCGAACATGATCCAAGTGCCGATGCGCCGGTAAATCTTCATATTCTCGTTGCGGACCAGCTGCAGGAAGTTATACAAGCTGCCCACCTCCCGTCATCTCCAGGAATTGATCCTCGAGCGATTTGTTCAGGATGCGGATGCCGTACACTTTAATGCCCGCTCCGACAAGCTCCGCGTTGATCAGCGCGACCGTGTCCCGGTCCGCGCGAACGAGCGCCCCTTCTTCCACCCTGGCCGCTTCATGCTTCGCCAGCAACTCCACGGCTTCGTCCGGCCGGTCCACTTCGAATACGACGGGACCGCTGGTCTCGGCCAGCTGCGCGCTGCTCTGAACCGTCCTGACGTCGATCAGCTTGCCGCCTTGGATGATGGCGACGCGGTCGCACATCAGCTCCATCTCGCTGAGCAAATGGCTGGAGACGAATACGGCGATGCCCTCGTCCTTGGCCAGCTTGCGCAAGTAATCGCGCAGCTCGCGAATGCCCGCGGGATCGAGCCCGTTCGTCGGCTCGTCCAGAATGAGCAGCGACGGCTTATGCATGATGGCCTGCGCCACCCCAAGTCGCTGGCGCATGCCGAGCGAGTAGGTCTTTACCTTGTCGTGGATGCGTTCCTTCAGCCCGACCAGCTGGACGACCTCGTCAATCCGCTGGCTCGTGATGCCGGGCACCATCCGGGAGAAGTGAAGCAGATTTTGATAACCGGTCAAATATTTGTACATTTCCGGATTCTCGACGATCGCGCCGACATGCCGGATCGCCTGCTCGAATTCGGTGCGGACGCTGTGTCCGCCGATGAGCACGTCGCCCTTGGTCATGCGCATCAAGCCGACCATCATCCGGATCGTCGTCGTCTTGCCGGAGCCGTTCGGCCCCAGAAATCCCAATACTTCCGCTCTCGGAATGTCGAGCGTCAAGCCGTCTATAATCGTCCGAGTACCGATCACTTTCGTCACCTGCTGAAGCCTGACGACCGGCTGCTCGTCCGAAACGGTCCCATAACTCATTGCCGTACCCCCTGTATCCGCGAAGAATAATAGCTTGGTCGCGTATCATCCCCATCAGTATACCGAATAGAGGAAGCGATTGGAAGGCGATAGGTCCTAGGCCGCAAGAAAACGTCCCGTCCCGATTATGCGCTGTAGATCAACGGTCTGCTGTCCGCATAGGACGAATGCGCTTGAAAAGGAGCATCGCCGTCAAGAGGCGGATTGGTCCGGCTGTTCTTCGGCGCTTCCTCTGCCGGCTTCAGGAAGGATTCCGCGCAAACCTTGCAGCAGCCTAGCGGGATGTTACCGCGATAGAATCCCGTCCGGAATAATTGCCCCGCTTCCTCCTTCGCCATCAGCTTGCCGCACCCCACGCAGCAAAAACGAAAATCCGACATCATTACGCCTCCCATTCCCACTCTATATACCATTTGTATCAAACTTTGTAGAATATGTTACGTTTCGTATCGACAAATCTAGAATATGACAACATTCGCCAATTGTCAATAATGGGAGTAGGAAATTTGTCGGCCTACTGATATGTATGCGCTTTCAACTACTGGCATAGGAAAAACGGCCTTCGCTCAACAGCCGTTTCGTTGTTTCAGCTCTCATAGGCTTCGATCCAAGTAAGATGCTGCAGGTTTCAATGTGATATTCAATAGATGTTCGTACATGTCGAGAATACGGCGGCGTTCGGGGATCATCTGCACGAGTTTCTCTTTGAGAGCCGCGGCAAGCGCTTGCTGCATTTGTTCATCGTGGACGAACGTACACCCGTAGATGTATATATTCTCTTCCTTGGTTCTCCAAGCTACGTGACCGACCAGATTGAACCCCCATTCCCCGAACGCTACAGTTGTCCGGATGCAATAGTCCTTGCTTACCGGAAACCGGAGATGCGTCATGAATCGCATGCCCGTCGGACTCAAATCCTGAATCATTACGGGCGTCGTTCTCGACTTGGTATGGCTTCCGAGCGCATCTGCAATCGCTACCGTAACCTTCACCCCGCTAAAAATCCGGAGTCGTCCTACATTGATGCGTGCATGGTTAGGTTTGATATTCATGCAAGCTTCCTCCTTTCGATAGCGAAAATGATACAAAATGTATCTAGATAAACATCGCTTTAAATCGTTCGAAAAATCTTTTCCCGCGGTGCGACGTTGTATTCCTCGTCATCTTACATCTTGTTTATTTTGATACAATTTGTATCTATTTTTTCATGAAATTTCCCTGTGAGGTTAGTCGCGGTACTTACATCGTCTAGTTTGCGCTGCAGATTAGTCAATTGCCGGATAAGTTCATGGAGCGATAGCTTAATAGACACGATGGATTCCCTTGTGCTTCTTGCTGAATAGATAGCTTCATCCATCCATTCTCGCGATTCTTCGCCTTTGTTTTCATCCGCTCTGCCATGAACCCGTTTGTCGTCGACTTTGTTATCGTTGTTCATTCCGATTCCCCAAACGCAGCATGCGCAAAATAATATAGCATCCGAGTCCCATAACGCCGCCTATCGCATCGATAAGAATATCTTTCGGATTGGAGGTTCTTCCGATCGTAAACGATTGATTCCATTCATCGATCTTCGCGACGGAGACTACGACGATCAGTGGAACGAGCAGCCAGTAACGCGGCTTATCCCCAGCCCGTATCACTGCCGCTGCCAGAAATGCAAGCACGGCATAGATAAACAAATGCGCGCCTTTGCGAAATAAAAATTCTATCAAATCGAAAGGTTTTTTCGCGTTGGAATATTCGTGATGAAAATAATAAAAATCCATGTCCGGGAGAACCTCGGTTGCCGCGCGTTCCGAGAAATGCTTGCTTAAAAACGGGATGATGCTTTGTTCTTCGTACGATTGGGAGGAAAAAAGAAAGATAAGGAAAATCCAGCCGAACAGGAAGAGCAGCTTGAATATTTTCGCGTTTCTATCGGTCCCCTCCATATAAGCCTCCTTTCTGCATAACATATGGGTCGCTGACTCTATCATAACTTCATCTGCCTGCATAAAATTAATAGAAACAAACTATCGTTTAGGAGGGATATGAATGGCAGATCCAGCAGGCATATTCACCGTTACATCTTACGGAGCAGTCGGAAACGGAACAGCGGACGATACCGTTGCGATACAAAATGCCATTAATGCCGCTTTCAGTGCGGGAGGCGGCGTCGTTTGGCTTCCGCCTGGCAAATTCAAAACATCGTCCACGCTGGTGCTTCCGAATGTCAATCGACCCAACACGGCCGGCACCCAAGGCTCGGGCATCACGATCAAAGGCGCGGGCATGTACAGTTCCGGCATTCTGTATGCGGGCACGGGATTCGCTATTTATTCGGATAAGGCAATCGCCGATACCGTTCTATTCGAGGACTTCTACATCAACCATCGCAATGGAAGCGGCGTAGGGCTTCCCCAAGGCGCGCATCAAATGTTCAACCGATTCTTTTCAAGCGCTTGCGGAACCGGCAAATACGGCGTATATATCCAAGGCAATCGATCCGCGCAGAATAATTCGGCCGGCGTCGGCGCCTACATGCTCTCGTTCAACAACTGCAGATTCTGGTCAGAAACGGGCTATAACGGAACGGGTGTCTTGCTTGAAAACTTATTCATGTGCGCGTCATTCGACAACTGTTTCTTTTCCCGGGCCGTCAATAATTACCCGCACCTCTGGCTGAAAAATTCCGTCAGCGTGCATATCACGGACAGTGCCTTCGAGAGATCGGAATACCAGGCGGTCCTGCCGCCGGCCATCGCCAACAGCACGGCGTATACGCCTGAACAAAAAGAAGCCATTCGCGCCACGATGTCGACCACCGTAAACAATGCGATTACGGAACCGCTTATCCGCTTGGACGACTCCCACGCGATCTCGATCCTCGAATGCCATGCGGAAGCGACCTTTCCGGCATTCGTCGGCGTCTACGGCGGAAGCACGAACGTACTGATCGACGGCTGCAGGCTTGATCATTACGCGATTACGACTTACAACGGAATGAAAGGCTACATCGTGCAAGTAGATCCCGCTTCCACCGATTCCCGCAGAATTATCGTCGGCAAACGAAACTATTACAGTCAAACCAATCATCCCGATACGACGCATGGTCCGATCCTACTCGATCCGGTGAATGCGGTCACCATGCTCGGCTTCGAGGACGTTACGCCGTTTGCCAATCAGAACTATAAAACCGAACGCAGAACCATCCCGATGAGCGGACAATCCGGCAGCAACATGTTGAAAAATCCGTCGTTCTACTCCGATCAGGCAAACGGCGTTCCCTTCGGCGTCGAAACGCCTTCGGGTTCCTATTCGTTCACGCAGCTCGCTCCCGCCGGCTGCAAAATCACGCAGAGCCTGACCGCGCCCGGAACACCGTACCGTCTTAGAACCAGAGCAATCGAGCGGTTCAATAAGTATCCGGCCTATACGCTCATGATTACGGGCCGAAATCAAACGGGCAAAAGCATCGATCTCTACGTGGACTACGGCGGCAACGGCGTCAACGACCGTACTTTGATCCTTCCTTCCGGAAACCAGCTGTTCACCTTAACCACCCAGATACCGGCCACGAATTCGGATATTATCGACCTTGTCGTATACCAGAAGCTCGAGCTCGACATGCTTGCCATGTACCTCGTACCTGGAATTACGACGGAAGCGCCTTACGCATCCGAATTATTGAGCGGTTACAAGCTTAATCTCGGATCGGAAATCCGGTATGCGCAATCCAAGCCGACCTCCGGAGGAGCAACGGGCGATCTCGTGCTTAACCGGCAGCCGGTGTATGGCAAAGAAGCAGGCTGGGTCTGCGTAGCCTCGAACAACTGGCAACCGTTCGGAATCGTGGGCGGCGACGCGAAAATGCTTCTTTACACGACGCTTCCGACAGCAACCGATGCCAATCGCGGCACTTTCGCTTATGTGGAGAAAGCCGGCAGCGATGGCAGCGTATACGTCTCCGTTAAAAACGCTAACGGCACTTTCGCTTGGAAAAAGATCTTATGAGTACCGCCATCCCCCGAACATAAAACTTAATCGGGATGATGGCCAATTATGAGCGGCAATCTAGGATTCCGCCACGTTCGTAGAAAGTGACGGCTTTTCCTCGGACATTGCTGCTTTTCTATTAAGCAATCTTCGGACATGCCCTCGCACTTCACGATCAAACCCATACATAAGAACGCCGAATGACAGGAAATAGAGGACGCTGTAGGCCAGAAAACCGATGAATCCGGACTCCGGCAGCAGCGAGAGCCCTCCCCACGTAATGCCGCCGGCCAGGCATACGGGAGCGAACCGCCCGAACCGGATCGGAATCGGCAGCGACCCGCGCCTGCTCCCGGTGATGCCTCCCCACAAGACCACCGTCATGACAGCATTATAGATGAGCAGCGCCCATACCAGCGAATCGATTCCCAGCGCATGCAGCAGCTTAGCCGCCAGAACGTAAACGGTAATCGCCGCGATCAGCGCGACGGCCGTCAACATGTTTTTGCCAATGGCGTGCGCGGTTTTAAGCAGCACCTGGTTGACGCCTGCAAGCAATACGACGGGAGCGAACAACACCAGCAATTCCGAGAGCGTTCGGCTGTCTTTCTCGCCGAATTTGCCGTATTGGAAAAGCAGCGAGAAAAGCGAGCCGCGGAAGAGCAGCAAGTACAATTCAATGCAGATCAAGCTGACCAGGACGATCTTCAGCGTAAGCACGACGGTTTCGCTTAAACGTTCGCGCCGCTCTTCCTCTGCCTGCTTGATCATCATCGGATACGTGACGGTCAGTACCGAATTGATGAATAAAAGAATGGGCAAATTGGCGATTCTGCCCGCGTAGCTCAGCGCGGCAACCGCCCCGGCCTGAATGCTCGTTGCGAAAGAACGCTCGAAGATTTGCTGCAGTCCCGTCAACACGTACGTTGTCGTGCCCTTCGGCAATTCTTTCCAATAGGCGAGCGTTAACCCGAAATCGAACCGACCGAAGAACTTCCACGAAAAGGGCAGCAACAGCACGATTCGGATCACGTTAGCGCCTAGATAACTCCATGCCAATCCGTATATGCCCAGATGCGGAACAAAAATAAATGTCGATGCGATAAGGATGAAGTTATACAGCAGTCCATGGAGACCTGCCATATAGAAGCGGCCGTTCATATTGAGCGAAGCGGTTATAACCCCGAAGAAGACGGACGAAACCAGCGAACCGAGCATAATGCGTCCCATTTGCGTCAAAACGGACAAATCGCCATCCGTAAATCCCGGAGCGATGATACGGGCAATGAACGGGAATGCGACGAACAGAATGGCGCAAACCAAGATCAAGACCCCGCCAAGCAATACGAAAACCGTCCAGGCGAAGTCCTTTTTCTCCTGCGAAATGTGGTACTGGCGCATAAAAATATTCGCCGATGCCGTTCCCAAAACCGCGATGATGAATTCGGGCAGCAGCGTGCCTATGTAGAACATATCCGCCTCTATCGAGACGCCGTACAGCGAAGCGATCTGAATTTCCCGATAAAAGCCGAGCATGGATGAAAACAACCCGATGAGAAGGAGCCATGATGACTGCCTGGAAGCGGAGCTGTGCTTTGCGTTCATAAGCTCGCCCCGGCTCTCATTGGACTTTCGCTTCGGGCGCCTTGCCGGCAAGACTCGGAGAAACCGGCGATCTCGCGGATCTTCGTTTCAATTCCGAGATTTTGATCTCTACCTGCCAATAATAGACCGCCCTCGCGAATGCGAAATGAAATCCCTCTTTGCCGTCCAATAAACCGAGCTTAAAGACATAGGAATGCAGGAAGGCCGTTAACCATTTCAATGGCAGTTTATTGAATAGTTTCTTTTGCAATACTCGGATATACGGCTGAGACTCCTTCGGATTGTCGAGCAGTCCCTTGATTCGAACCGTCGCTTCCCAATCGGAGTAGCGGTTATGGCGGGCAAAATAATCGAAGATGCTGTCATGGTCGAAATGAAGCATCTTGCTTTGAAGCAGTTGCGCCTTTCCGGCGATTTCCGGCTGATAATGTCCTTCTACTTCCCACATGTTGCTTGCCCCTAAATCGTCGTAATCGAGAAACTTGCCATGATGGCGGTTGAACAGCACAAGCTTGTATACCTGATGTCCCCGCCGCAGCACCTTGTTCATGAACACGTAGTCGTAACCGACGAAATACCCCATGGCTTGCGGCCCTGCTTGGAATACCCGCATCATTTCCTGGGCAAGCTCCGGCCGGACTTCCTCGTCGGCGTCGACATAGAGCACCCAATCATTGCGAAACGGCAGGTTTTCCAAGCACCATTGTTTCTTCTTGGGGTACTTTCCGTTCCATTCGAACGGAACGACCACCGCTTTCAATTGTTCGGCGATAGCCGCCGTATTATCCGAACTGCCGGAGTCGACGACGAACACTTCGTCGAAAAGCTCAACGGAATGAATGCACTTGGCAATGTTCTTCTCTTCGTTCTTCGTCATGATAATAACCGATACAGGAATTCGTTTGGTGTTCAGATCAATCCCGCCTTCCGATTGTTTGCCTTTCAATGGGCAGCCGGTTTATTTGCTCCACTTTACATCCCGCTTCAGAATCCTTGCCGGGACGCCTCCTACGAGCGAAAAAGGGGGCACGTCACGGTTCACGAGCGAACCGGCCGCGATAATGGAACCTTGACCGATCGTGACGCCTTTCAAAATCGTAGACTTGCAGCCGACCCATACATGATCCTCAATGACCACAGGCCTTGCTAACGATATGCCGTTTATATGATGATAGTCGGTATCCATGATCGTCACATCCCAGGATATAGCGCAATGCTGCCCGATCGATACGCGTTCCCTGCACATGATTTCCGTCCGCCGGTTAATGAAAGTATGGTCTCCGATTTCAATCTTGGCGCCACGTTCTTCCAGATAAAAACCAACGTTCTGGTAGATCATGATATGGTTGCCTAAATTCAAGGTCGTCTGCGGTTGCCGGTTAACCTTTACTGATCCGCAAACGCGAAGCAGCTTACCGCAGCGATCCGCATGCCGATGAAAAACAACCCCCCTTAGAACGCGAAACCCAAAACGAAAGTAGGATGATGCGACAGTCATGACACTCCCATCCTCTCAATATTCGCGATACATTAAGTATCATCATTACCTCAATATTATGTTACAATTCGTATCATGTCAATACTCCCTCTTCTATCTACTAAAAAAACGCTTCCTATAGAGCTCCGCCCGGAGCAGCTATAAGAAGCGCTTTATAGCGATCAACCTAACTGATCATAGACCGATTTTGGCGTGAATGAAGCATAGGTCGCAGCAAAGGCATAAATTTGAACGCTGCCTTTCACCGAACCGAGTGCGCCGTATTTGATTTGCAGCGTTTTTCCGGTTGCCTGAAACGGAACGTAGAGATTCGCGACGTACAATTTTCGTTGGGCGGCACCGGTCAAATCAGGTAGTTTTACGTCGGCCGACCCGCCGATGGAAGCGGAGATCTTCAAATTCGGCGACCCACTCGTGACGTACACGAATGATATCGTAAGCTGCACGCCGTGAAGCAATCTCGTAATCGGTATGCTGTATCCGGCTAGCTTGTCTGCTCCGTTTGACGAGGAAAGCTTCGCTCCTGTCTCCTCGTATACGATTTCCGGCCTGTCATATCTCGGATACCCATTGACGGTTCCCCCGAATACCGTCCCCAACTGCTTGCCATCGATCTTGATCGCGGACTTGTTATGCACGATCAAATTCGACGGCAGTTCGGACAACTTTGCTTCCGAATTACAAGCAGCTTCGATGCTATAGTTGCTGCATCTCGCCATATCGATGACATACTGGGACAACTCTTGAAACGCCTTCTCTCCCTTGATCAAAATCGGCGAGTAATCGTTATCCTCCACGTACAAGAACGACTTCGTATATCCATTCTCCACGTCGTTCCCTTGAAATCGAAAATTGCAGTCCGCGATGCCCGCGCGCTTGGCCAGTACATACTTGGGACACGGCTCCCCATCGTGATCGCCGCTCGCGTTCTTCGAGAACGTATTGCCTGAAATGTTCACGTCGGTAAATTCCCCGTAGAGGATCATGAAGCTTTTGTTGAGATCTTTGTAATTTAACGAATCGCCGGCAGAGCTTAGCCCGCTCCCGCATCGGTTGAATTGATTGCCCGTAATCAAGATCTCTTTATTTCCCTGTTTGATCTCGAACGCCGCACCGCTGATGCGATCGAAATAATTGCCGCTGAAGAGCATTTGTTCGCAGCCATAGAGCGAAATCGCCGTCCCGCGGTCGATCCATTCGAATCGCGAATTAGTAACCTGGTTAGCTTTGGCCTGGGTAAGATCCATCGGCTTGGAACCGACGAAAACGCACCTATCCCACATGGAATCGAGAATACGTCCACTGAATAATGCATTCGATCGGTAGACGGTAAACGCACAATCAACAAACTTGAAATTATGGTAAGCCGCCGTTTGATCACTTGGCGCGTCCAACACGCTTGTAACGTCCTTGAAGCTGCAGGATTGGAACAGTGCGTACCGCGGACTGGACGGCTCGGCGATTCTGGCAAATTTGGAAAAACAGATTCCCGCAAAAAGAGCCCTGCTCATTTTCTTTCCGAAAAGTCCGTTCTTCCCCGTTCCGATAAGGACGGAGGCCCCTTTTTCAAAGTCGTCGTAATTGTCCTGTCTCCAATAGTTTTTGGTTAACGAGACGCCATGCATGCTCACGTTGTCCAAGTTGTCCAGCGTTCCCTTTACGAGGAAGCGGCCGCTCGGGATGACAAGCTTGTAGCCTTTGGCAACAGCATCGTTAATCGCCGATTGAAAAGACTGCGTATTGTCTTTGACGCCGTCTCCTACTGCACCGTAGTCCGTGACTAATCGGCTTTCTTTGTCCGCCATAACGGCCGCGGCAACATAATCTCCTTCTTCTTTGGGATTGCGGTTCAACAACGAAGGGAGTATGTTTCCCGTAGCCACGCCTACGCCGACCGCAGCCATGGAAATGAGCAGCTTCCTGCGGCTCATCATGAAACGATCATTGTCCGACATTTGTGCCATTCCTCCCTTTATGCAACTACCGATTAATTCCGGACCGCGCAAATTTTCAAAATTTCTTCCCATTCCGTGGTCAAACGTACGCAGTCTTCTTCTACGACCTCGGTGCCTGACTGCACCTCGATGATTTCCGTATTCGTCATCGCCCGCAAACTATGCTTGCCATAGGCCGGTATACGCAAGACGTCGCCGGTCCGAATAAAACGGATCTCGTTATCGAGCACGACTTGCGCTTCGCCCTCGATGACCGTCCATATTTCATCCCGATGCAGATGATACTGATAGCTCAGATTGCAGCCCGCATCTACCTGTATGCGTTTCGTCAGCACCTGCTTGCCGCTGTCGTACTTGATATAATCGATCACCCGATAGCGCCCCCAACGTCGTTCTTCGTACATGGGACGCTGCTCGTTATGCTTCATGACTTCCTTGATCCGCGGACTCGCCTCTTTGTCGGCGACAAGAATGCCGTCCGGACTAACCGCGACCACAATATTGCTGACGCCGAGGACGGTGACGGGGATGCCAAGCTCGTTAATAACATGCGTCCGGTCGCAATCGGAGGACACGATGCCGTTTCCGATTAACGCCGAGTCCATTTCCTCGGTCAGAGTATTCCACGTCCCCAAGTCTTTCCAATAGCCATCGTACGGCAAAACAACGACCCGTTCCGCTTTTTCCACGATCTCATAATCGAAGCTGATGCTCGGCAGCTTGTGGTACTGCTTCTGGAGCTCGTCGAACTGAATCGGATATCCCCGTTCAATGAGATGATTAATCAAGTAGCCCAATTTAAAAGCGAAAACCCCGCAGTTCCATAGCGCGGACTGTTCGATCAGTCTTTGCGCTCTCGACTCACGGGGTTTTTCTTCGAAATGGCTGACTTGCATATATCCAAACCGTTCCTCCTGTTGTTTCGGAACGATATAGCCGTACTTCTCGGAAGGATAGGTTGGCTGTACGCCGATAAGACCGATCTCGGCTTCCGAATCGCCGATAATCGTCTCCAGACGATGCAATTGTTCAAAGAAACGGTTCTCGACGTATGGATCGACGGGAAGCACCATCACGGTCTCATCCAAACCGATCTCCAATATCGAATACAAATATACGGCGGAAAGCGCGATAGCGGAAAACGTGTCCCGGCGTTCCGGTTCAATGACGATGTCGGCCTCATAGCCGAGTTGGGTTTGAATCATTTCTTTCTGGGACATGCCTGTCGCGATCAAGGTATCCTGTTGCAAGCCGACCAAGCCGAGTTGGGACCACACGCGTTGCACCATGGAAATCCGGTCACCGTTATCGTCTGACAGCACCTTAAGAAACTGCTTCGAACGAGACTCGTTCGATAATGGCCAGAGCCGTTTGCCGGATCCGCCGGAAAGAAGCACTAATTTCATATCCAACACTCCTTCAACCATTTTAATCGATTACGATTTGGACGCATTTTCGAGGCGTCCGCTATAACCTGACCGAATTAACCGTACAAGGCGGATATTTCTTCTTTGATCCCTTGGTTCAGTCGCGGGCGGCCGATGGAGTAATAAATGAACTTGGTCTCCGCCAAATCCTCTTCCTTGAAGACGTTCCGTCCGTCGATCAGGATCGGCTTGCGCAGCAACGACTGAAGCTCGACCAGGTCCGCGCGCACGAATTCATCCCATTCCGTCAAGAGGCAGAGCGCATCCGCGCCGGTCGCGGCCTGCAGCGCGTCATCGCACCACATCACGCCGTTTTCTCCGTACATGGATCGGAAGTTATGGGTCGCGATCGGATCATACGCTCTCACGTGGGCTCCGCTCTGGGTCAAATACAGAATGATCTCGTGTGCCGGCGATTCCCGAACGTCGTCGGTATTCGGCTTGAAGGCCAACCCCCAGACGGCGATGGTCTTCCCTTGCAGCTCCCCGTCGAAAATCGATTCCAGCTTGCGGATGACGTTCATTCGCTGATCTTGATTCACTTCGACGACAGCGCGCAGCAGCTTGAATTCGTAATCCACGTTCCCCGCGATCTGGATGAGCGCCCTCGTGTCCTTCGGAAAGCAGGAGCCGCCATAACCGATGCCGGCCTTCAGAAACGCGTGGCCGATCCGTTTGTCGTAACCCATGCCTTCCGCGACGCGGGTGACGTCGGCGCCGACCTTCTCGCAAATGTTCGCGATTTCATTGATGAACGAGATTTTCGTCGCGAGAAAGGCGTTGGATGCGTACTTCAGCATCTCCGCGCTGCGGATGTCCGTCACGATGATTTGATCCGTCAACGTTCGGTGCAGTTGAACGATCGTCTCGGCCGCCGTCTCGGAGTCGGCGCCGATGACGACGCGATCCGGATGCAGCGTATCCTGAACTGCTGACCCTTCCCGCAGAAACTCCGGCAGGGAAATGCTATGGAACTGTTCCGTCGTCCAACTCCGAATCAATTTGGCGACGCGTTCGTTCGTTCCGACGGGGACCGTGCTTTTCACGGCAATGATCTTGTACCCGTTCATCGCCTGGGCGATTTCGACGGCCGCTTGGTCGATGTAAGCGAGATTCGCCTCGCCGTTCGGGAGCGAGGGCGTGCCGACGGCGATGATGACGGTATCCGACTGTTCCACCGCATCGCGGAGGTCGCTCGTATAGCTAAGCCTGCCGGCAGCCGTATTTTTGGCCGAAAGCTCCTGCAGGCCGGGTTCGTAAATCGGGATACCCCCGTTTTGCAGGGTTGCGACCTTGGCCAGGTCTTTGTCGACGCAGATCACGCGATTGCCCAGCTCCGCGTAACAGATTCCCGATACGAGTCCGACGTAACCGGTGCCAATGACTGTGATGTTCATGATTTCAGCCCCCAAAGCGTTTTCGGAGAAAACGCAGCATCGTAAGCATAACCTTAGCGTTTTCGGTACCTATTTGATCTTCAACCTAATTTTTCATTCTTTTCCCCGGGCGAGCCGGCCAATAATCTTGCTGACGCGATGCCTTTGGTCCATGCGCTGTAATAGTTGCCGTTCTTGCCGTAAGAATTGTCCAGTAAGACGTTCGGCTTATCCATGAGGCATGACAAGATATGGCCGTGAAGCCGTGATGTTTGGACCGTATTATAATTGCCGAACCGGTTGACCGCCTTGTTTACGAGGTAGTCGGAGTACATTCCCCAGCACTTGCCCAACAAGAAATTGCCGCCGCCTATTTTCAGCATTTTGCGAAATAGGAGGATTCCTTTCTGCTCGGCTTTGTTGAACAACGTGGCCCAGTCCAAATAATCCCCTTGGCCCGAAGATTCAAATCGCTCCTGTTCAACCGTCTTCTCGATGTCGGTACGGAGAAAACAGAGCAGATCCTTCTCAGGCGTATACTTGCTATGGATTGGCCACAATTGATGGGCCATATCCGGCGACAAATACACATGGCACGTCTTAAACTTTGTTTGCGCGAGCTCTTGCGATAACGTGTCTCGAACATAGAGGTGCAGGTCCTTGTGTCGATTAAAGACTGCTGCCGTACGATCCAGTTCGGATTCGTTTTTATAGAAAATGGTCTGAGGCAAAATTACCACCCGGTTATCAGGATAGTCGTTTACGATCTTCTCGCGCAGTTGCTGATGCGTCGGATACAAGTCCCCGAAATTGCCGCCGCCGTTCAGAACGATGATTTTATCCTTCGGAATGGCCAATCCGCTCGGAAAATCCAATACGCTGTAGCGTGCCTGGACCTGTATGCGATTATCTTTGAAAAAAGTCTCGGTCCCTTTCATAATCAGCAGATCGCCGCCGTTACCGTACACGGGATAATCAATGTAATAGATTTTGGATTGAGGCGGGATCACGCTCACTATGTGCCGAAGCTTGTTTTTGAGTTCATCCATCGGATGCGCGAACTGTAAAGTAGTCATTTATCCGTCTCCTTCTTCTTAATAAAAGAGGCACGCTATGTCGATTCGATCGAATACCGCTTTAGGATGGCATGCTCCGGGAAAATCGCTTGAATAGGAATCGCAAATCGTTTTTGTCGTAAAGAATGTCGACGATTCTGACCTTGAAGACCAGCTTCATGGCCGCGATCGTAATGACAATCCGCGTGACGGCGCCGAGGAGCAGGGCGAAGGCGATGCCGTTCAAGCCGTAGAGCGGCGTAAAGACGAAAAACAGACCGATCGTAATGGCAAGCGCGACCGCCTGCCTCAGAACGACGAGTCCAGGACGGCCCATGGCGTTGAAAGACGAGGCGAGAATCCACGAGCCCCCGCCGACTATGCATTCCAAAGAGAGAATGTAGAACGCGTCGCCAGCCTCCAGAAATTGTGCGCCGAACAGAAGACCGAGCAAGAATCGCCCGACGATCATCCCCGGAATGACCGCTGCGCACATAAGCAGGAACGAAAGCCGGAACGCCCTTCCCACCGTTGCCAGAATCTTGTCCTTGTCCATGCCCGTGACCTTCGGGAAGATCACGTTCGAGATGGCCATCTGCACGACGTTGAATACGCGGGACAGCGTATAGATGACCGTGTACAGTCCGAAGTCCCTCGGACGCAGAAGAGCCAGAATAATGAGCTTATCGCACTGCGAGTAAAGCGTCCCGAGCAGTTCGACGCCGAACACCCTGCCGCCGTAACCGAACAGCGTACTGAATACCATTCGGTCCGTGAACGGCTTGAGCCAGTTGAAGTTCAAGTCTCGCCGCAATCTGTACAGCGACCAGACGATGACCATCAAGCTTGTCGCGAAGAACGCGAACGAGGCATATCGCAGGTTCAATTCGCCGATAGCCCATAACACCAGCAGTCCGACCAGATTGCTCAGCGGGACGTACAGCCGCAAGCCGTTGTACAGGTTGAATTTGCCCATGCTTTGCGTCAATGCCGCGAGCAAATTGACGGCGAGCAGCATCGGCAAGGTCAATACGGTATACCATCTCGCGATTTGGGCCACGGCATCGGGGTAATTCCCAAGCCAGACCGGAAGACAGAACCAAGCTACGATGCCGACGACAAGACTCACGGGAGCTTGGAACAAGAAACCTGCTCGAACATACTCGGTCGCTTTCGCCTCGTTCGTCCTCATGTTAAAGATGAGAGACGTCGGCAGCCCGAAGCTGACGAGCCCGGCCAGCAGCGTCGGCCAGAACAGAATGGCCGAGAATTCTCCCTTTCCTTCCACCCCGAATAACCGCGCAGTCACGATGGAAGTCAACGTGCCCAAAATCATGATCAGCAAGTTGGCTGCGCTGGTATGCAAAATCGCTTGAAAGGCTCCCTGACCGGTCAGCCTTTTTTGAATGGATTGCAGCAGCCTCTTCATCAGTTCGTCATCCTTACTCCGCATATTCTCATCACTGGTACATCCTCAGGACGCCTCTGATTTGCCCGTTATTGTACGAAATCTTGCTTATGTTTCGGAAACTTTTGCGCTTATCGTACAAAAATACAACCGTTAGCAGAGCAAATACCGGCAGCTTTACGAGCGATTTCAAGAAGATGCCCGCCTTTTTCTTCGATGAAACCGCGCTGCTGACCCCCTGCCAATAAATGCGCCGCAGCAGCCACTTCCGGCTGATTCTGCTGCGGGGAATTTTATGCAGCACCGAGGCATGCGGCGTGTAATAGACCGAATGCTTGGCGCGGATCCGGTCGATCAGCTCGGCCTCCTCGCTCGACAGCAAGTTGCTGCCCACTCTTCCGAGATCCTCCCGGAAAGGTTCGATCGAAGCGAAGAGCGATTTGCGGAAGGCCACATTCGCGCCGAACGGGATAGCCGGCTTGCGCATCTCCACGATCTCGTCCGCATAATCGAGGATCGTGTACAGCGTCCGATTTTCCGGAAGCAGCCACTGGGGCGCGCTTCCCTCCCAGGCGGGTACGATTTTCCCGCCCACGCAGCCGATGCGCGGATCGCCGTCGAATAAGGCAACGATGCCGCTAATCCAATCTTCGGATGCGACCGCATCGTCGTCGAGAAACAGCACGTATTCGCCCTTGGCTTCGCGAATGGCGCGGTTGCGGGCGACGGACAGCCCTAGCCGTTCTTCGTACAGATAAATGATCGGGATGTCGATCATGCCCTGGAAGTCGAGCACGACTTGCTTGGTGTGGTCGGTGGAACGGTTATCGACCACGATGACCTCGTAAGATTTATCAAAGCTTTGATGCAGCAGGCTTAGAAGCGCTTCGTTCAAATCCGCTGCCCGATTATGCGTGCAAATCGCTACGGTCGCTTTCATGCATTCACCTCAACCTGTTTCTTACCGGTATAGACCTGAATCATTTTGCTGGCGATCCGTCCCCAGTCCAGTTCCCCCAGCTTTGCCGCGATGCGCAGCTCCGTTTCCCTCGCGTCCATATCCATGGACTGCCGAAGCGCCTTGCGCAAGCCGTCCGGATCATCCGGATCGTACAAGATGCCGCAACCGTCGGAGACATATTCGCCGAGCGCGCCTAATCGCGGCGCAACGACCGGCTTCTTGTGGGAGAGCGCCAGAATCGCGCTTCCGGATGTCGTGATTTGTTTGTAAGGAAGCACGATCACGTTGGCCGCTTCCAGGAAATCCGCCAATTCCTGATCATCCACGAACTGCGGATTTACGCGGATCGAACCGTCATTCGCCCTATCGATGAAATCAAGACTGTACCCTTTATCGACATGCCCCGCGATGAGCAGCTCGCACGTTCCCGGCTTGAGCTTGAGCTCCGAATAGGCTTCGACGAGTTGATCGACTCCTTTGTAAGGATTGATCCGGCCGATGAACAGGAACAGAAAACTGTCCGGCGCAATGCCGAACCGCTTTCGGATATCCGTGCCTTTGCTGACGTAAGCATCCACGTAGTGCCCGTGCGGCGTCACCACGAGCTTGCTTGCCGGCACGCCGAACGTGTCGGCTACCTCGACTTTCACCGACTCGCTCAGCACGAACCCCTGGTGACACACGGTCAAGATGTACTTGCGCATTAGCCGGTCCCACCGCGTTTTGCCGTCATGCGGCCAAACGTTGTGAACCGTCCAGAACAGCCGTACGCCCAGGCATCTGTAATATAGGAGCAGCAGGGCGAAGAACAAGGATTTCACGATCGTCAATGCAAAGACGGACGCCGTGTAGGAGTTGCTCGGCCAATGCAAATGCACGATATCTCCCTTGCGGGGCTTGAACATCGCTGCGCGGTCGTAGTGCTCGACCCGCAGGCCGTTTCGCTCGATCGACCGGGTCAAGAGCTCGCTGTATTTGTTGTGCGGACTCGACTTGGGCCACATATAAACGGTCGGCTTGCCCATCGGCTTCACCTCCCGTTCGCGGCCGCAAGCGCGTAGGCATGCCTGCCGGTTTCCCTGATTCTTCCGTAAAGCTCCAGATGGTTTTCCAGCAGCGAGCCTTTGGTAAACCGGCCGCAATGCTTCAGGCAATGTTCTTGAATGAATCTCTTCTCGCCGCCCGTCTTGCCATGGAACGACGCGATTTTCTCCTTGATCGCATCCGCGCTCCCCGGCTTGAACAGGAATTCGTCCGGATTCCATACGGCATCCGGAATGCCTCCTACCGCCGAGGCGTAAACCGGGGTGCCGACTTGATAGGACTCGATGATCACCCGGCCGAACGGTTCTTCCCAGATCGATGGCACGAACGTCGCATCGACCTTCGCCATCAAGCCGCGCGCTTCCTTCGGCGTGACCTTGCCGGTGAAAACGAATCGGGCGTCGTCCCGGCAAAGCTCCGCGAGCTTCGCTCGATAGCCTCCGTCGCCGCAGATGGTAACCCGCTCCACCATTTCCTTCGGAAGGGATCGGACTGCCTCGATCAACTCGCGTACGCCTTTCTCCGCCTCGATTCTTCCAAAATAGCCGATGTGAAGCGGTTCGCGATCGAAATCCTTCTCCGCGCCGGCAATGTCTCCGTCAACGACGTTCGGAATGACAAGCTTGGTCGCGTTCGGGAACAGTCCTGCGTCCGTATGGCGCTTCAGGATATGCGAAGAGATACCGACGACCGCGGACACCCGCCGGCTGACGCCGAGCGAGCCCCATTGATACATTCGCGATAGCAGCGGATTCCCGATCGGGGAACTGACCGGCGAGAGCAGCGAATAATCCCGGAGCGTATGCACGATCGGTATGTCCGAATCCGCCGCCGTCCAGATCGCAGCTCCGAAACCGGATAAGTTCTGCGTGTGGATCAGATCCGGTCCAATTTGCGTTAGCAGCCTGCGCACGGCCCCGATCTGAAGCGGATTGTACAGGTCGATCAGTCTTCGGAACGTTTTTTTCAACGTCCCTGCGCCGTTTCCTTCGCCGATCCAGTACAGATTGTTATAGGGCATCCGGTGCACGGTTACCCCATTGACGACATCCGATGCGATTCCGGCGGCGCGCTTCTGTCCGCCGACCGTGAGCACATGGACTTCGGCCGACGCCGCGAGCGTTTCCGCTAGGATTTGCGTCGAGATTTCGGCGCCGCCGATAATATGCGGCGTGTAAAGGCTGTTCATGATGACGATTTTCATGCGATCTGTTTCATTCCTTTCGTGCTCAGCGTCTCCATTCCAGCTTCCCGCGCGGCCGGCATTTCATTAAAAAAACCGCTGCGGATGAACCCGATCAACAGCCAGAAGTTCACGAAGGAATAGGAATCGAAATTCATGACAAGCGAAAAGCAGAGGGCTAGCGCAAACTTCGCATACGGTGAACTTCCTTTGACGGCCGTACTCAGGAATCCGATAAACAGCATGAATCCGACCACCCCCTCTTCGGACAAGATCTTTGCGAACAAATTCCGGGAAGTGGCACTGTCCGGCATCACGTACGCAATGTCGTACACTTCTTTGAACTTGAGACCGTAGCTGAATTTCTCGAATAAAATCGCATTAAATTCGTAGAAATAATAGCCGCCGCCCAAGCCGAAGACGGGATGCCTTAAAAATTCGTAAACCCCGATAAGAGGAAACACGAAGCGTACGAAAACGGAATTGTCCGTTTGCAGCATCGTTTGGAAATCAAACTGAAATCGTTTCGCAAAATAACCGCTAATATGTAAAAAATCAATAAGGAACGGGATAAACACCGTAACGAACGCAACGGTGCCGCCCAGAATCAGGAGCATTCTCCCTCGGTTCTTGCTGGTCAGCACTATGTAAAAAATAAGGGCGATCAGAATGACGCTATAGGCGTATGCGGAGAAAGACAGCACCATCAACAGCGCGCTCATGATCAGCGGGATTCTCAGGCTGCGATAGCCGAGCCGAATCAAATAACTCATGATCAATCCGCCGGACAAGACGTGAATAGCCGCCCATGACGGTTCGCCGGACAGCAATTGAATGCGACGCAGGTAGACTTTTTCCGAAAACAAACCGGTTATCGACATCGAGAATCCCGATTTCACGATGAAAGAGTCGACCAACTGAAGGCATCCGATCGCGATCGGCGGAAGAAAGGCTATCCATAAGCTGATGGCCATCATTCGTCGAATCTGCGGGTCTTCCTTGCATAATTGGCCGATATATAGCGCCACCCGGTACATGGCCAAGCCGATCATCAAGGTGAAGATATGCTTCATTGAAGCTCCCAGACTCCCATAGCCCATGCATATCACAAGGGAATGGCAGATGCTGTACACGCAGAAGCCAATCAGAAAAAAGTCGCCTTTTCCGAATCGAAATTTTTCGAACAGCAGAAGGATCGACGCCAGGAACAAGGGGAACATCGCGACTGGCCGGTAAACCGAAAAATGAATGAAAGGCAAACTGTCGTAGGTGAGCACCGACAGCGAAAGCATAAACAAAAATACGATTGCACTCCGGATATGAAACACCTACTTTGTAAGCCTTCGTCAAGATAAGATCAGCTTAAGATTTTTCTTCGTCACCGAGCTGCTGAAATGACCAAGCACATAATGGACGGAGTTACGGGACAGCTTGTCGTTGACCTCGTCGTCGCTCAAGAGAAGAAGCACGTTGTTAACCATGTCTTCGTCCGTGGTGCAGATGAACAAATCCTCGTTGTGATTGGCATTGATGCCTTCGCTCCCAACCGGATTCGTCACCACGGGAACTCCCCACGACATCGCTTCGATGATTTTCGTTTTGATTCCCGTCCCGAACAGCAAAGGAGCGATCATGAGCGCGGAGTCGCTTACGTAACGTTCGACGTCATCCACCTCTCCGGTTACGAATACGTCCGGATATTTCTGTTCCAGCTGTTTGACTTCTTTCGTCGGGTTTTTTCCGACAATGTAAAACATCGCCCCCGGCATCTTGAGCTTCACTTCGTGCCAAATGTGCTCGCAAAAGTAAAATACCGCGGAGCTGTTATGGGGAATATCCATTTTCCCGACGAAAACCAGCTTATTACGGTCGTAATTGCGCCTCTGCTCCGTCTTCAGCAGATCGGGATCGAACTTCATCGGGATGCCATGGCAGGATCGATGGTTAACGGTCTGCCGAAAGCTGTCCGCTTCCTTCGGGGAAGTGAAGATGAGATGCTGGAAGCGGCCGGCCACTCTTTTCTCGTATGTGAGGAGCAGCCGGCTTTCGTACGCAATGAGCCATTTTTGCACGAACTTCAAGGAAGTCAGCCGTCTCAGAGATTGGGGAAGTTTGTTGGAAAATCCGCCGAACACGGACGGAATGTATTTGAACCATTGCAATTGCCGCTGATAACGCAACGAAAGCAGATCATCGTAACTTAATATTTTCTGATTCGGTCCGTTCGTCCAATACTCCGCGACGCGCACCATATCGTAAATAATAAATTCCGGCTGTTCTTGATCGATGATCGCTTTGATTTCCTTATGCGTTTTGCGATTATAAAAAACGGAAACCTGGAGCGGCCATCTTCTCAGCAGCAGGGTATGAAGCGCGATGTTATACAGCTTTTCGATTAGCCCCGGCGGTTTAAGCGGAACCAGCCTCGAAATTTGCGAGGACTGATGCTTTAAATATTTAGGGTCATCGATAAAGGATAGATTGATGATTTCACTTTCCGGGAATAGCTCTTTGATTTGCTGAATATACTGGCTCAATAAATTTTTTCTCCCGTCCGTCTTGGGGAAGGGAAGTCGATTAGTGATGAACACAATTTTTTTCATGTGGAAATCTCCGCCCCGGAAAGATCAATAAGCATCACTCGATCCTAAAAATACCTTAAAAGTTCTCAAGATGATTTTCAGGTCTCGTATGATGCTTCTCGTTCGAATGTACTTCAAGTCCAGTTCGACCATTTCTTCAAAGCTCAGCTGGTTGCGTCCGCTTACTTGCCATAAACCCGTGCAGCCTGGCGTCACCATCAACCGTTGCCGATCATATGAAGTGTACAAATTGACTTCCCGGGGCAGCGCGGGCCTTGGTCCCACGAGACTCATTTCCCCCCGGAGAACGTTAATGAGCTGAGGCAGCTCGTCTATGCTCGTTTTTCGAATGATTTTGCCGATCCTCGTAATCCGGGGATCTTTTTTCATTTTAAACATGTTACCGGAAATTTCGTTCTTGCTCAGCAAGTCGTTCAACAATGCCTCCGCATTGGAAACCATCGAACGGAACTTGATCATCATGAATACCTGACCGTTCTTTCCCACCCGCTTCTGCTTGAAAAACACCGGCCCCTTCGGATCTTCGATCTTGATGATCACGCCGAGCAAGATAAACAATGGCGAGAGAATCATAAGACCCGTCAATGAAAGCAAGATATCCATCAAGCGTTTGGTAACCGTATAGAAGTTCGGCTGCTCGACTTGCTTCGCCGTGCCCATTCGATCATAGAATGCTGTGTGTTCCAGACCTTCGGTTTCCGGCGTCATATTGGTTAGACTCATCTCTCTATCCCCTATCCTATTGCATTGGTAATGCGTTCACGATTCAGCACGTCTTTCAGTGCATTCAACAATGGTTCGCGAAGCTCGCCGTTATTCAGGGCAAAATCAAGCGTAGTCAATATAAAGCCTAGCTTTTCTCCCACGTCGTATCGGGTTCCCCGGAACTGGTAGGCATACATGTGCTGAATTTTGTTCAGCTTTCGCATGGCATCGGTCAGTTGTATTTCTCCGCCGGCACCCGGTTCGAACAAGCTCAGAAAATCAAAGATTGCCGGCGTAAGAACGTAACGACCCATGATGGCCAAATTCGAAGGCGCTTCTCCAAGCGGCGGTTTTTCGACAAGGTCGTTGATTTGAAACAATTCCGCTCCGATTCGCGTGCCCTCGATAATGCCGTATCGCTGCGTTTCTTCCTCGGATACGACCTGAACGCCGATAATGGACGATCCGGTTTGATCATAGCGCTGTATTAATTGTTTCAGGCAAGGCGTGTCGCCGACTACGATGTCATCTCCCAAGAGTACGGCAAACGGTTCATCCCCAATGAATTTTCGGGCACACCATATCGCGTGTCCAAGTCCCTTGGCCTCTTTCTGCCTGATATAATGAATCTCTACTTTCGAGGAACGCTGCACTTCTTTCAGAAGCTCCAGCTTTCCTTTCTCATAAAGATTGTGCTCTAGTTCGAATGCGGAATCGAAATGATCTTCGATCGCTCGCTTCCCTTTCCCCGTCACGATGATAATGTCTTCGATTCCGGATTCGATCGCTTCTTCCACGATGTACTGAATCGTCGGCTTGTCGATAATCGGGAGCATTTCCTTAGGCATAGCCTTTGTTGCTGGAAGAAACCGTGTGCCTAAGCCAGCTGCGGGGATAATTGCTTTCTTCACTTTTTTCATCTCTTCCACTCTCCAATCCATTGAATAACTTGCTTATCTGTTTAGGCATGATTGACTATTGATTAAGCACGACTCCCAGCACGTGCGCTTTGACATGGTTCAGGCCGTTCTTGATTTTAAGCGCATCCCTGCGGCCGACCTTGCCGGAATCAATAACAAGCAGTACCCCGTCGCATCTAGAGGCGACAATGTAAGGATCCGATAGCGTTGCAGCTGGGGCAATCAAAATCATAAGATCGAAATAGCGGCGCAGCTCCTCGATCGTCATCGACAATTTGGGAGAGGACAACAATTCCGAAGGGTTGGATGGTATGGGCCCGGACGGCAGCACGTAAAGCATATCGATATGGGTCGGCTGAATGCTTTCTACCGCCTCGCCGCTCTCGCCGAGCACCGTTGCCAATCCTGTCGCATTGTTTACGGCAAATACGGTCTGCAGCCTGGGGTTTCGCAAATCGGCATCGATAATAAGCACCTTTTTGTTCGTCTGCGCAAACGCGATGGCTAGATTAATCGCGGTTACCGCTTTGGCGTCGCCGTTCTGTGCCGAAGTGAACATGATGACCTTGTGATTCTCGCTGACGGATGAATACTCTAAATTCGTCCGGAGCGTCCGGTATGCCTCACAGACGGAAGCCTGTGGATTGGTGTCCATTACGATTTGCTTTTTTAATCGTCTGGTATCGCTCGGCATCCTCTTACACCTGCCCTATATTTCTGGTTTTTAAAGACTTTGCAGCAAATAGCGGTATTTTTCCAATGAGATCTCCTTCTTCAGATTGCTTTCCAGATAGCTTCTGCCCTGGAGACCGGCGGCCTGAAGATGATGCTCGCCCATGTTGTAAAGCATCATGATCGCAGCATAAATGCCGTCGTAGTCCCTTGGCTCCACCACGACGCCGGAATTGCTGTCCACGATCAAACGGCAAGCTTCGCTGCCGGATTCAAGAACGCCCAGAATCGGCTTTCCGGATGCCATGACGCCATAAATCTTGCTTGGCACCGAAACCCCTTTGATGCCTTTCTGATTGACGACCAGATGGACATCCGCGGCATTGAGGGAATATTTAATGTATTCCTTGGGCTGAAACGGCAAAAACAAAACATTACCGATCTGCTCACGCGATACGAATTGCTTCATTCTGTCTTTGACGGCTCCGTCTCCGATAAAGACAAAAGCAATGTCGGGATGGTCTTTGAATCGCGATGTTAATTGGATAATATTTTCCAAGTCGTAGTAGAGTCCGAGATTGCCGGAGTACATGATGATAAATTTGCCTATCAAATTGTTTGCCTCCAAGAAACGTTCCACGTTGGGATGCTCCTTCGATAACGGCACAATCTCGTTTTCTTCGGCCCAGTTGTTGATTACGGTGTTGCTCGGAATTTTTCCGTTTCGGCCAGAAAACCGATTCGTCAACGTTTCTTGCATGTCGCGGCCGACCGTCACGATATGGTCCGCCATTTTGCAGTTCCAATTATCGATCCATTTGGCCACCCGGAAGACCCAGCTTTGTTTCAGAAAGCTGACTGCTTCCGCCTGCTCGGGATTAAAATCCTGGATGTTGTAAACATGCTTCGCGCGTTTAAATACTTTGCCAAGCGTTCCGATCAGTCCGCCGATAATCGGAGGCGACGAAATCGTATAAATGATATTCGTACGGCGTTGGCGAAGCACGACAAACAAAGCCAGCAGGAAATACGTGCTGATATATTTCATTCTGCTGAATTTATTGGTTTTATCTACGGCAGGCATCCGGATCCGTATGATTTGGACGCCTTCGAGCATGTCTTTGGTAAATAGCTTCGTGCGCTTCTCAAGACCGTCCTCAACGTTATCCGGCTGGGCCGCTATGACCGTAATATCGAATTCATTTTGCAAATGAAGGCATAACGTAGTCATGAGTTGTCCGGTTGAGGCGAAATCAGGGTAGAAGTAGTTAATGACAAAAACGATTCTCCTCTTCATTCACACGTACTCCTCATTGTCAGAAAATCTCATTTTTTGAAACTTGGCCGGTGTACCGGCATAGACCTGACCGGCGGGAATATCCTTCGTGACCGTACTTCTCGCCGCTGCGACGCCCATCTCATGGATCGTAACGCCGGGGTAGATGAAGACGTCGCTTGCAACCCAGGCCCCGTCCTTCACCGCGATCGGTTTGGTAATCAAACCAAAATTCGGATCCTGGAGAGAATGGGACCCTGTGCACAGATAGCTGCGCTGCGATATGACGCAGTGATTTCCGATATGAATGTAATCCAAGCTGTATAGTTCGCATTCATCGCCGATCCAGGCGTGGGCGCCGATCTTTAGCTTCCATGGATAGGTGATTTTAGCGGTCGGTCGGATTTGAACGCCTTCGCCGATTTCCGTGCCGAACAATCGCAGCAGAAATCGGCGCCACGCATACATCGGCTGAAGGGAATAACGAAAGAGCGAGCCTTGGACAAGCCACCACAAGACGACCACCGCATTGCTGCGTCCTCTGGCAAACCAGCTCTGATCATACCTGTCTAACCGTATCCGATTTTCCATTCCTCACAGCTCCTTATATCATTGACGCAGGTTAAATCAATTGCCCGACTTCCTGGTCGCTCGTAAGCGCCTTATGATAGCTGATTTCGGCCCGCACGCGTTTGATATCTTCCGCCACCATCATGTGAACGAGCTCGCTGAAGCTTACTTCCTGCTTCCATCCGAGTTTTTGCTTCGCTTTGGAACAGTCCCCGATCAAGAGATCCACTTCGGCCGGACGGACGAATTTGGAATCCAAGACGACATAATCCCGGTAATCCAATCCAACGAACGAAAACGCGGTTTCGAGAAACTCCTTGACGGAATGCGTTTCTTCCGTTGAAATCACGTAATCGTCCGGTTCTTCCTGTTGAAGCATCAGCCACATGGCTTTTATATAATCTCCGGCATATCCCCAATCCCGCAGCGCGTCGATATTTCCCAATCGAAGCTCTGTTTGAAGGCCGAGCTTTATCCGGGCTACGCCATCCGTAATTTTGCGGGTTACGAACTCCAGTCCCCTCCGCGGAGACTCGTGATTGAAGAGAATGCCCGAGCAGGCGTACATGCCGAAGCTTTCGCGATAGTTGACCGTGATCCAGTGCCCGTAGACTTTGGCGACCCCGTAAGGGCTCCGAGGATAGAACGGCGTCGTTTCCTTTTGAGGCACTTCCAGCACCTTGCCGAACATTTCGCTGCTGGAGGCTTGATAAAATCTCGCATCCGGTTTTGCGATACGAACGGCTTCCAGCATGTTGGTCACGCAAAGGGCCGTGATATGCCCCGTCGTAATCGGCTGCGGCCACGATGCCGCGACATAGGATTGGGCGGCAAGGTTATAGACCTCGTCAGGATCGGATAGGCGGACGGCTTCAATCAGCGAAGCAAGGTCCGTCAAATCGCCGGAAACCCATTCAATCCGGTCTCTGATCTTAATCGCATTCTCGTAATTCGGCGTGCTCGTACGACGACGGAGACCAAACACCTTATAACCTTTCTCCAACAAAAACTCTGCCAAGTACGATCCGTCTTGGCCGGTTACGCCTGTAATTAATGCTCTCTTCATCGTATCCCCTCCTGAGAACTTCCTATTGAATGACAACGGATCTTAAATTCGCTTCGGCTTCCAGAAACCAACGGTAGGTTTGAGCGAGACCTTGGTGCAGATCGATCTTGGACTTCCAGCCCAAGCCGTTCAATTTGGTGACGTCGACCAACTTGCGCGGCGTCCCGTCCGGTTTCGACGTATCAAAAATAAGGTCGCCTTCGAATCCAACCAGCCCTTTGAGCAGCAGCGCAAGCTCCCGAATCGAGATATCCTCTCCGACGCCGATATTGACGATTTCATTTTCGCTGTAATTTTTCATCAGAAACAAACAAGCATCCGCCAGGTCATCCGCATGCATGAACTCCCTGCGCGGCATACCTGTCCCCCAAATTTCGACAGCCGGGAGACCATTTTTTTTGGCTTCGTGGAACTTCCGCATCAAGGCGGGCAATACATGCGAATGCGCCAGTTCGAAGTTATCGTTCGGGCCGTACAAATTTGTCGGCATGACCGAAATATAGTTTGTTCCGTATTGCCTGTTGTAGGATTTGCACATTGTAATGCCCGCGATTTTCGCGATTGCGTATGGCTCGTTCGTCGGTTCCAGTTCGCCGGTCAGCAGATCCGTTTCTTTCATGGGCTGCGGAGCGAATTTCGGATAGATGCACGTGCTCCCCAGGAATAAAAGTTTACCGACGCCGGTTAAATACGAAGCATCGATAACATTGGTCTGGATGCGCAAATTATCGCGGATAAACGTTGCCGGTTGTTCGTTGTTGGCGATAATGCCGCCTACTTTGGCCGCCGCCAAAAATACGCAATCAATGGATTCTTGTTTGAAAAAGTCCAGCGTGGCTTCGAAATCCCTCAAATCGAGCTCCGAAGACGTTCGCACCACGAGATTGTCGTATCCTTCAGCCCTCAATTTGCGAACGATTGCCGACCCGGCGAGCCCTCTATGCCCGGCCACGTAAATTTTCGCGTCTTTATCCAAGGTTTCACACCGTCCCTCAAATTAATCTCATGTGCTCGCAGGCATTTATACTCGAATGACTGGTTTTGGAGAATGCATCTACAAGGCTTCCGAATCGTAAGTACATCAGCTTGCGTGTAACGTTACCGTTCCAACGCAATTGTTTTGGCAAGCACGGCAAAACAATCAAGTTGGAACAAGCTTCGAATAAAAAGGGCATCTAACCCGTCCTCACATCACACCATCGACGATGAACGTCTAAGGTTCGCAAACCCACAGCGTGACCGAGTGCCTACAGTTATAAAGGTACAGTAGGCATTACCTGAACGTTCTATTTGCATGCTGCCCGCTATGAAAACCGTTATTGATTGACCGTTGCCACTGGCGCTTCGTTAATCGGCCGATTTCTATTATTATCCCGCGGCGATTTGTAGTCGCGGTTTTTGGCTTTGGCTACGGCAGCGAAGGTCGTTAGGCCAAGCGTATCCATGACGTCTCTTTCGGTCTTCACCGTGTCATCCAAGTAATGCAGGATAAATACAATACCGGTAAGGGCAATCAGCGATACGATGAAAGCCAGAAACGTATTTTTCACGGGGTTGGGCGTTACGGGCGCGGCTTTATCGGCGGGGTTGGCGTCGCTCAATATAATGACGTTATCCACCTTGTAAATCGAGACGATTTCGGATTGAAAGACGATCGATATGGCATTTGCAATATCGGCAGCCCGTTTATAGGTTTGATCCCTAACGCTGATCGTCATCACTTGCGTATCGTTGACGGAGCTAACGGTGAAGTTGCTGAGAAGTTGATCGGAATTGATATGAAGCTCCGGATACTGGGTGACAACCTTATCCATAATCGCCCTGGTCTTCATGATTTCCTTATATGTATTGATAAGCCTGATGTTGGTATTGACTTCGTTGATGTCGAGCTTGTAATCTTCCAGCGGCGTCGAACGGTTGACGATCAGCTTAACGTTGGCCTGATATTCGTTCGGCAGCTTCATGTAGCTGATGTACGCGGTAAATGCGCCTACTAGAATGCTGCAAGCCAGAATAAGGTAAATCCTTCGTTTGACAATTTTGATGTACTCTTTAAACTCCATTGCCAACCTCCGTGAACCTAATTTTCAGAAAACTTTCAGGTGTTTTTCAAAAAAAACAATAAGAATGCCGTTTTCATCCAGAAGCCGCAGGTTTTATTCAACTTGCTAGAGAAGCGCTCTCGATTGATACAAATCGTATCACTGCTTCTAGTCCTAATTTATGATACATTCTGTAACTTGTCAAGTGGATTTTAGCAAAATACTACAAAACGTATCAAGAAAGCGCTGTTTTTTCCATGCTCTTCCGCGCGGCTAGTTTTGCGGCTTTTTCAGCCTCAAGATTCATTCTCGTCAGGCATACCAGCGTCAAAATAAGTCCGTACGGAAGCGCCTTATAGCTGACTTGAAAAAACATGCCTATTATCAAAGGGACTGCGGAGCCGAATAGAATCGGAAGCTTTTCTATCGTTATCGAACCGAAAAAATTGCGTAACAGCCAGATCATGTATATGCACATGATGAGCAGCCCGATTAATCCGCCTTTCAGAAGAAAATACGTGATCAGGGAATGCGTATAGGAAACCGCCACATAGTTGACAGCGGGATCATGAAACAGTCCTCCCCAGCCTAAGCCGAATAACAAGGAATCCGGGCTATTGGCCAACTCGTGAAAAACCGCATACAGCTCATCGAATTTGCCGTTGGCTCCGAATGCCTCTTGCTTGGCTTCCAGCAGCGCAATCGAACCTTGGATTTGACTAAACCCTATCCAAACGGCTACGAGCAGCATGACGACCGCCATCAAAAACTTCTTGAACGACTTAAAGGCATAACAGACGATATAGAGAAGAAAGCATAGGCACGCCAAACCGAGAGGAGCTCTTTGTGCGACCGCCATTAAAGAACCGAGCGCGATGCCTCCTCCGATGATCATCATTAGACTTGCTGCCATTCGTCGCATATTGCCCCACGTAAAGGTATGAAACGCCATTAGGGGCAGAAAAATACCGGCGAAGGCCACGCTTGGATCATACGGAATATAGAGCAGATTATCCTGGTAATAACTCTTTCCTATATCCAATATCGAGATGCCCGTTATATGGTAAAAACGAAGGGATAGTATCACGCCAATGCCAGCAATCAACCACGGCAGCAATTTTGCCCATTCGGCTTTTGCCTTCGACATGACCGGCAGAAGAAAAACCGGCATGAACAAGTACAGGCAAGGGACAATATCGCGTATGACGTCTCTTATTGCCCAATGCTTCAGCAACACGCCATTCATCAAGTTCCACCATAGGAAAAAGAAGAATGTGATATGAATTGCAATGGGGATCACGCCGTATCTTCGAAGGAGTCTAAATCCTCCCCCGGCTGCCAATAGACAGACAGGGATGCTGATCGAGACGGCCAGCAAACAAGCGATTACGACTTCGATGAGGCCGGGGCTTTGCGGAAATGGCGTACTGAGGACCGCGTAGATCAACAACGCAGCTGCAAACGATACGGCGGGCTTATAAAAAGAATGAGCAGTGGACATGACTCTCGGCTTCGCGTATAGTTTTCTGGAATTTACAGCTTCCATTTCATTCACATCCGATTCAGGAGTTCAACGACATTGGCTGCTCTTTGACTTTGTTTTTCAATTTTGACTTTCTTGATTTTATTTCCATCGCATTCGCTTTAGGAATAATCGCAACGGTTGGATAGCCGATCACATCCGTTACATCCTCTTCGGTCTTAATCGTAACATCCAGATACTCCAACAGATGAGCCAAACCGATTCCCAGGATTAGCGAAGCGATGAACGCAACGATCACGTATAGCGCGGGGTTGAGGCTGACAGGAGCGATATCGCTCGTGAATTGTTCGGGCGCCAGGTTGAGGATGACCACGTTATCGATCCGCATGATTTTGGGGATTTCCGCGACAAAAACATTCGTGACTGCATTTACGATTTTCGCTGAACGTTCATAGGACTCGTTTTCGGCTGAAATCGAAATGATTTGCGTGTTTTCATCGGAATTGACGCTCAATTGCTCCAATAGATGCGGCGTGGTTAAACGAAGATCCGGATTTAATTCAACGACTTTGTTCAGTATCGTCGGATTCAAAACGATTTTTTTGTAGGTATCGATGAGTCCTCGATTTGCCAGCAAGCCGTCGTACGACAATGTATTCGTATCTTCGGTTCTCATCATTTTGTTCACGACCATATTGCTGGTAGCCTGATATTCGGGCTTCAAGATGTAGTACGCGTAATAAACCGTTGCCCCCGTTATCAGGATGAAAAGCGTCAGCACAATACCCAGCCTCTTGGTAACTACTTTGACGAACTCTTTAATTTCCATGACTCTCCCGCCTACCTTCCTTAAGAACCCATATATCTTTTATCAATCTTATTGATGACCACGCCCAGGATCTTCGCATGCACATGCTCCATGCTCATTTTCACCTTACGAATCAGATCCTTCTTTACTTTGCCGTATTGTACGATTAACAGAACGCCGTCGCTCTTAGCCGCAATGATTTGCGCATCGGATACCGTTAGAGCAGGAGGCGTATCCACGATAATGATGTCGAAATGCTCCTTATACGCCGTCAGCAGCAATTCCAAATTTTTATTGGATAAAATGTCTGAAGGATTCGCCGGAGTAGGACCCGACGTGAGCACGGATAAATTCGGAATATGCGTCTCGCGTACCATTTCATGAATGCCGTGCAGATTTTGCAACAAACTGCTTAAGCCGCCGGTGTTGCGAAGTTTGAAAATATAGTGCAATGAAGGATTCCGAAGCGCTGCGTCGATCAGCAGCACCTTTTTATCCGTCTGAGCAAATGCAACCGCCATATTGACGGCCGTCGTTGTCTTGCCTTCGCTATGCTGGGACGAAGTTACCGTGATAACCCTCGGTTTATATTCGTCCTGGCTCAAATCGATATTCGTTCTAAGCGTACGATAGGCTTCGGATACGGGAGACGATGGATTCACGTCCATTATGATTGGCTTCTTAACCGTTTGCAGCGCCATCTAGACACCTCTTTTTTATAGTAGACTTCGATTGTTTTTGATACAATTCGTATCATACGCCTCACTCTAAATTAAGATACGAAATGAATCTTGTCAAGCCAATTGTTCAGAACACGTTTTAATCAATACTTCCAAACGATTTCCAGCCATTCGCCGTATACGTCCAACCGATCCTGCCTCCCTCAGCAGGAGAACCGTTGAACACGATGTCACCGATTTCGCCAGGCTGTTCCGGAATCATATCGGCGAAGCGAATTTCCCTGCCTACGTGAAGCTTGGAGCCCGCCAACAGCTCCGAGCCATAAGGCGCTTGCATGGTGATATTCGGAACAAGATACACCCCGAATAAGTCGAGTTCGAATGGCCCGTTGATCGTAAACGAGATTTTATTGCCGTCGACCGCTCTCAGATGCATGCATTGCGTAAATCGTTCCATGCCGCTTGGCCATAACAGGCTTGGCACGGCTTTGCGGCTTCCCGCTTCAACCGCCATGGGCATTGATTTGCCTGATCGATTGCTGCCGACGATGAACAGCGTATAATCGGGATACTTATTCATGCTCTCGACAGTCGTCATCCATATTCGGGATGAACCTGTGTCGCGACTGGAGCTTAACCGGCAGCCTGAAGGCTCCAATTGTTCAAACCGAATCGCTTCTCCCGTCACTTGGACATTATTCGGAATGCCGTCTCGAACATTCGAATAGAGTCCCGGGTTAGAGATCACGTTGTGCCCCGCGTTTCCCATGACGGACACCGTTCTCCGCTCCCAATCCTGCTGGAAAGGAGTAGCATCCTCGTACCCCATGACGGTCACGCAACCAACGGGGTCATCGATCATGGATCCATGCACGGCGTCTTGATGGTTGGATTGCAAACAATAATTCAGATCGCCCACGATAATTTTTCTGGATCTGGTGGATTTGCTGTCCACGGATACGATAAATCCGCTCTGGTAGTTAAACGGCGTGATCGCGTAATGATCCACCCGGCAGCCGTCGATGCGGACGTTGGAGCTATGGCCCTTTATGCCGACGAAGCTCTCGAACGTCGCTTCGGCATGGCAGCCCATAATCGATACCGCGTGCGACTGATCGATCGTAATCAACGGCGCTTTGCTCTCTGGATCCTCCAGTCGTTCGAAAGCACAATTATCGACTTGTACGCCGTACGTGCGAAAGAGTTCAAGGTGACTCCGGTCAACCGTCAACGTCGAGAAGAAGCAACTTTCAATACGCGCACATAATTGCACGTCCTCCAGTCTAAGGCCGGTGCCCAAATACCCTTTCTCGCTCCAAAACCTGCAATTCGTCAACGAGATCATATATGCGCCCGACCCTTTTTTATGACCATTCGACTTGGCGCCTTCAATTAGAACGCCGTATTTTCCTTTTCCGCACGCGCTGGAGAAGAACCGCTCGAATACCTGATGTGCGCCTTGCGGCAGGCGAATACCGCCTCCCCTTGCGTGATTGACATAGAAATCCTTGAACGACACGCTTTCGGCCAATTCATGAACGGACTGAATCGCATATTCCGAACCCGTGTATAAGATCCCCGAATCATACATCCCCGCGCCAACGATCTTAAAACCAGAACCGGACGTTCCTGCCGTATTGGGACGCTCCGTAACCGGAAGTTCGATCGTACCGGAGCATACGTACTTCCCTCTTGGAAAGTACAGGATGCGGTTTCCATCGGACGCAGCCTTGACTGCTCTCATAATGGCTCGATAATCATCCGTGACTCCGTCTCCTTTTGCCCCGAAAGCTTTGACGTCCGTGTATTGGTCCGAAAGATCAATCTCTTGGCGAATGATCGTCGTTTCCGATTTTCGAAACGGCCATTTTATTCCTGCCGCAAGACCCACGGCAACCCCGCTTAATATGTACAACGCCCGTCTTCTGGTTATAGGGTTTTCCATTTTGCCACGCCGATCCATTAATAGCCCTCCTATCAAGACTAGGGCAGGCTATTCAGCTTCCAAGCCGGCTCCGATATACCGAAGCGTGACTGAAGGAGCGGAATGATTGAAATACTCTTTTAACAGCCTGATATCACCTGTCCGTTTATAAAAATGATAGCCGAAGGTTTTGCGCATCGTATGCGTCCCGATATCCGATAAACCTACTTCCTTCGCCGCCTCGTTAAGAATGCGGTAGACCCGAACCCTTTTTATTGGCGTTCCCGTACGTTTGGAGCTGAATAGATAGTGCTCTGCATCAAGATTCAGATTCCGGCAATATTGTTCGATAATCATTTTCATATGATCGTCAAGGGTAAAGCGCTTTTCTTTTCCCGTTTTGCTTTCAATGACCTTAATTTCGTTCTTTCCAATTAAGTCACCGACGCGCAAGTGCAGCAAATCATGTAAATGGAGCCCCGAACGAATGCCGATTGCGAACAGCATCCAGTCCCGCATCGAGCGGCGAGACAAATAAGCTTCCATTTGTTTAATCGTAGCCGGATTTCGAATCGGCTTGACACCTTGCAATGGTTAGCACCCCCTTTCCGCAGGCGCGAATTACCTCAGGTACTTATCGCTTAGTCCAGCCAACAGTTGCTTGTCGGGAATCCAATAATACAGCTTCGACCCCACCATCGGATCCATCTCGTAGCCGCTACTTCCCGGAACCTGGACATAATCAAAATCGTCCTTCTTCATGCCCTTCAGCAACCATGCCAAGCTGATTAAGTCGTCCTCTTTCAGATTGGTATCCAATATATCCGACTTCAGTTTCACAAGAAGGCCGGCCAATTCGGGAAGATGTTTCGGACTTAGCAGCTGTTCCGCGACGGACTGCAAAATCTGCGATTGTTCGGTTTGCCGTCCGAAGTCGCCGTCATTGAATGCCCATCGTTCGCGGACGAGTCCCAGCGCGGTTTTTCCATCAATGATTTGATCGCCGGGCGGAAGCGTTACGCTTATTGCCCGCAAAAACAATGCTTCATTAATATGAACATTGACGCCGCCGATCGTATCGATAAAATTCTCGAATCCTTTAAAGTCCGTTTTTATGTAATAATTGATCGGAACATTCAACAAGTTGCTCACGGTCTGCAGCGCGGTTTGCGTCCCTTCCTTCGTGCCGCCTCTCAGTTCCCCCACGATATGAGCGTGATTGATTTTAGTCATTCCGATGCCATCCACATAGACCCTAGTGTCCCGTGGGATGGATACGATATTCGCTTTTCCTTCCTTCGGCTTCACTCTGACGACCATAATGACATCCGACCTTGAGTTTTCGTTGCCCCTGGCATCAAGTCCGAGGACGAGTACATTGAATGCATTTTCATCCTGATTGTCGTTTTCTTGATTTGTCGAAGCTGCGGGATCAGAATTATCGGTACGCATGGAATCGTTTGCGCTGTCTTCGCTCTTGGTTTCGCTCTGAATCGGTTTTACAAGGACGGGAATATCCGTATGGGAAAAGTGACGCGAAGGAAGCAAAGCATAATAACTGTAAGCACCTCCCCCTATCAGTAGAACGGTTATCGATAATAGACTGAGCTTTAGCCATCTCTTCACGTCTCGTCTCCCTTTCTTTCGTCTGCGGCGAAACCGTTATCGGTAAGTCATCAAAAATTCAGATACGATTCCGCACCAAATTTCATAACCTCGATCATTCGGATGAATGCCGTCCTGCGATATGACATCCTGGAGTTTCAAATTATTTTCTTTCAGAGAAACAAAAAACTCGTTGTAAACATCGAGATAAATCCATTTTTTTTCGGCCGCGTGCTGCTTGGTTTTTTCCGCATAATCGCTATAACTTAATCCAAGTTTGTTCTTGGCGTCATTATCGCGCTCGGGATTCGGAGATTGCACGACGATCAACGCATTGGGAAGACCCGTTTGGAGTTTTTCTACGATTGCGTCTAAGTTACTCAGCGTCGTCTCGATCGGCAGCGGGGCCTTCACATCGTTCAAGATACAAGTTTCGAACAGAACCAAGTCCGGCTTCGAGCGAATAATTTCATTGATTTGAGCGGTATTGTCGAGCATATGTTTAGTCGTGAACCCTGGATTACCATCATTGACGATTTCGATTTTATGGGACAGGGGCTTCATAGCGTCGAGGAAGTCAAAAAGTCGGTTGGGCCACGTGGTCTTATATCCGCTTGCACCCGATCCCCGCGTCACGCTGCTTCCAAGCGCAACAATCGTAACCTTGCCTTTTGTCGCGGCAGTCTTCTGAAGCTTCTGCACGATGGACGGCTTATTCAAAGCGGGCTTTGGGCTCAGCTCCGTACGATCATGCGATGGATACATCCAGAAAATAAAAAAAATAACCGCGACCGATATTGGTGCTGAAAACAACACGACAGATCTCCTTTTCATACGTTTCCTCCTTGATTTGCAGAATGATCGAGTTCCGCTTGCGTCATCGTGAATAGAATGATAATCCGTGGCAATACTTAATACTAAAAAGCGACGATACAGTTCGTAACATGTATATTGCTTACTTTAAGATACGTTTTGTATATTGTCAATCCTATTTTTATAATTATGGCCCTATTTTGCGACGTTTTGTTTCATTGAATGCAAAAAACCACATATTCTATTAATATGAGTATATTGATAAGTAGGAGGAAAATAATGAATATCGGCAGCCGGATTTCTAAACTGAGGGACGACCGAGGTTGGACTCAGGAACAAACTGCAGGACTACTTGGGATTTCGCGTGCAGCCTTGTCTCATTATGAAAAGAACCGTCGCGAGCCGGACACGGAGACATTGTCTAAGTTTGCGGACTTATTTAAAGTTTCAGTGGATTATTTAGTTGGACGAACGAACTTGCCTCAAAGTGTTCTAGACGAGCCGGTCAGAGATTTTGTGGACCATTTAGAACTATCGGAAGCCGACATTTTAAGTAGATATGAATTAACGATAGATGGTCTAAAACTGTCCCCTGAAGAAGCGCGACGGTTTATCGCCTTTGTAAGAACAGAACGTAGCATGAAATAGCCAATAATAAGCATCGCTTTATTAAAATGCACTCCTGAGGTTAATTCACGAGCGCATTATTTATAAAGCCTATACAGCAACAGATGATGTGAAATTAATAAAGCTGCTTTCGGATAATCCCGAAAACAGCTTTTTCCTTTTATTTATTCGTTTCGATTATCTATGTAGCGGTTAATAATTAGGATTAGGAAAGTTACGTTTGTTATTTATCGCCCACATTTAATTGAGGCAGGTCATCGGGCCAGTTAGCAAGATTAATACCAAGCTGCTGTACGATCGTTTGAATGTCCAATACCACTGCTGGAGGTTTTTTTTCGGCTTCCTGACTTTCAATTTCGCTCCTCTTCATTCCCCAATACCTTCTCTCTTTAAATGTCTTTCTCTTTTGAACAGTCGGCTCCTGAATCACGGATGTTTCAAAACCATCCTTTCCACTCGACTTCCTCCATTGGATTTTATCTCTACAATGATTGTCTTTATCTAGTATAGCCAAAAGAATTCGAAAAGGATGTCGAAGGTTGTGGGACCATTCTCACAATTCACTTGTTATTTTGTCGATTATGAGAGAATTATCCAAATTTGTTAATAACGCTAACATTTAGCTAATAAATATTAAAAAAGCTGACAGCGAATAAATTCGCTGCCAGCTTTTTATTGTCTATCACTTTATTACGACTTAATTCCCGCCCACGCGCGCGAGTTCTTTCATATTGGCTTCAAAGGCCGCGAGCAGCGCTTCGTCGCCGGCGAGGCCGGTTTGTTCCATTTTCTCGATTTGCTCGAGCATTCGTTTGTAGTCTTTCGGGATGACCTTGACGAACTTGGTCAAGGACGTTTCCCAATCGGACAGCAGACGGTCAGCCACCGCGCTGCCGGTATACTCGGCGTGGCGCTTCAGCATGCGCTGCAGCTCTTCGACGTCGCGGGTTTCTTCGACGCGCTCGAGCAGCACCATTTCGATGTTGCAGTGCTTGTAGAAGTCGCCGGCTTCGTCCAGGATGTAGGCGACGCCGCCGGACATGCCTGCCGCGAAGTTGCGGCCGGTTCCGCCGAGAATGGCGACGCGTCCGCCCGTCATGTATTCGCAGCCGTGGTCGCCCACGCCTTCGACGACGACGTTCACGCCGGAGTTCCGGACCGCGAAGCGCTCGCCCGCGATACCGCGGATATACGCTTCCCCGTTCGTCGCGCCGTAGAACGCGGTGTTGCCGATAATGACGTTCTCTTCCGCCTTGAAGGTCGCCTTCGGAGACGGAGCGACGATGATCTTGCCGCCGGAAAGCCCTTTGCCGACATAGTCGTTGGAGTCGCCTTCCAAGGAGAGCGTAATGCCCTTCGGCACGAACGCGCCGAAGCTTTGGCCAGCCGAGCCGACGAAGTGGAACGAGATCGTGTCTTCCGGCAGACCTGCTGCGCCATGCTTGCGGGTCACTTCGCTGCCCACGATCGTACCGACGACGCGGTTGATGTTCGTGATCGGCAGCGTCGCGCGCACGCGCTCGCCCGACTCGATCGCCGGCTGGGCCAGCGTCAGCAAATGCTGCATGTCGAGCGACTCTTCCAATTTATGATCCTGCTGCTGCGTGTTGTAACGGGCGGCATCCTGAGGAACCTCCATTTGGTGCAGCAGCGGACGAAGATCGATGCCTTTCAGCTTGTAGTGATCGATCAGGTCTTTGGTTTGCAGACGGTCCACGCGGCCGACCATTTCGCTCACGGTGCGGAAACCGAGCTCCGCCATGATCTCGCGGTATTCTTGCGCGACGAACAGCATATAATTCGCCACGTGGCTCGGATCGCCCATGAATTTCTTGCGCAGATCCGGGTTCTGCGTCGCGACGCCGACCGGACACGTGTCCAGCTGGCAGACGCGCATCATGATGCAGCCGAGCACGACGAGCGGAGCCGTCGAGAAGCCGAATTCTTCCGCGCCGAGCAAGGTAGCGATCGCCAGGTCGCGGCCGTTCATGATTTTGCCGTCCGTCTCCACGACCACGCGGTCGCGAAGGTTGTTGAGCATCAGCGTCTGATGCGTCTCGGCAAGGCCGAGCTCCCACGGCATGCCCGCATGGCGGATGGAGGCGAGCGGCGATGCGCCCGTGCCGCCGTCATAACCGCTGACGAGGATGACGTCCGCGCGGCCTTTGGCTACGCCCGCGGCGATCGTGCCGACGCCTACTTCGGATACGAGCTTCACGTTGATGCGCGCGCGAGGATTGGCGTTCTTGAGATCGTGAATCAGCTCGGCCAGATCCTCGATGGAATAGATGTCATGATGCGGCGGAGGCGAGATGAGGCCCACGCCCGGCGTGGAACCGCGGACTTCGGCTACCCAAGGGTAGACTTTGCGTCCAGGCAGCTGGCCGCCTTCGCCCGGCTTCGCGCCTTGCGCCATTTTGATTTGGATCTCGTCGGCGTTGACCAAGTAATTGCTCGTGACGCCGAAACGACCGGAAGCGACCTGCTTGATCGCGCTGCGGCGGGAATCGCCGTTCGCGTCCGGAATGAAGCGCGCCGGATCCTCGCCGCCTTCGCCGGTGTTGGAACGTCCGCCGATGCGGTTCATCGCGATCGCCAGCGCCTCATGCGCTTCCCGGCTGATCGAACCGTACGACATGGCGCCCGTCTTGAAGCGTTTCACGATGGATTCCACCGATTCGACTTCGTCCAGCGGCACCGGTTCCGAATTGAAATTGAAATCGAGCAGCGAGCGGAGCGTCAGATGCTTCTTGTCTTCGCCCTGCACGAGCGCCGAAAACTTCTTGTACAGCTTATAGTCGTTGGCGCGGGAAGCCATCTGCAGCGTATGGATCGTCTGCGGGCTGAACAGGTGGTCTTCGCCGTCTTTGCGCCATTGGTATTCGCCGCCGGAGTCCAGCTCCTTGACGCGGCCTTCCTGTTCGGCGAACGCGCGGTTATGGTGCTTCAGCGTTTCATCGGTAATCACGTCGAGACCGATGCCGCCGATGCGGGTCGGCGTCCACGTGAAGTACGCGTCGACGAGCTCTTCCGTCAAGCCGACCGCTTCGAATTGCTGCGCGCCGCGATACGATTGAATCGTCGAGATGCCCATTTTGGACAAAATCTTCACGACGCCCTTGGTCGCGGCTTTGATGAAGTTCTTGACCGCTTTCTCGTGCGTCACGCCCTTGAGCAGGCCTTGGCGAATCATGTCGTCCAGCGTCTCGAAGGCAAGATACGGATTGATCGCGCTCACGCCGTAGCCGAGCAGCAGCGCGAAGTGATGCACCTCGCGCGGCTCGCCGGATTCCAGCAAAATGCTGACCTTCGTCCGGGATCCCTCGCGAATAAGATGGTGATGCAGGGCGGATACGGCCAGCAGCGAAGGAATCGCCGCGTTCTCGCGATCCACGCCGCGGTCGGACAGGATCAGGACGTTATGGCCTTTGCCGATGACGCGGTCGGCGGCATCGCACATCTGCTGAATGGCGAAACGAAGGCCATCCACGCCTTCGGCGGCATTGAACAACGTCGGAAGCGTAATCGACTTGAAGCCCGGACGGCGCACGTGGCGCAGCTTCGCGAACTCCTCGTTCGACAGCACCGGCGACGCCAGGCGAATCTGGCGGGCGCTCTCCGGCTCCGGATTGAGCAGGTTGCGCTCCGGGCCGAGCGTCGTGCCCGTCGCCGTGATGATTTCCTCGCGGATCGCGTCGATCGGCGGGTTCGTCACCTGCGCGAACACTTGCTTGAAGTAGTTGAACAGACGCTGCGGGCGCTCCGACAGAACGGCCAGCGGCGCGTCGTAACCCATGGAAGCGATCGGCTCTACGCCGCTGCCGGCCATCGGCTCGAGCACTTTGCGCAGATCCTCGAACGTGTAGCCGAACGCTTGTTGGCGCTGCTCGACCGTATCGTGGTCCGGTTCCGGAAGCTCCGGCGCGTCAGGCAGATCGTCAAGCCCTACGAGATGCTCGTCGAGCCATTCGCGGTACGGATGCTCGGAAGCGATTTGCGCTTTGACCTCTTCGTCGGAGACGATGCGGCCAGCCTTCGTATCGACGAGCAGCATGCGTCCCGGACGCAGGCGGTCTTTATACAGGATGTTCTCCGGGTCGACGTGGACGGTGCCCGCCTCGGATCCGAGAATGATGACGTCGTCTTTGGTTACGTAATAACGCGCGGGACGCAGACCGTTCCGGTCGAGGATCGCGCCGATCTGCGTGCCGTCGGTGAACGCCATCGCGGCCGGTCCGTCCCACGGCTCCATCAGCGTGCTGTGGTATTCATAGAACGCTTTCTTCTCGTCGCTCATGCCTTCGTGATTGGACCACGGCTCGGGCACCATCATCATGGCGGCATGCGGAAGCGAGCGGCCGGAGAGGTACAGGAATTCCAGCGTATTGTCGAACATCGCCGTATCGGATCCGTCCGGATTGATGATCGGCTTGATCTTATCCAGGCTTTCGCCGAACAATTCGGACGCGAACAGCGTCTGGCGGGCATGCATCCAGTTGACGTTGCCGCGCAGCGTGTTGATCTCGCCGTTGTGGATCAGGTAACGGTACGGATGCGCGCGCTCCCAGCTCGGGAACGTGTTCGTCGAGAAACGGGAGTGAACCAGGGCGATGGCGGTTTCCATGGCTTCGTCGTTCAACTCTGCATAGAAAGAACGAACCTGCTCGGTCGTCAGCATCCCCTTGTACACGATTTTCTTGCTCGAGAAGCTGGAGAAATAGAAGCTGTCCGCGCCTTCCGTGCCGGAATAGCGGATCGCCAGCTCGGCGCGCTTGCGGATGACGTAGATCTTGCGCTCGAAGGCAAGCTCATCCTGCAGCGACGCATCTCTTCCAATGAACACCTGGCGAACGAACGGCTTCGCCGCGATCGCGGATTGTCCAAGCTTCCCGTCGTTCGTCGGAACCGTGCGCCAGCCGATCAGCGTCTGGCCTTCCTCGCGGATAATGGCCTCCAACTCGCGCTCATGCTTGCTGCGCACGCTCTCGTCCTGGGACAGGAACAGCATGCCGACGGCGTATTCCCCGCTTGCGGGCAGCTCGATGCCGAGCTCCTTCAGTTCGCGTGAGAAAAACGCATGCGGAATTTGAAGCAAAATACCCGCTCCGTCGCCCGTGTTGGGCTCGCTGCCCTGCCCGCCGCGGTGCTCCATGTTCTCGAGCACCGTCAGCGCCTGCTGAATGATCGCGTGAGATTTCAATCCCTTGATGTTAGCCACAAAGCCCATACCGCAAGCGTCTTTCTCGTATTGCGGGTCGTACAGGCCTTGCTTCGGCGGCAATCCTAAACGGTTCTCTTTCACTGGGATGCAACCTTTCTATGAGAAATTTGTGAATAAACGAAGGAATGGATTCTTATGCATCGAATCCGACTTCATTTCTTGGCCGGGATCGCTTAGAATGAAGGAGTATGAAAACCTTTCCTGCTTGCTTTCATGAGGTCCTTCAAAAAAAGACGCTGAACGGCGGCTGGGTAAAAATGCCGTATTTATCAGCATCTTTCGGCAAACGGGCAAGATGGTGGAATTTCGTTATTATATTATTTTAACATCACGCCATAATGATATCAATTTAATATTTTTATGAATGTGATAAGAGTTCTTTAACGGAGCAACGCGGGCCTGCGGGTCAGCTTTGTACATTTATTTTTCATGAAGACGCATAATTATACAGAGGGATGTGGTCCATTTGATGAGAACGAACAGCAAATCGCCGGGCCGGGCGGCAGTGCTCGCGGCAACGGCGCTATTGGCAATCACGGTCGGCGCGGGAAGCGCGCTGGCGGCAGGACAGCAATCGAATGCTTCGCAAGCGTCATTCGCGCCGCTGCCCTACGCGACGGCGGCTGCGCCGAAAGCGGCCGCGGCGGGCGAACCGCTGCATATCGTCGCCGTGGGGGACTCGCTCACGGTCGGCTACGAACTGGGCATGAACTTATCGTCGATTCCTTACGGTTACGTCGAACGCGTCTATGAGCAAGCGCTGTATCACGGACGTGCCGATCTGAAGAATTACGGCGTCATCGCGCTCAAAACGCCGGGCCTCAGCAAGTTTCTGAAAGCGGCGGCAGACGGAACGGGCATCACCGCCGAAGAGGTTCAGCCGAATTTGTCGACGTATCCGTTGGCGTCGGAAACGGTGGCCAAATCGGCCGCGCTGGCCGCGGATTTGAAAACGGCGGATCTCGTCACGCTGACGATCGGGGGGAACGATTTCACGCCGATCTTCGACGATATTAAAGGAGGCGGCTTGTCGGCCGCCGATCTGCAGGCGAAGCTGGACGCCATGCTGGAGACGTACGTGCCGGAGCTGGAAGCGTCCCTGCGCACGATCTTAAGCTTGAATCCCAAGGCGACGGTCGTCTTCGCGGATCAATACTTGCCGGCGCCGAAGCCTTCCGCGCTGAACCAAGCGGTCACGCAGGAGCAATACGATATCCTGACCGCGGCCGTCGTGAAATTGAAAGGCATGGACGAATCGCTGGCCGCCAAGCTCACGCAGGAAGGCTACGACGTGCGCACGGTCGACGTGTCGGAACCGTTCGCGGGCAAAGAGCTGGCGTACACGTATATTCTGAAAGGCGACATCCATCCGAAGCAGTCCGGCTACGACGTGATGGGACGCGCATTCGCGGAAGGCATCTGGGGAGATTACCGCGACCCCGACGCGCTGCCCGCAGGCACGCCGCTGCGCGTCATCGTGAACGGCGCGAGCTTGAAGGGCGGCAACAAGCCCGTCCTGAAAAACAACACGACGTTCCTGCCGATGCGCGACGTCGCGAACGCGCTGCACGCGACGCTGAACTGGGACAACAAGACCCGAACGGCGACGATCGCCTCCGGCGGCAAGAAGGTCGCTTTCACGATCGGCGCGAACACGATGAAGGTCGACGGGCAAACCGTTCCGCTCGAAACGCCGGCTTACCTGCAGCAATCCGGCGCCAACGCGTACACCTACCTGCCGCTTGCGGCCTTGTCGCGCGGACTCGGCTACCAAGTGGAATACCGGAAGCCGATTGCCACGGTGTTCATCAACTCGTAAGCGGACAGCGACAGTCCTGCAACACGTTCTAATGAATATAAAAGGCGGGATCCTTCGGACAGCTGCAAGCTGCGCCGCGGATCCCGCCTTTTCACGTATGAACGGAGTGGAACGATTGCGTATTTTCATTAATCGTTCAGCCCGGCTCGGTTTGGGGCTCATACGCCAGACAACATGGCTTCATTAAACCGATACCTCTGCCGAGGCCGCCTGGCTCCGTTCCTTGCGGTGCATCATATGGAACACGACGAACGTCAGCGCCGCGAACACCGCGGCGACGACCGCCAGAAACGCCGCGCTGGCGCCGGTGTCCCGCAGCTCGTTGCCGGTCAGGATCTCGCGGAACGCGCGGATCGAGTACGTCATCGGCAGCCAATCGCCGATGCGCTGCAGCCATGCCGGCACGAGCTCCGCCGGATACGTGCCGGCGCTGCCGGTCAGCTGCAGGATGAGCAGCATGACGGACACGAATCGGCCCGGTTGATCCAGCAAGGTCACGAGGAATTGAATGATCATCATGAACGTGACGCTCGTCAGGATCGAGAACCCGACGAACGCGCCCAGATGATTGGCATGCATGCCGATGCCGTACAGCAGGATCGCGTCGGCGATCAGCGCCTGCACGACGCCGACGCCGGCGAAGAGCAGCGCCTTGCTGACGAACCAGCTCCATCCGGAGCGCGGCTTCGTGCCGGTCTCGCGCATCGGAACGACCATCGTCGAGAGCAGCGCGCCTACGAACAACCCGAGCGACAACGCATACGGCGCGAAGCCCGTGCCGTAGTTCGGCACGTCGGTCAGTTTCTGCTCTTCGACATGGACGGGGCTCGCGAACATGTCGTAGAGGGCGTCGGTTCCGGTGACACCCGCGCTTTGGCTGGCGGCGTCGCCGAGCTTGCCCGACAGCTCGGTCGAGCCGCTGGCGAGCTGCGCCGCGCCGCTGGCCAGCGCGGCGGAGCCGTCCGCCAGCTTGCCGGTGCCATCGGCAAGCTGCGCCGCGCCGCGGCCCGCGGCAGCCGCGCCGTCCGCCAGCTTCGCGGCGCCCGCCGCGGCGCTCTTGGCGCCGGCGGCCAGCTCGGCGCCGCTCTTGTCCGCGGCTGCGAGCTGCGCGTGCAGCGCGTCGATGCCCTGCTGCAGGGCGCGCTGCCCCTGCTGCAGCTGCGTACCGCCGGCGGCAAGCTTCGCGCTGCCCCCGGAGAGCTCGGCCGCGCCCGCGGATACCGCGCGGGCCGCGCCGATCAGCCCCTTCAGCGCGCTGTCCTGCGCGGCATCGGGCTGCGCGGCGGCGTACGCGTCCAGCGCCGCCGACAGCTTCGCGGCCGCGCCGGCAAGATCGGCGCTGCCCTGCTTCGCCGATGCAAGCCCTGCGGACAGCTCCGCGCCGGCCGCAGCCGCTTGCTTCGCGCCGCCGCCGAGCTGTCCGCCGGCGGCCTCGAGCTTCCCGAGCCCGGCGGACAGCTTCGCCGTGCCGTCGCTGACGGCGGCCGTGCCGGCCATAAGCCGGCCAGCCCCGCTGTCCAGCGCTTCGACCCCGCCGGCCAACTGCTGCGTGCCGCTGGCCAGCTTCGTTACGTTATCGCGGAGCTGCGCGGCGCCTTGCTCGGCGCTCTTCGCCCCGTCCTCCAGCTTGCCGGCGCCGGCGCTGGCCTGGGCAAAGCCGTCCGCGGCTTCGCCGATGCTGCCGAAGACCGCTTTGGCGTAAGCCTTGGTCACCTGCTGCGAGATCTCGGTCTGCAGCTTCTCGATCGCGGACGAACCGATCTTCGAGGCCAGGTAATTCTCGCTGTCGTTCGTCAAATAACGAATCGCCGCCGGATGCGGTTCTTTATCGAGCAGCGTAGTCGCCTGCCGCGAGAATTCGGACGGGATTTCGATGACATAATAATAATCGCCGTTCTTCAAGCCGCGCTCGGCCTGCGTCCCGTCGACGAACGCCCAGTCGAACGTCTTGTTCGCTTGAAGCTCCTTGACCAAGTCCTGCCCGACGGTAAGCGGCGTGCCCTCGAACTGCGCGCCGGCATCCGCGTTGACGACCGCGACCGGCATCCGGTCCAGCTTGCCGTACGGATCCCAGAAAGCCCCGATCAGCATCCCGCTGTACATGATCGGAATGAACAATATGCCGATGATCGGAATAAGCAGCTTGGGGCTGCGGAGAATCCGATTCATTTCCTTGCCGAATAACGATAAACCCAACATGACTTGCGCCTCCAATGCGGAATGAATAATAAAATCAAAATAACTGAATACTTGACCACTTTGTACTTTTGGTCATTCAATCTCAAAAAAAGAAGCAGCAGGTGCCGCTTTTATTGATCGCCGGTCACGAAGCCGGCCTTCGCCCGCAGCACGTCTCCGTCCATACGGTATCGATCGACTTGCTCAAGATGCCGCTACAAGCGGCGAGTAACGCGCTGTCGGCGGCCTCGCGTCTAGCCGGACGATGCGCGACAACCGGCGACTTCGAGCTTCCATCACACCCCGCACCCTCGGCCGGCCAATCATCTCGTCGCCATGCCGTCGCGCATCAGCTCGTTGAAATACGCCGCCACTTCCTTGCGCGTCAACGGCTCTTGATGCTTGCTCCACTCGGAATTCAGCGCTACGTAAAGCTTCAGCATGACGAAAGCGGTCAGCTTCGGATTGGAAGCGCGAATCTCGCCCTTCTCGACCGCCAGGACCACTTCCTGCTGAATGAAAGCCGTAATCGCCTGCTCCAGCTTCGCGATGCCGTCCTTCGCCATCGGCGTGCCGATGTCCCGCACCTCTTGCGAAAGCTTCACCATCAGCTCGTGCTTGTCGCGAAACAGCAGCAGTTCGTGAAGCACCGCCGACAAATTGTCGAAGAACGTCCGCTCGTGGTCGATCGTCCGTTCCGCCAGCTCGCGCAGCTCTCTTGTGAGCTGGCCGATGATTTCGCCGAAGAGCTCTTCTTTCGTGGCGAAAAACGTGTAGATGGTACCCTTGCCGACTGCGGCAATTTTGGAAACCACCTCCATCGTCGTCGCTTTGTAACCGAACATGGAGAACGATTTCCCCGCCGCTTCCACGATTAGAGCCCGGCGGTCAACCGATTTCTTCGGCCCCGTCATCTGCCGCAGCCTCCTTTATGATCTTATCTGCCATTCAGCATACCACCAATTGACCGAATTTACAATACGGTCAATTGGTCAATTATTAGGTTTTGCGATTCTGCCGCTTCTACGCGCCGTATTCCTTTTCCAGCTGCCTCAGATTCTCCAATCCCCGCTCCGTCCAGCGCTTCAGCCGGTCGAGCGCTTCGATCTCCGCGGTCACGGCCCGCGCCAGCGATGCCTTGTATTCCGGCACCTCGCCATGGAAGGGTTCGATGTCGCCGAACGGCACGTTCGTCTTCTCGGTGTAGCTGAGCGCCCGGCGCTCGTGAAACATCGGCACGTCGGGATTGTAGGGATTGTGCAAATCGCCCTGGTCGGGATGCTTCAGCACGGCAAGCACCTTTATCAGCGCCCGCATGCCATTAATTTCCATCACTTCGCCTGCATAACGGCCTGTTTTATTCGTGAACGCTACTATCGAGCCTGCCTCCGGCATGCGCTTCTCGTTCCCTTGCATTTCTGATCACTCCATTCTCCAGCATTTCCAAGCTTTTGTCCTGCTTGCCAAACTTTTAGACGCCTTCTCCGATTCCGATCGCGAAAAGGCTTCGCGGCCGCCCGACATCGCCGGACATCCATATCTCAGGATAATTTATCCTCGCAATCATACGCAAGTCTCAATTCCAACCTTGTGCTTGCCGTCTGCCCGTCGTAATATGGTAAAGAGAGTTATCATGAATGATCTGATCAGGTACGAGAAGCAGGTGAGATTATGCATAAAAAACGAGTGTTGCTGCTTTCCGAAGGTTTCGGCTCCGGACATACCCAGGCCGCATACGCGCTGGCCGTCGGGCTGCGTTCGCTCGATCCTTCCATACAGACGCGCGTGATCGAACTGGGCAATTTTCTGAACCCGGTCATCGGTCCGCTTATCGTGTCCGCCTATCGCAGAACCGTTACGAAACAGCCGAAGCTGCTTGGCATGGTTTACCGCAGACAATATAAAAAGTCGTTGAACCGGTTCACGCAGCTTGCGCTTCATCGCTTATTTTATACCCATACGTCGCAGGTCATCTCGCAATTGAAGCCCGATTTGATCGTGTGCACGCATCCCGTTCCGAACGCGGTCGTCTCCCGCTTGAAGCGGCTGGGTCTTCGCACGCCGCTCTATACGCTCATCACGGATTACGACGCGCATGGCACGTGGACAAGCTCCGAGGTCAACAAATACTTGGTCTCGACGGTCGAGGTCAAGAAGAAACTGACCGACCGCGGCATCTCCGCGGGACGCATCCAGGTGACGGGCATTCCCGTCCATCCGAACTTCTGGCAGACGCACGACAAATCGGAGCTGCAGGCGCAGTTCGATTTGAAACCGATTCCGACGGTGCTGATCATGGGCGGCGGCTGGGGCATCATGTACAGCGACGATCTGCTCAGCTACATGACGCGCTGGCGCGACCGCGTGCAGCTCATCTATTGCGTCGGCAACAACGAGAAGGTCCGCGAGCGGATGCTTGCCGACCCCGATTACCAGCACCCCAACATTAAAGTGCTCGGTTTCACGAAGGAAATCAACAAGCTGATGGACGTGTCCGACCTGCTCATTACGAAGCCGGGCGGCATGACCTGCACGGAAGGCCTCAGCAAAGGCATTCCGATGCTCTTCTACGAGCCGATTCCCGGCCAAGAGGAAGTCAACTGCGAATACTTCGTGGCTAGCGGATTCGGCGAGATGCTCGAATCGACCGGCACGATCGACAAATGGTTCGAGCAGATCCAAGAACCCTCGTCCGTGAAATACCGAAGCGACCTCATGCATAAGCGCAATCAGCAATACAACCCCATGGAGTGTTCCCGCGTCGTCCTGCAGCTTATGCAGTGACGGCTTTTTTTTGCCCCTTCGAATACCAAAACGGGAAGATCCCTTCGGATCTTCCCGTTTCGCATGTTTCGTTTCTAACTTTCCTACATATTATATAGCCCTACAGTACGCTTCCCCCGAACAAGAAGCGGTAATCCCAATGGCCGGAGATGACGTTCGTGCGGACGCCGCCCGATTCCGTGGAATAGGTTTGCAGGATTTGGCCGTCGCCCAGGTAGATGCCGACATGCGTGATTCTCGCCGTCGCTTTGTTGATGCCGGCGTAATCGGACGCCTTCGTGCCATGGTAATCCATGAAGAACATCAGGTCGCCGCGCTTCAGTTGATGCCAATCCGTCTTGACGTTGCCGCGGTTACGGACGTAATCGCCTTGCTGGCGCGAATCCGACGGCAGAATCAGGCTCGCTCCCTCGCGGAACGCGGTGCGGACGAAATCGGAGCAGTCGAAGGTCGTCGTGGTGTCGCGGTCGGAGCCGAATTCATACGGCGTTCCCCAGTATTTCATGCCTGCGGCGATGACGCGCTCGACGAGCGCGGCATGATCGCCGCTGCCGGGATTCGTGCCGCCTCCGGGCGGATTGCCGCCAGGCGCGGAGCCGCCGCCGTTCACCGTTATGTATTTGCTGTCGGTGCTGACATAACCTGTCGTGCCGTCGTTTGCTTTGATCGCATACCAGTAGCTGTTCGGTTGACCCGTAATGGTCACCGTTTCGCCTTTGGAGAGGTAACGAATTCTTGCGGCATCGGTGGATGGGCCTGTCCGGAACGAAACGGAAGCGACGATCGTCGCGTTGCCCTTCGTGGAGCCGGAACCGTCCGACGGATCGGAGACGCCGCCGTTCGCCGAGATATATTGGCTGTCGGTGCTGACGTAGCCTTTCGTGCCGTCGGATGCCGTGATTGCATACCAGTAACTGTTCGGTTGCCCCGTGATGGTCACCGTTTCGCCTTTGGAGAGGTAACGGATTCTTGCGGCGTCGGTGGAAGGGCCCGTCCGGAAGGAGACGGAAGCCACGATCGTCGCGCTGCCGGAAGTGGCGCCTTCATTGCCGTTGCTTACGATTTCGACGTATTTGTCGTCCGTGGAGATGTAGCCGATCGCGCCGTTAACGTCCTGCACGCGATACCAGTAGGAATTGACTTGCTCTAGAATGACAACCTGCTCGCCTTTTTTGAGATACCGGTTAACGGTGGACGATGTGGAAGGAAGACTGCGGAAGCTGACGCTGGATTGGATTTCCCCGACGGTCGTTGCCGCCGACGTTGCCGCGGAAGCCGCAGCCGGGAGCATTAATGAAGCGCCCAAGACAAAGGTCAATAGCGCTGCTGTACTCTTCTTGATGTTGATCTTCCTCTCTTCTTCTAAGTCGTTTGGAATGCTCGCAACTTCTTGCTGTCTTCATTGTACGGAACCCTCCTAAAGGACCATATCGTCCGCCCGTCTCATTTGTCGAAATCCACCGTAGTCCAATCGAACCATGAATTGGTTTTGCTTCCATCAAAAAAGACGCCCCATATCGGGACGTCGTTCGATAAACCGTAAGTATACACTGGAACGAGTCACTCTACAAAATGTTAACATCAGGTCCTAACACAGCATCTTAAGCCCTAACACGCCGCCTGGCCGAAACGTTGCATGTAAATAATGCCAAGTACTCTTTTCCGTCTATTTTTGTTCATATTCCGGGAACAGGCCGTGCAGCTGCTGCTCCTCGTGCTGGCATTTCTTCATGATGTTCATCAGCGTGTCGTACCGGTTCGGGGAATCGATTACGGACTGGTAGTCCTTCTTGCCGATTGACGAGAAGATGGCCACATCGCCCGTATGGTAATACAGATACAAGGAAGATTCATCCTCATTGTACGAGCAGAACGCGATTTGCTTGGATTCCACGGGTACCAGCATTGTAAACGCCTCCCAATTAAGTATTCGCAAGCCCATTATTATATATATCCCAACATTACCCATTCAAGCACCAAAATGAATCAGCATTTGCCCATGGTAAACGTTTCCGCGCGGAACAGGGCGAATATCGGCATTTATCGGCCATACAATGGAAGTACATCTCACATCGAAGGGATTTGTTCGTCATGGGAAGCAAAGCGCGAAAGGTCGTCATCGTCGGCGTCGGTTACGTAGGTTCCACATGCGCGTATTCCCTGATCAATCAAGCGGTCTGCGACGAAATCATGCTCGTGGACCGTACGCCCGAGCGCGCCTATGCGCAGGCGCTCGATCTGTCGCACTGCATGGATTTCGTGCACGCGCGGACGAAAATCACCCCGGGCACCTTCGCCCAGTGCGGCGATGCGGACGTCATCGTGCTCTGCGTGGGCATCCGGCCGAAAAATATCCAGAGCCGGCTGGAGGTGTTGGAGTCCGCGTACGAGATTCACGAGCCTCTGGTCGGTCAAATCATGGCGAGCGGCTTCGCCGGCATCCTGCTCGTCGCCTCCAACCCGGTCGATATCGTCACCTATGCGGTCTGGCGCCTGTCCGGACTGCCCCGCAGCCAAGTGATCGGCTCCGGCACCTCCATCGATACCTCGCGGCTGAAGACGCTGCTCTCCTACTACCTTCCCGTCGATCCGCGCAGCGTGAGCGGGTACGTGCTCGGCGAGCACGGCGATTCGCAATTTCCCGTCTGGTCCCATGTCACGATCGGCGGAAAGCCGCTGCTCGACATTCTCGCCCAGCATCCCGCCCGCTTCGGCCATCTGAAGCTGGACGACATCGCCCGCCAGACGAAGGAAACGGGACTTGAAATCTACAAGGTGAAAGGCTCGACGTACTACGGCATCGGCAATGCGCTCGCGTATATCATCCGCTCCGTCCTGAACGACGACCATAAGATCATTGCCGTGTCCGCGATCCTCGACGGCGAGTACGGGTACGCGGATCTTTGCCTCGGCGTGCCGGCCATCATCACCCGGTCCGGCATGCGGGAGATCGTGGAGCTGAACCTGTCGCCCTTCGAACAGGAGCAGCTCGCCCAGTCCGCCGCCGTCATCCGGCAGGCCATCGCCAGCCTGCCGCTTCCGCCTGCGTAAGGCTATCGCCGGCTAACGCAAAAAAGCAATCCCGGCGCGCGCCATGCGGCCAAGATTGCTTCGTGCAGCTGATTTGATTCCTCTTAATACGTGTGCTCGGCGGCCGTGCTGTTCATTCCCGATCCGCAGGACACGCAGAACTTCGCGTTCAGCTCGTTCTCCGTGTGGCATTGATTGCAGATTACGACGATCTCGCCGATCGTCGTCTCGACCTTGGGGTCTTCGGCCAGCCCAGCACCGCAATCCGGGCAGAAGCGGGCGTCGAGGGCGACGACCTTGCCGCAGGTGCAGGTTTTCTCGTTGCGTGTCACCTTGATGCGCTCTTCGAGCACCTTGATGTCCCCGTGCAGCTCGTCAGCCTCGCGGCAGCAATCCAGCACCTCTTGCTCGGTGGAGGAGATGTCTCCCGCCTGATGGCCGCGGTACACCGCCGTGCCGATTTGCATGCAAAGCTTCTCGATGTCTTTCTCTTTGCCGGAGATTTGGGCTTTCAACTTCGTGATTTCAACGGTCTGCTGCGCTTTCTTGGCCGCATCCGATGCTCCCTGCTTGACTTTATCGAAAAAGGACATAATAAATCGACTCCTTTATAAATTCGTCTAGCTTTGTCGCTTTCGCTTATTTTACCATATCCGGCCTGGCGAATCACGTCTCTTTCTGCGGCTCGAAATAGGTCATTCGAAGCTGACGCTCACTATCTAGCGTATGAAGCGGCCAGAGGAGCAAGAACAACAAAAAAGGCCGTACTCGCGGGGAGTACGGCCTTTTTCCGATGCGCTATGAAAGGCGTTATTCAGCGGGGTACATACGCTCGCGCAGCGCTTTGACTTCCGCGCTCTCGAGGTACTCGTCGTACGTCATGATCCGGTCGATGATGCCGTTCGGCGTGATCTCGATGATGCGGTTCGCGATCGTCTGCACGAATTGATGGTCATGCGACGTGAAGATCAGCGTGCCGTCGAAATCGATCAGCCCGTTATTGAGCGCCGTGATGGATTCCAGATCCAAATGGTTGGTCGGTTCGTCCATCATCAGCACATTCGAGCCGGAAAGCATCATTTTGGAGAGCATGCAGCGTACTTTCTCTCCCCCGGAGAGGACGCTCGCTTTCTTCAGCGCTTCGTCGCCGGAGAAGAGCATCCGGCCCAGGAAGCCGCGAATGAAGCTCTCATCCTGATCCTTGGAATATTGGCGCAGCCAGTCGACCAGGTTCATCTCCACGCCGTCGAAATATTGCGCGTTGTCCTTCGGGAAATACGCCTGCGTCGTCGTTACGCCCCATTGGTACGTGCCCGCGTCGGCTTCCAGCTCGCCCGTCAACAATTGGAACAGGATCGTCTTCGGCAGCGTGTTCGGTCCGACGAGCGCGATTTTGTCGCCTTTGTTGATCGCGATCGTCATATTGTCGATCAGCTTCGCCCCGTCGATCGACTTCGTCAAGCCATCCGTCAGGAGCAATTGCTTGCCCGCCTCGCGTTCCGGCTTGAAGTTGATGAACGGGTATTTGCGGTTCGACGGACGAATGTCGTCGAGCGAGATTTTATCGAGCAGCTTCTTCCGCGAAGTCGCCTGCTTGGATTTGGATTTGTTGGCGCTGAAGCGCTGGATGAACGCCTGCAGCTCCTTGATCTTGTCTTCCTTCTTCTTGTTGGCGTCGCGCATGAGCGTAAGCGCCAGCTGGCTGGATTCGTACCAGAAGTCGTAGTTGCCGACGTACATCTGGATCTTGCCGAAATCGATATCCGCGATATGCGTGCACACCTGGTTCAGGAAATGCCGGTCATGGGATACGACGATAACGGTGCCTTCGTAGCCGCCGAGGAAGTTCTCGAGCCATTCGATCGACTGCATGTCGAGATGGTTGGTAGGCTCATCGAGCAGCAGGATCTGCGGATTGCCGAACAACGCTTGCGCCAGCAGGACGCGGACTTTCTCGTTGCCGGACAGCTCCGACATTTTCTTATCGTGCAGCTCCGGAGGAATGCCGAGGCCGTTCAGCATGCCTGCTGCTTCGGACTCCGCTTCCCAGCCGTTCATGTCGGCGAATTCCGCTTCCAGCTCGCCCGCGCGCATGCCGTCCTCGTCGGTGAATTCCGCTTTGGCGTAGATCGCGTCTTTCTCTTTCATCACTTCGTAGAGCTTCTTGTGGCCCATGATGACCGTCTCGAGCACGAGGAAATCGTCGTACTCGTAATGGTTCTGATTCAATACCGCGAGGCGCTCGCCCGGCGTAATATGCACTTCGCCGTGCGTTTGCTCCACCTCGCCGGACAAAATCTTCAGAAACGTGGACTTGCCCGCGCCGTTCGCGCCGATCAGGCCGTAGCAGTTGCCCGGATTGAATTTAATATTAACATCTTCGAATAGCGCACGCTTGCCGTATCGAAGCGTGATGCCGCTTGTACTGATCATGTTCAGGTATCCCGTCCTTCGCTAAAAAATCTTAATCATCACTCCATTATAGCATAGAAGCGCCTATTAATGCTTGACTTCCTTGTTTATCCGCCATGTCTCGCCGTGGGGAAGCACGCGCACCGTCCCGGGCTTGAGCCGCAGGCGGCGAATCTCGGCTTCCAGCCGGTCGAGCGCCTCGCGCGGCGTGTCGTCGGCGAGCTTGTAGGAGCCGTAATGCATCGGCACGAACCGGCGCGCGCCCGTATCGCGGAACGCCTGAAGCGCTTCTTCCGGCGTGACGTGCTGCGGGCCCATGAACCATTCCGGATCGTACGCGCCGATCGGCATGAGCGCCACGTCGATATCCGCGAACCGCTGGCCGATTTGCTTGAACCCGTCGAAGTACCCGCTGTCGCCCGCGAAATAGACCGTCGGCTCGTTATTCCGCTCCAGGACGAACCCGCCCCAGCGGGATGAATTCGTATCCGTGAGCGTCCGCCTGGTCCAATGCTGCGCCGGCACGAACGTAAAGGTCACGCCGCGGATGACCGACGACTGCCACCAATCGAGCTCGATGATGGAGGAGAAGCCCTTGCGCCGCAGCTTGTCGGCGAGTCCGATAGGCACGATAAGCATCTTGCTGCCCGTCAGTCTCTTCAGCGACGCGATATTCAAGTGGTCGTAATGCGAATGCGAGATCAGGATGACGTCGATCGGGGGGACGTCCGCGATCGCCAGCCCCGGCGGCACGAGCCGCGTATGGTGTGCCAGCTTTTCCGCCCAGATCGGATCGGTGACGATGTTGAGTCCGGCTAGCTGGATGAGGAACGTTGAATGGCCGATCCAGGTCAGCGTCGGCTCGCCCGCGTTGCCGTGCAGGAATGCCAGGTCGGGGGCGACCACCGGTACTTTATACGAATAATCCTTCAGCTTCATACGGCCGGAACGGGCCCTTCGCCACTGCCGGACTTCCCGGAACGTCTTGGGCACGGCGGCCGGATTCAAATTCGTGTAGCGCATGTCTCACATCTCCCGTTTCTATCGTCTGCTTTCTACCGTCTGCTTTCAACGTCTGCTGTCGATCGACTCCCCGCGTCCTGGCGCGCTTCGCTGCCGCTTGAACTGCCTCGGGCGCACGCCGGACCGCTCTCTTTCTCTCAAAGATACCAAGGTTAATTCCATTAATCAAACCCCGAAGGCGGCGGAAACCGGGCGTTTTGTGAACGGAAAGCGAATCCTGCGCCCGCGCGGCGAAGGAAACGGGGGTACGCCGAAGAAAACGAAAGGATCGTCCCGCCGCCGGGAAACCTGCGGTTTGAGATTAGCGGGCCGGATGGTTTACACTGTTAACGTACGAATGACGGGGAACCGGAGGCGAAACGAAATGAAATTGATCGGCATTGAACCGACGCCAAGTCCAAATACGATGAAATTGAACGTTGACGATAAACTCGCGCCCGGGCAGCGCATCAGCTACGCGCCGGGCGATGCGGCCGGCGCGCCGGAGCCCTTGCGCGGCCTGCTGGCCATCGATGGCGTGCGCGGCTTGTTCCGCACGGCGGATTTCATCGCGCTCGACCGGAAGCCGGGGGCGGACTGGGAGCGCATCCTGACCGCGGCGCGGCAGCTGCTGCAAAGCGATGAAGCCGGCGCCGCCGGGGGCGACGGCCCCGGGCCGGGCGCCGCCGAGGCTTTCGGCGAGGCGCACGCGTTCGTGCAGCTGTATCGGGGCATCCCGATGCAGGTGCGCGTGCGCACGCCGGGCGGCGAGTCGCGCGCCGCGATGCCCGCGGCCTTCACGGAGGCGGTCACCCGCGCGGCCGCCGCTTCGATGATCCGCGAGCGGAAGCTGGAGGAGCTCGGCGTCCGCTACGGCGAGCCGGAGGAGATCGCGGCGGAGCTCGTGCGCGAGCTGGAAGCCGCCTACCCGCAGGAGCGGCTGGAGGCCCTCGTCGAGGCGGCGCTCGCGCTCGGCGCCGCCGGGGAAGGCGAAGCCGCGGCGGCGCCCGTCGTGCGGCCCGCGCCGCTGACCGCGGAGCAGCTCGCGGAGCGGATGGCGGACCCCGACTGGTCGGTCCGCTACGAAGCGCTCGACCGCACGGCGCCCGAGCCGGCGATGCTGCCGTCGCTCGCGAAGGCCATCGCCGACGATAACGCCTCCATTCGGCGGCTGGCCGTCGTGTACCTCGGCGAGCTGCGCCTGCCCGAGGCGATGCCGCTGCTGTTCGCCGCGCTGCGCGACGCGTCGGCATCCGTCCGCCGCACCGCCTGCGACACGCTGTCCGATCTCGGCGACCCTGCCGCGATCGGTCCGATGATTCAAGCGCTGGCGGACCGCAACAAGCTGGTCCGCTGGCGCGCGGCGCGCTTCCTCTACGAGGCGGGCGACGACACCGCCGTCGCGGCGCTCGAGCAAGCCGCGGCCGACCCGGAATACGAGGTCAGCCTGCAGGCGCGCATCGCGCTGGAGCGCATCCAGCGCGGGGAGGAAGCCGCCGGCTCCGTCTGGCAGCAGATGACCCGCAGCCGCGAGGGCGGGGAGTAGCGCCTGCGGCGATTGGCCCGTTAAGCGTAATCAGCGCGCTTGGCTGGGTTCTCGCCGATACGCGTACACGCTTCATGCTCGGCAGAAGAGCCGTCTATACGCGCAATAACGGTATGCGCAACAAAGTTTGCAACTGATACGCATTTACGCCGCACGCACGGCAGATAGCCGTCTTTGCTCACATCAGTGATGCACGCGGCAGATTCAGCGACTATGCCGCTCGCAGGAACGGCTAAGCCCTTCCAACGAACAAGGCCTCCATTTCCGCAATTAGGCGGAAGCAGAGGCCTTGTTCGTTTTTAACATCCTGTTTCAAGCTGACATTCGGCCTAGCAGCCCAGCAAAATCAGGCGTAAAAGGGTCGTGCACCGGCGCGGTTCAGCCAACAAGGTCGAGACCCGGCGCGCGAACAAGCGTCGTCCAGCCCTGCCGCGTCCGCTCCAATCATCCAACGGTCGCGTCCAGCGGGCACGACGCCGCGATATCCGTTTGGGCGAATTCATGCACGGTACCGTTCGGCAGCGCGACAACGGCCGGGACGCCTGCCGGAACGCTCGCCCGCAGCTCGAAGCGGCCGTCCTTGATGTCCCACCGCACGCGGACCTCGCCTTGGCGCGTCGGGACGACGCCTTCCGCCCATTCCTGCCCGGCGGGCTTCGGCGCGATGCGGATCGCTGCGAAACCCGGCTTCTCCGGCTGTACCCCGAGCGTTTCGGCCGGGTACTCGTACAGCGGCAGCGCGCTCCAGCCATGACAGTCGCTGCGCTGCTGGACGGGATCCTCGACCCACGCGGTAAGGCCAAGCGCAATCTGATCTTTCCAGGGCTGCCACAATTCCGCCGTGCGGCCGTAAAGCCCGGTCATCGCCAGCGCTCGGAACAGGAAATGGCTCATGGAAAAGGACGCTCGCGCCAGATCCCGGCGGGCCAGCATCCGCTCCATTAAGCCCGTCGCTTCCGCGCCTTCCGCCGCTCCGGCAAGCACCGCCCAGATCTGCGCGTGCTGGCTGAACATCGGCACGGACGGTCCGTCGCGGAACAGCCCGCTGTCTTGGTCGTAGCAAGCGGCGCGAACCGCTTGGTTCACGGATTGCGCCCGCGCGCGGTATTCGGCCGCCGTGTCCCGGCGGCCCGCCGCCTCGTTCAGCTCGGCGCCTTGGATCAGGGAAGCCGCATACATCAGGTTGTATACGGTAAGCGCGCCGGATAACCTCGCCGTAGGAGCGCCGGCGGTCGATTGCCACGTATCCACCCAGTCGACGAAGGCCCAATAAGGCTCGGGAATATAACCGACGAGTCCGTCCTCCGTCAAACGCTCGAACCAGCCCAGCACCGCGTCGACGGTCGGCAAATACCGGCGCACCAGCGCACCGTCGCCGAAATGCGCGTAATGATCGCGGACCATCTGCACCCAAAACAGCGCGAAGCCCGGGATAACCTGCCGCGATACGGACGGGTACCGGCTCTGCAGCATGCCCGACGGGAGCAGCGAGCTGTGAAAATCATGAATCGTCTTGCGGCCCAGCCGGTCGTCTCCGCCGACCGAGTAAGCGAACAGCGCCTGCGATTTGGCGTCCATGATATACTGCATCTGCTCGTAGTACGGCGTATCCTCGAACGTATCCTGCATGCAGTTTTGCAGCGTGTTCAGGCTGATCCGCCACATGGCCTCCGATTGCGGATCGGAGCTCCGGACGAAGCCGGTTTCCCGCAGCGGATACCCGGTCTCGCGCCAGCCCAGCCGCGCGAGCGTAAGCGGTTCGTCGCCTGCATGGATGCCGAGCCGGACGAAACGGAACGCGCGCCTCCCCATAGGCTCGTAGATTTCCGGCGCCCCGGGGCTGCCCCAGCCTGCCGGCGAATAACGATCGGCGTTGCCATGCAGCGCCTTGCCTTCCGGATCGTCGCGGACGGCTTTCCGATTGCCTCCGTTATGTCGTTGTTCCCCGTATTCGTAAGCTTCGGCGTAAAGCAGCTCCACGCGCCCGGCGCCTCCGCCCCAAACCTGCAGCTGCGGATAGCCGGTCGTGAGCGCGCCGGCGTCCAGCTCCAGCCAGGCGGATTCTCCCGCCTTCAGCTCAAGCGGAAACAAGCCGCTGACGTCATTCGGCTTCGCGTTCGCGTCGGCATTCGGCTTCAAGGCAATCACGTCGGCACTCGCCGCCCCTTCAATGCCGGACGCGCGCATCACCCGGTTGAACTCGCGATCAGTCTCGCGCATCGGCGGGATCGGCCGCGGCTTCAGCTGCCACGGAAGAAGCTGGCCGTAGAGCCGGTCGAGCGCCTCCAGCGGCTTGGCGCAGACGGGCCACGCCGAGTCGTCGTAATCCGCTTCGCGCCAGCCGGCCGGGACAAGTCCGCCCTGCACCTCCTCCGTCCCGCCGACGAACAGCGTATGCGTCTCTTTCTGAACGATAACCGCTTCGCATGGAAGGAGCCGCCAAGAGCCGTCGGTGTCCAGCTGCTCCAGTACCGCTCCGTTCTCTCCCTTGCGGGCGCCCTGCAGCCAGAATCCGCCGGCATCCGAGCGCCATTCCGACAGCGGGCCGCCGTCCGATGCCCCGCCGGTCAACAGGCTCGGGTAATGCACGACCTCCGCCGCGATGACGTTCCGCCCTTTCCGGAGGTATGGCGTCAGATCGACCGTATCGTAGTAGTGGCTCCAATCGTCGCCTTTGCATGGCCCGCGCAGTACGAAGGTCCCGTTCACGTACAGGCGGTATTTGCTGTCGGCCGTCACTTCGATCGTTATCTCTTCCTCGGCTCCCTTGCTGTCGAATGTCTTGCGGAACAGCGTTCTGCGCTGCGCGCGCCCCGTTTCGCCGCGATTTTCCGGCCATATCCATCGTGCCGTCCATGCATGCCGATGTTCCATCGTGCACATCCTTCCGCATCCGTATATGAAAGCGCTTGACATTCTCATTATAGGGAGATAAAACGAGTAGTAGAGGGGTTATCGACTCATATTCGGGGTGAATCGGCTCCCGTTGCCGGAGGTGGTCGCATGAAAACGGAAAGACGGTTCACGCACGCGCAGCTCATTCGTTCGGAAGAGCGGATTCGCATCCATTTGCTGAATAACGGGATTTACCGCTCCGTCGGAAAGCATGGACACGACTTCGTGGAGCTGCTCTATATCCGTTCCGGCAAAGCGGTGCATAGGCTGAACGACAAGTCCTTTCGCGCCGGAGCCGGGGACGCGTTCGTCATCCAGGCCGGGGATACGCATTCGTTCGAGCCGATCACGCCGTTTTTCGAATGGATCGACTGCATGTTTCTGCCCGAATTCATCGATTACGACGTGCGCTCCCTGCTGTCCGACCGGAAATACTTCGCCAGCGACGGGATGGAGATCGACTACCTCATGGGGGCCATGCTGCGGGAATACGGGGAGAAAAAACCGGCCTACCTGACCAAGCTGAGGGGATACCTGCTCGCGCTCCTCGCGGAATTGGGCCGCCAAGGCGAACAGGCCGAAGACCGACATTACGGCAGCCGAAAAAAAACGCGGCTCCTGCAGGAGGCCGTCGAATACGTCCACCTGCATCACCGCGATAAAATCAATCTGGACGCCGCCGCCGCGAAGCTCGGCATCAGTCGCAGCACGCTGAACCGCCTGTTCCGGAGCCACGCGAACGACAGCTTCGCCGGTTTCGTCAACGCGTACCGGTTGGAGCGAAGCAGCCTTCTGCTCCGCTCCGGCGAGCTGTCGATCCGGGACGCCGCGCTGGAATGCGGCTTCGCCGACGGCAAGCATTTCCGCACGCTATTCCGGCGCCGGTTCGGCATGACGCCGGGCGAGTACCGGCGGGCAACTGCCGACGGCGCAGCGCAGCCGCCTGACGACCCGCCGCTGCCAGGATGATCTCCGGTTCGCGCGACGGCCGTCGTTAATCGCCGCTGGATTGCCTTCGGCCGATCCCCCGTCCGCGCCGCTTCGCCTTTGCGGCCCGTTGCCCGCAACCTTGCGCAATCGGCTTAACCCGCTGCCGGATAGCTTTTCGTCCATGCATGATCCTGTCTCATCTGCGCATCCGTCTTCAGAAAATACGCGTAGCTCGCGATTCCCGGACGGTCTGGCACGGGATCGTCCCATGTCGCGTCCATATGGAGCCAGCGGCCGTCCACCTTCACGAGATTCCAGACATGGCTGCCCGAACCCGCGCTGCCCTCCACGATCCGCGTCTCGAAGCCCGCGAGCTTCAGCATGCGGTACGCCAGCAGCGAATAGCCTTGGCAGACCGTGCTGCCGGTCGTCAATGCGTCGTAGGCGGTGTAATGCTGCAGCGTCGTATCGTACGCGACATGCGTGACGATCCAGTCGTGAATGGCGCGCACCCGGCTACGCTCGTCTCCGGCGTCTTCGAGGATCGCCGGCAGCACTTGACTCAGCTTCGCGTCTACCAGCGCCGTCTCGTCCGCGGTTTCGCGGTAAGTGACCGTCAATTTGATTTTGGCCGCCGCGCTCCACGTGCGAATCGTATATAGATAAGCGTCCACGTTATACGCCACGTAATCGTCCCTGGCGAAAATTTGCTTGAGCAGCTCGCCGATATTCGCCGACAGTTCCTTGCGGTCTCCGACGTAGTCGAAGCTGATCTCGGTCTTGCGCTGCTCCAGCTGCGCGAATATCGACGCGCTGAGCTGGTCCAGCGTCTGCTCGGAGGACGCCACGCTGATATGGTGATCCTCGGAACCCAGCCCGACGAAAATAACCGCGGCGATCAGCGCGACTCGAACGATCCACTTCATCATGCGTCCTCCTTTTCCCCCGCCGACCTGTTTTTCCCTCTATTATAACCAAGATATGGCATGTTTGAACATGCTATTCGTCCCTTTCGCCCGCGATCCGGCTCATCCTTTCGCCGCAATGGCACGACTGCCGGAGGCGGCGCCTGTCGCCCGTCGTGGGTACGGCGCTCGCCGGCCTCCCGTATCAGCAACCCTTTGCAGCCGCTCGAACCGTACAAACGACAAAAAAGGATGCTCCCGCGGGCATCCTTCCGATTGCTATCGTGCTCGTATCATCGCTCGTCCACCGGCTTTAACCGGCAATGTGCGGGTCCTTGTTCAGACCGAACGCGGCGTTTGTGCCGCTGTCCGCCGCCTTCCGATCCGATCGGCGCCTGGCTTACCTTTCGGCCCTCTGCCCTGCTTCATGTCCATCCGACTGCGCTTGGTTAAGATCCGGCATGACCGTCTTGCGCAGCACGTGCATCATCCCGTCCCCGTTCCCGGGATCGAAGGAGTGGAACCGCTCATACCCCCTTCGCTCGTACATCGGCAGCAGCCAAGGATGTTTCTCGGCCGTGGCGAGCGTCACGCCTGGTGCGCCCGTTTGCTCCGCGACCGTCCGTTCCACCCAGTCCAGCAGCTTTCCTCCAAGCCCCTGCCCTTGGAATGCGGGATCGACGGCGAACCATTTCAGGAACGGCCAATCGGTCAAATGTTTCAACTCGGTTCCCTTGGAAAGCGTCACCGTCGCTCGAACGTCGCCGTCGACTTCAAGCACGAAGCAGTCGTTCTTGCGCACGTTATCCTCGATCAACGCCAAGTCCGCGTTGGCCGCCGGCCAATGCAGCTCCAGTTCGCGAATCGTCTCGTACGCATCGTAAGTAATCGCAAGCAGTCGTTCCGCGTCCGCCTCCGTTGCCAATCTGATTCGTTCAGTCATCGGTTTCACCTCTTCTTCTTCGTTGTCCTCAACTGATTATACCGCTGCGCGGCTTCCGACACGAATCGCGCGAAGCTTCGGCGTCCGCCTGCAGATGCCGCCCGACGTTATCGGGCTGCGGTCGATGCAGAAGGTGCCGACGCGCCGCCTCTCCCGAGCCGAGTAACGCGAAAGCTCTCGCCGCCCTGCATGCCAAAAAGCCGGGCTCCAAGCGATTGCGCTTGAGCGCTCCCGGCTTCCGGCATTCCAGTCAGCCTCCGTTAAAATCCGATTAATTTCGTTGGATTTTAAGGATATCCTACAGGCTGCGCACGTTATCGTCTAATCGGTCTTTTCTATCGGTGCATCGAAACGTTCGATAAGCTTGATCTTCCGGCAACGCGTTTCATGACGACCCCCATTCCAGCACGACGCCCAAACACGGACTTCCCGGCGCGGTGATCAGTTCCCACGCTTTCGCGGCCTCGCGCGCCGCAAAGCGGTGGGTTATGAGCGGCTCCGTCCGCAGCCAGCCTTCGGCGATGCCGCGGATCGTCTCGTCCATGCGCGGCTTCGTCCAGCCGGAAGGCGCGTGCAGCGTGATTTCCTGCTCGCGCAGCGTCTGGATGTCGACGGTCCCGTTCTCGCCGAGGTAGCCCGCCGAGACCAAATGGCTGTCGCGTTTCATCAGCGGCTGGAGCGACCGGAACGTCTCGAGGCTGCCGACCGTATCGACGACGATCTCGACGGCTGCGCCGACTTCGCGCAGCGTCGCCGCCGGGTCGGAGAGGCGGCCGTTCAGCGGAATCGCGTAGCCGCCGGCCTCCGCGAGCCGAAGCCGCTCTTCCCGGCGGCCCAACATGTACACGGACGCGCCGCGCAAGTGCAGCGTTTGCGCCGCCCATTGTCCGACCAGCCCGTCGCCGACGACGACGGCGATGCCGCCCGGCGCCACAGGCGGCCGGATGCCGCAGTTATAGCCGACCTGCGTCAGCACGGCGCCCGAATACGCGATGTCCGGCACGTCCGCTTCCGGCAGCTTCCACACCTGGCTTCCGTCCGTGACGGCCGGGTTGACATGCCCCCCGAAACCGAAGAACATCCCTTCGATCCGGCTCACCGTGGCGAATACCCGGTCCCCCGGCTTGACATGCGCGACGGCGCTGCCGACCTTCACCGCGCGGCCGACCTTCTGGTAGCCCGCCACCTGCGGGAAAGGCCACGGATCGCCGGGCCGGTAAGGCACCTCGCCCGATATGCGTTCGCCGCGGAAGAAGGAAGATTCCGTGCCGATGCTGATCCATGAATAGTCCACTTCGATGACCACGTCCTGCTCGCGGGGTTCCGGCACCTCTACCTGCCTGAAGGCTGCCTGCAACCGATTTCCAAATACGACCGCTTCCGCTTTCATCGCTGCTCTCCTCCTCTTAATGCGATCGTTATTCGAACGCTTCCTGCGGATTGAAACAAATTTTCACCGCCTGCTGCGCTTTGAGCAGCGCGACCGCCGCCGCGTAATCCTTGAACGACATCTGCCGCGTCTGCAGGATCTCCGTATTGAACGAAGGCCGGCTCAGCGCATCCAGCAGCAGGCGGCGGCAGCGCTCGTCGACCTGGCGGTATTTGTACGATTCCAGGGTGACGCCCTTGAACCAAAGCTCGTCCTTGTAGGTCACGCTGCCGCGGAGCACGCCGAAGACGACGACATGCTCGTTCGTCCGATCCAGCACGTTCTGCACGGATGCCGCCGCGCCCACGCAATCGTAGCCGAGGTCGAACGTCCGCTCCCCGAGACTCTCCGCCGGCACGGCTTCGCCGATGCCGAGCGCCCGAACCGTATCTACCCGTTCGGCGTTGACGTCGATGGCCGTCACCTTCGCGCCCCATAGCGACGCCAGCTGCATCGCCAGAATTCCGGCGGGGCCGAGCCCTGCGACCAGCATCGTTTTACCCTGCAGATCCTTGAACTGGTCCAGTCCGTACAGGACGCATTTCAACAGCTCGGACGAGACGGCCTTCTTATCGGACACGGCATCCGGCAGCTTCAGCAGGTCCCGCTCCCGATAAGCCATATACTGCGCGTAGGCGCCTTGGCCCGGAGACAGATGCTCCAACGCCGCGACCCGGTCTCCCGGCGCGAAGCCCGTCACGCTCGAGCCGACCGCTTCGACGACGCCGACCGCCTCGTGCCCGGGAAAGCCCGGCGGCAGCGGATAATCCGGCGGCCGGGTCGCATCGAACATATCGTAGCCGCCGAGCATGCTGAGGTCCCATCGGGGACAGGTCGATACTAGCGTGATCCGGACCAGGACCTGGTCGTCTTTCAACTCCGGCACGGGAATTTCGACGATCTCGTACGCGCCGGCGCCATGAATTTGCAATGCTTTCATCATCCGTTCATCTCCTCGGCTTCCGCCGTTCGCTTGCCGGCGGCTTTAGGCTAAGAATAAGCGTTTTCATGTTGAATCGTCTTTGCACTTCGTTGCCATGATTTCCGCAGGGCCAATGATTTCGCTATATACGCAGCCCGGCCGCCGTAGTATCATTTGCACAGAATTGACATTGTGCGGGAGCGTGAAGACCATGCTGCTCAGAAAACACGGTTTTGCCGAGAACGCCGGAGGCGCCGGCGGACGCGCGGGGGGCGTTCATCCGTACTGCGAGCTGCTGTGCGTCCTGGAAGGCGAAGCGGATCTGGAATGGTCCGGCGTGACCTACCGGGCCAACGGCACGGCCTTGTTCGTCCTGCTGCCGAATACGCCGCACGCGCTTGTTCAGCGCTCGCATGCGCTGCGCTATTGGTTCGCGGAATTCCATGCCGGCGACGGCGACCCGCTTCCGGGCGTGGACGTCATCTACGAATGGAACGGGCTTCAAGGCGGCATCGACTGGACGTCCGGCCCGTACCCCGCGCTGCGGGCGGCGCTTGAAGCGGCCGACGCGTTGATTCGGACGGAGCACGCGCTGCCCTGGGACAATTTCCTCGAGGCGCTGGTCTCGGACCTGCGCAAGCTGCTCTTGCTGATCGACGGCATCGCCGCGGCCGCGCGGCCCGCTCCGTCGCGCTCCTCGAGCGAGGTTCTCGTGACGGAAGCGCTGCGTTTCCTGGAATCCGTCTTTCCCCAGCCGATCACGCTGCAAACCATCGCCGATTATACCCATTACAATCCTTCCTACCTCGTAAGGCTGTTCCGGCAGCACACCGGCAAGACGCCGTTCGGCTATCTGAACGAGCTGCGGCTGAATGCCGCCTCGGAGTATCTGCTGCGCTCGGAGATGACCGTCCAGCAGGTCTCGCAGGCTTGCGGCTTTCAGAGCATCCATTATTTCAGCCGTTCGTTCAAACGGCGTTTCGGCTCGGCGCCGAGCGAGTGGCGGCGGAGCAAACGGCTCTGACGCCCGTTCGGCAGCCGCAGCCGGCAACATCTCCGGCATTCGTCATGACCCGGCATCCGTACCGGAAGGCCATTGTCCTTCCATGGCATCCATACAGACAACTCCAATTCTCTCGACATACAATGTATGGAATCGAGCGAAAGAGAGGAGATGAACAAGATGAGTTATATGAATCCTTATAACCCAACTAACGTCATGGGTGCGGCAGACGCCAATTTCTGCCCGGACTGCCCTACGCAAACCGTATACGATCCGCCGGTCACTTTATATGAAAACTACTACCATCCTCAATTGGTCAACGTCATCCAGCCGATAGAGGTCGTCAAACAACATCACTGCTGCCCGGTATATCACAAATCCTGCGTATACTCCGAAAAAGACGTCATGGTCCGCGTTTCCAGCAAACGCGCTAAAACGTCTTCCAAAACATCCTCCAAAAAACGGTCCAAAAAACGTTGATAACCCGCACTCCCGCATGCAGCCGACAGGATACGTGGCAGCGGATCTAATCCAAGACGCAGCAGCATCTACCAAGCGAAAAGTCCGGCACCGACGGTGCCGGGCTTTTTGTTGCGGCGGAAAGCGAGCTGAGTGTCCGAGGCCGTCGTCCCGAGAAGCCGCGCAAGCGAAGACGTTGCCGGTGCCAAGCAATAACCGCGCCGCGAAGATGGGCCGCTTGCCCGCGGAATCCGCGCAGCAGTACAAGCCCTTGCTCCTCGCCGCGCGATTTGCAATTGTTTCCTTGCTGATCTACAATCTTGGCACCGGCACCTACCGGACAGTTCACCGCCTTGCAATCTCATCAATACATTTTCGTATCGGAGGTATTCACGATGACAACCCCGCAACAAACCGCAGCCGCTTCGGGCACCTACGCGATCGGCGGCGATCTTCAAGTCAATCGGCTTGGCTACGGCACCATGCAGCTGACCGGCCCCGGCGTATGGGGCGATCCGAAAGATCCCGAGGAAGCCGTTCGCGTGTTGCAGCGGGCCGCCGAGCTCGGCGTCAACTTCATCGATACGGCCGATGCTTACGGCCCGTTCACCGCGGATCTGCTGCTGCGCAAAGCGCTCCATCCCTATAAGAAAGACCTTGTCATCGCGACGAAGGCCGGTTTTACCCGCTCCGGCCCGGGCGACTGGCGGCCCGTCGGCCGTCCGGAATATTTGCGCCAACAGACGGAGCTGAGCCTGCGCCATCTGGGCTTGGAGCGCATCGATCTCATGCAGCTGCACCGCATCGATCCGAAGGTGCCGCTCGAAGAGCAGATCGGCGAGCTTGCCCTGCTGCAGCAGGAAGGCAAGATCCGCCATATCGGGCTGAGCCAGGTCAGCGTCGAGGAGCTGAAAGCCGCCGGCGCCATCGCGAAGATCGCGTCCGTGCAAAATTTGTACAACCTGTCGAAGCGCGACTCCGAGGATGTCCTGAACTACGCGGAAGCGAACGATATCGCGTTCATTCCCTGGTTCCCGCTCGCGACGGGCGCGCTTGCCAAGGAAGGCGGTCCGCTCGACGCCATCGCGAAGAAGAACGATGCCCAGCCGTCGCAGATCGCGCTGGCTTGGCTGCTGCAGCGTTCTCCCGCGATGCTTCCGATTCCGGGAACATCGAGCGTGGCGCATGTCGAGGAAAACATCGCCGCGGCCGGCATCGCGCTCAGCGACGAGGATTACGCCGCGCTGTCCGGCTTGGCGGGATAAGCGCAAGCCCGCATTCGCCGAAAAAGGCCATTCAGGTCCCGTCCTGAATGGCCTTTTTCGTGCGCCGTTCGCTGCGCGCTTCATTGGCGCCGGAGGCGCAACCGACACGCTCGACGTCGTCGTGGAGAAAGCCGGAAGCCCCAGCAATATGCGGCGTTGCTCGTCAGATGCAGTACGCTGGCGACGGGACGGTATTTATTGCTTGCGTTCGGAGAGGCCGACAAGGCTCCCGCCTGCCGCGATCGCCGCGGCACCAAGGCCCTTCCCTGAATGCGGCATCGGCTGCCTATTCTCCCTCCTCCAGCGCCTGCCAGCCCAGTCCCCACACCGGCGAATCCGGGCGGAACCGGAATCGCCCCGGCGCGATCTCGTCCAGCAGCGGCTGCGCCGTGACGACGGTGCGGGCGTCGAACCGTCCGCCGAGGAACGCCCGCCACGCTTCCCACGGAATCGGATGCTTCCCGTACGTGTCCCCGCCGCGGAAGCCCGTGACCGTCGGCGCCGCGCCGTCCGAGCGCCAGAACAGGTTACCGTCCGCTTCCTTCAACCGCGCATCGTCCCAATTAATGAAGTGGTACAGCTGCTCGCCGGAGTCGATGACGGCGTTGCGGAGCACCGTTATGTCGCGATTCGGCTCGCCGGCCATCTCCTGCGTGCCGATGGCCGCCTTGGCCCCGTTCCGGAAGAACAGGTTGTTCTCGACGACGTTGCCGACTCCCTTGGCGAAGACCACGAACCAGAGCGAGCCTTTGCCGGCGCCGAACAAATCATGCACCACGTTACGGGACACCAGAAACCCGTCCGCGGCGTCGTCCAGATAAATGCCGTAGCCAACGGAGAAATAAATGCCGCTGTCGTGGAACCGGTTGCCGACGAGCGAATTGCCAAGCCCCGCTCCCCAAGCTTCGAACATGCCGCCGTCTTGGCTGTCGCGCATCACGTCCGAAATATCGTTCCCCGCGATTCGGTTGTTTCTCGCATGCAGAAAGTCCCAATGATTGTCCCACGTTACCTCGGTTCCGTAATACGCCGGTTGCATCGCGTTATGGCGTTGCCCCTTGAGCGAGATGCCATAGCGAGGCATCCTTGAAATCGCATTGCGCGTAATGGCGCAACCGCCGCTCTGGTAGAGCTGAACGCCGGAACCATGACCGATCAACTCCCCTCCGTCCCGAATCGTATTGCCGCTAATCACATGACCGTTATTGATATCGGAAGCGGCCGGATCCGCAAAATCGCCTTCGCCGGGCGCCATGCCGATGGCATAGATGCCGTTGAAGCCGATGTGCTCGATGACGTTGTTCTCGAGCGTTATCTTCCGGCAATGCCGATCGAGAAGAACGCCGCTCAATCCTGCGTTGCGCAAGATGCAATCGGCGATCACGATTCGCTCCGCGCCCGACACGCGCACCAGTGCTTCGCGGGCATCTTCGCGCTCGCAATTGCTATCGGGCATCCGATACGAGGGCAAGAAGTCCGACATTTCGACCGTCAACCCATGGAACTCCAAGTCATGCACAATGCTATTGCCGCCATCGACGACTAGCACGCTCTTCATCAGAGGCAGTACAATCTCCTGCTCCTTGATCGGCAGCGTGCGCGGCATATAGTAAACGTAACCAGCTTGCTCGTCACGATAGAATTCGCCTGGTTCGGTCAACAGTTCGCGAGCGCCTTGCAGCCGATAACGCGAACCCGCGTCGATTCCCCACGGAGATGGATCTCGGAACGCGATCGTGCCGTTCTCCTGGTCAACCGCGATTGTCGGCTTCAGTTCGGTGAACCAGTTCCATTCCCCTTCGCCCGGCCATATGAATACTTTCAGTCCTCCGGATACGGGATTAGCCATTGCGGGAAGATCGCCAGGCCCGCACCGGAATCCTTCCCTGCTGTCGCCGGACCATTTGCCTGCTGCCACATGATACCCTTGCTTCGGGCTCCTCGCTTCCTGCGCGCGTTCGCCGTTCTCGAACAGCGTATAGCCCGCGCCCTGCAGCAGCGCTGGCCCGATGTGGCACCGATAGACACCGTCGCCCGCATCCTCCCAAGCCGTTAATCGACGTCCTCCCGCAAGCACGGGACAAGCACCCGGCAACGTTCGATATACGGTTTTTCCTTCAGCGCCGCATCCGGAATCGCGAGCGTCGAACGTCAATGGTTCCTCCAACAGGAGTCGTCCTTCTCCCAACCAGACCGTGATCGGTCCCTCGTATCCACCGGCGCGGACCTTCCGGACGGCACGCTGTGCGGATGAGATATCCTGCCATGGACGATCGGATGATCCATCCGATTCCTCTCTGTCTTCCCGCTCCCTTTCAAGCTCACGTAAAGAAAAATTTACATAATATTCCACATGCTCCGTATCAACAGCCACGCGTTCCAACTCCCTTCCGCACTAGCATGCCAGACGCAGACGCCTTCTCCTACTGCGACAATTGCTCAACGTTGTTGCGCCGGCTGTGAATTTCATCAATCCCTGCGCGCCGTGCGCAGGAAATCATAAATATCATAGTGGCGCTACGACCGCCGCTATGCGATGCTTGCTATATGTGAAGCAGCCGTTCGAAGGGGGAACTTACACAGATGAAAATGCTCCAATTTTACAAATCCAAACGGTACTTGCTGCGCATGCTCCTGTCCATTACCGTCCTGCTCGTCATTCTTCTCTCCCTCTCCTCTGCCATACTTCACTACAGCGCGGAACAACGCGTGCTGCAGATGCAAAAGGAAGCCAATACGAAAGTCATGAGCCAGATCAATCATAACTTGACGTTCATGCAAGACATCGTCAATAACCTGACCTTGTCTCTCTACAACGACGAGCGCTTCTATTCCCCGCTGATGTCTACTTCCGAACAGGAAGACATCGATATCATTTATTCCATGAATCTCTTGAATCGCGTCATGGATTCGCAATCGTTCCTGCATTCCATCCTTGTCTACAACGGTCATACCGATCATACTTACGGACTCGGTCCGCTCGCGAGCGAAATGCAGGACAGCTATATAACGCCGAAATTGGAAGCCATGCTGAAACGGCCCGAGAAGCTTCCCCAGCTGGAATTGATTCCAATGAACTTCAGCGGCCGCAAGAACGGCGTCGACTTCTTCTCCGTCGTTATTTACGAATCGTTCAACAGCACGAACGACCACGAAAGCGCCATCGTACTGAACGTGAAGCCGGAATGGGTATTCGACAACTTGAAGGTCGTGAACGGCTTCTCCTCGCCGGATCAATCCAGCATCTTCTTGATGGATAAGAACGGCGGGTTCATTCTGTCCGGCGACGAGAAGAATTTACCTGACTTGAATAATCTCCGACAAACCATGCGGAGCGATCCCGAGGAAGCTTCTGCGAATATCGGCTTCTTCTCGCACAAGTTCCCCGGCCAAGGAAAATCGATCATCAGCTACATGACGATGGGCGTCGCGGAATGGAAAGTCATCAGCGTGCAGCCCTATGACGCCGTGCTAGGCGGGATCTCGAAAATGCGCGAAACGTTCGTCATCGTCATCATCAGCTTTCTCTTGTTCGGCATCGTCACCTCATTCTTCCTGGCCCACAAGCTCTACCGTCCGATCGAAGCGCTGCTCTCCCGCGTTAACCGGCTTAAAGCCGCGGACGACGATTCTCCTGTACCGGCGCGAGATGAACTGGCCTATGTCGGAAGCGTTTATGGACGCATGGCGGAGAAGCTGATCGAGGTTACCGACGAGAAAGAGAAACAGCAAACGATCGTGCGGCAATCCTATTTGCGCAGCATCCTGAACGGAAGCGGTTCGTTCAGCCGCCATCAGTTGGAATCCTGCATCGAGAAATACGCGCTGCACATCGATCCTGCAGGTCCTTATCTCGTCGCGATCGTCAAAATCGACGATTACGCCGTCGTTCAGGCCCGTTCAAGCGAGACGGAACGCAAGCTTTACGAATTCGCGATCGCGAATATTGCCGGGGAAATAGTCTCGCCTCTGCGTATCTCTTGCGAGATGATCGATGCTCGCGGCGACCATCTCGTATTGTTGCTTAGCGGCGGCGCGCTTGGCGCCGAACTCGCGGAATTGCCGGACAATCTGCGCCGGCTCCAAGATATCATTCTGGAGTATTACAAGCTATCGCTCTCCCTTGCGTTCAGCGAAATATCGAAGTCGCATGACGCCATATCCAATCTGTACGCGGATGCGCTGCATTACTCCCTGTACAAGATTTTGTTCGGAAAACGTTCGCTCATTACGCCGGATCTCGTCCGCACGAACGTGGCTCACACCGAATACGCCGTCTCGGCCGACAGCGAGAAGAAGCTCGCCGAAGCGATCAAGACGAACGATCTCGCGGCGATGGAAACGGCCGCCAACCAATTGCTAGCGCCGCTCCATGCTTGCCATTACGACCATATCGTCCACGGCGTGCTGCATCTTGTCGAGATTATCAAATCGACGATTCGCGAAATCAACCAGCACCGCATCTCCTCTTTGCCGATCGATCTGAGCACGTTGAGCAGGCAAGCTTTGGATCAAGAAACGATAGCCGAGGTAGCCGCGCTGCTCCGCGCGACGTTGCAAGACATTCACGAGAAACGCCGCGGATCCGAACAGGAACCGAATGTCGCCATTATTGAAGCAATAAAGGATATCATCGAGAATCAGTACGCCGACATGAACCTTAGCCTGCAAGGCATCTCGGCAACGCTGAAGATGACCTCCGCGTACGTCGGCCGCATCTTCAAACAAAGCGAGCTCGTCTCCGTCGGGGAGTATCTGAACGAAGTGCGGCTCACCCACGCGCGCGTGTATTTGGAAACGAAAAGCTTCAGCATCAAGGAAATCATGGAGTTGGTCGGCTACGTCAACGAAAGCACGTTCTTCAAGCTCTTCAAGAAGAAATACGGCGTCACGCCGAAAGAATACCGGCTTAAGAGCAATATCGGCTAGCGATTTCGCCAAACAAGCAGCCTTTCACGGGCACGAATCCGACTCGCCATTCATTTGCCGCCAGATCGACGTCTAATCTTCCCAAGCCCTGCGGCTACTATAGCCGCAGGGCTTCTTCGTGCCGATAGGATCTATCGGGAGCTCGGTATTCTGACACGCGCGATTGCCCGGAATTGGTACAAAAGCCTCATGAACCCCGACAAATCCTCTCATTTTCGACATTCCCGCAGTCATTCGCAATAATCACAGTCGCCGATGAATGAACTTAACGATTGCACAGTTGCCGGCATAGCCGCTCCGGTGACATGATGGCCTCACGGACATCGTCCAGTCATTCCCCGGAGGTAAAGGCATGATCAAACCAAGTAATACACGATCGCAATGGTTTCACCTGAAGAAGAACTCGGAGTTGCTGCTGCTGTTTCTACCGGGCGCGTTGCTCGTCCTTCTCTTCGCTTACGTCCCGATGCTCGGGGTCGCTCTCGCCTTCAAGGACTTTCACTACGATCTCGGTTTCTGGGATAGCCCTTGGGTCGGTTTTAACAATTTCAAGTTCTTCTTCGTATCCGACACGGCAACGCTGATTACCCGCAACACGGTCGTCTATGGGCTTACCTATATGATCCTTACGACCGTCGTCGCGCTGCTGTTCGCGATATTGATGAACGAAATGGGCAAACGCTGGCTGCGCATTCATCAAACGGCGATGTTCATTCCCTATTGTCTCTCCTGGGTCGTCGTCAGCTACGTAGCGCTTGCGCTGCTCGACACGCAGAACGGTTTCCTTAACAAATTGCTGGAGACGCTCGGGCTGTCGACGCATATGTGGTACCTGGAGACAACCCCTTGGCCATATATTCTCATTTCAGCTTACTTATGGAAGAACGTTGGTTTCTCGACGCTTGTCTACTTCGCCGGCATTATGGGCATCAACCAGGAATACTACGAAGCCGCCAAGATCGACGGCGCATCCCGCTGGCAGATGGCGACGAAGATTACGTTACCGCTTCTCTCTAATCTCGTTACGGTGCTCATCATTCTGAGCATCGGCCACATTTTCGTCGGCGACTTCGGTCTGCATTACTTCATTCCGAACGATAGCGGCATGACCTATCCGACGACCGATATTATCGATACGTACGTTTATCGGGCTCTTCGCGTGAATGGCGATATCGGCATGTCGACCGCAATCGGTCTTTACCAATCCATTGTCGGCCTCGTGCTCGTCATCATCGCTAACTACGTCGTTCGCAAAATCAACGATGAGAACTCGCTGTTCTAGAAAGGAGCTTCCCTCGCAATGAATACAACGCCGCAATCGCTTGCCGCCAAAACCGCCAAACCTGCCAAAATTCGGGCAACCGGCGCCCGCAGGGAGCCGTTCTCGATCTTCAATCTGCTGTCGCATCTCTTATTCATCTGCGTTACTTTGGCCATGATCGTTCCCTTCGTCCTCATTATCTCTATCTCGTTCACGGAAGAATCGTCGATCGTGGAACATGGTTATCAACTCCTCCCGATGGATTTTACGACCAAAGCTTACCGCTATGTTTTCGAAGCGCCGCTGGTTCTCTACCGCGCTTACGGAGTGACGATCTTAACGACCGTCATCGGGACGCTGCTATCGTTGCTCGTAACGGCCATGCTCGGGTACGTGACCGCCCGTCGCGACTTCCGCTATCGCACGCCGGCTTCCTTCTTCGTCTTCTTCACGATGTTGTTTAACGGCGGTCTCGTTCCGTCCTACATTCTGGTCAAACAATACTTGCATCTGGACAATACGATCTGGGCGCTGATTCTCCCAGGTCTCGTATCGCCCTTCTATATCATGGTCATGAAAGGCTTCATGTCCAAGATTCCGTTCGAGATTATCGAATCCGCCAAGATCGACGGCGCTCGGGAATTACGCATTTTCTTCACGATCGTCTTGCCATTATCGACTCCGGCACTTGCGACATTAGGACTGTTCCTTTCTTTCGGCTTCTGGAACTCCTGGTTCCCGGCGCTGCTCTATATCGACAACGAGAAGCTCATTCCGATTCAGTTACTGCTCGTCCGCATGATGCAGAAGCTCGAGTTCCTGACCAGCAACAGCGACTTCATCAGTCAATTCGGCACGGATACCAGCAAGTTTCCATCGCTGTCCGCCCGGATGGCCATGGCGATTCTTGCCGGCGGCCCGATGGTCTGCATCTTCCCGTTCTTCCAGAAGTACTTCGTCAAAGGCTTGACCGTCGGCTCGCTGAAAGGCTAGTTCGGCCCGAATATCGTTTTCATGGTTATTGCCGGCGTACAGGAATAAAGGGGGTAACGTAGAAGTACATTACAGCCGGCATTAGCGTTGAAATAGAGCACTCCCAAACAAACAACATTTCAAGGAGGTCCATCCATGAAAGTCTGGAAACGTTCCATGGCCCCGGTTGTGCTGGCCAGCCTAATGATCATGCTTCTCGTAAGCGCTTGCGGAAGTAACAACAATTCTACAAACACCGCAGCGAACAACACGAAAAACAACGCAAATGCGGCAACGAACACCGATACGACTACGAATACGGACACGAATGCAGCAACATCGGACAATACGACTACGCCGGCAGAACCGCCGGTCGAATTAAGCTACTACTACATCGTTTACGAAATGCCGGCAGACCAACAAGAAGTCGAAGACGCGATCAACGCTTACATCGAGCCGAAGATCAACGCCAAGATCAAACTGAAACCGGTTCTTGAATCCGGTTACAAAGATAAGATCAACACCATGCTCGCAGCGAACGAAGCTTTCGATATCCTCTGGACATCCAACTGGGGCGGCGGCGATTACGACAACAAAGTAGCCAAAGGCGCTTTGATGCCGCTCAACGATTTGCTCGGCAAGACGCCTGACCTGAAAGCGGCGATTCCGCAAGTCGCATGGGACGACACGATGGTCGACGGCAAAATCTACGGCGTGCCGAACATGCAAATCGCGGCCAAAGCCGACGGCTTCGCGATCCAGAAGCGTTTCGTCGATAAGTATAACCTCGACCTTAGCAACATCAAGACGCCATTGGACATCGAGCCTATTTTGAAAACGATCCACGAAAACGAGCCGGATATCATTCCGATCGCTTCGACCAGAAACATGTTCGACTTCGGACGCGAATTCGGTTACGCGCCTCAGGGCTACAAAGTCGGCGACCCGAGCCATAAAATCATCAATGCGCTCGATAAACCGGAAGAAATCACTTTCCTCAACACGGTACGTAAATGGTATCAAGCCGGCTACATCTACAAAGACGCAGCCACGATGAAAGACGACGCGCTCGTCTCCCTGTTGAATTCGGGCAAAGTCGCCGTCGAATGGAACACGACGATGAAACCGGGCGGCGAAATCGACGACGCGAAGCGTTTCGGCAACAACGATATCGTCTACGTACGCGTTTCCGAGCCGGAATTCACGGGCGTTCGACCAACGATGAACTCCATCAGCAACACGTCCAAGAATCCGGAGAAGGCGTTGGAGTTCCTGCAACTGACATCGACGGATCCTGCGCTCTTCAACCTGCTTACATTCGGCATCAAAGATAAACACTACACGGTCGTTGGCGACAACACGATCAAAATCAACCAAGACGGCGGCTACAAAGGCGACCAAGGTTGGGTATTCGGCAACGTTCTGATCGGCTACCTCAAAGAAGGTCAACCGGCCGATACGTGGGAGAAGACGAAACAACTTAACGAAACGGCGAAACGTCCCGAGATGGCCGGCTTCAACTTCAATGTCGAGCCCTACAAGACGGAATCCGTTAACCTCTTCGCGGTCAACGAGCAATACGGCAAGGCGCTCAGCAACGGCGCCGTCGATCCGGCGAAGGTATTGCCGAAGTATAAAGCCGCGCTGAAGAAAGCCGGCGAAGACAAACAAACGGCCGAAATGCAGAAGCAAGTTGACGAATGGTTCGCAGCGCATCCGCAACAATAAGCGAGCGGCTCAGGCAAACGCTTAAGCAGACTCGAATAGGCAAGACGTAACGAAGACCGCTTCCCGTTGTCGGGAGGCGGTCTTTCGCTAAATATACCATCAAAGTCGCACTGATCTAACGAGAACATGATGAAAACTTCACTTGGAGGTATGATTCCACATGACTGATAGGCTAGACCAAATAGCTGCAACCTGCGCGCCATCGCAACGCAGCCGTGAATCTTTCGATGGGGATTGGCATTTCCGGCGCGGCGAGCTTCCGATCCGTTATGCCGTCAAAGCCGGCATGACCGGCGGACTGACCGACTGCGGCTCGCGCGAGGACGGCGAATGGCTGCAGATTGCTTATGTCGACCGCGAAGACGGCGATATTCCCGAAGCCGCGGAATGGGCATCGGTACGTATCCCCCACGACTGGGGCATCGACGGCCAATACGCCAACGACCCGAACCTCGGTTCCCGCTCCGGCAGCCACGGCTATTTGGAAGTTGGTATCGGCTATTACCGCAAGCGCTTCGCTATTCCATCCGAAGACCTCGGAAAACGGATCTCGCTTCGCTTCGACGGCGTGACGGGAAGCTCCGCGGTTTGGCTGAACGGCCATCTGGTCGGCGAACATTTCGGCGGCGCCTCCTCGTTCAGTTACGATATTTGCGATCTTCTTCGCTATGGGACGGAAGGCGACAACGTCGTGCTCGTCAAAGTCGACGCGACGATTCTTGAAGGCTGGTGGTACGAGGGCTGCGGCATCTACCGCCATCTCTGGCTCGAGCGCACCGATCCCGTGCATGTAGCGGAGTACGGCACTTACGTGACGACGCCAGTGATCGCCGCGGATGGCAGCACCGCGGAAGTGGCCGTCGCGACGACGGTCAGGAACGATTCCGGCCTTCGCCGGGTCGTGCGCGTTCGTACCTCCCTTCTCGCCAAGGACGGCGATGAGACGCTGGCCGAAGCAGAGTCCGCGACGGTTGGGATTGCGCCGTATTCGGAAACGGAAGTCCATCAGCGGCTGGCGCTGGCAGCACCGATGCCGTGGGCGCCCGAACACCCTCATCTATACAGGGCCCTGAGCATCATCGAGGAATTGTCCAGCGCTTCCGATTCTGTGTCGGATGCGGATGAAGGACCCGTCGAGCTGCTTACCGCACGAGACGATGTCCGGGTAGACGTCCGGCTCGCCGATCGCTACGAGACCGTCTTCGGCGTGCGCAGCATCGCCTTCGATCCGTCGCGCGGCTTCCTGTTGAACGGCAAGCCGTACCTGATCCGCGGCACGAGCAATCATCAGGATTTTGCCGGGGTCGGCGTAGCGCTTTCGGATGCCCTGATCGCCTACAAGCTCAAGCTGTTGAAGGAAATGGGCTGCAACGCCTACCGCAGCGCCCATCATCCGCCGACGCCGGAGCTGCTGGCGCTGTGCGACGAGCTGGGGCTGCTCGTCATGAACGAGAACCGCAAGCTCGACAGCACGCCGCGCGGGTTGGACCACCTGCGGCGCATGATCCTGCGCGACCGCAATCATCCCTGCATCGTCCTCTGGAGCCTGGAGAACGAAGAGGTGCTGGAAGGCACCGCGACGGGCAGCCGCATCCTGAAGCGGATGGCGGGCGAAGCGAGGCGGCTCGACCCCGCCCGTCCGACCGCGGCGGCCATGAACCACGGCTGGCATGAAGGCGATTACGCGGACCAGGTCGACGTCGTCGGTTACAATTACGGCCACCGGGGCTCCGCCGCGGACGGCCGACGCCGCTTTCCCCGCCGCGCGCAGATCGGCAGCGAATCCGCCAGCTACACGACGACCCGGGGCGAATATGCCGACGACCCTGCCTCCGGCTACGCATCTGCCTACGGAACGAGCATCCCGTCTTGGGGCTGCTCCCCTGCCGTCAGCTGGCAGGCCGTGCTCGACGACCCGTCCCTGACGGGCGTGTTCCTGTGGACGGGATTCGATTACCGGGGCGAACCTACGCCGTACGAGTGGCCGTGCATCAATTCCCACTTCGGCATCATGGATACGTGCGGCTTTCCGAAGGATGTCTATTACGAGGTGCAGGCGATGTGGAAGCCGGAGCCGCTCGTGCATGTCATGCCCCATTGGAACTGGGCCGGGCGCGAAGGGGAAGAAATCGAGGTTTGGACGTACGGCAACTGCGACTCGGTGGAGCTTTGGCTGAACGGCAGGCTGCTGGGCGAACAAGCGCGCGAAGGGCTGTCGCCGATCAAATGGGCCGTTCCCTACGAGCACGGGACGCTGCGGGCCATCGGCAAAAACGGCGGCGTCCGGGCCGCGATCGCCGAACGCGCCACCGCGGGAGCCCCGAGCCGCATCGTCATCGAAGCCGACCGGACGCACTTGAACGGCGACGGCACCGATGTCGCCGTCCTCCGCGTATCCGTCGTCGATGCGGAAGGGCGCATCGTGCCGACCGCGGATTCCTTGATTCGGTTCGAACTGTCCGGCCCCGCATCCGTCCTCGGAGTAGGCAACGGCAACCCGAGCAGCCACGAGCCCGACAAGGCCGACCGCAGGCGGGCGTTCAACGGCCGCTGCCTCGCGCTGATTCAACCGTCCGGGCTGCTTGGCGAAGCTTCGGCGAACATTCGGGTTAAAGCGGTATCGTCCGGTCTGGTTCCGGCGGAGTTGATACTTACGGCTGCCGCCGCCGCAGGCGCGCACGGTCGTCCTTGACTGCTTCCGAACCAATGAAAAAGGGCTCTTCCCTCCGCCTATTCGGCTGCGGGAAGAGCCCTTTTTTCGAGTTTTTCATCGATACGCATGATGGTTGCCCGCCGATAACGATCGGTTTGACGCGATCGGTCACCCCTTCACGGGAATCGGCAGCAGCGATTCGCGGAGCGGCCGGCGGCCGTTCGGGACCTCGCGCTCGCGGAAGCTCTCGTGAAGCGCGTCCGCGTCGCCGCGATACCCGAGCGCGATGACCGCGTGCAGGGCGATCCGCTCCGGCGTCTCCAGCGCCTCGCGCGCTTTGTCCGCGTCGAAGCCGCCGACGGCGCGGGTCGACAAGCCGAGCAGATTGGCCTGCAGCGCAAGAATGCCCCATGCCGCGCCGGCGTCGAAGGCATGCGCCCCGCTCGGCTCGCCGTTATCCCGCAGCTTATCGGAGGCCAGCAGCAGCAGCACGGGCGCATGGTCGGTCCACAGCCGGTTGTTCGGCTTGATGAACGAGCGGAACACCTCGTGCTCGGCTTCCGTGCGCGCCACGTAGAAGCGCCAAGGCTGCGCGTTGCTCGAGGAAGGCGCCCAGCGGGCAGCCTCCAGCACCGTATGCAGCGTATCTTCCGCAACCGGCCGATCCGCATACGAACGCGGGGACCAGCGGTTCAGGACCAGCGGATGAACGGGATAGTCGGGCGTGCGATTCGCCGCGATCTCGGGGCGGTACGAGGCGGCGGCGCGAAGCGCGGCCTCGATGTCGAATGCTTCAAAGGTTGGCGATGTCATATGATTTCCCCTCTCCTGGCAGGACGCGATTTAGTAATACGCAAATACCTTTCGCAGGAACGTCTCCGTCTCCTCGAAGGCAAGATCCAACGTCCCCGTCGTGCCTTCGTACGGCTCGGCCGTGCCGAATGCATGATCGCCGCCGAGAATCGAGACGAACGTCTGCGACGGCGCGATCTTCAGAAGCTCGCGATTTTGCGACAACAGGCGTTCTTGATCCCGGTCGCCCTGCACGACGAGGGCCGGAATCCGGAGCCGGCCGAACTGGCGGACCACCTGATAGCGGTCCGCATGGCGGTCCAGATCGTCCAGGATCGCCTGCTCCTTGACCGACAACGGCTGCCCGCCGGCCGCGGACGGACGGCCGGGGCTCGCGCCGCCGTTCCAGATCGCGGCGGCGCGCACCTCGGGATGCTCCGCGGCGAAGAGGATGGCCGTTCCGCCCGCGCGGCTGTGCCCGAGAATCCCCAGCCTGCTGCGATCCGCTTCGGCGGCGGATAAAGGCAGGCGGCCTTCCAGCAATGCCGTGACGACGTCATCCCAGTCGCGTAACTCGCGCGATACCGTGGACGCCCGCGCCTCGGCTTCCTCGCCCAGTCTTCGGGCGTCGATTCGGGCAAAATCGAACGTTACGGTATAAAAGCCGCGTTCGGCGAAGCGATTGGCGATATCCGGCCAGAAGCCCCACTCCTTATGGCCGCGGAAGCCATGCCCCGCGATCAGGATCGGTTTCGCGTTGCGGTTCTGGACCGTTCTGACTGCCCCCGACAAGAACAACCCGTCGTCGGCGTCGATTCGAAACTTCATTTCTTCGAGCAGCCGCTTCCCCATCTTCGCAGCCTCCTTATTGACCGTCCCGCAAGATCCACTCGTTCACGTCGAAGTCCTTCGTCGCCAGCTTCTGCTGCACGAGAAAGTTTTTGGTTCCGTCCAGCAGCTTGACGCCGTCGTTGGTGAACGGCGTATCCTTGATGTTCGCGATCGGGCTCACCTGCTTGAACAGCTCCGGCGTCGTCTTCTGGATCTCCGCCGCCAGCTTGTAATACTCGTCCTCGTGCTTCTTCAGGTCCTCCAGCGCCTTCAGCCGGATGTCGTTCCATACCTTCGGAAAGTCCGGGAATTTCTTCAGATAGGCTTCGGATACGACCGTGGCGCTCGTGCCGACGAGATCCGGATGGGTCGAAGCATCGTCGATATGCGCGTACCCTTGCTCGATCTGCTTCAGCGCGTAGACGCCGTTGTTGGTCATCGCGTCCACCTCGCCGCGGGCCAGCGCCGCTTCGCCGTCCGGACGGAGCATGTGCACGAGCTTGTAGTTCTTCACGCCCGCCTGCTCCAGCAGCCCGACGACGTAGCGGTGCATGAAGGAGCCTTTTTGGATCGCGATCGTTTTGCCCGCCAGGTCTTGGACGGTCTTCGGTCCGTTCTTCTTGCCGATCAGGTAGCCGATGCTGTCCGTCGCAGCCTGCGTGATCAGACGCGTCTTCGCTCCGTTCGAGCGGGCAAGGATGGCCGGCGTATCGCCCAGGCTTCCGAAATCGAGCCGGCCGCTGATGAGCGATTCCGTCTGGTCCGGGCCGTTCGGAAACCCGATCAGGTTGACCTTCGCGATGCCGTATTTCTTAAGCTCCTCCTGAATGAGGCCGGTATGGAAGCCCCAGCCTTCCGCTCCCGTAGGCAGATTCAGATCGTTAAGGCCGATGTAGCCGTAATTGAGCGTGTCCGGGACGTCGCTCTTCGGCGCATTCGCCGCATCGGCCGCATTCGCGCCATCGGCTCCTTTCCCGGCATCCGCCGTATTCGCGGCAGCCCCTTTATCGGAGCCGGCCGCCTCGCCGTTCGTGGTTCCGTTTCCGTTGCCGTTGCTGCCGCAGGCGCCGAGCAGCAGGAAGATCGCGACGAGCGCGAGAACCGACAGGGATTTCATGCTTACCGATACGTGACGCATAATGACTCTCCTCCGATGGACGATAACATATGTGCTGAGCAAACGGGGCGACGAGCGTCAGAAACTCGTTTTCACCGCCAGCTGATACATGTATTCATGCTTCGATACGGGCGTGCGGCCAGGCCCCCAGCCGACTTTCTCGCGATAGCCGCCAAGCTGGCCCGCCAGTTCCAGCTCCGCTTCGCTGATCTGCGTCGGTCCTTCCGCATCGGGCGCGACATAGAGCGCGTCGACGGGGCAATACAGCTCGCACATGAAACACGTTTGGCAATCGTCCTTGCGCGAGATGACCGGAATGCCGTCCTCCACCTTGTCGAAGACGTTCGTCGGACAGACGGATACGCATTGATTGCAGGAAATGCATCTGGATTCGCTGATAATCTCGATCAATGCAACGCCGCCTCCTTTTCGACTTCCTCCGCGCGCACCCATACCCGGTCCAGCCCGCCGCTCAGCAGGCGGTAATGCTGCGCGCCGTCCAGCTGCGGAAAATCCTCCCGCTTATGCATGCCGCGCGTCTCGGTGCGCTGCAGCGCCGTATTGTACATCCAGCGCGCCGTCGCCGTCATGGCCGCCGCTTCCCGCGCCTTGACGGCCTCGACCGTGCGTCCCGCCGAGCCGTTCCGGATCTCGCTCCAGATGCCGTCCAGCCGCTTGATCGAACCCTGCAGCCCTTGCTCCGTGCGGAATAAATTCCGGTCGTACGGCATGACCTCCGCTTGAACGCCGCGCACGAACTCCGCCGACTTCGCGGCGGTCTGGCTGCCCTGCTTGCCGGCGATCGCCGAGGACGACAATCCCTTCAACACGCGGGTGCCGCTCTTCGCGCCGAGGCTCTGCGCATGCTTGGCCGCGCCCTCGCCCGCGAAGGAGCCGGAGGACATCGCCCATGCCGCGTTATGGCTGCCGCCGCCCGTGAAGCCGCCGCAGATCAGCTGCCTGGTCGCCGCATCGCCCGCGGCGTACAGGCCAGGAACGGCGGTGGCGCAGCTCTCGTCCGCGATATGAATGCCGCCCGTGCCGCGGACCGTTCCTTCCAAGCGGAGCGTGACCGGGAATTTATCCTTGAACGGATCGATGCCCATCCGGTCGAACGGCAGGAAGAAATTCGTCTGGCCGACCCGCAGCAGCGGCCGGATATCCTCCGGCGCCTGGTCGAGCGAGGCAAATACCTGCCTTCCCGCCAGCAGATTTCGGGCGATGACGGAGCGGCCGCGCTGCGAGCCCGCCCCTTCCACGACGCTGCCGTCCTCGTAGTAGAAGCTGGCCCACTTGTAATAGGCGGTCTTCGTCACCGAGGAGAAGGTCGGCGCGATCGCATAGGCATTGGAGAATTCCATCCCCGACAAGCTCGCTCCCGCTTCGGCGGCGAACAGATAACCGTCGCCCGTCAGCACGTTGCAGCCGAGCGCTTTGCTCAGGAAGGCGCAGCCTCCCGTCGCGATGACGACCGCGCCGGCCCGGACCGACCATTCCTGGCCCGTCTGCGTGCGGATGCCGGCAGCCCCGCCGACGCCGTGGTCATCGGCCAGCAATTCGAGGGCCGGACTGTGATCGAGAATGCGTACGCCGGCCCGCTGCACGAGCTTGCGCATCAGCTTCATGTATTCCGGTCCCTGCAGGCCGCGCCGGTATGGATTGCCGCCGTCGTCGAGCGGGAAAGGAAAGCCCCAGTCGCCGAGCTTGTTCATGTTCTCGTACGTGCGGTTCAGCACCCGGTCCATCCAGCGGTTGTCGGCCAGGAACCCGCCGAGCGTAAAGCGGCTTTCCTTCGCCTGCCGGCGCAGCTCTTCTTCCGGCTTGATGTACCATACGCCGGTTCCGGACGGCGCCGTCGCCCCGCTCGTGCCGCAAAAGCCTTTGTCCACGAGAACCACCTTCGCGCCCGAGGACGCCGCCGTGATCGCCGCCCATGTGCCGGCCGGCCCGCCTCCGATGACGAGCACGTCCGCTTCCAGATCCAATCGCGCTTGTTCTGCCACTGTCATGTTCATGCCTCCCGATTTCGTTTGATCGACCGCCGGGGCGGTCGCATGCTTAGCCTTGATAACCGTCACGCCAATGCAGCCATTTCCGTTCCAGCAGCCTGACCAGCGAATCGACCGCTTTGCCGACCGCCGCAAAGATGAAAATGCCGACGAAGATTTCGCCCGTCGCGGAATTCTGCTTCGCCACGTTGATCAGAAATCCGATGCCCGACGTCGAGCCGAGCAGTTCGGCCACGACGAGGCCGAGCCACGACAGCGCGAGCGACAGCCGTACGCCGAGCAGGATATTCGGCATCGCCGCGGGCAGGATCAGCCGAACAACCTGGGTTCTCCGACCGAAACCGAGCACGCGCGTTACTTCGAACAACCGGTTGTCCACGCCCCGGATGCCATTTAACGTGTTCAGGTACAACGGGAAAAACGCGCCGCAGGCGATGATCGCGATCTTGGACGTCTCGCCGAAGCCGAACCACAGAATCACGAGCGGCGCGATGGCCAGATGGGGAACCATCCGCAGCAGCTGGATGCTGGGATCCAGGAGATGCTCGGCCCTGCGGTAGAACCCGGCGGTCAGGCCGACGACGAAGCCGAGTCCGCCGCCGATCAGAAATCCGGCCGCCGCGCGCCAGGCGCTGACGCCGAAATGATGGGCCAGCTGGCCGTGCAGCGCCAGCTCCTTGAACGCGTTCAAAATCGCGAACGGCGTCGGAAGAAACAGCGGATCGATCCAACCGGCGCTGCCCGCCAGCTGCCAGACGATCAGCACGATCGCCGGCAGCGCGGCGCCCAGCGCCAGATCGTCGAACGTCCAGCCGAACTTTCTTCCGCGGGCAAGCCGTCCCTTCGCCGGGGCCGCGGGCGCGGGATTGCCCCGGAGCGCTTCCATGTTTTTGCTCAATCGGTCATCCCTCCTTTCATCCTTTGAAGCCGTCCTGCCAGTGCAGCGCTTTGCGCGAGACGAGACGGACGATCGAATCGGCCGCCAAGCCGACGACGGCGAACGTCAGAATGCCGACGAACACGATCGGCGTCTGCGCGAACTGCCGGGCGTCCGACATCATGTAGCCGACGCCGGAGGTCGAGGCGATCAGCTCCGCCACCACCAAGCCCAGCCACGCCACGCCGAGCGACAACCGCACGCCGAGCAGAATGCCCGGCAGCGCCGCAGGCAGGACGAGCCGCACGACCCGCTTGAATCGGGAGAATCCCAGCACGCGCGAGACTTCGAACAGCTTGTTGTCCACGCCCCGGATCGCCAGAAAAGCATTGATATAGAGCGGGAAGAACGCGCCTTTGGCGATAAGCAGGATTTTCGACTCCTCGCCGATTCCGAACCACAGGACGAACAAAGGCGCCACCGCGAGATGCGGAACCATCCGAACCATCTGGAACGAGGGATCCAGCGTCTTCTCGCTCTTCCTCGACAGGCCGACCAGCAGGCCGAACAGCAGGCCCAACCCGCCGCCGAGTGCGAAGCCGAGCCCGGCGCGGACAAGACTGATTCGCAGGTGGCCCCACAGCTCGCCGGTGCGGATCAAGGACAGCATCGTGTCCGCGATCGTCAAGGGCGTCGGAAACAGCATCGTCGAGATGGCCCCCCGATCGCCAAGTGCCTGCCAGACGGCCAGCAGCAGCACGGGTATTACCGCGCCGAGCGCAATTACCGCCGCCTTCCGCGGCTCCCCGTTTCGAACGGCGTTCCGGGAGGCCGCTTTGCCTCCGGATAAATCGCTCATCGCGCTTCCTCCTCTCGGATCCGGTTAAATGCCCGCCCGGTCGACGTACTCCTGCCGCTCGACCTTCCCGTGAAATTCGCTCAGCACCGCCAAACGAAGCTCCTGGAACGAAGCGCTTGCCTGCTTCCGGGGATACGGGAGATCATTGACGAGAATGCCGCTGATCTCTCCGGGCCGCGGCTTCAGTATCACGATGCGATTGGCCAAGTAGACCGCTTCGTCGATATCGTGGGTGACGAAAATCATCGTCGTCCGGTTCTGCTGCCATATGTCGAGCAGCACCTCCTGCATATGCGATCTCGTGAACGCGTCGAGCGCGCCGAACGGTTCGTCCAGCAGCAGGATTTTCGGGCTCCGCAGCAGCGCCCGCGCGATCGCGACCCGCTGCGCCATGCCGCCCGACAGCTCGCGGGGATACGCCTTCTCGAAGCCCTGCAGCCGAACGAGCTCGATCAGCTCATCGACCCGCCGGCGAATCTCGGGATCGCGGAGCGACAAATCGGCGGCGATGTTTTTCTCCACGTTCAGCCACGGGAAGAGGCGCGGTTCTTGAAAGATAAACCCCTTGTCGATGCCGGCCGCGACGATCCGGTTCCCTTCCAGCTCGACGCTGCCCTCGTATGCGACGTCGAGTCCCGCCACGATCTTCAGCAGCGTGCTCTTCCCGCAGCCGCTCGGTCCGATGACGGTGATGAATTCGCCTTCGCGGATCCGCAGATTGAGCGAACGTATCGCCTCCACGCCGCCTTTGTTCGTCTGAAAGGTTTTGTTCAAGTTGCGGATATCAAGCAGAACGCCATTGCCCATCTGCAGCAGCTCCTCGCGCGTCGATTTTCAAATCCAGCCTTTCAAATCCAGCTTTTCGAACCAAACAAAAACGGAGACATTCTCCGATTCGGTTCGGGAACGTCTCCGCTTGTACGGACGACAAATGAAGCATGGCGTGGAACAGCATCGACTGCCGGCGAACCGGCATCGCGGCGCCAAACAAAAAGGAGACTTCCCGGATGCCGTTCATCCGAAAAGTCTCCACGTAAGCGGTCGACGTTTTTCTTATTATTCCAAGTGATTTACTTGAGATTAAACACAATTTAACACCGCGGGGTTGTTTTGTCAATGGCCTGCGTCAAATCTTGTTCGGCGCCCGGAAACCCTCCCGCCAGGACCGATGCTTCGGCTCCCAGCCTTGTCCAAGCGCCTTGGCATTCCGCGCGCCTCGCTCGCCCCGGCCGCTGCCGGCCTCGGCGATCGGCACAGGAGCGCCGACGCATTGCGCGAAGACCGGCAGCCATTCCGTGCCGGCCGCAGGCTCGCGGTCGACGATGTTGTACGCGCCGGACGGCCAGTCCAGCGCGAGCAGCGCCGCTTGCGCGGCATCGTCGACGTGCACGAACGAGCTGACGCCGTCCGTGGCCTTCAGCATTCGCTGACGCGCCCGCTCCGCCATCAGGCCGTCCGCCGCGTACCAGGTGCCCGCTCCGTACAACAGCCCGTAGCGGAGAACGACATGCTCCGGCATCTCGGCGGCGGCCCGCTCCATGGCGGCGACGCCGGCGACCGTCGCGGCCCGCGGCTCCGGCGCTTCCACGTCCAGCGGCTCCGTCTCCGCCGCCGGTCCGATGCCCGGAGCGTACGCCCAGGAGATGCTCTGCACGATCATGCGGGGCACCTCCGCCGCGAGCGAAGCGTCCACGAGATTGCGCGTCCCTTCCTTGCGGATTCGCGCATTGTCCGCAAAATTCAGCGACCCGAGCGCCGTCCACTGGTGAATGACCGCATCTGGCCGCAAGAAGCTCATCGCCTGGAACAGCGCATCGCGATCATACGCATCCGCCACCGCGGCCGCCGCTCCCCGGCTTGCCAGCTCCGCCGCGTAATTCCGGCTGCGGAGCAGCCCCGTTACCTCGTGTCCGGCATGGACCAACCGCGGGATCAACGATCTGCCGATCACCCCGCTCGCGCCTGCTACGACGATTTTCATCCGGCTTCGACCTCCAATGCGGACGTATGGGTTTTTCTTCGCGGCGCATGCACCGCAAGCACGCCGCCGATGATCAGCAGCGCGCCGATCATATGGTAGTAGGTTAGCCGGTCATGCTCGATCGCCACCCCCGCCGCAATCGAGACGAAGGTGCCGAGATTGACGAACAGGCTCATTTTGTACGCTTCGATCTTGGACAGCAAGTAATTGGACAGCATCGAAGACGCGACCGAGGACAGCAAGGCGATGTACAGCAGCGGCCAGATAAATCCGCCTTGGGACAAGGGCTCCAGCATGCCGCCCAGCGTGCCTGCATACGCGTGCCGGCCGAGGGCCAGGACGCCGAAGGAGACGCAGCCGACGGCCATCATGACATAGCTCATCTGATATGCCGTGAATTCGCTCCGCAGCCGCCTGACGAGCACGCCGTACAACGACAGCGCGACGGTCGATACCAGCAGCAGCCCGGCGCCGCTCAAGCTTGCGCCCTGCACCGAAGCCCCGCTCATCGCCATGATGAAGATCACGCCGGCTACCGAAGCCAGCACGGCGAGCTTTTGCATCCGCGACGCGCGCTCCCGGAGCAGCAGCCCGGCGAGCACGAGCGTGAAGATCGGCGACGTCGCCTGATAGATCCCGGCTTCGGACGACGTCGTGAACGTCAGGCCGTACGCTTGCAAACCGAAGAACACCGTCGGATACAAGAGGCCGACCGGGAGCAGCCGCAGCCAATCTCCCCGGCGCAAGCCCAGCTTGATCCTGCCCGTCATGACGGGCAACGCGATGACGAGCAGCGACAGCGCGAACCGGAAAGCCATCGTATCGACGGGATCCGCGTACAGCAGCGCCCGTTTCGTAAACAAAAAAGAAAAACCGATCGTAACCGCGTATAATAAAGCCATTCCATAGATCGTTCGGTACTGGCCCACTTCCCCATCCCTCCGCTCCTAATCCGCTCAAGCCGGCCGGCTATGAGCTCAAGTGTAGCGGACGCGGGCGTCTCGTTCAATGCTTGAATACGCAAACTGTACCGGTACAATTCCACCGAAGGGACGCATCAGCCATGAAAGCCTACGCCAAGATCATGCACGACATCGAATCGCAAATGGAAGACGGCACGATCCGCGGCGGACAGAAGCTGCCTTCCATCCGGGATACCGCCGAGCGCTTCGGCTGCAGCAAAAGCACCGTCATCCGGGCTTATGCCGAGCTGGAGAAACGCCATCTCGTCTATACCGTTCCGCAAAGCGGCTATTACGCGGTCGTGAAGAAGGCCGGGTCCGCGCCGGACACGGAACGCCGGATGCTTGATTTCTCCGCGCCGTCGCCGGATCCCGGCTTGTTCCCGTATCTGGATTTCCAGCATTGCCTGAACAAGGCCATCGACATGTACCGCAGCGAATTGTTTGTCTACGGAACGCCGCAGGGACTGCCCTCGCTCCTGGGCGTGCTCGGGAAACAGCTCGCCGGCAGTCAAGTGTTCGCGCGGCCGGATCAGCTCGTCGTCACGTCCGGCGTGCAGCAGGCGTTGTCGATCTTGGCCATGATGCCGTTTCCGGGCGGCAAACGCACGATCCTGCTCGAACAGCCCACGTACCATAAGATGATCCAATTGGTAGAGACGCTGGGTATCCCCGTGCAGGGCATTGCCAGAACGGAGCGCGGCATCGACTTGGACGAGCTGGAGCACCGGTTCAGGACGGGGGACATCAAATTCTTTTATACGATTCCCCGGTTTCACAATCCGCTCGGCACGTCTTATTCGGAGGAAGCGAAGAAGACGATCGCATCGCTGGCCAAGCGGTACGGCGTCTATGTGGTGGAGGATGACTTCCTGCTCGATCTCGTGACCGATTCCAAATCGGATCCCGTTCATGCTTACGCGTCATCCCACGTGGTATACCTGAGAAGCTTCTCCAAAATCCTGTTTCCCGGCTTGCGGATCGGGGCCGCCGTGCTCCCGGACGCGCTGCTGGACACGTTCAGCCAGTACAAGCAGCTCGCCGATATCGACAGCTCCATGCTGTCGCAGGCCGCGCTGAAGATCTACATTCAGAGCGGCATGTTCGCGCGGCGCAAGCACCGGATCGCGACCTCTTACGGCAGGCGCATGGAACGCTTAAGCCGGGCTTTGGATGCTTATAACGACATGGACGACGTGCGCCATCCGCCGGTTTACGCCGGCGTGCATACGCATCTCGCGCTGCCGGAAACGGTGCATCTGCCGGAGCTGCTGAGCCGTCTGGAGCGCAGGCATATCCGGCTCCTGGACTTCTCCATCAACTTCCTGGCCGGGACCAAGAAGCCGCCCTTCCTCAAGCTGAGCATCACGCGGGTGGAAGAAGACGCGATCGAGGACGCCGTGCGGACGGTCATGGAAGAAATCAGGCGGTCGAGGCTGTAAGCGCGGTCCTCTTTTAAAATCAAACGGAGGGAAGCGTATGAACACGAATTTAATGCTGGATCACTATCTCGAAAACTATTTCTCCGGCCAAGAGTTAACCAAGCCATTATTTTATAATTTCGAGATCGGGATTCGGTTTGAAATCGGAAACCCCGACCCCTCGGTTACCGATAAAGCGTACTTCGAGCAAGTTCATTACCGTTCCAAGCGATTATTCAGCGAAACCCACCAGCCCGACGATGAAATTTTAATCGTGCTTTTTTTGGATCTTAATCGGAAAATCGCCAGAACCGCAAAATTAAACGTGTTTCGGCGCGCATTGAAGAACAAAAAAGCTCTACGTACGCTTAGCTGCATAAACCTGCACACGTTCGACGAAGAAAACGAAGGCTGGGAATCGTATCGGTTCGTATTGCGATGCAAAGGGTCGGAGATCAAAAAATCAAAACTCCTCTTTGCCGAAAACGTTATTTATGTCGTCAATATGACCCGGCACACCATATTCCATTTCTACGATAGCCGCGGGTTGGATATCGTAGGCCGCTCGAGAGAGTCGCTGGAGAACCTCTATGTCGCTTACAATAAATGGATCCTGAATTATGACCGCGACAAAATCGATTTGGTCTTTAGTTGACGCGCTGGAAACTTAGCCGCCCGACAAACCGCGCTCCAGCAATTTCACGCGGCATTTCCCGACGGCCGGTACGCAAATAGGCCCCCGCCCAGATTTCCCTGGCGCGGGGGCCTTCCCGTGTGCCGCCGCTAACGCATGACCGCGTTCTGCCCCGCGCGTTCGCGCAGCGCTTCCAAGCAGGCCGTTCCGGCGTCGATGCTGCCGAGCGGCCACCGCGGGCTGCCGTAGCCGCCGTGGTAATCGGATCCGCCCGTGGCGATCAGGCCGTGCCTGGCCGCGGCTTCCGCCGCCAGGATGCAGTCCGCTTCATCGTGCGACGGATGATGGACTTCGATGCCCTGCAGGCCGCAGTCGACCCAATCCGGAATCGCTTCGAAATTGCCCAGCTGTCCCGGGTGGGCCAGCACCGGCACGCCCCCGGCGTCCAGCACGGCGCGAATGGCATCGCGCGCGTCGACGTACCGCATCGGCAAGTAAGCGATGCCGGGCTTGTCCCCTTCGCCCCGCGAGAACAGCTCGCGGTACAAGGCACCGAACAGTTCGTGCGCGTAACCGAGGTCGACCAGCGCATGCATCACGTGCTGCTTGAACACGGCGCCGCCGTCTCCCGCATGGCTGCGGACGAGGTCCCAGTCGATGCCGTAGCCGGCTTCGATCAACTGCGCCGTCATTTCCTTCGACAGCTGGGTGCGTAGCTCGACGATCGGCCCGCAGAGCCGCGCCAGCGCGGGATGCTCCGGCTCGACGAACAAGCCGAGGATATGGGCCCGCCGCTTGCGCTCGATATCATACGCGGAAATTTCGATGCCGGGCACGATCTCCACGCCGAGCTCCTTCCCGATCCGCATCGCGTCCGGCAGTCCCGCCGTCGTATCATGGTCGGTAATGGCCAGCGTCGCGATGCCCGCGGCGGCCGCTTGGCGCACGACGTCCTCGGCGGGGAAGGTATTATCGGACGCCGACGTATGGCAGTGAAGATCGATTTTGCCTCCGGATTCCGGCCGTTGCTCCCCTTTGCTCATAAGCCCGCTCCTTCCGGCTCGCCCTGCCGGGCCAAGCCCTCCGGCGCCGGCATCTCCCGCGCCAGCATCGACGCGGTCCGCTCGATCAACAGCGGCCACGAAGGCTCGTACGCTTCGCGCACCTCGTGGATCAGCGTACCCGCGAAGAACGGCGCCAGCGTCGACGCGATATCGCCGAACGGCACCTCGCCTTCGCCGATCGGCATATGCATATCGCCCCGTCCGTGAGGAATGAGGTCGAATTGATTTTTCTCGATCGAGAAGTTCGGTTGGCCGAAATTGTCATGGACATGCAGATGGAACACGTGGGGCGCCATCGCTTCGAGCTCGGCCTGCAGGTCGAGCCCGTACATCCGCACCGCCAGCAGCAGATGCCCCGTGTCCAGCGTCAAGCCGATCCGGTCGTGGCCGATGCGTGCCATCTGCTCGGCGAGCAGCGAAGGCCGCACCGCGTAGCAGTAGTTCGGGCAGTCCAGGTACGGGCGCATGTTTTCCATGCCGATCCGCACATTGCGCGAGCGGGCGAGATCCCCGGCGAGCCGCAGCTCCTCGCGTTCCTGCTCCAGCAGCCGTTCCTGCTCCTCCTCCGTATACACCGGCCAAGCATGACGGTAGATCAGTTCTTCCTCGCCGACGAAACGCGCCGGATGGTAGGCCATCGCGGCCGCGCCGAGGGCGCCGCTGACTTCGATCGACGCCTGCAGCACCTGACGTTCCTTCGACAAGCCGTCTTGGCGAAACAGATTGATCTCGAACGGGGCGTGCGTCGTGACCCGCAGCGAGAATTGCTTGAACAGCTTGACGTACCGCTCGAGCCGTTCCTCCAGCAGACGGCCGTTCACGATCACGTTCATGCCGTGGATCGGAAGCTCGACCGCCCGGAAGCCCAATTCCTCGATTTTGGCCAGTTTGGCTTCCAGACGATCCATGGAGCTGACCAGGTCGTTCGACAGCAGACTGACGCCCATCGCTTCTATATGCATCTACAAGCACTTCCTTCCCTACAGTGAGGAGACTGCCAAGCTTTGCTGATACGCCATCTGGCATACGATATTGCCTTCCACGAACACCTTCTCGGTCATCGGGCGGTCGCGGTGGATGCCGACGAGCAGGATATCCGCCGCTTTGCCCGCCTCGAGCGATCCCGTCACGCCGTCGATGCCGAGCGCGACGGCCGGATTGCGGGAGACGAGGTTGACCGCGTAGGGCAGATCGTAGCCGAGGCCGTGGAGCAGGAAGACCGACTGCAGCAGCGCCGGCGGATAGTAATCGGAGCAGAGCATGTCGACCACGCCTTCGCGGATGGCCTCCAATGCCGACAAATTGTTGCTGTGCGAGCGTCCGAGCAGCACGTTCGGCGCGCCCATCACGACGTGAAGACCGCGGCGTTTCGCCTCGACCGCCACTTCGAGCGTGATCGGGAATTCGCTGATCGTCGCGCCCCATTCGCCGACCACGTCCAGCTTCTCCAGCGTGTCGTCGTCATGCGACGCGAGCGGAATGCCGAGCGAATGGGCGAGCGCCGCCAGCCGGAGCAGCTCGTCGGGATCGGCCTTCGGCAGACTCTTGCGCTCCTCCAGCTGGCGAAGCACTTCTTCTTCGGTTTTATTTTGCTTGTCCATGATGTACTTGATCTGGACGTCGGGCTGGCGGTACTGACCTTGACCCGGGGTATGGTCCATGAAGGACAGCTGGTCGATCTCCCCGTTGTTCAGGAAGTCCTCGACGAACGCCGATCCGGCCAGATTCGTCAACTCGTAGCGGATGTGGATGCGATGACGCAGCATGCGCTTCTCGCGCTGCAGCTCGCGGATATTGCGGACGTATTCGCGAACGCTGGCGTTCTTCCGCGCCTCGTTGCTGCGGTTGTCGCCCCATAGGCTGAAGGAATGGTAGATCGTCGTCACGCCTTGTCCCGCCAGCTTGCGTTCCAGTTCATAGAAGGATATGTCCACGGGAAGACAGCTCGTCGGACGGGGGAAAATCTCGTGCTCGATCGCGTCGCTGTGCGAATCGATCATACCCGGCAGCACCCACAGTCCCGAAGCGTCGATGTCGCCCGCCTGGGCCAATCCCGCGGGACCGGAGCGTACCTCCGCGATCATGCCGTCTTCGATCGTCAGCGTGCCTCCGTGCAGGATGCCCTGCGGCGTCACGATGTTTCCGCCGCAAATCCGTTGCGTTCGCTTCATTATTTGCGATCTCCTCTCCTGAATTGCTTGCTTGCCGGCCGTTAACGCCAGAGCGGCGATCGGCTATTCGGCCTGCGCCCCGGCAGCCGCCGGCTTCGGACGCATCGTTCCGCCTCCGGAGAGGGTGATGTCCAAGATCTCGTCGGCGACCTGCTCCATGACGTCCCAGTCGTGGAAGATGCCGACCATCGTCGTGCCTTCGCGCTTCATCGCCTGGAGCATCTCGATGACGGCGGACGTGGTCTCGCGATCGAGCGAAGCGGTCGGCTCGTCGAGGATCATGAGCCGCGGCCGCACGATGAACGCGCGGGCCAAGTTAACGCGCTGCTGCTCGCCGCCGCTGAAGGTGGCCGGGAACGCCTGCCACAGCTTCCGCGGGATGCGCAGCCGTTCGAGCATCCGCTCCGCTTCCTTGCGGGCGTCGTCCTGCGACCAGCCGAGGGGGAGCAGGCGCTCCGCCACGATGTCGACCGCCGGCACGCGCGGGATGACCTTCAGAAATTGCGAGACGTAGCCCAGCTCCCGCTCGCGCAGGCGGATCATCCGCCGATCGTCCGCTTGCGCCAGATCGACGCGTCCTTCGTGAAGCGAATCGTACCAGACCTCGCCGGAGCTTGGCATGTACGTGCGGAAAATGCATTTGAGAATCGTCGATTTGCCGATGCCGCTCGGGCCGGCAATCCCCAGGAACCGGCCCTGGCGGATTTGAAACGAAAGCCCCTGGATGGGGTAGACCTTGCCGACTTGCGAGACGTGCAACTCGAAGGACTTGGTCAGGTTGACTACTTCCAGCATCTGCGATGCCCTCCCTTACAGCAAGGAATGAACCAACAGCTGGGTGTACGCATGCTGCGGGTCCTCCAATATTTGATCGGTCAAGCCCATCTCGATGATCCGCCCTTGGCGGAGCACCATCGTCCGGTCCGCCAGCATGCGGATGACGCCGAGGTCATGCGAGACCACGACCATCGCGACCTTGAGCTCGCGCCGCAGGCTGCGGATCAAGTCGAGCACGCGCGCCTGCACCGACAGGTCGAGCCCCGTCGTGACTTCGTCCAGCAGCAGCAGCGGCGGATTGTTGGCCAGCGCCTTGGAGATCTGCACGCGCTGCTGCATGCCGCCGCTGAAGCGCTTCGGCGGTTCGTCCATCCGGCCGAGCGGGATTTCCACCCGTCCGAGGAGCTCGGCAGCCCGTTCGCGGATCCGGCCGACGTGGAAATGATCGGCGGCGAACAGCTTCTCGGCGATGTTGCCCGAGCTGGAATACGACATGCGGAGGCCGAGATACGGATTCTGGTAGACCATGCCCATGACATGATTGCGTATATATCGCTTCTGCTGCGCCGATTCGGCGAGCAGGTTGCTTTCCCCGTTTTTGTAAGACGAGATGAACATCTCTCCGGACGTCGCTTCTTCGTCGAAATACAAGCTGCGGACCATGGTGCTCTTGCCCGAGCCGCTTTCGCCGACGACGCCGAGGATTTCGCCCGGGTACAGATCGAAATTCAGATCGATGCAGGCCTGGACCGACCCGCAATGCGGGCAGCGGTTGCCCGGGTGCTCGACATGCGCCGGCAGGCAATGCGCGCAGCCGTCGCCGAACCGTTTGTTCAAATTCCTCACCTGCAGAATCGGACGCTCGTCGGGCGCGGCATCCTGCGCGGCGCCCTGCCGTTGCTGCAAATCAAGCATGGTTGGAAGCGACATGGGATTCCCTTCTTTCTATCGTTTTCGCGCAAAACGCCGTATCCGAGCACTGGTGCAGGATCTCGCCCGTCGCGCCGTCCGTCACCTCGTCCAGGAACGTATTCGCGCTGCCGCACCGGCGGCAGGATTTGCCCGCGAAGTTCTCGATCTCGAACGGATAGTCCTCGAATTGCAGCGATACGACGTCCGTATAAGGCGGCACGGCATAGATCTTCTTCTCCCGGCCCGCGCCGAGCAGCGTCAAATGTTCGGCCTGGTGCAGCTTCGGATTGTCCCAGCGCGGAATCGGGCTCGGCGCCATGATATAACGATCGTGCACGAGCACGGGATAATCGGCGCCGACCGTGATGCTTCCCCACTTGACGACGCTCTCGTACAACGTCAGCCAGATCGCGCTGTAGTCCATCTCCGCGTGCAGCCTGCGGGTGATCTGTTCCTTGCGCTCGACGTGGCGCAGCGGCTCCGGCTGCGGCACTTGCAGCACCAGGATCTGCCCGCCGTTCAGCTTCTCTTCGGGCACCCGGTGGCGCGATTGGATGACGGTGGCCTCGGCCGTGTCTTCCGTCGTGGCGATGCCGCTCGTCTCCTCGATCAGCTTGCGGATGCTGACGGCGTTGACGCTGTCGTCGTTGCCCTGATCGATGACCTTGACGCTGTCGGAGCGTCCGATCAGCGAGAGCGTCAGCTGCAGCCCGCCCGTTCCCCATCCGCGGCCGATCGGCAGCTCGCGGGACGCGAACGGCACCTGGTAGCCGGGAATGGCGACCGCCTTCAGCGTCTTGCGGCGAATCTCGCGCTTCGAGCCTTCGTCCAGAAAAGCAAAGTTGTACGCCGATTTAGGAAACGCCGGGCGCTGCTCCGACGGCCGGTTCATGCTGCTGCTCGTCATCTTCGGTCTCCTCCTCCGTGTCCGCCTGCCGCTGCTCCCGCTCGCCCTTCGCTTTGCGGATGCGGTCCAGCGACGACTGGAACGTAATGTAATGCGGCAGCTTCAAGTGCGAGACGAATCCCGTCGACTCCAAGCCGTCGATGTGCGTGAGCACGAATTCCTCGTCCTGCGCCGGCGCGGTTCCTTCCGTGTCGAGGCTGCGCTCCAGGATCGCCATCGCGATCGCCTTCAGCTCGTTTTGCCCCGTCACCAGCCCGTAACCCATCACGAAATGAACCTCGCCCGTCGCTTCGTTCTGCTTGAACGAGTTGATCGTCTCGACCTCCGTGACCAGCATTTCTCCCAAATACAGCCCGTCGTCCGGATCGCCCGCTCCGTACGGATGGGCAATCGACACTTCGGCATAGCCGACGCGCAGCTCGCCGATCGTCGGATGCACCGAGCCGTAGCCCCGCATGGAGCTGTAGGCCAGCGCCGTCATCGTCCCCGTCTCGCCTCGGGCCAGCATCTGCAGGCGCGCCGAGCGGGAGGCCGGCAGGATTACCTTGCGCCGCGTGACGTCGAACGGCTCGGTATCGAGCGTCGCCTTCATCGGCGGCATAAGTCCCTGATCGCGCAGCAAGTCCGCGACTTTGCGGAACGTCGGCTCTTCCGTCAGCTTGGGTCCGCCTTCCTCCGGCGCGAAGCGGTCCATGAACGCCCGGATGTCCTCGGCGCCCTCGCTCCGCAGGTTGAAATTCAGCAGCCGGTGGGTATAGTCGTACGTCGGTCCGAGCACCTGTCCGCCCGGCAAATCCCGGAACGACGAGGAGATGCGCCGAATGATGCGCATGGACGACGTATCCGTCACGCGCGACACGTGGTTCCGCGCCAGCGTCGACCGGTAGGCTCTTAGCAGGAATACCGCCTCGGCCGGGTCGCCTTCCCCTTGTTTGAGCGCAAGCGCCGCGTATTCCGGCGCGTAGAGGCCCGCTTCGCCCATGACCTTGTCGATCAACAGGCGCATCTGCTTCTGGATCGCGCCGAGCTGCAGCCCTTCTTCCGATTCTTTCAGCCGATAGTAATGGTTCAGTTCGCTTGCTTTCTCGATTGCTTCTCTTCCGCCCGTTACGGCAACATATGCCACGCTTCATCGACCTCCTTCGTGCGAATTATCCCTCTGCCCGCGTCGTCCGCGGCAGCGCGGCCAGCTTGCCGGACGCCGTGAACAGCACCACGTCGACGCCGAGCGGATACTCGACGTTCCATTGCCGGCGGCATGCCAGCCATTCCTTCGCCAATCCGGCGACGGTCATCGCGCGTTCCCCCGGAATGCCGGGACCCGACAGCGTGATGCTCCCTTCGCCTGCGCCGGCCTGATCCTCGGCTGCGCCTTCGTACAAATCGTCCACCCGAAGAAACAACGTCGCCCCGTGCTCGGGCTCGAGCAGCGTGCCGGTATTCAGCGCCTCCGCCCAGGCGGGAGGCGTCTCGCTACCGTCGGCGAACACGTATTCCGCCTCGGCCGGCGGCACCGGCCGCGCGAAAGTATGCATGCGGATATAGGGAGTCAGCCGTTCCCGGCCCGCCAGCTCCGCCGCGAAGCGCACTTCGCTGTCCAGCAGCGTCAAAGCGATGACCGCGACCATCCGGTCGTCCGGTTCAAGCGACTCGGCTCCCGCCGTCAGCCGGCCGGCCGTCTTCACCTTGCCCGGCTCCGCGAAGGCGTTCAGCAGCTCGCGATAGAACTGCTGCGTGTCGTGCACGGGATCGAACAGCATCTCATTTTGCGCGGTCATAGGATTCCTCCATCGTATCGAATTCCACTTTCGTCGCCTGCGTCAGCTCCTGCTCGCGCAAACGGCGCTTCAGCAGCTCCTGCTCCTCTTCCAGAAGCAGCGTCTCCCACGCCTCCGTTTCCGGCAGCTGCCGGTTGAACGCCGCGTCCACGACCGCGAGCCGGTAAGCCAGCTCCGGCCGGTCGCCCATCAAAATGCCGTAGCCGAACGTGCCCTCGATCGAGACGGTGCATTCGGTCACGAGCACCTCCGTCAGGTAGAACGGTTCCCGGGATACCGAGTCGCGCGCCTTGGTCAGCACGAGGCTGTTCTCCGGCGGTTTCACGACGGCGACGTCGTAGCGCTCCAATACTTCGCGGGCCAGCTTATCCGGCAGCAGCGGCGAGCCTTCGATCAAAATACGGGTCATCCGGAATTTTTTCATGGTTGCTTTCCACCTTCCCTACTTGACGTTCAATTTCATCCGGTTGCTCAGCCATTCGACGCTGAATACCATCGCGAAGATGACGAGCGCCGCGAAAATCACTTTGTCGAACTCGTACATGCGCATCGCGTTGGCGATCTCGAAGCCGATCCCGCCCGCGCCGACCGCGCCGAGGATCGTCGATTCGCCGATGTCGATCTCGAGCCGGAACACGCTCCACGCCACGAACGAGCTCATGACGTTCGGCAGGATGCCCTGCGCGATGACCTGCAGCTTGCCCGCGCCCGTCGCTTCCAGCGCTTCGATGACGCCGGGATTCACTTCCTCGATCGATTGCGCGAACATCTTGACCAGCATGCCGACCGCGTGGGTCCCGATGGCCAGGATGCCGGGCAGCGGTCCCATCCCGACGGCGACGATGTAGAGCAGCGCCCAGACGAGCGTCGGAATCGCGCGGATCAGCGACGCCAAGCCTTTGATCGCCCATGCCGTGCGCGGGGAAACGTTGGACGCCGCCGCGAAGGACAGGAAGAAAGCTAGGACGACGGCGATCGCCGTGCCGACGACGGCGATCTCGAGCGACTCCAGCGCGGCCTTCAGCACGTAGCGCCATTCCGCCGCGTTCGGCGGGAACATGTCCCCGAACATCATGATCAGCTTGCCGGTGCCGTGCGCCAGCAGCGAATAATCGAAATTCATCTTCACGAGGCAGAAGACGAAGAAGACGGCGCCGAACGCGGCCGCGCCCGTCAGCACGGGGTCGCGCCTTTTCCGGGCTGGCTCGCCGGAGGACCCGGTCGAGAGCTGGTCTTCCCGGTTCAGCAGCTTCGGGCCTGTAACGTATTCCGAGCTCATAAAATCCTCTCCCTGATTTTACTGGTCACAAACTCGGTGCCCGCCACGAGCAGCAGCACCAGAATGACGGCGAGGCTCACTTCCCGGAACTGAAACAGCTTCAGCCCTTTCTGGATGACGAAGCCGAGCCCGCCGCCGCCGACCATGCCGATGATCGTCGAAGAGCGAACGTTCAGCTCCAGCTTGTACAACGACCAGGCGACGAAGCCCGGGAAAAACTGCGGTATGACCGCTTGACCCAGCACTTGAAAATACGAGGCGCCCGTCGAGCGCACGGCTTCGACCTGCCCCATGTCGATCTCTTCCAAAATCTCCGCGTACGCCCGCGTCAACGTGCCGATCGCCGTGATGATCAGCGCCAGCGTGCCGACCAGCGTCCCGAGGCCGTAGGCGGCGACCAGCACGATCGCCCAGATCAGCGTCGGAATGTTGCGCATGACCGAGGCGAAGGCGCGGGTCGCGACCTGCACGCCGCGGTGCGGCGCCGTCGTCTGCGCCGCCAGGAACGCGAGCACGACCGAGACGACCGCGCCGATCACCATGCCGATATAGCTCATGTAGATCGTGTCGAGCGCCGGACCGATCAGCTCGCGGAACGTGGACAGATCGGGCGGCAGAAAATCGTTGACGACGAACCGGAACATCTCGCCGACGCCCTGGAACACGGTGTACGGGGTAAACTCGGTACGCACGGCGGAGACGATGACCAGCGCCAAGGCCAGCGCGACGAAGAGCAGCGTCTGCAGCCTTTTCTGGCGTCTAAGCTCGAGCAAGCGATTCTCCACCCTGCTCCCTCCAATCCGGCGCGGCGCCGTAGATCCGATGAATCGTTTCCTCCGACAGCTCGCCGGGCTTGCCGTCGAACACGACTTCGCCCTTATGGATGCCGATGATTCTCGTCGCGTATTCGCGGGCCATCGCCACCTGATGCAGATTGACGATGCACGTAATGCCGTCCTCCCGGCAGATGCCGCTCAGATGCTCCATGATCGTCCGCGAGGTGACCGGGTCGAGACTCGCGATCGGCTCGTCGGCCAGGATGAGCTGCGGCTTCTGCGACAGCGCCCGGGCGATCCCGACCCGCTGCTGCTGGCCGCCGCTCAGCTCGTCGGCCCGCTTGAACATCTGCTCCGTCAACCCGAGCCGGTGCAGGATCGCTTTGGCGTCCGCGACGTCTTTCCGGGAGAACAAGCCGAGCGAGCCGCTCACGGCGTTCATGTAGCCGAGCCGGCCGTGCAGCACGTTGCGCAGCACCGTGACGCGTTGAATCAGATTGTAGCCTTGAAAAATCATGCCCGTCTGGCGGCGCAGCAGGCGCACCTGGCGGCGGGAAGCGTCCGCGGCGTCGATATCCCGGAAGCGGATCGCGCCGCCGCTCGGCTTGACCAGCCGGTTGATGCAGCGGAGCAGCGTGCTTTTGCCGGCCCCGCTCGGTCCGATGATGGCGATGAACTCGCCGGGGGCGACGGAGAAGCTGACGTTCTTGAGCGCGGCCGTGCCGTCCGCATACACCTTGCTCAGCTCGTTGATTTCCAATAACGAAGCCATTTCTCGCATACCGCCCTTCTTTATTTCAGCAGTTCCTCGGGGCTCATGTTCAGCGCTGTCGCCGTATCCTTGACGACTTGATAGTCCGCGTCGGTGACCGGGAAATACGCGGTCGTTTTGTCGTCCGTGAAGAACGAAGGGTTTTGCGTATTATAGTTGAAGACGAATTCCTTGATTTTCTCTACCAGGTCCGCAGGCAGGTCGCCGCGATAAGCAAGCGGGGAGCCCGGAATCGGGTCGGACGTGCCGATGACGCGGTAATCCGATTTTTTCACCAGGCCGGCTTCGACGACGCGGTCGATACAGGTATCGCATACGCCGGCGCCGTCCGCTTGGCCTTTGGCGATGGCGATGATCGATTTGTCATGGCCGCCGGAGAACGAGACGTTGGAGAAGTACGATTCGACCTGATCGTTCGTGATGCCAAGCTCCTTGATCATCATCATGCGTGGGAACAAGTGGCCGGACGTCGAAGCCGGATCGGCGAACAGGAACGTTTTGCCTTTCAGATCCGCGATCGACTTGGCCGGAGAATCGGCCGGCACGACGATGAGGCTGTGGTAGAACGCCGATTCCTTGCTGGCTGCTTTGACCGCGAACGGAACCGCTCCGCTGCGCTGGGCCGCAATGATGTACGAGAACGGACCGAAGCTCGCGATATCGATTTTCTTCGTGCGCATCGCCTCGATGACCGCCGTGTAATCCTCGCCGACGTACAGCTCCGTCTTGATGCCGAGCGCCTTGCCCAGGTCGTCCACGAACTGTTGGTTGCCGCGCGACAGCTTGCCTTCTTCCTCGCCGGGAAGCACGCCGAAACGAATGACTTCCGGCCAATCCTTCTTGTCGTCCGCCGGTTTGTCGGCATTCGCGCTCGTCGTGTTCGCGTCCGCCGCGTTCGCGTTCGTTGCTTTCGTGTCGCTATTGTTTGCTTGTGCTGCATTAGCGGCTTGGTTGTTCTTGCCGCAGCCCGCCGTGAAAGCCAAAACCACCGTAATTGCCAGAATAGTCAGAATACTAAACCAAAGACGCTGTCTCATTTCACGCGCACCTCCGAATTTTTAAGAACCCGCTTATGCTTCGAATTGAATCGATACCTTGCATAAATCTCCGCGGTATTTGGCCGATGTCAGCTCTACCCGGCGGCCGTGCTGGTCTCTCATGACGCTTTCGATATGCAGAATGCTCGTGTTGGGGGAAATTTGCAGCATGCCCGCTTCCGCCAAGGTTGGGTTCCCCGAACGAAACGAGGATTGCATGCGGAACAGCTCCATCCCGTAGTGCTGCTCCAGCAGCACGTACAGCGATGTCATATTCGCGACGGTTTCGAGCAGATCCGGAAAATAACGACTCGGCAGCCAGGTTTCGTTCCAGGATAACGGGACATCGTCCGCAAGCCGCAATATTTGGAGCCTGTACGCTGAATCTCCCTCCGTCAGTCCCAGCGCTTCCGCGATATCCGCGGGGGCGCTCATCAGCTCGCGGCTGAGCAGCTTCGCTTCCGGACGGCGGCCGAGCCGGCGGATGACGTCGGAGAAGCTCATGGTCGGCGTGATCGTATACTGGATGTCAAGCGGCTTCTCGCACAGGAAATACCCTTTCCCTTGATGCGCGCGCAGGACGCCGGTGTGCACGAGCAGCTCGAGCGATTGCCGGATCGTGTACCGGTTGGCGCGAAATCTGCGGCCGAGCACTTGTTCCGACGGCATTCGTCCGTCTTCGCTGTAGAGGCCGGCCTTGATTTCGGCGAACAGCTTATCGGCGATAATCTGGTATTCGGGGACTTCCTGCTTCACGAATCGTTGCATGGTCGGCGTTTCACCTCCTTTATCGAACGGCTTGTTGCATTGAAGCTAACTTGTCGACATCAGGTGAATGTTAAATCGGCGTGTCGTTTTTATGAAATCCCCTATGAAATGGCATATTTTTCGATGAATGTCTCCAAATCCCCAAAATCGGCGAAACGCTCCTCGAGCTGCTCTCTCGTCCAGTCCCACCAGGCGATCCGCTCGAGCTTCTCGGCAACCTCTCTCGGAAACCGTTCGCGAATCGGTTTTGCCGGAACCCCGGCGACGATCGTAAAGGGCGGCACGTCTTTCGTGACGACCGCTCCGGACCCGACCACCGAACCGTTGCCGATCGTGACGCCCGGCATGATCGTCGCTCCGTGGCCGATCCATACGTCATGGCCGATGACGACGGGATGCGAGCGGCGCCAGTCGAAGAAGGCGGCATCGTCCGTCTCGTCGAACCCGTAGGCGACGCGGCGGTAAGTCGCATGATGCAGCGTGACCCTCCACATGGGGTGATTGCCCGGATTTATGCACGCATGCGAAGCGATGTTGCAGAATTTGCCGATCTTGGCGTAGTGGATGATCGCTTCGTCGACGCAGTAGCTGTAGTCGTCCATCGTGCTTTCCATGATGCGGCTTCGCGCGCCGACGGCCGTCCATTCGCCCAAGTGGCTGCGCTGCACGACCGCCGATTCGTCGATGTTCGGCTCCCGGGTCAATTGCCCCCGCCTCCGCGATTCTTGATGAACGTAAGTTAATGCCATGGATGTTCACTCCTTCCTTTCGTTCTAGTACAAGCTTATCTTGTCGATATGTAGCGCGGGTTAAGGTTTGTTTAATTTCCTGTAAGGAGCGATGAAAGCTTCCCCGGCGGCCGCGGCTTTCCGATCGGGCAAACGCAGGCGACCGCTGGACTTGCGCGCGGCCGGCCTTCCTTTCATGAGAAAACTAAAAAAACGGAAAAAACCGCGAAATTCGCGGTTTTTCCGTTTTGCGGTTCCGATTCCGTCGCCGATGCGAGCTAGCTTCCGCTCGTAAGCGAATAATCGTCGAAGAAGAACGTGCCTCTCATGTCTTTGAAATACGTATAGACGCGGACCTTAGCGGTGTTCGCGGGCGCGGTATACGTGCCGTGCACGTTCGCGAATCCGGAGGTCGTCGTGCCGCTGTAGGTCGTAACGGCGTTATCGGTCAGCAGCGTACCCGAGGCATCGAGAAACTGTACCTTGAACTGCAACGTGCTGCCGGTATTCGCCGTGATGTTCACGTACCCGTCGAACGTATAGGCCGTGCCGGCCGTCGCGTTCGCGTCTTGGTACCAGCCGAACCACGGACCGGTATCCCCGTTGATGCGGATCGAAGCGGAGCCTGAGCGGTAGGTCGACGTGTTACGAGAAACGTAATAGTCCTGTTCGTACGTCCATGAAGCCGGGCGGTTGCTGCCGTTGTCCGTCTCGAAGCCGGCGTTCGCCAGCAGATTGGCGCCGCCCGAAGCCGCGTTCGTCGTCACGTTCAGCGCGGTGCTGGCCCCGGAGACGTTGCCTGCCGCGTCCTTCGCTTTGACCGTGAAGCTGTACGCGGTGCTCGCCGTCAATCCCGTTGCTTGGTAGGTCGTCGCGCCCGTCGTGGAGCCGGCGAGCGTCGTGCCGCGGTAGATGTCGTAGCCGGTCACGCCCACGTTGTCCGTGGAGGCCGTCCACGACAAGTTCACCGTCGTCGCGGTCTTCGACGGCGAATCCAGGCCCGTCGGCGCCGTCGGTGCCGTCGTGTCCGAAGCCGCATTCGTCGTCACGTTCAGCGCGGTGCTGGCCCCGGAGACGTTGCCTGCCGCGTCCTTCGCTTTGACCGTGAAGCTGTACGCGGTGTTTGCCGATAAGCCCGTTGCTTGGTAGGTCGTCGCGCCCGTCGTGGAGCCGGCGAACGTCGTGCCGCGGTAGATGTCGTAGCCGGTCACGCCCACGTTGTCCGTGGAGGCCGTCCACGACAGGTTCACCGTCGTCGCGGTTTTGGCCGGCGCAGTCAAGCCGGTCGGCGCCGTCGGTGCCGAGGTGTCCGTCGTGCCGCCGCTGCCGTCGGTTAGCGAGAAATCGTCGAAGTACAACGAGCCGCGAAGGTCTTTCAAATAGATATAAACCCTGGCCTTTGCCGTATTCGCCGGTGCGGTTCTCGTGCCGTTGACGTTGGCGAATCCGGTATTGTTGCCCGTCTGCGTCGACAGCAGATTGTCTTGCAGCACGTTATTGGAGGCGTCCAGGAAGCGCAGCCGGAATTCGATCGTCGCGCCGTTGTTGGCCGACGAATTGAAGTAGCCTTCGAACGTATACGCCGTGCCCGCCGATGCCGCCGCGTCTTGATAGAAGCCGAGCCAAGGACCGCTGTCCCCGGTCATCTTCATCGAAGCCGTGCCGCTGCGTTTCACCGCCGTGTCGCGATAGCAGAAATAATCGTTCTCGCACGACCACGCATCCGGTTTGCCGCTGCTGTTGCTCGTGTCGAAGCCGGGGTTCGTCAGCTTGTTGACCGGAATCGGCGCGAGCGTCGTCACGCTGATCGTGCCGCTTGCCGCGGAGGCATTGTTCCGGGCGTCTCTCGCTTTGACGTAATAGGAATACGTCGTGAGCGCCGTCAAGCCGGTGTCCGTGTACGTCGTCGCCGTGCCGCTGACCGTTCCCGCCAGCGTGCCGTTGCGGTAAACGTCGTAGGCCGTCACGCCGACATTGTCCGTCGAAGCCGTCCAGGACAGGTTGACCGAAACGTCCAGCTTGGAAGGCGACGTCAGGCCGGACGGCGCCGTCGGCGCCGTCGCGTCCGGCGGGTTCGTCGTCACGCTCAGCGCGGAGCTGGCCGCGGAGACGTTACCCGCATTGTCTTTCGCCTTGACCGTAAAGCTGTATGCCGTGTTGGCTGTCAGGCCGGTTGCCGCGTAAGTCGTCGCGCCGCCCGTCGAGCCGACTTTCGTCGCGCCGCGATACACGTCGTAATCGGTCACGCGGATATTGTCCGTCGACGGCGACCAGCTCAGATTGACCGTCGTGTCCGTCTTCGACGGCGACGTCAAGTTGGTCGGTGCCGTCGGCGCCGTCGTATCCGGGGCGTTGCACCCTTCGCATTCGATCTTGACGGCGATGTCCCTGGAGAAGGACGGCACGTTGTTCAGGACGAGGTTGCCGCCCGTCGCTTGGACGCTGCCCGTCGTGCCGAACGTACCCGTGTACGTATTGTAGTACGTAACGTTATAGAAGTTGTTCGGCATCGGAATCGTGACGTTCATGCCGCTGACGGTTCTTGGGCTTGCGACCGTATGATTGGCTTGCGTGTCGTTGATCCACAGGTAGGCGCGGGAATTATCCTTGAACCCGCCGACCTTCGTGTTGTTAGACTGCAAGCCGTAATCCACGAACGGCATGTTGATCAGATATGGTTCGGCCGGCTGAACGAAGTTCGCGAGCTGCGTGTAGATCGCTTTGAAATTCGACGGCAGCACGAAGCCGGTCTCGAACGTCCACCATAGGCTGCCGCCTGCCGCGCCGGCCCGGAAAATCGGTCCCCATAACGCGTTATGCATGTATTCGTCGATCGTTGCGTCCGTCGTCTGATCGGTGTCCGCTTTGCCGACCTCGCCGATGAATGCCGGTTTGCCCGGGGCGATCGCATGGAGGTTATCGATCTCGCCTTCCCAATTGTCGAGGACGTTCGCGCTGGAATCGTAGCGATGCACGTTCGTCGCGCTAAGCGTCGTCAGCGATTCCCACGATTGCTGTCCCGAGCCGGCATGGTCTTTCCATGCGAAGCTCGTCGTCGTCGGGTGGTGATAGAAGTCGAGGCTCTTCCAATAGTTATCCATCGCGGTATGCCAGTTGGCGCGAATCGCCGCCGTCGTGTCGACGCGGTTATCGGATTCGTTCCAATATTCCAGCATGCCGAGCGCCCGGCTGTAACCGAAACGCGCGAACATGTAGCGGAGCAGCTTCTTCTGGTACGCGATCGCCGTCGGATTCGTCCAGAAATCGGCGTTGTTCTCCGAGTAAGTGGACGGTCCGCCGTTCGCTTGGTTGTACGCGTTTACGTTCCATTGATAGTACATGTCTCCGAAGCTGTTCATCGTCAGCATGATGTATACGTCGTTTGCCGCGGCGGTGTCGAGCATTTGATCCATCCGCGCCTGATTATCCAGCTGGTATTTGCCGATGCCTTGATAAGGAATCGTAAGCCCCGCCTCGTTTGCCGTAATCGGTCCCCACTCCGGCGCGAAGCTGCTCCACCAGCAAGAGTACCAGACGCGCAGCAAGTTCATTTTGGCCGGCTTCAGATTCGGGATTTCCGTCGTCACCGCGACGGGGTCGGAGGTGTTGTTCCAGGCGAAATTCGTGCCGAGCAGCGTCAGCTGGGAACCGAAGCCGTCGACGAACCGGTCGCCCTGCGCCGTCATGAAGCCGCGGTTGTTGCCCGGTCCGCCGGCCGTGAACGTATAGGCCGGGGACGTGCCCGTTCCGCTCGCGTCGGTCACCGACAGCACGACCGAATGGACGCCGGATTGCCTCGGCGAATAACGGACGGCCCAGTTGGGCGAGGAGTTGGACTTGTAGAAGCCGGGCACGACCTCGACGGCGCCCGACGGGGTCGTGAAGGTCGCGGTCACGTTGACCTCGTCCGGGTTAAAGGGGTTCGTATACGTCGTGCTCAGGTTAAACGTCAATTCGAATTTGTCGTTCACGGCGGGCGTCGTCGTATTCAGGGTTACGCCGCTGAACGTCGTCGCGGCAGAGACTTGATGGTTTGCCAGAGGCAGGCTGCCCATCGCCAGGAGGAAACTCATGAATAGGATGACGAGCGATTTGTTGACTTTTCCCGTACTGCGCATTAACGATCACTTCTCCTTCTGGTTTGGATAAGGAATGCGGATATGTTGCTTGCGGACTTTCGTAAGCCTTCTTCATTGTCCTCCCTTCGTTTGTTCTGGTTCATGCTGCGCGCGGACATCCGCCGGCCATCCTAAGACGACGTCCGGATGATGCTCCCGTCTTGGCTGTGGTACCCATTTTCATCGATAACCGGGTGCATAACAACCTAATAAAGTTCAGGTTTTCACCCCTTAAACGAGTGATGCGCGGCATGTTCGGGCTTCGGGCATGCATGGGCGGCCATCATCGGCATCGGGAGCAAAACAAAAAACGGGACGGCCCTATCGGATCTTCCGATAAGGCCATCCCGTTTCGTTATCGCGGGGGTTCTCCTTACGCTTGCAGGAAATTTCCCCAATTGCTGTCCAGTACTTCCGCTTCGTGCATGCTCACCTGGAACTGCAGCTTGCTCAACTGCTGCCGTCCGATGTTGCCCTGCCGGTATTCCAACTGCAGCGCCTCCCGCTCCGCCTGAAGCGACAGCATCCGCAGCAGCTGAACCTGCTCCTCCTGGACGTCCATCGGATCCGGCGCCGCGAGCCGGTTGTTGAGCGTGTTGATCATCTGGCGGTAATGACCGCACACCCGGCTGACGGTCGAATCGGCGCAAGTCTCGTTCACCTGCAGCTTGTCGAGCGCGTACGCGGCGGTCGCGATCCGCAGCTTGATGAACGATTTGCGGTCCTTCGCCCGCAAACTGTCGTACAGCCTGCGCTTGGCCGGCTGAAACACGGCAAGGACTTTGTTCACGAGCGCGTAGAGCAGCAGGTAGAACACATGGAACCGGTTCGAGAAGACCATCTCGACGCGGCGGAACACGTTTTGGAGCACGACCGCTTCCTCCTGGTCGATCTCCCCCTGCTCCTTCAGCTGCTGCATGAATCTGCGTTCCTCGGCGATGCCGAGCTGACGCAGGTACATCTCTTCCTCGCGGGACTTGCGCGAGAGCATCTCGTACTTGGTCCGCTTCACGTCCGACAGCCGTTCGTCGTTCGCCGCGATGACGATCGCCGCGGAATGCGTGTTGGAATCGTCGATCGCCAGGCGAACGGCCTGATTGGCCGCCTTGATCGCCAAGATCTGGGCGCGCAGCTCCAATTCCCGCTGGCGCGCCTCCTCGTTCGTATCCGGCGAATCCGCCAGCAGCGGGAGCGCGATGCTGGCCACCGCCAGCGAGACGAGGATGACGCCAGCGGCGATGAACAGCATGAGATCCCGTTCCGGGAAAGGGCCGCCGCTGCCGAGCGCGAACGGAATCGTGAAGGCCCCGGCCAGCGTGACCGCGCCCCGGACCCCGGACAGCGACGTCAGGACGATCGCCCGCCAATCGTAGCTCCGGCTGCCGAGCGGTTTGGTCAGCCGTTCCGACAACGTGAGCCACGCGAAGCGAAGGGCGAGCAGCAGCGCATAGATCAGCAGCACGTTCACGACCGCGCTGAAATTATCGTAAGCCCGGTTGCTGAAGATGCTGTGGGCGATATCCGGAAGCTGCAGGCCGAGCAGCACGAACACCAGCCCGTTCATGATGAACAGGATGACGTTCCACGTGATTTCCGAGACGAATTTCTGCTCGATCGACGTAAACCCGGAGCGGTCCTGCTCGATCGCGTGCAGAATGCCGCCGGCAACGGCCGCCAGAATCCCGGACAGACCCAGATGCTCAGCGACGTAGAACAGGATGAACGGGGTCACGATCTGAATCAGCACGTGAACCGATACGTCCTCGATGCCGAACCGGCGCAAGGCCATGCGCGCCCAGATGATGGCGAGCGCGAGCGCTCCGCCGAGCAGCAGCCCGCCGAGCGAGATGACGAGAAAGCTCCAGGACGCATGCCAGAACGAGAAGACGCCCGTTACCGCCGCCGCGATGGCGAACTTGAACGCGACGAGCCCGGACGCGTCGTTCATCAGCGATTCGCCCTCGAGCAGCCGTTGGATGTTCGACGGCAGCCGGACGCGCGAGGCGATGGCCGAGACGGCGACCGCGTCCGTCGGCGAGAGAATGGCGGCCAGCGCGAAAGCCGCCGCGAGCGGGATGACCGGAATCAACGCATGGATGAAATAACCGCCCGCGAAGACCGTGACGAATACAAGGCCGACGGCCAGGAGCACGATCGGAAGCTTGAGCTCCCAGAGCTCGTCCCTCGGCGTCCGCTTTCCGTCGTTGAACAGCAGCGGCGCGATGAACAGCATGAAGAACAGCTCCGGCTCCAAGGAAACATGGAAATGCCACGGCAGATAAACGACCGCTCCCCCAAGGGCCATCTGAACGACGGGCAGCGGAATGAACGGCGCCATCCGCTGCACGACCTGCGAGACGGCAAGCAGCAGCAACAAAACGAGCACGACCAGAAATAATTGCATGGCAGTTCACTCCGACGTTCGAATTTGGCAGTCGAGCTAGGTTCTTCCAAACAGCTCTCCCGCTTTCAGGATACCCCGTTCATTATAACTCAAAACGCGCCGGCGTCCGCGGCAGGCTTTCGCTGCGATTCGAAACAAAAAAGCAAGGGCGCGCGCCCTTGCCTTTCGTTCGCGATGATTATGCGGTCCGCCGCGATACGCTCCGCGACTATGTCCGTTCGATGCCTGCCGCTACTTGACGTCCGTCATGTCGTAGAGCCGGGATTGCCCGTTCAGAAACCGGTCGTACGCGACGAGCGCGTACATGGCCTGATCCGTCGCCATCGGATCCACCTGTCCCGGCGCGGCTCCGCCGTTGCCGGTCCCGCCGGCTCGAATATGGTAGAAGCCTCCGCCCGCAGCGGCATAGCCGAGCAGCGCTTCCAGCACCGAGTGCCCGTTCTTCGCGAAGCGGGGATCGGCCTGCGGATCGATGCCGAGCCCCGTCAGCGCGACGACGACCTGCGCGGCGCTCTCGGCATTCACGGCGCCCAGACTGACGTAGCCTCCGTCCTTCGCCTGAGCTTTGGACAGCCAAGCTATCCCGCGATCGACCGCTGCCTGCACGTCCTTGTTCGTCTTATAGTACGGGGTCAAGCCCTGAATCGCCATGGACGTGACGTCGGGATCCGGCTCGGCCGCGTTCTCTCCGAGCGCCCAGCCGCCGCCTGGGATCTCCCGCTTCAGGATGAAGTCGATCAGGAGCTCGCGGGTCGTCTGCGTCTTGACGCCCGGCGCGACGGGAATGTCGTAGTTACGGCTGTCCAGCGCGATCAGCGCGAATATCGGACCGTTGATGCCCTGTTTAGTCAGCGTGGCGAAGTCGGCAAGCGGCTTGAGCAAATCATAGCCTGCGACGTTATCGACGTCCCGGCCAAGGGATGCGAGCGCCAGTACAACCCGGTCGTACTCCGTGTACTTGACGGTATGGAGGACGCCGGATTTCTCCTTCAGCGTCTTCTCCAGATTGGCGTAGTATTTCGCGTAATACGGCGCAGGCACTTGGAGGCCGGAACGCGCCAGGCCGAACACGGTCCATTCCCCGCCCAGCGTGCCGACGACCGGATCGGCGATCGTCCGCTGCTGGAAGGCGGCGGTGGCCGCGATTTGCCGCTCGACCGCCTGCCGCTTGTCGTCTACCGGCTTGCTGCCCGTTTCACCGCTGTCGCCTTTGCGGTCATACGTCCGCATTGCCACGACGGCCGCCATTTCTCGCGTGACGGAAGCTGCCGGCAGGAAGAGGTCATCTTGCCCCACCATCAACTCATCCGCAACGACTGCCTGCACGTAAGGCTTCGCCCAAGCGGCGACCCGATCAAGGTCCTTCAGTGCGGTCGTCGTCGCTGCAGGCGCTAGATCCAACGCTCTTGCAAGAATCACGGCCATCTGCTCGCGCGTGATCGTATCGTTCGGATAGAAACGATGCTCGTAGCCGGTGACGATTCCGGCTTGGGACGCGGCGCCGACGTAAGGATAGAACCACTTGTCCCGGGGGACGTCCTTGAATGCCTCCGCCTCGAAGCCCGTCGTGCTCAGCCCCAATACGGAAACCATCAGCTTGGCGAACTCCGCGCGCGTAATCGAAGCCTTCGGATTCAGCTTGCCGCCGCTGCCTTGGACGAATCCCTTCGCGGTCGCTTGGCCGACGGCGCCGTAAGCCCAGACCGCGATGCGGTCCGCATCCGAATACAGCTTCTCCAGATCGGAATCGCCGGTCGCGCCGCCCGGTGCCGAAGCCGCCACGGAATACGTCACGAACGACGTGAAATGGTTCGTCTTGATGATCATGTCGCCGTCCTTCGCGAAGGCGTAAGCGAATTTCTCCTTGCCCTTCGCCGCCTCGGCGCCTTCGGCCTCGGAGCCGTAGACCGTAATCGGCGTGAAGACCTTACCTTCGATGAAGCCGGCGAGCTGCCCTTTGCCGCCTCGGATCGTCAGTGTCACTGGCTTGTCGAAGACGACCGACTGCTCCGGATTCCCCATCGCGAAGGCATGGCTTACCGTCCCCAGCCGATCGCCGGCGTTCAGGCCGCCTTGAATGAGCGCCTTCAGCGCGGCATCGCCCGCGTCCGCGTCCGTCAGAAGCTCGATGCTGGCGCTGCCGGATTTCAATGCCGTGCCTTTGTCGATGCGCAGCGAGAGGCTGCCTTTCGTAGCATTGATCATCGGTATGGCATCCTTGACCTCTTCGAGGTTCAGCAGAACCTTCGGCTTCACGGGCGGAATCGTGATCGTCACCTTGTCGGCATCCTGCATATCCTTCGTGATCGAAAGCTTATATTCCTTTTGGATATCGCCCGGCACGGTCAGGACCGGGGCTTTGACGCCGCCGTTCGGCGCATTTCCGCCTGGCCCGGCGCCGCCCGTCCCTCCATCTTCCGGATCGTCGTCGCCCGGTTCGCCATCGCCCGGTTCGGATGGATCGGGAGCTCCGATGTCTCCGCCCAGATCTGTCGTATACCGCCATTGAATGCTGTCCCCGTCATGCAGCACGTATTTGCTCGCCCCGTAATTCGGGTACGTGCCGTTGACGTTGTACATCCACCCGCTGCCCTCGCCGTGATCGAATTCGCCGTCGCCGTCGATGGATTGGACGTAGACGCTGTCGTACTGATTGTTGAATTCGTAGCGGTAAGGAATGCCTTTGGCATCCATTTCCCGCTGCAGCACGGTCCACACCGTATCTCCGGATTGCAGCTCGAGGCTCTCGGGCGCGATTACATACCCTTTATCGATCGTCTTCTTGTCGATCGACAGCGTCACATGATTTGCCGGCGGGGGTCCGCCGCCGCCCGGCGTTTCGACCGCGCTCGACGCATAAGCCACGAAATCCGTGAAATGCTTCGTCTTGACGATCAGATCGTTGCCTTCCTCGTACGCGTACTCGTCCTTGCCTTCGGCGATTCCCGCAGCATCGTCGGCGAATTTCTGAATGGCATGCGCCGTACCGTTCTGGATGAACGCTGCGCCTTTTCCTTTCATGCCCGTGAACGCAAGCGTCACGAACCGGTCGAACGTTACGGGCTCGACGCCGCCCATCATAAACGCCTTGGAAATCGAATCCAGTTTGTAGCCGCTCGGCACGATACCGCCTACTTGGCCAGCGAGCGCCGCGTTGGCCGGATCGAGCGTCGTCAGCAGCTCGAGCGCCGCCGCATCGCCGCTCAGGATTTGCGTGCCCTTCGGTATTTGCAGGGCGACGCTGCCTTTATCCGCCTTGATGCCGGGCAGCGCGGTATTCGCCGCCGTATTGATCCGCACCTTCGATTCCGGCGCGTCGGCGATATGGATCGTGAAGTCCTTGTTGCTGTCGTAGGCATAGATCGGAATCGTGTAATCATGATCGCCCGCCGGGATGTCGATGACCGGCTCGAATCCGTCCGGCGGCGTCACGACGACTTCCCTGGCATCCCGCATGTCGTAGAGGCGATTTTGGCCGAACAGCATGCGCTTGAACGCGACGAGGGCGTACGTGCCTTGGTCGGTCGCCAGCGCGTCGACCCGTCCGCTCGCCGTATGCTTGAAGCCGCCGTCCGGAACGGCGAAGGTCAGCAGCGCGTCCATCGCGGAATATCCGTTCTTGACGAACCTCGGATCGGAGGAAGGATCGATGTTCAGGCCCGACAGCGCGACGACGACCTGCGCGATGCTCTCGGAGTTGACGGAGCCGAGCGCCGCGTAGCCGCCCGATGCGGTCTGGACCTTGGAGAGCCAAGCAAGCCCGCGGTCCGCCGCTGACTTGACGGCGTCGTTATCGGCGTAATACGGCGTCAGCGCCTGCAGCGCCATCGCGGTCAGATCCACGTCGGCGACCGTCGTGCCGAAGCCCCATCCGCCCGCGTCGGCCGCGCCTTTCTTGACCTCGCGCTGCACGATGTAATCGATCAGTTTCTCTCGCGTCGCCTGCGTTTTCCCTTCGCTCGCCGCTGGGAAATCGAAACGGTTGGCGTCCATCGCGATCAGCGCGAAGATCGGGCCGTTGATGCCCTGCTTGACGTCGTAATCGAAGTCGGAGAGCGCTTGGGTCACATCGTAGCCCGCGAATTTCCGGGGATCCTTGCCGATCGAGGCGAGTCCCAGGATCAACCGCGAATGCTCCGTGCTCTTGCTCGGATCGAGCACGCCGCCGTTCTTGGTCATCAGCGTGCCGACGCTGCTCGCGGCGTTCGCGTAATACGTACCGTAATAGCCGTCGGGAACGGCATAGTTGGCCCGCGCGAGCGACAGGACGGACCATTCTCCGCCCAGCGTGCCGAAGCTCGGATTCGTGACCTTGTTCAGAACATAGGCGAGGTTCTTATCCAACTGCGCGTTTGCAATCTGCTGAACATCGTAATACACCGTAAAGGAGCGCGCAGCCAGATTGCCGGCGGCATCGGTCGCCGCGACGACGATCGCGTTCTCGCCGGCGATCAGATCGGCCGTATACGTGCCGCCCTTCCCCGTAAGCACCGCGCCGTTCAGCGTCACGACCGGAACGATGCCCGGCGTGACGTTATCCGTTGCCCCTGCTTGGAAGCTGAGCTGTTTGGCTGCCGATTCGGCTTGATCCGTCAGGCCCTGGATCGTCAGAACCGGCCGGACCACGTCCAGGTTCATCTCCGTGCCAAGGTCGGCAAGCGCCTGATCGACGCTCTGTTGGCTGCTTTCCATATTCTCGAGCACGTCGTACGAGTGCTCGTAAGCCGCGTCGATCTCCGGATCTGCGAGCAGCGTCGCCTTATCCGCCGCGCTGTTGACGGTCGCGACGAGCGCCGTCAGATCGTCCTTGTTCGCAGCATGAAAAGATCCGCCGGGATTATAATCGGAACCGCCGAGATCATTGCCGAAGCCGTACACCGTGAACTGGGTCCGGACGACGTCGCCGTTCGAGGGATGATAGTCCGAGAAGCCGACATTCGGGAAGACGTTATTGACCGCGTACATCCAGCCGGACATCGGCGTATAATCGAATTCCCCAAGCCAGTCGGGGTCTTTCTTGCCGTCGATCTCGCTCCCGCCCTCCGCGACCATGTCGAGGATATACTGGGGAATATGCGTTTCATCCTTCGCGTCCTTGACCTTGGACAGATAGAACGCGTTACTGATCTCTCCCGTGTGCGCGATGTTTTTATCTCCCAGCGCGCGCGTCAGCAGAGCGGCGCCGTTCTCTCCCGCGTAGAACGGGACCTTCACCGGCTCGAAGTAGTAGCCCTGCCCGAGCGTGAATTTCTCCACGGACAAGGTGACGTACCCCTCCGGCGTTCCTCCCGCTTGATCCGCATCCGCGTATGCCCGCGTCCCGCTTGCCGAGAACATGGAGACGATGAGGCCGACGACGAGCAGCCATGCAATGATTCGATTGTTTCTCACAAATTTCTCTTCCTTTCCCTTCCATCGCATACGCGTATGGGGATTGACCGAACAACTTTACATAGAGCGCTAAGGCTCGATAAGGCCGTATTTGACTTTGATCCGATCCAGCTTCTCGAGCATCGGGCGCGAGAGGAAGAACAGGAACAGGACCGTGGCGACCGCGTGCACCGAATCGAACCAGAAGCCGGAGGCGTAGGAGGCGAGCAGCGCTTCCTTCGTCAGAACCGGATTGAACATCATGACCGATCCGATGTTGATGATGCCGCCATAGACGACGAGCGCCGACAAGCCGCCATAGACGCAGAGGGACAGCCGCGAGCGCTTCAGCCAGCCTTTTTTGTACAGCACGCCCGCGATAAAACCGATGATGCCGAAGCAGAACATCTGCCAAGGCGTCCATGGCCCCTGCCCGAAAAAAAAGTTCGAGACGAACCCCGAAGCCGCGCCGACGAGGAAGCCCGCTTCCCCGCCGAAGCAGACGCCGGCGATAATGACGATCGCGACGACGGGCTTGAATTCGGGCAGCATGAAGAAAGCGGCCCTGCCGGCCACGGCGATGGCGGCCAGCACGGCGATGACGATCAGCTCGCGTGCCTGCGGCTTACGCCGCTCGAAGACCAAAGCGAACGGAATCATCGTGTACAGCACGATCAGCAGGCTGACGAACAGGTATTTGCGGTCGTTCAGGACGAAGATGCCGAGCAGCATCGTCGCCGGTATGACGATCAGGATGAGCGCCGCCGCAAGGAGCGTGCGCCGGGTCAAGCGCCGGTCGGTCAGCTGCTGCCGTTGCATCGCGCGATCACATCCTCTACCGTAACGGCGTCCTGCCAGCGGTGCCGCGCCATCCGATTGGCGGCCGTCGTATAGAAACCATTGCCCGCGAAGAACGGCTTCGCCGCCTTCGAGGCGATGACGCTGCCGTCGAAAAACATCGCGCACGTCTCCCCGTACCGGGCGCAAAACTCGATATCGTGCGAGACCATGACGATCGTGACGCCGCCGGCGTTCAGCTTCCGCAGAAACGTCCCGAGCTTCTCCTTGAAGAAGCCGTCGAGTCCTTTCGTCGGCTCGTCGAGCAGCAGGATGGACGGCTCCAGCAGCAGCACCTTGGCCAGCGCCGCCCTCTGCTGCTCGCCTCCGCTCAAGTCGTACGGATGCATGGCAAGCAGCGGCTCGAGCTCGGCGAACCGGACGACGGCTTCGACCTTCTCCCGCTTCTGCTCCTTCGTCAGCCTCGCGCCGTCGAAAATTTCATGGAGATCGAGCTCCACCGTCTTCTTGACGAACAATGTCTGCGGATTCTGCGGCAGGACGGCCAGCAGATTCGCGAACAACTCGCTTGCGCCGAGCGCGGCCGGATTTCGGCCGTCGATCCGAACGTTGCCCCGGTAAGGCCGAAGCAGGCCGCTCATGAGCGACAGCGTGGTCGATTTTCCCGTTCCGTTGCCGCCGACCAGACAGTAGAACTCGCCCTTCTTCACCTCGAAGGACAAATCCTTGATCGCGTCGGGGCCGTTCTTGTCGTACTTGAACCAGACATCCTTGAACGAAACCGCGGGAGCGGCGGCGGAGGATGCCGCGAAGGGCTTGTCCAGCAGCATCCGCCATGCGGACTTCCGCGCCTCTCTTGCGGTCGCTTCATTAATAATAGGATTCGTTGGATGCGCACCGGACTGCGATACATCGGCCGCTGGCGCCGAACCGGACAGGTTGCCGGGCATGGCGTTCAGGCGGCGATCCAGCCATTGCCGGCCTTCCTTGACCGTCAACGGACTCGGCGCGCCGGGATCGGCTCCCGCTTCCGCGCCTGCGTATATTCGCATGGGCGAAGGCATGGAGGCGAACATCGGATGGCCCAACCCTTGCAGCCAAGCCCCCGCCCTGCGCGGCGAATCGTCGGCGATGACCGCGCCTTCGTCCAGCACGATCAGCCGGTCGGCGAGCGGGAGCACCTCCTCGAGCCGGTGCTCCGTCAGGATGACGGTCGTGCCGAGCTCGCGGTTGATTTTGCTGACGGTCTCCAGAAAATCCACGGCCGCGATGGGATCGAGCTGCGAGGTGGGCTCGTCGAGAATGAGCACGGACGGATGCATCGCCATGACCGAAGCGAGGTTCAACAGCTGCTTCTGCCCGCCGGACAGCTCGTTCACCGGCTTGTGAAACCAATTCTGGATGCCGAAGAAGCTCGCCATCTCCGCTACCCGAAGCCGGATCGTCTGCTGGCCTAAGCCCAGGCTCTCCGGACCGAAGGCGAGCTCATGCCAGACTTTGTCCGTCACGATGCCGTTGTCGGGATTTTGGAGCACGAAGCCGATGTCCGCCGCCTGCGTCCGCCGATCCGTCTCCGCCGCGGGTCTCCCCTTGTATCGAATCGTCCCGCTAAGCCTGCCGTGCGGGGCAAGAATCGGCTTGAGATGCCGCAGCAAGGTGCTTTTGCCGCAGCCGGATTTGCCGCAGACCGCGACGAACTCGCCCGCGCCGATCGCGAGATCGATGCCGGAGAGCGCATGCTTGTCCTGCAGAGGAAATGCGAAGCTCAGTTCTTTGATGCGATAGATTTCCATTTGAGTTCCTCCACGGTCTGAATGGCGGCCGGCAGCATGCACAGCATGAAGTAAGCCGCGTACACCGCGACGCCGAACGGCGACGCGTGCTTGACATGAACGGACGGGAAGTACCGGACGCCGTTCTCCCCGAATGCCGCGCCGAGCAGCACGACGGCGATCAGGCCGGCCATCATTGCGAACGCGTTACGGTCGCGGCCGTCGAACCGGTAGATCGAGAAGCTGGTGCGGTTCGGCAGCCCGTAGCCTCTGGACTTCATGGCGTCGGCCGTCTCGATCGCGTTCTCCAGGGCCCAGGTCGTCATGACGGACAGGATCCGGATCCCGTTCCCCGCGCGCCGCAGCGGATTGCCCTGCGTAACGTCCCTTCCGACGCATTTCTGCGCATCGGAGATCGCTTTGGCCTGCTGCCTGTAGCGCGGGACGAAGCGCAGCACCATCGAGAGAATCAACGACAGCGCGGGCATGATTTTGCCGAACAAATAGATGAATTTATCCGACGTCATCACCGCGTTGTAGCAGGAGAACCAGACGATGACCGTCACGTACGTGCAGGAGGCCGCGATGCCGTACAGAATGGATTCCAGCGTGACCGGGTTGCCGTCCCGCAGATAGAACAGGATCGTCACGCCGGCGTGGCTGAAGGCCGGATTGACGACGGCCATGAGCACGAACAGCGGCAGCATGAAGCGCAGGTTGAACCTGACCGCCCGCCTGCCGTTCAGCAGAATCGAATTGACGATGGCGGAGACCAGCGCGACCGCCTGGAAGGCCGGATGCATGAACAGCATCGCGAAGATCAGCACCGCGGCGAAATAAACGAAATTCACGATCGGATGATACGAGGAAAAAGCCGTCCGCCTCATTTATCTACTCCGGAAGCCGTCTGGGCACCGCCGACGTCGCGGCCCAAATCGCAGGTGTACACCCAGTCGACGACATCGCCGTCCTTGAGCTTATAGCGGCTGCTTCCGTAATTCGGGAACCAGCCGTTCACTTTGTACATCCAACCGCTCAGTTCGCCGCAGTCGAATTCGTAGAGATTATGGATGCCTTCGATATAGTTGCTGTTGTACAGCGGCGTCATCTCGAATTCCATCTGGATTTTGTTTTTCTTCATCTCCCGAAGCAGCACGTCGAAGACGGATTCCCCCTCGTAGAACGAAACCTTCTGCGATCGGTAGACGACCCCGTCCTTGGGCAGCACCTCCAGCTTGTCCTCGTCGAGCTGATCGAGATTGTCCAGGATCGTCTTGCAGGAGACGGATAACGTGGCCGTGAGCACCTTCTTCTTGTCGACCTCGGCGTCCTGCCATTCGACGGGCTTGGGTTTGCCCGCCGGAACCGGATCGGTCTGGTATTGATCCTTCTTCCCTTCGGCGGCATCCGGCTGTCCGCCCGTCTCCGCCTTGCCGCCCGAGGCAGTTCCCCCGGCAGGCTTGGAAGGTTTCCCTGCTGCGACGTCGCTCCCGTCCGGCTTGGCGGCGGACTGCTGCGGCTTCGATGCGGGCGGTTGTTGATTCGCCGCGGAAGCGCTGCTTCCGCCGGACGGGGAGCCCGCATGCGCTTGCGATGAGGCAGGCTGCTCAACCGTACCCGCTTTGCCGGGCTTGGCGGCCGCGTCACCACCGGAATTTGCGGCTGCCTGACCGCCCGGATTGGCGGTCGTACCGCCGTCGGCTTGGCTTCCCGGCCTAAGAGCCGTCTTGCCGTCCGGCTTGCTTCCCGGCTTAGCCGCGGCATCGCCGTCGGTTGCGCTCCCGGGAATCGCAGCCGCATCGCTGCCTGGATCACCGACAGCATGCGCAGTCGTGGCGGCGGCCTCCGCCGCGACCGCGCCGGCCGCGGCCTGCCCGTCCTCATCGTCCAGCCCGTTTCCTCCGGCCGGATCGTCCACCGCGTTCGCTCCGCTTGCCGATTCGGACGAATCCGAGACCGGCCCGCGAACGGCCGAGATGCCGGAGGAACTGCCGGCCGGCTTAAGCGTGCCGCCTTGTCCGCTTCCTCCCCAGAAATAGGCGAGTACGAGTACCGCGGCGATTCCCGATGCGGCAAGCCACTTTTTAAACGTCATTCTCATGTTCCATTCACATCCCCACATGTCAAGCAAGGACGAACGCCGTCGCCCTTGCTTCCCATGGCGTATTTAATTTCTCGCTTGCTTCGTCGCTGCTTTACCGCCTAACTGCGAGCATCGCCGGCCAACAAAAATAAGCCGCCCGAAAAAGGGCGGCTTAAACAATCGCGTTATCCACGCATACGCAATAGAAGCGCATCGGCTTCGAAGCGAAGTCGCGCGCGTCGTATGATCATTTCCAATTCCCACCCCCCGAGGAATTCAGAAAACATTCGCGTAAAGGCAGGTCTCCTGGCTCATGATTCATCGCTTCTCCAGCCTTCCCGGTTCAATGCCGAACCAGTGGCGCCGTGTGGAGTCGCTCCTCAATTACAGTGGCGGGACCGCGCCGGATTTTAACCGGGCTTCCCTTTTAAGCAAGCTTGCGTGGCAAGCCTGCACCTTTACGGATCCATGTATTCAATTTCCATTCATCATAACGGCTTTCGGAAGGGTTGTCTATCATTTCCGCTGCGAGAGTCGCAGATTCGCCTGTCCGTTCGTTCCGTCAACCGATGTACACGACGGCCCCGTCCCGCTCGAGCGCTTTGGGCAGTTCAGCGGCGAGCCGGTCGAGCCTCGCCAGCATCAGCGCCAGCCGATCGCCGTCCAGTCCGCGCGCGGCCCACCGCCTCAGCTTCGCGAGCTCCTCCAGCACATCGGGCAAATCCGCCTTCGTCACGTCGATGCCCGACGCGAATAGCGGTACCCACCGCAGCCCCAGCGCCTCCGCGGCCGGCTCCCAGCATTCGCCGAAGAACGCCTCGGTCGCTACCGGCACGTTGAACAGCTTCTCGTACTCGCCCGTCGGTTCGGGCATGAATGCACTGATCGACATTACGGTTTCCCCCTAAATAGAACGTTGAACGCATGGTCCGGAAATTCGGCCCTCAGTCGGTTCAGGCTGTTCTCCACCGCGCTTCGCAGCTCGGGCGTATCCCCGTCCAGCCGGAAGACGAACCGCTTGATCGATTTGATCTGCTCGAGCGACGGAATGTCCGCCGAGCCATGGGCGGTCGCCCGCGTGGAAACGGCTTTGGACGCCATGTTGTTGATCCGGTTGCGGGTCTTCGCGAGAATCTGCTTGTCGGCGAATTGCTGCGGCGTTTGCGCCGGCAGCCCCGTCCGCGGATTGACTTTGTCGAGCCCGCTGGCCGTCTTGTCCTCGTAGAATATGCCCTTCTCCGCATCGATCTCGTCGAATTCCCCGACGGGATTGCCCTGCTGGTCGACAATTTCGACCTCATGATACGATTTCCCTGCCGCGGGCGAAGAATCGTCCTTTGCTTCGCTTCCGGCGTCGTCATCGTCATCCGCCTTTTTCCCGTCCTTCCCCTTGCCCGGACCTGGCTCTTCGCCGTCCGGCTTAGGCCCGCTTGGTTCCCCGCGCTTCGGCGGCTTGCCGGCATCGGGCAGTTCAGGCTTCTTCCGGCCGAGTTTTTTCAATAATCTCTCGAGCGGCTTGCGCCCTTTCTTCGCAATCCATTCCATGGCTTTCCCGATCGGCAGCCGGCTCAGCAGGATGGCGAAGGCCGCGGCGATCGCGTTCTCGGGCGTGAGCAGCCGCTTGGGATCGCGGATGTCGTCCGCGATCTCATGACCGCTTCCGGCGATGCCGGGCACGGTGAGCGCGATGCCGAGCGCCGGCCAGAACTCGAAGAACAGCAGCGAAAGCGCCAGCGCCCCGACGATGATCGCGCCTTGCTCGAATCCGCTCAGCCGGTCCCACCAATTCTGGAGCGAATCGAACATGCAGGCGAAGCACGCATCGCCCGAAGGAACGGAGGCAGGATGAAGCGCAATCGCATGAAACCCGGCGAACGCGCCGATCGCGAGGAGAATGGCGGCGAGCCCGGCCGCGGCCCGGTAGTGCCTCTTCATCCGTTCCCTGATGCGCTCTTCCCTGCCTGCCGCTTCCGCGTTTCCATATAGCAGGATAAATGCCAGTTCCCGCCGTTCCCGGTAGAAGGCGAGCAGATAAGCGAATCTCCCGCGGCTGCGGCCGCCGAACAACGCCTCGCCCATGCTCCACAACTCGGAGAACGGGTCGAAGAAGGACTCGCCCGGCAGGGCGGGAAGCTTGCGCCGCATGAGGTTCAGGGACGCGTAGTCCCAGATCACCGCAATGGCCAGCATCAGCAGAAACACCTGCTTCGTCTCGTATCCGCTGCCGGTCCAGCCGTGAACGGTCATCACCCAATCCGGCAGCCGGCTCTGCCCGTTGTAGGCGGCATGGTCGAGAATCGCCCATAGCAGCAGCGCCAGCGGGAACAGGTACGCGGCCTTGCCCAAGCGCTTGCGCAGCCGATAGGCCATTCCGCAGCCGAGCGCGATCATGGCGGTGTGCACCGGATGACTGACCGTCATGAGCGACGAAAAAAAGCTCTCCTCGAAGCGTCCCGGGAACAGGGTGAAGAAATCCCAATGAATCGTCTCCCCGCCAAGCATCGTATAGCTGTAGCCGTACCTGTCGGCAATGGCGCCGGTATTCGTCCACCGTCGGGACAGCTCCTCGGCCAGCTGGAAGCCTGCCCCGGAGGCCGCCCCGATCATGGCGAAATCGCTTAGGCTGAACGCGGATGCCCGCCGGGAGAAAAGCAGCATCGCGCCGAGCGGAAGCAGCTTCCATGCTTCCTCCACGATCGGCGTCAGCACGGCCTGCGACCACGTGTCCATCGTCCTTCCCCCGGCCAGCGCATGGACGGCGTTGACGGTCAGCGCCGTGAACGGCACCACGAGCAGCGCGCCGGCCATGACGCAGAGGGCGACCTGTCGCCATGGCAGCGTTTTGCCGCGGCACAGCACCCAGAACTGCAGCACGACGTAGAAGGACCACAGATATTGAACCAGCATCGTGCGCGACTGTTCCACGAAAATCAAGCTAAGCGCGAGCACCGCGAGCGATAGCCAGGAGCATGCCGTATACGCCAGGCGGATCGAAGGATAACGCTTCAGCGCGGCCTTGCACAGGCGGTATGCCGATTCCAGCGCGTCCCGGATGCCGGTGCGGATTTGCCACAAGGTATTCGTGTCGGACTCCCTCCCCGATCTTTGTTCGCCGCGACATCAGGATATGTGCCGTTGCGCCGCAATCATGCCCGGATGAGCAAATGTTAATTTTTACCCTTTCGCGCGCGCGATGAAAAGTCCGGAGACAAAAATAAGACCTCGCTCCCGGTTCGGGAGGAGGTCTTGGCCCTTGGGCACGGCTTAATGGGGGACTTGCAGCTCATCGCCGCCGAGAACTTTCATTCGACCGCCCGGTTCCGATACTCGGACGGCGTGCATTGGAATACGGAACGGAATAATTTGCAAAAATAACTGAAGTTGTCGAAGCCGGCTTCGAGCGCCGCCTCGCCGACCGTCGTCCTGCGTTCGGCGAGCAGCGCGGCCGCGGTCCGGATTCGCTGCAGATTGATGTATTCGACGGGCGTTCTGCGCATGAACGATTTGAACACCCGCGAGAAATGCCCCTCGCTCATGCCCGCCTCGGCCGCCAGTTCCTTGATGCTCAGCTTGCGCGCATAATGCGCGTCGATGTAGGTCAACACCGCTTTCAACCGATCCTGCGTATGCGCATCGAGCGCGGACCTCGACTCTCCCCGGACGAAGGCGTCGCGCGAGACATACTCGGCGAACAGCTGATACAGCCCGCCCTTCAGCCGCAGCGGTTTCGCCGGATCGTCCGAATGCTCCAGCTCCAGCAGCGGACCGAGATGGCGGAACAGGGCCGGAGCGAGGCCGTTCGCCGCCGTGGCATGCGGCTCCGGCGCCGAGCGGCCGCTTCGCAGCGGCTCGAAATACCGTCGGTCCGCGCCATCTCCCGGGCTCGTCAGCCAATCCAGCCGAAACACGATCGCCGCGTACGCGCACGCCGAACCGTTCCGGGCGTAGCCGCCGTGCAGCTCCCCGCCCGGAATGAACAATACGTCCCCCGCTTCCGCATGATAAGCGGACAAGCCGATCTGGAAGACCGCCTCCCCGCTTTCGACCGCCAGAAATTCGGCTTCCTCGTGCCAGTGGGAGTCCAGGATCGGATCGCCGGCCGCCCGCTCCATGCGGTAGATGCCGACCGGAAATTCGGGACTGCCGTGCCGCCGCTCTTCCCGCAAATGGCGTCTGTCCATAATACCGCCTCCGAATCAGAATACTGCTAATAACCAGCATAATAATACAAGATATTAACCATTTCAATCAGTATACTGTTAGTTATATCAGATATCAACGCTATGACGAGAGGATGAAAATGGATGAAATTCAGCGATGGCTACTGGATGACCCGCGAAGGCTACGAGGTGATCTGGCCGTACGAGGTGCACGACGTGGCGGTCGGCGCGGACGGCATCACCGTTTATGCGACGAACCGGCATTTGGAGACCCGCGGCAACACGTTGAACGCGCCTCTGATCACGATGGAGTTCTCCTCCCCGATGAAGGATATCATCCGCGCGAAGTTCTACCATCATAAGGGAACGAAGCGTCCCGGCCCTTCCTCGTTCCCGCTGCTGACGGCTGACCGCGTGCCCGTCGAGATCGAGGACACGGCGCAGGCCGTCACGCTGAAGAGCGGCGACGCGGCCGTCACGATCACGAAGGCTCACCCGATCTCCATTACTTATACCTATAAAGGCCGTAAGCTGACGCGCAGCGGTTCGCGCTCCACCGGCTATGTAAAAGCCGCCGACGGGAACCATCATTTCCGCGAGCAGCTCGATCTGGCCATCGGCGAAACCGTTTACGGCCTCGGCGAGCGGTTCACGCCGTTCGTGAAGAACGGCCAGTCCGTCGACATCTGGAACCAGGACGGCGGCACGGCTTCCGAGCAGGCGTACAAGAACGTTCCGTTCTACGTGACCAACCGCGGCTACGGCGTATTCGTCAATCACCCCGAGCTCGTCTCCTACGAGGTCGCGTCGGAGAAGGTGTCGAAGGCGCAGTTCAGCGTCGCCGGCGAGTCGTTGGAATACTTCGTGGTCGGCGGCGATACGCTGAAGGACGTGCTCGCCAACTATACGTCGCTGACCGGCAAGCCCGCGCTTCCGCCGGCCTGGTCGTTCGGCTTGTGGCTGACGACGTCGTTCACGACGAGTTACGACGAGGCGACCGTGACGAGCTTCGTCGAGGGCATGGCCGAGCGCGATATCCCGCTGGCGGTATTCCACTTCGACTGTTTCTGGATGAAGGAATACGAATGGTGCAACTTCGAATGGGACGAGCGCGTCTTCCCGGATCCGCGCGGCATGTTGGAGCGCTTGAAGGCGAAAGGCCTGCACATCTGCGTCTGGATCAACAGCTACATCGCGCAGCGTTCCCCGCTGTTCGACGAAGCGGCCGCGCTCGGCTACCTGGTGAAGCGCCCCGACGGCAGCGTGTGGCAGTGGGACCTGTGGCAGTACGGCATGGGCCTCGTCGACTTCACGAACCCCGCGGCATGCGACTGGTACAAAAGCAAGCTGGCCGCGCTGATGGACATGGGCGTCGACAGCTTCAAGACGGACTTCGGCGAGCGCATCCCGACGGACGTCGTCTACTTCGACGGCTCCGATCCGCATCAGATGCATAATTACTACACGCAGCTGTACAACAAGGTCGTCTTCGAGCTGCTCGAAGAGAAACGCGGCAAAGGCGAAGCCGCGCTGTTCGCCCGTTCGGCCACGGCCGGCGGCCAGCAATTCCCCGTGCACTGGGGCGGCGATTGCGAGGCGACCTACGAATCGATGGCGGAAAGCCTGCGCGGCGGACTGTCGCTCGGCTTATCGGGCTTCGGCTTCTGGAGCCACGACATCGGCGGCTTCGAGGCGAGCGCGACGCCGGACCTGTACAAGCGCTGGGTCGCCTTCGGCCTGCTGTCCAGCCACAGCCGACTGCACGGCAGCACGTCGTACCGGGTGCCTTGGCTGTTCGACGAGGAAGCGGTCGACGTGCTCCGCCGCTTCACGAAGCTCAAGCTGCGCCTGATGCCGTACCTGTTCGGCCAATCCGTCCAGTCTGCCAAGATCGGCTTGCCGGTCATGCGCGCGATGGTGCTGGAATTCGGCGACGATCCGACGAGCGATTACCTCGACCGCCAGTACATGCTCGGCGAATCCCTGCTCGTCGCGCCGATCTTCAATGCCGACGGAGAATCCGTCTATTACCTGCCGCAGGGCACGTGGACGCATTACTTGACCGGCGAGCAGGTTGACGGCGGTAGCTGGCGCAAGGAGGGCTTCGATTACTTCGGCCTGCCGCTGTTCGTCCGCGAGAATTCGCTGATCGCGGTCGGCGCCGAAGACGGCCGCCCGGATTACGATTATGCCGCCGGAACGACGCTGCAGCTGTTCGCGCTTCAGGACGGCGCGTCCGCGTCCGCCGCCGTGCCGACCGTCACCGGCGAAACGGCCTTTACCGCGACGGCCGTCCGCAGCGGCGCGACGATCACGCTCGACGTCGACGGCAAGGCCGAAGGCTGGAGCCTGGTCCTTCGCGGCGTGAACGCGGTCGCTTCCGTGCAAGGCGGCCAAGCCGACGCCGGCGCGGAAGGCGTGCGGATTACGCCTGCCGCCGGCGCCGCGCGAGTGATCGTTCAGCTATAAGGCAACGGGTTTTGCGCCGTTTGCGGTTTCGTGCCGCGAACGGCGCATTTTGCTTTTAAGCCGGAATGATCCCGTCTTATAGCACGTCCGCGGTGAGTCGGACGCTCCTTTCCTCGGCCTTCATAATAAAAAAAGCCAGTCCGATCAAAAAGCTGATCGGACTGGCGGCGGTTCATGAGATTGGATGGCGGCTCAGATCATGAATCCGCCGTTGGCATCGATGGATGCGCCCGTGATGTAGGAAGCTTCCGGGGAGGCAAGGTATGCGACGAGCCCCGCGATTTCCGCGGATGTACCGTATCGTCCAAGCGCCATCAGCGATTTCAGGAAGGGCGCGTTAGTACCTTCGGCCGGATTCATGTCCGTGTCGACCGGTCCCGGCTGGATATTGTTCACCGTCACGCCTTGCGCCGCCAAGTCGCGGGCTAAACCGCGGGTCATGCCCGCTACGGCAGCCTTGCTCATGCTGTACAGGCTCATCCCGGGAAATCCGCTGGCGTCCGCGTTCACGCTGCCGATCGTAATGATGCGGTCGCCGTCGCCCATCGATGGCGCGGCTGCTTGAACGGCGGCGAACACGGCGCGAATGTTGACGGCGACCATTCGGTCGAACTCGTCCATCGTGAAATGGTCGTACGGCTTCACGTCAAGCAATCCCGCGTTATTGACGAGAATATTGATCGCGCCAAGCGTCCGGGCCGCCTCGTTCACGGCCTTCTTCACGGCATCCGCGTCCAGAGCGTCTGCGCGGATAGCCAGCGCCCGGCCGCCGCCTGCCTCGATCTCCTTCGCCAACTGTTCCGCCTTCCCGGCGGAATTGGCGTACGTGAAAGCGACGGCGGCCCCTTCGTTAGCAAGCCGTCTGACGATCCCTTCGCCGATGCCGCGGGATCCTCCTGTCACGAATGCCACTTTACCCGTTAAACCGATCGTTTGAATGGTCATGGTTATGCTCTCCTTTACACTATCGGGAATGATCGTTCCGGAAATAAACAAAAAAACAAGATTCGGCTGCTGTGAAATGACATTAGGGGAATGATCGTTCCAATAAACGAGAAAAAATTAACGCAAGAAATGAAGCGCGATCGCAACGATATTATCCAAGGCTTGCCGGTCCGCGGTAACGGCCGTAACGGTTATGCCCTGCATCGTGTTGACCAGGAATTGCGCCAGGGCTCTCAGGTCGGGATTGCCCTTGAGCTCCCCGTTCGAAGCGGCACGCGTCAGCAGTTGATAGAAGGCTCTCTCGTTGCGGACCACGTTGGCCTTGATTCGGTCTTTCACTTCGGGATGATCGCACATCTCGAGCGACGCGTTGACCATCAGGCAGCTTTGCGGCATATTGTGCGCGATCAACCGGTCGAAGAAAGACAACAGCAATTCCTTGGCCGGACCGGAGCCATACAACACGGAGGTCAAATCATGCGCTTGGTCCTCGTATCGGTCGAGCGAAACGAGATAAAGGTCCTTCTTGCTGCCGAACGTCTCGTAAATGCTGCTGCGGCTGAGGCCGGTTGCGTCCACGAGATCCTGCATCGAGGTGCCTTCGTACCCTTTGTCGCGAAATACGTGCATGGCTTGCTCGATTGCGTCGTCGATGTTAAACGTTTTGTTTCTCGACATCATTGATCATCCCCTGCCGTTGATTCTAAATCATAGCGCGTTGAAATTCAAGTCTTTTCGGAACGATTGTTCCTATTTATTTCACTCCTAGCTCCCAGCGGCTTGGATCGGATATGCGTCCATCGCCACTGCGATTCGCCTCTTTCCGTCGTTTCGTCAGCGATTGCGTTATTTCGTTCTAATTGATAATCATGCTCACAGTCAACGGCCGTTCTATGACGGCGCATGAATTCACGGGCAGCCTCGACGCCTAACAGCCGAATGCTTACATAAGAAATGGCCCGCAAGGGATACTACGGACGGATGGAAAACGCAGCCTCCTACCTACGAAAAGAAAGGGTCGTGAACGAAGCATGTATTATTACAAGGAAGAATTGATCAACGTCATTCAGCCGGACCGGCCGGATCCCGCCGCGGCCAAGGTGCTGCAGGAAGCGCTGGGCGGACAATTCGGCGAGATGCGCACGATGATGCAGTATTCTTTTCAAAGCGCGAACTTCAGAGGCAAGGACAAGCAGTTTCGCGATCTGATTCGCGGCGTGTTTCTGGAGGAACTCGCGCATGTCGAGCTCGTGCAAAGCACGATCAATCAGCTGCTGAACGAATCGGGTTTGTCCGAGCCCGGGAATGCCGGGACCGACGCGGCTCCGATCGACGAAGCCGTCAAGCTCGCCAATCCGCATCACTACATCATGGCAGCCAAAAGCTCGCTGCCGGTCGACGCGGGCGGCAATCCATGGAGCGGCTCGTACGTATACGCGCACGGTAATCTGATCGCGGACCTGCTCAACAATGTCGTGCTGGAGTCGACGGGCGTGCTGCAGAAGTCGCGGATCTACGAGATGAGCTCGAACAAAACGCTCCGGGAAACGCTCGGTTTCCTGATCGTGCGCGACAACGCCCATCAGAACGCCTTCGCGAAAGCGCTCGAGACGCTCGGCGTGGACTGGGCGAAGAGCTTTCCCATCCCCAACTACGACATCAACAAATACCCCGAATGCCGCAAATTCGTCGACATGGGCTACCACAACGCGCAATTTAATTTCCGCTTGGACGCTACCCGCATCGGGGAAATTTTCCAAGGTCAAAGTCCAAGCCGCAACGGCGGCCAGCTCGCGGTCATCCCGCCTCCGCAGGGCTTCCCTGTGCCGCAGCTGCCGGATATGCCGAACGAGCACAGCCCCGGCTTGGTCGACATGCAGCGTTGACCGGACAGAAACACCCCTAATGGCCAACGCTATTTCGGCTCGATTGAGTTAGAAATCTATTGCGCCGCGAATGCCGGGCATGGTATGATAATGCTTGTCTTGTTAATGCGGAGCCGTGGTGTAGTGGCCCAACATGCCTGCCTGTCACGCAGGAGACCGCGGGTTCGAATCCCGTCGGCTCCGCCATCCTTCATACCAACCTTTTGAGCAGGAGCTTGTCTCCCTGCTCATTTTTGCATAGAAAGGAGACCGCGCCGCCATGAGAGGACGATTCGCCCCTACGCCTTCGGGACCGATGCATATCGGCAACGCCAGTACCGCGCTGCTTGCCTGGCTGCAGGCGCGGAGCGCCGGCGGCACGTTCATCCTGCGCATGGAAGACGTCGATACGACCCGTTCGCGGCCGGAGCTCGCCGAGCTGGCGCTCGCGGATTTGCGCTGGCTCGGCTTGGACTGGGACGAGGGACCGGATGTCGGCGGCCAGCGCGGGCCGTATACGCAAAGCGAGCGAATGGCCATGTACGAGGAAGCCCTCGCCAAGCTGGAGCGGACCGGCAGCCTGTATCCCTGCTTCTGCAGCAAGGCCGAGCTCGCGGCGGTAGCGAGCGCGCCGCACGGCCTCGGCAGCGAAGGCGCGGTCTATCCCGGCACCTGCCGCGCGCTCGCGCCGGAGCGGCGGTCGGAGCTCGGCCTCCGCAAGCAGCCGTCGCTTCGTTATGCCGCCGGGCTGCAGCCCGTCGCCTTCGAGGACGGCGTCGCCGGATCGCAATGCTTTCCGCCCGGGGCGGGAGGCGACTTTATCGTGAAGCGCGCCGACGGCATGATCAGCTACCAGCTGGCCGTCGTCGTGGACGATGCCGCGATGGGCGTCACGGACGTGCTGCGCGGCGCCGACTTGATCGATTCCACGCCGCGGCAGCTGCAGCTGTACGAGGCGCTGGGACTGCGCCCGCCCCGCTTCGCCCACGTGCCGCTGATGTTCGGCCCCGACGGCAGCCGGCTGGCCAAACGCAACGGCGGCCTGTCGCTCGCCGCGCTGCGAACGGCCGGCGCCGCTCCCGAGAAGGTCGTCGGTTGGCTGGCCGCCGTCAGCGGGCTGACCGACAAGCCGGAGCCGGTCCGCGCGGCCGAGCTGATCGGACAGTTCCGCCTTGACCGCGTCACCTCGCAGGACCTGCGGATCACGGACGCGATGCTCCAAAGGCTGCTCGCTTGATCGGATGCCTCGGATGCCGCTAGTGCCGCGGATCCGAATGCCAGGCGCCGCGTGCGGCAGGCTTATCATTATCTCGATGCCTGAACGGCGCAGCAGCCTCACTTGAATACAGCTACAAAAAAACGTCGCCCCTAGCGGGCGACGTTTTTTTGCGGTTTTATCGGTTGCCCCTCAGCTCTTGTCGTTGTTGTCCGGCTGCATCGCTTTCGTGCCGCTGCCTTCGGCCAGCTTCTCGCCGTATTGATCGAGTCGGCCCGGGTGCGACTCGGGGCCTCTTCGCTTCGGCTTATTATTCCTTCCCGTCATTGCTCTCACCTCCATCCCACCTAAGATGGGCGGGAGGGGTCGATTTCATGCATTACGCAGGGCAAGCCAAGCAGATTCCGGCGGTCGGCCCTTACGCTCGCGATCGCACAACAGACAATCGAGAGCATCCGGCAAAGTACGCCGCCCGCTCGCGCTGCCGTCGGCGTCCGCCGTCCGTAGCCGCGTATATTAACGAGAGCCGCAGGGCAACATGAAAAAAGTTAATTCATGGAAAACGGGAGGCGACGGCATTGGGAATCGGCGAGCGGACGGTCGGGGAAATCAAGCAGCAGCTGGGACAGTCCCCGGATTTCGTCTGCCAGTCCGTGCCGCTTCGCGATGACGACCGCGTCTACTGCATCTACATTGCTTCCATCGTGATATGCGCGCAGATCGACGAGTTGATCCTGAAGCCGATCCTGGAAGCGTACGCCGCCGGCCCGAACGAGGGAGTTTCGAAGCCCGCCGTTCCGGAATGGCTGTCGAACTTGATCCCCATCGCGCACAAAACGATCGCAACCGGCACGGATGCCGCCGTGAAAAAGCTGCTCGACGGCCAGTGCGTGCTCATCGCCGAGCATGCTCCGGGCTTTCTGAGCTGCGACGTCGCCAAAGGCGATTACCGCAGCATCACCGAGCCGAAGACGGAATCCTCGATCCGCGGCCCCCGCGAAGGCTTCGTCGAGGATATCGAGGTCAATATGGCGTTGATCCGCAAGCGGTTGAAGAGCCCGAACCTGATCTTCGAATCGTTCGTCATCGGCTCGGAAACCGCCACGAACGTTTGCATGGCTTACATGGGCAATATCGCGAACGAAGGAATTGTGGACGAATTCCGGAAGCGGCTTGACGCGATTCAAACGGACAGCGTGCTGGAAAGCGCCTATATCGAAGAATGGATCCAGGACAAAACGCTGTCCCCGTTCCCCCAACTGATCAGTACGGAGCGGCCGGACGGCATCACCGCGAAATTGCTCGAGGGACATGTCGCCGTTCTGATCGACGGTACGCCGATGGCGCTTGCGGGCCCGATCACGTTCTTTCAGCTGTTCTCGTCGCCCGAAGACTATTACCAGCGGGCCGATATCGCGACCCTGCTGCGCTGGCTGCGCATGTTCGCCTTCGTCCTGTCCATCTTCGTGCCTTCCCTGTATATTGCCATCGTGAGCTATCACCAGGAGCTGCTGCCGACGCCGCTCTTGATCAGCATCGCGGCGCAGCGGGAAGAAGTGCCGTTTCCCGCCGTCGTCGAGGCGCTGATCATGTTCATCACGTTCGAGATCCTGCGGGAGGCCGGACTTCGCATGCCGCGCATCGCGGGCCAGGCGATCTCGGTCGTCGGCGCGCTGGTCGTCGGGCAGGCGGCGGTCGAAGCCGGCTTCGTCTCGGCGTCGATGGTCATCGTCGTGTCGCTGACCGCGATCTCCAATTATATCTCGCCGACGTACAGCTTCGGCATCGCCCAGCGGATCGTGCAGTTCGTCTTCATGCTGATGGCGGGCGTGATGGGCTTGTTCGGCTTGATGTGCGGGGTGTTCATGCTGTTCATCCATTTGGTGTCCATCCGCTCCTTCGGCGCGCACTATATGGCGCCGCTGGCGCCGCTCATGCTGTCCGATTTGAAGGATACGCTCGTACGGGTCCCGCGCAAGCTCATGACGCGGCTGCCCCAGGAAACCAAAGCGAAAAAGAATACAAGGTGAACGCATGAAAATCATCGGCATCCTCATCTGTCTCCTGCTCTGCGCGGGCTGCTGGGACATGAAAGAAATCAATCAGCTGGCCATCGTGAACCTCGGTGCCGCCGACAAGGATCCCAAGACGGGCATGATCACGGCTTATTATCAGGTGATCAACCCGAGCGCGCTGACGAATAAGCAAAGCGGCGCCGCCAAGGCCGCGGTCTATACGTTTAAATTCGAGGACTTCAGCTTGGGCAGGTTCACGAGACAGACGACGACCATCATGCCCCGCAGCCTGTTCATGCCGCATATGCAGGCGCTGATCCTGTCGGAGCGTTACGCGAAGCTCGGCATCGCGGACATGATCAATTTCGTGGAACTCAGCCCGGATCGCCGGACGAACGTGATTTTCCTCATCGCGGGGAGTCCGATCGAAACGATCATCAACAGCTTTTCGCCCCTCGAGCGCATGCCGGGCCGCTATATCCGGTCGCTGATCAATCTTTCCGGCCAAGGATTCGAAACCGGGTACGAGCCGATTCGGATCAAGGATCTGGCCAAAGGCATGTACCGGAAGAAGCCGATGGTCATCCCCATCGTCAGCTATACGTCTTCCGATCCCGCGAAAGATACGAATCGCTTGGAAGACATCGACATCCGCAAGAAGACGTTCCTGTTTATCGGAGGCGCCGTATTCCAGCGCGGGCGCATGGTCGGACGCTTGAATTTCGACGAAAAACAACGCTATTTCCTGCTGAACAAGAACCTGACGAATTACATCGAGACGTTGACGGTGAACGGCGATTACGTGGACGTCGAAGCCAGCAGTATCCGCATTAAGCGGAAATTCAACGCTTCCGGCCTGACGTACCGGATCCGCGCGACGCTTAGAATCGTCAACAACCAGCAGACGACCCCCGTTACCTTAGGCAACATCCGGGATATCGAAGACAAATTCAATCGCCAATTCGAAGCCGAATCGCAGGCATTCGTTCGCATGGCGATCAACAAAGATTGGGATCTGCTGGGCATCCAGGATCACGGCATTCGGGATTGGAAGAACGTCAACGTGACGTTCAAGGTCGAATCCGACATGTCGGCGATCGGCAATACGACCGGGCCGCATACGTTCGAAAGGGGGAATTGAAGGTGGAACAAGCACGGATAAGCGGCTGGCAGATGTTTACGGTCACCTTTTATTTCACGGCGGGCACGACCTGGATCGTGCTGACCAGCCAGATGATCGGCGACGCGAAGCAGTACGCCTGGCTCTTCTGCATCGGGGCTTTCGTCTACGGGCTCGCGCTCGCGCTATTGTGGCTCTACCTGTCGCACCACTTTCCGGGGAAAAGCCTGGTCGAAATCGCCGTGGAAGCGTTAGGCAAATGGGCCGGAGGCGTCATCGCGCTGTTCTACATCCTGTTCTTCATCCAGATCGCGTCGTGGGTCACGCGCAATCTGGGCGATTTTCTGCACGCCAGCATGATGCCGCAGACGCCGCTCGCCTTCTTCAACATCATGGTGCTCTTCACCTGCGCCTACGCCGTCGTGAAAGGCGCCGCCGCCATCGCGATGGTGACCGAGCTGCTGACGCCTTATCTGACCCTGGCCTATTGGGTCCCGGTCCTCGTCGCGCTCCGGCAGTGGGATTGGCAAAACTTCCACGAGAGCCATATCGCTTCGGTCTGGACGACGGTTGTCCATACGAGATACGCCTTCGCGTTCCCTTTCATGGAGACCGTCTCGCTCATGATGCTGTTTCCTTACGTCCGCAACCGCCTGAAAACCTCTTACCTGCCGGGCATTCTCGCGAGCGGCGTCATCCTGTCGCTAAGCCTGCTGTGCAACATCGGCATCCTCGGAGTGAATCGCAGCTCCCATCTGATCTATCCGGTGTTCGTGCTCTTCCGCGAAATGCAGTTCACCAGCTTCCTCGAGCACCTGGAGACGATCCTGGCCATCAACGTGCTGTTCATCGTCTGCTTGAAGCTGAGCATCCTGTTCTATTGCGCCGTCCTCGCCATCTGTCAATTGTTCAAGATCGAGAAGCGGCATTTCGTGGCGTATCCGCTCATCTGGGTCATCTCGGCGTATTCGCTGCTGTTCCGCAATATCGTGGAGAACGTGGAGTGGGTCAGAGCCTACCTGTTCAGCTATTACACCCTCTACGCCATCTTTTTCCCGCTCCTGCTGCTGATCGGCGCTTGGGTGAAGAAAGCCAGGCAGAGCGGCATGCAGCCGGCCGACGCTGACGCGGCGAAGTTAACGGAGACGCAATAAGGAGAGGGATAAGAAAACTCGATCGGCCCGCGTTGACTTCTCCCTGTCGTGCCTTTAGTGTTATTTTAGAACACTACTAATTTAATTTCGGAGGCTGGCATGATCGAATCGCTCAAAAAAATCGGATTGTCGGACCTGGAGGCCCGCTGTTACCTGACGCTGCTCGACGAGCCGGACCTGTCGGGCTATGAAGTCGCGAAGCGGGTATCCGTCTCCCGCACGAATGTCTACGCCGCGCTGAGAGCCCTGTCGGACAAGGGCGCCTGCCGGGCGATCCACGGGGATCCCGTCACCTACGACGCCGTTCCCATCGCGCAGTTCGTCAAGCTCCTTCAAAGCGGCTTCGAACAGACCGCGAAGCTTCTGCTGGAGAATCTGCGATCCGTTCCGCGGAGCCTGCCGGCGTTCTACAATTGGCAGGGCCGCAAAGCGATCGGGACGACCATCCGCCGGATGGTCGCCAGCGCCGAGACATCCATCGTCGCCGACCTGTGGTCGGAGGACCTGCACTGGGTCGAGGATGCGCTCCTCGAAGCGGAAGGCCGCGGCGTCAAAGTCACGCTCGTCGTGATCGGCGAATGCCGAACGCCGCTGAAGAACGTCGTCGTCCACCTGCGCGACGAAGAACGGCCCGGCAGCGAGTCTCGGAAATATTCGATTCTTTGCGATTCGTCCGCCTCCTTGATCGGCAGCTTCGGGACGGAACACAAGCCGACCGCCGTCGAGACCGATCACCCGGCCGTGAGCGAGCTGTTGAAGAACGCCTTCTTCCACGACGTCATCATGAAGCGGATCGAGCGCGATTTCAGCGCGGAACTGGCGGCGAAGTACGGAGAGAAGTATCGCCTGTTGTTCGAACGGCACTTGCAAGAAAGCGGTTTGACGATCTAGTCCGTCATCTGCGCGCACGGCGAAAGGATGTTGAACATGACATGCATTGATATCCCCTTTTGCCTGGAACTCCTACGCGCCGCCGGAGCGGCAATCTACGAAGAATCGAAGCAGGGGCTTCGATTCTTCGCGCGCGAAGACATCTTCGCCAAGTTCGGCACTGGCTGGCCGGCTCCCTGCTGATCAGGGAGGCGGGCGGCATCGTTACGGACGGCGACGGCGGCCCGTTCGCATGGGGCACGGCCGGCATCGTCGCGGGGAGCGATCGCATCTTCGCGCCGCTGCTGTCCGCGCTGAACGAATTCCAAGCCTGACCTTGCGGCGCGGCCCGCGGCTTTTGCGCAGGTGCGCAGACTTTGCGCGAGACGAAAAGGGACGGTCCCGATGCCTAAGCATTCGGTACCGTCCCTTTAGTTGATGCGGATGCCGCGGCTTGCAGCCCGCTAGAACCCGGCCGCGCGAAAAGCATTCGCCAAATCGCCGATCAAATCTTCGCGCTCCTCCAGGCCGACGTAGAGACGGACGGCGCTTCGCTTCGTCCGCGGCGAACCGGCCATGCCTTCCTGCAGCGAAACCAAGCTCTCGTAGCCGCCCCAGCTGAAGCCGATGCGGAAGTAATCCAGCGCGTCCACGAAGCGAACTAGCCGCTCCCGGTCCTCCCCGGCCTCGAACGAAAGCAGGCCGCCGAAGCCCGACATCTGCGCGATCGCCAGCTCCTGCTGCGGTTGCGAGGGCAGACCGGGATAATGAACCCGGTCCACGAACGGCAGCGAGTCCAGGTAAGCGGCGACGGCCATGCCGCCGGCTTGGTGCCGTTCCATCCGCAGCGGCAAGGTGCGCAGGCCGCGCATGATGAGCGCAGCCGTCTGCGGGAGCATGACCGAGCCGAGCAGGACAAGCTCGCTGCGGCTGAGCGCTCCTATCGCCGCCGCGCTGCCGATGACCGCTCCGCCCATGGCGTCGCTATGGCCGCCGGCGTACTTGGTCAGCGAATGGACGACCAGGTCGATGCCGAGCGCAAGCGGGTTCTGATGGCAGGGCGTCGCATAGGTATTGTCCACGATCGTGCGAATGCCCCGCGCGCGGGCCAGCGACGCGCAGCGGCGCAGATCCTGCAGCTCGAAGAACAGGCTGGTCGGACTTTCCAGGTACAGCAGCTTCGTCTCCGGGCGAATCGCCGCTTCGACGGCCGCCAGATCGCGGCCGTCGAGGAAGGTCGTCCCGATCGCGAGCCGGCGCAGATAGCCGCCCATCAGCTCTCGCGCCGGACCGTATGCCTGGTCGACGCAGACGATATGCTCCCCGGCCCGCACGGAGGAGAGCACGGCCGCCGAGATCGCGCCCATTCCGGTCGCGAAGCAGCGCGCCCGCTCTCCCCCTTCCAGCTCGGCGAGCTTGGTCTCGAGCGCGCGTACCGTCGGATTGTTGCCGCGCGAATAGATATAGCTGCCCTCATCCGCGCCCGCCTGCTCCATGGCGGCGACGGACGGGAAAGTGAATAGGCTCGTATCGTATACCGGGGTATGGACCGCCCCGTAATGCCGGTCGTCATGCTCGTCATGCGCGACGGCCGAATGGAGCGCGCGGCGATCGTTCATCGTGCCGCACGCTCCCCGCGCGCATCCGGAATGACCCGGAAGGCGTCCGATACGGACGAACGCTCCGCCTCGAGGCACATGAGCGCGCTCGCGATGCCCATGGACAGCGGCGTCGCCGACTTCTCCCGGCCTTCCATGACGCCGATGAAATTCAGCGCCAGCGCGGCGTCGCCGCCGAAATGCGGCAGCTTCGCCGCTTCCAGCTTATAGGTCTCGACGCGCGGCGTGTGATGCATGAATACCTTGACTTCGTCCCGGTACCAGTCGAACTCCGCCGTGCCGTCGTAGCCGATCAGTCTGGCGCCGCGGCGCGCGGCCGCCTTGCGCGAATAGAAGTTCTGCGAATACACCGCGTGCATGCCGGTCTCGTAACGGATCAGCACGCTGGCCGAATCGTGGTTGCCGGTATCGACCGCGAACGCGCACAGCTCGCCGGTGACGTCTTCGCCCTTGCGCTTCAGCACGTACGGGCTTTCCGGACAGGTCCGGTTGTCCGCGCACTCCGCGCAGCGCAGACCGGCGGGCTTGTCTCCCGTGAACACCCGCTTGGACGCCATCGCCGCGACCGACGCCGGGCGCAGACCGAGCAGGAAGTTCAGGCAATCCAGGTCATGGGTGGCTTTCTGCAGGAACAATCCGCCCGTCTCCGACTCGTCGCGGTACCAATCGTGGTAGTAGACGCCGCCGTACGGGACGTTGTTGACCGCCTGTGCGTGTTCGATCGATCCCAGTCGGCCCGAATCGACGATTTCCTTCGTCAACGCGGCCACGGGCGTATTGCGCAGCGGGAAGGAGACGACGACCTCCGAGCGCGATATCGCCGCCGCTTCCGTCAACCGCTTCAGATCCGCGAACGCGATCCCGACCGGCTTCTCCAGGAACAACGGCAGGTTCCGCCGCATGACCCTGACCGCCATCTCCGCATGCAGCGAGCAGCGCGTGCCGATCATGACGCCGTCCAGCGACTCCCGCTCCAGCATCTCGTCCGCCTCCGCATAGAAGCGCACCGCGGAAGCGGCAATTCCTTTCTCCGCCAACAGCTTCGCGGCTTTGCCCGCATTGGGGTCGGCGACCGCCGCGACCTCCACGCCCGCATCCAGCTCCAGTAGCCGATCGAGGAAATAATGCATCCGCGTCCCGTAACCGATAATGCCGATCTTCATCTCGTGATGCCCCTTTCCCCCGGCGGCTGCCGGGCTTGTCGGCTCTCAGGCTGCCACCGTCATTGCATGATGTCTATTACATGATCCTCGCTGCGTGAATCCATTGCTGCTGCGTTTAGTCTTGCTGAATAATCCTTCACATGCGGACCTCGATGCATAATCCTTACCGCGCTCTCCTTGCCGCGCAATCGCCGGGCAACCCTTGCTTCAACCCGCCGGCGTTCAGCCGAGTTCCGGCATATCCTGCAGCGTCACGGCCGGCTCGCCCGTCCCGTGCAGCTCGAAGACGACGATCTCGTTCGTTCCCTTGCGCAGCACCGGACCGGGCACGTACAGCGTCCGCTGCGGTCCCTTGTCCCAATAACGGCCGAGATTGAAGCCGTTGACGAACGCGACGCCCTTCGTCCAGCCCGCCAGCTTCAAGAACGTATCGGCGGCTTCCTCGGCCTGGAAGGTGCCCCGGTAGAAAGCCGGCTGCTCCTCGCGAAAGCGGTTTGCCGCATGATCTATCGGATCCGCCACGCCTACGCCGTTCGTCGCATGACCGATCGGCTCCTCGGCGCAATCGCCGACAACCTTATCGTCCGGCAGCGGCCCGAACCGCAACCCCGACAGATCGTCCAGCGGCAGGCAGCGGATCGTCCAGCCGAAGAGAAATTGATTGTACAGCCTTGCGCCGGCCTTGACGCCTTCGGTGATGCCCTTGGAATCGCGCAGCTTGGAGCCGTAGTTGATGCGGCCCATGTTCTCCACCAGGATGCCGAGCTTCGCGCCTGCCGCCGGGATGTCCGCGACGACCGAGTCGCTTCCCCAGCGCTCCGCGACGCCGCGATACGCGCCGTCCACGTAGACGGTCGCCCGGTCATGGACGTCCTGCAGCATGATCTCGCAGCCGGATTGCGGCCCGCTCAGCTCCGTCTCGTACCAGATGAAGCCGTAATCCTGCCCGAGCCGCTCCATCGTCTCCGGAACGACCGTCCGCACCGCGCTCCCGAGTCTGTCGAACGAATCGAACAGCGGGACGCGCTCCGTCATCCGCACGGCGCCGTAGCCGCGCTTCGCGGACGGGGCGGGCGGATCCCCGGGCAGCTCCGCGTAGCGTCCGATGACTTCGCGGATCGCCCAATATTTGTCCGTCATGTCGCCCGACTCCGACAGCAGCGCGTTGTAGTCGTAGCTCGTCACCGTCGGCTCGTAATGCTCGATATGGTTCGCGCCGTTGTAGAAGCCGAAGTTCGTGCCCCCGTGGAACATATAGAAATTGACCGAGGCGCCCATCGCGAGAATCCGATCCAGCACGTCGACGACGTCCTCGAAGCCCCGGACGTGATGCTCGTCGCCCCAATGGTCGAACCAGCCGTTCCAATACTCCATGCAGACGAGCGGCCCGTCCGGCCGATACTCGCGCAGCTTGGCGAACGCCCGTTCCGGCTTGGAGCCGAAGTTCAGCGTCGCGAGCACGCCCGGCAGCGTACCGCCATGCAGCATATAGTCCTCGGAGCCGTCCGACGTGAATAAGAGAACATTCATGCCGCCGTCCTCGAGCTCGGTCTTCAGAAAATTCAAATAATTCCGGTCGTTGCCATAGCTCCCGTATTCGTTCTCGATCTGCAGCGCGATCACGGGGCCGCCCGACGTGCAGAGCAGCGGCTTCAGCCTAGGCAGCAGCTCGTCGTAATAAGCCTTGACCTTCGCCGGATAGGACGGATGGATGCACCTCAGCCGCATGTCCGGGTCGGCGAGCAGCCATGCGGGCAGACCGCCGAATTCCCATTCCGCGCAGATGTACGGACTCGGACGAAGGATCACATGAAGCCCGAGACTTCCCGCCAAGCGGACGAAACGCTCCACGTCGGCCGGACCGTCGAAGCGGAACTCGCCTTCCCGCGGCTCGTGCACGTTCCAAGCGATATACGTCTCGACGGTATTGAATCCGCAGGCACGCAGCTTGCGCAGCCGGTCTTCCCAATACTCCGGCACGATCCTGAAGTAATGCATGGCGCCGCTGATGATGCGCAATGGCTTGCCGTCGTAGACGAAGCCGTCGCCCTCGATGCCGAATACGGCCATAGATTCTCTCTCCTAGCTGTCGGGCACGCCGCCGCGATATTCGTTGGGCGTTACGCCGACCGTTCGTTTGAACAGCTTCTGGAAGTAAATTTTATCCCCGTAGCCGACGATATGCGCGATCTCGTACACCTTCAGGCCGGGGTGATCGCGCAGGAATTGCTTCGCCTTGTCGATCCGCACCCGGTTCAGGTAGTCGGTGATCGTCTCGCCGCGTTCGCGGCTGAACAGCTTGCTGATATAGCTCGCGTTGAAGCCGATCTTGTCCGCGATGTAGGGCAGGTCCAGCTCGCGGTTGTATTCGCTGTCGATGAGCCGGCAGATCCGGTCCGCCGTCGCGGCCGCGGCGTTCTCCGCCGCGGGGACGGCCGGCGCCGTCGGCCGGGCGCCGCCGTTCGCGGCCTCGCGCTTGCGTTCCTCGCAGCGGTCGAGCAGCTTGAACACCTCGACCTTGTCCATCGGCTTCAGCAGGTAGTCGGCCGCGCCTGCCCGCATCGATTTCCGGGCGTATTCGAAATCGTTGTAGCCGCTCAGCATGATGATGAAGACCTCGGGCAGCTTCGACTTGGCCTGCTCGATGAAAGCAAGGCCGTCCATCATCGGCATCTCGATGTCGGTGATGATGACGTCCAGATCTTCCGGCCCCATGTCCGAGAGCTTCAGCAGCGCCTCGAGTCCGTTGCCGTGCTGGCCCGCGATCTCGAGCTCGCCGGGATAGCGCGATAAAATCTTCACGATGCCGAGGCGGATATGCTCCTCGTCGTCGATGACCATGACCTTCAGCATTTACATCGCCTCCTCGCCGCCGCGCCCCGCCGGGATGGCGAGCTCGACCGTCGTGCCTTCGCCGGGCCGGCTCTCGATGCGCAGCCCGTAATGCTCGCCGAATTGCAGCTTGATCCGCTCGTGCACGTTGCGCAGTCCGATGCCGCGTCCCGACGGATCGAGCGGAACTTGGCCGTAGACGCGCTCCCGGAGCAGCCGCAGCCGCGCCTCGTCCACCCCGCTGCCGTCGTCGGCGACGGTGAACACGGCCGTCTCCCCTTCGCGGCGGACGCCGATCCGGATCGTGCCCGGTCCCGTCCGGTGCTTGAAGGCATGGTGGATGGCGTTCTCGACGATCGGCTGCAGCATCAGCTTGATCGAGACGATCCGGCTCTCCCGCTCGGGGATGTCCACGACCAGCGTGTATTTGTTGGAGAAGCGTTTGTTTTGCAGCGCGACGTAGTTGCCCAGGTGGTCCAGCTCGTCCGCGATCGTGACCCGCTGCTCGGCGTGATTGACGCCGTAGCGAAGGAGCTTGCCGAGCGTGAACGTCATGTCCGCCACTTCCTCGTCGTCGTTGACCTCGGCCTTCATGCGGATCGTCTCCAGCGTATTGTAGATAAAATGCGGATTGATCTGGCTTTGCAGCGCCGCGTACTCGGCTTCCTTCTTGCGCGTCTGCGTCTCCTTCACTTCCTCGAGCAGATCGCGGACGCGCGTCACCATGATATTGAAATGCCTGCCCAGCAGCCCGACCTCGTCCCGGTACTTCTGGTTGAAGCTTACGTCCAGGTTGCCGGTCTGCACTTCCTGCATCAGCGTCTTGATCTTGCTGAGCGGGCGGGTAAGCGCATACGAGATCGCGATGGCGATCAGCAGCGCGACCGTGACGAAGACGGCGGAGGTGAGCAGCGTGACGTTGCGCGTGACCGTCGCCTGGCTGGTCGCTTCCGCCAGCGGGATGTAGACGAACATCTTCCAGCCGGTCAAGGGCGACCTGGCGTACGTCGTGATGTATTTCTTGCCGCCGATCTCGCTCGGAAACGAGCCGCGTTCGGCCGTCGCCTTGCGGATCGACTCGTCGCCGGACAGGTCTTGCGTCGTCTGCGCGCCTTCGCTGTCGAAGACGACCCGGTCATGCTCGTCGACCAGGATCGTCTTGCCCTTCGTCACCTGGTCGAAATCCTCGATCTGCCGGTTGATGGCGGTGGTGTTCGTATCGAACACGATGAAGCCGATCGGACTCAGATCCTTGACCTGCTTGAGCTCGCGGATGACGGAGAACGCGTAATAGTTTTCCTTGCCGGCCGAGACCTCCTGCGTGCTGAGGAGCATCGGCTTGCCGTCGCCCTGGGCCGCGATCGCCGCCCATTCGTCCTTCACCTGGTCCAGATTGCTGCGCTTGCCGCCGGACTTGATGTTGTAACTGATATTCCCGTAGTTGTCGAACACGTAGACCGATACCGTGTCGGGCTTGATTTTGTTCAGGTTGCTGATGTACAGGTCCATCCCCTGCGACTTGGCGAGACTCGTGTCCGGATCGGACAACCAGTTCAGAAATTCCTTGTTGTACAGCGGCATCGCCGACATATTGTACAAGTCGGTCACGTAGTCGTCCAGCTTGAGCAGCATCTTGGACGTGATCTCGGTCGCGTACGCGGTCGTGGTGGCTTTGATCGAACGCGTATAATAATAGGAAGAAGCATAGCCGATCATGAACAGCGGCAGACAGACCAGCGTCAGGAACACGATAAGCAGCTTCTGCTGCATGTTCAGGTTGGCGAAGAGCACCCACATTCGTTCTCCCGTCCTGCGAACCGTTCCGCGTATGCTGCCTCTCATGTCCGTTCCCCCTTGTGTCCGCCGCCTGCGAGTACAGTTATTTTACTGCACCGTTCACGATTCCGGCAAACACGTACTTCTGGAAGAATAAGTAGACGACGACGATCGGAACCATGATCAGCAAAATCGCCGCGGACATCAGCTCCCATTCGGTACTGCGCTCCGAGGAGAAGTTCATCAGGCTCGTCGAGACGACCGTCAGCTTCTGGGCCGGCATGTACAGGTACGGGATGAACATGTCGTTGTAGATATCGATCGTCTTGATGATGACGATCGTCGCCGTCGCGGGCGTCAGCAGCGGGAAAATGATCGTCCGGTAAATGCGGAACAGGGACGCGCCCTCCATCATCGCCGCCTCGTCCAGCTCCCTCGGGATGTTGCGGAGGAACTGCAAATAGATGAAGATCTGCAGCACGTTGGTACCCAGATGCAGCACGATCGACGCCCACAGCGTGTTGTAGAGATGCAGATTGTTGATCACGGTGAACGTCGCCACCTGCGTCGTGATCGTCGGGATGAACGAGACCGCGATGTAAGCGCCCAAGACCGCTTTCTTCAGCTTGAAGTCGAAGCGGCCCAGGATATACGCGACCATCGTGCCCAGCAGCACGTTGCCGATGACGGCCGCGATGATGATGACGAGCGTATTGCCGTACGCCCGGTCCAGATGGGCCCGCGTGATGACGGAGACGAAATTAGCGAAGTTCAGGAAATTCTCCGGCAGCTTGAAGACGCTCGTCTGCGAGAATTCCGTCTTGGTCTTGAAGGCGTTCAGCACGAGCACCGACGGCGGGAACACGATCACGACGACGGCGACCCATAGAATCAAATGCTGGATCAGCGGCAGCGGGCGGAATCTGACGGCGTTCAATCCGACCACCTCCGGGTAGCCAGCCTCTGCAGGCCGAGTATGACGATGACGGCCGTGATCAGCGTCACGCTCATCGCCGACGCCATGCCGAAGTTGTTGAATTTGAATGCCGTATCGATCGTCTTCGTCAGGAACGTGTCGCTCGCGCCGAGCGGTCCGCCGCCCGTCAGGATGAACGGCAGATCGAAGATCTCCAGCGTGCCGATGATCGTGAGGAACAGGTTGAGCTCGATGACTTTCGTAATATTCGGCAGCACGACGCGGAGCGTCGTCTGCAGGCGGGACGCGCCGTCCATGCGCGCGGCCTCGATGATTTCCGACGGAACCGATTGCAGCGCGGCGAGATAGATGACCATGTTCAGGCCCATGAATTTCCACAGCGTAATGAAGCCGAGCACGTGATTGACCGCCTTCGGCGATCCGAACCAGCTGATGGCGAGCGAATCGAGCCCGATACCGTGCAGCAGGGTGTTGAACGAGCCGTACTCCGAATTGAACACGTAGTTGAACATGTACGCGACGGCGACGCCGTTCATGATATACGGCATGAAGAGCAATACCCGGTATGCGTTGCGCCCCTTGACCTTCGAGTTGAGCATGATTGCGAAGAACAGGCCGAGCGCATTCTGGAGCAGTCCCCAACCCAAGTAAACGAGGTTGTGCAGAAAAGCCCCCCATATCTCTTTGTTCGCGAACACTTCCTTGTAATTGCCGATGCCCGCCCACGTCTTGTCCGGACTGTAGCCGTCCCAGCTCATGAAGCTGAGGTAGACGAGGTAGAGCGCCGGGTACAGCGCGAATACGGCAAGCAGCGCGATCGGCGCCAGCAGGAACAGGATGATCAGAATCCTCTTCTGCAGCGCATACGACATGCCGTTGACCATCCGATTCGACTCCTTTCGTGCCGCGCGGGCCGAGGACGACAATAGGGATGATCCGATTACTCGGACATCCGTATCGTCGGTCTGTCAGCCGCGCGCGGCGTCGTGAATTGCCGTCCTTACTTGCTTACGGCCGCCTTGGCCGCCTGCCACTTCTTGTTGTAGCCGTCGAACACGTCCTGCATCTTGTTGACCGTCACTTCCTGGATGAACTTGAACGGATCGAACTGCATCTTGTTCTCGATCGCGGTCACGTCCTCGCTCACCGCCTGCGCTTCGAGCATCTCCGGCTTGAACGCCATGAAATCGGTGATCGGCGCCAGCGTCGCCTGTTGATCCTTCAGCGGCGAGATGATCATGTGGTCCTTGTAGTCGCCGGATTCCTCGATCATGAACTTGATGAACGCCTTGGCGAGCGGCTTGTTCTTGCTCGTCGAGCTGACGGCGTACGCCCAGTCGTTGCGCATCATGCCTTTGACGGTGCCGCTATTGTCGAACGGCATCGGCGCGAAGCCGATATCCTCGAGCGCCAGGCCGTTGCTCAGCAGGTTGGCGATCGCCCAGTTGCCGATGTACATCATGCCCGTCTTGCCGGAAGCCAGGTCCTTCTGCGTCTGATCCCAAGTCGCCGAGTAGACGTCCTTCTCCAGATCGCCGCTTTCGAACAGCTTCTTCAAAATGCCGAGCCCTTGGCCGTAAGGGCCGTCGACGGTGAACGGCGCGTCCGAATTGATCTTGTCGTTGCGCAGGTTCGTGCTGCCGTAGATGAACTCGGCGGGATCCGTCCAGTACTGCAGGGTCCAACCGTCCTTGAAGGCGGTCGCCATCGGGACGACGCCCGCGGCCTTCAGCTTGTCGGCGTCGGCGTACAGCTCGTCCAGCGTCTTCGGCGGCGCCGCGATGCCGGCCTTCCCGAACGCCTTCTTGTTGTACAGCAGCCCGTTGATCGCGACCTGCTGCGTGATGCCGTACACCTTGCCTTCGTAGGCGTTGTAATCCTTGAAGTAGATGTTGTCGTCGAGACCCATGTCGTCGAGCGGCTCGTAGAACTTCGGCAGATCGGCCTTCGTCGTCTCGACGAGCGAGAGCACGTCGGGCAGCTCGTTGGCGGCCATCCGCACGCGGATCGTCTGTTCGTAGTCCTTCAGCCCTTCGATCTTCACTTCCGTGCCCGGGTACTTGGCTTCGAACGCGTCGACGTACTTCTTCAGGTCGGTGTCGACCAGCTCGGTGCGGTGCGTCGCCCAAGTGATCGTGCCCTTGAGCTCGGAGCCGGCTTCATCGCCGCCCGCGTTCGTGCCGGACGCCGCATTCCCCGCGTCCGCGGACGGCGTATTCGCCGCGTTCGCGTTCGAGTCGTTGCCGTTCGAGCTTCCGCAGCCGGCAAGCAATCCGACGCCAAGCGTCATGACAAGAGTTAACGCTGCATTTTTGTTCATCTTTTTCTCTCCCCGCTTCTGATGGATAAGTTATTGCCTAACTCAATAGTATGTAAATTTAATTCACATTCAAATGGCTTGATTTTGTTTTTATTAGTCAATTTTTGTTTATTGGCCATAACGCCCTTCATTCCCGCTCCATTGTTCCCGCTTACATGATTCATAATTTTTTCCGAATTCATGGATTTACCGCGATATGTAAGGATTACTAACATTCATATATGTCGCCTTATCAAATACCTGCGCCGCCGCCTTCCTTCGCGTTCATTGCCGCTAAAAAAAAAACGACTCGCTCTATCATAACGTACGAACCGAAACCAATCCTACCGCAACCAGCCTTCATGACGCGACAAAAATACGCCGGCCATGGACAGTCGCGTCCATGGCCGGCGTACGGCAATCTTAGAGAAGTTCGTTCATCCGATGCTCGCCAAAAATTTCTCGTAGGCGGCTATCATTCCGTCCATCCGGGCGTTCAATGCCTCGTCGATCGTCCGGAGCTCCGGATGCGCTTCGAAATACGCGACCGATTGCCGGATCCCCCGTTCGAAGCTCGTCGTCGCTTGGTAATCGGGCACGAAGCGTTTGATCTTCCGGTTATCGACGACGTAACTGTTGCTCGCATCCCCGAACAGCCCCGCCTTGAATTCGGGCAGAAATAACGAGATGCATTCCGACGTCATATGGATCGGTTCCGGCTTCGCGCCGATCGCCTGTCCGATCGCATCCAGGTATTGGTTCCACGTCTTCACCTCGTCCGACGTGACGTGGAACGCCTGGCCGAGCGTCTGGGAATTGCCCAACAAGCCGACCAGCCCTTTGGCGAAATCGGTATTGTGCGTGATCGTCCACAGCGAAGTGCCGTCGCCGGGAACGACGATTTTCTTGCCCTTCCGGATGCGGTCGATCAGCGTCCACGGATGCGCTCCGCTCGTAATCGCGAACGGAATCGCGGTCTCGCCGTACGTGTGCGAGGGCCGGACGATCGTCGCCGGGAAGCCCGTTTCCCGATATGCCCGCATCAGCCGTTCCTCGCAGGCGATCTTGTCGACGGCATACGGCCAGCCCGGGTTATGCTGGGGCGCCGATTCGTCGAACAGATAATGGCTGGGCGGTCTTTGATACGTGGCCACCGTGCTGATGAAGATATACTGGTTCGTTTTCCCCGCGAACAGCTCGACGTCCCGTTCGATATCCTCCGGCTTGAACGCGATCCAATCCACGACCGCGTCGAAATGCTTCCCCTCGAGCAGCCGTTCCATGGCCGCCCGGTCATGAATGTCCCCGTGAAGCACGTTGGCTCCTTCGGGCACGAAGGCTTCCCGGCGTCCGCGGTTCAGGAGGTACAGCTCCATGCCCTGCCGCAACGCCAGCTGCGAGGCCGCCGTACTGATCAAGCCCGTTCCGCCGATAAACAATACTTTCACCGCTATCGCTCCTTTGCATGATGAATGCCGGCTGTTGGTTCTCCCGGCAAACAAAGAAGGGGCGGACGCTTCCTTGTCCTCCCCTTCGCCTATTATCCGGTCTTAGCTCATTTGCCTCCGCAAGCCTCGTCTTCGCTTCCGCCTGCCGCCGATTTTGCCCGGCTGCCGCTTAGTCGAAGTATACCGGCTTGCCGGATTCAGCGGAGATGTAGACGGCTTCCAGGATCGCCGACACGACCATCGCTTCCTCCGGCTTGACGAGCGGCTCCGTGTCGTTCACGATGCAATCGATCCACTGCCTGGCTTCGTACTCGAAGTCCGTCAGGTCTTCGCCTCTGAAGCGCTCCCTGGCCTTCGGATCGACGTCGATGACGTTCACGAACAAGTTGCCGTCCCGCTCTCCGTTGATGCGCAGGCCGTCCTTGAAGTCCGCGCCGCCCTTCGTGCCGCACAGATACGAACCGTCCGACTTCGCGATATTCAGCATCCAGCTGGTCTCGATCGAGACGACGGCGCCGTTCTTGAATTTCACGTAGCCGAAGGCGGAATCCTCCACCTCGAACTCCTCGGGCTTCCAGGAGCCCCATTCGTTCGCCGCGTTCTCGGTATGCTTCAGCTTGTGAAACACGCTGCCCGTCACGCTCTCCGGCTCGTAGTTGTTCATCAGCCAGAGGATGAGGTCGAGCGAATGGGTGCCGATGTCGATCATCGGCCCCCCGCCCTGCTTCTCCTTATCGAGGAATACGCCCCAGGTGGGGACGCCTCTCCGTCTGGTCGCGACCGCCTTGGCATAATAGATCTCGCCGAGCTCGCCGTTGTCGATCATCCGCTTCAGCAGCTGGGACTGCGCCTTGCTGCGGTTCTGGTAACCGACGGACAGCTTCTTCCCGGTCCGGACATGGGCTTCGTACATCGCTTTCGCCTCGGCCCCGGTCTTTGCCATCGGCTTCTCGCACATGACGTGCTTGCCCGCTTCCATCGCGTCGATGGACAGGAACGCATGCGAGACGTTCGGCGTCAACACGTGGACCACTTCGATCTCTTCCATGGCGAGCAGCTGCTTGTAGTCCGTGAATACTTTCGCTCCAGGCGTCCCGTACTTCTCGGCGGCTTCGCGCGCCCGCTCCTCGTTCAGATCGCAGAAGGCGACCATCTCCGCGTTGTCCACCTTGGCCAGGCTCGGCATATGCTTGCCGTTCGCGATCATGCCGCAGCCGATGATGCCTATTTTGACCGTCCGCATGCTCAGTTCCCTCCCGTCTGCTTGAACTCGACCGTTCTCCGCTCGCGGTGCGCGATATACGCCGCTTCGAGCAGCTCCGTCAGCTTCGTGCCGTCCTCGAGTCCGAAGGGCATCGGCCCGTCGTTCAGGATGCCGTTCACCCATTGGGTGAGCGGGAGCGGCTGCGCCTCGGGCAGGCGGAGCGAGATCCAGCCCGGCAGCCGGGCATCCGCATGCTTGGAGATGAAACGGACGTTCTCCCCGGAGGCGATCAGCGTGCCTTCCGTGCCGTAGAGCTCGAAGGCCGAAGGCGTCTGGTAGGTAACGAGGCTCGTCTCGAGCAGCGCGACCGCGTTGTTCGCGAATTCGATCGAGCACTGCGCGTTGTCTTCCACGGCCCGCCCGGTGAAATGGCTGAACATCGAAGTGATGCGTTTCGGTTGTCCGAGGAGCCAGCTGGCCAGGTACATCGGATGGCAGCCGAGATCCATCATCGCGCCCCCGCCCGCCTGCTTCTCGTCGTACCAGTACTCGGGCAGCCAATTGTTGAGCGCCCCGTCATGGCCGTTGCGAATGCGCAGCAGCGTCACGGCTCCGAGCAGACCATCGTCCAGCAGCTGCTTGGCGAGCAAGTGCGGCGGTCTGGTCCGCGCCGGGAACGAGATGCAGAACTTGACCCCGGCCCGCCGCACGGCCTCCGAGATCCGGTCGCATTCCGCGACCGTCAGCGCCATCGCTTTCTCCGTGAAAATATGCTTGCCCGCGTTCGCGGCGGCGATCATTACTTCGGCGTGCATGCTCGTAGGCGCGTCGACGACGACGGCATCCACGTCGCTTCGCTTCAGCAGCGCATCGAGATCGGATTCGAAATCCGCTCCGAGCTGTGCCGCCCAAGCGCTCCCCCTGTCGGCGATTTCATCCCATACGGCCGTGATGTTAACGTTTCCAAGTGATTGCAGGTGATTCGCGTACCCTTCCGCATGAACATGCCACTTGCTTAACATGGCGACATTTAGCATTCGAGCGTCCCTCCAAATCGGTATTATGAAACGGCGGCGCGTCTGTCGGTCTATGATGCGATCCATTCCGGGTTCGACGATCTTGCAACGGCGATGCGGCTCCGCGGAACCGGCCCGAGGCGCTACTCGTCCTCGAAGACGGAGGCCGGGTAGCCGGCGCCGAACGGCGCGTCCGGCCGCTCGTATTCGCCCGCCAAATAACGGCGCACGGTCGTGGTCCGCTCCAAATATTCCTTGTCGTTCGCGAACCGGTCGGAGAATCGGAGCCAAGGCGGACTGTAAATATAATGCATGGTGTAGCGGTCGTAATCGCCGTCATGCGCGAAGGTGCGATGCCAAACGGCGTTGTGGAACAACAGCACGGATCCGGCCGGCGCGCAGATGACGTGCCCGATCGGCAAGTCGCCTTTGTCGCGGCGGATGTCGGCCGGCAGCGGCACCTGCGCCCGATGACTGCCCGGAATCAACTCCATGTTGCCCATTCTCGGCAAGGATTGATCGGTCAGCAGATACGACGCGCGCAGCTGCAGCAGCGGGATCGGATAACCCAGCTTCTTGAAATCGTAAGCGCCCGAGCCGTCCTGATGCCAGCCGCCCAGGCCGCCGAACGCCGGCTGCTTGGTGCACCAGGCGGATTGCAGAATGAAACGGTCGCCGTACAAGGCTCTGACTTTGGGCAGTACCGCCGGATGATCGATCAAGTTATCGAGCACTAGCTCCGTCTCGAATCCGCGGCCGACCTGTGCCCACCCCGTCGTTCCCGCCTGCTCGTGAAGACGGGTTGCGGCTTCCAGGCATTCCTTCGCCTGGTCGGCCGTCAGTACGTTCGGTATGATCAGGTAGCCCCAGGATTCGAACATGAAGCGGTCAAGCTCGGTGAATTCGCCCGGTTTGGAAATGGCGTTAAGTCCTTGAAACTGTTCAACGGTCATGCGACAACCTCCCGACTTGATGAAGCGAGTTAGAAGCGATAGACGCGAAATCGGCGAATCTTTGCAAAGGAATGAAGCCAACGCAGCCAATCCTGTAACCGTTCATTATTGCGCGCAGCCAACGATCACCACCTTCGGCATAAAGCACTCAACCAGAATATATCATACATATATAATATAAACAATTGCGAATTTTCAGACCGAAAAAATCGTGGAAACAACCTGTTCTAATTCCATGATAACGATTACTTTTGCAAAACGAATCAAATTCGAATCCAAAATGACATATTCAATATATCATTTTATCTACTTCGATTCCAAACTTCGTTATGACATTCCGATTTCCGCTGCGGGATACGCGCGATCATGCTGGCGCCCATAACGACAAAGGCTGCGCCGTCCGCCTCTCGGCATTCGGTCGCAGCCTTTGTCATCGCGGCCTTCAAGGCCGCCTCGCTGTTTTCATTCCTTCGTCCATGCGCAACGCATCTTCACCCGTCCGACGGTTCCGGCGGCTGCCGAAGCATGATCGAGATTTCCGCCTGATCACCCGGCAAGTTCGCGCCGGCGCGACTCATCGCCCAATACGCGGGAAGCATGCTTCCCAGCAGGTCCTGCTCGGCGCCGTTCAGCCGAAGCCCTTCGATCCGGTCGCCCGGGAAACGATAGTCCGCCTCCTCGCGCCTGCCGAATTTGATCGCCAGCAGGCTCTTGATGCCGCCGATCGTGATGAACGGGAATCCATAGCCGTCACGCAATGCCGACTCCACCGCCTCGAGATTATCCCGGGCATAAGTCAACAGCCGTTCCCATTTCACGTCGGGATCGACCAGCGCCGCCAATTCTTCCTCGCTGCCCGCGCGAAGCAGCTGCACGATGCGCGCGGCCGGAAGCCCGTGCGCGATCAGCCGCTCGAGCTGCAGCGCGTACAGCTGAGGCAATTTCACTCCGGCGCCGCTCATACGAGATGGCACGCGACGCTGTGATCGTTCCCGACGTTCCGGAACAGCGGCACTTCCTCTCTGCAGCGGGCGACGGCGAACGGGCAGCGCGTATGGAACTTGCAGCCGGACGGCGGATCCGCCGGATTCGGCAGCTCTCCGCTCAGCACGATCCGTTCGCGCTTCAGCTTCGGAATCGGGATCGGGACGGCCGACAGCAGCGCTCTCGTGTACGGATGAAGCGGATTGCGGAACAGTTCGTCGCGCGAAGCGGTCTCCATCATCGAGCCGAGATACATCACGCCGATATGCGAGCACAGATGCTCGACGACGCTGAGGTCATGGGAGATGAACAAGTACGTCAGTCCCTGCGTGTCCTGCATCTTGCGGAACAAATTGATGATCTGCGCCTGAATCGAGACGTCCAGCGCGGAGACCGGCTCGTCCGCGATGATCAGGTCGGGGTTCAGGACGAGCGCCCGGGCGATGCCTACGCGCTGGCGCTGCCCGCCGGAGAATTCATGCGGAAACCGGTCGATATGGTACGACGACAATCCGCAGGCGTTCAGCACCTCCATGACCCGGTCGCGAACCTCCTCGCGCGGCGCGAGGCCGTGATCGAGCAGCGCCTCGCCGATCGCGTCGCCGATACGCACGCGGGGATTGAGCGAGCTGTACGGATCCTGGAAGATCAGCTGCATTTTCGGGCGCAGCCGGCGCAGCTCCTGCGGCGGCAGCTTATAAAGGTCGACGCCGTTGAATTTCACTTCGCCTTCCGTCTTGTCCGTCAGCCGCAGTATCGTGCGTCCGACCGTGCTCTTCCCGCTCCCCGATTCCCCGACAAGGCCGAAAGTCTCGCCCTGCTTGATCGTGATGCTGATATCGTCGACGGCCTTGACGCTGCCGACCGCGCGGCCGAACAGACCGGATTTGATCGGAAAATACTTCTTGAGCCCGTTCACCTCGAGCAGCGGCTGGTTCAGCTCAGACATGCGCGATCGCCTCCTCGTACAACCAGCAGGCAACCTTCTGGCGATTGCCGGTCTCCTTCAATGCGGGCTCCGTCGTCCGGCAGATGTCCATGCAATGGGCGCACCGGTCGTGGAAATAGCACGACGGCACGAGCTCCAGCGGATTGGGCACCTGCCCCGGGATGGAATACAGCTCGTCCTGGCGCTGGTTGATGATCGGTTTGGATTTCAGCAAGCCCTGCGTATACGGATGCTGGGGATTCTCGAACAAGGCGACGACTTCGCCTTCCTCCACGACCTTGCCGGCATACATGACCACGACGTAATCCGCCATCTCCGCCACGACGCCGAGGTCATGCGTGATCAACAGGATCGCCATGCCCGATTCTTCCTTGAACCGGCGCAGCATATCGAGAATCTGCGCTTGGATCGTGACGTCGAGCGCCGTCGTCGGCTCGTCGGCGATGAGCAGCTTCGGGCCGCACGAGATCGCGATGGCGATCATGATCCGCTGCAGCATGCCGCCGCTCAGTTCGTGCGGATACGAATCCGCGATCTGCTCCTCGCGGGAGATGCCCACTTCGCCGATGAGCTCGATCGCCCGCTTCCGCGCCGCTTTCTTGCTCATCTTGCGATGCTCCATAAGCGGCTCCATAAGCTGCTCGCCGATTCGAAGCACGGGATTGAGCGACGTCATCGGTTCTTGGAAGATCATGGCGATCTCGTTGCCGCGCACGGTGCGAAGCTCGTTGCGGCTGAGTTTCAGCAGGTCCTCGCCGTGGAAGGCGATGCTTCCCCCGACGACCTGCCCCGCCGGCGCTTCGACGAGTCCCATGACCGACATGGCCGTGATGCTCTTCCCGCTGCCGGATTCGCCGACGATGCAGACGATCTCGCCTTGGCGGACCTGCAGGCTCACGTCGTCGACGGCGCGTACGACGCCTTCGTCCGTTTTGAAATGCGTGCTTAAATGCTCTATGTCAAGTACGGTATCCATGTTCGCGTACACCTACCTTTTCTGCTTGGGATCCAAGACGTCCCGCAGCCCGTCCCCGAAAATATTAATGGCGATGACGGTCGCGAAGATCGAGAAGCCGGGCGGAATCCAGAGCCACGGATGGTCTTGGAAATCGATCATGTTGTTGGCCGCGTCGATCATGTTGCCCCATGTCGGCGTCGGCGCCATCACCCCGAGTCCGAAGTAGCTCAGCACGGACTCGTACAGGATGGCGCCGCCGATGTTGAGCGTGGCAATGACGATCAGCAAGGGCACCAGGTTCGGCAGCAAGTGATTGAACAGCTTCCGGCGGTCGCGAAGACCGAGGACGACGGTCGCCTGCATGTACTCCCGCTCCCGGAGGCTGAGCATCTGCCCCCGAACCATCCGGGCGAGACTCGGCCAGCCGACGATGCTGAGCATCAGCATGACGATGTACATGCGGTAATCCGTCGGCACCTTCCACTCCGACAGCAGCGCGCCCAGGATAAACAGGAGCGGCAGGCTCGGAATGGTCAGCAGCAAGTCGGCCAGGCGCATGATGATTTGGTCGGCGATTCCCCGGTAGTAGCCGGCGATGACGCCGAGCAGCGAGCCGACGAAGACCGACAGCACCATCGAGGCGAGGCCGACGGTCAAGGAAATCCTGCCCGCCTGCAGCACGCGGGTCAGCACGTCGCGCCCGAGCGCGTCCGTGCCCAGCCAGTGCTTGAGGCTCGGCGCCTTGTTCATGAAGGCCATGTTGATCTTGTTGTCCGTATACGGCGAGAACAACGGGCCGATGAAGCAGGCCGCGAACATGAACGCCACGACGACGAAACCGAGCACGGCGAGTTTATTTTTGATCAGCCGCCTGAAGGACTGTTTCCACAACGACGTATAGACGGGTTTGGGTTTGGGGGATGACAGCGCGGCCGTCCCCTCTCCGTGAATCGTAGACATCCGATTGACCTCCTAAAGCCTGACCCGCGGGTCGGCGACATGGTACAAAATGTCCGAGACCAGCGTGCCGATGACGGTCAAAATCGCGATAAACAACGTGAAGCCCATCAGCAGCGGATAATCCCGCAAGCCGAAGGATTGCATATAGAGCTGCCCGATGCCCGGCCAGTTAAAGATCTTCTCGATAATGAGCGAGCCGCCGAACAGAGCGGGAAGCTCGAAGCCGACCAGCGTAATGGCGGGCAGCAAGGCGTTGCGCAGCGCGTGCGTGAACAAAACCTTGCGTTCCTTCAGCCCCTTGGCGCGGGCCGTGCGGATGTAGTCTTGTTTGATGACGTCGATCATGTTGCTTCGGAAGTAGCGCGTCAAGGAGCCCACGCCGAGCAACGTCATGACCATCACCGGAAGCATCATGTGATGGATGACTTCCTTGACGTACGCGAAGCCCGTCGCGTTGCTGCCCGTCGTCAGCATGCCGCCCGGCGGAAGCCATTTCCAGTCGACGGCCATGATCTTGATCAGGAAGAGTCCGATGAAGAACGACGGGATCGACATCGCGGCGAACAGCGCCACCATGACGATCGTATCGAACCACGAATACTGCTTGTACGCCGCGACGACGCCGACGACGACCGCGATCAGCCACGTCAGGAACGTGGAGACGACCGCAAGCAGGAATGAATTCCAGATATATTGGTTAAACAAAGTGAGAACCGGCTTCTGCTGCGACAGCGAATAACCGAAGTCGCCGTGGAAGGCGTTCTTCATCCAGATCGCGTACCGCTCGATCACGGGCTTGTTCAGCCCGTAAATCTCCCGGAGCTCCGCTTTGCGCTCCGGCGTCAGCTTGATGTTGCCCGTGATGAAATCGCCGGGCGTCAAGGCGTACAGGCAGAAGATCAAGAAGGAAGCCGCGAACAATATAATGATCATGTAGAGGATCCGCTTCGTAATGTACGTGCTCATAGTCGACTCCTTAACCTGCGATTCCCCGCCCGGGGAATCGGGCAGGGAATCGCATTTTCGTTTGGTTCGATATCGTTATTGGCTCAGCGACCAGCTCGGCAAGCTTGGGGCGATGCCGTTGAACGGGCTGACGCTCAGATTCTGAATCCGTCCGTTGTAGGCGTACACGTTCTTCTTGTAGCTCGTGAAGATGACGGGCAGCTGATCGTTCAGCAGCTTGTAAATATCCTTGTACACGGCTTTGCGCTCGTCGATGTTCGAGGTTGCCAAGCCTTTGGCGTACAGTTCCTTGAACGTCGGATCGTCATAGCCCGGAATCTCGCCGTCGATGAATTGCAGCAGGCCGTCCGACGGATCGGTCAACAGCGACGTGGAGAAAGCCGCCATATCGTAATCGCCGCCTTCGACCTTGGAGACGAGCGCGTTAAAGTCCGCGAATACTTCAGGCTCGAATTTGATGCCGAGCGTTTCGAAATCTTCTTTCGCCACGGCGATGAAGACATCGGTCTCCGGCTTCTTGGAGCCGAGGTAATGGATCGTCAGCTTCTTGCCGTCCTTCTCGCGAATGCCGTCAGCGCCGGCTTTCCAACCCGCTTGGTCCAGGAGCTGCTTCGCCTTCTCCGGATCGAATTTGTACGGGTTGATGCCGTCTTCCGTATACGACCACGAGATCAGCGACGACGGGATGTTCGCGATCTGGCCCGCGCCTTGGGCCGCGTCCACGTAGATGCTCTGACGGTCCAGCCCGTACGTGAGCGCCTGGCGGACAAGCTTATCCTGCAGCGCCGGGTGCTTCAGATTCAATTGCAGATAGCCGTAATTGCTCGGCGTATAGGGCAGGATATTCACGAAGCCCATCGCCTTGAGCTTGTCGATGTTTTCCTTCGTCGCCGAGAACGACGCATAGTCGACTTCGCCGGTTTCCAGGTATTGCCAAGTATCGCCTTGGGCCGTTTTATAGATAAAATGCTCCGTCTTCGGCTTGCCGTCGAAGTAATTCTCGTTCGCGACCATGCGGACTTCCTGGCCGGGAATGAATTTCTCCAGCTTGTACGGTCCGGTGCCGAGCGGGCTTCCGCTTAGCTTCTTCATGTAATCCAATTGTCCTTGCTTGTAATCCTTGCCATAGTAAGCCTTGGACAGCACGTCGGAACCGAGCACGGTCAGGGCGCTTGCGTTCGGCTTGTCGAGCGTGACGGAAATCGTCTGCGGATCGATGACTTTGATCCCGGAGACGCTGGTCGCCGTGCCGGCCTTGTAGGCGTCGCCGCCCTTAACGTTCAGCGTGTTCACGAGCGAATCTCCGTCGTACGACTTGTCGTACAGGATCGTCCACGTAAAGGCCACGTCGTCGGCCGTAAGCGGCGTGCCGTCGCTGAATTTCAAATCCTTGCGCAGATGGTACGTGTACGTCAGATTGTCCGCCGAGACTTCCCATTTCTCGGCCAACCCCGGCGTCGGCAATCCCTTGTCGTCGACTTTAATCAACGGCGTGTAGAGCAGGCCCGACACGTTGCCGTCGTAGCCGCTTTGTTGGAAGTACGGCGTGAACGCGCCGCTCGGATCGGTCAAGCCGACGATGATCGTATCCGTGCGCTGCTTGGCGACGTCCGGCAGCTTGGACATGTCCGCCGCGGCGACGAGCCCGGCAGCGCCCGATGCCGGATCGGCTGCGGCGCCGTTGTTCGCCGCGTTATTGGCCGAATTGCCGGCCGCGGGCTGGTTGGCATTCGCCGAGTTGCCGGCGCCTGCGTTGTCGTTCGCGTTGTTGCCGCAAGCGGCCAGCAGCAGCGAAGTTGCGAGTATGGCCGTAGATAAGGTTACGATTCTTTTTTTCATGATACCCTCCTAAGTATAGACTGCTATTTATATCCCTTTTTTAATCCCGATAGATTTACTCAGCATTCTTTGTCCATTATAGTGACGAAATTCAGTTCTGTAAATAGAGAACCGTTAAAAAATTCTTTATATAAAGAATAACGCAATCGTTCGTCATGCGCTACTCCTTGGCCACACTAGTGTAACCAACGAAAAAACCGCTTACGCATCGTCTTATCACGATGCGCAAGCGGCCGGTTCCGGCACTGGCGTCCAGCGTTCTCCCTTATACGCCTTGCTCGATATAACCCATGATTTTGCTATGGACCTGCTTCACGGCACTGGTTCGAACGCTGTACGCGGTGAGCGTCTCGCCTTCGAAATGCGCCGTCAGCATGCCCGCATTGCGAAGCTTGGAGACATGATCGTGCGTGATTCCCTTGGACAGCTCCAAATGGCGGACGATCTCGATGAACGAGCGCGGTCCTTGGTTCAAGAACCGCAGGATCTTCAGGCGGCTCTTCTCCGACACGCTCCGGATCATGCGGTACTCGTGCGGCGTCAGGAAATCTTCGTCGCCCAAGTATAGCCTTGCGGCGTAGTGGCAGATGGTGACCTTGCCGAAATGGCTGATGACGTTGATCGGCTGAAAATGGTACTGCGGCATGAGGATCACCCGCTCCAGCCCCTCCATCGGCGCGAACAGCAGCCCGTTCGTCGTCTCGTCGACGAACGCGAACGGATCCGCGGACGGAAGCGCTTGCTTTCGGTTATGCGCTTCTTCGCCGAGCCTTTCGAGAATCAACGGATCGATATGCCGAAAATATTGCTCATTCCAAGCTTCGAACAGCTTTACGGTATGATCGCGGAATTCCCCCATCTGGTTCGGGAACTGGTTCCCGTAAGGCGACATTAATTCGTAGAGCTCCCCTGCCGTCATCCCGCCTAGCCAGTCGACGAAATCGCCGACGTCTTCCCCGGGACAGAGATGCACGAGCAAATACGTCAGCTTCCAGTCGCCGTCGATCTGAACGCGATCGAGCAGCTCCGCTAATTCGGGCGTGATCCGTTGACGGACTTCCTTCGCCCAGGACGGGGATAAATCGAGCTTCTTATGCGATTTACGGCACACATAGGCATGCAGGCTGCCCATGATTTCGAACAATGGTTTGAACCTTACGTCCAAGCTGTAATCCATGACCGCACGCCCCTCTCTGTCTAGTATTATAGCAACTAGTCTTCGCCGAGCACCACTTTGATTTTTCTTCGTCCCCCGGCAGCCGGCCGATGGCGCGCGCGAAACCCCCGCCGACACCTGTCGGCAGGGTTCGATCGAACTATTCGCGGCGCACCGGCTGCTCCGTCGATTCCAAGCCGCGCCGGTCCGGCTAGTTAAGCCGCGTCGGACTTATAAGCTGCCGCGGCCGAGCAGGAGAAGCATGCTCGCCGCGGCCGAATTCGCCTGCCGCTCGATGTCGGAGCCGTCCGCCGCGCGCAAGCCGTGAAGGACGTCATCGAACAAGTTGCCGCGCAGCAAGCCGAAGAACATGCCCGCGGCCAGCTCTTTGTCCCTCACCTGCCAGCCCTCCGCCGCGGACCACCGGTCCAGATAACGCGCGAAGAGGTCGTTTCGGCTTTGAACGACTTCTTCCCGGTATCTTCGCCCGATCTCGGGAAACCGGAACGCATCCTGGGTCACCACGCGATACAGCGCCAGCTGCGTCTTCGAGAGCGCATGGGACAGATAAGCCGCGCCGGCCCTCGCGAGCGCCGCGGACGGAGGCAGCTCGAACCATTCCGCTTCGCCCGGCGATTGCCGATCCTCGTTCGCGTCCGCGGCGTCCGGTTCTTCCAACCCGTTCATGCCGCATGCGACCTTTATCACCGTGCTGAACAGATCATCCTTGTTGTCGAAGTGGCGATAAACCGTCTTGACCGATACGCCGGCCGTCGCGGAGATGCGGTCCATCGACGTTTGCGCATACCCGTTCTCCAGAAACTCCTCAATCGCGGCATCGATGATGGCCGCTCTTTTTCGCCGCATCATGGGAGCCTTCGGATGATCGTCCGTCCAATTCTTCATCATGCTCCCCCCAAACCGGTTGACTTTCAAAAGCTGAATGCCGTTTATTTGCTCAACGCGCATGTCCTTACGGATCATTCTATCCGGATTGCGCTTCCTTGACAAACCATACGACAACGATTATTGTCGTATTAACAACAACGGCCGTTGTCATTTATAATCAAGTCGGCTCTCCCGACTTCAACGAAAGGAATTTTGCATATGACTGCTTTCTTATCCGAACCGCTGGTACTGCCCGGCGGCGCAATTCTTCCTAACCGACTGGTCAAAGCTTCGATGAGCGAAGGACTCGCGGATGCCGATAATCAAGCAACGGAACGGCTGGCAGCGCTCTACGGACGATGGTCCGAGAGCGGCGCGGGACTGCTGCTGTCGGGCAATGTCCAGGTCGACCGCGGTCATCTCGAACGGCCGACCAATCTTGTCTTGGACGAATACAGCGACATCGCGGCGCTTGCGGCCGTTGCCAAGGCGGGGACCGCCGGAGGCGCCCACTTCTGGCTTCAATTGGCCCATACCGGCAGACAGGTCTCCGATCTGATCCATCCCGCGCCGCTTGCGCCGTCGTCCGTCGAGATCGACGTGCCCAGGGGACTCGGCCTTGCTTTCGCTCCGCCGAAGGAAATGAACGAACAGGAGATCGAGCACGTCATCCGGCAATTCGCCTACGCGGCACGCAAGACGCGCGAGGCCGGATTTACGGGGGTCCATCTGCATGCGGCGCACGGCTACCTGTTCTCGCAGTTTTTGAGCCCGCTGTCCAATCGCCGTACCGACCGATGGGGCGGATCCTTGAATAACAGAGCGAGGCTGCTGCTCCTGACGATCGCCGCGGTCCGAGAGGCCGTCGGCGCCGATTTCCCGATCGGCATCAAGCTCAACTCCTCCGATTTCCAAAAAGGCGGCTTCACGAACGCCGAATGCATCGAGTTGGTCGGCCTGTTGAACGAATCCGGCATCGATCTGCTGGAGATATCCGGGGGATCGCTGGAGCAGCCGAAAATGATGGGCCTGACGCTGAAGGACGAAGATGCGGGCGATCGCCGCGAGAGCACCGTAAAACGCGAAGCCTTCTTCCTCGAATACGCCGCCGTAATTCGGGAAGCAGCCTCCATGCCGGTCATGGTCACGGGCAATTTCCGCACGAGAGACGGCATGCTCCAAGCCCTCGAGGACGGCGAACTGGACGTCGTCGGCCTCGGTCGGCCGATGATTGTCGATCCCGAGTTACCGGCGAAGCTGTTGTCGGGCGAGATCGAGCGACTGCCGTCGCCGGAGCGCGGCTTGGCGCCGACCGAGCACATCGCCTGGTTCAACTTGCAGCTCGAACGGCTCGGTGACGGTCTGGATCCGGACTTGTCGCTCGGCGGAGCTCAAGCCGCCGAGGCGTTCATGGCGCTCGAACAGCGGAATTATGCGGCGGTGCTGGGCTATCGGGCAAGTCATTCGGGTTAACAAGCGCCGTAAGCGTACGCAAATATGAGCATATTCATTTATGAGCATTCTCGATTATGAACGCATCACGTAGAACGCACGCACGCAAAAACCGCCCGCCGGTTCCCCGGCAGGCGGTTTTCTGTCGACTACACTTGTGCCAAATAAGCTGCGAGCTGATCGAACGTGCCGCCATAGCCTTCGTCCATCGAGGCGAAGCCGGCTTGGAACACCCGCACTTCTTCTTCCGTCGCGTTGACTGGCGAGCTCACGAGGGTAAGCATCGTCCTGCCGTCCGCTTCTTCCGCAAGCGTCACGCTGTTCAGGATTTCCCGCGGCCACGGATCTTCGAACGGAGGCGGGGCGATGCCGCCTTCCGCGTCGGAAAAGGAATTGACGAAGACGATCCGCTCCGGAGCGACGATCTCGCGAAAGATGAACCGGCCCCACATTTCATGCCCGTCCGGCGTGCGCATGATGTAATGAAACATCCCGCCCGGGCGGAATTCCAGCTTGGCGACGCTCAGCGAAAGTCCCTTCGGACCCCACCAGCGCTCCATGTGCGCCGCTTCGGTCCATACGTTGAACACGAGCTCGCGCGGGGCATCGAAAACGCGCGTAATCACAAATTCGTTTGACGTAGACATGTTCCATCCTCCGCATGCGTCGTAAGGCGTCCGCCGGAACGGACGACCTCCGCGATTTCTCGTTCAGAATATACCCCGTAAGGAATATTCCTGTCAAGGAATACTATGAAACGGCGGCAGGATGGATTGCATGTCCGCATGGCCAAACGTCGGCATGCCCGCTCGATGCGCGAATTTCTCCATCTTCCATCCACTTCGAGATGGGCAATGCCGGAAGCTCGACGAAACAGCCTTTTGCGCGCCTTCCGGCTAGTGCTGCTGCCAGGATTGGATGAGCTGCAGCGCGTCCGTATTCAAGGCGGCTTTGGCTTCCGCCTTTACCCAGCGCGCCATCGCCGGATCGTTCAACTGCTTGACGAACGCCTGCATCTGCTTCGCCGCCGCGTCCTTCTTGCCGGTCTTAAGCTGATGCCGCGCCTGGTCGAGCGAATCGTTCAGCAGCGGCACCAACTTGCCGCTCAGCGCGCCGGATTTCTTGTAACGGTCGAGCAAACGGCCGAGCGCGTCCGCGCTGGTGACCACGTTCAGCTCGAAGGACCTCCGAAGCTCGTTCCCGAGCGCGTCCCGTACCGTGACCTCGATCTGCTTCTTGCCGAGCCGACCCGCCAAATCGATCTCCAGAGCGGCCTTTTTCCGAAGGTCAGCCGCGTAGGTTTGGCCATCGATCGTAATCGCGCCCGATGCTAAGGGCGCTTCCTTGCCCGTCGCCTTGAACGCCAGCACGGCGGAATCTTCGAGCGAGCCGTTCTCCTGCACGGCCTTGCCTTCCGCCGTCAGCTCATAGCCCGGATAATCGCCGAGGTTCACCGATATCCCCTTCGACACGTTGCCGGACGTATCCAGCGCCTTGATCGCGACGGAGAGTTCGGGGACGCCGGCCAGTCCGGTCAACGTCGCCGTCTGAATGCCGCGGCCGACGTCCACGGGCTCTCCAACCGCCCGGTTACCGCTCATCGCCTGCAACCGCACCTTCTGGCCGTCGATGTCGTAAGGTCCGTCCCAAGAGAGCCGGATCGCGTCATTGCCTTGGCTCGCGCGAACGTTCTCCACGTCTCCCGGAGCGGTATGATCCGGAACCTGAACGGGCGGAACCTCGGGATCCGTGAACACCTTGGGATCTCCGAAGGTAAACTTATCGACATTGAATAAATAGTCCGTTCCTTTGAACGCCAGGAATACGATGTGCTTGCCCGTGACGGGCACGGCGACGTCCGCCGAGGTCACGGCGAAATTTTGCCAGCCGCCGGTGCCCGTAACCGTATCGGTCGCGATAACCGGCCCGTTCAAGCTGTCAATCCGGGCTTCGATCGTGCCGCCGGCAGTGTCGCTCGCGGCGTTCACGTACAATTTGGCCGGGCTCGTATCGCCGAAATCGACATAGTTGTACATGGCATAAGGGCCGTTGGCGCCGTTAATTCCCGCCAGGTAGGTCTGCCCGCCGCCGTTCTCCGTGCCGAAGCCGGTTCCGCCGGAATTGTCCTCCGCCTCCAGCTTCCCGTAGGCGTCCCGCGATTTTCCTTTCACGGTCGTAAACGAGAACCAATCCAGATTGCACGGATAATCGCCGCCGTCGGTTCCGCGGAACACGAGGTACACGTCATGCACGCCCGCGGCCAGCTTGTCATCCACGTTGGACATGATATCGACCCAGCTGTCCCAGCCGCCCAAGGCCGGTATCTCGATCGTCCCCGCGGTCGGCCCGTCCGGACGGTCGAGCTTCACGTCGATCGTTCCGCCTTGATTGCCGCTCGCGACATGCACCGCGACGCCGCCCGCGCCGGAGCCGAAATCGATGCCTTTATACAGCGCGTACGCGTTGTTATGGATGCCGTCCACGAATCCCCCGTCCGCGTTCTTGCCCAGGCCCGAGCCTTCGTCGAAATTGCCGGCCGCGAGTCTAGCGTACGCGTCGGTCTTGGTAGGGTCTCCCGCGGTAAATTGAAACCAATTGAGATTGAATAAGTAGTCGTCGGCCGTTTTCGCGAAGACAAGGTACACATCGTGCTTGCCGGTCACTTTGCTCGCATGCCCTTGTTCGTCTTTCAGGAGCATGTCGGCATTCGTGAAATTGTTCCAGCTGCCGGTTCCCTTCACGTTCAAGGTGCCGACCTTGGGGCCGCTCGGCGAATCGAGCCGGAGCTCGATGTTGCCGCCGCCCGTCGCGCTCGATACCCGGGCGATAAACCCGGCTGCGCCTTTGGCGCCGAAATCCATGTTCTTGTAAACGGCGTAGCCGCCGGCTTGAATGCCGCCCAGCTGCAGCGTGCCTTCCGGACTGCCCTCCAGGCCGAACCCGCTGCCTACGCGGTAAGCTTCGGCCTCGGTCCTGGCGTACGGATCGCTCTTGCCGTCGCGGAAGTCGGCTTTGCCCGGCTTCAATACGGTCAGCGCCTCGACGGCCGCGGCGGAAGACCACGACTCGTACGTGCCGGAGAGCAGCTGCCCCGCCCAGTTGCCGTCCACGATATTGGCCTTGTTGCGATTGCTCCACGCCGTATCGGCATTGAGCGTCAGCCAGTCTCCGAACTGCTTGCCGAACTGCGCGTAAGGCCCCTTGCCCTGCTTATCCAGCGCCTGCTGCAGGTAGGCCAGATTGCGGATCAGGATCGTCTTGCCGCCCTTCAGGTCCCCGTTCGGTCCTTCGTAATTCAGCAGGCCGTTCTTATCGACCAGACGAGTCTTGGTAAACGTCGCCGCCTCCACCGCATCATCCAGATAGACCTCATCTCCGGTGATCTTGTACAGGCCGACCGCCGCGCCGATGAACGTCCCTTGGTTGTAGTGGGTGGCGTCCGGAACGGCGCCGTTCTTCATCTCGATCCGGTCGAACACCTTGCCGTCGCCGTCCGTCAGCATCGTCTTGCTCCAGCGGTAGATCCGGGTCGCCGCATCCAGGTAGCGTTCGTCCTTCGTCGCGTTGTACAGCACGACGGCGGCTTCGGCGGCCGGGAAATTGATGCAGGCGTTCTTGGTGGAATGGTCGCTGTTCATCCACCAGATCCCGCCGTTAGCGAAGCCGTCATCCCACTGCGTGTCGTACACGAAATCGAAATAATGCTTCGCTCTCTCCAGATACCTCGGCTCCTTGGTAATGCCGTACGCTCTCGCGCTCGCCATCGCCCACCACATGATATCGTCGTTGAAATGATTGTCGGTCCAATCCTCCCCGTACTTCGCGACCGTGCCGTCGAAGATATCGTCGATCTGCGCGCGCAGCTGCGCCTTCAGGCCGGCATCGGACGTATGCTCGTAGGCGTCCATGACCAATTCCCACAGCTCCGCTTCGACCCAGAAGCCCTGATAATTCGTGTCGCGATTCGAGTTCGTCCAGAAATACTTGGCGCCGGCATCCCAGAAAGCGTCATTGAACGCCTTGATCGCGGTATCCGCGTCGGCTGCGGCGAAGGCTTGCGCTTTGGGCGCTCCGATGCCGGACCAGGCGGATATCGTTAACGACAACGCGATGGCAGACATCCACAGCCGGGACGGTTTGCTTGGCTTGCGTAACATTGAATTCCCTCCATTCGGTTAGGTTGCACGGGATTCGCATAGGACAACAGGAGCCGGACAACGGCAGTACTGTCGGCTCCTAGGTGAGCGGGAGCGCCGCCGGGGCCGCCCGTGCCGGGATCGGCGGGCGGTCCAAACGGCGTTCCCGGCGCAGTAGACGCAGACTGGACAGCCGCTTATTTCGCCGCTTGAATGACGGCGTTGATCTTGTCGGCCATGCCCTGCAGTTCCTTCTCGCCGCCTTTGCCGCTCAGCACGTTGTTCCACACCGTGTCGATGAACGGGTTGGCTTTGCCCGCCCAGGAAGGCAGGAAGCGGATCGGCTGGGTGTCCGGCGATTTCAAAATGTAGTCGATCGCGTCGGCCAAATCCTGATGGCCCGCCTTCTTCAGCGCGTCATAGTAGGCGGAGGCAGAGGCTTGGTAAGCGGACGGCGCCACCGGCGTCTGCGGCAGCACCTGCTGGTACATCGTCGAGTCGAGGTACTTCAGCACCTTCCACACGGCGTCCGGATGCTTGATGCTGGCCGGGCTGGCCCAACCGACGGCATCGTAGATCTCGGATTGCGCGTTCTTGGTCGGCATCGGGGCGAAGCCCCACTGCAGATCCGGCGCGTTGCGGATCAGATCGTCGGCAATCCATTGGCCTTGGTACGTCATGGGCACCTTGCCGTCCTTGAACGGCCCCATGACGTTGGTCAGATCGAAGGTCGGCGGATTCATCGCGCCGTCCGCGATCGCTTTCTGGTACCGGGTCACGAGCTCGACGAACGGCGCGCTGACCTCCACTTTCGTCGGATTGACGATGGAGTCGGCAAACGGCGCCCCGCCGGCGGATACGGAATACGTCGACACCATGAACGGATCCGGACGCCCATAGTAGCCGTATTGCTGAACGCCGCCCTTCTTGGAGGCCAGCTTCTCCATCGCGGCGAAGAAATCGTCGTACGTCCAGCCCGGCTTCGGCTCCGGAAGGCCCGCGTCCTGGAACAGCTTCTTATTGTAGAAGATGCCGTACGTATTCAAGAGGCCGGGCAGGCCGTAAACTTTGCCGTCGACATGCCAGCTGTCCGTCACGCCCGGATAAAAGCCGTTCATGAATTCCTGGTCCGCGTCGGCCTGGGACGTCCAGTCGTACAGCAGGTTTTGCGCTTGGTCCTGCAGCATCATGTCGTTGCCCAATTCGAAGATATCCGGCGCTTGCTTGGCCGCGATCATGCCGTTCAGCTTCACGCCGTAATCGCTGAGCGGAGCCGGCAGCAGCTTGACGGTAATGCCCGGATTTTGCTCCTCGAACGGTTTCATCGCTTCCATGATCCGGTTGTTCATGTCCTGCGATTCCCATGTCATGAGCGTGACTTCGACCTTCTCCGCGCCCGCGCCGTTCCCCGAACCGCCTGCTCCGTTCCCGTTCCCCGCGTTGCCCGTGCCGCCGCCGTTGTCCCCGTTCCCGCCGCAGCCTGCCAGCATGCCGCCCACGAGCAGCAGCGCTGCCGGTACCGTACCGAATTTAACCGCTTTCATAGTTGACCCTCCCAATGTTTTATTTCAAGCCGGCGGAATTGACCGACCCGAGACCCTGCATAAAATACTTTTGGCCCAAGAAGAACACGATGAGCATCGGCAGCATGTAGATAAGATCCGCGGCCATGAAATAATTCCACTGCGTCGTCCAATTGGACGCGAAGGAGGCGAGCGCCACCGACAAGGTCCATTTGCTCTGATCGACCACGTAGATGAGCGGTTCCAGGTACTGGTTCCATGCGCCGTTGAACGAGAAAATGATGATCGTGATCACGACCGGCATGGCCATCGGCACCAGGATGCGCCACAGGATCTGGCGGTCGCCCGCGCCGTCCATTTTGGCCGCTTCGTCGAACGATTTGGGTATGGTGCCGAGAAATTGGATGAACAGGAACGTGAACGTCGGATTCCCGAAATAAGCCGGCACGATCAGCGGCAGCCAGGTGTTGTACCAGCCGAGCGCGGAGAATAGATGGAAGACCGGCACCAAGCCGACGAACCCGGGCAGCATGAGGCTGCCGACGAAGCAGGAGAACCAGAGCTTCCGCCCGGGAAAGCGCAGGCGCGACAGCCCGTAGCCGACCAGGATGGAGCTGGCCACCTGACCGATCGTGCTGACGATCGCGATGAAGATCGAATTGCCGAAGGTACGCCAGAAATGGATCTGCTCCGTTCCTTTGACGAAGTTCTCGAAATGGAATTCCTTCGGGAACCAATCGGGCGTCGTGGAGAAGATATCGTTGCTGCCTTTCAGCGCGATCGTGACCACCCACAGCAGCGGATACAGCATCGCGACCGTTCCCGCCAGCAGTACCAGCATGCGGAACACGTCCGTCTTGCGGATTTTGCTTCGCCGCGTCGCATAGCGGACCGTCTGGGTCGAATAAACCGTTTTCAAAACAGGCGCCCCCTTATCGATTGTCGTTCTCGTAATGGACGAACCGGTTGGAATACCGGTACGTGACCACGGTGAACACCATGATGATCAGGAATAGGATCCAGACCTCCGCGATGCCGTAGCCGAACATGCGCTGCCCGAACACGTCGGAGTAGATCTTGAAGTTCAGCAGCGCGGTCGCGTTATTGGGCCCGCCGGCGGTCATGACCTGCACCTGGGCAAACGACTGGAACGCCCCGATAATGCCCAGAATCAGCTGCAGGAACAGAATCGGCGTGATCATCGGAAGCGTGACGCTGCGGAATACGATCCATCCCCTGGCGCCGTCCACTTCCGCGGCTTCGTAGAGATCCTGCGGCACGGATTGCAGCCCGCTGAGGAAAATGATCATGCCTCCCCCGACCTGCCACAAGCCGGCGATAATGACGGACATCAGCGCCAGCCGCTCGCTTCCCAGCCAATTCACGGGATTCGCGCCGAACAGGTGCAGCACGTGGTTGGCCAAGCCGTACTGCGGATGATAGATGAATTTCCATAAGGTCAGCGTGGCGATCATCGGCAGCACGGTCGGCAGGTAAAAGGCCGTGCGGAAAAACTTGATCGCCGGAAGCTTGCGGTTCAGCAGCATGGCCAGCATCAGCCCTAAGGCGAGGGAAGCCGGCACGTTGATGAGCACGTAGTAGAACGTAATGCGGATCGCTTTCCAAAACACCGGATCCACGGTAAACAAATAGTGGAAATTATCGAAGCCCACGAATTTGGGCTTGTTATATCCGTTCCAATCCGTCATCGCGTAGTACACGGACATGACGAGCGGATAAGCCACGAACACGCCGAAGCCGATGATGGAAGGCAATATGTGCAGATAGCCTTTGATCCAGCTCCAATAATCCCGTTTTCGAACATTCGCGTTCACGAGTTGCTTCCTCCTTTCCAATCGTACGAGTTATGGCCTTGTAATCGCGTTTACGGCCGAGCCGGCAGAGCGGCTTCCCGACCTTCGACCCACCGGCAGACGAACTCGCCGAACAGGCTGTTCGCCCAGGCGAACCACTCCCGCGTGAACGTCCCAGAGTCGTCGGCGTGAAAGCTCTCGTGCATGAATCCGGTGCCGCCCGTCGTGGAGGCGAGCATGCGGATCAGCGCTTCCCGCTCGCCGGGATCGTTCGAGGTCAGCCCCTGCATGATCAGGGCGATCGGCCATATGTGACCGCTCGGCGTATGAGGACTGCCGATGCCGCATGCCGCGATTCCCGCATAATAACTGGGATTGGCGGGACTCAGCACGAATGCACGGGTGTTCCGGTAGATCGGATCGTCCGCGGGCCGGTACCCCAGATAAGGGATGGAAAGCAGGCTCGGCACGTTGGCATCGTCCATCAGATTGCGGTTGCCGAAGCCGTCCGTCTCGTAGGCATACATCGTGCCGTATTCGGGGTGAATGACCTTGCCGTAGGTTTCGATGCCGAATTCGATTTCCGCCGCCAATATGGAAGCGCTTTCAAATAAGGCGTAATCCGCATACATATCCGCAGCCAAACCGGCCAGCTTCTTCAGGACGACGACGGCGAACATATTGGACGGGATCAGATAGCCGTAGGTGCAGGCGTCGTCGCTTGGACGGAAGCCGGACCATACCATCCCGGTAAAATTGGTCCGCGTTCCCCTGCCTCCGAACGGAAGCGTATCCGAAGGGGGACAATCGGACCGTTCGAACGTATAGTCCGAATCCCGGTCGTGATGCTGTTCCGTCTTCATGACGTCGACGATCGCCCGGAACATCCGGTGAACGTCTTCGTTGAACACGCTCCGGTCGCCGGTCGCCTCCCAATACTGCGCGCATAGCTGCACCGGGTAGCAGAGCGAATCCAGCTCGAATTTGCGTTCCCACACCCAAGGTCCCTTCGATGGACGATCCCCCGTGTGCCCATGACCGTTCGATTCCTTATTGAATGCGTTTGCATAAGGGTCCAGCGCAAGGTACCTGGCCTGCCGATGAACGACGCCGCGAATCAGCCTTCGGAGATCCTCGTCTTCGCCCGCCAGATCCACGTAAGGACGAATCTGCGCCGAGGAATCGCGCAGCCACATTGCCGGAATGTCGCCCGTGATGACGAACGAGGTGCCGTCGCCCAGAAGTTCGACGGTTGTTTCCAGGGTGTTGGGGTAGCAGCCGCGAAAAAGCTCGGCCAGGCCGGGGTCGACTTGCTGGAGAGAGGAAGCGATTTCCTCGATTTTTCGATAGACCGCGTTGTACATGTATGCGCTCCTTTTCTCGTTCTTCGTCTGATTCCAAAATTAGTATATCAACCATAAATATGTAATGTCAACATAATATCTTAATTAAAATTTTCATAAAGTATATCAACTTGTATGCGAACAATTTTCGCTCGACAATGCGCCTAGCTTCACTAATATACCGGAAATGAAGGCAAATCGGGTCATTTCTCCTATAGAACAGCCAACTTCCTGTTGCCATCGCGATTTTCGTCATGTATAGTTGATATATCAATATTTAAAGGATGATCGCCACCTATGAACGCACCCTTGTACGAGCAGATTTACAACCACTTATACCAAAAAATCATGGACGGCGAATTGAAAAGCGGGGATCGCCTTCCCTCGGAGCATGAGCTCGCGGACCAGTTCGGCGTCAGCCGGATTACCTCCAAGAAGGCGCTGGAAATGCTGTCGAACAACCGGCTTGCGGAACGGGTCAGAGGCAAAGGCTCGTTCGTCGCCAATCCCGCAAGCGGTCCCGACCATGCCGCCGCGCTCCGTACCGAGGCGCCGGATCGCGCCGATGCTCCCCAGGCGGAACCCTGGCGGCTGGTGGGGTTGATTTTGCCCGATTTTGCCGATTCTTACGGGCTGCGGCTCATTCACGGCGTCGAGGAGCGCTGCTCCTCCACGAACGGACGGATGCTGATGAAGCTGACTTACGACAGCCGCGAGGAAGAAGAATCCGCCATCCAGTCGTTCATCGACCTGGGCGTCGACGGCTTCGTCATCTTCCCCGTGCACGGCGAGCACTACAACACCGCCCTGCTGCGGCTCGTGCTGGATAAATTCCCGCTCGTATTCATCGACCGCTACTTGAAAGGCATCGCGGCCTGCGCGGTCTACACGGACAATCAACGGGCGGCGTTCGATCTCACCAAGCACCTGCTCGAGCGGGGCCACGACCATATCGGCTTCATCTCGCCGCCCGCGGAGAACACGTCCACGATCGAGGACCGGATCGCGGGCTTCACCGAGGCCTTGATCGAGAGCGGCAAGACCGTCAAGCCGCAGCATATCATGACGAACCTGTACAGCTCTCTGCCCCGCTCCTTCGAGGAGACGAACATTCAGGCGGATATCGCGACGGTCCGGCGGTTCGTCGAGCTTAATCCGGAGCTGACGGCCTTCGTGGCCTTGGAATACAACCTGGCCCTCGTGCTCCGGGAAGTGCTGCTCTCCATGGGCAAGCGGATTCCGGAGGATTGCCAGATCGTCTGCTTCGACTCCCCGGTTGATCCGTTCGGCAAGCATTTGTTCACCCACGTCCGGCAGAACGAGCATGCCATGGGCGAGAAGGCGGTCGACCTGCTGCACGACCAATGGGCCGGCAAGCCGTTCGAGCTCAACCATCTCGTCGCGTACGAGATCGTGCAAGGGGATTCGACGACTTAAGGCGGGCATGCCGGCTTCGGCATCATGTCGCTCCAAGTTTCCGGGTTCAACGATAAAAGCCCTCTCCGAAGAGAGGGCTTTTGTGTTCAAAATGAATATGCGCGTTCCTAGGACCGTCCTCATGCTCCAGCGTCTGCGAATCTCGGAAGCCGAAGCCCCCGCCGCGTCGCCTGACGGCGCCGAAGGCTGTCGTCTATCCGCCTTTCGCGTACCGTCCCCTGAATTCGCCGGCGCTGATGCCTGCATAGGATTTGAACCGTTTATAGAACCAATCCAGCTCTCCGTACCCGACCGCAAGCGCGATCTCGTACACCTTCTTGTCCGTGCGCAGCAGCAGTTCCTTGGCCTTCTCCATTCGCACTTGCAGCAAATACTCGTTAAAGGACTGATCCGTGCCGGCTTTAAACACTTTGCCCAAATAGTTCGGGTTCAAATATACTTGCCCGGCGACGGTACGGAGGCTGACGTTCGTATGATACTGTTCCTGCACGATTCTCTTGACCGTGCCGACGACGGAGTTCGGCTGCATGTTCTTCAGGCGATGCAGCAGCAGCAACACGCCGATGCATTTCAAGTCGGCGAACGCGAACAGCTCGTCGATCGTCTTCATCCTCATCACCCGGTCGTAATCGCCGTGGTCGTGATGGAACAGCTGCTCCGCGTTCGCGCCATGGGATTTCGCGAGCTGCAGCAGCTGGACGAGCATCTCCAAGACGGCGGCGCGAATCCGGTTCCCGCGAAGGCCGCTGGATTTGCAGCACTCCCACAGCCGCCTAAGCGCTTCCTTTACCTCCGCTTCCCTTTGGTTTTCGATCGCCTCGAATACCGCTTCTTTAAGGGCTTGAAATTCCGGGGTCTCCGCCTCGCTTTCGTCGACGCTTATCGGGCTCAGAATCGAGCCGTTGCCGCTTAGGAACTTCGCGTCCAACGCTTTCTCCGCGGAGTCGTACGCATGATGAACGCCGTGCACGCTGCCCGCGGCCGGGCCCAATCCGATGCTTACCGTCTCTTTGACATTGACCCGCACGGCCTCTCCGATCTCCTCCGCGAACGCGTGCGGCGAGCCGTCGCTTCTTGCCGCCGTGCCGCCGCTTTCGAATAAGAGCAGCCCGTAGCGTTCATCGGTATCCTCGAAGACATACCCTTTACCGCCGCACAATTCTTCCAATACGTTGCGCACCGCGTAGCATTTGAGCTCGATATCCCGTTCCGTCAGCTTGCCGTCGTCCGCGGACAGAAAATCCATCTCCACGACGAGGCAACGATAACGGTCCGCATCGAGACGCAGGTTCAGAAGCCGGGTCTGTTCCTCCAGCTCCCGCGCCGGCAAAGGTCCGTGCGTCAGCTTTCTGAGGAATTGATCCCTTAGCGCGGTTAAGCCGAGATCATGCTGCCTGCGCAGCAGCTGCCGCTCGGATATCGACGCGCCGATCCGGCGAAGCGCTTCGGCGAGGTCGTCCTCGTCGACCGGCTTCAACAAGTAATCGTTCACGCCCAGCTTCAATCCTTGCCTGGCATAATCGAAATCCTCGTACCCGCTCAGGATGACGACGTCGGCATCCGAGAACCGCCTCAGCCGCTCGATAAATTCGAGCCCGTTCATGGTCGGCATTCGAATATCCGTCAGGACGAGGGAGAAATGGCGCTGCCGCATCAGCTCCAACGCTTTTTCCCCGTCTTCCGCTTCCCCCGTAATTCGGAAGCCGAAGTCCTGCCAATCGATCAAGTATTGAAGGGATTGCCTGGCGAGCGGCTCGTCATCGACGATCAACACCTCATACATCGAAATTCCTCCTGTTCCCGCCCGTCTCGGCGCGCCGCAGCGGGATCGCCATCGTCACGGTCGTTCCCGCCCCTTCGGCGCTGTTAATCTTGATGCCGAACTCCTCGCCGTACAAATATTTCAATCTCGCATGCACGTTGCGCAGCCCGATATGATGATCGTTCACGAGCGAATCCTTCTCCGCTAGCCATCGTTCGATCTCGGCCAACCGTTCCTGCGCGATGCCGAGCCCGTCGTCTCCGACCGTGAGCACGAGCCGTTCCCCGATGATCGCTCCGGTGATCCAAATTCGGGATTGCTCCGGATTGAGCTCGATGCCGTGCGAGATCGCGTTCTCCGCGAGCGGCTGAACGATCAGCTTCGGTATGGAAACGTCGCGCCGATCTTCGGGCATGTCGATGGAATAGGTAAACTTATGCCCGAAGCGATACTGTTGAATTTGCAAGTAATTGTCGACGAATTCGATCTCTTCGGCGAGCCGGGTCATTTGCCCGTCGTTCTTGAGCATCATGCGGAACGATTTGGCAAGCAGCCCGACGACCTTCGCCGTATCCCGTTCCCCGGCGATGAGCAGCTTGCCCCGAATCATATTCAGCACGTTGAACAGAAAATGCGGATTGATCTGCGTCTGCAGCGCGTACAGCTCCACTTCCTTCGTTCGGTATGCCTGCTCTTTGCGATCGATCTCCGACTGGTAGACCTCGCTGATCAGCTGTCCGAGCCGCTTGACCATCAGATTGTACATCTCTCCAAGCTGGGCGACTTCGTCCTTGCCTTTGACGACGACGAAGCTTTGGAAATTGTCCTTGTGGACGCGTTTCATCTTAATCGATAACTCGGATAATCTGCGCGTCATGCCGAAGGTGATCGTTCCGATCAGGATCGCGGAGATCAAGAAGGCCGCCCCGAACAGCACGTAAGAAATCGCGCGAAGCTGATTGATTTTGGGCGTTAATTCGCCGACCGGCATAAGCGCGATCACTTTCATCCCTCTAACGATGCTGCGCGATTCGAGCGTCTGGAACAATACTTGATAGGCTTTCCCGTCCGCCTCGGCGCGGAAGCTGCCGTTCGCGCTTTCGAGAATCCGATCGCCGAAGGGCAAACCCGCCAACGAAGCCAACCGCTCGCTTCCCGCGCCGCTGTCGATCATCACGGTCCCGTCCGCGAGCGTGAACAAGATTCGTTTGTTTTTGCTTTCTTGCCGGATCAAATCCTTGAACTTGCTCAGCTTGATTTCCAGGTTCACGACGCTCGGCGAATTATGGTCGACGTTATTGAGCCGCTTGCGGATGCTCACGACGGGATCCATGTCATGAACGGGATCGCTCAAGTACGGCGCGGTCCAATAGCCGCCTTTCTTGTTGTCCATCGCCTCCCTGTACCAATCGCTGTCGCGCACCTCTTCATCGATCACGGTCACGTTCGCGAACGTAAACGTGGGATTGTCGGTATACACCTTCACGTTGGCGATATCCTTCGTCTGCCGGACGGCCGATATGAACGGCTGAAATTGCTGGGCATACACCTCGTAAGCTTCCAATTGATCGGCGTACCGCTGATCGAGGATGAGGTTGATGTTCGTATTCAGAAACAGCGTATTGGCGATTTCTTCGTACGACTCCAGCTTGTTGTCCAGATTTTGACTCGTTTGGGACAAGGACAAGGTCGCATTCTCGATGACGTAGTCGTAGACGAGCTTGCTGCTGCGCTGCAAGAGCAGGTAGGTCAAGGAGCCCAACAGAAACAAGATGATGAATAAATTGGCGAGAATGAGCTTCGTTCTGATTTTCATGTTCGCGACCTCGTCCTTCGGGATATCCTGCTCGTATTCGCCGGCCCGCCCAAATGCGCCATCGGCGTTGCCGAGTTAAAATCAATAGACTCCTTGCCCCCAAAAGAATACGGGGACAAGGAGCTTATCGCCTTACTCGCCGATCGTCGCCTTGAACTTCGCGTTGAAATCCGCCCATAGCTTCGTATACGATGCGTTGACGTCCGCGAGTCCGGCTTTGTCCATCGTGGATTTCATATCGTCCCATGCTCCGTCGAACGCCGTTCCGTCCTTGGCCATGACGAGCTTCGGCAAATATTTCTTCCACGCTTCTTCGATCTTCTTGGATTGCAGCTGCACGTCGTCCGGAGGCGTCAGGTTCCACAAGTAACCCGGCAACACCGTGGCCGGCGGAAGGAAATCGGCCCAGACTTGCTTGCCGTACTTCGCCAGCACTTCCTTGGTCATGTCGTCGTACGTATTGAGCACGTAATCTTTGGTGAGCGGCGTCGCGTAATCCCCGTCGGCCAACTTGGCCCCGTCTCCGACGTTAAACCAGAAGCCGCTTCCCGTCCCCTCGGTTTCGAAGCCTTCTTTCACTTTGTAATCCGGATCCGTTTTGATTTTCTCGATCACTTCGGGCTTGAGCGTGCGCACGCCGTTCACGACGTCGTAATGCGTGCCTTCGATGCCCCACTGGGTCAAGATTTGACCTTCGTCCGAAAACAGATAGTCGATAAGCTGGATCAACCGTTCCGGATTTTTGGCCGATTTCGTGATCGCCCATTGCAGGCTTCCCGAGAAGATCGGCACGACCGTGTTCGTGTTGTCCACCGTGCTGTCCGTGAACTGGATCGGCAGGTGCGCATAAGCGCGCTCCGGGTGGCCGTCGGCGCGGAATTGCGTCTCGACGCTGCCGAGCATCCATGCCGGAGCGTATGCCGCCAGCACGCGTCCCTGCGACAGCTTCTTGCCCAAATCGTCCTGCGAGAACGCTTCCTTGTCGTAAAGCCCGTTCGTATACAATTTGTTCAGAAATTGATAGTACGTCTTGGCGTCGTCGCTGACCGGGTTGTACTGCACGCCGCCGGCGTCGTCGATCCGGAAATTCCCGTGATCCGGCAATCCGGACGCGCTGATGATCGGGTTATTGTACTCGATATTGACCTGCCAGCCCGTCATCGCGCCGGAGAAGCCGATCGTTTCTTTGCCGTCGATCGTCGGATGTTTGTCTTTGTACGCTTTAATGATGTCGTACAGCTGATCCAGCGTCCTGATCTCCGGATAGCCTGCTTCTTTCAGGACGTCGTATTGCACGATGAAGTTGGCGGAGGCGTCGGCTTTGGCTTCGCGGCTCTTGTTGACGCCGTAGATCGACCAGATCTTGCCGTCCGCGTCTTTCATCAGGTTGTAGAACTCGCCGAATTTTTCTTTGATGTGAGGACCGTACTGATCGATAAGATCGTTAAGCGGGATGATCGCGTCGCCGTCTTTGTATTTCTGAACTTCGGCCGGGCCCATGGCCAGGACGTCCGGATAATCGCCGGCCGCCAGCCAGAGGTCTTCTTTCTGAGTCTCGTCGCCTACGACCAAATCGTACTTGAACGAGACGCCCGTCTTTTCTGCAACCGCTTTCGAAATCGGCGTGTCCCCGGTCAATTTTTCGTTGGACGTGTTCATGCTGTACGTAATCGGCTCGGAAATCCGGCTTGCCGGCGGGCTTGCGTCGGCGTTGCCGCCAGAATCGGCAGGCTTGTCGGCGTTTGTCGTGTCCGAGTTTGCCGGAGCCGGGTTATTTCCGTTATTTCCGTTCGAGCAGCCTGCGATCGCGGATGCAAGCAGCAGCGAAACGACGGCCCACGCGGCACCTTGCCTCCATTTTCCGTTGGTCATTGTGACACCCTCTCATTTGGTTATTTGTATTATATCATCGGGATGAAAGCTCCGGCGATATCGGGTTTGGGCGGGACATTCGATCGTCCCGGGCTACTCTTTCATCGCGGCGAACGTCATCCCTTTGACGAAATATCGCTGCAGGAAAGGATAGACGAGCAGGATCGGCACGGTCACGATCACGGTCATCGCCGCCCGGATCGTCTCGGGGTTCGTCCTGCGGGCGTCCGAGCCGTCGATATGCATGTTCGGATTGAACACTTGGTTAACGGAACCGATCAGTATTTTCTGAAGCTCGAATTGCAGGAGGTTCAAATTCGGGTTGCGGCTGGCGTACAAGTAATTATCGAACCAGGAATTCCAATGCGCCACGGCGACGTACAGCGTCACGGTGGACATGACCGGCATGCTGATCTGCATGACGATCCGGAACAAGATCTGGAAGTCCGACGCGCCGTCGATCCGGGCCGACTCCACGATGCCGTCCGGGAGCGACTCGAAATAGCTGCGCATGATAATGACGTTGAATACGCCGATCAACGTAGGCAGAATATATACGGCCGCATGGTTGATCAAATGAATGTTCTTCACGAGCAGATAGAACGGAATCAAACCGCCGTTTACGTACATCGTGACGATGAGGACGAGATTGAATGACTTGCGGAACATGAATTCTTTGCGGCTTAACGCGTAGGCGAGCATCGCCGTGCTGATGACGCCCAGTCCGGCTCCGAGCACCGTCCGGATGACGGAACGCACGGCCGCCATGGCCAGGTTGCCGTTGGCGAAGATCGTTTCGTAATTCTGCATCGTGAATATCCGGGGCCAGAGGTAGATCGTGCCTTTCAGCGTATCCTGCGCGTCGTTCAGGGATATCGCCAATAAGTTGAGAAAAGGGAACAGCGTAACGATTCCCATCGCGAGCAGCAGCGTATAATTCGTCGTCCGGAACAAGTAATCTCCCCATGTGCGGCTATGCGCCATTTCGTCTCACGCTCCAATCTTGCATGACTTGTAACTTAGAACAGCCGGTTGCGGGTCGTTCGGTTCGCGATGAAGTTAACGGCCACGACCATCGCGATGCTGACGAGCGATTTGAACATGCTTACCGCCACGCCGTACGAATAGTCGCCGATGCTCGTCGAGTATTTCAAGGCGTACAGGTCGAGCACTTCCGAACGGTCGATGACGACGGGATTGCCGAGCAGAAACTGCGATTCGTAGCCGCTCTGGACGATCCAGCCCACGGACATGATCAGGAGCAGGATCGCGGTCGGCATAATGCCGGGGATGGAGATGTACCGCATCTTCTGCCAGCGTTTGGCGCCGTCGACTTCCGCCGCCTCGTAATGCTCCGGATTAAGGCCGGCAAGCACCGCCAGGTAGATAATCGTGTTCCACCCCAGCTCCTTCCAGAAGTTGGCCGCCGTATGGATCCACCAGAACAGATCCGCTTTGCCGAGAAAGTAAATCGGTTCGTTCACGATTCCGAGCTTCAGGAGCAGCGCGTTCACCACGCCGCCGTCCGGCGAAAGCAGCGTCGCGAAAATATTGGCAATCACGACCCAGGAGACGAAATGCGGAATGTACGTGATCGTCTGGATCGATCGCTTGAACAAGCGGTTCCTAACCTCGTTCAGCATCAGCGCCAGCGCGATCGCCCCGAAAAAGCCGGTGACGAGATTAAGCACGCCCATGACGACCGTATTGCGCAGCGCGTTAAAAAATTGCGGATCCTCGAACAGCAGCTTGAAATTGTCGAATCCGACGAACGGGCTGTGCCATAAGCCCTTGGCCACTTTGTACTTCTCGAATGCCATGATCCATCCCCACAACGGCCCGTACGAGAACAGCACGACGATCAGCACGAACGGAACGGACATCAGAAGCAGCTGGTATTGCTTGCGCAGCCTGCTTCCGAAGGAGGAAGCATTGCGAACACCCATAGGCAAGGAATCAAGTCGGGGGGCGGGTTTTGCCATGATAAGCTCCTTTCGAGTAACGCTTGCGGCATTGCTTGATGGTTTAATTATGCGGGGGGAGCAGCGGACCAACAACCCGACAAACGGGTGATCGTCACCCGATAAAAAGCAACTGAACGCGCAGCATCGCGATGCGGCGAGCGCGCCGAATACCCCCGCGGCGATCCTCCGACAGAGGGAAACCGCCAGGCGGGCATGCCGACGGCGGTTCTTCGAAAGAAAGCGTTTATAGTGTCCGTTCCAACACGAATACGCCGTTAGGCGCCAAATTCGCGATACCGCCGATCGCATGGTCCGTGAGCAGATCGACGTATCCGTCCTCCAGCGATAGCGCGACTCCGCATTCGTTGTGATTGATCACGAAGATCAACTCCCGCCCGTCGTCGCCCTCGCGCCGAACCGCCTCGACTCCCTTCGGCAGGGAGGACAGCACGGGCGTCAACAAGGCAGCTTCGCTTATGCCGTCGAACAACGCGTTCAACGTCGCGCGGTCAAGCTCCGTTCCGATATAATAGGCGCTGCCCGCGCCGTAATCATTGCGGGTAACCGCGGGACAGCCCGCGAAGTAGTCGTTCGTAAACCGGATAATTGCCGACGCCCCCTTCAATTCGACGACGTCGTACCACGTCGCGGCTTGGCCCGCTGCCGGCTCTCGTCCGGTCTCTTCCGCGAACGCCAGCCCGACCGGATGCTCGGGCTCGATAATGCCGTAATCGTCGACTTCGATGCCGAGCAAGCCCGCGAACGGACCCGGCAGGATCTCCGGCAGCATCCGGTTATTCCATTCTTTGGCGCCGGCGCGAAAATCCATCACGACGGTGCCGCCCTCGCGCACATAGTCGTGAATCGCCTGGACGGCCGCGTCCTTGGCCATCATGAAGTTCGGCACGATAAGCAGATCGTAGCCGCCGAATCCGTCCGAATCCGGGGAGATGACGTCGACTTGGATGTTGCGATCGTGAAAATAACGATAATAATCCGCCAAATGATCTTTATAGACGAATCCGCTCGCATGCGGCTGGATTTCGAATGCCCATTCGTTGTGGAAACATTTCACGATCGCGACCTTCGAGCGTACGGTCGTTCCGGCCAACTTCGGCGCCAACCGGGCCAGCTCCTCGCCGACTTGCCGAACCTCCCCGTATTTCCTGCCCGGCTTGCCGTGATGCTGCAGAATGCCATGCCAAAATTCCTCCAGCGCGTACGTTAACGTCCGCCAACGGAAATAGACGATCGCGTCCGCTCCGCGCGCGATGGATTGATACGTCCAGCGCCGAAGCTCTCCCGGCTTCGGCGTCGGCGAGAATGCATAGGTGCACGGCGTGCCGCTCTGATGCTCGAGCACCCAATAATTCATGCCCTTCAGCCCGCGCATCGCGTCATGGTTGATCCCGGTCCGAAAAGGGCGTTCCTCGGGCACCTTTTTCATGATCGGATAGATATCCAGCGAGACGAGATCGAGATCTGCGGACAGGTCGTAATAGTCGAGGTCGTTGAAGCTGCCCATCAGATTCGTCGTAATCGGCTGAACCGGCAAGCAATGCTCGCGAAGGATCCCGATTTGCAGCGCTTGGTAGTCGCGGACCGAGTCGGAAGAGAACCGCCGGAAATCCAGCGCGAGTCCGGGATTATGCCCCTGGTGGACGGAATATGCCGGCAAATGCACTTGCTCCCATGCCGTGAACAGCTGGCTGGAGAAAATCGTGCCCCATGCCTCGTTCAAGCATTCGAGCGTCCCGTATCGCCGTTTCAGCCATACGACGAACGCCGTTTTGCAGCTGTCGCAATAACAGCGCGCGGTGTCGATCGCGCCGAGCTCGTTGTCGATCTGCCAACCGATGATGTCGGGATTGGTGCCGTATCGCCCGGCCATCTCCGTCACGACCCTGCGGGTATACGCACGGTAAGTCGCATTGTTCGCGCAATAGCTGCGCCTCGTTCCGAAACCGCGGACATGCCCTTGATAATCCCGCTGGTAAATATCCGGGTAAAGGTCGAGCAGCCACTTCGGCGGCCCGGCCGTAGGCGTACCCAGAATCGTTCGTATGCCGTAACGGCTGAACAGACCGATCGCTTCGTCCAGCCACCCGAAGTCGAACTCGCCTTCCGCGGGTTCCATCTTGATCCACGCGAACTCCGCCATCCGAACGACGTTAAAGCCCGCTTCCTTCATCATTCGGGCATCGGTTTCCCATCTTTCCCTTACCCAGTGCTCCGGGTAATAACAAGCTCCGAACAGCATTTGCGTTTCCTCCCGAAATCGCCAGAATAAACTTGCGTACTCGGAATTATAGCGAAGCAGCGCTGCCGGGGTAAGCTTCGATAACGCTCCTTTCACCCGTCAAACGAGACATGTTTGCCCCTTCTCCGTTCGTTCGCATGGAAGGTCCGTTCGTTCATCGAACGGGGCCAATGAAAAAAACCGCCAAAGAACGGCGGTTTCTCAGAAAGGTATTTAGATGTCGTTAGGAGACCAACGCTACCGAAGCAGCGCTTCCGCCTGACGGATGATTTCCGCCATGATGTGCGCCGCGCCTTGGCCGCCGGTCAGCATGCGCAAGCCTTGCCCGGCCCACAACGACATATAGTCGGAATTGCTCTGCTGCGCCGCGGCGTTACGGATATCCCGGGTCGCGGAATTTTGCGTCGGGAACGGAAGCGGTTCGAGTCCGCTCTTCTCCCAGGCTTGGATAAACGCGTTCGCTACCCCTCGGGCCGGGCGGCCCGAGAACGCGTTCGTGATCACCGTGCTCTCCTCCGTGCTCGAGAGCAATCGTTCCTGATACGACGGATGCGCTCCGGATTCGAGCGAGGTCAGGAAGCGCGTCCCCAGCTGCACGCCCTGCGCGCCGAGCGCAAGCGCGGCGACGAGCCCGCGGCCGTCCATGATCCCGCCGGCCGCGATAACCGGGATGCGCACGCTGTCGACGATCTGGGGCACCAGCGCCATCGTGCCGATATTGGCCCCCATGGGACGATCCGAGATATCGAACGTCCCGCGATGCCCGCCGGCCTCGCTGCCCTGCGCCACGATCGCATCGCTTCCCGCCCGTTCGGCCAGGAGCGCTTCGTTCACCGTCGTCGCCATGGCGACGATTCGAATGCCCGCGGCTTTCGCCTGCTCGAGCAGAGGCGCGGGAAGGACGCCAAACGCCGTGCTGATCACCGGAACCCGCTCTTCCAACAGCACGGCCGCCTGCCGATCGAAATAATCCGGCGTATGCACGTCTTCTCCCGCAGCCTGCGGAATCCCGAGCCGCTGCCGCATGCCGTTCAGCTCCCGCTGGACTTCCCCGGTTCTCGCATTGTCGTCCGCGGCCCGCAGCGCGAATAGATTCACGCCGAAGGGCGCGCTCGTTAACCCGCGAAGTTCCCGGATCGCGGCGCGTATCGCTTCCGGCTCCATGTAAGCGGCACCCAGCGTGCCCAGCCCCCCGGCGTTGGATACCGCCGCGGCCAAGCGGACGGTGCCGGGTCCTCCTGCCATGCCGGCCAGGAAGACGGGATAGCGAATTCCGAAAATGCGGCAAATTTCCGTATCGAGCTTCATGCTTCTTCCCGTGCTTCCTTCTTCTTGGCGGCCAGCTGCCCGCGGTACTCCAGGGCGGGCAGCCCGCCCCAACCCCAATTATCGGTGTCCACCTCTTCGATCACCACGAAGGTGGATTCGAGGGGCTTGTTCAGCACGTCGCGCAGCAGTTCGCTCGCGCCTTTGATCAGTGCCGCTTTTTCCTCCGCCGTGACGGATTGACGGTCCGGCGTCGTGCCCTCGCGGGTCACTTGAATCGTAACGATCGGCATCGTGAGTCACTCCCGTTCAAGTAGGATAGGGTTTGTCGGTTTACATTTACATTTCCCCGGAAAGCCGCCCGTTATCGCCGTTTCCGCTGTTATCGGCGTAATCCTTTTCGGGAAAAATTCAAGCGGATTGCACCATCCATCTCATCAGTTCATCGGGCGGCTGAAGCCCGGATAAACTGACCTTCCCGTTAATGACGTAGTACGGAACGCCCCGGATACCGAGCAGCTCGGCATCGCGCTGTCCCGCTTCCACCTTGTCGATCCCTTCGCCTTGCGTCAACCGCGCTTTCAGCTCGGCCGCATCGGTACCCAAGACCGCGCCTCCGATCTCCGCCAACACGTCCGCGTCGCCGATGTCGAGACCTTCTTCGAAATACGCCGTGTAGATCCGTTGGATCAATGGCGCCTGCAGCTGCTCCGGCGCGATCGCGATAAGCTGATGCGACAGGACGGTATTAGGCGTGTACTTCACGCGTTCCATATGATAAGTAAGGCCGTAGTTTTCCCCGTATTGATTGTACTGCTTCTTCCTGGCCTCGAATTGCGCGGCCCCGCCTAACTTGCCGATCATGACCCGGCCGTAGTCTTCCCCTTCGGGGCGAATCCCGGGATTCAGCTGAAAGGCATGCCAGCGGACCGTGGCCTTCGCGTCCGGCGGCAATTGCTCGATCGCGGCCAACAAGCTCGTCGTGCCCATCCGGCACCAGGGACAGCTCGTGTCCATGTAGACGTCGACGGTCAGGTTCTTCATTGCGCCGCACCGACCGGTTGTACCGTCTTGAGGTAATGCACGTAGTCGGCGCTGCTCTTCGCCAAACGTTCCGGCGTCACGTTCGAGGTATCGTTCAGCGCGAAGTGGGGCAGGTATTTGGCGCTGATGAAACGGGCAAGCGCCTGAATCGGCCGCAAAATTTCGTCCAGCGGTCCGTTGGATCCGGTTGCTTGGTACGATTCTTCCGTGCCGTAAGTCGAGATCGCGACGCCGATTTCTTTGCCCGCCGTTTTATCGCCTTCCGGACCGTAAGCCCAGCCGTACAGCAGCACGGCATCGAACCATTTCTTGAGCAGCGGCGGCGTGCTGTACCAGTACAGCGGATATTGGAAAATAATCCGGTCATGCGCCTCGATCAAGCGCTGCTCCGCGGCAACGTCGATATTTTCGTCGGGATACGCCTTGTGCAGTTCATGGACGGTGATATCGCCTTGCTCGCGCGCGGCTTTCACCCATGCTTGATTCCAGTTGGATGCTTCGATGTTCGGATGGGTAACGATGACTAGTGTTTTCATTTTAATGGTCTCCATTCATGTTGGTTTTTTTTGAATTTCGGAATCGTTTCAAAAACGTCGCGCGTCTCTTGTCTACCTATTAAAAGATAGAATTTTTCGTTAAAAATATCCGCCCCCTAAGCCAAGCGGATATCCATCCACATCGGCAATCTTGTCAAACCGGCCCCGTACCAACCAATTGGCATCGAACAATCCGCGCCGGATTTGCGTGTTTTGTTTTTGTTCATGTTTGTATTCTATCTTCTAGTAGATAGCCTGTCAACATCCAATTTATGCGTATAAACGAATGACGATCAGTCAATACTTGAGACACCTCTGCGAGGAAAGGAGCGCTGCGCGTAGATGGAGACAACCGAGAAAATCACCGGATCCCAGTTAGGTTTTTTGCTGTTCACGTTCATCGTTTCCACGAATATGCTCACCGTTCCCGGAATTATAACGATGTTTGCCAAACAAGACGCCTGGATATCGGTTTTCCCTTCCACGATCTGCGGTTTGGTCAGTATTTGGGTGATGATCGCGCTGTCCAAGCGTTACCCGGGATTGACGATCATCCAGTACAGCTCGAAAATCGTCGGTAATTGGTTGGGGCCTGTCATCGCGCTTAATTACCTGTATTACTGGTTCGTGTCGATCACGACGATTACCACGCAGCATACGGGATTCATTACTACGCTTCTGCTGCCGCGAAGCCCCTCCACAGTAGCCAGTCTGACGTTCCTGATCTTATGCGGTTTGGCCGCGCTGGCGGGAATCGAAGTGATCGCGCGGGCCAATGAGTTTCTTAGTGTGCTCATTCTGGCTTTTTTGATTCCGCTCTTGATTCTGACGACCGGAGAAGCGGATTTCGCCGCAATCAAGCCGATCTTGGCGGAAGGATTAAAGCCCGTCTTGCAAGGCATGGTCAGCCCGGCAGGCGGATTCATGAATCAGCTCTTCATATTGGGATGGCTGCTTCCTTATTTGAACCAGCCTAAGAAAGCCCTCAAGGTATCGCTGATCGCGCTTGCGGGCATTGCCGTTCTTATGTTTGCCATCGTTTTATTGACGATCATGGTTCTCGGTCCGTTGACGAGCAAGCTGACCTACTCTTTCCTTAGCGTCGTCCAATATATCGGCATTCCCGGTTCCTTCGAACGGTTGGAGGCGCTTGCGGTTTCCTTGTGGGTAATGGGATGCTTCGTGAAGGTATCCGTATCGCTGTTTATTTTATGTCTGAGCGTCAGCCAGCTTCTCAAATTGCGTCATTATCGCGACTTCATATTTCCGATTACCCTGTTATCTCTTTTGGGATCGGTGTTGATATTCAAAAACGGGGCGGAGCTTCTGAATTATCTGGCGTTTACGTTCCCGCTCTTGGCCTTCTTCAACCAAAGCTTCTTGCCGTTGGCGCTTCTGGCGATCGACTCGATGAAAAGAAAGGCCGGGCAACTACGGCTTTAATAAGAACTTCCCAAGGGGCTCCAACAGCATCCTGGCCGGAGCGGTAAAGCTCGGCAGATCGATCCGCGCGATGACCAAGGAACCGACGATACCGGCCATTCCCATCAGTACGCCGTACACGGCCGCATCTTTAGTTCTGCGCTCGCTCTGCATGGCACGCATCCGAACGACGGACCATACCGCCAATATAATGACGTAGCCCGCGATTTGCGCAATCATTTTTTGATCTCCTTTTCGTTTAATTGCAGCGGCGGCCCGCCTACGCCGACCCCGTTCAATCTCAGCTTCGCGGCAACCGAAAGGTCGACTTGGGGATATTTCGCGTCCCATTGTCCCTTTAACGATTTCCACTGCTTCGGCTTATTGCGGTAAATTTCTTGGCCGAAACCCACGCTATCCACTTTGTATTGCTTTTGGACTTTAAGCATCGCATCCCGAACCTGCTTCTCGATCGTTGCCTCCAACGCCCGCTCCGCAAGCGCCAGATACTTCGGCCGACTGACATCGAGCGGAGTATTGTTTTCGATCAGGCTTCCTTCCGCCAGCAGGTGAATCTTCAATTTGACGATATCGCCTTTTATATCCACGACGATTTTTCGTTCCGCGTGATAGACCATCGCTCCGACCAGTCCGCCGCCTTCCGGTAAATATGCGTCGACCCTCCCGCTCTTCATCCGACCGGTAGCCCACATGAAACCGTTCGTCTCGTCTCCGTTCAAGAACCCGACAACCTTCAGATCCTTCTTCAAGATGGCCGATCCGGAGAGCCTGAACAGGTTCTTTTTGCTTTGCTTTGCCTTTGTTCCTTCCAAATCGTCCACGGCCTCGATAACGCCCATGACCGGGCTGATGCCTTCGCTTGAGGACGCAATGAAAAAGTCGCGCATGGTCACCGCCAATTCGCTTCGCAGCATTTCCATTTCCTTGATCGCTTCGACGGGCACTTGCTCGAAGGGGTATTTCGTTTCGAGAAGTTCCCGTCCCGTCCCTCCCTTTACCATCATGATATAGGTTCTCAACCGTTGCCGCGGATCGTGATTGTACACGTCGAGAATATCGTTGATCCCATGTCTGCCTAAGGATTCGCCAATGAAAATGACGCTGCGGTGAGACGTGAACAACCGGCGGGAGCTCTTGTTCTGAATCTTCCGAAACGCTTCGTTGGCATCCTTGCCCGTGGCGGACACGACAAAAAACTTCTCGCGCTGGCTGCCTCCCCCGTTCCCCGGCCCCCCAAGACCGGAGGTCGGGACGGCGATCTGAAGCGATAACAGATAGTCGCCGTTATCCGTTAAATCAAACGCCGAGCCCGTGATAAACGCAAGGTCGTTAATCTCCGTTCTGTCCCAACAGCCGCTTGTCAACAATAAGGCGGACAGCAAGCCGACGTGCAGGAATGCTTTCATGCTGACGTTCCTTCCTCGTTGTTCTTGGCGGACTGCTTTCATCGCGCCGGCCCCGGTTCCTGTCCGGACGGTTCGCGAAGCGGATCGTTCGTTCCCGTCGTCCGCGGACGGCGGGTCTTCGCCCATATGGGTACCCGTATCATGATATCCTTCACATTTACGCCTTTAAGCGGTGCCAGGGAATTAAAATAAGGCACGCCGAACGAACGCAAGGACGCCAAATGCAGCAGGATGCCGAGGAATCCGAGCACGATTCCGTACAGGCCGAGCGTTCCGGCCAGGAACAGCATCGGAAAGCGCAGCAGCCGGATGCCGTTCGCAAAGCTATAGCGCGGAATCGTAAACGCCGCGATCCCGGTGATCGATACGATAATGACGACCGGCGCGGATATGATTCCCGCCTGCACCGCCGCCTGGCCGATGACCAATGCCCCTACGATGCTGATCGCTTGGCCGATTTGCTTGGGCAAACGTATTCCCGCTTCCCGCAAGGCCTCGAATATGATTTCCATCAAGAAAGCTTCGACCAGCGCCGGGAAAGGAACGGCCTCCCGGGAGGATGCGATGCTCAGCACGAGATTCGTCGGAATCATTTCCTGGTGGTAGGTCGTAACGGCCACATAGAGCGGGGGAGCGAATACGGCGATGAAGATGAAGAGAAATCGAATCCAGCGCACGAACGTCGCGATGGGCCACCGGATATAATAATCCTCGCTCGCTTGAAGCCCCGTCCAGAACGTCATGGGAACGATCAGAACGAACGGCGTGTTATCGACCAGAATGGCTATTTTCCCTTCCAATAGCTCGGCCGCCACCACGTCGGGCCGTTCCGTGCTATGCACTTGCGGGAAGGGCGAGTAGGGCAAATCCTCGATAAATTCCTCGATGTAGCCAGAATCGAGAATGCCGTCGATTTGGATCCGCGTGACCCTTTCCCGTACTTCCTCGACCAACGATTCGGATACGATGCCCGAGATATAGGCCATGACGACCTGGGTTTGGGTCAGCTCTCCGATCGTCGCGGATTCCGTTTTGAGCCGCAAGGTTTTAAGCCTGTTGCGCAGCAGGCCGATATTGGTTGACAGATTCTCGTTGAAGCCGTCCCGCGGACCGCGAATGACGGGCTCGGACGAGGGCTCTTCGAGGCTTCGCTGCTTGCTGCCGTTCGCCTTGACCGTCAGGGCGTGGCTGTCCGACCCCGCAAGGATGGCGGCATGACCGCATAACACGTCGCGAACGATGTCGGCAACTTCCGATCTCACATGCGTCGCGCCGACGGAGACCATCTCGTCATCCAGCGCTTCCGCCTTCTCGTCGGCAATCGCTTGGCGTTCGTGCCGCGAGACGGATTCGCCTGCTTCGAGCGCGGCATGCCTAGCCAGCAGCGGTTTCAAGATCTGGTCGTCGATCGTCTTCTCGTCGATCAGCGTTTCAAAATAGAGGACCAGCCAGCGAGCTTCTCCAGCCAGCCGCACCTTGCGAAATACGATGTCGGCGTTGTTTTCGAACAGCTTTCTAAGCATCGCTTCATTTTGTTCGATATCGGGCGCTAACTTGCCTTGGGCTTCAACCTCGGCATGCTCGTCCGCTGAAATATTCGGAAACGCGGGTTTATTGCGCGTCCATTTCCTGAACCGATTCACCGATTAAGCCCCCCGAAAACACTGATGACTATATTTTCCCATGTTCCGCGAGAACTATTCTTGCGCTGCATGGGACGGATGCCGGAGGACGGTTGATCGGGATGGGATGGATGGCCGGGAATAGCTGGCGGAGGATGGCGGCGAAGCACGGCTGCCTCGTTCGTTGCGGGCTTTAAAATAGCAAAGAAGGCGTCCCTAGCCTGCGGCTTTCGGGACACCTTCACCGTGCAACGATTTTTTAAGAGGCTTTCAATACTTTCAGCATCGCGGAGACGACGCCGACGTGATTCAGCATATGCAGCACCGTGGAGACGATCAATTCGTCGATCGTTTCCGCCTTGAGGAAGTTCGGCTTCACGGGCAGATCCAGCTTGTCCTGCAAGGACTCGCGGATCAGATAACGCTGTTCCTTCAGCTGCGCGATCAAGACTTCCCACGCAGGCGGTTCTTCCTGCCAATCCGCGGGCTTCGTGCCGTACGCGAATAACGCCTGGTAGCGCTCCGGCAGAACCTTGGGCTGCTCCGAGAGAGCGAAGACATGGAACTCGGTAACGGTGAGCACATGCCCGACATGCCAATGGATATGGTTGTTAAACCCTTTGGGGATCACGCGGCGCTTGTCCTCCGGGCATTGCTCGAACAATTCGATCAGCACGTTCAGCCGGCTGTCCAGCAGTTCGAAAATAAACGCGTTCCTCATTGTTCCTCCCCCCCCTCGAAAGTTTTGGCGTATTCGCCGTATCCTTGCTGCGCGAGCTGGTCTACGGGTACGAATCGCAGGGACGCGGAATTCGTGCAGAAGCGCAATCCCGTCGGCTCGGGCCCGTCGTTGAACACGTCGCCGATGAAGGAATCCGCATGCTTGCTCCGCACCTGGGTCGTGGACGAGAATACCCCGCCGGCTTCGCGGTACACGACGTTGCCCGGCTCGAGCGGCCTCATGAAGCTGGTCCAGCCCGTGCCCGCGTCGAATTTATCCTTCGAGCTGAAGAGGGGCTCGCCCGATACGATATCCACGTAGATGCCTTCTTCCTTGCTGTCCCAATATTCGTTCTTATACGGCGGCTCGTCCTGGTCATGCTGGGTGACGTCGTATTGAAGCTTCGTCAGCGATTTGAGGCTTGCCGCTTTGTCGATCTGCGCATAACGGCTTTCAAGCTCCTTCATGATGCGGTCATCTCCCCAGACGCGATCCAAGAAGGCGTCCCGGCCGGAACCGGCCATGTTGCTTCGGAAGCCCGCCGGATTCGTCTTGTAGAAATCCTGATGCTCGTCCTCGGCTTTATAAAACGCCGCGGCGGGCGTTATTTTCGTCACGAGCGGCTTGGCGAATTTGCCCTGCGCGGCCAAGGCCGCTTTCGACGCTTCCGCCGATGCTCGCTGCGCTTCGCCGTCGTAGAAGATGACCGAGCGGTACTCCGTGCCGCGATCGCCGAATTGGCCGTTCGCGTCCGTCGGATCCGTGTTGCGCCAGAACACCTGGAGCAGCTCGTCGTACGTGATCCGATCCGGATCGTACTTCACCTGCACGGCTTCGAGATGTCCCGTCGTGCCGGAAGACACCTTCGCGTAAGAAGGATCGGACGTATGTCCGCCCGTATATCCGGTGACCACGCTCACTACGCCGTCGAGCTGCTCGAACGGCTCCTCCTCGCTCCAGAAACAGCCTCCGGCAAAAACGGCGGTCTCGTACTTCCCGTTGTCCGTGAATTGCTCCAGCTGATTCCGCAGTCCCGAGGCCTCCGCGGTACCGCGTTCATGCGCCGGGGCATACGCGAAGTACAAGACCACGGCCGCCAAACCGACGGGCAGCGCCAATCGTTTCCAATTCAGTTTCATTACCCTTCACCTCCGCGGGATCATCAAGGCTGCGCATGCGCGCTTAATAGTTCAAGAAGCAATTGATTTCGAAAAAAGATCCAACCACCAGCACGGCGAGCAGAGACACCGTCATGATCCGCAGCTTGAAGCTTGTTTTTTTCTCCGCCATCACGTTCACTCTCCTTTTGCGAATTGGCTTTGCGGGAGGTTTGCGAGGCGCATCCTCCTCGTTTCCTTGCCCTTTGATCTTAACAAGGAACGCGCGGCGGCAAATCTATGGAAAGTCATGAATTCACGCAAAAAAAGGCATCGCTTTCGGTCATCGGTCATGATCAATCTCATGCCCTATGCCAAAAGTAATGCCCTGCCTCTTCAAATGGAATAGCGAACCGAAAACAAAGCCGCCTGCGTTCTGTCGCGCAGCCCGAGCTTCGCGATCAGATTGGATACGTGATTCTTCGCCGTGCCTTCCGTTATCGTCAGCGATTCCGCGATTTCCTTGTTATTGAAGCCTTGCCCGAGCAAGACGAGTATCTCTTTCTCCCGGTCGGTCAGCGTCGTCAATCCGCTCGGCGCGTCATTGCTTAACGGATGCGCCTTATCCGGATTCCACGCCGACATTTTTTTCATTTCCTGCAGCAGCACGTCCGTTATTTCCGGCTGGAGCACCGTGCCTCCGTTGTGTACCGTCTGAATCGCGCTTACGATCGCCTCTGCCGGCAGGTCCTTCAACAGGTAACCATGGACGCCTTTCTCCAACACGCGCAGGATCAATTCCGCATCGTCGAACGTGGTCAGGATCAACACCTTCGTGTCCGGAAAATGCTTGAGAATCAGCTCCGCGCCTTCCACGCCGTCCATGCCCGGCATGCGAATATCCATCAGCACCACGTCCGGCCGCTTCTCCACGACCTGCGAATAGGCATCCCGTCCGTCCACCGCCGTGCCGATGACCTCCATGCCCGTTTCCAAGCCGATGATGGTCGCGAGCCCCTCCCGCATGAGCCGTTGATCGTCTACTATCAGAATCCTCAATTGCTTATTCGCTCCGTTTCCGCCGCGGAATAAGGGAAATGGACTTCAACGGCGAAGCCCGTTCGCCGATCCGCCCCGATATGCGCTTCCCCGTTCCACTCTCGTACTCGTTCTTGCAAGTTAATGATCCCGAAGCCCGGCTTGAACGACGCGGGCACGTCGCCGTCATTGCGGATGCTGAGCGAAAATCCGCGCTCGGAATAGGCCAGCAGGATCGCGGCCTTTCTCGCGTGCCCGTGCTTCTGGGCATTCGTGAGCGATTCCTGCGCGATGCGGTAAGCCGTCATTTGCAGCTCGCCGGGCAGCGCGACCGGCGTTCCGGCCACCTCGAGGGTCGTCTGCACCTCCGCCAATTTGGTGAACTCCCGCGCCAGCGTCTCCAGTCTTTCTCCCAAGGCGGTCGATCGGATCGGTTCGTCCCGAATCGCCCTGACCGACAGCCGGATCTCCTGCAAGGAAGAGCGGATCAAGTCCTCGCATTCGAGATACGTTCGTTCGCTGCGCTGGGGATCCGGCTTGCTCAGCTTGCGCGCCGCCTGCATTTGAACCAGCAGCGCCGTCAGCTTATGGCCTACCGTATCATGAATGTCCCGCGCGATGCGTACCCGCTCCCTGGCCGCTCCCCATTCTTCCGTCTGAAGCGCGTACTCCTGCAGCCGCGCATGGGATTGCATCAATTGCGCGTACAGCCGCAGCGCGTTCTTGCGCGCGTCCCGATAGAAATTCACGAGTACGCTCACGATACCGGCGAAAACGATGAACGAGCCGGTCGTAAAATAACCGATTTCATCGAACTGCCCGTATAAATGCCAATCGATGCTCCCCATCGTGACCACGTACAAGATCAGCAGCAGCAAGCAGGTCAGGATCAGCGCCCGTGTATTCTTCATGAACATCAAGATCGCCAAGGCCGTAATTCCGATAAAGAGGTGAGTGGGGAAATTCCCCCCGATATAGACGTAACCGTACGAAGCCGACACCAGGAAGTCGATGATGAGCAGATGAAACAGCCAATTCCGCTGCTTGTTCAATTTGAAATAGAAGAGATTGACGAACAGGAAGGCCGCTAACGAAAAAAGCACAAAGCTCAATCGCCAAAAAATCGCAATCGAATGCTCGAAATAAAAAATGCCGGAAAGCGCCAAATCAAACGCGAACTTCAACGTGAAAATCAGCTTCCATGTCAAGGGATGCCATCTTATTCCATCGGTTTCCGTGCTGTCGAAGGGTCGTTTCATCGCTTCACGGCTTCTTTCTATCGGCGTCATGATAAGAGGATCACCATGCTTTCTGTCTGGATGCCTTCTTAACTTACCACGACGGTTTTGCTAAAATCAATCGGCCGCTCTTACATGCGGCACTGCCGGCGGTATTCCGACGGCGTCAATCCGATGTGCTTGCGAAAGTTTTTGGACAGCACGTGGATGCTGGAATACCCGTATTTCTCCGCGATCTGCGTGATCGACGCGTCCGACTGCCGCAGGTCGCACTTGATCCGATGCAGCTTGCGCCGGGTCATGTAGTGCTTGGGCGACAAGCCCGTCTCTTCGCGAAACAAAGCGTAGAACCGGCTGCGCTTCAGTCCGACCTGCGCCGCGTACAGGACCAGCTCGGGCTCCTCGATTTCCGTCCGGCTCGCGAGCAGCTTCAGCAGCTCCCGGATGCGGGGGTCTCCGCCGCTGCTCGATTCCTTGCACGTCGTCGACAGGAAGAAGGAAAGAAAGACTTGGAATTCGCCGCGGAGGCGGATCGCCTCCCCCATCCCGGTACCGCCGCCGATCCGTCCGGGAATCGTAATGAACCGGTCATGGTAGGAAAGCCACAGCGGCAAATTCGCGACCGCGGACACGGGCTCGATGCCGATCGCCGGCTCCTCGTCCATGTACATGGGGATTGGGGCCGAATGGGCGGAAACGCCGTGAAAAAACTGACCTTCGCGGGCGAACGGGCGCCGAAGCGGGTTCCAATCGAAATACGCGGTCCGATGAACCATGGGTTCCGGATCGGACGCCTGCCAGCGATGCGTTTTGCCGGCCGGGATATAGACGAGCGTCCCCGCCTTCATCGGATAGACCCGGCCATCCATGCGCAGGGAACCTTCTCCCGCCTCCACGATGATGATGGCGTTCATGTACGCGACCCGTTCCGGCGACGCTTCGTTCGGATAGAACGCGTACCGCTGGGCGAACAACAGAAAAGGGTGAAGGTGAAGGGCAGTCGGGTCGATCAATGCCTGCTCATTGCCGTCGTAGGCAGCGCTCATCCAGGATTCCTCCTTCAACCGTTCGGGTTCCGGCCGTTCGTAACGGATTCTCTCTCATTATAAAACCGCCCGCGCGAGCGGGACAAGCCTGCGTCCCGGCCGCGCGGGCGGCGATGGCCGGCCGGTTATGGCTGTTTTTGCTTATCGTACGCTTTCTGGTAAATGTTCAGATACTTACTCAAATTCAAGCCGTCGAAGCCCTTCACGTAGCTGTCCCACTCCGCGTCCGTCAGCTTCTTGGAGCCCGTCACGAACTGCGCCATGTTGGAGCGGACGTATTCGTTGATCTGCGTGCGCAGCATGATCGCTTCGTTGGCGTCGTTCTCGTCCATGAAGATCGTGAGCGGGAACGTTTCCTCCGGCTGGCGGTTCTCGTAGTTTTTGGCCGTTTCCGTGAACAGCCGGAATTCATAGCCCTGCTGCGACATCATGTCTGCCGGCGCCGTCCACGATTCGCGGATCGCGCGCGTCCGTCTCGTGATGCCCATCTGATCCCAGTTGTCGTTGAACGTCGTGCTCAGGTTCCAATATTCCGGCTTCAGGGTGTACTTCGCCGGATTGCCGTGCACGTCCTTCTCGTCCGGCTGCGCCTTCGTCCAGTATTTGCCTTCCAGGCCGTATTCGTTCATGATCGCGAATTCTTCGGAGTACATGTAATCCGCCATTTTGATCGCCGCGATCGCCTGTTCTTCGGTAGCCTTGTTCGTGATCGCGAATTGGCCGTTGCCGTAGGCCTTGTAGTAGCCGGAGTACGCGACGCCTCCCGGGCCTTTGAGCGGCGCGACCGTCACGTATTCTTTGTGGCGGTTCTGGCCCTCGGCCAGGCTAAAGTACATGCCGATATGGCCGGCGGTCACGCTGCCGCTGACGTTGTCGCCTTCCTTGTTGCCGACCTGCGCCATTTGGTCCGCGTTTTGCGTGAACGCTTCTTTGTCGATCAGTCCATCGGCGAACAGCTTGTTGATGTACGTCAAGCCGTCGCGCCACTCCGGCTGGTTCGCGGCCAACTGGACCTTGCCGTCCTTCATGAAGAAGAAATCCTCGTCGTTGTCGTAGATGAACGAATTCATCAGGAAGTTCGACGGAATGCCGTGCCACGAGTTAAACGAGCCGGACAGCGGAATTTCGTCCGCCTTGCCGTTGCCGTTCGGGTCCTGCGTCTTGAACGCCTTCAGCACCTCGTAATATTCGTCCGTCGTCGTCGGCATTTTCAAGCCCAGCTTATCCAGCCACGTCTGGTCGATCCACAGCTTCTGCGCGTACCAGCAGTGGAAGCAGTCGTTGATATGCGGCAGCGCGTAGATGTTGCCGTCCGGCGCCGTGATGGCCGCCTGCAGGTCCTTGTCCTCGGCGAAGGCGCGCTTGATCTCGTTGCCGTACTTGTCGATCAGGTCGTTCAGCGGCTGCAGGATGCCCTGCTTGCCGTACGAGATCTGCTCGGCCTGCGTGAAGTCGCCCGACAGGAAGACGGACGGATAATCGCCGCTTGCCATGATCAGCTTCTTCTTGTCCACGGCGTTCGCGCTCGGCGTCGCGTCGAATTTGAATTTGATGTTCAGCTTGCTCTCGAGCGCCTTCGTGACGTCGTTGGTGTTAATGTCCTCGATGCGCGGGGATACGCTGATGTAGGTGTCCAGCGTGACGGTCTTGCCGCTGCCTTCCCCGTTGCCCTCCCCGGCGTTCCCGTTCCCGTCCGCCGCTCCCCCGCCGTCCCCGCCGTTGCTGCATGCGGTCAAGATCAGGACCATCGCCAGGATCAAACCGAGCCATTTCGCGCTTCTCTTCTTCGTTTTCAAGACAGACGCCTCCTTGGTCGTATCATGGTAATCCTTTGCCGTTATCCTTTGAGCGAGCCGATCATGATGCCCTGCACGAAGTACTTCTGCACGAACGGATAGATGGCGAGCACCGGCAGCGTAGCCACGACGATCAGCGAGAACTTGAGCAGGTCGCGCAATCCCTGCATCGCCGCCATCTTGTTCGCGTCCACCATCATGCTCGAATCGATCGAATTGAGAATCAGGATGTTCCGCAAGATGATTTGCAGGGGAAACAGGTTCGTCGACTTCAAAAAGATCAGCGCCTCGAAATACGCGTTCCACTGGCTGACCGCGTACATCAGCACGAGCACCGCCAAGATGGGCTTGGACAGCGGCAGCACGACGCGCCACAGAAATCCGAAGTCGCTGCAGCCGTCCAGCTCGGCCGCCTCCCCGAGCTCCTTCGGAATGCTCGACTGGAAGAAGGTACGGGCGATGATGACCTGCCATACCGCCATCGCGCTCGGCAGCAGCATCGCCCACCGCGTATCGAGCAGATGAAGGTTCTTCACCGTCAAGTAATACGGGATCAGGCCGCCGCTGAACATCATCGTCAGCACCAGCAGGCCCATCAGGACATGACGTCCGTAGAACGTCGTCCGCGACAGCGGGTATGCCATCATCACCGTCAGGCTGACGTTGATCAGCACGCCGAATACCGTATAGAAGAGCGAGTTCCCGTAGCCGGTCATGATCTGCGGATTGGAGAAGATCGCGCGGTAGCCCGCCAAGCTGAAATCGACGGGCAGCAGCCATACGCGGCCGCTGATCACCGCCTGCGGCGAGCTGAAGGACGAGCTGACGATATAGACGAGCGGGTAGAGCACGACAAGCAGAATAAGACCCAGAAAGGCGTACACCAACCCCAGGAACAGCTTGTCGCCGAACGATTCCCGGATGGCGGTCGATCGTGTCATGGCCGATCCTCCTTTACCATAGGCTGCTTTCGGAGAAGCGTCTCGCCGCGTAATTGACGCTGAGCAGCAGAATGAGATTGATGACCGAATTGAACAGGTCGACGGCGGCAGAGAAGCTGAAGTTCGCGCCGAGCAACCCGATCTTGTACACGTAGGTCGAGATGACCTCCGAGGTGCTCGTATTGAGCGGATTCTGCATCAAATAAATCTTCTCGAAGCCCACGTTCATGATCTGCCCGACGTTCAGGATCAGCAGCACGGTAGCCGCGGGCAGGATCCCGGGCAAATCGATATGCCATACCTTCCGTATCCGGGAAGCTCCGTCCACCCTGGCCGCTTCATAGAGATCGACATTGATGCCGGAGAGCGCCGCCAGATAGATGACCGCCCCGTACCCGATGCCTTGCCAGACGTTCGACCACACGAAGATACTGCTGAAATAATCGGGGATGCCCATGAAATTGATCGACTCGATCCCGAGCGCGTTCAGGATGTGGTCGACGAAGCCGAGCCGCGGCGACAAGAACAGGATGATCATCGACACCATGACGATCGTCGAGATGAAATACGGCGCGAACGTGACCATTTGCACCAGGCGCTTGAAGCGCATGCCGCGGACTTCGTTGAGCGCGAGCGCCAGCAGGATCGGCGCGGGAAAGCCGACGAGCAGCGAATAGAGGCTGATGATCAGCGTGTTCTTGATCAGCACCCAGAAGTTCGGCGATTCGAAGAACGTCCGGAAATGCTTGAACCCGGCCCAGTCGCTGCCGAGGATGCCCTTCACCGGACTGAAATCCCGGAAGGCGATCTGCGCCCCGTACATCGGAATGTACTTGAAAATAATCAAATAGGCGACCGGTAACAGCACGAGCAGATACAATTGCCAATGCCGTTTTACCCGCTTGCCCCGATCCCTGAGCGCGAGCGATCCGGCGCCGATGGCCGATTTCGTTTTCTTCCTTTCGAGCGCTCCCGTCGTTGCCGGCATGTTGTCTCCCCACATCCTTTCATCCTTCGGTAAATTGGCGTTTGAAGTAAACTGACGTTGAATGATTCCAACGATAACGGAGCGGCGCGGGCCGGACAACGGCCACTAATCCACGAAGGGATCAATTTTCCGAACCCGCGCCGGATCTGGCTTCCCGGCGATCGCCGCTCCATTTTCCGATGACGCTCAATTTTCCCGGCGGGCGACCTGCGCCTCCCGCGGCTGCCCGGGCTTCGAATTCGAGCCAACGAAACAAGGGCCGTCCGCGCGCAGTATGCCTGCAAGCGGACAGCCCTGTCGCTATGCCCTTGATTCGCTTATTCATGCCTCGTCACATCGCATTGCGCTTGCGGTAATCGACGGGCGAGACGCCCTCCATCTTGCGGAATACTCTCCGGAACGTCGCCGCGTTCGCGTACCCGACCCGCTCGCCGACCTCTTGGATCGAGTCCGGCTGCTCCAGCAGCCGCTTCTTCGCTTCCACGATTCGCAGCTGCGACAGATAATCCAGGAAATTCTCTCCGAATTCCTCCTTGAACAGCTGGCTGATGTATTTGGCGCTGATTCCGAATTTGTCGGCGAGGTATTCGAGCGACAGCTCCGGATTGGCATAGTGGTCTTCGATATATCCCCGGATGGTCTGCAGAAGCTGACGATGCTGGCGATTGTTGGACAACCGTTCCACCTGCCCGGCATAACGCTCCAGCGAGGCTTCGAACGACCGCTGCAGCTCGTCCAGCGTGTCGAACTCTTCGATGGCCGGCAACAGCGGCGCGGATGCTTCGTTCATCCACGCGTCATAGTACTCCTTGGAGCCCTGCGACAGCCGAAGGTCCATATGGGCGACGAAGTAGCGGCAGAGTCCGACGATCTCGCTCTTCGGCAGACAACAGCCCCGCATGCCTTGGAAAAATTCGTCGCAGCGTTCCCGCCACTCGTCTTCTTGAAGGCGCAGCTGCCCGGTCAGCCTATGGATCGCCTGCAGATGCTTATTCGCTTCCTTGGCCGCCGCATGCTGCGTCTCGGCGAAGCCGATAACCCGGTTATGGCCGAGCGTCGCTTTGAACGTTAACGCCTCCAGCGCCTGCCGGCTCGAGATGCCCGCACCCGAACCGGCATCGGCCGTCTCTCCGAGGCCGATCGTCACCGAGAACGCCAGATGCTGATCCACCCAGGAAGCGAGGCGATCCGCCGTCTCCGCGGCGACGTCTTCGGCCGCGTCCTCCAGGAAGAGAATGCCCGTCAGCTGGAGCGGCGACGTCCACTCCAGCCATAGCTGGATCGGAATCCGCGAAGCGAACATCTCGTGGGCCGCGCTGCTGACGACGAATTTGAACAACGACTGATCGCGGCCCGAGTACCGGCCGAACGCCTGCTCCGGATGGTCGATCTCGGCGACGAACACCCGCAGCTTGTCATGGCGCGGCAGCGCGGACGGCTCGATGGCCTCCGCTTCCCCGTCCGGACCCTGCAGCAGCTCCCTGAAGAGCGCCTTCTGCTTGCGGGCCGCCGCCTCTTGCGCTTCCTTGCGGAACAGCTTCGTCTGCTCGGCGAAATTGTTGATGGCCGCTTCGATAAACGCGAATTCGTCCACCGCCAGCCTGCCGAGCGAGGGCTTGCCGGATCCGAACTGATCCTGCACGCGGAAGACGAGCTCGGCGATCGGCTTGTAATTCTTGCGCGAGATATACACGATCGAGACGCCGCCGGCCAGAAAGACGAGCAAGCCCAGCGCCAGCCAAACGCTCGATAAACTCGAGATTACGGCAAGCGCCTTGCCGTTCGCGACGCCGCTCTCCGCCTTCCACCCGGTATAGGGCGACGTCTGCCCGGCGAGCACCTTCCCGCTTGCCGGCGCGTCGTCCGAGAAGAGCGGCTGCCCGTCGCGATCGTACACTTGCACGAACGCGCGTCCCGGATCGTACATCTCGCCCAGCATGCTCCGAATCGCCGGCACGCTGACGTTCACCACGATCATCCCGTCCACGCCGCTGCTGAGCGATACTTTGTGCACGAGGCTGACGACCTCCTTCGGCTGCTGGTTCGCGAACTCGCGGAACGTGCGGAACCCGCTCCATGAAGAGGTATACGACGTCGGGCTGTTCTGCTGGCTGCGGATGAAGGCGCTGTCCGCGAACGCGTCCGCGCTCGCCGTGGCGCCGCTGAACACGATGCCGTCCTTGAACCGGACCAAATAATACGAATCGATCATCGGCATCGCCTGCTTCAGCTGCAGCATCCGGTTGACGAGCTGGTAATTCAGGAAGACGTTGTCCTTGCCGCGCTCAAGGAAGAAATCGTTCAACAGCTTGCCCGACACCATCTCGCGGATCAACATGTTATCGAGCGACCTTAAGCTGACGTCCACGGACTGCAGCAGTTGGTTCACGAAGACTTCGCTGGAATCTTTCGTGTTGCGGTTGTTTTGTTCGACGAGGGTCTGGAAGAAGACGAAGAAGAGGAGGGAGAACATGATGCAGAAGATCGGCAGGTACGACCAGATCGTTTTGCGCAGCCATGTACGATTCAAGGGCCATCATCCTTTGGAGGAAATTTGAAGGCAAGCCTTATCGTGAAACGACATATGTAACCGCATACATTATTATCCATTATAAAGCCGCACGGACGAATCGTCTTTGTTGTTCTCACCAACGATTTGTCGTTTTTTCCAATCGTTAGGCGGAAATTGCCCGCGCGCATGCCGCTGCCCAAGCCAAAAAGGCTGCCGGTCCGGCAGCCTTTCCGATTCGTAATGGATGGAATAGCTCAACTTTGTTCGCCGCGTAGAATTAGTCCTGCGGTTTATCGATGAAGATATACAACAACCGAATGTATCCCCCATCCGTGACGAAGACATCATCGCCGGTCACCGCATCGGGGTTCCCTTCCGTACCGTAACCCCAACTAAGCTTGATTACGTTATGATGCGCATCCAACCCTTTCTTCGTAAATACGAAACCGGGAAATTTCGCTTGAACGTCGTCGATTAAACGCATCAGCGCGTCTCGTCCCCGAAATACGTCAGGATAAAAAGGATCGAGAATTTCGCAGGTATCGGCATACGCTTCATCAATGGCTTGTTTTCGCTTCTCCCGATCTGTTTCGCTCCAGATCGCCAAGTGCATGTCGATTAATGCTTCCGTAGAACGCATGCGGATTCACTCCTTGCATATTCAGTATTCATCGGCATTCGCCGCTTCATTCAAAAGACGCTTCATTCCAGCTCGTTACTTCCTCGACGGACATCCGGATCGACGGATGGCCTTCTTTCGAAGCTTTGCCGATCGCAATCAGAATGACGGAGACGTAACGTTCGCCGATACCGAAGGCTTCTTTGAAGGCATCCAAGTCGTAACCCGCCATCGGGACCGTATCATACCCTCTGGCTTTTGCCGCAAGCATGAGCTGCATGGATACCAGCCCGCCGTCGATGTACGCGTATTTGCTCAGCAGCTCGTATGGGAAGGACGCATACATGTTCAGCGTATTCTCGACTTTCCTTCGTTTATCGCTTTCCGTCATGTAACCCGCTTCAACCGTTCGTTCATAGATGGTTTCCGTTTTTTTGTAGCTCTCCAAATCGCCAAGAACGGCGATGACGGCAGACGCGTCTTTGACTTGTTTCTGATTGAATGCGATCGGAAGCAGTTTCTCCTTCAGCGGCTGGGCATCGATGACCAGAAAACGCCAGGACTGAAGATTGACTCCGGACGGCGCTTGTATCGCATCGGTCAGGATGGCTTTGATTTCTTCGCGGGATAGGCGGAAGGTCGGATCGTACGTGCGGACAGCTCGTCGTTCATGCATGATCGAAGATAGCGCATGGAGCCGTGAAGCTTGGGATTGCAGGTTCATGACGGAACACTCCTTCGGATTATTGGTTAAAGCATACGGCTCGCGGTTGAGGTTTCGGCTGCGCCGGATCAACGGCACAACGGTTTGGTGGCGGAGCTTCAAGGAATTTAATTTTGTAACGTTCACTAAATATATAGTGCCAAGCATGAATTGTCAAACGAAGTTTTGCATCCTCGCGATGCGAAATGGATTCGATTGTTGCCGAGCAAGCAAAAAAGATCAGCCCGCGGATGGGCTGATCTTTTTGCTTGCGCATGTTAGGAAGGCCAAAGCCGCAAGGAATTCGCAACGATGGCTTGCAGCTTTTCGCGGCTCGTTCCGGCTCCCGCTTGAACGGCCATCCCTTGGAAGATGGTCGCGTAGAAGCACGCCAATTGTTCCGTGTCGACATCCGCGGCAAGCTCTCCGGTCTGCTTCGCTTGTTCGAACCTGTCGCGGAGCGCCGCTTCTCCCCCCGCGCGGCGGGCATTCAATTCATGCCTGACGGCATCTCCGGCTTCGCCGGAGGATAGCGCCCCCTGCACGGTCAAGCACCCGAGCGGGGTCTCGGGATTGGTCGTAGCCTCGGCAGCTCCGTAAAGCAGGTATTCCACGACGCCGCGGGCGGTCGGTTGTTGGAAGGCTTCCCTCATATATGCGGCCGGTCCTTCGGCATAGCGATCGAGAATTTTGCGAAACAGCTCTTCCTTGTTTCCGAAGGCAGCGTACAAGCTTGGCGCATTAATCCCCATCGCCTCCGTCAAATCCGCCACGGATGTTCCCTCGTACCCTTTTCGCCAAAACAAATGAAGCGCGCGGTCCAGCGCGATATCGACATTAAATACGCGGGGACGTCCCCTTGCCATAGATATCGCCTCCATCCTTTTTTTGCGCCATGCAATCTGCATACGACCTTATTGAATCGCATTCGGCAGCGGAATGTCAAGCAAGGACGCTTCGCGCGATTTACGTTTGACAACATTCAGCCTCTTGATATATATTTAGCGAGCACTACAAAAATAGCTTTAAAGGAGATGCGGACATGACAAAAAAATATTCGGGTAAAGTTGCCATAGTGACAGGAGGATCTCGCGGAATCGGCGCAGCGACGGCTCGCGCGCTGGCCGATCAAGGCGCGGACGTGGCGATCAGTTACGGAAAATCGGCCGAGCAGGCAGAAGCCGTCGTTCGGGACCTGCTGGCCAAAGGCGTTCGCGCGGCTGCTTTCAAAGCGGATCAAGCCGATCCGTCTTCCGCCGAGGAGCTGGTGCAGGCGGTTGTCGCGAAATTCGGCAGACTCGATATCCTCGTCAACAATGCCGGGGTTACCGTATTCGCCCCGATCGATAATCCGGACAACAGCATCGCCGAATTCGATCGTCAACTGAACATCAATTTTAACAGTCCCGTTGCCGCTATCCGTGCCGCGATTAAAGTGATGGGCGAAGGCGGCCGCATTGTCAGCATCGGCTCCGGCGTCGGTACGCGCGCAGGGTTCTCGGGCCTTGCCGACTACACCGCGACGAAATCCGCGATCGCGGGTTACAGCCGCGGCGCCGCTCGCGACTTGGCGGCGAAAGGCATCACGGTTAACGTGCTGCAAGCAGGCTACGTCGATACGGAAATGAATCCGGCCGACGGTCCGTTCGCGCCTCATTTCAATGCAACGACCGCGCTTGGCCGGTATGCGCGGCCGGAGGAAATCGCGGCCGGCGTCCTCTTCTTGGTTAGTCCGGAGGCTTCCTACGTTACCGGTACGGTATTGAACGTCGACGGCGGCTACGGGGCGTAACCCCACGGCTCATCGCCGCCCGAAGCGAGTCGAGGCCAGAACATCCACGGGATCAGCCATCGGACCATGCACGCCCGAATCCCGTCTATCGTCAGCTTCGGGAATGCGAGTCCGGCAGGTCCGACTTGCAAAAAAAAGAGACCCGCGGCAACTGCCTGCGGGTCTAAGGCTATATACTAAAAGGGGGGTCGATTTCAAGTATAGCCTTGCCGCCTTAAGACAAGTTAAAGATCAGATTTCATTTTCCTTACAATTTTCTTACAAGTCGAATATTGGCTGATGCGGTGAATCTATCCATGCGCCCGCCCGTCAAAGCCAGCGCGTTAGAACATTTTGACGCTCGCCAATTCGCAATCCTCGAAGTGAACGGAATTTACGCCTCCCCCTTGAATGTAAACGACACCTTTTACCGTCATGTTTTTGAAGTACGCATCCCCGTCGCTGACGGCGGCCGTTATCGTCAGATCTCCTTCGATTACGAGATGGCGCAGCGTAATGCCGGGAGCGGATACGACCACGTTGCCTTTGATCGTTTCCGTGCCTGACTCCGGACCATATACGCCTGCGGCAGCATACGTTTTTACGGTTTCCGTCTCTGGTCCGCCGGTCGGCGGCGTTTCCGTGCCCGTGCCGGTCGGCGGCGTTTCCGTGCCCGTGCCGGTTGGCGGCGTGCCTGTGCCGGTCGGCGGCGTTTCCGTGCCTGTGCCGGTCGACGGCGTTTCCGTGCCCGTGCCGGTCGGCGGCGTTTCCGGGATGGCGATCCCTAGATCTTTCGCAAATGCCAGCGCTGTTTCAAGCAGCGTGACCGATTGCGCGCCGGTAAACTCAGCTTTCGGCGCGAGGCTGCCGCCATTCATAGACGCTGCATTCAGCACAGCAGCGATGACCGGCGTGCTCCATGCCGAGACCAATGCCGCATGCGTGTACTTGTCCAGCCCTTTCATATCGTTCAATTTTAGATTCACGAGACTGGCGACCATGCTTATCGCGTCCTCGCGCGTTGTCTGCTGGTTCGGACGAATCGTTCCATCCGCGTAGCCCTTCACGTAGCCGGCCTTTACGGCGATTGCGATTGGCTCGTACGCCGAATCCGAGCTGCTGAGATCCGAAAAGGCAATCTCCGCTTTTTCCGTAAGCCGGAATGCACGGTTAATCGATTCGATCATGTCCGCGCGAGTGATCGACTCGGCCTTTTCCGCCGAAGGCTCCGCTTGCTGCCGGAAACCCGATTCTTGTGAAACAGCCGGATTTTGCGAGGATTGTTGCGCGGTTTTTTCTTTGCCGGACTTATCTTGCGTCTTGTCCTTATCGTTGCCGTGAGCGAATGCAGCAGTCGAGCCCCCGATAACCATAGCCAATGCCATGCCCGTAATCAGGCTTTTTTTCACCATCGATGTTTTATTCATGTCCAATCTCTCCTTTGTATCTTTCTTATGTGCTGATCGGGAATGCATTGATTAATTGCTTATTTCCATTCCTCCCGCTTCATGGATTGGTCTTATCATAAACCGCAGCGGATGAGAAAGACTTTGCAAACACATTAGAGTTTTATGAGAAGGCATCACGCAGATTGAGATAGCGGAGGAACTTCCGGCAAATAAAAAACCGCCCCAAACCCGGGCGGTCATCAGCGAACCATAAGAAGCCTTTTCCGGCCCCCACACTCGATCATTCATTTCGCGGCAAAATTTCCGCACGGCTGAATTTCGGACTCCCTTCAGCTTTTGAGGTAACGCAACGTTACTTTGGTGCCTTGTCCCAGGGTACTGTCGATTGCGATCGATCCGCCATAACGCGCCATGATTGTTTTGGCGATCGCAAGTCCCAGACCCGATCCCCCTTGCGTCCGGCTGCGCGAGCTCTCCGTCCGGTAAAATCGATCGAAGATATAAGGCAGTTGTTCGGCGGATATTCCAATTCCCGTGTCGGCTACGGTCACGGTCACCTGCGCCTCCTGTTCTTGAAGTCCGATGCTTACCGTACCGCCCTTGGGCGTATACTTCAGCGCATTCTCTATGATATTGCGCAGCACTTGATAGCTGGCGCTAACGGGCATCCGGATCCGAGCGGCAGCCCCGCTCGGATCATCCTCGTAATCCAGTTTGACTTCGGGATTGACGTGCACGGTTTGGGGCAGCAATTCACGCAGCGTCATCCTGAGATCGCATGCCTCCGCGGTTTCGACCGGCAAGCCTTCTTCCGCTTCGGCAAGCAGGAGAAGCTGTGCGATCAGCTCCTTCATCCTTCCCGTTTCGTTCATCATGAGCGCCAATGACTCATCCAGCACGTCCGGCGATTTTTTGCCCCACCGCTGGATCATATGCGTATGCCCTTCAAGGATGGCGATCGGCGTTTTGAGCTCATGCGAGGCATCCGCGACGAAACGGCGCTGCTGCTCGAAAGAAAGATCCAGCTTATGGAGAAATTCGTTGAAGGTTTCCCCCAATTGATACAGCTCGTCCCGGGCGCCGGGCAAATGCAGCCGCTGCGACAAATCGTTGGCCCTGATGCTCCGCACCTCGCGAATCATGCGTCGAATCGGTTTCAACGTCGAGCGGGCCGCGATTCCCCCCGCAACGATAGCCATTGCGGCCGCAATCCATAAACCGAACAGGAGAAGTCTGCCTACCTCCCGTTCGGCCGTTGCGCTGCGGGAATGCTCCCGATCTTCTGTTAGGCGCAGTTTTACGGAGCCGTATCCAGGCAAGTCCAAATCTCGTTCAGCCCTATGCGCAGGTTTCTTCGCCGATAGTTCACTACCGACCTCAGCCAACACTTCGCCGCTCGGAGCTACCATTTCAAGCCGTTGCCCCACATCAAGCTCCGCGAGTAAAGCCGATAAATCCGGCTTAAACAAGTTGCCTGCATCGCTGCCCGTTCCCGGTTGAAGCAAGGAGGGCAGAAAGGTCACCTCGCCGATCCGAAGCTCGAATTGCTCGAGTTTCGAATCCAGCAGAGCGGCCTCTTGACGTTCCGTCCATTGCTTGAATGTCAGATATACGAATCCGCTCGTGAGCATCACGACGATAAGGGCAGCTGCGGCAATGGATGCACTGACTTTGCGGGAGAACGTCCATGCGCTCATGCTCATCACCCTCAGTCCCTCAAGATATAGCCGCTGCCCCGCACGGTATGAATCAGTTTATCCGCGTATCCGTCATCGACTTTCAGGCGGACGTACCGAATATAGACATCCACCACGTTCGTTTCGCCTTCGTAGGCATAACCCCATACGAGATTAAGCAGCGCTTCGCGGTTCATCAGCCGATTTTTATTCACGAGCAAACACCGCAGAAGTTCGAATTCGCGTTGCGACAATTCGATCTCCGCCCCTGCGCGATTGACCCGATGCGCCGTTACGTTCAACGTCAAATCCTTTGCATGCAGCACGTCCTCGGGTTCTCCGGTCTGCGCGCGTCGCTGCAGGGAGCGCATGCGGGCCAGAAGCTCTTCGATCGCGAACGGCTTAGGCACGTAGTCATCGGCGCCGGTATCCAGTCCGCGCACGCGATCCCTTACCGTATCCCTGGCCGTTAACATGATAATCGGCGTTCGCTTTGCCGCGCGAATTCTCTTGCACGCTTCGATTCCGTCGATTCCGGGCAAATTCAAATCCAATAAAATCAAATCGAACGTTTCGTTAAGCGCCCTGTCCGTACCGGCGAGTCCGTCGGTCGCGACAACGACGTCATACCCTTCATAGGCCAATTCCAACTGCAACAGGCGTACCATGGCGATTTCATCCTCGATAAGCAACACGCGTTCCTTCAACCGATCCTTCACCTCTCAACAAGCTTAGCCGTTTTCATGCCGCTCTGCTCCAGCACGACTTTTGGCGGAATTTTGACTTCGTTTCTCCTGGATTCCTTTTCCGGTTATCCTAAACCGCCGAGGATGAGAAAGTCTTTGCAGGCACATTAGAATGTACTGAGAACCACGGAATAGGTCAACGGTCAGTCGGTAATTTGTGATGAAGAAGGGAATTGCCTTGGTACCGCACGCTTTCCGGGCATTGGCCTATTGTATCATCCGCTTCCGGGATGCTGTAGTGGTTGATGTTGGGACGAAGCCAACTTATCCGAAAGCTATAATAGACCTTTTATTTGCGAACAAAAAAAAGATCGGCTTTATCCTTGGAAGGCGAAGGATGAAAGCGATCTTTTGTTCGGGAACCGCTATGGGGCATAGGTTTAGCCAACCCCGTTTCCAGGAATGGCGATCGAATGCCTCAATACATGTTATGTTCCATAATCCAAATGGAGCCGTAGACGACGACTACCACGATGAGCAGGCCGAGAATGAGGGTCATGAGTTTATAACGCGGTTTCTCCTCTTCCCGCAAATGCATGAAAAACAACAGCTGCACGGCAAATTGCAAGATCGCGGTGATCAGCAGCACGGCGATCGTCGCCGTCTTCCCGAACCAGTCGTCCATGACGGCAAGAATCGGGATAATCGTCAGGATGATGGAGAGCGCGAATCCGATTACGTATTCCTTGAGGGAGCCGTGGCGTTCGGCATGGCTGCCATGGTCTCCGTGTCCGATAGCGTTATGCTGCGCCAAGTCACATCACCCCCATCAAGTAAACGAACGTGAAGACGAATATCCACACGGCGTCCAGAAAGTGCCAATATAAACTCGTGATCTGTACTTTTCGCTGCGTGACCGGCGTAATGCCGTGACGGGCCAGCTGGATGATGAGCGCGGTGATCCAGCAGACGCCGAGCGAGACATGCAGCCCGTGCGTGCCGACCAGCGTGAAGAAGCCGGATAGGAACGCGCTGGAATGAATCGTGTGCCCCTCGTCTACGAGCTTCAGGAACTCGGTCACTTCCATGCCGATAAAGCAGGCGCCGAGTACGATCGTCACGATCAGCCAGCCCAGCAGTCCCCTGCGGCTTCCCGCGTTCATTGCCAGCACGGCCAGCCCGCTCGTAAAGCTGCTCGTCAGCAGAATGAACGTTTCGACGATGACGCCGGGCATTTCGAAGATTTCTTTCGCCCCCGGTCCGCCCGCCGTGTGCTCGTGGAGCACCAGATAGGTGGCGAACAGCGTCGCGAACAAAATGCAGTCGGTGATCAGGAAGATCCAGAAGCCGAATTTTCGAAGCTCCTCCAAATCGTGATGGCCTTCATGGCCGCCTTCATGCGCAAACGATGGATGGTGAGCGTGCGCCATTAGACAACCCTCCCTGCCTCTGCTTCGGTACGTTTGATTTCATCCACCGGAATGTAGTAGTCGGTATCATAGTTGAACGAATGCGCCAGCATGGTCACCGCGATGCCGATAAAGCCCGGAATCGCGATCCACAGCCAATGAAACACGAGACCGAAGCCGACCGTAAACCAGCAGATCGCTTGGATAAACGGGATCGACGAGTTTTTCGGCATATGTATCGGCTCGAGCGCCGGCCTCGCCTTGGGCGCTTTCCCTGCGGCGATGCGCTCCTTCTCTTCCCACCAGTCATCTCGGTCCGTAACGACTGGCACTGTCGCGAAGTTATAGAGAGGCGCCGGCGACGGGATGGACCATTCCAGCGTGCGGGCCCCCCACGGATCGCCCGTCGTATCCTTCTCCATAAACTTGATGCTGTGCGCGATCTGCCAGACCTGGAACAGGAAGCCGAGTCCCATGAGGAAGCCGCCAATGGTTGACGTGAAATTCATCGCCCACCAGCCTCTGTCCCAGCCGTACGAGCTAAGCCGGCGGGTCATGCCGTCGAGACCGACGAAATACTGCGGCATGAAGCACACGTAGAAACCGATGTTCCATATCCAGAACGCCCATTTGCCGATGGTTTCGTTCAGCTTGAAGCCGAATATCTTGGGCCACCAGTAATACAAACCCGCAAAGTAGCCGAAAACGGCCCCGCCGATGAGAACCTGATGGAAGTGGGCGATCAGGAAATAGCTGTTATGGAACTGGAAATCCGCCGGCGCTGCCGAGAGCATCACGCCGGTCATGCCTCCGACGACGAAGCATGGAATGAATCCGAGCGTCCAAAGCATCGGCGTTTCGAACGATATCCGGCCGCGGTACATCGTAAACAGCCAGTTGAAAATTTTCACGCCTGTCGGAATCGCAATGATCATCGTCGTAATCGCGAAGAAGAGATTGACGTCGGCTCCCGAGCCCATCGTGAAAAAGTGGTGGAGCCAGGTAAAGTACGCGAGGAAACTGATGCTGAGCATCGCGAACACCATGGACGCGTAACCGAACAAGCGCTTTCTCGAGAAGGCCGCCACGACTTCCGAGAACACGCCGAAGGCCGGCAGAACGATGATGTACACTTCCGGGTGGCCCCACATCCAGATCAGGTTGACGTACATCATGGCGTTGCCGCCCCCGTCCATCGTGAAGAAATGCGCGCCCAGAAAGCGGTCCAGGAACAGCAGCGCCAGCGTGACCGTCAGGACCGGGAACGCGACGATAATCGCGATGCAGCTCGAGAATACCGACCACGTGAAGATCGGCACCTTCGACCAGGTCATCCCGGGCGCGCGCATCTTGACGATGGTGACGATGAAGTTAATGCCCGTCATCAGCGAGCCGATTCCGGAAATCTGCACGCCCCAGATGTAGAAGTCCTCGCCTACGCTCGGGCTGCCGGTCAGCTCCGAAAGCGGCGGATACGACAGCCAGCCGGCATTTGCCGAACCGCCGATGACGAAGGACATGTTAAACAGCATCGCTCCCATAAAAAACAGCCAGAAGCTAAGCGAGTTGAGGAACGGGAACGCGACGTCGCGCGCGCCCAGCTGCAGCGGCACGGCGATATTGAATAAGCCGAACATGAGCGGCATCGCCATGAACAGGATCATTTCGACGCCATGCGTCGTGAACACCTCGTTATAGTGCTCCGGCGACAGGAATTTCATATCGGGAAAGGCAAGCTGCGTCCGCATCAGCAGCGCATCGACGCCGCCGCGGAACAGCATAAGCAGCGATGCGATGATGTACATAATCCCGACGCGTTTATGATCGACAGTCGTCAGCCACTCACGCCAGAGCCAGCCCCATTTTCCGAAATAGGTGAGCACGAAGATAATGGCCACCGTCGTCAGCACGATCGACACATCCGCCCCGTAAATCAACGGGTCGCCCGTGACAAAGAACCATGAGAAAAAATCCTTTATTGAATCAATCACGGAAGCCTCTCCTCTCATTTGCCATGATTCATGTGCATCGGGTGCGGTTTAGCATCGGATTGCCCGAAGCTGCCGATGCCGCGGGCGTCCTTCTGCGCGTTATTGCCGGGCGGCAGCTGACCGCTTTCCGGTTGTTCCGTATGTTCGGCTTTCTTTTCTTCGCTAAGCGTCTCCGCCTTGATGGTGTATCCCGGAGGAGCTCCGCGGCTCGTGGAATATTCATTGACGATTCGCCCGAACAAGCCGGACGGTATGGAGGCGTATGTCATCTGGTTCGAAGGCCCTGGCTTCGCCAGCTGCTGGTACCCCTCTTCGGACAGCGCGTTCCCGCCGTTCTTCGCTTCTGCGACCCATTGATCGAATTCCGCCTTCGTAGTCGCTTTGGCGGTAAAGCCCATTTTCGCGAAATCGCGGCCCGTAAAATTGGCTCCGGTCCCCATGTAATTACCGGGTTCGTCGGCTTGAAGATACATCGTGGTTGCCATGCCCGACATCGTGTATATCATCCCGCCCAGCTGCGGCACCCAGAAAGAGTTCATCGGGCCGTCCGAGGTCAGCTCGAACTTAATCGGCGTCCGCTCGGGAATGACCAGATAGTTGACGGTCGCGATTCCTTGCTCCGGATACTGAAACAGCCACTTCCAGTCCAGCGACGTGACCTGGACCGTGACCGGCTTTTTGTCGGAGGCGATCGGCTTAGCCGGATCGAGCGCGTACGTGTAGCGCGCGGTCACGATGGCCAGCACCAGGATGATGGCGATCGGGATCCCCCACCAGATGATTTCCAGCTTGGTGCTGTGGGACCAGACCGGCTGGTATGGCGCCTTGTTATCCTTCTTGTCGCGAAAACGCCAGATGATCCAGGCCGTAATCACGAGCACCGGAACCACGATAATGAGACAAAGCAGTGTTGTGATATAGATCAAATCACGTTCCTGGCTGCCGATCGGTCCCTTCGGATCGAAGACGATCATCGATTTGCAACCCGAGGCAAGCATGACGGTCCCGGCCAAGACGCCGCACGTGGTCAACAGCCGTATGAGCTTTGAAGTCATCTTAAGTTCCTCATCTCCTAAACATCGTCTTGGGTTGACTTATTTTTCCCAAGAGACCGGATCAATATTACGGCGGCTCCCGCCGCAGGTCGTGCGCAATAATGAAGGACTGCTCCCGTTGTGCGGGAAACAGCCCTTTGACGATCCCTATGCAGTTGGTTTATTCGGATTCCGCCTTGCGTTTATGGACGAGGTTGATCGCCGTGCCGATCATGTAAATGAACACGCTGCCCACCAAAAAGCCGATGCCGGCCATTAATGGCCGATTACTGTCGCTGAAATTCCGGTAATTGGAGATACACAAAAACCCGCCTACGATTAACGCTACCCATGCGGCGATTTTCATCGTTAGGAACAGGATGTTCCCCTCGCGTTCCGTTTTTTGTCCTGCCGCCGATTTCGTCGTCATGCACGCATCACTTCCTCATCGTATGTAACTGTCGTACGTTGTTCTTCCTAGTATGAACATCTTTACGTTATTTTAGTTCGCGGCGTGGATTCTGGAATGCCAGACGGAGATGTAAGCCCGGCGGTGCTTACAGGAGGGATATCGCATTGAACGAGCACAGGCATTATTTTTCGATCTTCATACCTTGTCTCCGGTCACCCACAATGTATGCTATATCCTGGAAATAAAGAAAAAGCTGCCGGATGCTCGGCAGCTCACTTTTACATGCTTCACTATGCCTGTTTCGTCCCGCCTTAATCCAAGGACTGAACTTGCTCCATCCAAAGGCTGAATCGCTGCACGTATCGCTTCAAATACTTGCGGGTCGTTTCGTCCGTCAACACGCGCCGTTCCACATCCACCTTATCCATTACTTGCGAAATGTACATTTTTTCAAAAGGAAGCACGTAGGCGCGAATTGCCTCTAACGTCTGTCTTATCTGCTGCTGCGACAGGATCGTACCCTTGACCCCTGGCGTCGCGCCCACCAGCCCGGTCGGCTTTCCGCGCAGCGCGGCGGTTTTGCCCGGCGTCGAAGCCCAATCCAAAGCGTTCTTCAATACGCCGGGAATGCCCGAGTTGTATTCAGGGCTAACGATAATGATACCGTCGACACGTGTAATCGCTTCGCGGAAGCGCCGGACAGGCTCGGGACCGTCTCCATGATCCAGATCTTCGTTATACAGGGGGAGATCCGCCAAGGATATCGATTCGAACACGATAGATTCTTCCAACTCGGGTATAGCTGCGGCAATCATGCGGTTGAACGAATGTTCTCTTAAGCTTCCGACGATCAGTCCTACCTTTCTCGTTCGATGATCAGGCGCCATTATTGTTTCCTCCCTTTGTGATCTATCATGCGTCATGCAAAGCTCGCCTCTTTATAACCGGCATCAATCCAATCGGCCCTGCTCCCTTTTCAATTTTTCGGGAGTGACGTCGTCTCCGTTCGGATCGAAAATGGTAACGTTCAAGAGCACGCTATTAATAGTGCCGCGGAATTGATGAAGATACTCCTGACGAAGGCCGGCTTGTTCGGCTTTTTCCATTTCGCTCAAGCCTTGGTTTTTTTCTAGTTTAGAAAGCTCATTTATTCTTTTAAGTATCGTAAGCATGCACAAGTCCCCCCTCAAGTTTTATGGATCGCTCGCTCTGTTGCGATTGAAACTACGAAGCGACGTTTTCTGACCATCGATAATTATGTCTTTAAATTAATTATCTTAAATTAAAGATATATGATTTATTTCCATTTGTCAATGGGCGATCTTTATTCATCCCCGTGTAATTCCTTTCGAAGACATGGCGTATTTCGTAGATATACGGAATACGCTATGTCTTCACCACAAAATTTGACCACCCGAGCGTCGCTCATATCTTGTCCCGTCTAGCCGAAATACTGATCGGAAAGAAGTTCATTCAGCGTACGCTTAGCCTCTTCCGTTTTTATTGGATGGTTGGTTGTTCGGTCGGCAAGGGTGATCAGCGCTTTCCACAATGCCCATCCGCGCGCGCGGGACCATGTATCTTCATCGACCATGATGCCCGCCCGGAAAACAGCCCGGCTTTCCCCCGAAAACAGCGTCCACGCAATCGTTAGATCGCATGCCGGATCGCCTACGGCCGCACATCCGAAATCGATGACCGCACTTAAACGCCCCTCATGTACTAACAGATTCGTCGGATGAACGTCTCCATGGATCCAAACCGGCGGGCGGCTCCACGTTTTCTTCGTGGCTGCTTCCCAAACAGCGGTTGCAGCCTTTGCATGAATCGTATCGTCGAGGGCTTGAATCGCATGACGCGTCTGCTCGTCGTAAATGCTTACCGAACCGCCGCGATAGAAGTTATGGAGACCGGGCGGAGGTCCGCCGCTTGCATCGATTTTTTGCAGTGCAGTCAGGAACTTAGACAACTGATCCGCAAAATCATGTAAATCATCGATACGCTCGATCGACGCGTTCTCGCCTTCAATCCAGCGATAAATCGACCAATGCCATGCGAATTCATTGGAAGGGACGCCCATCGCGAGAGGGGCGGGAATGGGAAGCGGAAGAGCGGATGCAAGCCGCGGCAACCATCGTTGCTCCTTTTCGACTTGCGCGGCATATCCTTCCGCGCTTGGCAGCCGCACGCTCATATCGTTACCCAGATGAAAGGTTCTATTATCCCAACCGCTCAATTCCACGGGCCTGACCGCGAGGTGCGCCCATTGCGGAAACTGATCCGCGATTAACTTCTTTACTAACGAAACATTGATGTCCGTCATGCCATCTTCCCCCATCTATAGCTTTTAGAAACGCGAAACTCATGTCGATGCCCCAAGAGTATTTTCTACCTCTAATGTATCAAATAATCGTCCGGAAAACCGGGAGAAAACAATTATACCCGATAGATCCATCGCTGAAATAGGAAACGCCCACACGGTACCCTGCCGGTCTCTGAATGATAAAACAAGCGTTCGCTCCTGGTGATTCAAGGATGTCAGGTTGAATGCCCATCTGTAATAAAGGAATCAGTACGAATGAAAAATGCACGAAACGAAGTCCTCCCCGGGACACGCTTCGTGCATTTTTCGCGGCAGGTCGTGCTTCGCTTTACAGCACTCGCTCCGCATTGTACTTCGCTCTGAATTTATTGGCGATATAGATTTCATAGATGGCGCGATCCAGCAGCCCTTCCACGATGCAAACCTCGATCTTCGCGACTTCTTCCCGATGGTCCTTGATTGGCGATACCATATCTTCGAAGTGCTTCTTGATTCTTGGGCGCAGCTTTCTCGCTTTGCCCACAAACAGCAGTTCGTCTTTACTGTTGTAAAACATGAAAATACCGCCGGTTTCTCGAGATATCAAGTGAAAGTCGGTAAATCCGTAAATATGGCTTACCTGGGGATCACGCTGCTTAGTGATGGTAACGTCCGGTTTGGGTATCGTTATGTTGATCACGATCGATTCACGTCCTCTTCAATAGTAGGTCTATATCGTAACATGAATGTTGGCGTAAAACGAATTCGGAGCTGGTAACGATCGTAAGAGGCATGGAAACAAAAAGAAGCAGGCGCACGGGCAACTGCTTCATTTCTGATATTGGCGATGTTACTGACGTTGCTGCGTTTGAGAGATCGTAATCGTCGTTATCGGGTTGCGATATGCCGCTTCGCTCCCCTTATGCGCCTGCCTTCAATCTTCTCTCGAATACGAAAGGTCCCAGCGGCAGAAAAGCAGCGATGACGGCGCCAATGATACGCAGCGGCTTCCAACGGAACAGGATCGCCATCATGACGATACCGATCAGATAGAGCGAGAACAATAAACCATGGATACCGCCCGTGACGGATACGGCCTCCGGACGATCGCCGAAGTATTTGAGCGGCATGGCAATGCATAACAGAATCAAGAACGAGGCGCCTTCCAAATAACTGATCCATCGAAAGTACTTCAAGGCTGATGTTTTCATCGTATCTCCCCTTCGCCGCTTCGCTTGCTCACTCATCAGTTTACCATGAAAGACAGCGAGATTTAACGTTCGGGCTCGTCGGAAATAGGGCGAAAACGGTACAACATGCTAAAGCGACGCCGATGATCCCTGCCGTTCGCCCATCGTGTCTAATCGATGAATCTGCAGACATAGTTCGTTCCCGTCAACGGGAGCGGTTCCCGATTAAGCCGCAGCTCGATTAGCGTTGTCGTAAACGGGTAAAAAAACTTCACGTCGCTTGCGCCAAGAAGACTGGACAAATCAAGCTTAGCATGCCAAGTTCCTTCATTTTGAAAGGCATCCGCTTCTGCCGTTGCCTTGCTCGTGAATCCGTGATAAGTCACGAGCGATGACCCCGAGGAAGCAATCACGTTCAGCGACAGACTCTGCAGGGACTCCGGATCCAACTCATCCAGATTGACGTGAAAACTTCGCAGACTGGAATCTCCGCTATAAGTGTGAACATCGACATCGAAACTCTGAAGCTCTTCGTTAAGCCCCTGATTGCGCTTGCCTTCCAACTGGATGTAAAAATCCCGAAGCGGATCGCCTCGCTCGTCAATGGCCCGAATCAAAAACTGCTGCCATTTGGCAAGTGCTGCGAATGCGTCTCGCGTACGATTGTCGGCGTCCTTAAACCATTCCTCGAGCGCTTGCGCGTTTTCAACCGCCAAAGCAGCATGAACCATGTCGACCAAGCCTTCGGCAGGTTTCCCGAGGATAGATCCGTGATCCGCCCCTTGGACCGGGAACATCGGAATGTCGACATTGCTCCAATTTGAAAACGAGATTCTCTTGTCTACCATACTAGTAGTCAGATCGATGTTGATTTTCCGTACGTTTAGCGCGCAACCCGCTAACCTCACCGTCCCGTCCGTACCGGGGTCGCTGATCAGCTTCTTGATGCCGCCATACCCCTCCGTACCGCAGAAGATAAAGACGTAAGGCGTATCGTCATTCGAACCATAACAGGGCGTCTTGCCCAATAAATCCTTTTCGGCGAGGTCCCACGTAAAACGGCTTCCTAATTCAAGCGCATCCAACACGCGATCTCCCGCCTCGAGAAAATCAGGACCCAGCTCTTTTCGCCCTTTGAAGACGCCGCCTAACCAGCTCCGGCCCTTGTGTGCGAGAGGCGACCCGAACGTGGCCGGCGCCAGTCCGATCAGATGTTTCAACCGGTCCCTCCTCTTCGCATAGACCGTGAGCCAGGAGCGAAGGACCAGCATCCCCGTGGAGTGAACGATCGCGTCGAACTGCTCGTCCTCGTTCAGGCCGATTCTGTCGCGGAGCGCTCGGTCGAACCCTTCGGCAATGTCCGGAACGGTCACCTCGTTGGTTAGCGTTTCATAGGAGCAGACATGGATATGCTGTCTATCGTGTCCTCGCTCCGTTAACATATTGACCCATGCGTGAAAGGATTCACCCTTATCGGAATATCCGTGAATCAGAACAATTGGACGATTAGCCATATGTACCTCCTTAAGAGATGGATGACTTCGCACGAATGATCGTTCTTTTTCTAGTTATTCGTATCCGTGCTCGATATTCCTGTTTTGAGCAATCGCGCACCGGTGTTGTCCAACGAAAGGGAAGGGACTCGCAGCCGGTATCTTCCAAAAGCAACCAACTTCTGCAAAGGCATGCGCTTTCATTCTCTATACGCAACTAAACGAAAACCCGCCAGTTACTGCTGTATTCCGGGAAAATGGTACCTCGCCATTTAATATAGGCGGTAGCCAACTCCGACATCTCGGAGGCCACTTCCCGGATGATCGGCCTTCCCCGGAACATGTCGTAATCCCCGCCGCCGCCCGCCCGGTAGTTGTTCATGACGACATCCAGCATCTCGTCCGGGGCGATGGGCCGTCCGTTGCGGGCAAGCGATACGACCCTGCTCCCGATCGGCCGGGACGCGTCCAACTCGTATTCGATGCCGGCCCACATATCGTAATTGTAATGCTGCGGTTTCGGCTCCAGAAAGGACGGACTGACGATCAGCTCGCCGTGCTCGTCCACGGCAAAGTAACCCGCCGTCCGCTCCAGCGCCGCCCGGATGTCCCGTCCTGTCAGGCGCAGCACGGCAAGCGTATTCGGATAGACGAAGGCGGTCAGCACATCCCGCATCGTAATGACCGGCCCGAATCCCCGCGTATCCTCGGCGAGAAGGGAGGCGACCGATACATCCGCCTCTGCCGCATCCATTTGTATCCCATGAATGAAGGCAATGAACGGGTGGGGAGCGACTCTGCAGGCGAACGGATCGTCGACCGTCATATCCCCCTGCACTTTCCCGATCGGCTGGTCGAGCCAGGCCTGCGTCTCCCGCTCCGCCTCCCGCGTCAGCTCCATGACCCGCTCATCCGCTGCCGCCGCGTCCGGTCTAAGCAGCTCCGCCCGCTTCCCGATCACTTTCCAGCGGCTGTTCTCCCGTACCAGGTCGAACGATATTTTACCGATCGCTTGTCCGTTGCAACCCGGCTGCACGACAGCCACGCCGCCCGCTTCTCCGGCGATCAGACGGTGCTGATGGCCGGTAATGAGCGCGTCGATGCCTTCCACCTCCGTACATAATGCGTAAGCCTGATTCTCGCCGCTCAGCCGCTCGGTCGCCGATCCGTCCGCCAAATTCCGTTCGAAGCCGCCGTGATAGCTTACGATGAACAGGTCCGGGTCTTCTTCCTCCCGAATCCGGGCCGCCCAGCTTCGCACCGCATCTACCGCGTCCAGAAACTGCAAGCCCTCGATATGCTTCGGATTTTCCCAATTCGGGATATAAGCTGTCGTTACGCCGAGAATGACCGCTTTCACTCCGCCGCGAAGCCGCTTCACCATATATGGCTTCCCGAATGCCGGCTCTCCCGTTCGGGCGTCCACGATATTGGCCGACAACCACGGAAATGCGGATTGACCCACAACGCCGCGCAGCATGCCGAGCCCGTAATTGAATTCGTGATTGCCCGGGACGGCGGCGTCATAGTCCAATTCTTCCAATACCGCTATGAAAGGATGATCGGCTCCTTCCTGCAATTGTTCCGTTTGTCCCGCCGCATAGGCCGCGAGCGGAGAACCTTGCAGCAGGTCGCCGTTGTCGACCAGCAGAAGCTCCGGCTCCCGCATTTTCTCCTCCCGGATGATTGTCGCGAGCTTGGCCAGCCCGTCCGTCCGCTCCTCTCCCGTCGCGTAATCCGTGGGGCGAATATGTCCGTGAAGATCGCTTGTTGCGAGAAGAACGCAGGTGATCGTATTGTCCAATGCAGTCATAGGCAACGCTCCTACTCTATATTGATCTTGAAATATGCTTTAACCTTTTACTAATTTCGTGCGAATTTTCGTCGATACCCATTCGATAAGCAAAATCAAAATAACCAAGCCGATCATCAGCGATCCGACTTGATCCCATTTGTACGCGTTCATGGCAAAAATAAGCGGAGCGCCGATGCCTCCCGCGCCGACAAGGCCCAAGATCGACGCCTCGCGCATATTCATGTCGAAGCGATAGATCGTCACCGATAGAAAGATCGATAACAGCTGCGGAAAAATACCGAAGCGGATCTTCTCCATCGTCGAGCAGCCGATCGAGGTCATCGACTCGAGTACCCGCGTATCCAATTCCTCGATCGCGTCCACGTACAGCTTGGCGAGCATGCCGATCGAGGTTAAGCCGATCGTCAGCACCCCCGCGAACGGCCCCGTCGCCACGCGAATGAACATCAGGCCGTAGACCAGCGCCGGGATCGTGCGGATTAAGATCAGCAGCAGTCTCGTTAACCAGGCAACCGGTTTGGGCACGATATTGGATGCAGCCAAGAAAGCGAGGGGGACGGACAAAATCGCGCCGATGATCGTACCGAGGAAGGCAATCGCCACGGTTTGAAGGAGCAAGTAGGCGACGCTTTGCTTGGATAGATTGAGCAGCAGGTTAAGATCCGGATGGATGAACCCTTTCAAGATATTCAGCGCGATTTTCAATCCGCTTTGGTTCATATCCTTGAAGCTTACGGTGGTTAGCGACCAAACCAATAGAACGAGAACGATCGCCGTAACGGTCAAAAGATAACGATGATTTCGCGGCGAAGCAAGAAGCTGCTTCTCTGCTGCTGTCGTCATGGCCCAATTTTCTCCTTAAATTAACTTTTTTCTGAAATGCTCGCTGATCGTCTCGATCAGATATACGGTAACGACCAGCGCCAGAATAATCATCCCTACCCTGGGATAATCCCGCCAGCCCAGATTTTCATTGATGAGAAGTCCTACGCCGCCGGCTCCCACTACGCCGAGAATGGCCGCATACCGAACGTTTCCTTCGAAGCAGAAGAGCGAGGTGGATAAGAAGCCCGGCAGCACCTGGGGCATAACGGCATAACGAAAGGCTTGAATGCGGGTCATTCCGATCGATTCCATCGCCTCGAAAGGTCCCATATCGGCATTTTCGATTTGTTCGTAGACCAATTTGCCAACGTACGAGATCGTAAACAGCAATATCGCCACAGCTCCGGCCGTGGGGCCCAATCCAAAAACAAAGGTGGCCACTACGGCTATCACAAGCGTTGGCATCGTCCTGAGCAGACTGAGAATAATTTTGAAAACGGCCACGACCGCCTTATTGCGAATGATATTCGAGGAAGCGAGCACGGCAAACGGAAGCGAGAGCAGCGCCCCGAGCATGGAGCCGAGCAGCGACACTTGGAGCGTAGCCAGCAACGCGCGCCAGATACCGGACATATACCCCCATTTCGGAGGAATCATGTCGCCGATAATGCCAAAAAACTTGCCGATTCGCGTAAACAGAACGTGTAGATCGAACTCCGTCAAATTCACGGACAAAATCGTCGCAACGAGCAAGACAAGCAAAATAAGCGGGATTCGCGTTCTCTTTTCCAATACGACCTTGCCGCTCGGCAGCACTACTTTTTTGGGCGGAAAGAGTTTATCGTACATACGCCGGGCGCTCCTTCGGCGGAGATAGCGTTTCTTCGGATTTGCCGCCATAAATCTCGGCCAAAATTTCTTTCGTTACATGGGCCGAATCCCCGTCGAAGACGACTTCCCCTTTGCGAATGCCGATGATACGATCCGCGTACTCCAAAGCGATTTCCACATGGTGAATATTCATGATGACCGAGATGTTCATCTCTCGATTGATTCTTTTAAAGTCGTCCATCACGATTTTGGACGTGACCGGATCCAGGGAAGCGATCGGTTCGTCCGCCAAAATGATGTCGGGGTTCTGGGCAAGCGTGCGGGCCAACGCAACCCGTTGCTGTTGTCCGCCCGAGAGTTGGTCTACGCGGACGAATGCTTTATCCAGAATGCCGACTTTATCAAGCGCCTCTAGCGCCTTGATCTTCTGCTCCCGGGAAAAGACGCCGGTCAGCTTGCGCCAAGCGGGAAGATCGGGCACGAAGGAAACCAAAACGTTTTTCAGCACGGTTATCCGCGTCACCAGGTTGAAGGATTGGAAGATCATCCCGATTCTTCTGCGAAAACGGCGAATTTGCGTTCCCCTTAGCTTCGCCACGTCGACATCATCCACGTTCAATAGGCCGCCCGTAATGTCATGCATTCGGTTGATGCATCGGATTAACGTTGATTTTCCCGCGCCGGAAAGGCCGATAACCGCAACGAATTCGCCTTGCTTAATGGTCAAATTAATATTCTGCAAGGCGATCGTGCCGTTTGCATATGTTTTTTCCACATTGATAAATTCGATCATGGAAATACCTCGATCCTTAATGGTAGAAAAGATGAGAGCATCCATCAGAGGCGATGCCCTCATCTTTTTGAAAAACAGGTGAATGCAGCCTAAGCTTACTTCTTCATGCTTTTAATCAGTTCCTGAGCTTTTCTTTCTGCGTCGTAGTCGCTGGATTGCGCGACTTTGTAGCCTTCATGGCTGTAGACGGCAATGACTTTCTTGCCTTCGTCCGTTTGCGCTATGGCGATAAACGCGTCTTGAAGCGCCTTTTTGAATTCAGGCGTCATCAGCGGATCGCTCTTGCTGACGCTGATCGTATCGTTATAAATGCCATCCGTGACGCCAATGATGTTCGTCTCGTCCCAAATGGACTTGCCGCGGCTAAAATCCGTCGTCCATTGTTTCTCGTAGTCTCTTCTTGCGTCCGCGTATGCCACGACGACGTCCACTTGACCGGCTGCCAGCCGTCCGAACGAGGTGCCGTAAGAATCGGATGTCGTGACATGGGCCAGGTCCGTAATGCTCTTTTGGAAATTGCTTTGCAGCCACAGCGTCGGGTAGATGTAACCGGCCGACGAGGAGGTGGTCATTACCGCCCAGTTGGCGCCGTTCAGATCGTCCCAAGTCAATTGCTCGCCGTTGTTCACCTTGGCGGACAGTTCTTGTCCTTTCTTGGAAGGACCGGCGAAAAACAAAGCGCGATAATAAGTGGCTTGATCTGGCGTCGGCTGCGTCGGTTTGTTGTCGTTCCAATCCTTCGGATTGTCCGAATCGTTCGACAAGCCTGCGCGGGTAGCCGTGAGAATAACATCCGCACCGTCATCGTACAGGGCGTAAGTGCCCCCTGGAATGAACCCGATATCCGTCGATCCGGCGGTCAGAGCTTCGCCTACGGCTTCATAAGTCGTTCCGACGTCGATGCTGACGGTGTCGACATTATAGCCTTCCGTTGCCAATTGCGTTTTCAACAAGTCTTTCAGCGGATCCGTTGCCGTAATGATTTCGCCGGGATCTTTGGAAGGGACAAAGCTTACTTTCAATTCCTTGATTTCCTGAGCGGCGGGAGTTGCGTCGCTCGCAGGCGCATTGTTAGTGCTTGCGGCGTCATCGGCAGGCGGAGTAGCGGTATTTGCGTCATTTGCGGCGTTTGCGGCGTTTGCCGAATTCCCCGAGCTATTGTTCGAATTATTGTTCGAACCACAACCTGCGATGAGCCCGACAATCAGTACGAACACGGCAACCAGCATGAATTTGTTTTTCACTTACGTAAAACCTCCACTTTTATATTTATCTTCAACACTCGACGCCAATCGTATCTGCTGCCTATTAAACTCAGGCGGCTACTCATTGTTGAATGAACAGCAGGCGAATGGAATGTTTACAGTATAGCATTTAGATCAATCATATAATGTAAAATATTTGTATATTTATATTATATTTAGAAAAAAGACATAACAAATAAAAGAGTAATTTACATATAAAAACAAGTATTAATAATGAATAAACGCCCTCCGTTTCACGCCGCCGATGATGAACAACGGGAACAAAGTGCTGGCCTTGGGCGGGGTCGCGTAACAATCAAGTCTCGTGACTTACGTCTAGACATTCAGCGCGCTACGGTTTGATCGCATGGGTTAGCTATGAATCCGTAACACGTTAGAATAGTCGAAACTATTTATTGCGTCAACGCGCTTATTGTTAAGTTTTTGTTGATCAACCCGACCCATATATACTTCGTCCGGCATATGGCCTGCCGTTCCGCCTATCGTGGAACGGCAGGTTTGTTCATTGCGCCGGCGTCCAAGCCTCGCCGGGAGCCGAGTGCGCGTTATCTGACGACGACAGTAATCGTATCGCTCGTCGTCCCGCCGGCTGCGTTAATCAACTCGCAGCGGTACGTGTACGTGCCTGCCGCCCGTCCGGCAATCGCCGTTGCGGCGCTCTGCGCGCCCGGCGTATGCTCCGTCAACTGCTGCGAATCGATCAGCTTGCCATTCTCGTACAACCGGTATTCGGAGGCATTCGTTCCCCACCACAGATTCATCGCCACGTTATAATTGCCGTCGCCGTCCCAATTGTCTTGCGAGAGCACCGGCTTGCCGGGCGAGGCATCCGTTACGGTCACGATCAGCGTATCGCTCGTCGTCTTGCCGTAGGCATTGCTCAGCTCGGCCGTATAACGGTATGTCCCGTTCGCCTTGCCGGCGATGTCGATGCTTACCGTTTGCGCGTTCGGCGAAGCGTCCTTCAAGCTTTTCTCGCTGATCAGCTTACCGTTCTCATACAGCTTGAAGTCGGTTCCGTTATTTCCCCACCAGAGATTCATCGTCACGGTGTAATTGCCGTCCCGCAATCCCGTATCGTAAGTATTGTTGTCCGACAGCGACGGTTTCCCCGGAGCGCCCGTCGCCAGAGGCTTGCCCGTTACTTGAAACGCATAGCTGCCGGTCGTGACGTTCCCTGCGGAGTCGGTCACGTTATAGCTGACGGAATGGGGGCCAACGCCCAGGTTCGAAGCCTTCACGGTCTCCCCGCTTGCAATCGCTTTGCCGTCCAGCGACAACTCCTTCGAGGCGATGCCGGAGAGTTCGTCGGTCGCGGCCAGTTCAAAAGTAAGCGACGCCGTCTCGAGCACATCTCCAACGGATTGGCCGGATTGAGTCAGGATAGCCTCCGGTGCCGTCTTATCCACGTTCACCTGAAGAGACTGCGCTTCTTCCGTATTCCCTGCAGCATCGGCGGAGTAATAGGCGACCGTATGCCGGCCGTTCGCCGAGATCGTAAACGGACCCGCATAAGCGGCATACTGCCCGCCGTCAACGGCATATTGCGTCGTAATCGTTCCCGGCGCATTATCTTCGGCTGTCAAGGAAACCTTCGCATCCTGGTTGACCCAGCCGCCGGCATTGGGAATCGGGGCGAGCGCTGCCGACGTGACCGGCGCGGTCGTATCCGATTGTACCGCCGTGAAATCGCCCAACACGGTCGGCTTGAGCTGATAATTCCCTTGGAAAATCGCCGCGACGCCCGTCACATTCACCGTATCTCCCTCGTGATAAGGGAAATCGGCCAGCGTGATCCCCGTCCGCGCATCGATGCGCACATGGTTGCTGACGTCGCCCTGCACGGCGTCGAATTCAAAAGATCCAGCTGGCGTGCCGTTAATCACATTGCGGATCGTCACGCCTTGAAGCTGAATCAACTGCCCTTGGTTGGCATCGTTCACCGCGTCCGCGACGACCGGAGCCGGCAACGCCGACGTTCCCGTCTTCTCGATGGCGACGATAGTGCCAAGCTCCATTTCCGTATTGAATAAGGCCGTCTGACCCGTAACCTTCACGACATCTCCCTTATGAAAGCCGCTTGCGCTCTGGAACACGTAGATGCCGCCGCCATCCACATTTTGAAGATAAAAGGCTTGTCCGCCGAAAGCGCCCGGCTCGGTTGTAACGACGCCTTCCACGGTGACGGTCGTTCCTGCCGCCTTCGTGCGGGCTTCCGCGATCGAGACGGTCGCGGGAATCGGGCCTTCCTCTTCGGGCAGCTGCTCTGCAGGCACATTCGCGAGCGTAACGGATTGCGTCAGCAGGTTAGTGCCGTTCTGTCTGAAGCGGAGGTTCGCCGCGCCGGTCGTTCCCGCCTTGATCCGGACCGTCAAATCCTTGTAAGCATGGCCCGTGCCGTTCGAAGTCAAGCTGAACGGAACGCTGTAGCCGTAACTTGTCGGCCAGGTGCCGTCGTCGTTCTGAACCTGCGCGATCTGCGCCCCGCCGTTCACCGAGTAGACGCCGGCACTAAAGCCGGATGCCGTCGTATTGGCAGGCATATTGTCCGCAACGACGCGAATTTGAAACTCGGCTGCGTTGTTCGGCAGCTGTTCCTGATGAACGAAGCTGTACGCCGCGTTCGCGGTGCTTGCGGGGCCGCCGTAAGAGCCCGGCTTGAAGGTCGATTGGTCATACCATTTGTAGCTGGCAGACGGGTTGGACCATGGCTCCGATTGCGGCTCCGTCGACGCCGCGGGCGATTCGGAAGGCAGCAGCGCTGTCGGCTGGTCGAGCTGCAGGCCGTCGACTTGATCGAAACCGGTATAGCTCTCCCGGTTGGACAGCCAATTGACCATGTTCACCAAAAACACCCCGTCGTCCTGCTCCTTGAATCCGTCGTACGTCGTCTTGCGCGTGCCCGATTCCTCGCCGAGATATTTCGGAGTGGCGTCCTCCACCGGCGACGAATCGCCGATAAAGGCGGCTTTGCCTTCGCCCAGCTTGGATACGGCAGCGAACGGGCCTTCGGCCACGCCGCCTCCGTCATAGACGCCTTGATCGACCGCGCTTGCCCACGCTTCGTTCGTTTGCGGCAGATATACGACTCCTTTGGCCTTGGTCGGATCGAGGATGGCCAGCGTCGAGCCGGCATGCATCGCTACGGTCGAGACGCCTTGCGTGATGTCGAAAGCCTGGTCGGGAGACACGATCTGATTCGCATTAATGTCGCCCAGCGCGTTGTAACGGAATCTTAGGCCGAAATTATCCGCCAGCCAGTCGGAGCTGGCGACGCCTTGCATGGCGGCCGAGCCGCGCTCATCCGCGGACATTCCTTTCGTCGGATCCTCCCATGCCCCGCGGCGGTATCCGTTGATCGCCTCCGAGCCGTCCCACCGATTCTTGTTGCGGTCCGAGTTATAATGGTCGCCGATGAAGAAGATGCTTCCGCCTTCCTCGACGTATTGTTTCATCGCGGCCTGCTCGCTCGTCTTGAACGGAATATTCGGCTCCGAGACAACGAACACGTTATAATCGTTCAAATCGTCTAACGTAATTGCGGTAGTCTTGCGCAATTCCTTCACGTAGTAACCGTCGTTCGCTAGCGCCTGGCCGAAATCCGAAAAGCCCCCGTCGATGACCCAGTCGGCCGCTCCCGCCGTTTGGCCGTGCGTATTGTCGAACAGCACCTTTTTGCCCGCGTTCTCATTGACGACCGTCGCATTGATGACAGGCGCCGGATTGCTCGGCCCCTCGGCGTAAGCCGGCTTCAGCCCGCTTGTTAATCCGGCAACCAGCGGCACCGCCGCAACGGCGAACAAAGCCCTCTTCGCCCACTTCGTCTTCCTCCATGCAAACTTTCCCATGTTGGTACCTCCTCATGAATTCTAGCCTTTCGTCGCACTCTACCTTGGTGACCCTTCGCGGCAGCCGCTTGAACCGGCCGTCTTCGCTCGACGCGGTTTTCCTATCACCTCTCATCGTGTTCAGTTATGCTCTAAGTCAAGTCCCGTGACTTGCGCGAATAATTCCAACGTTCTGCAGTTGATCGCAAGCGACAGCGACTAATCCAGAGCCTTTCAGAATAATCGAAACTATCTGTCAAATCAACGCTTTAATCTGTTAAAGTTTCGTTAATCATCGTTCCGGCTCGTTCACCCGTTCATCGTTAACTCTTCCAGGTAACTTCGATTGACGCGGGTTTCTTATCACCTCCCATCGTGTTCAGCTATGCTCTAAGTCAAGTCCCGTGACTTGCGCGGCTAACTCCAACGTTCCATCGTTAATCGCAAGAGACAGCGGCTAACCCGGAACATTTCAGATTAATCGAAAACGATCTGCCAGGTCAACGCTTTAAACTATTAAAGTTTTGTTAATGGCAGGATAACCAATAATAAATGACCCCTTTGCCCTTCGCCGAATATTAATTTAGGACGACTCCTGGGCAGTATTACGACAGCTGATCACAAAGAAAGCCGCCGGCGCTCGAGCGCCGGCGGCTTTCTTGCATTCGCGTTCTTTATTGGAATACGCGGACATACTCGACAAACATATCAACTTGATTGTTGTATCTCGCAAGATCGATCGGCCATCCCCCGCCAAGCGCAAGGTTGATCATGAAGTACAACGCGTCTTCGCTTGATCGAACCTCGCATGGCGCCATACCTCAACAAGGAAGGGATATCAGAGTTTGCTAGTTTAACCTGCCGAGCGGGGCTTGCGAAGGAATAATGCCAGCACCGCGCCGCAAAATAGCAAACCAAGAGATGATTAAGTAGGTGTCACCGAATGCAAGAGCAGACTCCTTCAATTTATCCGCGTGCGGTCCGGCTTCTACCATGCCGTGTCCCAACCCGTGATGTTTCACGGCGTCAGATACGCCTTGGCTGCGTTATTATTTATTAAAGATCTTTTATTTTACGATCCGGCTTATTTCCTCCATTCATTAAATTCGATTAAAGAACTTTATTTTCTCTCATCATATGAGAGAACCTTAATCGAATTTCCAGCCTCTGTAATGGAATTGTAATATTTCCTTCATGTTCCTTTCATAAATAGGCCCTATAATAAACACATGACCCCCCTTTATTATATATTTTCTCTCTTGCGCCTGCGGATATGCCGCAGGCCTCTTTGTTTTTATAGGCCGTCGCCGATAGGGAGGCATAAAAAAAGAGCGCGGCCGCAGCCGCGCTTTCCATACAAAAACCTAACAGATTTTACTAATCCGCGTTTGTCAGTTAGCGGTCAGATCGACTTTGCCGCCTCGACGAACTTCCTGGCGCGTTCGGTCAGCAGATCGAACCGCCCGCTTCTCACCCACTCCAGGTCGACGAGCTTGCTGCCCATGCCGACCGCGCAGGCGCCGGCCTTGAAGTAGTCGGCGATGTTGTCGAGGTCCACGCCGCCGGTGGCAAGCATCGGGATGCGGTCCAGCGGCGCGCGGATCTCCGTCAAGTATTTCAAGCCGAGCGAGCCCATCGGGAATATCTTGACCGCTTCCGCGCCGGCTTTCCACGCGCGCACGATTTCCGTCGGCGTCATGACGCCCGGCCATACCGGCACGCCGGTCTTCAAGCCGTACTCGACGACCGATTCGTCGAGGTTCGGCGAGATCAGGAACTGAGCGCCGGCCGCGACCGCTTCCTTCGCCATCTCCAGGTCGAGTACCGTTCCCGCGCCGATCCCCGCTTGGGTCCCGTACTTGTCCAGCCACCGGCCGATCATGCCGGCCGCTCCTTCCGTATTCATCGTGATCTCCATCAACGAGATGCCGCCGGCGAGCAGCGCCTCCGCCGCCCCGTCCGCATGCCGATCCTCGATGCCGCGGAATATCGCCACGATTTTCTCCTGCTTCAATCGTTCCAGCATCATGCTCACGTTATCGTCTCCCCTTCCGTCTCGGTTCGAGCAAAAAGTATGATTCCTTGCCGCCCGATGCAAGCCTGCGGCCTCGGCAGAGCGAACTGTTCGCGCGCCTTAATCCTGTTCGCGCCAATAATCCTGTAAGATACGGACGAATACGTTCGGAAACGCCAACGTCTTCATCTCCTCCGGGCCGATCCATGCGTAATTCTCCGGAGCGGATACTTCCCCGTATGACGGCGAGGCTTCCGCCGCCAGTTTTAATTGATCCGCGGCACGTACTCCGGCCTCATGCCAGAAGCCGAACTCCGCCCGGAACACCTGCATGTCCCAGACGATATGACTGAACACATGATCCGTCTCGCCCCACCAGGAGACGGGACGAACGAGCAGGCCGTCCTCGGCCGACAAGGCGCGGCTGAGGATATCGGCCATCGCCGCATGGCGGTCCGGCGGCTCGACTCCTGCCCCTGTCGCGTGCCCGGCTCCGCTCGCATCCGCGCCGCTCGCGGCATCCGACGCGGTCAGCGGCCATTCCATCGCAGCCGCGACTTCCTGCGCGGCTGCGACGGATGCCGCCGCGACCTTGCGTCCGCGGCGCTTCGCCGGCGCAAGCGCGTCGGACTGCGGCGCGAGCACATGCGGCAGCTCCCACATCTGCGCGAGCAGGCCGCTGTCCGGCCGCCGGCGCGCGAGCAGCTTGCCGGCATGATCGCCGCTGCCGGCGATGAGCGCGGCGATCCGCGTTTCCCGGCGCGGCGGCTTCGCTTTCGTCTTGATCGGCAGGCTATGCTCCTTGCCGGCCATCCTTCCTTCGCAGTGCATCATGACCGGGCAGGTCAGGCAGCCCGGCGACTTCGGCGTGCATACCAGCGCGCCAAGCTCCATGAGCGCCTGATTGAAATCGCCGGCCGCCCCCTCCGGAATCAACGAAGCCGCCAGCTTCTCGATGCCGATCCGAGTCGAAGGCTTGGCGATATCGTCCTCGAGGCAAAAATACCGCGACAGCACGCGCATGACGTTGCCGTCCACGGCCGGCTCCGGCCGATTGAACGCGATGCTCATGATGGCGCCGGTGGTGTAAGGTCCGACGCCGCGAAGCGCGGCTACGGCATCGCGATCGTCGGGCACGACGCCTCCGTGGCGGGCCAGCACCTCGCGGGCGCCCGCCTGCAGATTGCGGGCCCGCGAATAATAGCCCAGGCCCTCCCAGCACTTCAGCACTTCCGGCTCGGGCGCGGACGCCAGCGCCGCGGCCGTCGGGAATTTCTCCATGAACCGTTCGTAATACGGAATGACGGTATCCACTCTCGTTTGCTGGAGCATGATTTCCGATACCCATACGCGGTACGGATCGCGGCTTATGCGCCATGGCAGATCGCGCTTGTTGGCCAAGTACCAGCTCAGCAGCTCTCGGCTGAAGTAAGCCGCCGCTTCGGTTGTCATGCCTAATCCCTCTCTTCCGCTGCGCCCGCATCGGCGCCTGGCGCAGCTTGATAATAAATTTGCCGGTAACGGCTCGGGGTCAGCCCCGTATACTGCCTGAACAACCGGGACAAGTAATGATTCTGCATCCCGACCTGCCGGGCAACCTCGGAGATGCTGATCGTTTTCTGCTGCAGCAGCACTTTCGCGCGCTCCAAGCGGCGAAAATTAACGTACTGCGCAGGGGCGTAACCGACGAAATTTTTAAAATACCCGATAAAATAGTTCGGATGCAAAAACGCGAGCCGGGCCAGCTCTTCCACGGCGATCGTCTCCGACAGGTGATCCTCGATGTACGCCAGCACGCGGTCGATCTTCTCGATCGGCTCGGCCTCGCGCAGCGACGTTTCGCCGATGCCAACGCATTCCAAATAACAGGCCAGCATCTCGAACATCGCCGCCCGGATGCGCAGCTCCCTCGTCAGCAGGGGCGAGCGGTACGCTTCGATCAACTGGCGGAACAAGACGACGACCCGCTCTTTCTCCTGCTCTTCCGGTATAACGCAAATCGGCAGATTGAGCAAGTCGAACATCTCGATGTCCCCGATCGCCGCGCGGAAATGGCACCAGTATAAGCCGACGGTCATGGTCGGCTCCGCCGAGAACGCCTGCAGCGTGCCCGGGGGGATGAGCAGCAGCTGCCCCGGTTCCATATCCAACCAGCGGCCGCCGACCTGCAGACGTCCGCTTCCTTCTTGAATAAGCCAGAACCGGTAAAATTCGGGAGTTAATTGCGAATGGCGCCCCGGGTTCGTGCGCGAGAATGCCGCCATGGACACTTCGGCATGAAAACGTTGAAAATAATTCTGAATGATCGTCTTGTATGTAAGTTTCATTGCGGTCCCAATCATCCCAATCATCAAAAAAGATTAAATTATCGCCAGCTCGTGAACAATATGCTTCATTATAACGCACTGTTTCGAAAGGAACCACCGTGCTTCCGGTTGCATTTCATGTTTATTAAGGCCTATACTGGATAATAAATCCATTAATTGGAGGCTGGAGCAAAACATGCCGAACTATTCTACTCCTTCCGTCCCCCGCGGATCTACGCGCTTCCTACTCCTCGCTGTCCCGGCGGTTATGCTGCTGCTCGGAGGCTGCGGCTCGTCATCGAAGACGACGGCCGGATCCGCCGACACGCCGCAAGCATTTAAATCCAACTGCATTTCGTGCCATGGCACGGACCTGCAAGGACGCATGGGCGCAACCACCAACCTGACCAAGGTCGGCAAGCGCATGACCAAGGACCAGATCACGGCGCAGATCAAGCAGGGCGGCGGCGGAATGCCGGCCTTTTCCGGCAAGTTGTCCGATGCGCAAATCGAAGAGCTTGCTGCCTGGCTCAGCGCCAAAAAATAACAAAAGACCCTTACGAGGCACGCACCGCGCGTGCCCGTAAGGGTCTTCTTCGTCAGCCATAACATTCCGTATTCGCTAACTTCTGCCCGCTATTTCAGCCACTCCAGCCGTCTACCGTTCCTTGACGTGCCGAATGAACGATGACCGCTTCCACTCCGGCAAGCCCATTCCGAGCGGGCCCTTGTACGTCCATTTGGACTCGCCCATTTCCCGATGCGGCGGAAACGTCTCGCCTTGCAATAGCGGCAGCCAGCTTCCCCACAAATCCCCGTACATGCCGTCCAGCGGAACAAGCTGCCCGCTTCTGAATATCCCCTTTGTCAACAGCTCCGGTCTCAGCGCCATCGCTATCCGCTCCCCTGCCCTGGATTGCTACTTATGTATTCCAATTATGGGCAAAAGGTGACGCGAATATGCACGCGGCGTCAGCCGAGCCGTTCGACGATCACGTAGGCGGAAGCCAGCGCATGGTCATGCGTGATGGATACGTGGATCGCGGTATCCGCTCCCCGCAGGCCAAGCCGCGACCATGCTTCGTCGCTCAGGCGGCACTCCGGCTTGCCACCGGCCGCGCGGTCGATTTCGATGTCGTGGAAACAAAGCGTCTCCCCGATGCCGCAGCCGAAGGCTTTGGAGACGGCCTCCTTGGCGGCGAACCGACCGCCGACGAATTCGACCTGCCGCTTCCCGCCGGAAGCCGCAGCCAGCTCCCGTTCGCGTTCCGTCAAGATCCGCTCCCGAAAACGCATCCCGGCATCGCCGTGCAGAATCCGTTCTATCCGGTCAAGCGACGCGAGATCATGTCCGATTCCCAGTATCATATTGAATCAACCGCCCTGCCCGGACGATAACGCCGCTCGGCGCCCATCCGTTATTCGTTCCACCGTAATTCCTCCGTCGCCGCGAATGACCCCCCGGCTTGAAGCCGTGCGCGCCTCATGCCCGCCCCGCGATGGGATGGGGTCCAACGTCTCTCCATCTAGCATCGCCGCATGCATGCATAGGATATACGTATGCGGCAACATCCTATCCTAGCAAATAATCGATTCCGATTGCAGAAGGAAGTCCAATCGGACCCCCGGCCCCGAGATGCCTGACCCAGCCACCCGCGCGCAAAAGCAAAACGCCCTCCGGCCGTGGCCGAAGGGCGCAATCCCGCCCAACCGATGCGATTCCTTTAAATGCCCGGAATCGTGTTCCGTTTATGGGCGGTTTTGAGATATTGCTTCTCCAGCTTCTCGCGGGCCGAGTCGCTGACTTCCTTGCCTTCGAGGTAATCGCTGTTCTCGTCATACGTGATGCCGAGCTCGTCCTCGTCGGTCTGGCCTTCCCATAATCCCGCGGTCGGCGCCTTCGTCACGACCGCGCCCGGCACGCCGAGCGCTGCCGCGATCAGGCGAACCTGGCGCTTGTTCAAGGTGCTGAGCGGCGTAATGTCGACCGCGCCGTCGCCCCATTTGGTATAGAAGCCGGTGATCGCTTCGGACGCATGATCCGTGCCGACGACGAGCAGGTTGAGCTCGAATGCCAACGCGTACTGCGTCACCATACGGGTCCGCGCCTTCACGTTGCCTTTGCCGCCGCGGCTGATATGCCGGGAAATGCCGATCGCCTTCAGGCCGTGCTCGACTTCCAGCGCGATCTCGTCGACCGCTTCCTGGATGTTCGTCTCGACGCGATGCTTCAGGTTGAACGCTTCCGCGACCGCGTAGCTGTCGGAGATATCCGCTTGCTCGCCATACGGCTGGAACACGCCAAGCGTCATATATTCCTTGCCCGTCTCTTCGCTCAGCTCGTCGGTCGCCTGCTTGCACAATCCCGTCGCGACCGCGCTGTCGATGCCGCCGCTGATCGCGATCAGCAGTCCGGTCGTCCCGGATTTGCGGACATAGTCTTTCAGGAAATCGACCCGTTTGCGAATCTCTTGCTGCGGATCGATTTCGGGCTTAACGCCTAGCTCTTGAATGATCTGTTCCTGCAAGCTCATCCTATCACCTCTTCATTATTAGCAATAGCGGTCGAAAGCGGAAGCGAGATCTGCCGCGATATCGGCCGCCGAACGGTTCTCGATCTGGTGACGCTCGATGAAATGAACCAGTTCGCCGTCCTTGAACAGCGCGATGGACGGGGAAGACGGCGGGTACGGCGCGAAGTATTCGCGCGCTTTGGCCGTGGCTTCCTTGTCTTGGCCGGCGAAGACGGTGAACAGGTGGTCAGGCAATTTCTCGGCTTGCAGCGCTTGGGCAACGCCCGGACGGCATTGGCCGGCGGCGCATCCGCAGACGGAGTTGATGACGACAAGCGCGGTTCCTTCGGCGTTCGGAAGCTTCTCTTCCACCGCCTCCGGCGTGCGCAGTTCCTCGATTCCCAGACGTGTCAGATCGTCGCGCATGGGTTGAATCATGTCAAGCATGTATCGTTCGAAAGACATCGACATATGTGATCGCTCCTTATGATTTCGTTTTGATTTCTATTATACCCCCCTCTCGTATTGAAAGCAAAGAAAAAGCAATCCGGCCAGCGCCCGATTGCTGATCTTCATGCTTCACGGTTTATTCTCGGAAGCGCCGTCGTTGGCCGCTTCGTAAGCCGCATCCTTGTCGGCATGCGTGAAGATGCCGCCTTGCGGCGCGATGCCCCGTTCGAAATAATCCCGGTTCTCGCTCGTCAGAAACCCGACGTCCTTGAACGGATGCACCCATTCGCTGCCCGCCATCGCGGCCGGATCGGTGTCCTCGGTCCAGTTGGCGAGCGGCGACTGCGGCGATTCGTACATATGATCCCCGATGACGACGCCGCTGCCGTTGACGAAGGGCGCTCTAGGGCCGCGTCCGCTGCGGAATTCGGGAAGAAAATCGATCTCGTACGGGTCAAGCGCCGGATCGTCGCCGCCGGCGCTCGGGCCTTTCATCTGCGCCTCGCGTTGTTCGCGATCTGAATAATGTTCGTTCATTCCCGTGCTCCTCCCTTTAGATGGAAGGGCGATTGGGGCCGTCTAGCTTTTTGTCGTAGCCCTCGGACTCCGGCGCTTTGCTGCCCTGCTTCTTCTTGCTGGCTGCCGGTCCGGAGGCATTGCGTGATTGCCGCTGGTTTTCCACTGCTGGCACCCCCTTCCAAAGGTAGTATGCGCGCGCGGAATTCCGCTTATCCGTATGTAAACCGTCTTGCTTGGTATGTAATGCGCGTGGTCAGGCCCTGCTGAGCGCCGCCGCCGCTTCGTAGGCGTTCCGGTTCCGGTCGAAACGGACGACGAAGGTCGTCCCCGCGCCTTCCGTGGTATCCACCTGGATGATGCCGCCATGGCGTTCCATGATGCTGAGGCAGAGCGGCAGGCCGAGTCCGGTTCCGTGCGACTTCGTCGTATAGAACGGCTCGAACAGATGCTCGAGCTTTTCCTTCGGAATGCCGCTTCCCGTGTCGCTGACGCGCAGCTCCACGTAATGCTCGTATGTAGACGTTTCCAATGTTAGCACGCCGTGCTGATTCATGGCTTCCATGCCGTTCCGGGCCAAGTTCAGTATCAGCTGCTTCATTTCTTTCTCGTTCAAGAGCAGCATGGGAAGCTCGTCGGCCAGCTTGAGCTCCAGCACCTGTCCCCGCATGTTGGCATCCGCCCACAGCAGCGGCAGAATCTCGTTGATGATATCGTGCAGCGCCCGGCTGTCTTTCTCGATGACCCGGTTCTGGGCCAAGGACAAGAAGTCGCTGATGATGCTGTTCGCCCGGTCGAGCTCTTCCATGACGATACGGTAATATTCCTTCTGATGATCCGGGCTGCGTTCCCGCATCAGCTGCACGAAGCCGCGGATGACCGCCATCGGGTTGCGGATCTCGTGCGTGATGCTGGCCGCCATCTGGCCGACGAGGCTGAGGCGTTCCATCCGCCCGACCTCGTCGCGCAATCGGTTCAGCTCCGTAATATCGTGGGCGATGATCGCCGCGCCGATGATTTCGTCGTTCTGCATATCGCGCACGCAAATACCGGAATTCACGTAGATCTTGCCCTGCTCCTGGACGTATTCCGTCGTGATCTTATGACCGTTCAGCGCTTGATACAGCAACCGCCCGATCACGTCCTTCTCGATGTGGTCGTACATGATCGTAAACGGCTGGCCGAGCAGCTCGTTGCGCTGTTTGCCGCCCACTTTTTCCTTTAATAGATGAATGGCCATCTCGTTGATATGCGTGATCGTCCCGCCCGCATCGACGAAGATAACGCCGAGCGGCGTTTCGTCGATGAATTGCTGCAGCTTCTGCACCTCGATGCGGAAGCTGTTCGAGATCTGATGCAGCCGGTAATTCACGTTCTGATGCTGGATGAAATGCTCCGAGCAGGCCAACGCCAGGACCATGACGATAAAATAAGCCAATTGATGGGCCAAGATCGCGTAGTAATCCGCGGCATGCAAATCGGGGTACGCCACGTAGACGAAATTCATGAACGCGCAGCATTTGATCAACAGCAGCAGCGCCGTCAATCCGAGCACGACCCGGTATTTGGACCGGCGGCTCAACTGATGAAAGCCTTGATTGTACATGGAAATAATCGGAATGATGAATAACAGGGTCCCCGCCATCTCGATCCAGCCCCAGCTGCCTTCCATCATCAGCTGTTCGGAAGCCAGGTAGATGACCGTCAACGCCAGCGTGACCCAGCCGCCTCCGTACAAGGAGCCCAGGATCAATTGCGCGTAGAGGTAGTCCAGGTCGAACCCCTTTACTTCGATGCAAGCCGCAATGCCGAGCAGCACGCAGGCGCCGCAAAAAACGGTCAGGAGGTAAGGTACTCTTTTGCGTGGTTTCGAGTAGTCATACCAGAATTGAAAAATAAATACCGGCAGCAGGGCTAAAATGAACTGCAAAAGAATCAACTTCCACACAAAATGAGTCCCACCCTTCAGAAGAAACCCAGTTAATGTATATCTTTGTTTATCTGTTAATCCGATTAAATCATAGGTCTATCTATTTTACAATGTCTTTCCGGTTTGTTTAGACGATAAACGAACTATGGATTATTCTCCCATATTTGAAATTTGGTGTATCGGAAAGCCCGCTGCGCCGAGTAGACGCTCTCCGAACTGGATAGTATGATAGATAACGGCGTCATGCCATGCCAAATCGAGCGAAAACCGAGGAGAAACCAGTGAATTACGAGGTCGTTATCATAGGAGGCGGCTCTGCCGGGCTCATGGCCGGGATTGCCGCCAGCAAGCACGGGGCAAGGGTGCTGCTGCTGGACAAAGGGGACAAGCTGGGGCGCAAGCTCGGCATATCCGGCGGCGGCCGCTGCAACGTCACCAACAACAAGGAATTGGACGAATTGATCAAGAACATCCCGGGCAACGGCCGCTTCTTGTACAGCGCGCTCTCGGGCTTCGGGAACAAAGAAATCATCGCCTTCTTCGAAGGGCTCGGCATCGCGCTGAAGGAAGAAGACAACGGCCGAATGTTCCCGGTCACGGACAAAGCGAAAACCGTCGTCGACGCGCTCGTCCGCCAGGTGCGGAAGCAGGGGGTGGAGATTCGGGTGAATGCGCCGGCAAGCCATATCGTATACGCCGGCGGGCAGGTGAGCGGCGTGGCGCTCGAATCGGGCGAAACGGTCGACTGCCGGAGCGTCGTCATCGCGACCGGCGGCAAATCCGTGCCCCATACCGGTTCGACCGGCGACGGTTATCCCTGGGCGGAGAAGGCCGGCCACTCCATTACGGAGCTGTTCCCGACGGAAGTGCCGATCACGTCCAACGAACCGTTCATCCAGAGCAAAGAGCTGCAGGGGCTGTCGCTCCGCGACGTCGCGCTCTCCGTCTGGAACGCGAAGGGCAAACGCGTGACGGAACATCGCGGCGACATGATATTCACCCATTTCGGCGTATCCGGCCCCATCGCGCTGCGCTGCAGTCAATTCGTCGTCAAGGAGCTGAAGAAAGGCGATGCCCGCAACGCGCTGCTGACGATCGACCTGCTGCCGGACCGAAGCGCGGACGAAGTCTACGGCGAATCGCTCGGGCTGGTTCAAGCGGATCCGAAGAAAACGGTCAAAAACGTGCTTAAGGGATATTTGCCCGAGCGGATGGTGCCTCTATTATTGAAGGAAGCCGGCTTGGACGAGCAGTTGACGTACGACAATATTCCGAAGCAGGCTTGGCTCGGCCTCGCGAAGCTGATTAAAGCCTTCCCGATGCGGGCTTACGGCACGCTGAAGCTGGAGGATGCTTTCGTCACCGGCGGCGGCGTGAACCTGAAGGAAGTCGATCCCAAGACGATGCAGTCGAAGCTGATGCGGGGGTTGTATTTCTGCGGAGAGGTGCTGGATATTCACGGCTATACCGGCGGGTATAACATCACGGCGGCGTTCTCGACGGGCTATGCGGCCGGAAGCCATGCGGCGCTTCGGCTATAGTGAATAGAAGAGAAGGCCGAAGGGCGGCAGCTGCCTTCCGTCGGCCTTCTTTTGCGTTCAAATGTGCACGTCGCCGGAAAAATACCCGTACGACCCGTCGTCCGGAAAGAAATCGTCTTCCGCCGCCGCATCGTCATCCCGGTTGCGCAGGCTGCCGGCCGTCTCTTCCTGGGCGATCCAATCCTCGTTCACGACATGCGCGGGTATCGTGATGTTTTCCATCCGGTAGAGCTCGTTCGTCAGCACGATATCCGGAATGGAGGATTGGACGGCCAACTGCCCCCCGTGCGCCTGGGCGATCTCCAGCGCCGAGGTCAGATCGTCCCCGAGCATATGGATATGCACTTCATTGTCTTGCTGGAAGACGGGGTCGTAGCCCAGTTCCTCAAACGTATCGCATGCAAGCGACGCGGTTCGCGAATCGGCGAATTGAAACAACAATGCGGTATCGTTTTGCAAATCGTCTCACCCTTATCGGCTAATAGGTTCCATACCCGCATAGCGTACCCTTTTAGCGCACCCGCCATACCGGATTCGGGCCTCCTCGAACCGGCCGCGGCCCTCGTATTCATTAACCCTACCGAATGCGTTAATGTGCTATAATAAAGCGACAATTTGAGCTGAGGTGCTGAAGATGATGGTGGATCTTTTCGCTTATTCTCCGGATGCGGTGACGGTCGTTCGAACCTATCAAGGCAAACGCTTCATCTATGCTTGCAATACGGCCTTCTATACGATGACGGGCTACGCCGGCAATCAGCTGATCGGGCTCGAACTTTCTTCGCTCCCGCTCGACGGCAATCATCCGCTGTGGCCGATCGTCGAAAGGTTATGCGCTTCCATTGCACTCGGCAATTCGGACGCCTTCGCCGAATCGCAGGTCACCCTGCCGAAGCATTCGCGGCTGTTCGGGGAGCTCCATGCCAAAAAAATGCATGCCGCGCGAGATGCGTTCGTCTTGATCACGATCCGCGACCGGTCGGAGCATAAATGGATCGAAGAAATGACCTACGAACGCGATCCCATCGTCTCCATGCTGCTCACGACCGCGGGCACCGTCACCTCGATGCGCAGCTACCGCGGCCCGCTCTCGTACGACGTGCTGGAGCTGTCCCGCATGGACAGCGACCAATTCGTCGCCTTGCCCGACCGCGCGCGCGTGCGCAACGGGCTGCGGAGGCTGCTGTTCAGCAAGGAAACCGGGGAATTCAAATTCACGCTCCAGCTGTTCCAGGATCAGTTCCACGTCCACTCCATCGTCAAGCCGTTCTACAGCGGGAACGGATCGTTCCGATGCTTTGCCATCCTGGTCTTATCCATGGAGGCCGTTCCGAACACGGAAACCGCCGAAGCATCCGATCCCCCTGCCGTGTCCGAGGAATCGAACGCGACCGCGGACGTCGCGGACTCTTCCTATAAACTGAGGCTCCTCATGCTCGAGAAGCGCGTATCCGTCACGCAGCTCGCCGAGAATACCCAGATCTCGCTCACGACCATTTCCAACATCCGCAACGGCAAGATCAAAAAACCGCAGCGGCTCACCGCGCAATTGATCGCCGACGAGCTCGGCGTGGCGCCATCGGATATATGGAGCTCGTACAAGTAGATAGAACCGATCGCGGGCGGCGCGGCGAATTCTTGAATGTACGACATGCGCCTTGAATTGCATGCGCCGATGAGCCGGCATGCACGCCATATCGATCATCGTATCCCCGCCGCCGCGAATTTTACGACGGAACGACGAGAAACCTTCCCTTCCGCTTCGACGGCGGAGGGGAAGGTTTTTTATGCTGCCGCGCAAAACCGCGGCGAAGACGGCCGATCGCGCGGCGGCAAAGGCATGTCCGGCTCGCCGGCAGCCGGCCGCCGATGCTACAGCTTGAAGCCGCCTGCCAGTTCGTTCATCCGTTCGGCGATCCGGCTTAACGAACGGGACGAAACGGCGATCTGCTCCGCCGAAGCGGTCTGCTCCTCGGTCGTCGCGGCCACCGTCATCGCGGTCTCCGAGCTTTGCTTCGCGTATCCCTCCAGGCGCAGCATCGCATCGACCAGCTGCTGCGAACCCGCTGCCATCTCCCCGGACGCGGCAGCAACCTCCCGCATTTGGCCCGATACCCGTTCCGAGGCTTCGGCGATGCTAGTGAACGACGCGCCGGCCTCGCGCACGGAGAACACGCCGGCCTCCGCTTCTTTCGCGCTTTCCCGCATTTGCTTGGCCGTATCGCGCGTATCCGCCGCGATCTGATCGATGATCCGCCCGATCTCCAAGACGGCTTCCGACGTTTGCTGCGCAAGCTTGCGCACCTCGTCCGCCACGACCGCGAAGCCCTTGCCGTGCTCGCCAGCCCGCGCCGCTTCGATCGCCGCGTTGAGCGCCAGCAGGTTCGTCTGCTTCGAGACGTTGCCGATCAGCTGCGAAATGACGCCGATCGTTCGCGAATGCGCCTCCAGCCGGCCGACTTGGCCGACCGCGACTCGCACGCTGTCGTTGACGGCAGCCATGCGAAGAACGGCGTCGTTCACCGCTTCGCGTCCGATCAGCGCCTGCCTGCTGGCGTCCGCCGACAACGAAGCGACGACGGACGTCGATTCCGCGATTCGGTTGATCCCCATGCCGAGATCCCCGGACGTCCTGCTGACTTCCCCGAATTGCGATAGCGCGAGCTCGGTCCCTTCCGCCATGCCTTGCACGGCCTCCGCGGCCTGTTGAGAAGAGCCGGCGTTCTGCTCGGACACCGCCAGCATCTGGCGCGACGAGGACGCGATATCCGCGGATGCTTCCTGTACGCCCTGCATCGCCGAGCGCAGCTGCGCCAGCATCGACTGCAGCGATGCGAACAAACCGCCGATCTCGTCCCGGTTCCGAATCGCCGGCACGACCGCCCGCAGATTCCCGCCGGCCACTTCGTCGACGACGAGGGCCGCCAGCCGGATCGGCTTCGCGATCGCATGGCGTACGTAGCCGGTGAGCAGCACGACCAGCACGATGCCTGCGGCAAGCGCGGCCAGAATCGCGATCGTGGACTGCGAGCTCAGCTTCTCGCTCTTGCTCTTCGCCTCCTGCGCGCCGCTGTGGTTGTTGAGCACGAGATAGTCCAGGTTGTTTTGCAGCGCCGCGAAGGAACTCTCGGATGCCTTCCGGTAGGATTCGGCTTGTTCGGCCGCCATCGGCTTGCCTGCATCCGCTGCGAGCCGATCGTAATCGTCCTCGTATTCCTTCCAAGCGGCCACGAGCTTGGCGAACAGCTCGTTTTCGGCCGCATCGCCGGCGTCCAATAAAGACTCGTATGTATCGAAGCTTGCATGAATCTTCTCCATCGTCGCTTCCGCGTCCGACAGGTATTGTTTCTTCAGGCTGGCGTTCTGTTCCGTAATCAACCTGTACTGCAAGGTCATGGAGTGCTCGGTCAAATAATTGATGCCGTTGATCGTCTCCGCTCCGACGACCCACTTGCCCGCCAAATCGCCGTTCGTTTCCTTCATCTTGGCCATCGTCGCGAAGCTGATGGCGCCGTTGGCGGCGAGCAGCAGCAGCACGCTCATAAATGCCGCCATTAGCTTGGCGCCGACCGTCCACTTGCGCTTTACTAACGGTTTCCCCATGTCGTTCCCGCCTTTGTCGAAGATAGATTGATGTCAGCTAAAATGCCGGATAACGATGATGTTCGGATATCTTGCATTCGATCGGACCGTCACTCCGGCTGATAGATTCGATTTTATACTAACTTTTAGTGCGATGGAACTATGTTTATTTAAAAAATTAAACTTTCGTTGCATTTATTATGTTAGATTACCTGTCGCTTGTAACCTCTTCCCATTCCTCCGAGCAGCACAAAAAGCCGTTCCCCCGAAGGAGAACGGCCAATCAGCCAGTGCTTAATCAGTGCTTAATCAGTGCTTAATCAGTGCTTAATCAGTGCTTAATCAGTGCTTAATCAATGCGCAACGCATCACTTGCAAACACAACTTGAAATTCGCGCTTCGAAAATCACGAATTCCGGTACGCCTGCAATCCTTCGTTCAATGCCCGCGTCGAAGCGTACACGTCCTGGTAGATGCGGAACAGCCCGCTGTACGCGTCCACCGCGGCCGGATCCGGCTTGTACACCGATGCCCGCTTCACGAACAGCTCCGCGCACGCCTCGAGACTGTCGAACCAGCCGCAGCCGCACGCCGCCAGCATCGCCGCGCCAAGGCCCGGTCCCTGCTCGTTCTCCAGGGAAACGACGTCGGCATTGAAGATGTCCGCCTGCATCTGCAGCCATACCGGATTGGACGCGCCGCCGCCGATGGAGATGATCGTGTCGACCGTCTTGCCGGCTTGGCGGAACATGTCCACCGACTCGTTCAACGAGAACGTGATGCCTTCCATGACCGCGCGGGCGAAATGCACCCGCTCGTGCGAGCCGTCGATGCCGATGAAGCTGCCGCGAATGACGGAATCCGCGTGCGGCGTCCGTTCGCCGACGAGGTAAGGCGTGAACAGCAGCCCTTTCGCGCCGGGCTTGACGTCGCCGACGCCCTGCAGCAGCTCGTCGAACGACTCGCCCTTGGCGAACGTTTGCTTGAACCAGCTGAGGCTGTACCCCGCGGCCAGCGTCACGCCCATGGCATAGAACGCGTTCTCCTTGCCGTGGTTGAAGAAATGCACCTTGCCGCGGAAATCGTTGCCGCTCGTCGCTTCATAAGAAAGAATGACGCCGGAAGTGCCGATGCTGCACATCGTCAGCCCTTCCTGCAGAATGCCGGATCCGATCGCGCCGCAGGCATTGTCCGCGCCGCCCGCGAACACCTTCGTGTCCGCGTTCAGCCCCGCTGCCGCCGCCCGCTCCGGAAGGAGCGTGCCCGTCAGCGCTTGCGACTCGACCAGCGGCGGAGCGAACGAGGCCGGCAGCGAGACCGCCTCCAGCACCTCGCCGCTCCAGCGTTTGTTCGCCACGTCCAGCAGCAGCGTGCCCGCCGCATCGGAATAATCCATATGCAGCGCGCCCGTCAGCCGGTAGCGAAGGTAATCCTTCGGCAGCAGGAACGAGACGGCGCGCGCGAAGACTTCAGGCTCGTGCTTGCGCACCCACAGAATCTTCGGCAGCGTGAAACCTTCGAGCGCCGGGTTGCGCGTGATCGTGAGCAGCCGGTCCTTGCCGACCAGCGACTCGATCTCGCGGCATTCCGCGGTCGTGCGCGTGTCGTTCCACAGAATCGCGTTGCGAACGGGATCGCCTGCCGCGTCGAGCAGGACGAGGCCGTGCATTTGGCCCGAGAAGCTCAGCCCTTCGATCTCGTCCGGGGACACGCCGGAGCGTTCCGCGAGCTCGCGAAGCGCCTCGACCGTGCCGTTCACCCAATCGTCCGGCCGCTGCTCGCTCCAGCCGGAATGCTCGTGAAACAGCGGATAGTCGCGCGAAGCTTCCGCCGCGACCGTGCCGCTTCTGTCCAGAAGCAGCACCTTCACCGCGCTTGTGCCTAAGTCGACGCCGATGACGTATGACATGGAATCAAAGGCCTCCTCTTAGACGCTGTAGATGATTTCGTTCAGCTGCAGTTTGATCCGTTCCAGGCGGCCGGATTCGTTCTTGATGACGTTGTTTTGCAGCGCGTACTGCTCAAGCGACGCCAGCGTGGCGCGGCCGGAGACGATCTCGGCGCCGATGCCTTCCTTGAAGCTGCGGTAGCGGTTGTCCACGAAGCCGTCGATAACGTTCTCTTCGATCAGCTTGGCCGCGGCTTTGAGGCCCCAAGCGTACGTGTCCATGCCGGCGATGTGGGCCAGAAAGAGATCCTCGTCCTCGAAGGAACCGCGGCGTACTTTGGCGTCGAAGTTGACGCCGCCTTTGCCCAGGCCGCCTGCTTTCAGCACTTCGTACATCGTCAGCGTCGTGGAGAAGAGGTCGGTCGGGAATTCGTCCGTATCCCAGCCGAGCAGCAGGTCGCCTTGGTTCGCGTCGAGCGAGCCCAGCATGCCGTTGATGGCCGCCACGCGGATCTCGTGCTCGAACGTGTGGCCGGCGAGCGTCGCGTGGTTGGCTTCCAGGTTCAGCTTGAAGTAATCCTTCAGGTCGTATTTCTGCAGGAACGCGATCGTCGTCGCCGCGTCGAAGTCGTATTGGTGCTTCGTCGGCTCTTTCGGCTTAGGCTCGATCAGGAATTGCGCGCCGAAGCCGATTTCCTTGGAATAGGCGATCGCCATATGGAACAGGCGTGCCAGATTGTCGAGCTCGAGCGCCATATCGGTGTTAAGCAGCGTCTCGTAGCCTTCGCGGCCGCCCCAGAAGACGTAGTTCTCGGCGCCGAGGCGTTTGCCGATCTCCAGGCTCTTCTTCAGTTGAGCGCCTGCGTAAGCATAGACGTCGGCGTTGGACGTCGTGCCCGCGCCGTGCACGAAGCGCGGATTCGTGAACATGTTCGCCGTGTTCCAGAGCAGCTTCGCGCCGGAGGCTTTCATGCCTTCTTCGAGCAGGTCGACGATGACGTCGAGGTTCTTGTTCGTCTCGGCGAGCGAGCTGCCTTCCGGCGCGATGTCGCGGTCATGGAAGCAGTAGTACGGGATGCCGATCTTGCTCAGGAATTCGAAGTTCGCTTCGACGCGCATCTTCGCTTGATCCATCTCGTTCGCGCTGTCCCATCCGCGGACCGCCGTGCCTACGCCGAACGGATCGGCGCCGGAAGCCGTGAACGTATGCCAGTACGCGACCGCGAAACGCAGATGCTCTTCCATCGGTTTGCCGAGGACGATTTCTTGCGGATTATAGTGTTTGAATGCGAGCGGATTGTCGGAGCCTTTGCCTTCGTAAGCGATGTTGCCGATGTTTTTGAAGTATGCCATGTAATGTAATCCCTCCAAAAGTGTGGCCGCGCGAAGCGGCGCTTTTTTTGAAAACGTTCTTACGACCATTCTAGCATCGCCAAACTTTGTTTGTCTAGTAAACAAAGTAAGTTTTTTGAAAGTCGCCCCGCCTTCTGGCAACCTGGACATTCGCGTGGTACAATCGTACCCATATCATCACGGCAGCGGAGGAAACCAAGCAATATGAAGCAAACCGGAGATTTGTCGCTCGTCAAGAAAATGAATACCGCCATCGTATTGGACGCCGTGCTTCGCTACGCGCCGCTCTCGCGGGCTCAAATCTCGGAACGCACCGGGCTGAACAAAGCGACCGTGTCGAGCCTCGTGCAGGATCTGATCGACAGCCATCTCGTGCTCGACCTCGGTCCCGGCGAATCCAGCGGCGGCCGCAAGCCGAACCTGCTGCAGTTCCGGTCGCGGTCGGGCCATGCGGTCGGCATCGACCTCGGCGTCAATTACATCCGCGGCATCCTCACGGATCTGGAAGGCTGCGTCGTGGCGGAACGGCGCATCGTGCTGAAAGCGCATGACGCGGAGAGCGTCGTTCCGCAATTGCTCGCCTGCATCGAGGACCTGCGTAACGAGATCCCTCCCTGCCCCTACGGCATGGTCGGCGTCGGCATCGGCGTCCCGGGCCTCGTGAACGAAGACGGGACGATTCTCTTCGCGCCGAATTTGTCCTGGACGGAAGTGCCCTTGCGCGCGATCGTGGAGGAACGCTTCGGCGTGCCCGTCACGATAGACAACGAGGCGAACGCCGGCGCCCAAGGCGAGCAGCGCTACGGCGCCGGCCGCGGAATCGCCAATCAGATCTACGTCAGCGCCGGCATCGGCATCGGCACCGGCATGATCCTGAACAAGGAGCTGTACAAAGGCTCGGGCGGTTTCTCCGGCGAGCTCGGCCATCTCTCCATCCATGCGGACGGCAAGCCGTGCCGCTGCGGCAACCGCGGCTGCTGGGAGCTGTACGCGTCGGAGAACGCGCTGCTGGAGCAGGCCGGACCGCTCGGCTTCCACGATCTCGACGGCCTGCTGGAGGCGGCCGCCCAGGGCCGCGAAGACGTCGCCGCGCTGTTCGAACGCATCGGGGAAGCGCTCGGCGTCGGCATCGCGAACATCGTCAACGTATTCAATCCCGACGTCGTCATCATCGGCAACGAGATGCGCCGCGCGGAAGCGTGGATCGGCGAGGCTGTTCAGCGTACCGTCGCCGGCCGGGCGCTCGCGCATCACCGGCGCAAGCTGAGCGTGCTGTTCGCGGAGCAGGGCGAGAAATCCGCCGTGCGGGGAGCCGCTTATTACGCGATCTCCTCCTTTTTGGCCAAAATGAAAGGAAGCGGCGTCTGACGGATGCCGCTTCCTTTTTATTTGCCTGCGGCGCGGCATCCGTCAACCTTCCACTATGCCGCGAAAAGTTGAACAATCTCGCTTTTTCCGCCTGCGATCGACGATTTCTTATTATAATAACGGTATCCCGCATAAGGAGACCGCCCATGCCCAAACCGCCATTGAGATGGCTCAGGAAAATGCAAATTACGCCGAAGGTCTTTCTCATCACGCTGGTCTGCTTCGAATCGCTGATCTTGCTGCTCGGCTACTCCTACCATAAATACTCCTCCGGCATTCTCATCGATTCGCAAATGAACTACGCCGTGCAGATGGTGCAAAAGGCGGACAGCTATTTGGAGATGAATCTGCAGCATATCCGCACCAACCTGCTGACCATCGCGCATGATACCCGGTTCGCCGAAGAACGTTACGACCAGATCGACCAATGGCTGAACAACAATCTGATTTATTACATCCCCAACGTCAGCAATATCCATGTGCTGTCCGGCCGCGAGGTGCTGGCAAGCACATCCCTCAACAGCTGGGATCTGCCGAAGAACGCGTATTTGATGGACGAGCTGGCGGGCATGAGCGAATTTAACCGCATTTATTGGATCGGTCCTTACTTCTCCAATACTTCGGGGCATACGCTGACGTCGGCGATGTTCATTCGTTCCGATTCCGGCAAACGCATTACGATCCTATTCGACGTCGATCTCGCGAACCTGTACCGGGAGATGCTCCCGAACGATAATCCCGTTGCGAACGGCCAGCTGCTTCTGCTCGACAGCCAGCGCAAACCCGTCTACGGCACAGAGCCTTACATGAACTACGATTACCGCGCGCACGTCTTCTCGCTGAGCGGCATGGAGCCCTCGCTGTTCCGGCGCGACTGGATTCAGACGGAGGCGAAGGATTCTGCAGGCAAGCAAATTATCGCGACCCGCGGTCTCAACGAAATCACCGGCTGGCAGATGGTTTGGATCATGAACAAGAGCGACCTGCTGCAGCCGCTCGATTATTCCGTCCGGCTCTCGTGGTGGCTGGCGCTTGCCTCCCTGCTGCTGTCGGCGGCGCTCTCGTTTCTCATTTCCAGCTTAATCAGCCGACCCATCCGCAAAATCGCCGCCTCCATCAACGAAGTGAGCGCGGGCAACCTGAATTCCGAGGTGCGTCTGAACCGTCAAGACGAGATCGGTTTTCTGGCGATGCATTTCAATAAAATGACCAAACGAATCGGCGAGCTCATCCATGAGCTGAAGGAAACGGAGCGGCAGAAGAAGCGGTCCGATTTCAAGGCGCTGCATATGCAGATCAAGCCGCATTTTCTCTACAATACGCTCAATACGATCAGCATGATGGGCAGGCAGGGACAGGCCGAGCAGATGGACCGGCTTATCCAGACGCTGACGAGTCAACTGCATTATACGCTGGATGCCTCGCCGGAGCCCGTGACCTTATGGGAAGAGCTGAAGGCGATCGAGAATTACGTCCAACTCATGCAAAGCCGCTACCCCGGCAAATTCAGGCTCGAGACGGATATCGATCCGCCCGCGCTGGATAAACTGCTTCCCAAATTCATTTTACAACCCTTGATCGAGAACGCCATCTTCCACGGTCTGGTTCCCTCCAAAGATGACGGACTGCTGTTCATCGGCGCTGTAGCGGAAGAGGAGCATTGGGAGCTGCTGATCGAGGATACCGGCATCGGCATGAGCGAGCAGGCTTTAAGCGAGCTGGTGGAGCGCACGCATAAAGGGGCGATGGCCAGGCAAGCCGGCGAGCACATCGGCATGCTGAACGTTCACGAACGGCTGAGTCTGATGTTCGGCAGCGCATACAGCATCGACATCAACAGCGAGGAGAAGCGGGGTACGCGCATCGTCATCCGAGTGCCGCTCGCTCCTCTCGAATTGATTACAACCCCATGAGAAGGAGCGGAGCATCCATGAAACGAATCCTGCTGGTCGACGACGAACCGCTTGCCAGGGCGCATATTCGCAAGAGCTTTCCCTGGGAGGAATGGAATTGCCAAATTGTCGGCGAAGCCGAGAACGGCGCCGACGCGCTGGAGTTGTGCGGCTTACTTAGGCCCGACGTGGCGCTGATCGACATCACGATGCCGGTCATGGACGGCTTCGCGCTGCTCGACCATATGACCGCGGCCTATCCGAATACGAAAAGCATCATGCTGACCGCGCATAGAGAATTCGAATACGCCCAGAAAGCGATGGCCAAAGGCGCGTTCGGCTATCTTCTGAAATCGCCGATCGATCTGGGGGAGACGAAAGCGGCGCTGGAGCGCGTCTCCATCGAGCTGGCGAAGGAGATCAGCTGGAGCGAGACCCGCACCCGCGAGCAGCGCCTGTTGGAATCGAACCGCAATCCGCTGCGCAGGCATTTTTTCCAGCAGCTGCTTACCTCCGTCTTGACGGACCCTCAGGAAATCAAGCAGCGGGGCGCTGCGATCGGCATCGCGCTGGACGGCGACCATTATCTGGCGCTCGTCTGCCAGGTCGACGCACTGCCGCTGTTTGCCGCCAAATATCCCGACAACGACCAGCCGCTGGTCGAATACACCATGCTGGAGATCGTGCGCGAATCGCTGCAGCCGATGTTGCCGGGCCGTTTCGAGATGTTTCCCGTCTTCTTCGGCCGATTCGTCATTCTCGTTTCCTTCAAGGGCCACCTGCCCGACAGCGGCGAACGCACGCGCATGGGCACCCGGATCGAAGCCAAGCTGAATGAGCCATTATCCGATTATATGAAGCTGCGGCTGACGATGGCGGCCAGCCTGCCGTTCGCGGAACCGCAAGTGCTGAAGGCCATTTATCGACAGACGGAGAAACAGCTGGTGCATCGGTTTTATCAGGAGCGCCCGCATCTGATTCAAGCGGATGCCTGTCCTCCGCTTGATCCGCTGCCCGGCGAGAGCATCGCCTGGCTGAACGAGTCGGCCGGCAAGGCGCTGGCGGAGGCGACCGAGAAAGCGATGCAGCGATTCCTCAGCAGGGCCAGAACCCATTTCCTTCAGATGAAGCCGCTGCCCGGCGACGTTATCCGCTGGTTCCAGGAGCTGCGCGCGATTGCCGTGACCGACAGCCATCTGCCGCCGTGGCCGGATTTTCGCGAGGCCGTCAGCCTATTCGACGCGATCGGAACGCTGGAGGGCTGGTTCCAGCGGATGCAGCGCGTGCAGAACAGCAAGCTGTCCGTCCGCTCGGAGATCGGCCGGGCACTGCACTACATTCACCAGCATCTGCAGGATGAATTGTCGCTCGATTCGATCGCCGGCGAAGTGGAGCTGAGCTCTTCCCATCTCGGTCATCTATTTAAAAAAGAAGTCGGCACTTCGGTGATCGATTATGTGCTGGAGCAGCGGATCGAGCTGGCCAAGAAATATTTGGCCGAGGGACGGTTCCGCAATTATGAACTGGCCGAGAAGGTCGGCTTCCGCTACTATTCCTACTTCTCCACGATGTTCAAAAAAATGACGGGCCACAGTCCGAGCGAATTCCGCCGTCTAGCCAAAACATCGGTCGTCCGTCCCGGCTATCACGAAGAGAAAGGGTGACCCCGGGCGGGCCACCCTTTCTCTATTTATGGTCAACCTTTGTCGGTCTTGACGATGAAGTCGTTCATTTGTTTCATATACTCTTCGCCGCCGTTCTTGTACCATCCGTCCAGCAACGCGTCGAATTCGTCGACCGACGCCTGACCCAGATCGATTTTCATGATCGTCTGATCCCACTTCTTCTTGTAATCCATGTAATTCGGCTTCTTCGCGGCCTCCGGCGTAAACCCGAGATCCTTCGTCAGGACCACGCTCGACACCGATTTTTCCAGCCACGGCTTGCTCATAACGATAATTTCCTGAGGCGTCGTCAGCGGGAAATAAATTTGGGTATCTCCGGCACGCCGCATCGTGTTGAGACGAACCGGCGCCGGCTGCTTGTTCTCCGCATCGACCAGCTTGTCGCCCTGTTTGGTGTAATCGATGCCCTCATAACCGTTCAGGACGGACGGATACTCGTTGTCCTTCAGATAATAGTTGAGCACATCAATCACTTTTTGCGGGTCTTTGGCCGTTTTGGTCAATCCCCAGAAACCCCACAGACCGACGCCGTAACCGGAACCCGCTACCTTGCCGTCCTTCTCGTTCTTGACGAATACGTACGTAATATCCGCATTGGGATTCGCCTTCTTCAAGTCGGTTCCATGATAGCCGTAATGCCCGGCGAAGCCCTGCAGCACGCCCGTAATGCCGCGGATGAACCGCTCCCGCGAGGTCGTCGAGTTGTTCACGGCGGAGTCCGGATCAAGCAAGCCTTCCTTGCTCAGCATGCCGGTATAGGCCAGCGCTTTCTTGAAGGCGTCGCTGCTGCGGTCGTACTTGGCATCCATGTAGCCGTATTCGCCGCCTTCGCTCTTCTGCCAGCCGAGCTCGCCGAATTGACTGGTCAAGATCGGCTGAAGCACCTTGTCCGGATCGGAATAGGCCGCATAGCCGTACGTATCGTCCTTGCCGTTGCCGTCGGGATCGTTCTTGGTGAACTTCCTTAAGATGTCGGTAAACTGATCGATCGTGATCTCCGAATCATCGGGAATCGTGACGCCTACGTTCTTCAGCCAGTCCTTGCGCATCCAGAATGCATCGTTGCGGATGACCGTCGTTCTCGGGATCCCGTAGATCTTGTCGTCCTGCTGCACCTTGAGCGCATTCCAGGATACGTCGTACGTATATTTCATGATTTCGGGTTCATTCTTGATATAATCGTTCACCGGCACGACGAGACCGTCTTTGACCGCGCTTAGGAAGCTCTGGTCGTTGGTCGCCGGGAAATAGACGAGATCGGGATAGTCGCCGGAAGCCAACATCAGCTGCACGCGCTCCTGATAGCCCGATACGGGCGGGATTTCGAATTCCAGCTTCACGTTCATATCTTTCTCTACTTGCGCGATCCACTTCTTGTCGGATTCCGACATGGTCGCCTGCTCGTTGTTCGCCATAATCTTGATTTTGAGCGGCTCTTCCGCGGCAGTTCCGCCGTTCCCGGCATTCGCACTGTTTGTCCCGGCATTGGTGCCGTCAGTTCCGGCATCGGCATTGTTGCCGGCATTGTCGCTGCTGCCGCATGCCGACGCGGTGACCAGCATCAAGGCGACCAACCCAAACAGCGTACCCTTCATCATCTTGTTCATGTGTTTTCCCCTTTCGAATATGATACAGCTATATCAGAAAGCTCCCTGCGAGAACGGAGCGCCTTACCCTTTGACGGAACCAACCATGATCCCTTTGACGAAATATTTCTGCACGAACGGATAGACGCACAGAATCGGCACCATGACCACCATAAGCGTGGCGTATTTAAGCGTCTCCGGCACGACCGCGGTTTGTCCCTCTTCCGCCAGATTGCCGCCCGTTATTTCCTGCATTCGCGTGCCTTCGATAATCTCCCGGAGGAACAGCATCAGCGGCCAATTGTCGACGTTGCGGATATAAATGATGGCGTTGAAAAAGTTGTTCCAGTAGCCCACCGCGGCGAACAGGCATAGCGTCGCAATGATCGGTTTGGACAACGGCACGATGATCTGGAACAAAATCCGCGGTTCGGATGCCCCGTCGATTTTGGCCGCTTCCTCCATCTCCTCGGGCAAGCTCTCCATGAAGTTCTTCATCAGGATCAAGCTGAAGCCCGACAGCAGCAGCGGCAGAATGAGCGACATCAGCGTATCGAGAAGGCCCAGCTCGCGAATGAGGTAGAAATTCGGGATAAGTCCGCCGTTGAACAGCATGGTGAAGATGACGAGCACCATAAAGACATTGCGCCCCTTCAAGTGCTTCTTCGAAAGCGGGTACGCGGTAATGATATACAGAAAAATGCCCAGCGTCACTCCTGCTACGGTAATGATGATCGTATTCAGGTAGCTGCTCGCCAGTATCGGGTGCGTCAATATTTCCTTATAGGCAGCGAAACTCAACTCGTTCGGCCAGACCATCATCGGATTATTGACGAAGGCGTTGTAGGAGCTGAGCGACACGGCCGCCACATTGACGAACGGATACAGCATGGCGAGGCAGACGAAGACCAGCAGCGTATGATTGACGATATCGAACGGCTCTAGACGTTTTCGCGTGCGCATGCGGTCTCCCCCTACCATATTTGATTTCCGAATATTCGCGCGATCCGGTTCGCAAACAGGATGAGGACGAAGCCGACCAGCGACTTGAACAATCCGACCGCGGCCGCGAACGACAACCGGCCGTCGATCAGACCGATCCGGTACGTGTAAGTCTCGAATACGTCGGCCACATCGTAGGTCAGCGGATTGTACAGCAGGAATACCTGCTCGAAACCGTTATCCAGGATATTGCCGATGCGGAGAATAAGCAGCACGATCACGGTGGTTGCAATGCCGGGCAGCGTAATGTGCCGGATCTGCTGCAGCCGCCCCGCTCCATCCATCCTGGCCGATTCGTACAGCGTCGGGTCGATGCCGGTCATCGCCGCCAAATAAATGATCGTCCCCCAGCCAACGCCTTTCCAAACCTCCGCCGACACGATGATCGAGCGGAAATACGAGGGCTCGAGCAGGAAATTAATCGGATGCATGTCGAACGACTTGAGCGCATAATTGACCAGGCCAGTCGACGGCGAGAGGAAGTTGACGATCATGCCCGCCAGCACGACCCATGAGATAAAATGGGGCAAATACATGATCGTCTGCGATACGCGCTTGAACACCATGCCTCTGACTTCGTTCAACATCAGGGCCAGGATGATCGGCGCGGGAAATTCCCACACCAGCTGGTAAACGCTAAGCAGCAGCGAATTCCGCAGCACCTTGTAGAAATCCTCGGCTTGAAACAGGTATTGAAAATTTTCGAACCCGATCCAAGGACTGTGCGCGATGCCTTTGACGAGACTGAGATCCTTGAAGGCGATGACGATGCCGAACATCGGCACGTACTTGAACACGAGCAAATACAGAAAGCCGGGAACGAGAAAGATGTAGAGCCACTTGTTGCGAATGATATATGTGATTAGCGAATCCCTGCCGGAAGCGCTGTGCTTCAGCGTTACCGGACTATCGACGCCGGCTTGCATGAACGGCACCTCCTTCGGTCTGGTTGAAATCATCCTCTATGCCGAGGTTCTCCGTCGTTGCCTCATCGACCCTGACGGGTGTCGTTACGCCCTCATACCGGTTCCGTCGCAACGTCACCCGGGCGGCGTCGCCGATATCGACCCCCAGCGCCAGATTGCGAAACAGGTTATCCTCGATCACGATATCCTCCATATAGAGACCGCTGAAGCCTTCCGCATTGATGCCGATCGCGCCGGATGCGCCCATGCGGGGCGTATGCCCGCAATTATCGAAGACGCAGCCGCTGATCGACACGTTGCGCGGATGGCCCGCTTCGTGGAAGCCGGTAAATTCGCAGCCGATGAAAATGCCCTGGTTCATCAGATTGGCGTAGCTCACATTGCGGATGCTTGCATTGTCGTACCGGACTACATGCCCGCAGCCCGCGATGTTGCGGAACCGACCTCCGTCCATGGCATAAGCGTCGAGGCTCCAGCATGCCGCCGAGGCATAGGTACTGCCGAGCTTCATCGCCCGCGGCAGGTCCGCGGTGAAGGCGACGGTGTAGATGTGGCCCCCGTCGCTAGGCCCGTCATGCCGCCACGACTTGACGGTCCGGACGGCTTTGTCCATGCCGGTCCACAGCTCGAATGCGGTGCCGTCTGCAAGCGGCGCATAGTTCCATTTGGCATGGAAAACCGCAGTCCGCGCATCGACGGTCTCTACCAGCGTGAGGAAGGTTCCGTGCATATTCTGGCCGTCCATCCGCACGCCCTCGACCGTCATGTCGGTAATGGCGAAGCGGCCGCTGCATTTGAAGATTTTCCAGGCATCCCTTGGGGCCGTGAACAGCAGACCGTTCTCCGGCTCGAACCGGAGGCGCGAAGCGGTGACGTCGGCGCAGCCTTCCGTTTGCATGGCAAAGCCGTTGGCGCTTGCCGTATGCAGATTGTCGAGCGTAAGCCGTCGGCAGCGCTCGAACTGCAGCTGGAAGTCGGTCAAGGCGCCGAAATGCCAGGACAGCCCTTCGCCTACCGTCACCTGACGCGCCGCATCCCTGCTGTTCAGCCGCAATCTTCTGCCGCCGCCCGCATCGTTGGAATCGCCTCGAAGGATGTGCCAGCATGCTCCGTCCTCGGCTCCGGCACCATAGGTGACGCTCTCCCCGATCAGCGAGCCGGCGGACAGATCGAACCGGTTGGCGCAATAGCAGGCCATGCCGTCGATGAGCGGGCAGCCGTCGAATACTTGGACGACGATATAATCGTCACCTTTGTCGATAATTTTTCCGGCGCTGGAGTAAGGAACGCTCCTCGTCAGCTTCATATTCCGGAGCGTGAAATCCTCGCAGTCGCTGACCCACAGAATCGAGGGCAGATAGACCTGATTCTCCGCCCCGTTCCAACCCTCCAGGATGGTCGCCGGGCTGCCGTCGGCCGCACACTGGCCTTCCAGCGTCAGTCCGCCGACACCGCCGGCATAGAGGTGATTCTCGCTCCAATCGCGGTTCGCGACGCGGTCGTTGGTCACCGCGCTGATCAAGGCGTACCGGCCCGCCTCGAAAATAACGCTCGCACTGCCCAGCTCGCTCGCATACGCGATCGCGGCGCGGATCGCCGCCGCCTGATCGGCCGGATCGTCGGGGCGCGCCCCGAAATCCCGCACTTGCACGGCCTTCGGCACTGTACTCTTCATCATGTTTTCTGCTGCACTTCCTTTACGTTCTGCTGCCGCCCCGAATCCGCTTGGCGATGTTCCGATGTTTGTGCCCCAAGCCATTGCTCAGGCAGTTCCCTGCTGCGATTCAGTATATCGTCCGCCTGTCATCGCCATCTATCCACTATGCCGCGAAATCATTCAGTATCCGGCGGCGGCTTAATCCGCAAAGCCGTCCTTCGTGCCGTTCGTATCGTCGTCGATAATAATCGTCTGCGACACCGTCTCCTCCGCGCTCGCCCGGCCTCCTGTCATGCCGAGCAATTGAACCAGGCACAGACATACGATCAAGGCCAGCAGCAGCGGCCTGCGCAGGCTTGAATTCGATCTCATCATAATTCCCTCTCCTAAATGAACTGGCCTTACACGATAACCGGACCGAATACCGGCAGCGGTATGCCCGCCTCGTCCGCGGTGTTGACATGCGGATAATAACCGGCACCATGATACAGCCGGACACCCGCCGGGACGGCGCGGTCGAATATAAGCTCAAGACCAGTTTTGTCCGACGTGAGCGAAGCCAGCGGAACGAAGTTCTCTCCATCGGCCTCCGCATGAAAGCCGTACAGCTGCGTTTCCTGACGCAGTCGGCCATTCAACTGCGTTTGATCCAGCCGCAGCTGCAAGCAGGTTCGGGCAGCGTTCCAGCGGATTGCCGACAGTCTCGGTCCGCGTCCGCACGGGATAGCGTAAACCTGCGCAAGCGCCTGCCGCGCAAACCGCCGCCCGATTCGCCTGAGCGAGACCGCATCCAGATGGATCGGGTCCGACATACCGGCATCTATTGTCGGCACCATTGCCCTTCGGTCGTCCCCCTGCTCGAACCCGAGCTGATCGTTCTGAACCTGATTCCAATACACGGCCGCGGCTTTATCCCATGTGTGAAACCGCGACAGCTGCGCATAAAGGAAAGGCAGCCTGTCGTCGTTCAAGTCGCTGCGCAAATGCCGCAACAGCTCTTCCAACCTCCTGGCGTACAGCGGGGCCGCCGCCTCGTTGGCGTCGCTCTCGCCCTGGTACCATAAGCAGCCGGCCACCTTGCCGCCGTTCGCACGCACCCTTCGGAGCAGCGCCCCATAGAGGGAATTTCCCTCGCGCTCCTTCAGCTGCGGATCCCACTGTTCCATGCCAGTCCCGCCATGGGCGCACATGATTAGCCCGACGGGCACGCCTGCGCGTTCCCATATCTCCTTGCCGAAGGCGACGCCGAGCCCGGCGCCCTTGAAACGAATCCTTCGTTCCTCTGCAGCCGCAGCCTCCCTCTCCGATTGCCCGAATCCGGTCCAATCGGCGGGATCGACGGATTCCTTCAGCCAGGTCAGCGGATCCGCCGCAATCCCCCAACGGTCGCCCATATAAAAGCAGCTGACCCCCGAGACAGGCTCCTCCAGGTCGGTCAGATAGCCGCAGCCCTCCATGTTGGACTGGCCGGCAAGCACCCATAGATCGCCCGCGAACAGCGGTCCGACGGCCGTTTCCGCGATTACGCCGCCGGCGTTCTCCCCGCCGACAATCCGAAAGCGCATGAAGAACGTTCCCTTCGGCACGTCCCGGCTTACGCCATGGAAACAGCCGCTGCCGTCAAGCTCGCCTACCGACGTCCATGGGGATGTCCTTTCCATATGATCCATGCGCAGCAGCACCTCTCCGCCCGCGCCCTGTTTGAGCCGCAGCGCGTATTCAAGTGTTCATTACGCTGATAGACCCGGTAATCCGATGGCCCTTCCACCTGCAAGCGATGATGCAATATGCTCACTCCTATTCGCTAACTCTCCTGATAGCCTGTTCTCCCTACGAGTATAGCAACCGCTTTCACGATTAACGATCAACAATGCCACGATTTATTCAACTATATGGCAAGCAGCGGCTAGATCAGCCTATGCCGGGCATCCTGGCTGCACGGCAGGCGCATCCGTAATCGGACGCGTGACTGACCAAGGCCATCAAAACAAAAAAGGCTCTACCGCCGCTTGCTCGGATAGAACCGTTCGGAAAGTCGTGGTCGTGCTGCATGTCACTTCGCTCGCCGCTCGCCGTTGTTCCAGCGCAGCGTGCCCGACCGGGTAATCGTCACCTCGGAGCGGACCCTGAATTCCATCGCGGGGTAGAGCTCGTCCAGCCAATCCCGGTCCAGCTTGGATCCGGCGTTCATCGCCCAGTATTTCATGGCGATGAAGAGGGGATCGACCTGATTGGCCTGCATCTTGCGCAGCAGCCTGGAGATGTCCGCGTTCAATTTGGTTTCCGCCATATTCTTCAGATCGGACGGGCTGTAGCCCGACTGATCCGAATCCTCGATGGCGGCCTCGATCTTCACGAGCACCTCGCACAGCAGACCGTCAGCCCGCTTTTTGAGACGAAACCGCGTATTTCCCTGCCTGATGCCGAGTCCGGCCTGCTTCTTCGGCCCCAGGACGATAAAGCCTCTGTCCAGCCCTCTTCGCAGGAGATTGAAATATTTCGTCTCTTCCCCGTTCAGCCGGAGAATCATCCGGTTGTCGCGGTCGAACAGCGCGGTCGCGCCGGAGGTGATCTTGTTTCCCTGAACGTGCAGGATCGGGCAATAAAAGGTGATGCCTGGCGTGAGCGAGTATTTGTAGATTTGCTGCAATTCGATGGAAGGCGTGTATTCGGTATTCACCCCTTCGCCGAACTTCATGAACAGATTGTCGCCCGCCGTACGTTCTCCTTTTTGCTGGAGCTTGATGATTTCTTCGGCGTTATCGGTAATGGCCACCATGGCCAAGTCCTGAAAGTCACGGCGGCGGATGAAAAAATCGACGTATTTCAAAATACTGTCCGCTCTCGCCAACTCCTCGCTGATCACCACGCCTTTCAGATGCGAATAATCCGGCTCGAGGAAAAATTGCTGCGTGACCTGCTGGATGGCTTGTCCGATCGACGCGGCGTTCGTTTCATAGCTTTCGAACATATTCTGCATCGTGGCCGATCCCTGATTCTGCGATTCCGGTATCGCGCCCCGGAGCGTCATTTGGAATCTCCCTTCTCCCTCCGCTTTATCCAACCCCATGGCGACGACGAATTGCCGGCGGTCGATGTCCTTGTAATCGGAACGGCATCCCTGCAGCATGAGGAGGCAAGCCAAACCGAAAGCGCTCGCTTTGCTAAGGCGCACTTACCCCACGCTCCTTTCTCTTGGCAAGCACGTACCAGAGAATGCCCAGGAAATTTTGTAGCACCGTCCAAACGACCATGTACAGTTCCCTGTATTGGATGATGATTTTCAGCTCATTGACGAATGCAGCGAAAATCACGTAGCACAGCAGAACGCAGCCAATGATGATTTTGGGCGCCTTCGGCTTGTTCAGCAGCAGTTCGAGCAGCCGGTAGCTCTTGTAGATATAGAGCAGCACGCCCATATAACCGGTGATCAAGAGAAGCGGAACGATGAGGAACAGCCCGCGCTCCATCACGAATAGATCGAGGGACAGCGTCTCCGCCGTCATGACCCAGATCAGATTCAGGTTTTGAATCGCCCACGGCCCCCAAACGGTCAATGGAATGATCGTGCCGCAGGACATCACCACGAGGCCGACGGTAACGAAGATAAGCAAGGTCGCCTTGAGACTCGTCCGCGCGAAATAAGGGTTCCAAATGGCAAGCCCGACATAACCTCCGCAAACGAATAGGGATGCCGATATGCCCTGCATGGTCGGAGGTTTCCAGCCGTGGACCGCGACTCCCTTCAGCATGACCGGATCGATCTCCTTGAAGCCCAGCCAGAAGATGATGAGCATCAGGATAAACGCAATGGCCGTAAAAAAGGCGAGCATATACAAGATCGAGCTGTCGTTGTGCAGCAGCCCGAACAGCGGGACGGTGATCAGCAGGATCGCCAGAAACCAGACCGGCGTATCGGGCATCAGAAATTCGATGATGACCTCCATGGACCCCCGGAACATGAAAAAGCCGATGACGAACATCAATACCGCATACGAGGCGGATATGAACCCTCCGAAGAATTTGCCGCACAAATGGCGGTTGATTTCAATCATCGTCCATTTCGGATAGCGGTTATAGACGGACAAGAGCAGCCAGGCATTGATTCCCGCCAGCGCCAATCCGAGGGGGATCGCCGTCAATCCGTTATGCAGATAGTTTCTGGCGATGACGTGCGGGGCAGTGAATAGGGCGTTGTTGATCATATAATAGGTCAGCATCGCGATATAGAAGAGGATGTTCACTTAGCTCTGCCCCCCGCCGGCCGAGCTTTTCGGCGCCCGCGCGGTGCTGAATTTCATCGGGGCCGTGTAGGACTGGACCAACGAATAGTTGCTGTCATGCATCGTGAACAAGTAACTGACCAGCAGCACCATGCCGACGGTAAGCCCGAAGAACCCGGCTATGGTTCCCAGGAAGAGCAGCACGTATTTCAACACGCGGACGGTCAGCGACATCGTGTTGATCGGAATCACGAAATTGGCGATCGCCACCGATGCCACGACGATGATCATGATATCGCTGACCAGATTGGCCTGCGAGGCGGCTTCGCCCAGGATGAGTCCTCCGACCGTCGTGGCCGCGGGACCGATCGTTTTGGGTACGCGAAGCGAAGCCTCCACCAATAACTCGGTCATGATCATCATGAAGGCGACCTCGAGAAAGGCCGGATACGGAAGTCCCGCCCTGCTGCCCGCGATCGACAACGCCAGCTGCACGCGGAATACCTCCGGGTTGAACGCCGTGAAGGCGACGTAGGCGCCGGGCAGGACGACGGTGGCGAACAAGGCGAAATACCGAAGCGCGATCAAGAAGAAGCTGTACACGGGAAGCATGTAGGAATCGTCCATGGAAGCCATGAAATCATGAAAATTGATGGGAGCCAGGCTGGCGAACGGAGTCGTCTCGATCAGATAGGCGGACTTCCCCTTGGACAACGCTTCGCTTACCCGGTCCGGGCGCTCCGTGACGACGGTTCTCGGAAACAGCAGCGGTCTCTTCTTCGGCAAGTACTGTTGAACCTTGGATACGGCTTGGGCATTCTTGGCGTTCAAATTGTTGATTTGCGCAAGCTCCCGCTTCACGTAGGCTTGATCGGCCAGTTCGCTGTCGTACAGCAAATAGCCGGTAATATGGCTCAGGGTTCCCACTTCGAATTTGACGATACGCAGGTTGGGGCTCTGGTAATGCTTGCGGATCAGATTCAAATTGACGGCCATGCTTTCCACGAAAGCCTCCAGAGGACCTACGATCGAAGCTTCGACCTGCGGGGTGTCCACGCTGCGCGTTCGGTAGGATACCGACTTCGCGACGGTATAGACCTGATCGTTATACAAGATGACGGCACAGCCCTTGCACAGCTTGGCGGGCAGGTCCTCGGGCTTATCGCCGATTTGGCTGATCGAGCGGATATGCAGCTCGTACTCCTCGCGGGAATAGCGAAAAAAAGGCGTCTTCAGCTGTTGATCGATAAAGTCCGGATCGGTGATGGTCCAGACGTAATATAAAATGAATCCCGGCTCCGCGTCGATTTGCTCTCTTCGCGCGTCCGCGTTGTTCTCGAAGAAGGTATCCAAGGATTCGGCAATCGACTGCATCTGTTCGTTCATCGGCAATTGCCCCTTTTCGGCTCATGATAAGTCTGGTTATTATGAGCAAATTTGGGATTTCGTATTCCGAAGCGGCGCAACCAACCTTGCCTCCCGGCATCGCCGAGCCCGCTTGCACGAAACGCCTCGAAAACCCGGCCGCGTATAACGCCTCCGCTTTCCGCCCGCTGAACTCCCGCGCCGACGATTTCCCAGATCCTCACTCCATAGAATCCCTCCCGGACGATCATGTCAGAAATTCTGACTCAAACAACCATTTTCCCTATTTTTTCTCGCGATTCTTCTAAATTTTCTAAATCTTCCAAATAATCATTGTCATATTATGTTACGCAAACGTATAATTAACTTGCCAATATATTCATATATAACATTAGGAGGTAGTTTTAATGACGTTAAGCATGAGAAAGAGAATGGCCCGATTCTTCCTTGTCCCCTTCCTTGCATTCGCAATGCTCAGTTCTGCGGCTGCCGTCGCCAACGCGGCGGACGCGCCAGTGGTTCCCGCCCCGCCCGCGATTTCGATACCCGACGTCAAAGCCAAGGACATCTCCGTCAAACCTAACATTCTCGTGATCGGCACCGGCGGCACCATCTCCGGACAAGCCAACGACGGCGATCCTACCAATCTGCAATCCTATAAATCCGGTACATACAAAATCGAAGACATGGTCGCCCAGCTGCCGCGCAAGGACAAAATCGCCGACGTTTCCACCTATCAATTCGGCAACAAAGGATCCGGCAGCTACGCGATCGGCGAGCTGTACGATCTGTCGCTCGCCGTGGACCAGGCGCTGAAAACCTATGACGGGGTCGTCGTCACCTCCGGCACGGACACGATGGAGGACATCGCCTACTTCCTCGACTTGACCGTCCGCAGCGAGAAACCGGTCGTCATCACCGGCGCGATGCGCCCATGGGACGTGATCGGTACCGACGCGCCGGCCAATCTCTACAATGCGATCAAGCTGTCCGCCAGCGGCAAGACGAAGTGGTTCGGCACCGTGCTCATGCTGAACGATATCGTGCAAGCGGCCCGCGACGTGACGAAGACGAACGCGCAGCGCCTCGACACCTTCCAGACGCCGGTTCTCGGCGCGCTCGGCTACATCGATCAGGACAATATCTCCATCTATCGCGCGCCTGGCCGAGTCGGCAAAGCGGGCACGCCGGCGTGGTCTACGCCTTACGACCTGAGCAAGATCAAGAAGGCCGACCTGCCGCTCGTCGAGATCGCCTACGCTTATCAGGACGCCGGCGGCGGCGCTATCAAGGGCTTCGTCGCGGACGGCGCGAAGGGCATCGTCACGGCAGGCACGGGCGCAGGCGGCATTTCCGCGAAAATGAGCGCGGCCCGGGCCGAGGCGATCAAGCAGGGCGTGCTCTTCGTGACCACGACGAGGACGGGCTCCGGGACGATGTATCCGACCGACAGCGACGGCATCATCGCCGGCGACAGCCTCAACGCCACGCATGCGCGCATGCTGCTGCTGCTATCCCTCGCCTTCTCGAGCGATCAAAAAACGATTAAAGGCTGGTTCGCCGCTTACGGCGCGCAAAATGTCGCCGTCAGCGTTGCCACGCCATAATGAACGGACAGGAGGGATAGCCCTATGACAGCGACGCGCAACGGCATGCCCCGGAAGAGATGGCTTCTTCCGATTCTGGTCCTCCTTTTACTCGGCCTGTCTCTGCCCCCCGCCGCCGGCTTCATGCCGGCGGCAGCCGCGGCGGCGAATGACCCGGCGGCTGCGGGAGCTTACCCGCTTCCCGCGCTCAGCGATGCGTTCAAGGCGTCGCCGATGCCGAACATCCTCGTCATCGGTACGGGCGGCACGATCTCCGGCGCGGCGAACGGCGGCGATCCGACTAATTTACAGGACTACAAGTCGGGCACCTACAAGATCGAGGACATGGTCGCCCAGCTCCCCCGCAAGGAAAAAATCGCCGACGTCTCCACCTATCAGTTCGGCAATAAAGGTTCGGGCAGCTATACGATCGGCGAGCTGTACGATCTGTCGCTGACCGTCGACCAAGCGCTCGCGACCTATGACGGCGTCGTCGTCACTTCCGGCACCGACACGATGGAGGATATCGGTTATTTCCTCGATCTGACGGTGCAGAGTTCGAAGCCCGTCGTCGTCACCGGCGCGATGCGGCCGTGGGATGTCATCGGCACCGACGCGCCGGCGAATTTGTACAATGCCATCAAGCTGTCCGCCAGCGGCAAGACCAAGTGGTACGGGACCGTCATCATGCTGAACGATCTCGTGCAGGCCGCGCGGGACGTCACGAAGACGAACGCGCAGCGCCTGGATACGTTCAAGACGCCGATTCTCGGCGCGCTCGGGTATATCGACCAGGACAACATCTCCATGTATCGTTTGAACGAACGCGCGCTGAAAGCCGGCCGACCCGATTGGTCGACGCCGTTCGATCTGCGCAAGATCAAGAAGACCGATCTGCCGCTCGTCGAGATCGCCTACGCCTATCAGGATGCCGACGGCGGCGGCATTCGCGGCCTCGTCGCGGACGGCGCCAAAGGCATCGTCACCGCCGGCACCGGCGCAGGCGGCATCTCGCCGAAGATGAGCGCGGCCCGCGCCGATGCGATCAAGCAGGGCGTCATCTTCGTCACGACGACGAGAACGGGCTCGGGAACGATGTATCCGTCCGACAGCGAAGGCATCATCGCCGGCGACAGCCTGAACGCCCAGCATGCCCGCATGATGCTGCTTGTGGCATTGTCGTTCTCGAACGACTTTCAGACGATCAAGAATTGGTTCGCGGTCTACGGCAGACAGGATATCGCTATCGAGGACGCGAAAGGCGAGACCATGCCGCCTGCGGCCGTCGCATTAAAGGATATCGGCGGCCACTGGGCGGCGGCTTCCATTGAGCAGGCCGTATCCGTCGGCATCGTACGCGGCTATGCCGACGGTACGTTCAAGCCGAATCAGGAGCTGACCCGGGCGGAGTTCGCGGTCATGCTGATGAACGCGCTGAAGCCGCAAGGCGCCGGAGCCGGCCTGACGTTCACCGACGCCGGGAAGATCGGGAACTGGGCCAAGGAGGCCGTCGCCCAAGCGGCTGCGGCCGGTATCGTGAACGGCTATGCCGACGGCACGTTCAAGCCGGACGCGACCATCGCCCGCTCGGAGATGGCGGTCATGATCGCCAAGGCGCTGAAGCTCGATATCAAAGCGGCCGGCACGACCGGCTTTGCGGACGATGCCGCGATTCCGGCTTGGGCCAAAGGCGCGGTCAAGGCCGTCAAGGATAAATCCCTCATCGGCGGCCGCAGCGGAGGCGTATTCGCCCCAAGCGACACGGCCACGCGCGCGGAAGCGGCGACGATTCTCGTCAAGCTTCCGGCCGTTTCCTAACGAGCGGGAAAGAAGCGAATAAACGGAACAAGACCATGCCCTGCGGGATTCGTCCCGCGGCATGGTCTTTTCATTTGGCGTTTTTAGGAACGGGCGTAATGCCGCCGGCTCCGTTTGGTCTGTGAAGGTGATCATTGCAATGGATCATGACTTTCTCGCCCCGATGCGGCACCGAAAATCGCGCCTTGCGTTCAGCGTTCAATGCGGTTATTTCTTCGGCTTCGCCGCGTCCATCAACGCCTGGCCTTCCTTCTGGATAGCGGCGATGCTGGCGTCGGCGCTCTTCTCGCCCTTGACGGCGGCCGTGATTTCGCGGTCCTCCAGCTCGTCGAACAGCGTGACGAATTTGGCATCGTAGCCTTCCATGGAGTAGGACTGGTCGACGCTTGGCAGGATGTCGTACAGCTTCGGCAGCATCGGATTATGATCGTAATTCATGTAGGACTTGCGCGTGGAGAGGTCTTCTTGAAGACCCGACCTGACCTTGGCCACGTAGTCGCTCAGCATGAATCGAATCATTTCCCAAGCCGTATCCCCGTGCTCGGCGCCAGCCGGAATCGCCATATAGCTGTACACGCCCAGATATTCCGAACGGCTGTCGACGGAGCTGACCGGCGGCGTCACCATCCCGGTCTCGAACGGCAAGTCCGACATGCCGTTATAGCCTCCGATCGTCATCGCCGACTTGCCCTTCTTGAACAGATCCGCTTCGCTGACGTCGTCCGGACCGTACCACACCTCGCCGTCCTTCGTTTCCCCTTTGACGTCCTGCATCAGGAAGGTGCCGCTCTTGTACAGCCCGATGACCGTCGCGATGATGTTCCGCCATGCTGGCGTATCCATCGTCACTTTGCCTGTCTGGAAATTGTAGGGGCGCAGCCCCTCCGGGGTAGACAAGCTGAAGAGCAAGCTATGCGGCATGCTGCTGAAGGGCTGGTGGTAACCGACGATGCCGTCCTTGTTGCTGCCTGCTTTGCCGAAATCTCCCGCAAGCTTCATGACATCCATGATCGTCATGCCGTCCCGCGGCAGCGCGACCTTGTACTTGCGGAACAAGTCCGCGTTGTAATAGAGGACGGAAGCTTGAAACGTAGGCGCGACCGCATACAGGCTTCCGCCTCCGACGCGCTTCATTTTCTCGATCATGCCGGGGTAGAAATCGTCTTCCTTCATCCCGCTGTCCAGCATGCGGGGCGCCAAATCCTGCAGCAGGCCGTCAGCGGCCAGCTGCTTATAACGAATATCGTAGCCGAGCAGGAGATCCGGCTTCTCTTGCTCCAGCTTCCGTTCATACTGTTCGATCGTAAGCGGCTTGCTGTTGTCGGGGTCCATCTCCACCAGCTCGACCTGCAGGTCCGGGTAAGCAGCCGTTAAATAATCGCCGTACGGAGAGGGGTAATAGCTTTTATCCGCGATGCCGATTACGATCCGCTCGGGCCCGGAACCGGCCGAATCCGCACCGGTCGAGCAGGCGCCGAGCAGAAAGCCGAAGAGCGGCAGAAGCATGAATCGGATGCAATTGGCCCGCATGTCGAATCGTCCGAATCTCATCATGGCCGCGCCTCCTTCCCGATCGCCGCCAGCTCGGCATCCAGCTTGGCTTGAAGGTCACCCAGCGCAGTATCGATCGGGACCGATTTGTTCAGGATGGCGTTCATCTCTTCGCCCCCCAGCGCATAGAGCGCTTGATTGGCCTTGATGAATCGAGGGCCGCTGTTTAACAGCGCGCTTGCCGCGGCTTTCGCCGGATCCGCGGCCGTCTCGTAGAAAGCCTCCCACTGCTTGCCGTCGGCTTCGCCCATGGCGGATTTATTGGCGAGCAACTGCATGGACATAAAATTGCTTGGATCCAGATTCGCGCGCCAAGTCCCGCCCGCCACGAACCGTACAAGCTCCCAGGCCGCATCGGGCTGACTGGATTTCGCATTGACGGCATAGATGGTGCGCGTACCGAGGAATGCGTCCTGATTCGTCGCTGACGCGTCGAGGCGTATCGGCACCGTGGACCAGTTCGCTTTCATCACGCCGGACTGCTCGTACGTTCTCAGATTGCTATAATAATCGCTGGACCTGATCGCCATCGCGACTTGACCGAGCGCGAACGTATCCTGCTTCCCTATATCCTCCATGGTTATTGCACCGTTCTTGCCATAATCGACCGGCTTCGCTTGATTGAGCCAACCGCTGCGGTACCCGTCGATTACGGTGGTCCACGTCTTCTTCCAGGCATCGGAATTCACCGTTGCTTGCAGGTTTTCTTCCGACCCGGCGATCGTCTGCAAGCCGCTCGTCCAGCCGGCCAATTCGACCATCGCGAATTTGTTGCTGCGGTCGACGGCGGCCAGTCCGCTCACGCCGGTTCCTTGAAATCGCGCCGCAAGCTGCAGGATCTGCGCCATGGACACATCGCCATCCGGAAGCGGAACGCCGTGCGCGGCGAACAAATCTTCATTGACATACAGTGCCGTAGACGTAAAATCGGCGGATAATCCATACAAATCCCCGTTCCCGCCGGCTTGCCGCAAATAATCGACGAGCGGCGCATGGAGCGCCTGCAGATCGGCCTTGTTCGCTTTCGCGAGCGTGTCGAGGGATCTCAGCTTCCCGTCCGCCGCAAGCTTCGCGTAGACGTTCACCGGTACCTGCACGACATCCGGCTGCTCCGCGTCGAACCAAGCTTCGAATTTCTCCGGATCGTTATACAGGTCGTCCGGCGCGCTGTCGATGTTCACCTTCACGGACGGATGCCGGATGATGAACGGTTTCTTGAAGGTGTATTCGAACGTGTTGTAACTCTGAAACTGATGAACCTTCAGCTCGTATTCCTTCTCCGCCAGCGGATCCTCGCTCAGCGCAGCCGGGACGTCGGAGTGCTCCGCAGGACGCAGCAGCTCCTTGAGGTCGTCCCGGAACCACCATCCCCCGCCCAATATGACGATCATGCTCATGATCGCCGCAGCCGCTCTTAACGGCGCGCGTCGTTTCGTCGAATTCATGCGAATGCGTTCCCTCACTTTGCGTTCAAGGTCCGAGGTGAACCCATTCTTGACGGGAGGTTTGCCCGCCAAGCGATGCTCCCATTCGTTTGCATGCTTCTTCATGTCCACTCTTCCTCCCCGGTCCATGACGCTTCCTGGGTCAGTTTGCGGTTGACCGCCGCCCGGGCACGGTGCAGCCTGGACTTCACCGTGCCGGCCGACACCCGAAGCATGTCCGCCATTTCCTGCATGGAGAGGCCGTAGTGGCTGTTCAGGAGAAGCACTTCGCGCAGCTTGCGAGGCAGCTTCAAGACGATCGCCCATAACTCCTCGGCCATCAGCTTGTCCATGCTCTCCCGCTCCGCCGAAGCCGAAGTTCCGGTATGCGGGCGCATCGTATCGAATAATACGACCCGTCTCACCCAAGACGACCGCAGCACGTCGCGCGCCGTGTTGCGGGTAATGGCGAGCAGCCAGGTTTTGATCGACGATTGCCCCCGGAATTCGTAAAGCTGCTGGAACACTTTCACGAATACGTCCTGGGTCACGTCGTCCGCCGTCTCTCTCGAATGCGTAATGAAGAAGGCGAAATGCCAGACGTCCTTGCCGTACGCGGCCATGAGCTCATCGAGCACGGCATGGCGGTCCAAGCCGTCCGTGACATGCTTCAAATATTCGAACTGCAAATTGTTCACCTCGGAAAGTAGACGATCGAGCCCGGAAATGGTTCCGTTGCCGCCGAATTTGTTTGCAAAATGTTTTATGCTCCCCGTGCTGTTACCGATTCCATTATTATACAAAAGCCAGGCGCGCTTGGGTCATCAAATTTATGGATAAGATTGGCGCGTGATTAGGATCGATTCAAGTCTCCCTCGTCCGGAAGCCCGGATCGCATATGCGGAACAGGCCCAACGCAAAAAACGCGCCTGATCGGCGCGTTTTCACGGGTTGACCTGTCAATCGTTCAATGAAACGCCGTGCTCGTATCAACAGCAGCTGCCGCGTCTGACGGTTGAGAACGGGCGCGCCAATCGCTCGATCCGCGATGCCATTCATTGCGCCTCCAGTGCCTGCAGCGCCAGCAAGACGCGCTCCGGCTCCGCCCGTCTCATGAAATCCGGATCGACATGCGCGAACCGGATCACGCCATGGCGGTCCGCGACGAATACGGCGGGAACCGGCAGCAGCCATTTATCCGTCCCGTTGTATTCAGGCAAGCTCCCTCCGAATTCCTGCAGGACGCGTTGAAGCGGTTCGGGAACTTCGTAGAGAATGCGGTACCGCTCGGCGACGCGGCCATCGGGGTCGCTCACGACGGCGAAGGTCAACTGCTCCTTCTCCTGCTGGGAGAGCGTGCGGTCGGGACGCTGCGGCGAGACCGCGATAAGCGACGCGCCCAGCGCACGGATCCGGGGCAATATCCGCTCGTAAGCCCGTAATTGCATATTGCAAAACGGACACCAGCCTCCGCGGTAGAACACCAGCACGACCGGTCCCTTTGCCACTTCCGCCATCAAGGAAACCTCCTGCCCGACTGCGCCGGCAAGCGCAAAGCCGGGCGCGAAATTCCCCGTCTTCAAGCCTTCGACCGATCCCTGCCGCCGGAGTTCCTCGACCGACTGCCGCAGCACGTCGTACACCGCGATCGGCACCGCCTTTCTCAGCTCCTGCTGCATGCCCTCCAACTGCGGGTTCAAGGCTTCGTTAGCCATATTCTCATCCTCCAATTTAATTGTATTATTACAACTATTATAGTAATACATCTTTTGTGGGCGCAATAAAAAACAGGCCCTGTCTCAGGACCTGCCTAGTGGATATTGTTCAACAACCGATGCCGCTATCGTCAATTATCGCATCAATGATGAAATGCGGCCTGCCTGACCGCGTTCAACAGCAGGGCGATACCTTCCTCCGCCCGTTCCAGCTTATCTTCCGGCACCTGCCGCAAAATTTGGGTGCATACATGAATCATCTTCTCGTTCAGCTCCGCGAGAATCGCGAGCCCCTCGTCGGTGAGCCTGATCAACACTTCTCGCCGGTTATCCGGATTCAACCCGCGCGAGACGAATCCTTTCTTGACGAGCGGATCCAGCAGGCGGGTCAGCGTGGACGGCTCCACCCCCAGCCGGTCGGCCAAGTCGCCGTTGCGGAACGCATTCGATTTGATTTCCATGACGATATGGGCTTGTCTCGGCGTCAAGGCTTCCACGAACGGCTTCTCGGAACCCAGAATCGAGGATTTGACGAGAATTTCGTTGATCAGATCGCTTAGCACAGCTGGTTTCATTGCGGGATCACCTATCGCGTTTTGATGTCATTGTACGCCCTGCGGATGCAGCCATGCAAGAGTTGCTTCATCAACGCTATCCATATCGCCGGCCTTAAGCAGGACGAAAAACCCGGAAGAGGGTGCCCTCGCACCGTCATCCGGGCTAGGATGCCGCAATTATGCGGATTCCGTTTGCTCTTCCGGTCGGGCCTGCTCCGCCCGCGGCGCGTTCGCGACTTTCGTGCGCGTCACGCTCCGCCGCCCGTCGATGCTCACCGGCACGTCGCCGTCGATCGTTACCCGCCGAACGACGCGGTGCTGGTCGCCGTAATCGTTGACGGCGTAATGCTGCGTGGTGCGGTTATCCCAGATGACGACGTCGCCGGCTTCCCAGCGCCAGCGTACCGTGTTTTCCAGGCTGGTGACGTGACGCTGCAGCAGCGCGAACAGCTGCGCGGAGTCGGCGGCGGACAAGCCTAGGATCCGCTTGACGAAATGCCCGAGCACCAGCGTGCGCTCCCCTGTCTCCGGATGCACGCGCACGAGCGGGTGCTCCGTCTCGTACAGCGTGGAGACGAAGACTTCGCGGTAGCCGCGGTCCTCCGGTTCCTCGGACGTCCTCGTCCGGTAAGCGGCGTAGTCGTATTCGTTGGAATGCACCGCCCACAAACCGTCGACCAGCGTGCGCAGCGCTTCCGGCAGGTTGTCGTAAGCGGCGGCCGTATTCGCCCATACCGTATCGCCGCCGGCTTCCGGCACGACGACCGCGCGCAGGATGGACGCTTCCGGATACGCATCGACGAACGTCACGTCCGTATGCCAGGAATCGGCGCGTCCCCCATGGCGGGAATTCAGCTCCAGCACGTAATCCGTTCCCAGCTTGATCGGCACCGTCGGATGGGCGACGGGGCTGCCGAGCAGCTTCGCGAACGCTTCTTGGCCGGCATCGTCCAGCTGCGACTGGCCGCGGAAAAACACGACCTTATGCTTCAGCAGCGCCTCGCGAATGAACCCGATCGTCTCCCCGTCAAGCTCCGGCGAAAGCGTCACGCCCCTGATCTCCGCGCCGATTCTGCCCGAAACGGGACGTACCTCGAACGACTTGCCGACAACCGTTTCATTCTGAATATTGCTCATGGATAATACCTCCTAAAAGTTTTGGCGATGCTATCTATCTATCTTCCATGCGAGCCAAAACTCGCTTCGAAAGCATACGCTTCGTTTTGGTGATTCTATCTATCTATCTATCTATCTATCTATCTATCTATCTATCTATCTATCTATCTTCCATGCGAGCCAAAACTCGCTTCGAAAGCATACGCTTCGTTTTGGCCTGCGCGGCAGGATCGCCCTTGGCGTCGGCCCGCTGCGCAGGCATCGCCGCTTACTTCGCTTCGTACTCCAACAGCTGCGCAGCCGCCGAGAACCGGTTGGCCGGCCGCCCAAGGCCGAAATGCTCCCGCAAGGTGCGCCCCTGGTACTCCGTGCGGAACAACCCCCGCCGCTGCAGCTCCGGCACGACCTGCGACGCGAACTCCTCCAAGCCTGCCGGCAGGTACGGCGGCATCACGTTGAACCCGTCGCTTCCCCCCAGCGTGAACCATTCCTCCAGCTGATCGGCGACCTGAACCGCCGTACCGGCGAACACCCGGTGCCCCCTGCCGCCGGCGAGGCGGTGGATCAGCTGCCGAATCGTCAGCCCGTCGCGCTTCGCGAGATCGGCCACAAGCTGGAACCGGCTTTTGTTGCCGTTGATCTCACTGATGCTCGGCAGCTCCGGAAGCGGGCCGTCCAGCGGGTAGGTGAACAAGTCGAGGCCGAGCATATTGGAAAGCTGATTGAGCCCGTATTCCGGTACGGTCAGTTCGTTCAGCGACTGCTCCTTCTCCTTCGCCTCGGCCTCGGTCGCGCCGATGACGGCACAGATGCCGGGCAGGATTTTTAGCTGGTCCGGATTGCGCCCGTACCTGGCCGCCCGCGCCTTCACGTCGCCGTAGAACTGCTGCGCTTCCTTCAGCGTCTGCTGCGCGGTGAAGATCGCCTCCGCGTACCGCGCGGCGAATTCCTTGCCGTCCTCGGAGGAGCCCGCCTGCACGAGCACGGGATACCCCTGCGGCGAACGCGGAATGTTCAGCGGCCCGCGCACCTTGAACGACTCTCCGGCATGCTCGATGGCGCGCACTTTGCCGGGCTCCGCGAACACGCCAGACTCCCGGTCGATGACGATCGCGTCATCCTCCCAGCTGTCCCACAAGCCCGTCGTCACCTCAAGGAATTCCCGCGCGCGCTCGTAACGCTTGTGATGCTCCAGGTGGGAATCCCGGCTGAAATTGCTCGCCTCGAACTCGCTGCCCGACGTGACGATGTTCCATCCGGCGCGGCCCCTGCTGATATGATCCAGCGACGCGAACTTGCGCGCTACGTGAAACGGCTCGTTGTACGTCGTGGACACCGTGCCGATAAGGCCGATATGCTCGGTCACGGCAGCGAGCGCCGACAACAGCGTGAACGGCTCGAGACCGACGAATGCGCCGTGCTTGATATTCTTGCTCACCGCCAAGCCGTCCGCCAGGAAGAGGGAATCGAACTTCGCCGCCTCCGCGATCCGGGCGATCCGCTGAAAATACGCGATGTCCGTGATATTTTGCGGCTCGGTGCCGGGAAACCGCCACGACGCCTCATGGTGGCCGGCATTCATCACGAATACGTTCAAATTCATGTGCTTCTTATGCTTGCTCATCGATCCTCACGCCTCTCTTTTTCATGAACTGGTCTTCAGCCAAGCGAAGCGCCCTGCCCGAAGCTCGAACCCCGGAGCCGGGCATCGCGATGCCCCTTACTCGCCGTACGTCTGTTTCCACGCCGTCAACCGCCGTTCGAAGTACAGCAGCGTGTAGTTCAAGATCAGGCCGATGACGGAAATCGATATAATCCCGGCGTACATTTGCGGAATCATGAAGCTGAACTGGGCGTACTGGATCAGATAGCCGAGCCCTTCCTTCGCCCCGACCATCTCCGCCGCGACAAGCACGAGAATGGAGGCCGCGCCGGACTGGCGGATGCCCACGAAGATCGTCGGCAGGGCGGCGGGAACGATGACTTTGCGGAACAATGCGATGGGGGCAAGCCCCATGGAGCGCGCGGATTTGATCAGCAGCGGATCCACGTTCCGCACGCCGCTGATCGTATTGAGCAACAGCGGGAAGAAACACGCGTAGAACACGATGGAGATCTTCGATGTCTCGCCCAGGCCCAGCAGCAGGATGAAGACCGGCAGGATCGCGAGCGGCGCCGTGTTGCGCATCACTTCCAGCAGCGGGTTCAAGTACGCCGCCACCGGCTTCCACCAGCCGATCGCCAGCCCCACGGGAATGCTGACGGCGACCGCCAGCAGAAATCCGCCGAGCGACCGCTGCAGGCTCGCTCCCGTGTGGGCGGCCAGATCGCCCGACAGCAGCATCTGCCACCAGGCCTCCAGCACGGCCGACAACGGCGGGAAGAAGGTACGGTCCGCCAGCCCCGCGCGCGGCGCGATTTCCCACAAGGCGAGGAAGGCGAGAATGACGATGGATTTGCGCATCGTCCGATGCGCCCATGCCGCGACTGCCCTGAGCGCGGCTCCGTTCCGTTTCCGTACCGCAAACTCCGTCTCCAGCCGGGCGATGACTTCTCCCGTCCTCGTGCCCGCATTCAAGTTAGCCATCCGCAGCCACTCCTTTACCGTGCGCTCTCTTGTTCCCGGCGCCGAGGCTCGTGCTCTTCTCCTGCTCCTGCGCCAGCGACACCTCGTCCTTGAGCAAATCCCAGATGCGATGACGGATGCGCACGAATTCGGGATCCGAGCGCAGGTCCTCCTCCGTCGTTCTCGCTTCGAACGGCACCTCGACGATCTCCTTGATCCGGCCCGGACGGGACGTCATGACCGCCACGCGCTGTCCGAGATACACGGCTTCCTCGATGCCGTGCGTGATGAAGATGATCGTCTTCTTCGTCGCCTCCCAGATGCGCAGCAGCTCGCTTTGAAGCGTCTCGCGCGTCTGCGCGTCGAGCGCCGCGAACGGTTCGTCCATGAGCAGCACCTCGGGATCGTACGCGAGGCTGCGGGCAATCGCGATGCGCTGCTTCATCCCGCCGGACAGCTCGTGCGGATACCGGTGCTCGAAGCCCGCCAAGCCGACGAGCCGGATAAATTCCCGGGCGGTTTCTTTGCGTTCCTTGCGGCGCACGCCCTTCGTCTCCAGCCCGAACTCCACGTTCGCGAGCGCCGTCTTCCATGGGAACAGCGCATATTGCTGGAAAACGATCCCCCGGTCGAGATCGGGTCCGGCGATCGGCTTGCCGTCCAGCAGGATCCGGCCGCCGCTCGGCTTGGTCAAGCCGGCGAGCAGATCCAGCAGCGTCGACTTGCCGCAGCCGCTCGGCCCGACGATGACCATGAACTCGCCCTGCCCGACGTCCAAGGTGATATCCTGAAGCGCAGACACCGGCTGCCGATGCTCCTTCGGATGACTGGAGCCGTGGTTGACGCGGAACGATTTGCTGACGTGCTGGAGGCTGATTTTGGCCGTCGACATCGCATTCATCTCCTTATTTCGCTTCTGATTTCGCTTCGTTCAGATAGGGATTGAATTCATTGGTATACAGATCCTTTGCCTGCAGCTGTCCGTCCTTGAGCGTGCCTTCCTTCACGAGCCAGTCGATCCACGTCTGAAATTCCTTGTCGGCGATGAGTCCGCCCGTGCCGGCGACGCCCGTGCTCTTCCAGAACTGCACGGCCTTCGCGTCTTCCTTGCGTCCGCGGTTCTCGATGATCTTCGTGAACCGGGCGACGACCTCGTCTCTCGGCGTCGTCCGCGCCCATTCGATCGCCTTGGCGGTCGCCTCCACGAACTTCCGGGCCGCGTTCGGATTTTTCTGGATGAATTTGTCCGACAGCACGTAAGTGCCGGCGCTGAAGATTCCGAATAAGTCCTCGTCCTTGAACAGCGGGTGAATGCCGCCGCGCTCCAGCGCCGTATCCCGCAGGATGCCGCCGAGCGCCGCGACGTCGACTTGGTTCGCGCGCAGCGTCTGTTCCGACGTCACGGGCGGGACGACGACGAGCGTTACCTGCTTGATCTCGTCGGCCGTCAAGCCGGCCCGGTGCAAATATTCCTTGATGACGAATTCGTGGTGCGCGCCGAGCGTGTTGACCGCGATCTTCTTGCCGATCAGATCCTTCGCCGATTGGATGGGACTGCCGTCCAGCACGTAATAGCCGGTCCAGGTATTGTCGTCCACGCCGTAATAGGAGATGACCGATTTGATCGGCGCCTTGGCGGCGAGCAGCTTCACGACCGCGCCGTTGAAGGCGCCGCCGAAATCGGTATCGCCGGTGACGACCGACTGGATGTCCTGCGGACCGCTGATCGTGTTGCCGATATAATTCAGCTTGAGCGGCGCGAGATACCCAAGATCCTCGGCCAGCTCCGGGAAGGTGACGCTGCCCGCGGAGCCTTGGTACCGAAGCTCGGCGACCTCCGGCTCTCCGTTCCCGTTCTTGGCGGCGGCGGACGATTCTTTCTCCGCGCAGCCCCCCAAGACGAGCGATGACGCAATGAGCAGCGCGGCGGCGGCGACGGAGAATTTGCGGACTTGCTTGCGGACGCGAAAGGTATTCACGGCATGACCCCCAACTTCGAAATGGTATGGCATCACAGAAAATCGCGATAAAAAAAGAGACGCACTCATCTCGCGATGACGGTCTCTCCGGTAATCCGGTGGATTAAAATATTCTTTTCCTATCGATTTACTATGATTTATTCCTGATAATACCTGCCGACCAAGATCATGTCAACAGGTATCCGCGAAATTGTCTGAATTTTATATCGATTCCATCCGTTCAGCCGCAGCGCCGGAGTACGCCAGAGCCGCGTTCGGCCCCCGGCTTACGGCTCTCTCGGCGGACGGTTGTACCCTGCCGGCTCAAAGGGCTTCAGCTCGTCCAGCCATTTGCGCTCCAGCCTCTTGAGCGCGTCGCGGTACGACTGCACGGCGCTCCGGCCAAGCACGGACGTTCCCGGCTGCGCCGCTTCCTTGCCGTCGTTCCGCGTCTCGCCGTCCAGCGTCTCCAGAATCTCGAAATGAAAGTCCGCGCCGGCCTGCTCCGTATAGGCCCGCTGCAGCGCGGAATTCAGATGGCTGCCCGTGTCGAGCATGAATTTCTCCCGCTTCCAGGCCGAATCCAGCGTCGGCGAAGAAGAGACGTACCGCATCCCGCCGCGCGCGTTGACGATCTGGAAGACGCCCATCGCCCGCTGCTTCACGCCGAATTCGTTTTGCAAATCTTTGCGTCTGTTCATGATTCTCCTCTCCGTCCCGCGGCTGCGCTACACGCTCGGCCGATAGACGCTTCCGTCGCCTTCCCGGACCAGGAATCCGTAATCCACCATCTGCAGGCGAAGCATCTCGTACTCGTCGTCCATGAACCGCCGGAGCAGCTCGTCGACCTCCGCTTCCTTGTACCTGCGGCCTTTGCGGAAGCTTGTTGCGATATGGCGGAACAGCGCGGCTCTGCGCTTCGCCTTGCGGGGCAGTCCGGCGAGCGGGCCTTCCAGGCCCTGCGGCAAATATTTGTCCAGCAGCGATTTGTATTCTTCCGGCGTCAGCGCGAAGCGCTCGTCCGCGGGCGGCGCGTTCCGGCGCGCGGGATCCGTTTTGGCGCCTTGCTCGGTCCCTCCGTCCATCAGCTCCATGATCGCCAGAAACAGCTTCGCCTGCTTCGCCCGTTCCTTCAGCGAGAACCGGTGATTGCGGATCGTCGAAGCGCTGCCGGAGCCCGTCGACGCGACGATGTCCGCATCCGACATCCCGGCGGCGAACATGCCGACCAGCTGCTTCTGCAGATCGGTCAAGCCGGTCGCCTTCTTGTCCAATTCGAGCAGCAGCTGCAGCATGGTACCGTGCGCGGCTCCGATATGCCGCGCGATCGCCCGATATGCTTCCATCAACCGGCCGTCCGCCTCGTACACGATGCCTTCCTCGAATCGTTCTCCGCAGACGAGGCAGCAGTAACTGTCCGATTCCGCGTGGTACACATACCCTTGCTTCAATTCCGACAATGTCGCTCCGTATATCGCTTCCGGCACGTCCATCTCAAACCCTCCCGATAAAGTTCGATCAATGAATTGAGCATAGCCGATCCTGTCGATCGGGCGCAAGACTAATCGGCGCGCATTCCCGAGAGATCCATCCAGCCTGCGCTACCCGTCCCGTTCGAACCGGCCGGCTTCCGCTAACGAAAGAATGACGATGATCCAAGCTTCAAGCCGCGGCGGCAGGCTTAAAGCCTCGAACATCGTCATTCTTGGGATGCGCGTATTTCCGTTTGTCCGGCTTCACTCTCGTCACCGGCTTCACGCCGTTCCAATTCCCCCTTTGCTGCCGGGGATCCAATCCGCCCTGCCGCAACCGTTTCTCCATGCGCCTTCGCGCCAAACTCTTCGCCATGCCGATGCACGCTCCTATAGTCGTATTATTGCGCCGCAAACGCGCGGCTTCTCCCCAGTGTACGCGATCGGCGCCGGTTCGTTCAAGCGCGATCGGCCCGGAGCAGCCGGAAACGGGCGATTTGCCCCGCCGCCGACGCTCCGGCGCCGCGATATTGCTCCGTCCGCCTGCTCCGTTCGCGGCCCAAGTCACGGCTCCGTTCGGATCGGGCTCATGCCGGTTATGTCAGGCGAACGTCCTTGGATAGTCGAACACGTTCGCCGCCACTCTCTCCCGATCTACCGGCTCTTCGCCGCCGCGTAGGCGGCAAGGAGCTCGGCGACCGGAACGCCGTCGATCGTCATGCCGTCCAGCCGGCAGCCTCGGATATCGACGCCGTTCAGCGCGCAATTGTCGAAGACGGCTCCGCTTAAGTCGCTGTTTCGGAAGACCACCGGTTCGACGTTGACCCAGCCGTCCGTGCCGGGTTCTTCATCCAACCGGCTTTGCTGCGCGTCCGGCCGCTTGATATTGTCGAACACCGTGCCTCCGAGCTGAACATGGCTGACATGCACGTTCGAGAAATAAATATGCTCCCACTTGCCGTTGACGAAATTCACGTGCCGCAGCGAGGCGTCCCGCAGATCGACGCCGTGGAATTCGGCGCCTTTGAAGCAGGCCATATGAACCTTCGCGCCCCGCAGGTCCTGCAGCTCGAAGCCGCCTTTGCGATCGAACATGCGTTTATCCGTCAGCAGCGAAGGCGCTTCCGCCTTGATCATCGGAACATGCAGCTCGATGACGGACTCTTCGTTCTCCGGTCCCAGGAACCGCCCGTCGTAGCGTTCGTATTCGTAATCGTCGATGGCATCGTACGCCGAATGCCCGCGCCAGCTCCCGTGGAAGAACCCCCACGCCTCCTGAATATGCGCGACCGGCCCTCGATAGGTAACCGCAGCGAATTCCCCGGCGGGAATCGTCCGCTCGACCATCCCGTCCGGAATCGGACTCCCGTCATCCGCCGCTTCGACGCCGGCCAAATACAGGAAGCTTTGTCCGGGGCCGAAGGGCGGTTCGTACGTAAACAAGCCGTACGACGCTTCGCGGCCGCTGGCTCCGATACTTCCGCCGCTTAGACGGCGGAAAGCTTCCCATATCGCGGGAATGGCCAATCCGGGATCTTCGCCGTCCTGCTGCCCGACGAAGCGCTCGACCCCGACGATCCGCCGTGCGGGCTGCGGTTTCACCTCGATGCTTTCGACGCGCGGGAACAGGTCCGTTTCGACCTCCTCCGCATGCTTGATGGGCGCGTAGATGTCGTAATCGAAGAAGGCGATGTCCGAGCGGGGAATATCGAACGGATTGACCGGCTTCAGCCGGTTCGCCTCGAAGCCGAAGGAGCCTTCCGTCACGTCGCGCTCGATGCCTTCCCGTTCGAACCATTGCGCAAGGGACGCATAAGCTTCGTTCATCCGGTTTCCGTCGCCGCGAACCGTCAGCTTGGCGAACTTGCGTCCCGGAATCGCGATCGTCTCCACGCCGTCCGGAAGTCCTTCGAATCCGTCTACCTCGACGCCGGTCCACAGCTCCCGCACGCCGGTCGCCCACTGCCACTCCGGGATGAACACCAGCCCGTACTCGTCGTTCTTCACGGCCGAATGACCCGCGAGCAGTTCGCGGATGCGCCGCCAAGCGTTGCGCGTGCCTTCGCCGCCGAGCTCCGAGCGGATCACCGCCGCTTTCATCGCCGGCATTTCCACGATACGTACCCTCATCTCGTTCCCCCGCTTCCTTATGATCCCGCCTGCACGAGATCTTGCGTAATCATGACGACGTTGCCGTCTTCGTCGCGGATGTTGAAATACGCGACCGACGGAAGCCGCTGAATGTCGCGCACGACTTCGAATCCGCATTCGAGCGCTTCGCGCTTCGCCCGTTCGATGTCGTACGCGCCCAGCTTCAGCGCCGGTCCGAGTTCTACTACCGGCACATTCGCCATGCCATTCGAATCCAACATGAGATTCGTCCCGTTATCGAACCGGAACAGGTGCAGATGGCCGTAACGGTCTTCATCGCGGATCTGCAAGCCCATCAGCTTGCCGTACCGCTCGACCGCGCTTCCCAGGTCCCTCACCCACAGGATGGCGGCATCGATCTGCGGCTGAATGCTGATGCGGGCCCGTCCGCCGTCCACGCCGCCGAAAGCGAGATGGTAGCCGTCCGGGTCTTCGACGACGAATTCCTTCCACGGCCCGAAGTCCGCGTACACGACCGGTTCCCGGGCGAACTTGGCTCCCTTGCTCCTGAATTCCGCGTACAAGGCGTCAAGTCCGGCCCATGTATCGGCGTAGCCCTGCACGTCGATGCCGGTGTCCGCGCCGCTCTCCGGCGGGTTGGGCACCGGCTTGAACCCTTCAGGCGCCTGGTGCAGCTTCAGCGCCATGCCGTTCAGTCCGTCCCGCTCGGCCCACCAGTCGGTCACGTCGAAGCCGAGCACCTCCCGGTAATACTGCCGCGACCGGGCAAGATCGGATACGACGAGCACGCTCAGCGAGCTGCCGATTTGTTTCCCCATCCTAAAACCGCCTCCATTTGCCGGATATAAAGTTAAACCGGCTGGCGCCCTCACTGCGTCAGGGCGAAGCCGCTGCCCAGTGCATACTTCCAACGCGCCGGCATGCGAATGTATATTCGCCTTTTTTAATGGAAATCCCTTCTATTGTTTCAAAATAATCCTTGGCTCCGGTCTGCAGAACGGCTTGCCCGTCTTCCTCGCGCTCAAGAAGGCATGAAAAAACCGGGAGCCGCATCGGCTCCCGGTTCAACTTCATGCTCCTTCGCGCCTGTCGGGCGGCAGCAGGATGGCGAGCAGTCCCAGCAGCGGCAGGACGCTCGAATAGTTCATGACTTTGCCGAGCCCCCACGCCTCCGCCGCGTTGCCGAGCACGATGGCGCCGAGCGCCCCCATCCCGAATGCGAGGCCGGTGATCAGTCCGGACGCCATCCCGACGTTGTTCGGGATCAGCTCCTGGGCGTACACGACGCTGACGGAAAATCCGGACAGCAGGATGAAGCCGAGCACGAAGCTGACGGGATAGACCCAGCCGAGCGGCATATGCGGCAGCAGCAGCGCGAACGGCGCCGCGCCCCCGACCGAGAAGATGATCATCCGCTTGCGTCCGAACCGGTCCGCCAGCACGCCGCCGAAGAACGTGCCCAGCACGCCCGCGGCCATGAACAGAAAGATCGGCACCTGAGCCGCTTTGACCGACAAGCCGTACTTCTCTTCCGCAAAGAAGTTGTAGAAGCTGGAGATGCCGCTTACGTACCAGGACCGCGCGAAGACGAGCAGCACCAGGATCGTCATCGCGAACACGATGACGGACCGCCCTTTGCCGGCTGCCCCGTTCACGGTCCCCGCGGACTTTGCCTTCTTGACCGGCTTGCCGTGCTCGTTCAGCTGCGTTTTGTACCACGGCACGACGCGCAGCAGAATCGCGATGGCCGCCGCGGCCAGCAGCGTTCCCCATACCGCGCCGGGCTGGCCGAGCGGGATGAAGACGAAGATCGTCATGAGCGGGGCGAGCGAGCTGCCGGCGTTGCCGCCGACCTGGTAGATGGACTGCGCCAGTCCGCGCCGTCCGCCGGCCGCGAAGTAGACGACGCGCGAGCCTTCCGGATGGAATACCGCGGAGCCGAGACCGACGAACACGACCGCCAGCAGCACATAGGAAAAGCCCGGCGCGTAAGCGAGGCCCGCCATGCCGAGCAAGCTGAGGCCCATTCCGATCGGCAGCATCCACGGCATGGGCCGTTTATCCGAGAAATAACCCACGACCGGCTGCATGACGGAAGACGTCATGTTGAGCGTGAACGCGATCCAGCCCATTTGCCCGTACGTCAAATGGAGCGAATCCTGAAACACCGGGAACAGCGCGCTTACGACCGCTTGCATGGTGTCGTTCAATAAATGTACGGAGCTGATCGCGAACAGAATGGCATATACCGTGCCCGTCCGCAAAACAGCCGTACGTGCCGAAGCTGTTGTCATCTTGCTTTACCGCCTTTCGCGCGTGACCTCAAGCCTGTCTTTCCGCCTGTCTAGCGTCTATCTGCTACCATAGCATAGCGGGAAAGGGGTGACAATTATCCGATTCGCAGATTTTCGGGTCAAAATAACGTCCGCGTTCGCCCATCCTTCCCCGCAGAGGCATGCAGCTCACGTTATTTTGGGGCTGGCGGAAAAACAAGACCGCAAAATGGAAGCGCGCACATTGACACCTCCATAGTCCGGGTTTATGCTTGAATAGACAAAGTTGTAAAATATAGGTTTCCCATTATTCCATGATGAAGGGAGTTCATTTCCCGCATATGGCTCACCCGACGATTTCGAAACGCCGGCTTCATCTTGCGCGGCGATCCGCCGCCTTATGCGCCGCCCTCTCGCTGCTTGCCGGCTGCTCGCTGCTGCCGAACGAAGAAGAACCGCTCGATCCGCCCGCGCTGACCAGCAAAGCCGCCGTCCACGAGACGTCGCCCGTCACCCGCGGCAATATGGAGTTATACCTTTCCTCCTCGGCATCGGCCGTGTCCGAGGTCAACCAAACCGTCTCGTTCCCGGAGTCGGGCGGCATCCTCAAGAAGCTCTACGTGAGCGAAGGCGATACCGTCAAGGCTGGAGCGCCGATCGCGGAGCTCGATACCGGCGACCTGCCGATACGCCTGAAGCTGCAGGAATTGACCGTCGAGCAGCGCAGCCTCCGCTATCAGGACGCCGTCAAGCAAGATTCGGACAAGGATGCCGTCGCCTTGGCGAAAATCGATCTGGAAGCGGATCAGCTGCAGCTGAACGCGCTGAAGGAGCAGTATCGCAAGGCGATGCTCTTCGCGCCGGCCAACGGGCTGGTCACGTACCTGAACGACCTGAAGCCGGGCGAAGCGGTGGAAGCCAATGTCGCGATGGCAGTCGTCTCGGATCCCGCGAAAGTCAATTTCGTCTATGACGCCACCGACGCCACGAAGATCCGTTCGGTGCAGAAGGGCGCCGAGGTCGCGCTTACGCTCGACAAGGTATCGTATGCGGGCTCCGTCATCCAAACGCCGGCCACCGCGCCGAAAAGCGACGACGACGCCGTGAACCGCCGCAACGCCAAGTCGCTCGTCATCGCCTTGAAGGATGCGGGCGCGCCCGTACGGATCGGCACCTACGCCGACTTCAAGCTGTTCATCGAAAAGCGCGACAACGTGCTCATCATTCCGCGCGAAGCCTTGAAAACCATGTTCGGCCGCGACTATGTCGAGACGATCGAGAACAGCCGCGTGAAGGAAGTCGACATCGAGGCCGGATTGAAGACTAGCAATCAGGTCGAGGTCCTCAAAGGCTTGGAGGAGGGCCAAGGCGTCGTCATCGATAATTAAAGCGAAAGAGAACACAAAGAAGCGCCCCGGCGGACGGCATACGATGTATGCCGTTCGCGCCGAGGCGCTTGTTCGTTATTCGGACAGGCCGGTCAACGTAAAGCGGAAACCGTACGTCCGGTTCGCGTGGAGCACGTATTGCGGATGCGCCTTCGCGCCCCAGCTGTCGTCGCCGCCGACGCCCATCTGCTTGTGGTTGATCCGCACGACCGTTTTGTCGCTGGCCGGCAGTTTGTAGGCATGATCATGGGCTTCCAGCTCGAACGGCGTGTACGGCAAGGCGTTCAGCTCGATCAGCGGGTCGCCCGTGACGTGCAGCGAAGCGCCTTGGCCGTTGCCGACCGATGCGCTGCGGACGCCGACCTTGTTGCCGCACTCCTGCGGACGCAGGTACGGAACGAACTGCTCCGCGACCGTGCCGGCGTAACGGCCGATCTTCGCGCCGTGCTGGCGGTCCCAATACGATTCATGCGGTCCTTTGCCGTACCATTCCAGCCGGTCGAACGACCCGTCCATCGTCAGCATCAGGCCGATCTCCGGAATTTCCGGCAGGCCTTCGCCCGGAGACAGCTGCAGGCCCACCTCGACGGCGCCGCTGCTCAGGATGGCGTACGATACCGAGCACCGGGATTCCGTCGTCGTCGGCAGCGTGAATTCGGCATGCACGGTCACGCGGTCCGCCTGCGGCTCCCAGCTCAGCGCGCGAAGCTTGCGCTCTTCGCCCGCGGAACGCCAAGTCGCGCAGCGCTCGTGATGCTTGTTGCCGCGGTCGTTGTCCGTATACGCGCGCCAGAAGTTCGGCGCCAGCGCGCCGCGGATCAGCTCAATGCCATTCACGTTGTACGACGCAAGGCTGCCGTTCGCCTGATCGACCGCGACCGAGAAGCCTTCGCCGCGGACGACCAGCTTGCCGCCGTCCTCCGCGATCTCGAGCGCGCCCGGACGGCGCTTCGCGCGTCCGACGCTCGCCGCGGCCAGCTCCGCTTCCGGCAGCACGAACTGCTCGAAGGCGACTTCATGGCCGGCGTCGGCCCACGGCGAATCGGACTTCGTCAGCAGGCTCACGGTCAGGACGGCTTCGCCGTCTTCGCGGCTGCGCTCCGGCAGCGGGATCGCGATCTCGGCGGACTCGCCTGGCGCCGCCGATACGTGCAGCGTCCCGCTTGCCGCTTCGACGCCGTCAAGGGCGACGGACCATTGCAGCGCGAACGCGTCCAAATCGGTAAAGAGGTTCTTGTTCAGCACGCTTACGGCGCCGCGGCTCAGGTCCACGGCCGCGATCGCGGCGTTCTGGTAGCACTGCTTCACTTCCAGCAGCTTCGGCGATACCGAGCGATCCGCGAAGATCAGTCCGTTGCCGCAGAAATTGCCGTCATGCGGCTGCTCGCCGAAATCGCCGCCGTACGCCATATACGGGGCGCCGTCCGCGTTCGTCGATAGAATCGCCTGGTCGATCCAATCCCAGATAAAGCCGCCCTGCACGAGCGGATACTTGTCGAACAGCTCCGTGTACAGATGCAGGCCGCCGACGGAATTGCCCATGGCATGGCTGTATTCGCACAGGATGAACGGCTTCGGCGAATTCGGGAACGCCCCGTATTCCGCGACCTTGGCCGGCGGGGAGTACATGTGGCTCTCGATATCCGTCGCCGCGTCGGACGGCCGCCACTGCGTGACGCCCTCGTAATGGACGATCCGCGACGGATCCGCCTCGCGCAGGAAGTCGTGCATGCGGACGAAGTTATCGCCGCCGAACGATTCGTTGCCGAGCGACCAGATGACGATCGACGGATGGTTCTTGTCGCGCTGCAGCATGGAGTTGGCGCGGTCGAGCACGTTGTCCGTCCAAGCCGGGTCGCTGCCGGGCACGAAGTTCGGCTTCAGCACCGGCGAGTTGTATTCCCAGCTGCCGTGCGTCTCCAGGTTCGTCTCGTCGATGACGTACAGGCCGTACTCGTCGCACAGCTCGTACCAGAGCGGGTTGTTCGGGTAATGCGACGTCCGCACCGCGTTGATGTTGTGCGTCTTCATCAGCTTCACGTCCGTCAGCATGTCCTCGTAGCCGAGCGCCCGTCCGGTGCGGCTGGAAAATTCGTGGCGGTTGACGCCCTTGAAGACGATGCGCTTGCCGTTGATCAGCATCAGCTTGTCCTTGATCTCGAACTTGCGGAAGCCGATCCGCGAGCTGACGGTTTCCAGCAAACGCCCTTCGCCGTCCTTCAAGCCGATGACGAGCGTGTACAGATTCGGCTGTTCGGCGCTCCATTTCAGCGGATTCGCCACGTTCGCGGAGACTTCGATCTCGAGCTCCGACGCGCCGCTTCCGAGCGCCGCATGCACCGTGATCGGCTGCGGCAGCACGGCTTGGCCGCCGCCGTCGTACAGCTGCGCCTCGAGCGTCACCGTGCCGAGGTCCTGCTCGAAGTAATTCAGGATCGTCGCGTTCAGCTTTAATTCCGCATCCCGGTACGCCTCGTCCAGCTCCGTCACCGCGAAGAAATCGTATACGTGCGCCTTGGGCGCCGTGTACAAATACACGTCCCGGAAAATCCCGCTCATCCGCCAGAAATCCTGGTCCTCCAGCCAACTCGCGTCGCACCAGCGATAGACTTCCACGGCCAGCTTGTTTTCGCCCGCGCGCAGGTACGGCGTCAGGTCGAACTCCGCGGGCGTGAACGTATCCTCGCTGTAGCCGACGAGCTCGCCGTTCACCCAGACGTAGAAGGCGGACTCGACGCCTTGGAAGCTGATGAACACCGGCTGGCCTTCCCAGCCGTCCGGTACCGCGAAGCTGCGCACGTAGGAGCCCACGGGATTGTATTTGGTCGGCGCGAACGGCTGCACGAGTTCTTCGGACGCTTCCCACGGATAGCGGATATTCGTATATTGCGGATAATCGTAGCCCTGCAGCTGCCAGTGCGCGGGAACCTTGATCTCGTCCCAGCCCGCGTGGTCGAAGCCGTCTTCATAGAAGTTAACGATGCGCTGCGACGGATTCTCCGCGAACGCGAATTTCCACATGCCGTTCAGCGACGAATAACTGCGGGATGCCGCGCGGTTGCCCTGCAGCGCCTCTTCGACGGAGTCGAACGGCATCAGCGTGGCATGCGCTTTCATCCGGTTCAGCTCGAAAATATCCGGGTTGTTGTTCCATTCCGGGTAACCGTTGGCCGGCGGGGTATACGTGAATTTCGACTTCAAGGAAGCACCTCTTTTACGGGATTTAAGCGTTCACCCCTACTGTATATGAGGTCCGCCGTAGCGTAAATATAAAATAAGCGCGGGCAAATAGCTAATAATGGCGGTCCGCCGGCAGACATGCGAAAACGGCCGGACAGGGAGCGAATCCCTGTCCGGCCGTTCCTTCAAAGCCGACTTTCATAAGCTGCATCGAAGACTGCTTCATCCCGATTCGAATGCTATTCGAATCGCAGCGCTTCGATCGGCCGCAGGCTGGAAGCCTTGTTCGCCGGGAAGAGGCCGAACACGACGCCGATGAAGACCGAGAAGCCGAACGCGAGGCCGATGACCGGGATCGAGACGACGACGGTCATGCTCGCGAACTTCTGCAGCAGCTGCGCCGTCCCGAGTCCGATCGCGATCCCGAGGATGCCGCCGAGACCGCTCAGCGCGATCGCCTCGATCAGGAATTGGGTCAGGATATCGCGCTTCTTGGCGCCGATCGCTTTGCGGATGCCGATCTCCCGCGTCCGCTCCGTGACGGACACGAGCATGATGTTCATGATGCCGATGCCGCCGACGAGCAGCGAGATCGCGGCGACGCCGCCGAGCGCGAGCGACAGCGTATCCGAGATGCTGCTGAACGAATCCAGCAGATCCTGCTGGTTGAACACGCGGTAGCTGTTCGTGTCGCCGCGGAATTTCTTGCTGAGCGCGGTTTCGAGCTCCGTCATGACCGTGTCCATCTTATCCGCGTCGGCCACCTGGACGTTGATCGACTTGACGCCCTTCGACTTGAACAGCCGTTCGGACGTCGTGATCGGAATGATGACGATCTCGTCGTTGGAGCCGGTCAGCGAGCTGCCCTTCGTCGCCAGCACGCCCACGACCTTGTAGCGCACGCCGTTAATCAGAAACGTCTGGCCGATCGCGTTCGTCGTTCCGAACAGATCCGTTGCCGTCGTCGAGCCGAGCACGGCGATCTTCTGATAATAGTCGAGATCAATCTGCGCGACGAACCTTCCCGCAGCAACGCTGTAATCCTTGACGTCCAAATAATCGGCCGTCGAGCCGACGACGCTGACGCTCGTGCTTTCGCTGCCGTTCTTCACGGTCGCGTTCGACTGGTTGTACGGCGCGGCGAACTCGATATCCGACGTGTTCGTAATCTCATCCGCCTCTTTATAATCGAGCGTCGTCTTGGAGCCGCGTCCCGTGATGCTCACGGTCAGCAGGTTCGTGCCGAGACTCTGCACCTGATCGGTAACCTGCTTCGTCGTGCCCTGCCCGACGCCGACGAGCGCGATGACGGCCGCGACCCCGATGATGATGCCGAGCATGGTGAGCAGGGAACGCATTTTGTTCGCGAGTATGCTTTTAGCCGCCATTTTGAAGGCTTGACTGACGTTCACGTCTCTCACCGCCTTCTTCGCTGATTTGACCGTCCTGGATGCGAACGACACGTCTTGCCTGCTTGGAAATGGCGATGTCATGCGTAATCAGAACGATGGTATGGCCGAGCTTGTTCAGCTCCTGCATGAGCACCATGACTTCGGCGCCCGTGCGCGTATCGAGCGCGCCCGTCGGTTCGTCGGCGAGCAGGATCGGCGGATTGCCCGCCAGCGCCCGCGCGATCGCGACGCGCTGCTGCTGTCCCCCGGACAGCTCGCTCGGCTTGTGGCGGACGCGTTCCTCGAGCCCTACTTTCGTCAGCGCCTCGATCGCCTGCTCCTTGCGCTGCTTCGCCGGCACGCCGCGGTAGATCAGCGGCAGCTCCACGTTCTCGAGCGCGGACAGTTTGTTGAGCAGGTTGAAGCCTTGGAAGATGAAGCCGATCTTCTGGTTGCGGATCTCAGCCAGCCGGTTCTCGCGAAGCCGGCTGACTTCCTCGCCGTCGAGCCAGTATTTGCCCGACGTCGGACCGTCCAGGCAGCCGATGACGTTCATGAGCGTCGACTTGCCGGAACCGGAGGGGCCGATGATGGCCAGAAAATCGCCGTGATCGACGCGCAGCGAAATCTCGTTCAGCGCATACACGGTTTCGCCGCCCATCTTGTACTGCTTCGACAGCGATTCGATCTGAATCAACGGTTCGCGCTTCGCTTCCATTACCTTGTACCCCCGCCGCCCGCTGCGCGCGTCGTCGCGCCGCCGGCACGGCCTCCGCCTGCGCCGCCTCCGAAGCCGCCTCCGCCAAAACCGCCTCCGCCAGCGAAGCCGCCCGCGCCGCCGAAGGTTGCGCCGCCTAGACCGCCAAGTCCTCCCGCTCCGAGACCTGCCTGCTGCTGGTTCGAGGAAGAAGTCACGACGGTCGGCAGGATGACGCGATCGCCTTCCGAGAGACCCGACAGCACCTCGATATAATCTTCGTTATGGATGCCGACGGTAATGACGACCGGCGTTCCCGTGCCGAAACGGCTGTTCGCGCTGCTGGCTCCGCTGCGGTTGCTGCCGGCGCGGCCCGCGAAACCGCCTTGTCCTCCCGCAGCGGCGTAACCGCCTCCGCCTGCGCCGGCATAGCCGCCTTGGCCGCGTCTGCCTCCGCCTTGGCCGGCTTGGCCGCCGCCGGCACCGCCTGCGCCGCCGTAACCCCCTGCGCCTTGCGCTCCTCCTTGGCCTTGTGCGCCTTGACCGCCGCCCTGGCCTTGACCCGTCGCTCCTTGGCCTGCTTCGTTTTGTTCGCCTGCCGTTCCTTGACCTTGTCCGCCTTGGGTCGATGCTCCTTGGCCGCCCGCCGTTCCTTGACCGCCGGCTGTTCCTTGACCTTGGCCGGCTGCCGCGCCTTGACCGGAAGCGGCTCCTTGACCTCCCGCCGCGCCCGTTCCAGTGCCTGTTCCGCCCGCTGCCGCAGGCACGAACACCATGTACCGGTTGCCCAGCGATTGCACCGCGTCGATCGGCAGCATCAGCGTGTTTTCTTTCTTCTCGACCTCGATGGTCGCTTCGGCCGACATGCCGCTCTTCAGGCCGTCCGCTTTATCCAGCGCGACCGTGACGTCGAACGACGCGACGCCGTTGCTGGCCGTTCCCTCGTCCGCGATCTTGACGACCTTGCCGGTATAAGACTTGTCTGCAAGCGCCTCGACGGAGATCGTCGCGATTTGGCCGTTTTTCACTTTGGCGATGTCCAGCTCGTCGATGCCGACGACCATTTGGAGCTTCGCGTAATTCGAGATATCCATCAGCTCGGTGGACGGATTGAGCGAATCGCCCGCCGCCACGCTCAGCGTCGTGATCGTGCCGTCGATCGGCGAGGTGATCGTGCTGCCGGTCTCCGCGTCCTGCAGATCCGCGATCTCCGCCCGCGTCTGGTCGATTTGCAGCTGCATCTTCTTCAAATTCAGCTTGATGCTGTCGATGCCGGCATCGTCCGTCGCGGTCTTCAGCTTGTTCTGCGTATCCGCCAAATCGAGCAGCTGGCTTTCGAGGTTCAACTGATCCGATTTGATCTTGTCGCCGTTATCCTCGCCTTCGATCGTGAGGAGCACGTCGCCCTTCTTCACGACCGCGCCTTCCGCCACGTTGACCTTCTCGACGGTCCCCTGCCCGGATGCTTTTACGGTCGCTTTATCGATCGGCGCCAAGCTTCCCGTACCGCTGACGCTCACCTCGATCGTCCCCTTCGCGACCCGCGCCGTCTGCACGACCGGAGCCGCCGCCGTCTCCTTCGTGTCCCGCTTCAAATAATAGACGACCCCGGCGGCAACGATCAGCGCGCCGATTCCAAGCAGCCACCATTTTCTCATTGTCCGTTACCTGCCTTTCCCGTATTGCCCGCGTTTGCAGGATTGCTTGCATTTGCCGGATTGAATTGAAGCCTGATGTACTGCGCCGTCTTATTGTCGGAACCGAGCCATACCATGAGAATGTCGCCCGCCTGCAGGTCGGCCGCTTTCATCGTGTCGGTCGTGACTCCGCTCTGCCCGCGGCCGAACTTCACGATTTCGGTGTCGGCATTCACCGGAACGGTGATCTGCTCGTCCGCGAACGTCATCTGGTTCGCGAAGCCGCCTCCGCCTCCGGGACGCCCGCCCTGCCGGCCGCCTTGACCCTGGCCTTGACCGCCGGTTCCCGTGCCGCCGGCAGCTTGACCGTCGCCGGTTTGCCCGCCCGCCGCCGTCTGACCGCCGCCGGCTTGACCGTCTGCTGCTTGGCTTTGGCCGGCTTGGGCTTGACCGCCGGTTCCGTCCGCGCCGTTGCCGCGCTGCCAATTGCCCCGCTGGCCGCCGGTTCCTCCGCCGCCTTGGCCCTGGCCTTGGCCGCCTTCGCCGCCCTGCGGGCGTTGGCCGCCTCCGCGGCCGCCGCCGAACGAAGGCATATCCGCCGGAGACGTCGTCGATTTCTGCACGATGATGGAATCGCCGGACGCCTTCACCACCTTGGCGAAATAATCGGCCGTCCGGTCAGGCTGCTGCGGCCCGCTGCCGCCGCTGTCCGTCCCCTGCGCCGCGGCTGCTCCGCCGTTCGAACCTTGAACGTCGGCTTGTCCGCCGTCAGCGGATTGCGTATCGTTTTGCGCGCCGCATCCGGCAAGCATGACCGAGATCAACATCGCGGCCGCCATCAATTTTATGCTTGAGCGTTCCATAAGGTTTGGTATCCACCTCTCTGATTCGTCTATCGCCTCCCACATTAGCAAACTTAAATGAAATCCATGTGAATTCGGCCTTCGCAGACGAATCGCGCGCAAAAAAACCGGCGGGAACTTTCGTTCCGGCCGGCCTTCAACCATGCGTTTGCCGCGATCGCGCGACGTTCGGCTATACGATCGTGAATTCGGGATGCACTTTATCGAAATTCGGGTTCTCGCCGCATACCATCAGCCCCATGCCCCAATCGAAATGCTCCTTGGTCACCGGGAAATCCGTCGCGCTGCGGTATTGGAACAGCACGTTGCGGCGGTTGCGCTCGCTGCGGTTTTGCGGAGAGCCGTGAATCGTCAAGTAATTAAAGAACAGCACGTCGCCCGCTTCCGCGATGCAAGGCACGCCGTCGGAAACCGGATATTCCTTCGCATTCAGGTAATGTCTGCCTACGTGCGGCAGCGTACCTTGTTTATGGGAGCCCGGCATAACGTGCAGGCAGCCGTTCTCCACGTTCGCGTCGTCCAAGTGAACGCTTGCCGCAAGCATCGTATGCTTCTCGTGCGGGAAGTACGGCGCATCCTGGTGCATCGGGAACGCGGCGCCGTTTTCCGGCGGCTTCACGAGCATCTTGGAATGGTGGAGCTGCACGTTCGGTCCGATCAGCTGCGACAAGACGGACGTCATATTCGGATGCATCAGCGCGCGAAGGAACGAAGAATCATGATAGTGCACGTCGTGGAAGCCTTTCAGCACCAGCTTCTTCAGCTCCTCCGGCGGGAGGAAGTCGCCTTGCCACTGCGCGTTGTGATCGCGGTTCGCCTTCGCCGCGCGATCGATGATGGCGCCGACCGCCGTGCGCATCTCCGCGACCTCCTGCTGGTTGAAAACGCCTTTCACGAGCAGGTACCCTTGTTCATTGTAAAAATCGACGTCCTGTGGTTTAATCATCGTAATAGCCTCCTATGAATGGAATCGCTTTCCCTTGCCTTTATTGTAGATGATTCAAGGGCTTGCGATCTTTAGCGAAAGAAGTCAGCTTTTTGTCTTTTGAAGACATCATAATGATCGGAGGCGCTCGGCGCATGTACTTGTGGAACGAGACCGCTACCTGGCTGAATCAATACGCGCTTCGGCCGAAAACGGCGGATGCGGTGTTCACCGTCCATTACTGGGGCGCGAGCGGGCAGCTCATGTCCAATTTCCTGCATAAGCATTCCTTCTTCGAAATCTGTTACGTGCTCGGCGGTCAAGGCACGTACTTGGACGACGGAAAACTGTACCCCCTCGCCAAAGGAACGCTGTTCTGCTCCCGCCCGGGCATTACGCACTATATCGAATGCAACCCGGAGCTCGCGATCCTCTTCGTCGCGTTCGAGTTGGAGGAAAGCGGCAGCTCGGAAGCCGCTCGCGCCGCCTTCCAGGCGCTGTCCGAGACGGACGCGGTCGTCGTCCAGGACGGCGACGATCTCGCCGCCGCCCAATTATGGCGCGCCATGCTCCGCCGCGGCGGCGACCAAGCCTCCCTGCCGGAGTCGGTGCTGACGCAACTCGCCGCTTCCCTGTTGACGGCCCTGCCGTCCGTCTTCACCAAGCCGCTGCAGCGGGAATGGACGGCGCCGAGGCGCAGCGCGTCCGCCCTGCTCAAGCAGGCGAAGCTGTTCATTACCGATAACCTGAATGACGACGATCTGTCGCTGGAGAAAGCAGCGGCGCAGGTCAGCGTCTCGCCTAGGCACCTCTCCCGCCTGTTCGCCTCCGGCGTGGACGAGTCGTACACCGCCTACGTCCGCAAGCAGCGCATCCGGCGGGCAGCCGAGCTGCTGCGCTACACCGACCGGTCGATCAAGGAAATCGCCGAGGCGACGGGCTTCGGCTCCGTGCATTATTTCACCCGCACGTTCAGCAGCATCATGAAAGTGCCGCCGGCCAGGTTCCGCGAGGATGCGCGGGTGCATGATTGACAAGCGTCGCGGTTAACGGGAAGGCTCTCCAGTCCGCCAATCCCCCGTTGCGCGTCCGGCTGCCCAATGGTCAACCAGGCAGAACGCAGCATCTCATGGCCGTGGCAACCGAGACGCAGGCAAATCAAAAAACCTTCGTTTCCAAGGAAACGAAGGCTCTAGCTCCATCCAAACCGCGCCTGGCAATCGATCGCATATCCGCCGTTTCCGCCTGCTTCCCCGCCCTACCCATGCTTCTCCTTATAATCCTTCGGCGTCACGCCGACGATTTTCTTGAAGAGCTTGTTGAAATAAACCGGGTCGCTGTAGCCGACCAGATGCGAAATCTCGTAGTTTTTCAAATGCGGATGATCGGTCAGAAACTGCTTCGCCTTGTCGATCCGGATCTGGATCAGATAGTCCGTGATCGTCATCGACGTCTTGTTCCGGAACAACCGGCTCAGGTAGCTGGCATTCATTCCGACCGTGCCGGCCAGCCGCTCGAGCTCGAAGTTCTTGTCGAACTCGCGGTCCAGAATCTCCTTGATCTCGTCGATAATATAATGCTCGTTCTCGGCCGGCGCCGGTTGCGATTCCTCCGCAGGCGACGGCTCCGCGGCCTCCCCCTGGCATCGCTCCTGGCGAAGCTTGCCCAGCAGATCGAATAATGCGCTCTTGTCGACCGGCTTGAGCAAATAATCCCGCACCCCGTAGCGGAGCGCCGAGCGCGCGTATTCGAAATCGCTGAAACCGCTGAGCACGACGATGGAAACGTCCTTAAGCTTCTCGCGGACGATCTCGATAAGCTTCAATCCGTCCATCATGGGCATCTTGATATCCGTGATGAGCACGTCCGGCTTGCAGCTCTCGTGCTTTGTCAGGAAGGCGAGCGCCTCCTGGCCGTTGCCGAACGATCCGAGCACGTCCAGCGACGGGTCCATCTGGGATAAGATTTTTTCGAGTCCGCGCCGAATGAAATGTTCATCGTCGACGATCACGATTTTCATGCTGGAGCACCACACTTTCGCAAACGCGTTCGTTCGCCGTTATTTCACCGCGCCGCTCGTGACGCCGGCGAAAATATATTTCTGCAGGAACAAATACACGACCGCCGTCGGGATCATGATCATGATGATGGCCGCCGATACGCTCTGCCAGTCGCCGCTGTTGACGCCGAAGAACCGCATGAGCGACGTGGAGACGACGACCAGCTCCGGCTTCGGCATGTAGAGAAACGGCGTATACATGTCGTTATAGATGCTGATCGTTTTCAAAATCACGATCGTCGCCGTCGCCGGGGCGAGCAGCGGGAAGATCACCTGCCAATAGATGCGGAACAGCGACGCGCCCTCGATCATCGCGCATTCGTCGAGATCGTAAGGAATGTTGCGGATAAACTGCAGGTAGATGTAGATCTGCAAGATGTCCGCTCCGATGTATAAGAGGATGGGGCCTCCGAGCGTGTTCGTCAAGTGCAGCGATTGAATCGTCTTGTAGTTGACGACCTGCGTCGTGATGGACGGGATCACGGTCGCCATCAGGAACAGACCGACCAGGAGTCCCTTGAATTTGAAATTGAATCGGCCGACCGCGTAACAGAACGCGGAGCCGAGTAAAATATTGAATAACAGCGTAATGCCCACGATGAGGAGCGTATTGCCGAAAGCGCGGCTCATGTTCGCCTGCTCGAACGCGTGGCCGAAATTAGCCAGGTGGAAGAAGGAGTCCGGCAGCGACATCGTCGACTTCGTATTGAATTCGTCCTTCGTCTTGAACGCGTTCACGATAATGATGTAAGGCGGGAACACGACCAGGAACGAAGCGACGAGCAGCGAGAAGTATTTGATCGCATGCCAGATCGGATTGTGCGCGACCATGCTCTAGTCCCCCTTTCTGCTGAAGATGAGCCGTTGAACGGAGAGCACGGCGACGACGAACAGCAGCAGTACGACGCTCATGGCCGAGGCAAGGCCGTAGTTGTTGAATTGGAACGCCGTTTCGAGAATTTTCATGACATAGGTCTCGCTGGCGCCCGCGGGTCCGCCGTTGGTCAGGACGAACGGGAGATCGAACACTTCGAGCGCGCCGGTCACCGTCAGGAAGAAGTTCAGCTCGATGATCTTGTAGATGTTCGGCAGCGTGATGTACAGGAATTGCTTCCAGCCGGTCGCGCCGTCGATGCTGGCCGCCTCGTACAGATCTGCCGGAATGGACTGCAGCGCCGCCAAGTAAATGACCATATTAAAGCCCATGAATTTCCAGAAGCCGATAGAAGCGAGGGTATAGTTCACGAAATGCTCGCTGCCCAGCCAGCTCGTGTCGCCGCTCAGGCCGATCGCGTGCAGCAGCAGGTTGAGCGAGCCGTGCGTCGTGTCGAAGACATAGCCGAACAGATAGGAGACCGCGACGCCGTTCAGGATATATGGTAAAAAGAGCAGCAAGCGAAAGAACAGCTTCCCCTTCAGCTTGCCGTTCAAGACGATAGCGAAGTAAATGGCCGCGATATTCTGCACGATTCCCACGGCGAAGTAGGCAAAGTTATGCGTGAATACGCCGAAGAGCTCGGAATTGGAGAAAACCTCTTTGTAGTTGTCCCATCCGATCCAGCTTTTATCCGGGCTTAAGCCGTCCCAATTCGTAAAGCTTAGGTGAATCAGTTCCAATGTCGGGTAATACGAGAACGTCAGGAGCAGGAGCAGCGGAATGATCGTGAATCCGAGAATGATGATAAGACGCTGCTTCTTGAACGATAGATTGCTGAGCACGGTGCATCATTCCTTTCGGGCGCCTGATTGATGCGAACGCCCCTGCCGTGCGATCGGCAGGAGCGCCCGTCACCCGTCATCGGACGAGAGCGGCTGAATTATTTAACGATGTCTTTTCTCGCTTTCGCCCATTGGCCGTTTACTTTATCGAGCACTTTTTGCGGATCCTTGCCAAGCACGAACTCTTGCACGAAGCCGTCCATGTCGATTTGCGCTTTGTTCTGGATGCTCAGCGCCGTGTCGTCGGTCGGCAGTGCTTCGACGAAGGTCGGTTTGTAGCCGTTGAACTCCGTCAATTGCGCCAGCTTCGGCTCTTTGCTCTTCAGCGTCGGAATGAAGCCCGCGAAGTCGTCGTAGCCGGATTCTTCGATCATCCATTTGATGAATGCTTTGGCTGCCGGCACGTTGCCGTCCTTGTTCACGCCGTAGAACCAGTCCGGGTTCAATGGCGCTTTAGCTTGACCCGAATTGTCGGCCGGGAACGGAAAGAAGCCGACGTCTTCCGTCTTGGCGCCCGCGTCCACGACCTGGTTGATGACCCAGTTGCCGAGCAGGTACATGCCGAAGTTGCCTTGCGCGACGTCCTTCTTCGATTGCTCCCAGTTCGTCGAGTTAACGTCTTTCTCCAGGAAGCCTTTGGTGTACAGCTCTTTGATGATGCCGAACGATTTGCCGTACGTGTTATCAAGCGCGAACGGCGTATCCGTATCTTTGCGGTTGTTGGCCGTGTCGGCCTTGCCGCTGATGATCGCCGGCACGTCGTTGTACCAGGCACCGAGCGGCCATTTGTCCTTGAAGTTGGACGCGAGCGGCACGATGCCGGCGTCTTTCAGCTTCTGGCAGGCGGCGAGGAATTCGTCGTACGTTATCGGAATGGCCGTTATGCCGGCCTTCTCGAACGCCTTCTTGTTGTAGACGATGCCGACCGTGCTGTTGCCGGAGGAGATGCCGTACGATTTGCCTTCGAACGATTTGAAATCCTTGAAGTAGATGTCGCCGTCGAACGTGATGTCGTCGAGCGGCGCGAAATATTTCGGGAAATCGGCGTTCGGGATCAGCGTGCTCAGCAGGACGACGTCCGGGAAGCTGCCCGACGCGATGCGGATTTTCTCGTTCTTGTCGTAGTCCGTGATCGCTTCGAACTGCAGATCGACCTTCGGGTATTTCGCTTCGAAACGCGTCTCGTAATCTTTATATTCCTTGTCGACCATGTCCGTACGGTTCGTCAGGAAGACGACCTTGCCGCTGACGTCCGCGTCTCCGCCGGCGTTCGCGCCTTCGCCGTTCGCTGCCGTATCGTTCGCTGCCGTGTCGTTCGCCGTATCGGCGTTTGCCGCGTTCGTATTCGTGCCGGCATTGTCGGCCGCGCCGTTGTTCGCGCTTTCATTATTGCTGCCGCATGCAGCCAAGGACGTGACCATAAGGAGTGAAACCATCGCGTATGCAATTGTCTTTTTCATTTTCTATTCCCCCTGATTGGATTGATTACGCTTACTGGTGGCGCTTACAAAAGTAATCTTACCGCTTAGGGGAATCCCGTAAAATGGTTTCAATTGTGTTTTGTAGTCTTCAATTTACCTCTTGGACGATCGCGAGCACGCTTCGCCCTTCCTGAGTCGGAATCCAACCCGTTTCGTCGACTGATAGACAAAAACCGGACCGCCAGTAACGGCGAATCCGGTTATCGTTTCCTATTGCGCGGTTAGCTATTGGGTCGCGGAATTCAAGCCAAGCACCTCGCGTCTGGCCGCCGCCCACTTCTCGTTGTAGCTTTGGAACGCGGTACGCAGATCCGGCGCGGCAATCCATTCCTGGATGTAATCTCCGGACCAGAAGGCGATCTGCGCTTTGGCCGAGATATTCAGGAAATCGTCGCTCGGCGGCCGTCGCTCGACGTATCTCGGCTGATACGATTCGAACTGCTGAATCTGCGGCATGGACGACGTCTTGGTCTCGTCGACCGGCAGAAATCCGGAATCGTTCACGTATCCGGAGTCGTTCACGAAGAAGTCGACCCATTCCTGGGCGAGCTCTTTGTGGGCGCTGAACTTGCTGACGCCGAGAAACCAGTCCGGGCTCAGCTGCGCGAAGCGCGGTCCCTGCTTGTCATCGTAAGGGAACGGGAAGAAGCCGATATCCTCCGCTTTGCCTCCGGCCTCGATCACCTGATTGATGACCCAATTGCCGATGAAATACATGCCGGCATTGCCCTTGGCGATCTCGCTCTTCGAGAGCTCCCAATTATTCGTGAACATATCGGTTTCCCCGTAGCCTTTGTTGATCAACGATTTCACGATCGTGATGGCATGCCCCCACGGATTGTCGATCTGCCACGGATGATCGGTCGCGGCCATCCCGTTCAGGTAATTCGGATTGCCGGTCATGAAGCCGACGAGGTTCTCGCCCCAGGACGACATCGGCCACTGCGCGCCGTAATTCAAATAGATCGGAATCACGCCGGCTTGCTTCAGCTTCGCGCACGCTTCGTAAAACTCGGCCAGCGTCGTCGGAAGCTCGGTAATGCCGGCCTTACGGAAAGCCGCCTTGTTGTACACGATTCCTTCCGTCGACGCGCCCGTCGCGATGCCGTAGCGCACGCCCCGGTAAGCCTTGAAATCGGCAAACCGGATATGATCGAACATCTCGTCCTTCAACGGCTCGAAGTAATTCACCAGGTCCTCGTTGGTCAAATTGTTGGGCAGCAGCAGCGCATCCCCCATGCTGCGGGTCGACAGCCGGACCGTAATATCGCTGGCGTAATTGGTCAGACCTTCGAACTCCACGTCGGTCCCGGGATGCTTGGCCTCGAACGTATCCGCATATTTCTGCAGAACGCCGTTCTCGATCAGATCCACCCGGTTCGTCAGCACGTTCAGCGTCGTCGCGCGTTCGCCGGTCTGCGGAGGTTGATCGGGAGCGGGAGCGTTCGCCGTATCCTTGCCGCCGCCGGAATCGCAGGCCGTCAGCAGAACCGCGCAGAGCATGGCGGCACTCACGGCTCTTGTGCTCCCCGTACGGCTTGTTCTTATCCGTATCGTCTTCCTCATCCGTTCCGTCCTCCCTCGGCAGGCAGATGCAGCGTAACCTGCGTTCCCTCTCCGGCCTCGCTCGTCACGGTCAGGCCGAAATTCGCCCCGTAATGGAGCTTGATGCGTTCGTTCACGTTCCGCAGTCCGACGCCGGACCGTTTGAACGGCGTATAGTTGGTTCCCTCCGCCGGATCCGCGCCGTTCAGCGATCTTCTGAGCCGCTCCAGCGTATGCTCGTCCATTCCGACGCCGTCGTCCGTAATCCGGATGCCGACGCCTTGATCCGTTCTCCGCGCCGATACCATAATCGCCATTCGCGGCTTGTTGTCATCCATCCCGTGATAAATCGCGTTCTCGACGATCGGCTGCAGCACCAGCTTGAGCAGCGCGTACTGCTCAAGCGCTTCCGGCACGTCGACCGTCAGCTCGAAGCGATCCGGATACCGGTGGTTAAGCAGCTCCACATAGTAACGAATGTGATTGATCTCGCTGCCGAGCGTCACCTTCTCGTTAAGATCGCTGATGCTGTAGCGAAGCAGCTTGCCCAGAATCGCCAGCATGTCGGCCGCATCCGTATCGTCGTTCAACTCCGCGGCCATGCGGATCGATTCCAGCGTGTTGTACATGAAATGCGGATTGATCTGGCTTTGAAGCGCGTGCAGCTCCGCCTCCTTCTTCTTTGTCTCCATGCCGTAGATGTCTTGAATGAGGTCGTCGATCCGCACGATCATCCGGTTGAACTGGTTGCCGAGCTGGCCGATCTCGTCCCGCCGCTTCACTTGGAACTGCACGCTGAAATCCCCCTCCTGCACCCGCTTCATGAGACGCATCATTTTACGGAGCGGCTTCGTCAGGGCGAAAGAGAAGAAAATGGAGATCAGCAGCGCGATCCCGATCGTCAGAAACGTCAGGATCCACGTGACGTTCCGGATGACGGCCGTATTCCGCGTCAGCTCCTTCACCGGAATCGACGTCATGACCTTCCAATTCGTGTTGGGCGAGGTGGTATAGATATAGAGATGCCTCACGCCATCCTCCGTCATGTAGAAACTGCCCTCGTTCGCGTTTGCCTTCCGAACCATCGGCAGATCGGCGATATTGGTCGCGAGCAGCTTCTTGTCGCTGTCGTAGATAACATTGCCTTGCGTATCATAGATAAACGATTTGCCGCGCGTCACCTTGTCCAGCTTGAGAATCTGATCCTCGATCACGCTGATGTTGGCGTCTACCGCGATCAAGCCGATGTCGTGCAGCGAGTTGTCGATGATTTTGCGCACGACGGTGAAGGCGTAGCGGGTGCTGTTGAGGTTGCTCGTATATTTCTGCGTGCTGATCAGGAGCGATTCGCCGCTCGAGCGGGCGGCTTTCTCGACCCAAGTCTGGTAGCTTTCCTTGACGTTCATCCGGATGCCGCCCGACTTGGCGGAGAAATACCCGTTGCCGTATTTATCGAATATATAGACCGAGGTCGCGCCGCGCTTGATATTGTTGATGAACGCGATATTGCCTTCGATCCCCCGCTGGATCATCAGGAGGCCTTCGAAGTTCGTCGGCGGCGCGCTCCCTCCGCCGGTTTGCATGTGCTGCTCGTGATATTTATTGGACTCGACCAGATTCGCCTTGATGTCTTCCTGGTATGCCGGAACGGAAGAAATGCGGCTCATGTCGTCGATGTAATTATCGAGGTTGTCCAGCATGTTGCCGAGCGTGGTCGTGGAATACGCGATCGTGTTGCGTTCGATGGACTGCGCGTAGTTGCGGTAGGAGACCGCGCCGATAAACGTCAGCGGAAGCGTTATCAGAAGCAGAAACACGAGAAGCAGCTTGCGCTCCATCCGCATATCGCTGAATTTGAACCATAGCCGGCCGATCTTGATGACGGATTTCACCTTTCTCCTCCCCTTCGCCGCTCCAGGATGACGGCAAGCCTGATTATACCACAGTCGCGTAACCGCGTTCGGCCCAACAATTCCCCCAGCCGCGCGGGCAGAAGGACCACAAAAATAGCGTGCCAAACCGGAGAACGGTTTGCACGCCATGGAATTCGACTATGATCAATGTCCGGAGCGATCGGTCAGAAGAAACTGAGCAGCAGCAGGGAGTAAAGCAGCAGCATCTTGCCCCACCGTTTCTTCATGAAATCCTTGCCCCGGTGAATGCGGGATTTGACGGTATTGACCGGAATGTTGTTTGCGCGTCCGATGTCCTCCATGGACATCTCCAGCACATAACGCTGGTAGACGACGGTCTTGTACTTATCGGGCAGCTTCTCGATCATCCCGGCCATCGCGGAGGCGAGCTCGCGCTCGATCACTTCGCCTTCGGGCGTCAGGGAAGCATGCGGGATGACGTCATGCAGGGACAAATTCTGGTCGGAGTGGGCCGTTACGGGCTGATCCAAGGGCAGCGGCGGGGTCTTGCGGCGGCGCAGCAAATCCAGGCAAACGTTTTTGCCGATATGGAAAATCCACGTCGAGAACCGTTTGTTCTCGTCGAAGCGGTTCAAATTCAGGTACACCTTCAAGAAAGTTTCCTGAACGACGTCCTCGCATTCCGTCTTGCTGCGGAGGATGCGATGCGCCATATGAAACAGCTTATCCTTATAGAGCTCGACCAGCTCTTTGAAGGCCGTCTCGTCGCCTTGCCTTGACAACATCACTAACTGTGCCTCGTTCACCGCGATTCTCCTTTGCCACCCGTCATCCATCTACCTCTTATTATAACAGGAAAAATAAGAAACGCATCTTTTATGGCATGCGTTTTTTGTGACTTTCGTAAAGGAAGTGTTAACAAAGCACGGACGGCGAACGCGCGCGGCGGCGAAATGCCTTTATCAATCGCGGCAATCGGCGAGCCGGAAAATAAAGGAATCGACCGGGAAAACAAAGAATTGTATTTTTTTCCGGTTATCGGTCACATCGGTCCGATTTGATCCGTCAACCTAATGAGAACGCATGAGAGAGGAATATGGCCCATGGACGAAAACAATTGGTTGACCGAGCAATTCGAGGCCAGCAGAGCCCGCCTGCAGGGAGTAGCGTACCGGATGCTGGGATCCTTGAGCGAAGCGGACGACGCCGTCCAGGAAACGTGGCTTCGCCTCAACCGCTCCGACGCCGGCGGAGTAGAAAACCTCGACGGATGGCTGACGACGGTCGTATCGCGGGTATGCCTCGATATGCTGCGCTCGCGGAAGTCGAGGCGCGAGGAGTCGATGGACGCTTCCGTGACGGAGCGGCCCATGGACCGCGAGGCCGGAGGCGACCCCGAGCACGAAGCGCTGCTGGCCGATTCCGTGGGTCTCGCGCTGCTCGCGGTGCTCGGCAACTTGAACCCCGTGGAACGCATCACGTTCGTGCTGCATGATATATTCGCCGTCCCTTTCATGGAGATCGCGCCCATCGTCGGTCGTTCCGAGGCTGCGGCACGGCAGTTGGCAAGCCGGGCGCGCCGCCGCGTGCAGGGAGCGGAGACCTCTCCAGCAGCCGACCTCGCCGTTCAGAAATCGCTTGTCGACTCCTTCCTTGCCGCGGCGCGCGACGGCAACTTCGAAGCGCTGCTCGCGGTGCTCGATCCGGACGTCGTGCTGCGGACCGATGGCGCGGAATCGTCCGAAGCCGCCGCAACCGAGGTGCGCGGTGCGCGGAGCGTGGCCAAGAAACTCATGTTCGGGCGCGCGCGAGCCGCTCGTCCGGCGCTTATCGACGGAGACGTCGGCGTCGTCGTGGCTCCGAACGGACGGCTGCTGCTCGTTCTCGTTCTCGGTTACGAGAACGGGAAAATCACCCGCATCGATCAGGTGTCCGATCCGGCGCGCGTTCAACGGCTGGATATGGCCGTCTTGCACGTATGATCGACGCGGCCTTCGTCGCCCAACGGACTGCAGCCGTGCGCGTCGGCCGCGCAGCGAATTTCAATCGATTCATATGACCAAGGGAGGAAATGATCATGCACGTGTTTTCCGTCGTCCTTCAATCGATGCTAGCTCTATACTTCGCCTTCTCGGGCATCAGCAAAATCATCGGGGCGAACTATTGGGTCGGCATCTTCAACCATCTGGGGCTGCCCCGCTGGTTTCGGGTCTTCACGGGCTTCGTCCAGCTCGCCGGGACCGCGGCGCTCGTTGCCGGGTACTGGCATGCGGGAGAGGCTGCGTGGGCGGGCATCTGGCTTGGCGCAACGATGCTGCTGGCCTGCCTCGCCCATGTCAAGGCCAAGGATTCGATCGGCAAAACGGCGCCTGCGCTCGTGTTTGCCGTCATCTGCATCGCGCTTGTCCTTCTTAATGCCGACCAGCTTTGGCATCCGATCTTCTGAATAATAGAACGAGGTCTGCCGGCGCTGCGGCGGACCTCGTTCTATTCGCATGCCCATTATAAGGCGATTCTTCGAAAAAGGCACCCGATTTAGTAGTTCCGCCAGATTGGTTCTTCACCCGCTCCGATGCAGCAACGCCTCCGTCTCCTTGACCAACGCTCCGATTTCCGCGGCGGCTGCCTTCAACCCCTCCTTGCCGTCCGCAAGATGCGAGAAGCCGCGCTTGACCCGGGCCTCGAATCCCGACGGGCTGCGGGGGAAAGCCGCGCAAGCGGCAACGGCTCCTTTCTCGTTCAATAAATAGCTGCCGTTGATCGCGAAGAGCACCTGCGTCAAGCAGCTGACCGCCCGGAACAGATGTCCCGCAACGTACGACGTATCGTTTCGCCCGATGCCCTTGCCCGCGTTGACGCAAGAAAAGTCCGCTTCCCACATGAACGTCGAAGCCACGGCGTCCTTCAGCGGCTCCGGATACGCGGCGCAGAGGCGCTTCAATTCGCCGATGCGGCCGTTCGGATCCCACAACGGTCTGCAGAGCGCCGCCTCGCCCATATAGATCAGGCTGCAGAAGGCATGCGGATGGCCGGGCTGATAATGCACGGAGATTCTCCCCTCGCGGCAGTCCGCGGCCACGGCGGCGGCTTGATCCAGGTCGCGATAAAGCAAATCGACCGGAAGCGCGCGGATGGTCAGCCAGCCGCCGCCGTTGATCCATGGTCCCCAGCCGCCGACGGGCGTGACGAGCGCCTTGCGTTTCCCGTCATCCAGCTCGGCCGCGGCTTCCGCGAGAGCGGCGATATCGATGGGCGATTTCGCCCCGTAGTAGAGCCCGATATCCACGTCCGATTCCGCGGTATGCGCGCCCCGCGCCCGGGAACCCCCGAGGACGATGCCTTCGATTCCGGCTACGTGCCGCAAGCGGGACACGATTCCTTCCAGCATCGCTTCGATGTCCATCATCCTGATCACCTCGTTCCGCCAACGGCGGCCGGTTTACGAACGGCAAGCACCGCTTCAGCTTAAGGTCATGATTAAGCCGTCTCCGGCTTCAAGCCGAATCTCCTCGGAGAACCGAACGATGTCCCCGTCCCGCTCCGCGTCGATCGGACCGGACTTGCAGGCTGGCGACACGGCAAGCTTGCCGGCGAACAAGTCGCTCTGAAAGCTGCGCAGGGAGATCGCCCCGTATTGAACGTCCAATCGAATGGTTCCGTCCTCGTGCTTGAAGCTTCCCCAGGCTTGATTGAGCGACCAGAACGCGCCGAACCGGTCGGCGTTGACCCGGGGACTGAAGCCGATATGCTTGCGGGTGGAATCGTATTGGAATCCGCTGAGCGCGACCAGCAGCGAATAGGACGCCATGGACCTGGCATAATTGCTGCCGCACTCCATCTCGTTCCACGGATTCCGCCGCTCGCCGTCATAGCGGTCCCGGATCGCCTTCACGGCGTTCAGCCCTTCGTCCAGCATGCCTTCGAGGATCATATGGCAGGCGGCCTGGTACTCGAAGCCGTTCATCGTCTCGTCCGCGTACGGCACCGGCACCTTCGGGCTATTTCCCTTCGGCCAGGTCGAGATGAGCAGGCCTTTCTCGTCGTTCAGCGAGTAGATCCGGCACGCGTTCGGGTAATCGCCGATCTTCTCCATGAAATTGTAGGCGTAGACCGATTCCAGCGCCTTCCTCACCTTGGCGCGGTCGAACAAATAACCGAGCCCGATCATATGGGCATGCCATTGCCCGAGCACCTGATCGATATGGCAGCCTTCGCCGATCTGGTATTTGATCTCCCCGAGCTCGGGATCGATCGGGAAGCGCTCGTCCTGAAGATCGATGATTTGGTGAAAATACTCGCCGTTGTACAAGTGCTGGTCCGCCCATTGCCGGCCTTGCTCGTACAGCTCGCCGTACTGCTTGCCGTCCTCGTCGCCAAGCGCCTCCGCCATCTCGGCGGCGCAGCGCAGCGCGCCGTGATACATCCCCGTGATGTACGAGTTGGGTCCGTAAATCTCCACGTCGAGCGTATGGTGCTGCACGCCTTCCATCACTCCGTCGCGGTCCCGGTCCCATCCGTCCTCGTTGGTCGGCTCCCAAGCGTATTCCAGCGACTTCTTGACCTTGGGCCAAATGGAAGCCAGCCATGCGGCGTCGCCCGAGACCTTCCAATGCTGGTACACCTTCATGATCGTGCCCATCTGCCCGTCCGCCGCCGCCCGCCGCGGGCCCGCCAAGCCCGATTCGTCCGTCAGCGTCCGCTCGGCCGGGATCATCAGTCGAAACGCCATCTTGCCGTTCTCGAACAGCGTCGACGCATATTTCAGGTCGAGCATGGAGCGGGCAAGCGCCGGGAAAAGGAACGGCGTGACCTGCTCGTAATTCCAGACATGCGTGCAGGTGCCCTCGCAGCTCCCCTCCTCGGCATGGACGCCCTCGAATCCGTAGAGCGTCCCGTCCGTAAGCCTCAGGCAGGTCGGCGATTTCAGGATGGAGATGTTGCCGGCCACCGCGTCGATCACGTAATCCGGCAGCGTAGAGCCGAAGAGCGCTTCCTTGAACGCCAGCGAATCGCGGTAGAGCCGGTCGTAGTTGCGCCATACATAGGCGGCCGACGCCGTCGAGTCCTCGAACAGCGTGGCGTAGTAATTTTTCCAGCCGGGCGGCTCGCTCGGCTGGCCGTCCTCGCCTTTGCCCGGATTCCAGAAGTTGACGTAATTCGGGAAGCTCCAGGAGACGATGAAGCGGAACGTGCCGCTCTCCCCGGGCGCAAGCGAACGATGGCCGCTTAACAGGCAGACGTCCTTGCCCGTGTGCCCAGCGGGGCCGGCGCTTCCTTCCCGGTCGTTGTAGTTCCGGTCCTTGAAGCGTCCCGGAGCGGCGAATTCCTTCCAGAAGACCGTGAGGTTATCGAACCAGCCGCCCCGGTACCAGTACGTTTGATAGGATACGTCGGGCGCGTCCGTGCTGAGCGTCAAGTCTCCGAATTCCCGGTCCTCCGGCCCGAAAAAGGTCGAAGACAGCTTGATCCCTTTAAAGGCTCCGCGGTCGGCGTATTCGTTGCGCGCTCCCTTGGCGAACGGATTCGTAAGGTTGCCGACCAGGCTGATGTCGAGCTGCTCGCCGGACGTATTGGTCACCTCGTAGGCAAAGATCGCGGCGGGGATCGACGAATCGCGGTCGTTCAGCGGAATGAGCGGATTGAACGCCGTCAGCTTCACCCGCAGCGGAACGCCCGCGTCGATGAACTCGATTTCGCCGAAGGGGTACTCGCCTTTGAACGCGGTCGACTCGAAGTGGGGGAACCCCGACAGGCTTTCCCGCTCGACGCCGAAGCCGAAGCCGGTAAACCGCCCCTTCCCGGTTCCGGAATAGTGCGGATGCAGGTCGCCCTGCAAGACCTTCGCGACTCTCACCTCGCCCTGATGCTCGGCCTTGATCGCGAAGAAGGAAAAGCCGTTGTAGCTGTTCTTGTTCGGACGATTGAAGATTTCCCAGTCGATCAGCCGGCCGTTGCCCGCCAATCCGATGCTTCCGGAGCCGATGCCTCCGAGGGGGAAGGAGATTTCGTTCGTCTTGCTTCCTTTGTACGTGAAGTCTTTTTCCATGCGGTAAAGCTCGCTGAGCAATTGTAGATTCATTTGCGTTCCTCCTCGCGTTCGCTTTAAATCGTTACATTTTCAAACCGCCCGCCGTGATGCCTTCGACGAGATATTTCTGTCCGAATATATAGAAGAGCAGCGGGACGGCCAAGGACAGCGTCACGCCGGCCAGTATCGCCGAGAGATTCCCCGATCCGAAGGTGCCGTTCAATACCGTCATGCCGACGGGCAGCGTCATTTTCTCGAACGTGTTCAGGAAGATGAGCGGCCGGAAGAAGTCGTTCCAATTCCCGATGAAGGTCATGACGGACGTAACGGCCACCGCCGGAAACACCATCGGCAGGACGACTTTCAGAAACACCCACATGCGGCTCGCCCCGTCGATATAAGCCGCTTCGTCGTAGGTCGGGGAGATCGTCATCATCATCTGCCGAATCATGAAGATGCCGAGCGGATTGATCAAAGCCGGCAGGATCAGCGCCCAGTGGGTATCGACGAGCCCCAGCTTGGAGATCAGGATGAATTGGGGAATGATCGTCACCTGCCCCGGGATCATGAGCCCGGCGAGAAACACGACGAAAATCATGTTCCGGCCGGCGAACGGGATGCGCGAGAAGGCGAACGCCGCCATGCTGGATATGAAAACATGGCCGACGACGACGATGAGCGAAACCTTCAGGCTGTTGGCGATGAACGCGGTAAAGGGCACCTGCCTGAACACTTCCGCGTAATTGGAGAAATCGAACGTCGTCGGGAAAATCGCCGGCGGCAGCGAAAACGAATCCTGCGGCATCCGGAGCGACGTGGAGACGATCCACAGAAACGGAGACAGCATCAGAAACGACAAGATGATCAGAAATCCGTCCAGAATGAATTCGGGCCCCCGTTTGCGGCGGGCGCGCGCCCGAATGCCGCGCTCGGGAAGCAACCCGGCTGCTTCGATTGGAGCGTTCATGCTAACGGCACCTCCCCTTAATCCGCGCCTTATTCTTGATCATAGGACACCCATCGGTTGCTGAAAGCGAATTGGAGCGCGGTGATCGACAGAACCGCCAGGAACAGGCTGATGGACACCGTGGACGCGTAGCCCATCTCATGCTTCTGGAAGGCGATCTCGTAGATGTACATGTTGACGGATCGCGATGCGTCGCCCGGGCCGCCGCCCGTGATCAGGTAAGGCTCGTCGAAAATCTGCGTCGTGCCGATCAGCGTCGTTACCAGCACGAAGAACAGCATCGGCGACAGCATCGGCAGCGTGATGCGGACGAACCGCTGCAGCCTGCTCGCCCCGTCGATCTCGGCCGCTTCGTACAGCGTCTCGGGGATGTTCTGCAGCCCGATATAGTAGTACAGGAACGCGTTGCCGATGAATTTCCAGAAGCTATAGATGGCGACGGCCAGAAACACCCAGTTCGGGGACTGCATCCACGGGATGCCCGCCACGCCGAACAGGCTCAGAAAGTAGTTTATGATGCCGAATTCCTTGTTGAACATGAAAGCCCAAGCTACGGCGACGGCCGCGGACGTGGCAAGCACCGGAAAATAAAACACGGTCCGGTAGAAGTACTTCCAGCCCTTGGCGATCCTCCGCTGCACGGCAAGCGCCAGAAGCAATCCCAGAATGACGTGCATCGGGGTCAGGATCAGCACGAATTTGAGCGTATTCCAGTAGACGAGTCCGAGCCGGCTATCCTGGAAGAAATCCTTGAAATTATCCCAGCCGATGAATTCGGAGGGCGTGATGACATTGTATTCGGTAAAGCTCAGCGCCATCGATGCCGCGACGGGCTCGGCGATAAACACCAGGAACAGCAGCAGGGCCGGCGCCAGGAACAGATAACCTGCGACTAAATCTTTGGATTTCTTCGTCACGTTATATCGATGCCTCCTCCATGGGAACGGAAGCCGCAGCGGACCCGGCCCGCTGCGCTTCCGCGCGGTGCGCGCGCCGACGCGCTATTTCTGCAATACCTTGTCGATCTCTTCCTTCGCTTTCTTCATCGCCGACGCCGCATCCGATTGGTTGGCGAGGATCAGCCCCATATAGCGGCTGAAGATCGATTCGATGTCCGCGTACTGAACGGGCGATTCCACCGGTTTCGCGAGCTCCGCGCTGTCCGCGTAGACTTGCCAGTTCGACGCGGGCGTCTTCGGCAGCACCTCGTTCATCACGGACACCCGCGTCGGGATCGAGGCATCGGAGAGCGTCGTTTTCTGCGAGTACGCCCCGCCCAGGAACGCGGACAGCTTATAGGCCGCATCCGGGTATTTCGTCGATTTCAGCACGGGGAACGCGCCGGAACCGAAGATGACTTTATTGGTCTTCAAGGTCGGCAAATATTGAACGTCGATCGCGCTGAACTTGTTTTTGGCATAGGTGGAGAACGGCCATTTGCCGGCCGACATCATGGCGACCTGCCCGCTCATGAGCATCTGGATCTGGTCGTCCTTCGGATTCGGCACGGGCGCTACTTTATACTTGTAAATCAAATCCTGGAAAAATTGCATCAGCTCGATCGCATTGGGATCATCGAGCTTGCTGGTCGTCATCGCGTCGTCCAGCACGCTGGCTTCGTTGTTGAATAACCAGGCCGAAGCGCCGAAGTAATAGTTCGGGATGGCGAAGCCGTACGTTTTCTTGCCGTCCTTCTCGGTGGTCAGCTTCTGCGCGTACGACAGGAAGTCGTCCTGAGACCAATTCTTGTCCGGTAGCGAGAGTCCCGCTTCCTTCAGTTTGTCAGTATTGAAATGCATGACGACGTTATTCCAATCCCAGACGAAACCGTAGGTTTTGCCGTCGATGATGAACGGCGCCTCCAGCTTCGGATGGATGTCGTCGTAATTGTCGAGCGCCTTGGGATCGACCGCCATGTAGTCGTCGAGCGGAAGCAGCAGATCCTGCTTCGCGAACATCTGAATGCCTTCGATGGCCACGCGGATGACGTCGGGCGGGTTGCCGCCGGCGATCATCGTTTGGATCTTGTTGAAGTAATCTCCCCAAGAGTTGTTGACCACTTCGATCCGTTTCACTTTGATATTCGGGTACAGTTTGTTGAATTCGGCGAGGATCGTTTTGAGCTGTTCGTCGGATGCGTCGCCTTTGCCCCATACGAGCGTTAATTCGGCTTTCTCGTCGTCGGAGCCGCCGGCCGGATCGGCCTTGGAGGAATTCGCGTTATTGGCGTTGTTGGCGTTGCCCGCGTTGTTGGAGGAACTGCATGCGGCGAGCGCAAAGCACATGACCAGCAGAAAGCAAAGCATCGTTATTCTTCTCACGTTCGAACACCATCCTCGAATAAATAATGTTTCCTATCCCTCGCCAGACGGCGGACAACCGAGACAGACCCACCCTTATGCATTCGAAATTATGACGTTCCTGCTCTCTCCGTTCACGTGAACGGAGAAATCGAAAAAAAAAGTCCGAAACGCTAAGCTCACCGTGCACGTGAACGATTTTATTTTATCAGCCGATTTTGGATTTGTAAACGCTTCATGAAAAAGAATTTCGGGTTAATCCCCCATTTACTCCGTTTTTCATACCACGTGCACATGAACGGATTGACCATCGAATCGTTCTATTATACGATGAAGGCAATAGATCAATAGTCAGGGGCTGCCGGCGACGATGAAAGTAACGAGCAAGCAAATCGCGGAAATTTGCAACGTGACCCGGGGCACGGTCGATCGTGCGCTTAACAACCGGCCCGGCATCAGCGCGGCCACGCGGGAGAAAATACTGAAGGTGGCGGGAGAGCTCGGGTACCGTCCCCACTTTCTGGCGCGCAGCCTGGTCAAGGGCGAGACCAAAACCTTGGGCGTCATTTTGTTCGACATCCACAATCGGGTGTTCTCCCAGCTGTTCCACTCCTTCGAGGAGGAAGCGCGAAGACAAGGCTATTTCATTTATCTCGTCTTGTCGAACAAGGACCAGGAGCTCGAAATCGAATATATCAGGAGCCTGATGGACCGGAAGGTCGACGGCATCGCCCTGTCCCCGATCAATATGGGCGCGAAGTTCGAAGCGTTCCTGCAGCAGTCCGGCGTGCCGATCATAACGTTCGGCAACCGCGTCTCGGCGAAAATCCCGTTCGTCTGGATCAATGACAAGCAAGCCATCAAGAAAGCCGTGAGCCATATCGCGTCCAAAGGATACGAAAGCATCATCTACGTGAGTCCCCCCTTGCGGTTCAAAGGAAAGAGCAACATCTACGTGCCGGAGCAGCGTCACAAGGGATTCCTCGAAGCCTGCGAAGCCCTGCCTGGACTCCAAAGCACCGTCGTCTCGGGCAGCGATTATTTAGGCGAGGTGGAGCGCGCGGTAGCCGGCTCGACCCTGAAGACCGCGATCCTGTGCAGCAGCGACGTGTACGCGCTCGATGTATTGCGGCTTCTCCAATCGCTCCGTATCCGGGTGCCGGAACAAGTCGGAATCATGGGCTTCGATAACATCGACATCCTGAATTTCGTCCATCCTTCGCTGACGACGATCGATTTTCATATCGACGAGATCGGCAGGCAATCCGCCGCGCTCTTGATCGAGCGGATCAAAGGAGCCTCCATCCCCGCGCGCACGCATGTCCCCTATTCCATCGTCGACCGCGACTCGCTTTAACCTGCGCAAACATAGCGTCGGCGTCACAGGCAATCGTGGACATGCAGGCCTCCGAACAAAGGAAGTCCGCACGAGGAAGTCCGCACGACATGACGCGATGAAGTTTCCGGGCCGCTTGCGAACAACGATAAAACAGCCTTAGCTCGGCGAACGCCGGACTAAGGCTGTTTTTGTCGTTTAAATGAATCTCCTTATTCCGCTTTGATCGCGTTGTAGAACTTCTCTTGCATTTTCTTCGCGGAGCTGTCGAGCGCCGCCTTGATATCGACGTCTTTTTTGGAAAAGACGGATTGGACGTTAAGCGTCATCTCGGCATAGTAGTCCTGCGTGTTGAACTGCGCTTCCGGCTTGCCGTCCAGCAGGCTCATGATTTCCGGGCTGTATTGGTACACGTTGTCGTATTTGTCGTAGACCGCTTTTACTTTCTGGCCGTAGTCGGAGCTGTCCGTGAAGTACTGAATCACCGGCGGAATGAAATATTTGTTGTCCGTCTTGCGCTGCTGGATGCTGGCTTCGACCGACTCCAGGCCTTTATCGGAGAAGTAATCGAACGTCGCGTATTTGAAGGCCATCTCCTGTTCGTCCTTCGTCGCGTTCGGATTGATGACGAGGAAATCGCCGCCGAGCACGCCCGTGTGCTTGCCGCTTGCATCGACTTTCGGCATCGGATAGACGAGGATGTCCTCCGGCTTCATGCCGCCTTGGTTCAAGCCCTGGTCGACCGGACCGTCCGGACCCGCGATGACCATCGCCGTCCTGCCCTGCGCCCATGCGCCGACCGCGTCGCCCCAGCCGAGCGCGAAGTCCTTCGGAATCGCGTTGGCCTCCCAGGCCAGTTTATGGTAGAATTCGAGCGCCTTCGCGCCCGCTTCGGAGTTGAAGGCCGCCGTGACTTTGCCGCCGTCCACCGTCTGGATCTCGCCGCCCGCTTCGAACAGGAAATTCGTCCAGTTCCAGCCGGCCTCGTTGCCCTTGCCCATCGGCGCGATGCCGGAGATGCCCTTCTTCGGATCGGCCACCGCTTTCGCCGTGTTCAGCATGTCGTCCCACGTCCAGTCGTACGACGGTACCGCCACGCCCTTGTCGTCAAGCATCTTCTTGTTCACGACGGTGCCCGTCACGTAGCCCTGCTGAGCGATGCCGTACACTTTGCCGTCGATAATGAATTGGTTCTGCAGGATCGGATTCATCTGATCCTTGAACTCGTAGCCGTTGTACAGGTCGGTGATATCGGCCGCCCAGCCGCGCTCGGCCAGGAATTTGCCTTCCGTGGCGTACGTGTTGAACAGCGTCGGCGCTTCGTTCGCGCCCATCTTGATGCCGATCTCGTTGGGATTGTACTGCCAGTCGCTCTTGACGACCTCCACGTTCGGATATTTCTCGTTGAAGCGTTTGATTTTGTCGTCTTCCAGCGCCCGCTTCTCCACGAGATCCGGCGTCGGATAATAAATGCTGATCGTGATCTTCTTCGCCGGCGCGTCGTCCGTCGCCGCGTTGCCGCCGTTGTCACCCGCCGCGTTCGTGCCGGTATCGGTCGCTCCCCCGTTGGTCGCTCCCGCGTTGCCCGCGTTGCCCGCGTTGCCCCCGTTATTTCCGTTTCCGTCGTTGCTGCCGCAGGCGGTCAATACGCCCGACAGCAAGGTGACGCTGGCAAGAATGAATGAAGCCTTGCGAAGCTTTCGCATCGTGATATCCCCTTCTCGCTTTATTTTGCCTTACACGCTCATCATAAGGGAGGCGCAGGCAAAGCAGAATGTGTATTCCTATGTCGATCATGTGCAGGTCTACGATCGGCGAACGCCCTGCGGCAATACGCCTTATCCCTTCACGCCGCCCATGTGAAGCCCGCGGATGATGAACCGCTGGAACAGCAGGAACACGACGATCGGCGGCAGCATGACCATCGTCAGCATGGCGAATTTCACGTTCGTGTCGAGCCTGCGCACGTTGATGACGTAATTGTAGATCGCGGTCGCGAGCGGCCGCGTCTTGTCGGTATGCATGACCAGGGACGGCCAGAACCAGTCGTTCCACGCGGTGGAGAAGACGAAGATCGCGAGCGTCGAGAAGATCGGCACCGACAGCGGCAGCGCGATGCGCGCGAACAGCCGGAAGTCGGACGCGCCGTCGATGCGGCCCGCTTCGAACAGCTCGTGGCTGATGCCGTCGAAGAAGTTCTTGAGCAGCAGCAGGAAGAACGCGTTGGCGCCGGCCGACAGCCAGAAAGCCTGGAACGTATTGAGCATGCCGAGATCCTTCAGATTGACGAAGTTCGGCACGATGTACGTCGTCGGCGGAATGAACAACGCCGCCAGGAAGAAGAAGTTGATCGCCCTGCCGTACGGGATGTTGAGCCGCGACAGGCTGAAGGCGGCGAGGCCGAGCACGACGACGGTCACGACCATGTTGCCGCCGAAGATAATGAGGGTGTTGCGGAAGAACAGCGGCAGCTCGATGTAGTTCCAGCCTTTCTTGAACGTATCGAACGTCCAATGCTGCGGCAGGAAATGCGGCGGGAAGGAGTTGACCTCCACGTTGGATTTCAGGCTGTTGAACAGGGTCACGAGAATCGGATACAGCATCGACGCGACCATGGCGGCGATGACGAGCAGCATGACGGCGTACGCGATCCGGTTCGGCGTTTTCTGCAAATCGTAGCGGGATAATATTCCGCGGTCGGCGCTCTTCATCCTAGTTCACCTCTCTGCCCGAAAGTCTATGCTGCAGCACCGCAAGTCCGCCGAGCACGAGGAACATCAACACGCCGAGCGAAGAAGCCGCGCCGTAATCGAGTCGCGTGAACGCGTATTTGACGATCAGCAGCGCGTAGGTCAGCGTCGCCTGGTTAGGTCCGCCGTCGAGCATCGCCATTTGGGATTGGTAGCCCTGCGAGGTCGAGATGAGCTGAAGGACGAACAGCAGCACGATGATATTGCGGATGAACGGCAGGGTGATGTGGCGGATGCGCTTCCATACGCCGGCGCCGTCGATCTCCGCCGCCTCGTACAGGTCGCGCGGGATGCTCAGCACGGCCGCCAGATAGATAAGCATGGCCGCGCCGAACTGCTGCCACGTCTCCATGAAGACGAGCGAGATCATGGACCAATTCGTATCCGTCATGAAGGAGACGGGATCCGTGCCGAAGCTCGTGACGGCCGCGTTGATCGGGCCGACCGGATCGTAGAGCCAGCGCCATAGGCCGTACAGGACCACGACGGGAATGACGTTCGGCAGGTAGGCGGCCACGCGGACGAAGCCCTGGAACCGCTTCAGCTCGGAGATGGAGATCGCGAACACGATCGGTACCCAGAAGCCGATCACGAGGCACAAGAACATGTAATACAGCGTGTTCTTCGTGGCGGTCCATACGTCCGGATCCTGCAGGACCGTGCGGTAATTGCCGAAGCCGGCGAACGAATTGCCTTTGACGAAATCGATGCGATAAAAGCTGTACACGAATCCTTTGACGATCGGCATCCACAGAAACAGCAGGAAGATGACGACCGCCGGCACAATGAACAAATAGCCCCATGCATGTTTTCTAAGTCGCGCGGTTATACGCATAGCGTCCCCTCTCTCATGCTCGTTCCTCGAAGCCCCGGCTTCGCCGCCTGCGCGGACGGCGAAGCCGATTCTTCTCTTCCTCCTCATTCTAGAGTCGGAGGCCCGGACTGAACATGTGCAGTTCTATGGGGATTATAGGCGATCTTACTTCATGCGGCGGCTGAAAGGCCAAAGCCTTCACTAAATGATAACCGATCAGGCACGCCCCTGAGTAGGCTCCGGGATTCGTTGTCCGCCGGAACGCTCGAACTCGGCAAGGAACGCGACAACCTCGCGTCGGCCGCGGGGAACCGGGCTTCCCGCACACGAAAAAAAGCCGCGAATCCGCGGCTTTTTCGTCAAGGCTATGATGGAAAGCGTGGCGTGCGGACGGCGGCTGCGAACAGACGGCGCGGCGTTCAAGCAGCCGCTCCGAATAGGCAGTGCGGCGTGCGCGCAGCGGCCACGAACAACCGGCCTGCCGACAATGCGAGCAAAACGCCGCCTATTTTAAAGCTTGACCGCGCTGCCCGACCGGGCGGACAGATTGGAAGCTTCCATGAGCCGGGTGAGATCGAGCGCCATCTCGATATTCCGCGCGCCCGCTTCGGCGGCGCCGCCGGCGATCTGCGATACCCACTGCTCGAAATCGGAGGGCAATGCCTCCGGCAGCGGCCATTCCGTCACCGGATTCTCGCCGTTCGCCAGACTGGCGACGATCAGCTTGCGGGTCGGCAAGGAAAAGTGCAGGCTCCCTTCGGTTCCGTGCGCTTCGAGCGTGAACGGCGACAACGGATTGACGAATCCGGCCTCGACGATGCCGAGCGCTCCGTTCGGATACCGCAGCACCGCCGTCGCGTTGTCCTCCACTTCCCGACCGGTGACGCAGCCGTAGCTGGCGCTGACGCTCTCCGGCATGCCCAGCAGCAGGCGCGTCAGGTACATCGGATGGCAGCCGAGATCGATCATCGCCCCGCCCGCGCTCTGCTCCGGGTTGTAGAAGTAGCCCGGCAGCCCGGTCTCCGACAGCGCGCCCTTGTGCGCCAGCCTCGCGCGAACCTGCGTCAGCCTGCCGAGCAGCCCCTTGCCGACGACCTCCTGCGCCGCCTGGGCGAACGGGGTGTTCAGCCGCGGCAGCGACACCGTAAGCCGGACGCCGGCGGCCTCGACGGCTGCCATGATCTCGTCGCACTCCCGAACGGTCGGGGCCAGCACCTTCTCCGTGAAGATATGCTTGCCCGCCCGGGCCGCGGCGACGATGACGTCGCGGTGCATCGTCGTCGGCGTTGTCACGATGACGGCATCGATATCCGGCTCGGCCAGCAGCTCGGCCAGATTGCCGTAGAAGTGAACGCCGCGCGCCTCTGCCTGTAGCAGGCCGCGCGCCGGATCTTCGTCCCAGATCGCCGTGATGACGGTGTCCGGGTGTTTCTCCGCCTGCAGCGCGTAATCCTTGGCATGGACATGCCAAAAGCTAAGTATCGCTGTCCGGATCATGTTGCCTCTCTCCCTTCGGTCCGGCCGCTCAGTCGAAATAGACCGCTTCGCCGGTTTGGTTCGATTGATAGATCGCCTCGATGATCTCCGACACGACGCATGCCTGCTCCGGCGTGACCACCGGCTGCGTATCGTTTAGGACCGCCTCGATCCAGAGGCGGATCTCCTTGTCATGCATGCTTTCCTTCCGCCCCGTGAAGAAGTCGGCGCCTTTGACATCGAATTGGATGTCGTTCTCGAACAGCCGCCCGTACATCTCGCCGTTGATGCGCAGCCGGTCCTTCACGTCCGCGCCGCCTTCGGTGCCGCACAGCGTGTAGCGCGCCTCCAGCGGATCGACCATATTGATCGCCCAGCTGGACTCCACCATCAGCGTCGCGCCGTTCTTCATGATGACCATCCCGAACGCCGAATCCTCGACCGTGAACTTCTCGGGATCCCAGGCACCGCCGGCATTGGCCGATTCCTTGCGCTGCGCCAGCTTGCGGTAAGCCGATCCGAGCACGACACGAGGCTCGTAGTTGTTCATCAGCCACATCGTCAGATCGAGCGCATGCGTGCCGATGTCGATCAGCGGGCCTCCGCCCTGCTTGTCTTTATCGAGAAAGACGCCCCAGGTCGGCACGCCCCGCCTGCGGAGCGCGTGCGCCTTGGCGAAGTAAATCTCGCCGAGGTCGCCGTTCTCGCAGACCTGCTTCATGAATTGGCTGTCCGGACGGAAACGGTTGTTGTAGCCGATCGTCAGCTTGCGGCCGGTGCGCCGCGCCGCCTCGGCCATGCGGCGGGCGTCGGCCGCCGTCTTCGCCATCGGCTTCTCGCACATGACGTGCTTGCCCGCCTCCAGCGCCGCGATCGACACCTCGGCATGAGCGTCGTTCGGGGTGCAGACGTGAATCACGTCGATGGAGCCGTCGAGCAGCAGCTCCCGGTAATCCGCGTATACCTTCGCTCCTGGCGCGCCGTATTTGTCCGCGGCCTGCTGCGCCTTCTCGGTCACGATATCGCTGAACGCGCACAGCTCCACGTGCGGGAGTTTGCTCAGCGAAGGCAGATGCTTGCCGTTCGCGATCGATCCGCAGCCGATAATGCCGACTTTGATTTTGTCCGTCATACGCTTGATCCCTCCAATTGCGCTCTGATTTCAGCCATCCGGTCCTTGATTCGCGCCGGCACTTCCCGATGAAGCTCCGGCCACGTCACGTACATCGCGGGATCGATGCGGTATTCGTCGAATTCCATCGCCGGCTTGAAGCGGAAGGTCCGCAAATACTGCTCCACCAGCCGGTCCGTTTCCTCGTCCGTCGTATAGACGCCGTCGAACGGCCCGGTGACGAGCAATCCCCGTCTGCCGGCGTGCTCGTCCGTGCTCGTCATCAGCTCCGGCAGCAGGTAGAACATCTCGGGCTTCGGCATGAAAGCGTGCTTGCCGGGCTGGGAGTACAGCTTGACATGGGTGCCGTCGACCAGATTGCCGCGATCATGAAGCAGCCCTTTGAAGTGCCTGCCGTGGAAGCTGGCGTCGCAGTCCAGCACTTCGCCGTCCTGGCCGACATAGACCCATACATGCTCCAGCTCGTACAGATGCTGGATGTCGTAATCCCAGTAAATCGCGTATTCGATGATGCATTGAAGCTGCGGATCGGCGAACTCGAACGTTCTGCGCGTCGACGGGGACGGGCCGGATTCCTCCAGCACGGTGATGCCCACGCGGACGGGGAAGAAAGGCTCGTTCTTGTCGAAATAGATATAAGGGGCGTATTTGGAAATCCATTCTGCATTCCAGTTCATGGCTAGTTCATCCTTTCAAAGCGGCTATTTTATTCGTAATGAGGGCGTGACTGCGCTCGATGTCCTCCGGCTCGCATGCGGCCTTGAGCTCGTATACCTTGATCGGAGCGCGATGGATTACTTCTAGGAAATGGTCGAAATAGACGTCGTCCTTGCTATGCACATAAGGGCACCAATGATCCGAGAGACCGATCGTCTCGTGGATATGCACGCCGGCGATGTACGGACCGACTGCCCGGAGGTCCCGCAAATTATCGTAGAGCCCCATCCGGTCCATCATCATCGCATGGCCGATATCGTACCAGAGGCCGACCGTGCTGCCCTGCAGGCCGTTGATCAGCTCTCCCGCCTCGCGCAGCGTCGGGATCTGGTAGCAGCGGGCCCGCGTCTCGATTCCGACGGCGACGCGATAGCCTTTGCGGGCGATAAACTCCGCGGTCTCCTCCAGGCTGCGACGGATACGCGCCAGATATTCCGGGGCGAGCCGTTCCCGGCGAGCCGCCATCTCCGACCACAGCGCCGCGTAAGCCTGCGATTCCCGGCCCTGCTCGCGGTAGATCCGCTTCAGCTCCGCGTCGACGTTCGTCTCGAACGGCACCTCGCCGGGATGGACGACCACCGCCCCGGCGCCGTAGCGAACGGCGTATTCGATCGACTGCTCCAGCAGCTCCACCGCTCTTCGGCGCTTGGCCTCGTCCTCGTAGCCGAGCATGACGGAGTCCGTATCGTAATCCTTGTCGTCCACGAAGGGAAAGGCATGATGCACGCTGGAAACGCGGATATCGCCCTTCTCGATCATCGGTTCGATCGTCTCCAGCTGCGCGCGCGTCACATTGTAATTCAGTTCGACGCTGCCGAACCCGAGCGTCTTGATCTCCTCGATCATGCCGCGCCCGTCGTTCGGGTGACGCTTGATGTTCCAGCAGGTGGAGAACGAGTATCCGTTCTTGTTCATCGCCGCTTTACTCCTTCACCGATCCCAGCATAACGCCCGAGATGAAATATTTTTGCAGCCACGGGTACACGATCAGGATCGGCACCGTGGCGAACATGATGCTCGCCGCCTTGATGCTCTCCGGCATGATCGAGACCAGCTGGTCGCCCTGCGTCGACAGCGGATCGTTGGTCATGCTGTTCACGACGACCTGGTACAGCTTGAGCTGGATCGGATACAGCTTCGGATCCGTGATGTACATCAGCGCGTCCATGAAGCCGTTCCACCGGCCGACGGCGTAAAACAAACTGAGCGTGGCCAGCGCCGGCAGCGTGAGCGGCAGAATGATCCGCGTCAGCGTGCGGAAATGGCTGCTTCCGTCCATCTCCGCCGCCTCCGACAGACTCTCCGGCAGCGAGCGGATGAACGTGATGAGAATAATCAGGAAGAACGGATTGACGATCGTCGGCAAGATCAGCGCGCCGATATGGTTCGTCAGGTGCAGGCTCCGAATCAGCAAATAGTCGGGAATCGTGCCGCCGCTGAAGAACATCGTGAGCAAAATGACGAACATCACGACTTTCTTGCCCCGCAGCCGCTTCGAGAGCGGGTAGGCGGCCGCGATCGTGAGCAGCATCGCCAGGCACGTGTAGCTGACCGTCAATACGATCGACACCAGCAGCGCCCGGAGCATCGTGTCGTCCTGAAATACTTTCCTGTAGGCCTCGAAATTGAAGCCCCGCGGAAAGACCGTCACCTCTCCGGACAGAATGGCCCGACTGGAGCTGAGCGACATGGAAGCGATATGAAACAAAGGGGCAAGGCACAGGATCACAAGCACGGCGATCAGGGCGATATTGACAACCTCGAAATACCGGCCCGCTCCGCTTCTGCCCGCCATCTGTCGACCGTTCTCAGCCATCATCAGAATACTCCGTTTTCGGTTATTTTTTTGGCGATATAATTCGAACCCAGCAGCAGCACGATGCCGACCACTGCCTGGAACAAGCCGATCGCCGTCGCCGTGGAAAACTGCCCCGTCTGGATGCCCGTCTTGTACACGAAAGTGCTGATGACCTCCGAGAAATCGCGAACGCTCACGTTGCCGATGACGAAGGGCCGATCGAAGCCGATCTGAACGATCTCGCCGATTTTGAGAATGAGCAGGACGACGATCGTCGGACGGATGCCCGGCAGCGTTACCGACCACATCCGGCGCAGCCGTCCCGCCCCGTCCACGGCCGCGGCTTCGTACAGCTCGGCGTTGACGCCGGTGATGGCGGCCAGGTAAATGATCGTGCCCCAGCCCGCGCTTTGCCAGACGCCCACGGCCAGGTACGTGACGAGCCAGTCGTACTTGTCGGTCAGAAACGGAATCGGGTCCATGCCGAGATGGCCAAGCAGCACGTTGATGATGCCGGTATTGGTCGCGAACACCTGGTACATCATGCCCCCGATAATGACCCAGGACAGGAAGTGCGGCAGGTACAGCGCCGTCTGCGCGAATTTTTTGAACTTCCGTCCCATGAGCTCGTTCAGCAGCAGCGCCAGCACGATCGGCGCCGGGAAGGAGACGAGCAGATCCAGCAGATTCAACAGGAAGGTGTTCCTCAGCGCCTCGTAAAAGCCGCTCATGCCGAAGATTTCCCGGAACACGTCGAGCCCGACCCAAGGACTGCCCGAGATGCCCTTGAACAGGTTATAGTCCTGGAAGGCGATGAGAATGCCGTACATCGGGCCGTATTTGAAGATCAGAAAGTAGGCGAGCGGCAGAACCAGCAGCGCGTACAGCTGCCAATTGCGGTAGAAATAAAGTTTCTTGTTCAGCATTCCGATCAACCTCTATTCGTTCTGGCTCTTGAACGCCTCCGTGCGTTCTTTCACGATCGCGTCGCCGCCGCTCGCCATGTAGTCCTTCAGCAGATTGTCGTAGGTTTTGCCGAAATCGGCCGGCTTCGCCATGATGCACTTGACGATCAGCTCGTCGTATTTATCCTGCAGCGTCGGCATATACTTGTTCTCGGCCTCGATCGGCGTCGTGAAATTCGCGTAGTTGATCGTGTCGGTCAGCGACATTTTGTAGGCGTCCTTCACGTACTGCTGGAACTCCTTGGGCACCGAAGCCGCGGCAGCCGCCCAGTTCTTCTCGTCGCTGCCGAAATCCTCGCCCTGGGTAATCATGGCGATATCGTTAGCGTTATACATCCGCTTGCTCGTCGCATCGGAGCTGATGCGCTGCGGCAAGCCGTCCGCGAGCGTGTAATCCTCGTTCTCGACGCCGTTCATGATCGTGAACAGCACGTCCGGCTGCGCCATCCAGTCGAGGTACTTGACCGCCTCCGCCCCGCGTTTGCTGGAAGCAGGCACCATCAGGTAGAAGCCCGTCGGATCGTATTCCGGCTTCAGATGCTTGCCGGCGTTATTCGTATAGGGATCGACCGGGACGAGCTCGGCGCCGGCAACGTTCTGCGTCAACACCTTGGCGACGCCCGGCGTATCGTTGTAGCTGTTGCCCAGATTGTCGCTGTACATGCCGACCTTGCCGGTCATGACGTCCTGGAATACCTGCTTCTCGTCCTTGTCGAGGGAGAAGTCGGGACTCATGAGCCCTTCATTGTAGAGCTTGTTCAGGAATTGGACCGCGTCCTTGTGGCCCGGCAGCAGCAGCGGATAGCCCATGCTCTCCGACATCGTATAGCGCTGCTCGTCCGTCAGGCCGTCCTGGATGAAGGACCAGACGATCGGCTCGATGGACGCCGGCGTGAGCGAGAAGCCGAGCGGGATGACTTTGCCTCCGGTCTGACCGGGGTCCTTTTCCTTGAACGCCTTCAAGGTTTGATATACCTCGTCGGTCGTTTTCGGCATCGGCAGATTCAGCTTGTCCAGCCAGTCCTTGCGGATCAGATTCTCGTACTTGCCCGTGTTGACCCGCAGGCCGGGAAGCGAGTACAGCACGCCGTCCACCTTGCCCTTCTCGAGCGTCGGAGCCAAGTATTTCTTCAAATTCGGTCCGTACTGTTCGACCAGATCGTCAAGCGCCAGCAGCCCGCCGTCCTTGGCATAGCCGTAAGAAGTGAGCACGTTGGTGTTGGCGAATACGATATCCGGGGCATCGCCGCTGGACATCATGACATTGACCTTGTCGGTGGCGTCGGTGCGCGGAATCGGCACGAACTCCACTTTGATGTTGTTCGGGTCGCCGAAATTCTTCTGCACGTACTGCGTCCAATAATTGTCGGTTACCGTAACACCCGCAGGCGAATTGCCTCTGTCGAAGATACCGACCTTGAGCGTGACCTGCTTCTCCCCCGCCGTCGCGCTTGCCCCCGTCGCGGCCGCCGCATTGCCGCCGTTCTCCTCGTTCTTGGCCTGCGTGCATCCCGCCGCCAACAGGGCCGCCGCGACGATCGCCAGCATGGAACTCATTGCTCTCCTTCTCGTAAACATCCAAACACCTCGCCATCTTTTTTTGGACTGCAAACCGAGTGTATCGATTCGGAAAACAAGCGGCAATTTACATGTTTCCTCGCGGCATACCAAACGTCAGATTAGGCGATTCTGCCGGCAATCTCAGGGGAACCAACCAAATTCCGCAACCCTGCGAAAGGTCGAAAACCGCCCTGGAAGAGGCGGTTTTCGGGGGATTCAGGGCGTATTGGGAAGCTGCTGACCGCTTCCGCGCTGCATCATCCTGCGGTAATCTCCTGGCGAGACGCCGACCGTTTTCTTGAATATTCTGCCGAACGAGATGGCATGCTCGTAGCCGACCCGGCGGGAGATTTCGCTGATCGGCGCATCCGTCTCCCGCAGCATCGTCTGCGCCTGCCGAACGCGAAGTCCGATCAGGAAGTCGACGAACTTGATGTCGAATTCATCCTTGAACAGCTGGCTGGCGTACTTCCCGTTGATGCCGAACCGGTCGCTGATCTGATTCAGGGACATATCCGGATTCGCGTAGTTGTCCTCGATGTATTTTTTTACGTCATAGATAAGATGAGCGCGGGTGCCGGACGCCAGGATGGCCGCGTATTGCGCGTACAACTCCCGGATCAGCGACGCGTACACCCCCCGGATCTCCGCCATCGTGCCCCGTTCCCTGAGCGCCTCCGACATCTTGGGAAAGGTGACGCCGTGCCAGTATTCGTTGATCTCCGGCGAGATCTCTTCCATCTCCCGCGCGAAACGGTGGGTCAGGTAGTTCAGCAGCAGCTGCAGCTCCTCGTTCTTCAGCACCCGCTTCTCCAGATGATCGAAGATCCGGGCGAAGTCGTCTTCCCACGCCGGCGACGGAATCCGAAAATGATGGACCATGTCCTCCAGCCATTTAAAATAGCCCGAGTCGATGCCGTTCTCCTTGTCCTTGATTTCGGAATAGACGATCATCCGGTCGTTCCCGGCCGTCATTTTATACTGCAAAGCCGCGAGCGCCTCGCGGAAGGACGTCTTGACGCACGGCAAATCATCGGCCGGCGACCCGATGCCGATCGTCGTCGTGAAGACCAGCTCTTGGCCGATCCGCATCCGGAGCCCGTCCAGCAGCTCGGAGACAGGACGCCTCGTTCCCTCCGCGGCCAGCTCCGCCTGCAGCATCAGCGCCAGCCGATCGCCGGATATCCAGTCGAGGCTGAGGGTCTTGACCCCCTGATCCGACCACTGAAGCACCTCCGTCTCCAAGCGCTTCTTGGCGTCCAGCAGCGCTTGCCGGTCCAGCCGGAGCCGGGGAACGTATTTGTCGATCTCCACGATCGCGATCGTCAGCCCGTGCGGGCCTTCCGAGAGACCGAACAGGCGGGCGTAGTCGCTCCACTCGTCCGCGGACAACGCCTTCTCGTCGTCCTGCAGCTCCAAGAAGAACTGCTTGCGCCCGGCGATCAGATTTTTCTCGGCCTGCTGCCGATCGATGAGATCCATGCGGGTCAGCATCGTATCGAAGGCGCGTTCGATGATCGAAAACTCGTCGCCGGCCCCTGTCTCGCCCTCGTTCCGGTACGTCGAGACCCGGCGCACCATGTTTTCGATCGGTTTGTAATTTCTGCGGGCGACGTACATGATCACGAGGACGATCGCGGCCAGGCACAGCAGGACGAGCGCCATTGGCGGCAGAGCGAGCCGGAACGCCTGGGCGGTCAGATTCGCGCCGGCCGTGCCGCCCGTGAACGCCCAGCCGATATAATCCGAATGCAGGCGCGCGAGCAGCTTGTCCGAGGATGCGGAGACGCGGGTCGTATATATCGGATGCTCCGCATCTTCGGCGATCGTCATGACGTTGCCGGTGCCGCCTCTCGGCTTGCCGGCCATCGCCAGCAGCGCGTCGGCCTTGACGTTCAGCACGATGATGCCCTGATTGCCGGCTGCGTTCTTGGTTATCGAGATGACCCTTTCGGACGGATCGATGAGCGGGAATTCGGTATAATCGCGCAGCGGCGACCAATTATCGGCCCGGGGTTTATGCTCCATCGCGAGCACGAATTGCCGATCGGGGAATTCGTCCGCCTTTCGGACGTAGCTGCCGGTCAGCACCACCTGATCCCGTTCACGGTAGAAATAGGCCGACTGAATCAACGGATTGTTGCGGAGCTTGGAGATCTCTTTGGACGCCCGATAGTCGTCCAGCTTGGATTCGCCGGACGGGCCGTTGAAGAACGCGTTGATCGCCTCGTTGTTGACGATCTGGTTGGTCAGCGTCAGTTCGATATTTCTCAGCGAAGTGGTCATGGCATCCATGACATGCTCCGTGTAGGCGCGATTCGATTTGTTGATGTCCGCGACCAGATTGCCGTACGCGACGGCAAAAACAACCGCGCAGATGACCGGACCGAAGATAAACAAGATGGCGAAATGCGAAAAAAGCAGCCGTTTATACCATTTTTTGTTATTCATCTCAACCTCGTCTTTCCTATCCGTCTTATGCCGGGGGGCAGGTCTCCCAATCGTCGTCGAAAGCAATGCCAGTTGTCCTTATCTTACTTGCCTTGTGTTAACTCAGTGTTGTTCGCGGAAATTTCGCTTTGGCGGAACGCAGCAAAACCGCTTCGGCATGCGAAGCGGTTTTGCTGAAAACGTGAAGTTTTTCTTGTTATACGCCTGACATCGCCAGGCTTTCCGCGGTGCTGGAGGCAAATGCCCCGTTCAAAGGTACGCGGACAACTGCTCGGCGTTCCGCCTCATGTCCGCCGAGCGTTCCCGAAACGCGCAATACGCGACATGGTCCAGTCCGATATGGATGAGATAACAACGCAGCCGCTCCTCCATCCGCTCGGGCGGGCCGCCTCGCCGTTCCCAGTGGCGGTCCAGCATCTCCCGCAGGTCGATCGCCTGCCACTGCGGATACCAGGGCCGCCAATACAGAAACCACGCTTGATCGTAGAGCGGGTCGCCGCAGAACGCGTTGCCCCAATCGAACACGCCGCTCAGTTTCCCTTCATGCACCAACACGTTGCGGTTCAGAAGATCCATGTGAACGATCCCCCGGCATTCCGGCAGACGAGGAGCGAGCAAGCGAAGCTTCGCGACGCCGGCGTCGAAGACGCGCGCCTCGCGCGGCGAGGCGTCCAGCCTCTCGCGCCAGCCCGGAAGCCGGTCTCTCGGCCCGGCAATCGACAACAGCTCCTCCGCCCAGCTCGGACCCGTGCCGGCCGGACGCCAAAGTCCAACTTCCCGCGCAGCCGCGAGATCGCGCTTCTGAAGCTCGCCCAGCGCGTCGAACAATTGCGGCAGGACCATCCGAAGCTCCGGTTCGTCCAGCTCGTCGAGATGCTTCTCGCCCTGCGCGCGCTCGGAGACCGCGAAGAATCCGCTGTCCGTCTCGCCTACTTCGACCACCGCCGGAATCGGCAGCTCGGCCGAGGCATACGCGCCCATGACGCGGTCCTTCTCGAAATCGTCCCGATGCGCGCCGAAGCGGATCACCCTGTCCCGGCCATCGAGCAAGAACGTGTACGCCCTCGACCAATCGCCCGCTCCGAGCGGTACAAGATTTCGGGCGCGGTCTCCGAAGCGGGTCTTCACGAAACGGCTCGCTAGTTCAAAATGTTCTTCCACCGCGGTTCCTCCTCGCGAATGCCATGATAGCTTGCATCTCCATTTTACCCCAGCTAAGCAGAAAACGCAGACCCGCTAGCTATTTCTTCAGCTCCGTCGGGCTCATGCCGAAATATTTTTTGAAAATCTTGCTGAAATGCTCCGGCGATTCGTAGCCGACGCGCTCGGCGATCTCGTAACGGCGCAGATCGGTGTTCAGGATCAGCCTGCGGCTCTCTTCCATCCGCAGCTTGATGACGTATTCCCACAGATTATGGCCGGTGTCCTTCTTGAACAGGTAACTGAGATAATTCGGGCTGACGTGATTTTTCTGCGCGACCTCGTGGAGCGTGAGCCCCTTCTGCGCGTAATGCAGGTCGATGTAAGCCTTCGCTTTCTCGACGATCAGGTTGTTGCGCGCGGTCATCTCTTCCTCGGTCGGATCCTGCGCGTACCGGCTCCAGTTGAAATCCCCGTAGTAGAACACGCCGAGCTCCTTGCGCTCCTCGTTCCAACGGATCGCCTTGGCCGCCTGGACGCCGAGCTCGCCGATGAACGCCGCGCCGCGCAAAATCTGGCTGATGCCGACGACGCACGGCAGGCGCAAATAGTTCATCATGTTCGAATGCAGGCTGCGGCCCAGCATGTCGAGCTGATTGATTTTGTTCGTGCCGTTCTCCTCGTAACGCGCGTCGCTCCACTGGATGATGATGCTGACGGCATCGTCATCCGTATAGAAGGCCGCCGGCCCCCATTCCTGATCCAGTAATTCCATGGCGATATTGAGCGCGGCATATTGCAGGAGTTCGGACGATCCGTTCAACTGCACGCGGAACACCGAATAATACGGACCGGGCAGAAACGTTGCGAAGCGGCTCGCCAGCGCGGAGACCGTCTTGTCGGCGGACGCGGAATCGCTAAACAGCTTGTTCAGCAGCGCGGTTCGCTCCGGGATCGGCTGCTCCAGCCGAAACTGCTCGCGGAAGCCGGCCAGCGTCTCGTCCTGCGACGGGACGATCTTGTTCACGCTCAGCAGCACGTTGCGCACGGAATCGAGAAATTGGTCGCCGTTCAACGGCTTGATAAGATAATCCTTCGCGCCGAGCCGGATCGCGAGTTGGGCGTATTGGAACGTTTCGTGGGCGGAGATGACGATGGCCTGCAGCCACGGCTTGATCATTTTGGCCTGGTGCATGAGCTCGATGCCGCTCATCTCGCCCATCTGGATGTCCGTCACGAGCAGATCGATGTCTTCCATGCGCAAATAATCCATCGCCTCGTAGCCGTTGTGCGCCGTGAACAGCTGCGAGATCGCCAGCCCCGAAGAGCCGAGCAAGTTGCATAAGCCTTTGCAAATCAGCGGTTCGTCGTCGACGACCAGGATGTTGTACATGCGGAAGCCCCCCTATCGGTGAAGTGAAAACGAGGTGAAAAGAGCGTGACCTATTTCAATAAAAAGACTTCATAAAAAAACTTTTAAGCTTTTTAATTCCGACTTCAACGCCGAGCCGCTGATCTCGCTTCAACTTCAAGCATTCAACGCTCCCGTCTCCGCCTGCAGCTCCTGCTCCTGCATGCGCGGCAGGACGATGATCGCGCTCGTGCCGCGGCCTTCCCGTTTCTCGTAATGAATGCCGTAGCCTTTGCCGAAATGCAGCCGGATCCGCTGGTGCAGATTGCGGATGCCGTAGCCGATCGACGGATTGCCCTTCTCCTCGTTCAGCAGCCGGTGAATGGCATCGAAATCGACTTTCTTGTAGCCGTTGTCCTCGACGCGGATCATGACCCTGTCGCCGTCCAGGAGGGAAGCCGAGATGATGATCTCGCCGTCCTCGCCCATATGCCGCACGCCGTGGATGATGGAATTCTCGATCAGCGGCTGCAGGGTGATTTTCGGAATCAGGTTGTTGCGCAGCTCTTCCGGCACGTGCCAGCCGACCGCGAATCCGTACTCGTAGCGCTTCGACTGCAGGCTGATATAAGCCTTCGCATGCTCCATCTCTTCGTCCAGCGCGATCAGCTCGCGCCCGCGGCTCAGGCTGATCTTCATGAGCTTCGACAGCTCCTTGATCATCTCCGCGGACTCGGAGTTGCCTTCGAGCGAACTCTTCCAATAGATGCTCTCGAGCGTATTGTAGAGCAGATGCGGGTTGATCTGCTGATAGAGCAGCTGCAGCTGCGATTCCTTTTCCTTGATCTCGCTCTGGTATTTGTAATGGATCAGCACGTTCAGCCGCCTGGCCATGTCGTAGAGCGCCGAGATCAGCTGGCCGACCTCGTCCTTGCGTCCTTTGCCCGGCGTTTCCGGCACGCGCTTGCCCGGTTCGTAAGACCGGACGAAATGCGCCAGCCGCGTAAGCGGATTCATGAGCGACTGCCAAAAATACAGCATGATGATGATGCCGAACAATATATAGACGACGGAAATGAGCTGGATGACGCGTTTCAGTTCGTTTTGCTGCAGCAACAGCGACTCGACCGGGATTTTATAGACGAGCTTCTGCCCGAGCAGATGGTTATCGTTGATGACATAGATGAATTCCGGCGTGATGAGGTTGATCATGCCGTCCGGACTCGCCTTCATCGTCGCCGCTTCCGGCGGCAGCTGGAGCACGGACCCGATCAAGCTCGGCATGGTCGCGGTGAGCACCCGGTTATGGCCGTCGGTAAAATAAATCCGGCCGTCCGGGAGCGAGACGCTCCGGAGCGATTCGCCGATCTTCTTATCCATCTTCGTCGCGACCAGTACGCCGATGACGCCGTAATCGCTGATATTCGATACGGCGCGGATGTACGCCAGCGTCGTCTGGGTGGAGAAGCCGATGTTCGTACGGATCAGCTTCATGTAGCCTGCTCCCTTCTTGGCTACCGCTTCGTCGAACCATTCCGGCTTGTCGTTGTCCTGGAAGAAGTAAACGCCGGTTTGCGTCATCGGGATTTTGGGCGCGAAGTCGTAATAATTGCCCGGATCGTAGACGTAGAGGCTGTAATAGACCGCTTCCCCGCCGTTGACGCCGATGGAATACCCCGCGATGAGCTTGTCGAGCTTGGAATATTCCTGCACGCGCTCGAACACGGAATCCTTTGGATTCGGAATGAGCTGCTGCGTCAGCGGATTCTGGATGATCGTCGTCGTGATCTTGGTCACGGTGTCGATATCCCGATTGAGCAGCGTGATGTTCTGCTTGTTGAGCTCCGCGTACGCATTGGTCACGTGGTTCTTCAGGATCTGCTCCGCCCGCGTGTTGCCGTACCACTGCAGGAGCAGGATCGGGCAGACCATGACGATGAAGAGCAAAATGATTTGTTGTTTGACGTTCATCCGCGTCAGCGGATTGGTCATCGTGCGCGCCATGTCCCCCGTCTCTCCTTTGCTCCGTATGGCTAAGATATCAGATCGGCCGGCGAAAACGTATGCCTATTCCTACCGAAATGATGCGCGCTTCTATCGAATGTCAGCGCTATACTTTGTCTCAGCAGGTATACCGCAGTACATTACATAACCCTATTTTCAGTACTTTTCATTCCTCGGCGCATGCAGCATAATGGGGCCTAGAGCTTGGATTTCGAGCTGCTGTTTGATTTCAAGATACCATATCGGAGGGCCTTATGACGAAACCAATTCCATTGCAAAAACGCGGCATTCCCGCGAGCCGGCTCGTGCTGGGCTGCATGCGCTTCGGCGGCGACTGGAACGCCGCGTCGGCGATTACCGCGGAGCATTATAAAGAAGGGCACGAGGCGCTGGACGCCGCGCTCGAGATCGGCATCAACATGTTCGACCACGCGGACATCTACGCGGCGGGCAAGGCGGAGCGCGTCTTCGGCCAGGTGCTGAAGGAACGCCCGGCGCTGCGCGAGAACATCATCCTGCAGTCCAAATGCGGCATCCGTTTCCCGGACGAGTCAGGCCCGCACCGCTTCGATTTCACCGAAGGGCATATCCTGCGCAGCGTCGACGGCATCCTTGAACGCCTCGGCACGGAGTACCTCGACATCCTGCTGCTGCACCGCCCGGATCCGCTCGTCGATCCCGAAGACGTGGCAAGCGCGATCCGGCAGCTGAAAGCTTCCGGCAAAGTGCGCCATTTCGGCGTATCCAACATGAGCCAAGGCCAGATTCGCCTGCTGTCCGCCTGCAGCGACGAGCCGTTCATCGTCAATCAGCTGGAGATGAGCCTGCGCAAGCACGGCTTCCTCGACACGGCGATCAGCGTTAACCAGGAAACGGCTCGCGACAACGTGTTCCCGGAAGGCACGATGGAATACATGCGCCTCGAAAACATCCAGCTGCAATCGTGGGGTCCGCTCGCGCAGGGCGTTTACTCCGGCCGTTCGCTGGACGGCCAGAGCGAATCCGTGGCAGCCACGGCGAAGCTTGTCGCCGAGCTGGCCGAGCGGCTGGACGCGACGACGGAAGCCGTCGTGCTGGCATGGCTCATGACGCACCCGGCCGGCATCCAGCCGGTCATCGGCACGATCAATCCCGCGCGCATCCGCGCCTGCAAGGACGCGGCGGATCTGCGCCTGTCGCGCGAGGATTGGTACAGGCTGTACACGGCAACGCTGGGGCGGAATTTGCCGTAAGCAAGTCGGTTCGCCGCAAAAAAAACCGGCAGGTTTGGAAGTTCCCTTCCAAGCCTGCCGGTTTTGCTTTTGCCCAGCCGTGTAGTTATCCTTGTCCTTGCTCGCGGCCTAATAGGTCATGCAATAGACTTGACACAGGAACGGGTAAGTCCGCTTGTTGCGACATTTTTTTGAAGATGCCTACATCCTTATACGGGATATTGTTTTGCGTGAAGAGATGATCTTCTTTGTCGACAACCATCTGGCCGTATCTCTTATAGATCGGGCTGTTGAACAGCGTTTGGGTCAACATGTCGATCGCCGCTTGGGGATCGCCGCCGTTCTTCTCGACCATCGCGAGGCCTTCTCTGATCGTGTAAACGGCTGAAGCGATCATGAAATTTCCCACGAGCTTCACTTGATTCGCCGCGCCGACGGCTTCGCCGAAGTCGAATATATTCAATCCTCCCATAGCCTCGATAATCGGTCTAACGCGTTCCTTGGCCATCCGCGGTCCTGCCATGGGAATGGAGAGTTGACGCGCGACCGCTGCCTGCGGGACTCCGAAGATCGGCGCTTCCACCAAGGTACTGCCATGCTCGGCGTGAAGGGCTGCAAGTTTAATTGATGTTTCTGGAGATACGGTGCTCATCGAGACGTGAACGCCGCCCGTTCCAAGCTTCTCTAAAAAGCCATCGCTCATGACGATGCTTTCCACGGCAGCATCATCCCACAAAATAGTCGCCACGATTCCTCCGGCCGTTACGGCCTCGACCGGTCGGGACGCCAGCCGCGCGCCCCGAGTCACCAGCGATGCGGCTTTACTCGCCGTTCGGTTGTATACCGCAAGCGAATATCCGGCATGAAGAAGATTGGCCGCCATTGGCGACCCCAAATTGCCAAGTCCGATGAATCCGATCGTGTCATTCATTACCGTTCACCCTCCCAGAGAAAATTCGTACTACCAGAACATGACGTCAACGTCATGTTTGAAACAAAAAAAATTAATGCGACCCGTTTTCCTTCAACCAATGCTCGAAGCGTTCGATATTGGCCTCTAACTCGACCCGGAATTGCTGTAAATCAACGATCTTACGGTCAGCTTCCGTTAAATGCTGCCGCAGGATGGCGAGGACCTTCTCTTTAGGCCGAACGCCGCTCGCGTCGATGAAATAAAGGTCAATCACGTCTCTTATTTCTTCCAGGCTGAGTCCGAGCTTCTTTAATTGGTCGATTTTCAGAAGGCGCGCAACCGACTCTTCGGTGTAGTAATGCTGGCCGTTGCCTTCGCGCTCGCCTGAAGGCATCAGTCCGATGCTCTCGTAATATCGAACCGTGCGATGGGTTACCCCGGCTCGTTTGGTTAAATCGCCTATGCGCATCTGGTCTCTCACGGGTCGCCTCCAAAACATGACGTTAACGTCGCGTTTGTAGCTTAGCATCTTAAAGTGCCGTTGTAAAGGGCATGCAAAAAGCACCCCGCCAGCCAGTCGGCTGCTCGGGGTGCTCTTCATACGCGAAAACGATCGTATTTTCGCTAACTTATTTGCTCAGCGTTTCGGTCAGCACCGGAACGATTTGCGATTTGCGGGAAACGACGCCTTTCAGCACCGCTCTGTTGGCGTCCAGCTTCACGCTGTACGCATCTTCGACCGCGCTTGCTTTGGCGCCGAGCGCCAGGGCGACGGAATCGTTGTTCAGGATGTCCGTTACGACGAAGACGAACAGGTCAAGCCCTTTGTCCGCGATGATTTTGTTAAGCGCTTCTTCGACTTCCGCTTGGCGGGAAAGCACGTCGTTCACGTCGACCGCGTTCACTTGCGCGATTTCGACTTTGTTGCCGCCCATCGAGAATTCTTTCGAATCCAGGGAGATCAGCTGCGCGATCGTTTTCTGGCTCAGATCGGCGCCGGCTTTGAGCATGTCCAAGCCGTATGTATCCGCGTCCACGCCCGCGATAGCCGCAAGCTCGCGCGCTGCCGCGACGTCTTCCGGCGTGCAGGTCGGCGATTTGAACAGCAGCGAATCGGAGATGATGGCGGAGAGCATCAAGCCCGCGATGCCGCTTTCGATCGCGATGCCGTTCTCTTTGTACATTTTGTTCAGTATCGTCGCCGTGCAGCCGACAGGCTCGCAGCGGTAGTACAGCGGGTGAGCCGTCTCGAAGTTCGCGATCCGGTGGTGGTCGATGACTTCAAGGACGCGCACTTTATCGATGTCGCTCGCGCTTTGTTGGCGCTCGTTATGGTCGACCAGGATGACCGTGCCCGCTTCGTTCGCTACCGTCTCCACCAAACGCGGTGCAGCCGCTTTGAATTGATCCAGCGCGTATTGCGTTTCGCCGCTTACTTCGCCAAGACGAACCGCTTCGACCTCTTGACCGAGCTTCGTTTTGAGATCCGCATATGCGATCGCCGAGCAGATGGTGTCCGTATCCGGATTTTTGTGGCCGAAAATCAATGTTTTTGACATTTGAGTTCTCCTTACGAAGTTATTTTGGTACCCTAACGGGTATTATACCGTTAAATGTCTGCAATGCCTATTCCTATACACGGAAATATCGAAAACGATTACTTTGTCCGGTCTCCCTCGAAAGCCGTCCCCATTTCGCATGACGGCACCGACATGCTATAATGCTTGTCAAAACGACCTAAAACGATCCATGCGATCGATTCCAAGCGAGGAGCGTGCCAGATCCATGTTCGAACATCTCGTCATTTTCAAATTCAATGCCGCCATTACCCCGGAGCGCGAGCAGGAGCTGATAGGCAAGCTGCTGGCGTTCAAAGGCCAAATCCCGGGTCTCGTCGAGGTTACCGCGGGGCTGAACGTCACGGAAGAAACGGACAACAAGCACGGGTATTCCCTCGGGCTTCGCGTCACGTTCGAGAGTCGGGAAGCGCTTCGCGCCTACGGCCCGCATCCCCTGCACCAGGATTTCGTGAAAGGGCTGGCCGGCGTGCTCGAAAACGTCGTCGTCGTGGACTATCCGATCCGGTAACCGGACGGCGCGGCAAATATTCGCCTGAACGCGGCGGAGACGCAATGCGTCAGCGGAAGAATTTCCCGATTTACTAAAAATTGACGTTCCCCAGGAACAGCCCGGCGTTCGCGCCGGGCTGTTCCTGTTTGCTTCGTGGCGGTATAATGAACATAACGGAGCGAATTCCGCCCGGCACCGCCGACCATCACTCGCAGAATAACCTACTGGAGGAACGACCGATGCTATTTATCGACAACGGCAACAGCCACGATCCATCCTGGAACTTGGCGCTTGAAGAATACGCGCTGCGCAATTTGGCTGGCGAGCAGGATTTTCTGCTTTTCTATATCAACGAACCGTCCATCATCATCGGCAAAAATCAAAATACCGCCGAGGAAGTGAACGCCGAATTCGTCGAACGAAACGGCATTCGCGTCGTCCGCCGTCTGTCCGGCGGCGGAGCCGTCTACCATGACCTCGGCAACCTGAATTTCAGCTTCATCACCCGGGACGACGGCAAGTCGTTCCATAACTTCCGCAAATTCACGGAGCCGGTCGTCGAAGCGCTGCGCAAGCTCGGCGTCGACGCGGAGCTGACGGGACGCAACGATTTGCAGGTCGGCGAACGCAAAATCTCGGGCAATGCGCAGTTCGCATCCAAGGGCGTCATGTTCAGCCACGGCACGCTGCTGTTTAATTCCGAAGTGGAGGCCATCGTATCCGCTCTGAACGTGAATCCGGCGAAATTCGAATCCAAGGCGACGAAGTCCGTGCGCAGCCGCGTCGCGAACATCTCGGAGTTTCTGAAGGAGCCGCTGACGATGGAGCAGTTCAAGGCCTTCATCCTGGAATCGGTCTTCGGCAGCGGCGTCGACGTGCCGGAGTACCGGCTGACGGAGGCGGATCTGGCCGGCGTCCGGAAGCTCGCGGACGAGCGTTACCGCGACTGGGACTGGAACTACGGCCGTTCGCCGAAGTTCAACGTGCGCCAGGTGAAACGGCTGTCCGCCGGCACGTACGACGTGCGGCTGCTCGTCGAAGACGGCGTCATCGCCGAGGCATCCGTATTCGGCGACTTCTTCGGCACCGGCGAAGTATCCGACGTCACGGCGAGATTGGCCGGCGTGAAGTACGATGCCGCCTCCGTCGAGGAGGCGCTGAAGGACATCGATCTGACCGTCTATTTCGGTCCGGTGGACCGTGGGGAATGGTTGGCGCTGCTATTCTAGAACGAACGAGGAGTGAAGAGAAGAAGATGAGCCGACCCGAAAATATCACTTCCTTCAAAGCACTGCAGCTGTGGAGGGCGATTCCCCAGCAGTACAGGGACAAGCTTGTGCGCAACGTCTTCTGCGGCAATTGCGGCGGCGCGGTCGAAATCGTGGATTACAGCATCCGCGAAGAGAAATTCGCGCTGCTGCTGACCGGCAAATGCCGGACCTGCGGCAAGCCCGTTGCCCGCGTCGTCGAGAACGAATAGCAACGCGCGACTAGGATCGCGATAGAGAAGCGGCCGATTTCCTGCTGAGCCTGGCAGGAAATCGGCCGTTTTATTTCGTTATGCCGGCTTCGTCCGCCAAGCGAGCGAAAACCAGGATGAATCCACCGTATCCTCCGCTGCCGGCCTTCATAAAAAATTAAGTTTGCCATTAACTCAAATTTGAGTATAATGACTAAGGGATAATCAAATTTGAGTATGTCTCAATCGAAAGGGATGACACTATTGGACGCAAATCGCAGCAACGTGAAGCTTGTCATTGCGGGTCTGATGCTCGGCTTGTTCATCGCCGCGCTCGATCAGACGATCGTATCGACCGCAATGGGTACCATAATCAAGCAGCTCGGAGGCCTCGACAAATTCATCTGGGTTTACTCCGCGTACATGATCGCGATGGTCGTGGCGACGCCGATTTTCGGCAAACTGTCGGATATGTACGGACGCAAGCGGTTTTTCCTGACCGGTCTTATTTTGTTCATGCTCGGCTCCATTTTATGCGGAACGGCGCAGAACATGGAGCAGCTGATCATTTACCGCGCGATTCAAGGGATCGGCGGCGGCGCGCTCATGCCGATCGTCTTCACGATCATTTTCGATCTGTTCCCGGCCGAGAAACGCGGCAAAATGATGGGTCTCTTCGGCGCCGTATTCGGCATTTCCAGCGTGTTCGGCCCGATCTTGGGCGGCTTGATCACGGATAATATCAGCTGGCGCTGGATTTTCTACATCAACGTGCCGATCGGCATCCTGTCCGTGATTTTCATCGCGAAGGCATATCAGGAGAACAAGAACACCCGCAAGCAGTCGATCGACTGGGTCGGCGCGATCATGCTGACCGGCTTCGTGCTCTTCCTGATGTTCGGCCTCGAGCTTGGCGGTTCGGACGGCTGGGCATGGGCTTCCGCCAAAACCATCCTGCTCTTCGTGGCTTCGGCGGCTTTCCTGGTCGCGTTCTTCTTCGTCGAACGCGCCGTGAAGGATCCGATCATCAAGCTCGACCTGTTCAAAAACAAAGTCGTCACGAGCAGCATGGCCATCAGCCTGCTGTACGGCGCCGTCATGATCGCGGCCGCGTCGTATATCCCGCTCTTCATCCAAGGCGTATTCCATAAGACGGCCACCCAGACGAGCACCGTCATGATTCCGATGATGCTCGGCGTCGTCGCCAGCAGCCAGATCGGCGGCCGCGTCGTGAACAAGTTCCGCTACCGCGACGTCATGCTCGTATCCTCGGTCATGCTGATCGTCGGGACGGCGCTGCTCGGCTTCGTCATGGATGACACTACCAGCCGGCTCGTGGTCTCGCTCTTCATGATCGTCGTCGGCCTCGGCATCGGCGTATCGTTCTCCTTGCTGAACATCTCCACGCTGAACGCCGTGCCGCCGCAGTACAAAGGCACGTCGTCGTCGCTCATCACGTTCTTCCGGACGATCGGCTCCGCGCTCGGCATCGCGGTGTTCGGGGCGATCCAGAACTCGGCCTTCCAATCGAACATCGCCGATACGCCCAACCTGACGCCCGAGCTTGCCGCTCAAATCAAAGGCGGCCAAGCGCTGCTTGATCCCGAGGTTCAGCAGCAAATGGGACTGCCGGCCGATATCGTCAACAGTCTGCTGCAAGAATTCGCGCATTCCATCATCTCGATTTTCCAATGGTCGGTCATTCTTCCGGTCGTCGCGATCATCTTCGCGCTTCTGCTGGGCCGCGCCCGTCTCGAAGTGAATAAATCCGGTCCGCAGGGCACGCCGGGCGCCGCCGGCAAGCCGGGTCCGCAAGCCGGCGGCGAAGCCGGCAAACCGGCGCCGTCTTACCACGGAGGATAAGCCCGCATGTCGATGAGGCTTATGATATTGGGACTGCTGATGGAGCGCGAACGGCATCCCTACGAAATCCGGCAAACGATCAAGCTCCGCAATTGGAACGAAAGCTTCAAGCTGCGGGACGGCTCGCTGTATTACGCGGTCGACCAGCTGCGGCAGGACGGATTGATCGAGGCGGCGGAAGTCGTCTCGGTTCCCGGCGAGAACCGTCCGGACAAGACCATCTACCGCATCACGGAGGGCGGCCGCGAGGCGTTCCTGTCCCTGCTGCAGGAGCAGTTCAAGCTGACCTCCTACCCGCAGCATCCATTGTTTCTGGCGATGCCCTTCGTCCGGCACGGCGACCAAGCCATGATCGAGAAGCTCGTCCTGAAGCAGCTCGAAGCCTGCGAAGCGCGGCTCGCCCGGATGGAAGCGATCCTGGAGCTGAAGGGCTCGATCATTCCCCGCGGCTCCTCGCTCATGATCGAGGGCTTCATCCAATTCGGACGGACGGAGAAGGAATGGCTGCTCAAGCTGCTCGAGGAAGCGCGCTCCGGCAAGCTGTTCGAATCGCATCAAATGACCGAAGAGCAAATTCAAGCCTACGTTGCCGGTTTGAAGGAATTCGAGAAAAAATATCCGCCGGGCGCGACGGATCCGACGTGAACGGCAAGCCGCCCGAATCGAAAGAAATTTCTTTCGATTCGGGCGGTTTTTTTATTTCCGGCATCGAATTCATGCTGAAACCTTATTCCAGTATCTGACGTTCCTGTATAATAGAGCTACGGACGGGGCTGTCGCCGCCTCATTGCTAATCGCTATTATTCGGAGGAGCGTGCGTTTTTCGATGTTGTTCAACACCTACGTGTTCATCTTCGCCTTCTGGCCGATTACGGCCGCCGGTTATTTCCTGCTCAACCGGTTCCGCTATACCTTCGCGGCCAAATGCTGGCTGACGCTCTCATCGCTCTTCTTCTACAGCTGGTGGAATGTCGGTTACCTGCCCCTCATTCTCGGCTCCATCGCCTTCAACTACGCGTTCGGCCGGCTTCTGCAGGCCAACGGCGAAGCTGCGGCCCGTTACCGAAAAACGTTCCTGATCGCAGCCATCGGCGGGAATTTGCTGCTGCTCGGTTATTACAAATACGCCGACTTCTTTCTCGGCAATCTGTCCACTTGGACGGGACATGCCTTCCCGGTGCTTCACCTTCTGCTGCCGCTCGGCATCAGCTTCTTCACGTTCACGCAAATCGCCTATCTCGCGGATGCCTACAAGGGCAAAGCGAGCGAATATAATTTCGTCAGCTACATGCTGTTCGTCACCTTCTATCCGCATCTCATCGCAGGGCCGATCCTGCACCACAGCGAGATGATGCCGCAGTTCGACCGGCTCCGCAATAAAGTTTGGCAGTGGGGCAACGTCTCGAAGGGCGTGTACATCTTCTGCATCGGCTTGTTCAAGAAAGTCGTCATCGCCGATACGTTCGCCGCGGCCGCGAACGACGGATTCGCGAGCGCGACGCATTTTTTCGCCTCCTGGACCGCTTCCCTCTCGTATACCTTCCAGCTCTATTACGATTTCAGCGGCTACACGGACATGGCGATCGGCGCCGCGCTGGTCTTCAACATCAAGCTGCCGCAAAACTTCAATTCGCCTTACAAGGCGCTTAGCATCCAGGACTTCTGGCGGCGCTGGCACATGACGCTCAGCCGCTTCCTGCGCGACTATATCTATATCCCCCTCGGCGGCAACCGGCGCGGCGAAGCGGTCATGCTCCGCAATCTCGTCATTACGTTCCTGCTCGGCGGATTATGGCACGGCGCCGGCTGGACCTTCCTGTTCTGGGGGCTGCTCCACGGCGCCGGACAAGTCGTTCACCGCTTCTGGGGCAAGCTGGGGCGCCCGCTGCCGCGCTGGCTGGCCTGGTTCGTCACGTTCATGTTCATCAACGTCACGTGGGTATTCTTTCGCGCCGACAGCTGGGGACAAGCCGCCCGCATCCTGAAGGGCATGGCCGGCTTGCAGGGCGTATCGCTCGTCGACTTGAGGGTGCTCGCCCCGACGATCCTGCTGCTCGCGCTGTTCCTTCCGATCGTGCTGGCCTTCTCCAATTCGTCGCAGCTGAACGACGCGTTCCGGCCGACTTGGCGCTCGGCGGTCGCCGTGGCCGCGCTGTTCGTGTTCTCGCTGCTCTATTTCAACCGCATCAGCGAATTCCTCTATTTCAATTTCTAGAAAGGACGATGACCTGCCGTGCAGACTCCCGCTCCCTTACAGCCTAAACGACCGATCCCGACGCGCGCGCACGCCGCCCTTCCTTCCGCCCGCTCCGGAATAACCGCGAAAGCGGCCAAGCGGATGCTGGCCTTGACCGTCCTGCTGGCCGCGGCGTTTACCCTGCTGGCGGCGCTCGTCACTTATCTCGTCGATCCTTTGCAATTCTACCATCGGCCGTTCGGATACAAGCCGGTGTTCTCGTCGGAGCAGCGCTACCAGAACCCGGGACTGGCGCTCCATTACGATTACGACACGATCATTATCGGCACGTCCATGACGGAGAATTTCCTGCCCTCCGAGGTGGACAAGGCGCTGTGCGGCCGGAGCATGAAGCTGTCGATCCGCGGATCGACGGCGGACGAGCAGTACAAGATCGCCAAGCTGGCGATCGACACCGGCAAAGTCAAGCAGGTGATCTGGGGGCTCGATTATTTCGCGCTGAAGACGGGCGATCAGGAAGCCGCCGGTCCGTTCCCGGATTACCTTTACGACGATAACCGGTGGAACGATTACCGCTACTTGCTCAATTACGACGTCTACGGCCAATTCTTCAAAGGCATCGCCAAGGCGTTGACCGGCGGCTCGGGTTCGCAGAGTTTGGAGAAGCTTTACAATTGGAACGACAGCGTGCGGTTCGGCAAAAAGGCCGTCTTGAAGGATTACGAGACGGCCCAGCAGGAGGAGGCTTACTTCGGATTGAACGAAGAACCTCTGGACGTGATCAAACGGAACTTCAACGACCGCGTCCTCTCGCTCGCGAAGGCCCATCCGGACGTGCGGTTTATTTTCTACTACCCGCCGTACAGCGTGCTGCGCGAGGTCGTCTGGGAACGGACGAACGCCGAACGTTACCGGAACCAGCTGGAGATGGACGTATGGATGTTCGGGCAGTTCAACGCGCTGCCGAACGCGCAGGTCTACGATTTCCAAACCGCCGGCGAATGGACGTACGACCTCGATTCGTACAAGGATATGTCCCATCACGATCAAGACGTGAACACGGGCATCATCCAAGCCATCGGCAAGCGGGATCCGCGTTACTTGATGACGCCGGCGAATGCGCAGGCGCTGTCGGACGAACTGGCCGAGCAGGTCCGGACGTTCGCGCTGACGGAATCGGGCGATCCCAAGAGCGTCCGCGTGTTGACGGGCATGAGCGGGCAGGAACCGCAGGAAACGTCCTTCGGCGGTCTGGTCATTCCGGGAGAAGGCGAGCTGCTCGTCCCCGTGAAGGAAGCCGCCGCGGCGCTGGGCGCCGCGTATGCCTGGGATCAAGCGACGAAGACGCTCGTGCTGTCGCGCGCTTCGTCCCGGGTGACGCTGACGCTGGACAAGACGACCGCCGCCGTCAAGAACGGCGACGCGGTGGAGCTGGCATATCCTCCGAGGCTCGTCGGCGGCCAGACGTTCATCCCGCTCCTGAAGCTGGCCCCGCTGCTCGGCTTCGGCGTAACCGCGGAACAGCCGAATGCTTGGAGCTATCGGTACACGCTCGCCGGGGAGCCGACCGCGCGGTAAACGGGCGTTTTCGGCAGATGGCATGAGACTTCCTCCTCGCTTCTTGTCCGATCGCAAATCGCAGCTCGCAGTGCGCATGGCAGTCCGCGCAGATACGTCGCAATTGTTATTTGCCCCGCGCGAATGATACGGCGCAAACCGAAAAAGACCTTGAGAACAAGCGTTCTCAAGGTCTCTTTTTCGATTGCTTACGGCTTAACCGCGTCGCTGCCCGTATCCGGCGTTTTCGGATGCGGCGTGCCGTCGAGTCCGACGTATTCGTCGTAGGCATCGAAGATCTTCCGCGCGATCGGAGCCGCTCCGTATGCGCCGAAGCCGCCGTCCGGCACGACGACCGCGACCGCGAGAACGGGATCCTCCGCCGGCGCGAGCGCGATAAACACGGAATTCTCGACCTTCTTCCGGTCGCCGACATCCTGCTCGGACGTCCCCGTTTTCCGCAGGAAATCATACTTGAAGTCGTCGAAGCCCTGGACGGAAACCTTGCTCATGCCGTCGTCGATCTCATCCCAGAACGCCTTCGGGAAGGAGACGGTATTGAGGATCTTCGGCGTGTAGCCCTGCACGAGCTTGCCTTCCTGGTCGACGACCTTGTCGACGAATTGCGGCTGCATCCGCTTGCCGCGGTTGCCGAGCATCGCGGCGTACTGCGCCAGCTGCAGCGTCGTGTATTTGGCCTGCTGGCCGAACGAAGCCCGGATAAGCGCGGACTGCGGGCTCGCGTTCTCCGCCTCGTGGTAATAGTCGATAACGCCGGTGTTTTCGCCCGGCAGCCCGCTGCCCGTCAAGACGCCCAAGCCGAACTGCTTCATGTAGCCGTCCCAGACGTCGACCCCCTTGATGCTGCCGTCGTATTTTTTGTACAGCCCATTGCCGATCTCGGAAGCCATGAACGTATTGGACGAATGCGCGATCGCCGCCGCCGGATCGATCGTGCCGTAGGCATGGCCCTGCGAGTCGTGGATCGCGACCTGATGGCCCGCTTTGCCGAAGTAGAAGACGCCGCTATCTTGATAAAGCGTATGCGTCGTGATCAAGTTTTCGTTCAAGCCGAGCAATACCGATAACGGCTTCTGCGTCGATCCGAGCGGCACCATCGAAGAAGGATGGCGGTTGCGCTCCTTGTCGTCGTCATAAGGCGGATAGGATTGGCGAATCGTGCCGTTCGTTTGGAAATACTGGATCGCCTTCAAATCTTCCGTGCTGATGGTGCCGCCCGACCAGACGTTAGGGTCGTAATCCGGCATGCTGGCCATCGCCACGACCTTGCCCGTCTTCACTTCCATCGCGACCGCGTAGCCCGTCGTGGCATCCGCGCCGTCCACCCACGAGCCGGAGGTCGCGTGCTTCATGAAGTCCAGGTGATCCATGATCGCCTGCTGCGTCAGCATCTGCACCCGTTTGTCGATCGTCAGGTAGAGATTGTCGCCCTTCACGGGCACGGTAACGGTAGGCGGTCCGATGATCGTGTTCTGCGCGTTGACGGGATAGAGCTTGACCCCGTTCTGCCCGCGAAGCAAATCCTGGTACATGTATTCAAGTCCGTCGACGCCGACGTCCTCGTCGTCCAGATACTGCTTCTTGGTGTCCTCTTCTTCCGTGGTGTCCTTGTACTTCGTCATGGTTTCTTTCACGCCGCGGTATTTCTTGAGATAGCCGACCAGCTGCACCGCGACGTCGTCCTTGTCGTAGTTCCGGACGCTCTCCTCGACGATGTCGATGCCCGGATACTGCTCGCGATTCTCGGCGAAATAAGCGATCTCGTCCTGCGACAGGCCGATCTTGATGCGGCGCGGCACCGAATACGTATTTTGGATATGGTCCATGTCCATCCGTTTCTTGATTTCCTCGAGCGTGATCGCCTGCTCCGGCTTGCCGAGCCTCTTGAAGATATCCAGCAGCTGCTGCGCCAGCTTATCCGCATCCGCCTTCTTGAAGCCAGGCTGGATGGTGAAGTAGAGCGATTGCGTCGACGTCGAGTACGCCAGCGGCGCGCCCTTGGAATCCAGGATGTTGCCGCGAATCGGCGGGATTTTCACGGGTCTGGTGCTGTTCTTGTCGAACTCGTCCTGCAGCGTCGGACCGTCGACGAACTGCAAGATCGCGAGCCGGACGATCAGGATGCTGAACAAGAGAAAGGTGATGCCGAAAAACATATTCAATCGCAGCGTAAACGAGTTCCGGTTACGGGCGGCTTGGACTTTGGGGTCTTCATGCTGCTTCATGCCTGCACTCCTCTGAAACGTAATCCGTTCTTATTCGAGATCGACCGCCCGATTCCTGCCGCCCGAAGCGAATAGCCACAATATGGCCATAACTTGCGCAGGCGGAGGCTTAACTCTATTTCTTACCCGACCGGCCGCCTTTTGTAACGGCTTACGACAAAAAATTCCGGCGGACGTTCGGGGCAGGCTTTCGGTAGCGGTAGCGATGCGCCCGTTAGGTGTCCGACGCCATAGCGCCGCAATGCATAAAATGCAGAAGGAAGCTGAAAATATACAGTTGGCCTCCGGCGGTTCTTCCCGAATAAACAAAAGCGCCCCTCTGCGGCAGCCGTGACCGAAGGTCCGGAACTGCGGCAAAGGAACGCGTTAAACCGTGAAATCGAGACTTGCATAACGAGTGAAAACTAGACCGGCATGACGAACGAAATTCTGCGCCGGTCAGGCCGTCCGCAGCGCGGCGGCTTTCTTGGCGATGCGCAGCGCCATCAGCGCGGCCAGCAGGCAGATGAAGCCGGCGGTCACGAAGGTCGTCGAATACGTGCCGGTCATCTGACGCACGAGGCCCGCGCCGTAAGCCGCCGTCGAGGCGCCGATCTGATGGAAGACGACGACCCAGCCGAAGACCATGCCCGCCCGTTCCTTGCCGAATTCTTGCGTGGCCAGCTTGACCGTCGGCGGCACCGTGGCGATCCAATCCAGCCCGTAGAAGACCGAGAACACGACCAGCATCGCCGGCGTCGTATCCAGGGCGAACGGCAGGAAGATCAGCGACAGCCCGCGCAGGCCGTAGTACCAGAACAGCAGCTTCCGGGAATCGAAGCGGTCCGTGAACCAGCCCGACAGCGTCGTGCCGACGAGATCGAAGATCCCCATGAAGGCAAGCAGGCCGGCCGCCATCACTTCCTCGATGCCGTGATCGCCGCAGGCGGCGATCAGATGCGTGCCGATCAAGCCGTTCGTCGAGAAGCCGCAGAAGAAGAACGTCACGGCCAGCAGCCAGAACGTCTTGTTCTTCATGGCGTCGCGCAGCGTCAACAGCGGCGTCAAGAAAATGCTGCCGCGGAACGGCTCGGGCTTCGTCACGTCGCTTGCGCCGTAAGCAGCCGCCCCGACGTCGGAAGGATGATTGCGCATGAAGATGGCGACGACGACAAGCAATACGAGCACGACGGCGACGGCCGTATAAACCGCGAATTTCCAGCCGTGGTTGACCGTAATATTCGCCAGCAGCGGCAGGAACAGCAGCTGGCCGGTGGCCGCGCTCGCGGTCAGCATCCCGACGACCAAGCCTTTGCGGTGCACGAACCAACGATTCGCGACGGTAACGCCGAGCACGTTGGCCATCATGCCGGTAGCCAGCCCGGATACGATCCCCCACAACAGCTCGTATTGCCATAACGCCGTCATCAGGGGCGTGAGTGAAAGACTCGCGGCAAGGATCGCGAGCGAGACGACCATCATCCGGCGTATGCCGAACTTCGCGAGCAGCGCCGCCGAGAAGGGGCCGACCAGGCCGTAGAGCAATATGCCGACGGAGATCACGCCGGAGATGCCGCTTCGCTCCCAGCCGAATTCCTTCTCGAACGGCAGCATGAAAATGCTTGGCATCGACCGGATGCCGGCGGAGACGAGCAGGGCCGCGAACGTGACGAGCACGACGACCCAGCCGTAATGGATTTTAGAAGTTTGAGCCGGTGGCTGCATTAGAAGAACGCCTCGCTTTAAATTTTGTATGTACAACTAATATAATAGCAAAGAATCTGCCTTGTCAATCCATTTTCGGAACGGATTAATTGTTCGCCTGGATAAAGGCGGTCTCTCGCATCGGAAGCAATCCGGAGCCGGTTGTTACTAACGACATGACGACTTGCCGCGCCGCAACGCGCGCGGCGAACGTGCCGAATCGAATAAGCCGGTGCTTAGACGAGTTGCAGACGGCAGCCCAAGTCGAGGCGAAATCCCGAAAAGCCCCGGTCTGCTCGCGCGGACCGGGGCCAATTCTATTGAACGAACGACTGCAACTGACGCCGATGCTTTCGGTACCTTGCGCAAGGTTTGACGGTGCCTCATGGCTGTCGATCCGCGAGGCCGATTCTTCGACTTTGCCGGTTACTTATTGCAGACCGCATCGCACCATCACGACCGCCGGCGGCTACAGCTTGCCCGGGTTCAACAGGCTGAGCGGATCGTTGACGGTTTTCCGGCTGCGCATGCGGCCGATCGAGCCGCGGCCTCCGTCTTCCAGCATCCATGTGTGCGGATCGAAGATCGCGACGCCGATCGATCTGAAGTAAGCGATGATCTCGTACAGCCGCTCCTCCGTGGAGAAATAGACGACCGGCAGGGCGGTCGGGACGAGCGCGCCTCCGCTCAGCATCCATTCGAAGTGAAAGAGTACCTCATCGCCGTATTCGGCTTTGATCGCGCGGATTTGTTCCAAGTACCGGTCCGGCGCGAAGCCCGCCTGCAAGTACGTCCAGGAGGGGTCGGCCTTGATCGCCCACAGCGTCGTATGGTTCCAGGTAAAATCCGATACGCCGATCGCCTTGCGGTATTGGGACGCTTCGATGGTATGGCCGAGCCGGCCGCCGTACGACTCGGCAAGCTTCGCCGCCGCTCCGATCGCATGCTCCGCGATTTCGGTCAGCACGGCGGCCTTGGACGGTTCGAGCGATTTGGCCAGCGGCTTGAAGAACGAGGGCAGGGGCCATTCCATCGGGCTCACGAGCCTTTTCGGTATTGCCGACTCCCGCGCCAGCGCCTCGCCGAACCGCACGGCATCCTCGAAGGCATCGAATTGGAACACGCACTGCGCCCATTCCGTCCGCGGCGCGAGCGGTATCGTCACTTCCGTCATGATGCCGGTCGTGCCGTAGTTGTGAATGTAGTCGAACAGTTCTTCACCTTTAATGACAAGCCGCCGCGGCGTTTCTTCCAAGGTATAGACGACCGCCTCCAGCACGTTTCCGTCCCATAGATTGCCCCAGGTGACCGAACCGATGCCGCCGGATCCGCCGCTGACGAAGCCCCCTACGGTCGCTTTCACGTACGTGCTCGGGTAAATCCGCAGCTCCTGCCCTTGCTCCCTCGCCGTCTTGTCCAGGACGCCGAGCCGCACGCCGCTCTGCGCGCGGGCGTAGCCGTCGCCGAGTTCGACGATGCGGTCAAGGCCGCTGAGGTCGAGGACGATGCCGCCTTCGAGCGGGATCGCCTGGCCGTAATTGCCCGTCCCGGCGCCGCGGGCCGTAACCGGAACCCGCATGCGGTAGGCGAGCGCCAGCGCGTCGGCCACGTCCTGCTCGGTTTTCGGCGCGATGATGGCGTCCGCCTTTTTCTCCTTAAGCCGTTTATCCAACACCGGCGAATACCAATAGTAGTCTTTCGACAGCTTCTCGACGGTATCGGCGTCGGTCAGCACCATCGTTTCGCCGAGCGATTTCAGCATATCTTCCTTCCAAGCCAGCTTTTCCATAGCCAAATCCCTCCCTTTCCGAGTGGTTGCATCCGAGCTTATGGAGATGGAGAATGGGCATGCCCGCAAACTATGCCTTGCCGCGCGCTTTCTACTCCGCGATGACGGGATTAAGGAGCGGCGCGAAGCCGCCCAACCTGCATTCGGCGATATCCCCCGGCCGCAGCGGGACCGAGCCCGGCGTGCCGGTCATGATCACGTCGCCGGGCTGCAGGGTCATCATGCCGGAGAAATAGGACACGATATACGGAATCGAATAGATCATGCGCGTCACGTCCGCGCGGTAAGCGGTCACGCCGTTCAACGCCGTCTCGATGGTCCACTGCCCGGGAGCCGGGCATTCGTCGGGCGTGACGAGATGGGGACCGAAGCTGAAAAAGGTATCGAAGCATTTCGACCGGCCCAGAAACCGCGGATTCCGCGCATGGATATCCTGGGCGGTCATATCGAGCGTCGGCGTGAAGCCGGCAATTACGCCCATCGCGTCGGCTTCGGAGACGTATTTGCAGGTTCGGCCGATGACGATGCCGATCTCCGCCTCCGCCGTGACGCGATGCTCGCCTCTCGGCAGCAGGATGGCATCGCCGGGACCGATCAGGCTCATGGCCGGCTTCATGAAGCAAATCGGCTCTCCGTCGGGCGGCGTAACCGCCATCTCCTCCGCCTTCTCCGCATAGTTGGCGCCGATGCCCCAGATTTTCGGCGGATTCCGCAGCAGCGGACCGCACGCGGCATCCTCGAACGCGATCGTTTCAAGCCTATTCGCCTGCAACGCGCCGCCTTCGCGGTACCATGCGTTCAAGCCGGCCGTCTCTTCGTTGCCGAGCAAGCCCGCGAGCGTCTCGCTCCAGGCGCTGCCCGTCGAGGCGTTCAGCGTTTCCAGCAGCACGTAGCCCCCCGCCGTCACGATGGCCGCTTTCTCCAGCCCGTCGGCCTTAATGGATGCCAATTTCATGGTCAGTTCGCTCCCCGGGAGTTGATTGGTTAGGATGAATGGTTTGCGTAGGATGATTGGTTTGCGTTCACTGGCGGAGGCCGGGGAATGCAGCATTCCTCGCCTTCCGCGTCTATTAAGCCTCGACCCGCCTCCGGTCGAGATCCGAAAGCTTGAACGTGCACAGCTCCTTCAGCGCTTTCGCGAGAATGCCGGCCACCCGCTCCATGATGATGACGCCCTTCTCCGCGGTCGCGACGGTCGCGTCTCCGGCGATGCCGCTTGCCGAGATGTCCGCCATCCGCCAAGCGAAGCGGATTTTGCCCTCGAGCGTCAGAAATTCGTAGCCGGCCATCTCGGGCACTTCCTTGACGGCGAATCGATCCTGCACCCAATCCGGCTTGATCGCCTTCACGATCGACGTCTCGTAATCGCCGCCGTGGATGCCGTATTCCAGCTCTTCCGGCGCGATGACGTCCTCGGCCCCGCCGAGGCTGCTCGGGCTGAGGTAAAACACCGTCATCCCGCTGCGGATCCGGATCTCCCGCGCGACCATGTTCAGCAGATCCGTATTGCCGCCGTGCGTATTGAACAGCAGCAGCCGGTCGAAGCCGCTGAGCTTCAGGCTCTCGGCGATGTCGAGAACGACGCCCTGCAAGGTCGCGGCCGAGAGCGAGATCGTGCCGGGCAATCCGAGATGCTCGTTGCTCTTGCCGTACGGAACCGGGGGCAGCAGCCACACCTGCGCGTCCGGATCGAGCTTCTCCATGGCGGCGGTCAACGTCGCCTCTCCGATCAACGTATCCGTCAGCACCGGCAGGTGCGCGCCATGCTGCTCCACCGCGCCGATCGGCAGGATGACGAGCGCGTCGTCCTTCGGCAGTTCCTTTACCTGTTTGCTCGTCAATCTCGGCAGGAAGCGCTGCTCCCACGCCGTTCCTTCGTATCGCAAGAACATCGTCCTCACCCTTATCCGTTTAGTGGTGCGCGGCCTTCGCCGGTCGCGCCTTTCGATGCGTGCGCCGGCATCCGGACGCGCTGCCCGGCAGCCGCTTGCGCCAGGCGGTTCACCCAGCGAAGCAGCGGAAGGTCCATGCCCGCGCCGGCGATGAACGAGACCCCGACCGGGACGCCGTCGACCTCGCCCGCCGGCACCGTGACCTGGGGGAAGCCGCTCAAGCCGGCGATGCAGGACATCTGCATCGTCCGCGTCCGGATGCGTTCCAACGCCTCGCCCGACGTCCCGATCTTCGGCGCGGTGCTCGGAATCGTCGGGATGACGAGCAGGCGGTCGCCGCCGAGCATCCCGTCCAGGGCTGCCCGGATGCGGAGGCGATTGTCGAGCTGACGGTCATAATCGCCGCGGCTCAGCGTCGCCGACCACGCGAAGCGCTCCGCGATGCCCGGTCCGAATCGGGGATTCTCCCGCGTGATCCACGCGCCGTGCTCCCGCCAGATCTCGAAGCCTTGGATCGCCCGGAACGTCCCGAACCAGGACGCCAAGCCTTCCGGCGCCGCGATCACCCATTCGGGTCGTTCTTCGGCCGCGCCCGCGTCCGTCAGCCAGGAAAGAATCTGCGTCCGGCATGCCTCGTCGGTTAGATCCCATACGTCTTCCGCGAATAGCAGACGGCTGAAGCCATCTTCTCCCGCAGCCGCATCCGCCTGCCCCAGCAGCGCCAGCCCCACGTCCAGCAGGGTCCGGCTGCTGCGCGACATCCATCCGACCGTATCGAAGCTTGCAGATAGCGGGATGACGCCTTCCATCGGAACGGCGCCGTACGTCGGACGGATGCCGTATAAGCCGCAATAGACGGACGGGATCCGGATCGAGCCGCCGGTATCGGTGCCAAGCCCGAAGTCGGCCGTGCCCGAAGCTGCCGCGACGGCAGAGCCGCTCGACGACCCGCCCGGGATCCGGTCCTGCGCGCGGGGATTGACCGGCGTGCCGAAGTGGTGGTTCTCGCCGTTCAAGCTGAACATCAGCTCGTCGGTATGCGTAATGCCCTTTAAGCGGGCACCCTGCCGAAGGAGCAGGTCGACGGCGGCGGCGTTCGCGACGGACGGTCCGTGCGTGCGGTGCCAGTCGGGATTGCCTGCGGTATTCGTCCAGCCCGCAAGCCCGAACACGTCCTTGACCGCGAACGAGAGGCCCTGCAGCTCGCCCGAACCGGCCGGATCGACCCCAAACTCCTCATTCACGTAAGCATGCCATTGATCGGCCATGCGCAACTCCTCCATCCGTCCGTGGGTTCAGCAAGCTAGCGCGGCTGCAATAGTCCGTCCAACACCGCCATGTCGGCCTCGTCGAGCGAAGCGGCGGGACCGGATTTGATCAGATCGGAGAACTTCTCGTCCGGGACCATCGTCGTCAGCACGTACAGGCGGCCGCGGCCCGTATTCCGCACCTCGTGGTTGTTCCCCGGCGGCACGATGAAGAACGAGCCCTGACGGATCGGCAGCTCCGACTCGCCGACGACCGCGGCGCCCTCTCCGGCCAACACGTAGAAATACTCGACCGCTGCCGCGTGCTCGTTGGGCGGCGTCTTGCCTCCTTCGTCGAAAATTTCCACCACCGAGACGAACGGCGCCTGCGTGCCGTCGCACAGCAGCACGAATTTATTGGAATCCTTCGGAGAAATTTTATGAACCGGACAATCCGCGTAATGGCCTGCTATCAATCCCGGTATGCTCATCGTTGTTCCACCTTCCCGTATTGGGCTTCGACGGCGGTTGCCAGTTCGGCCGATTCCGCCACGAAGCCGTAGCATTGCTTGATATTGTAAATCGCGCCTTCGGCGCAGTAGGCCGGCGAGCTCGTCGCGCAGCAATCCGCCAGCAGGATGACGTCGTAGCCGAGACAGCCCGCGTCCTGGAGCGTATGCATGACGCATTGGTCCAGATTAACCCCCGCGAAGAGCAGCGTACGAATGTCCATGTTCCTTAAAATGCCGTCGAGCGGCGTATCCCAAAATCCGCTCATGCGGTACTTGTCGACGCGGATATCGTCCGGCTCAGGCACGAGACCGTCCACGAGCGCGGCGCCCCAGCTGTCCTTCTCCAGCACGCGGGAGCCGTTCCCAGGCAGCGGATCGCCGATGCCGACGCCCGTCCCGTCCGGATTGTACACGTGCAGCACCGACGGAGGCAGATTCAGCCGGTCCGGCCGGTTGCCCCAATTGAGCCACACGACCGGCACGTCCGCCGCGCGCAGCGCCGGCAGCAGCCGGTTCAGCGGCTCGACGGGCGCCAGCAGCGGCGCCGTATCGACGCCGATGGAAGCCAGCCACCCGCCCGGCGAACAGAAGTCGTTCTGCATGTCGACGACGACGATGGCCGTACGGCCGAGATCGAGCGTCAGCCGCTGCGGCTGCGCCGCGAACGTGATGGCAGAGGATCCTTCTGCCTCTCCTTCCGCCGAGAAGGCTCCCGCCGCCCGTGCACTTGCATGCGAGACCCGCTCTCCTGCGCCGCGCAGATCCACATGCTCCCGGGACACGTGCCACGCCCGTTTGCGATTGCCAAGACGATGCATCGGCATCCCTCTTTTCTAAAAAAGTTGTTGAAACTCAATGTTTAGGCAGAGTGACCGGAGGTCGGCAGGAGTCGGAAAAGCGTCAGCGTTCGCCTTTGTAGTCGGATTTCTACCTATAGTCACTTACATAATCAAAGAAATCAGAACTACAACAGCGATTGTAGACCCTGCCGACCGCAGGTCATGCTCTTCTGCTTAGTGCTTCAACAAATGAGACACATGACGCACGTACTCGCCGAACTCCGGCGACGACCGGAAATCGTGGTCGCGCGGGTAGGGCGCCGGAATATCGATGACGTCGGAGATCTTGCCCGGCCGCGGCGTCATGACGACGACCCGGGTCGAGAGGAAGACCGCTTCAAACACGTTGTGCGTAATGAACAGCACGCTCATCGCGTTGTCCTGCCGCCAGATCTTCAGCAGCTCGTCTTGCAGCGTTTGGCGCGTAATCTCGTCGAGCGCGCCGAACGGTTCATCCATGAGCAGCAGCTTCGGTCTCGAGATGAGCGCCCGCGCGATGGAGACGCGCATCTTCATCCCGCCGGACAGCTCGCGGGGCAGCACCTTCAAGTAATCCTTCAGGCCGACCAGCTCCAGCACGCGCTCGCCTTCCGCGATCCGTTCCTTCTTGGGCACGCCCCTCAGCTTCAAAGGCAGCGTGACGTTGTCGATCAGCTTCGACCAAGGAAGCAGCGTATGCTCCTGGAACACGAAGGCGATCTCGCTTTGCCTGCGCGCTTCCTTCGGCGTCGTGCCCAAGACGTCGAGCGTGCCGCTCGTCTGGCCGGTCAAGCCCGCGATCATATTGAAGATCGTCGATTTACCGCAGCCGGACGGGCCGACGAAGCAGAGAAACTCGCCTTCTCCCGCCGACAGATTGGCATGCTGCACGGCAACCGTGCCGTTCGGATACGTCTTGCCGACGTCCTGCAGCCGGATCAGCGTATCCGTCGTCCGGTTCACGGCAGGGGCTGCCGTTCCGGCGGAGGTTAAGATCGTGGATAGAAAACTCATGTCGGTTGTCCCCTTTGCGCGTTATTTGCCTGGCCGAAACCCGTTGTTCTTCAACGCTTCCGCCACTTGCGCCACCCGCAGGCCGAGCCGGCCCGCCATGACGAGCTCCCGTTCGTCCGGCGCGTTCGAGCTGTCCGGCCCCGCCAGCGTCGAAGCGCCGTACGGCGAGCAGCCGATGGCATCCGCCGTCAGGTACTCCGGATTCTCCGAATACGGCAGTCCGACCATGATCATGCCGAAATGGAACAAAGGCACCATCGACGTGAGCAGATTCGCTTCGTGCCCGGTATGGATCGAGCCCGCGCTCGTGATGAGCCCGGCCGGCTTGCCTTCGAGGCTGCCGTCCGCGCACAGCTCGCTTGCGAACTCGAGAAACAGCTTCACCTGCGCGGGCATGGAGCCGAAGTAGGTCGGAAACCCCCACACGATGCCGTCCGCCCAGCGCAGATCGTCGTTCGTCGCGAACGGAATCGGCAATTGCGCTTCCTTGGAGGCCTCATACTTGGCGAAGCGTCCCACCGTCCGGAACTTGCCGGACAGCGCGCTCTCCTCCTGCTTCTTCCGTTTATCGAGATAAGGCGTGCGGTTGTTCTCCGACTCCAGCTCGGGAATCCGGACGACCCGCGCCTCGCAGCCCGCCAGTTTCCCGGCGCCGCGCGCGGCGGCAAGCGCCATCTCGTACACATGGCCGTATGCGCTGTAATAGACGATCAGCAGATTCGTCATCGCCGCAGCTCCTTCGTCTACGACCGGGCGACGGCGGCCGGCGAGCCGAACGCGAGCCTATCGGTCGCCGCGTCCCATTTGCGGTCCAGCTCGGGAAGCTGGAACCCGGTGCGCTTGGCCGCCAGCTTCAGCCAGCCGCCCCCGCGGAAGACCCAACGCCGCTCCGGCACCATCGTGAACAGTTCCTCCGGCGTAGCGCCGTCGAACACAACGAAATCCGCATCGTGCCCAAGCTCCACCCCGTAGCCTTCCAAGCCAAGGATCGTCGCCGGAATCTCGGTGATCATGCGCAGGATCGTGCGCAGATCGGCCGGTCTTCCCATGTGGGCGGCGTAGGCTGTGATGAGGCCGATCTGCAGCAGGTCGCCGCGCCCGAACGGATGGAACGGGTCGTGGATATTGTCCGATGCCGTCGCCAGCGCGATGCCGGCGGCAAGCAGGTCCTTCACCCGCGTGACGCCGCGCCTGACCGGGAAGCTGTCGCGCCGTCCCTGCAAATACAGATTGGCGCCGGGCAGCGTCACCGCGTGCAGCTTGGCGGCCGCCATCTGCTCGATCAGCATGCCCGCGTCCATGTCGTTCATCGCCGCCAGCGAACAGAGATGGTCGACCGTCACGCGGCCGGACCACCCGTAGTCGATCGTCCGTTTGGCGATATGGCTGACCGTCCGCTTAGCCGGATCGTCGCTTTCGTCGGTGTGGAAGTCGAGCGGCATGTCGAATTTCTCCGCGAACTTGAACAGCTGATCGATATCGGCTTCCGCCGTCGCCGACATATGGGCGGCGGTGCCTACGCCCGTGACGCCCATGCGCAGCGTCTCTTCCAGAATTTCCAGATGTCCCTCGGCGAACCGGAACATCGGCGCGAGCGGGAACAGCTCCAGCTTCACGTACGGCTTCAGCTCCGCTTGCGCCTCCAGCGCCGCTTCGATCGTCCGCAGCGCAACGTCCGCGCCCCAGCGGACATGGTAATCGAGATGCGTGCGGATCGCGGTCGTGCCGAAGGAAACCGCCTGCAGGGCGGAGCGGATGATCCGCGCCTTGATCTCTTCTTTGGAGAAGGCGGGCACGGCGTTGGAATAGTTGCTCACCGCTTCCTCCAGCGTCCCCGACACGTTGCCGACCTGCGGCAGGCAAAACGATTTGTCGAGGTGCATATGGGCGTCGACGAGACCGGGCAGCAGCACCTTGCCGCCGAGATCGACGACGCTTCCGTTCGCCGGACTGCCGGACAATTCGTCGATCGGCACGGCGCCCGGCATTGCCGCGACCGCCGGCTGCGGCGCGATTTCCGTCCAGATCCCGTCCCGGACCGTAAGCGTATAGAGATGAGCCTCGTCCCGAAGCGGCAAACTCGCATTGATCAGCTTCCATTCGTTCGTCATTCGCCAACAGCCCCTTTCGTTATCGGCTCGCCGGGAGCGTCGGGGGAACGGCACCGCTCCTGGCGCGGGCCTCCCTCCGCCGCCGTCGGCAGCCGGTCAATCGATAGTCAATCGGTCATCGCTCGCCCGCAATCGGAAGCTCGATCCAGGACTCCATGCCCGGTCGGCTCTTCACCGCCACGACGGCGATCGTTAGATCGCACTCTTCCGCCCGGTGCGCGCTATTCATCGGAATGCCGTTGGGATGGCGCATGAGCGTCGGGAACGCGCTGCCCGTCAGCTCCAGGCGGAGCGCGGAACCGGGAAGGAACGTCGCCGCGAACGGCCGCATGACGATCCGCGCCTGACGCCAGCCGTCGCCTTGGCCGATCTCCGTCCGTCCGACGGACAGGAACCGCGCGCTTCCGTCCGGCTGCAGCATCGTCAGGATCGCGACGAGATCCGTCGGCCCTTCCATCGACTGCGCGACGACGTTCACGACCGGCGAACCAAGCACGCCGAAGCCCGACTCGAACGCATCCCCCGTGTAGACCAGAATTTCCGTCCGGTCCTGAATCGCGCTGCGGTCCGTCGGCGCGTAGCCGGCCAGCGGCATCGGCAGCCTCGCGTCGTAGACGAACACGTCGGGCGCTGCCTCGGCGTCCAATTCCGCGCGCGTTTCCGTCAACCTTGCCCCGCCCAATGCGCCATTGGCCGGCTTCGCCGATCCGCTCAGCAGCCATTTGCGGCCGCCGGCATGCTCGGGATAGCGGTCCGCCGACTTCCACGCCTTCGCGTCGAGATCGAAGCAGCGGACGGACGGCTCTTCGTACAAGCCGTTGTCCCGCTCGCCCTTCAGCCAATAATCGAACCACCGCGCCTGCTTCCGGTGCATGTCGCCGTCCGCTTCCGGCCCGTGGTCGATGCCTCCGGCCTTGCGGCCCCAAGGAATGTGGATCCAAGGTCCGATCTCCAGGCGGTGGAACAGCTCCGGCGAGCGATCCGGCGAGGTTTCCTGCAGCGCCAGGTACGATTGGACCGTCCCGTCGAGCAGGAAGTCGTACCAGCCGCCGATATGGAAGGCCGGAATCGGATCCTCGACGAAGGCGGGCAGCCAATTCAGCGACTGCCAGTACTCGTCGTACTCCGGGTGATCAACCCAATCGAAGTATGCCGGACAATAACGGACGAGAATGGGATGACGGTCGTTCAAGGGCAGTTGGCGCAGCGTCGCGTCAGGATTGTTCATGATGCGCGTGCAGGCCAGCTCCGCTTCCGTGTCGCCGGCCCGCCTCGCGGAGTCCCGCGCCAGCTGGAACGCCCAGGTGAGCATGCCGTTCGAGAAGCTGCCGTAGGGGTAAGCCCAGCGATGAACGTCGCCCGCCGTCATGCTCGGGATGATAGTCGCGAGGGAAGGCGGGTGCAGCGAGGCCGCCGCCCATTGGGTAATGCCCTGATACGAGAAGCCGTACATGCCGACCTTGCCGCTCGAGTACGGGAGCTTCGCCGCCCATTCCACCGTGTCGTAGCCATCCTCGGCTTCGTGGACGAAAGGGATGAATTCCCCCTCGGAGTCGCCTCGGCCGCGTACGTCCTGGACGATGACCATATATCCCTGCGAGGCGTACCACACCGGATGCGCGTGGCTGACCGTCGAGGCAATCTTGCGGCCGTAAGGCTGCCGCATGAGAAGCACCGGATAAGAGCCGGACTCTTCCGGCAAATAAATATCCGCGTATAAGTTCACGCCGTCCCGCATCGTGCAGGGGACGTTGCGTTTCATGACCACGTCACCGAATCGCATGGGCGACCTCCTCCGTCTCTGTGATTCGGCGGCTATTCTACCAGCCGATGGCCTGACCGTCGCTTCGCGGATCGGCGCCGCCGAGGCGGAAGCCGTTCCCGTCGATCAAGATCGCATGCGCATGGCCGACGACGCCGTCGAAGGCGTCCACCGTCCGGACGAGATGTCCCGCCCGGGCAAGCTCGCCGCGCACCGTCTCCGGCACGCGGCTTTCCACTCGGAGCCCCTGTTCTTCTTCTCCCCACGTTCGCCCCCATACCCACCTTGGCGCGCCGACGGCGGACTGCGGGTCCATGCCGTAATCGGCCATCCGGGTCAGCAGCGCGCACTGCGTCTGCGGCTGGCCTTCGCCGCCCTGCGTCCCGTAGAGCAGATAGGGCGCATCGCCTCTGAAGGCCATCGCCGGCATCAGCGTATGGAACGTCCGCTTGCGCGGCTCCAGCGTATTGACATGGTTCGGGTCGAGCGAGAAGAACGAGCCGCGGTTTTGCAGCAATATGCCGGTATCCCCGGCCGTAACCCCCGAGCCGAATTCGAAATACAGGCTCTGGATAAAAGAGACCGCGTTGCCCTCCCCGTCCACGACCGCCGCGTAAGCAGTGTCGCTGCCGACCGGCTCGGACGCGATCGGTAACGCCCTGGCCGGATCGATCCGGCGGGCAAGCTCCCGGCAATATTCCCGCGAGATGAGCCGATCGACCGGAATCGCCGAGAAATCGGGATCGGTCAGCACCGCGTTCCGGTCCCGGAACGCCAGCTTGAGCGCTTCGATCTGGAGATGGTAATACGCGAAGGACCCGTGCTCGACGGATCCGCCTTCGCCGAAGCCGAAGCCCTCGATGATCTGCGGCGCCATGATGCCGGTGAACCCTTGCGAGTTCGGCGGCGCCTGATAAAGCGTCAGCCCTTTGTACGACCCGCGGAGCGGCGTTTCCCATGCTCCCTCGTGGTCGGCGAAATCGTCCGCGTTCAGCACGCCGCCGCGATTGGCCAGATAGGCGGCGATCCGCCGGCCAAGGATGCCTTTGTAGAAGCCGTCGCGGCCGAATTGGGCAATCTGCCGCAGACTCTGCGCCAGATTGCGCTGCACGAACCGCGTGCCCATGAGGGGCACCGTCCCTCCGGGCGTATACACGGCCGAGGTTTCCGGCATGACGCTCAACACCGGGTGACGCTGCAGCGTATTGCGATATTGGTCCCGCGACAGCGGGAATCCGTGCTCGGCATAGCCGATGGCCGGCTCCAGCACCTCCGCGAGCGCCATCGTTCCGTATTCCCGCAGCACGGCGTCCCAGCCGTCCACCATGCCCGGCACGGTGACGACGCTGCGCACGCCGCGCTGCGGGATGGCGTCCTGGCCCGCGTACAAGGCGCGGCTTGCGCGGTAGCCGGACCGGCCGCTTGCGTTGTAGGCCCTGACGGCGCGGTCCGACCGGCTGTGCGTCAGCCAGAACGAATCCCCGCCGAGCCCGGTCATGTGGGGATAGACGACCGCGAGGCAGGCGCTGACCGCAACGGCGGCGTCGAACGCGTTGCCGCCCTGCTGCAGGATGCGCGCGCCCGCGGCGGAAGCCAGGTAGTGCGGGCCGACGACCATGGTTTTCGTGCCGATCACCGGCTGTTGCATCGGCTGTTGCATCGCCCATGCACCTCCCGATCATCGTTAATTTTGTTTGGCCGCCCGCTCCAGCACTTCCGTCTTGTAGAGCTGGGGCGTGCGGAGCTGCGGCAGAATCTCCCGCTCGCCGTGTTCTTCGAACAGCTTGAGCAGCATCTCCCGCATGACGATGCCGGGCTTGTCGGCATGCATATGCGTCTCCAGCCGAAGCTTCAAGTCGAGCGGTATGTTCGCCTCGGTCGATTCCAGGATGAGCATATCCTCGTCGACGACGGCGCGGTCGAACGCGATGACCGCCGAAGCCGGCACGTCCGTCTCCTTGTCGTTGCGGAAGACGAACTGGATGAGGATGCACGATTCGTTGTCGATCGGCGTCGCGCAAGTGACGATCGAATGCACGAGCCCCGTCGGATACGTCATATCCAGCTGCCGGACGAACGGCATGAACCAGGTCGCCCGGACCTTGCGCACCGTCTCGTCGGCATCGACGTCGATGGCCTTGACGGCTTTGTTCAGCTTGTTGGTCACGCGCACCTCGTAGCGCATCTCGAAGCCGCGCCCGTTCGGCACGATCTCGAATTCCGGCGGCACCGGATCCTGGTTGTTGCCGAACGTATTGTGGTGCACGAACGCGATATGCGCCGTATCGAACGAATTCTCCATCAGCCGGAGCGCCGAGCAGCGGATAACCTCGTGGAATTGATGGATCTGCCGGATCTCCGGATCGCCGTAACGGCCGAAATCGGGAATGCCCGCGAGCGGCTCGCCGAGCGCGATCCAGACGTAGCCGTACTTCTCTTCGCAGCGGTATGCTTTGATTTTGTACACCTTCGGCGGGTCCTCCAGCTCGGACTGCGGGAAATAGGCGCATTTGCCGTCGCGGTCGAACGTCCAGCCGTGGTACGGGCAGACGATGCAGCCGTCCCGCGTCCGGCCGAGCGACAGCTTCGCCGTGCGGTGGCAGCAGCGGTCGACCGCCGCGGCCGGTTGGCCCCGTTCATCCAGCCAGACGACCACCGGCTCGCCGAACATGACGATCGGCTTCGGTCCCTCGCTCAGATCCCCGATCGGCATGACGGGATAAAAGTAATGGCGCAGCACGCGTTGTTCCGCTTGCAGCATAGCGCGACCTCCTCGCATCGCTTGGGCCCGATTCCCTCCCGCGGCGCCTGGGCGGCGTCGCCTTGCGGACAATCAGCCTTCGCGTTTCATTTCGGATTCATGCCACGAGCTGAGCATCCATTTGGCCAGCATGTTCACGAGCAGGAAGAACAGGATGCCGAGCAGCGACGCCGACAGTCCGCAGGCGAACAGGTACGGGGTTTTGAGACGTCCCGCGGCGTACGTGATCGCATAGCCGAGTCCGCCGTTTCCGCCGCCGATGCCGGCGATGTACTCCCCGACGATGGCGCCGATGACGGACAGCGTGCAGGAAATTTTCAAGCCCGCCACGATGTAGGGCAGCGCGGCCGGAATGCGCAGGCGCCACATCGTCTGCAGCGGCTTCGCGTTATATAAATAAAATAAATTTCGCAGGTTATGTTCCGTGGAATTGAGACCGATCAGCGTATTGGACAGCATCGGGAAGAATCCGATCAGGAAGGCGATGATGACGATGGCTTGGAAGCCGGCGTCGAACCAGATGACGATCAGCGGCGCGATGGCCACGATCGGAATGGTTTGCATGATAATGGCGTACGGGTACACGCTCTCTTCGATGACTTTCGAGCTGGCCATCAGAATCGCGAACGAGATGCCGAGCACGATGCTGAGGAGAAAGCCGAAGACGGATTCGAACGCCGTCGTCGACACCGCCGTCCAAAGCTCGTGGCGGTTCTCGATCGCGGCTTTGAGAATATCCGACGGCTTCGGCACGAGGTAGGTCGGCGCATTCATCAGGAAGCAGATCAGCTGCCAGCCCCCGATAAACACGATGAATGCCGCGAGCGGCGGCGTCAGCTTCTTGACAAAAGCCGCGAGCGATTTGTTTCCTTTTCTCGAGCGGCTTTCCAAAAGCTTGGCAATCCGGCCCGGCCGTTCGCGGGCAGGGTATATCTCGTCGGGCAACATGCGGGTGTTCGCGTCTTCCGCTGCCATGGCGATGCTCCTTTCGCTTGAAACCGTTATGGTTGACGCTTGATGCGAAGAGCGGGAGCGCGCGTTCTCGATGAAGCCGAAGCGCGTCTCCCGTCCGTTCGACGGCTACTTCTTGGGCAGAAACTCCGTCGTGAACGCCTTGGCGATGTCCTCGTCCTTCGTCAGGACGCCGACGTCCTTCAGCTGCTTCTGCACTTCCGTCCAGCGCTCGGTCGTCATGATGCCGGTGCCCATGGTGGCCGCATCCCCGCCGAAGGCGAAATCCATTTCCTGCTGCGCGCTGAATTTCATCATGTCGAGCGACATCTCCGGATTCTTCTCTTGAATCGAAGGGTTGATTTCGTCGGAATTCGTTTTGTAGTAATCCCAGCCCTTGACGGTCGCTTCCACGAACGCCTTGACCTCGTCCGGATGCTCCTGAATCATCTTCTCCGTCGTGAAATAGACGTTCGCGTAGATGTTGTAGCCGGAATCGGCGTTAAGCAGCACGCCGAAATCCACTTTCTCCTGCTGCAGCGTGTAGGTCTCGGAGGTGATGTAGCCTTGCGTGACCGCGTTCTTGTCGTTGATGAAATTGACCAGCTGTCCGGTGTACTTCATCTCCTGCGCCTTGTCCAGGCTGTATTTCTTCTTCATGTACTGCCAGAAGTTCGCGGTCGAGGCGACGTACACCTTATGATCGTTCAAATCGCCGAAGTCCTTGATATTGGCGTCCTTATGGTAGAACAGCGCCTGCGGGCTCTTCTGGAACGCCGTCGCGATCGCGACGACCGGAATCCCTTCCTGACGGGCCACGAGAATGTCGTCGCCGTTCGCCATGCCGAATTCCGCTTTTCCGGAAGCGACGAGCTGGGTCGCGGACACCTGAGGGCCGCCCGGCATCAGCGTCATGTCCAGTCCGGCATCCTTGTAGAAGCCTTTGGCGACCGCAGCGAAATTCCCGCCGTGCTCCGGCTCGGCGAACCAGTTCAGGATGAGCGTCGCCTTCACCGGATCCTTCGCCGGCTCGTTCGCGGCCGTCCCCGCATTCGCGTTCGTTCCGCCGTCGGTCGTCGCGTTCGCCCCCGCGTTCGAGGTCGAGGAATTGTCGGTTGCCGAGGTCGCGCCGGTATTCGATGCCTCGTTGCTGCCGCATGCCGAGAGAGCCGCCATCGCGGATACGAGACAAACCGCCATCGCCGTCTTGCGTTTCGATAAGCCTGCAGTGCCCTTCATGGTATTCATGGTTCCTCTTCCCCCTTATAGATTGCGTTCGAAATATTCTGACTACAATCTCAGTGTAAGAATACGTCATGTCCATGTCTATATAGCTGACATAATTTTGTGCGTAATGACGAAATCGGCGTATGATATTGGCATGGGTAACAATAATCATTCGGAATAGCGCTTTCATTTATCCTATACCTAACCTGTAACTCACATCGTAATCAAGATTGCCTAAGATAGCCCCTCCGGCTCGATCGCTCTCATCGCATGCATGAATGAAGTCTCCGATCATTATGGGAACAAAAAAACAGCCGTCCGTCGCCTAAGTGCTTGGTCGACGTCGACTGCGCGGTCCAGCTAAGGGACCGATACGAGCTGCGATATATGAGCTGATGTCTTTGAGCTGCGTATACGAACTCCGATATACGAGCTGATGCATACGAGCTGCGGTTAAAAATTGCGGCAATCGCCCCCTGCCCCCGCTCGTTACGGCGCAGAAGGCGCGGAGCGGCGGAACGGGGACGATCTCGAAGGCCGCACGCCCTCTTCATGCGCCGCGCTCGCCTTCGCCCGTTTCCGTCACCAGCAGGCGGCGGAACAAGAACGCGATCTTTAGCCGCATGAGCACGTTCACCTTTTTGAAATCGACGTCGAGCATTTCGCTCAGCTTCTCGATCCGGTACGTGGCGGTATTGCGGTGGATGAACAGCTTTTTCGCCGTTTCGTTCAGCTGGCCGTCGCAATCGAGATACGTCTCCAGCGTCTTCAACATCTCGCCGACGTAGCCCGGCTCCTTGTTCAACAGTCCGCCGAGCCAGCGTTGGCAGTAAATGCGCATTTTCTCGCGGGACACGGGCTCGAAAATCATCGCAAGGTCGAGCGTCTCGTACCGGACGATCCGTTCCTCGACGCCCCATTCGCGGGCGAGCCTGAACGTGTTGCGGCATTCGGCGAAGGCTTCGGGCATTTCCTTCAGCTGCTTCTTGCGCGCGCAGATCGTCGCCTTCGGCGCCTTGCGCTCATCGAGGCCAAGACCGGCCAGGCAGGACTCCAGCGCCGCGCGGAGCGCCTCGCCTTCGGGACCGGCAGCCGCGTCGGGGACGACGCAGAACACGCCTTCGTCCATGACGGCGTGAATGCCGTTCAGCGCCTGCATCCGGGCGTTGCCGAGCATGGACGCCTTCAATTCGTTCAAGCGCTCCGGACGACGGGCGGAGTCATGCTCGGAGGGAAGATCGACCAGCGCGCAGTAATAGCCCTGGCCGAGCCAATCCATTTCCCAGCGGCCGGCGTAATCCAGCACGGCTTCCGCCGTTACGCCGTTTTTCAGAAACTGCTTGATCAGCGCGCCGAAATCCTTCCGGACCGACAGCTCGAAATAATCTTCGTATTTGTAATTCAGATGGTGGGAGATGAGTTCGGCGGTTTGGGTGTACAACCCTTCTTCGACCGCGGAGAGGAGCGGCTGCGTATCGAAAAAGAACACGAAGCCCGTGCATGCGTCGCGGTTCATGAGCGGCATGCGGAAAGCCTGCAAGCCTTCGTGCTTGATCCGATTCTTGTGCGGGGACCACGGCCACTGGCCGGTCAGCCAATCCGCGGAAATGCCGGGCGAGTGATAGACGACCTGGCCCTTGGAGCCGACGACCGCGATCGGGCAGCCGATCACTTCCGTCACGGAGTCGAAGAGCGACGGCATCGATTCCGCCCGCAGCGCGAAGCGCATCAGCCGGATCTGCTTCTCCAGCGCCCCTTCGAGCTGCACGGTGCTGCGCTTCATCTCGGCTTGGAACAAGCCGTTCATCTGATCGGAGAAGGTGAATTGAAAGGGCAGCGCGATCAGCGGAAAACCGAGCTCGTCGGCCAGCCGGACCAGCCGCTCCGGAATCGCCTCCCAGAACCGGCCGAGCTTGATCCCAAGCCCCGATGCGCCGCGGTTGAACAGCTTCACGAGCAATTCCGACGCCTCGTCCGAATCGTCCTTGATCAGGTAGGCCGTCGTGAACAGCATTTCGCCTTCCTTGATCCAGTCCGCGATGTCCGGCGCATCCATGACATTTATCGATTTGACGATGCGGTGCTTCCCCGACGCGCCCGCGATCAGTTTCCCTTCCGACAACGGATAGACAGCCAGCGCTTGTTCGACAGTCAAATGCATGTTCTGCCTCCTTCCGGGCCACTCCCCATGATGCAGCGAATCATTTATGTTATTTTAACTAACATCATATAGGGATTATCGATTGTTTTCAACGGTCCGCGGCAGGTATTTGTCAGATACATTTTAGGAAAAGCCTATGTTTGCGCTTACTTATTTCGACGCGCGTGGGGGTTTTTCTTTCGCCGATGACAAATGATACAATACATCGTAACGCTTTACGCACAGACTTCACCGACCAGCGAGGATGAACGCGAGGATGAACGCCATGGATTTCAATGCCTTGACCGCGGCCATCGCGCCGCTGAATTTGAGAAGCTGCCTGATCAGCCGGCAGGGCGAGCTTCAGTACGAGCACTACCGGGAAGCGCGCATTCCGGAGGAAGTCGCCAAGGTCAATTCCGTCACCAAAAGCATCTTGTCTGCGCTGTTCAGCATCGCGCTCGACCAAGGCTTGCTGCCCGAGCCGGAGACGCCCGCTGCCGTCTTCTTCCCGCGGCTGGCCGCGGACCGCGACGCGCGCAAAGGGGAGATCACGCTGGCGCATCTGCTGACGATGTCCGCCGGCTTCGACTGGACGGAATTCGGCGGGCAAAATTCGTTTCCGCGCATGACGCGCGCGCCGCATTGGATCGACTTCGTGCTGGAGCAGCCGCTCGCGCACGCGCCCGGCACGCGGATGGAATACAATTCCGGCGCTTCGCAGATGCTGTCCGCCGTCCTGGCGCAGGCCGCGGGCATGCCGGTCGCCCGGTTCGCCGATCTGCATCTGTTCGGTCCGCTCGGCATCGAACGTTACGAATGGGAGCAGGACCCGCAAGGGATCCATACCGGCGGCTTCGGGCTTCGCCTCCTTCCGGGCGACATGATGAAGTTCGGCCGGCTGTATCTGCAGCAAGGCGAATGGGGGAACGCGCGGCTGCTGTCGCGCGGCCTGCTCGCCCGATCCGTGAAGCCCGCCATCGCCGCGAAAGCGCCGAACCGCGGCCGTTACGCCTGGCATTGGTGGACGGACGCGTTCGCGGAGGCCGCGGACGGCCCGAATCCGCCTTCGCCGGACTATTATTACGCCCGAGGCTTCGGGGGTCAGTATATCTATATCGTTCCGGGCCAAGATACCGTCGTCGTGCTGACCGCCGATAAATGGCGGACGGACAAGCCGCCCACGGACGTGTTTCGCCGGCATATCGCGCCGTTGCTGTCCGGGATGCGTTGACCCGCCCGCCGCGGCCGTTAGGCTTCGCGGATATGCCGCCTCCCGCGCGGGAACGGCGCTTCGCCGCGACCGCGACTGCCGGTTAAGACAGCGAATCAGGCAGGTGGAGCAGCTTCGGCACGGTTACGAACGCATACCCCTGCTTGCTCAGCGCGGGAATCAGCTGCTTTAGCGCCGCGATCGTGTTGGAGAGATGCTCCTGTTCGCCCGCGCAATGCTGCAAAATGATGCCGCCGGGATAAATCTCCTTGTCGACCAGCTTCAATATATTCGGCGGCGATGTGCCCGCCCAATCTCTCGTGTCCACCGACCAATCCACGATCGCCATATCCAGATCGCGGACCGCGGCTTTCTTGTCGTCGTTCAAAGCCCCGTAAGGCGGCCGGAACAAAATCGGGCGAACGCCCGCGATGACTTCAAGCTCGTCCTGCGTGTCCTCGATCTGCTTCTTCGCGTCCTGCGTCGACAAACTGCCGAAATCGGGATGCGACCAAGAATGGTTGCCGATCGCATGCCCCTCCTTCACGATCCGGCGCACCATGTCCGGATGGGCTTTGGCCTGCTTGCCGACGATAAAAAACGTCGCTTTGATATGGTTGGCTTTCAAAATGTCCAGGATTTTCGGCGTCGCGACGCCATCCGGCCCGTCGTCGAAGGTCAGGGCCACCTGCTTGCCGTCCTTCGCCGAACCGTTATAATACACCTTCACCGGGGCGAGCGGAGGCTTCGGCACGTTCGCCGTCGCCGGAGGTTTCTCTTCGGCTGTCGCGGCTGTCGCCGATGGCGCGCCCCCGGCGGCCCGGCTCGCGTCCGAAGCCAAGGCATTCCGCTCCGCATGCGGCGCGAAGGGTCGCGCGATGATGACCCAGCCGGCGAAAGCAAGGACGATCAAAGGCAACAGGAGGCGCGGCAGCCGTCTTTTCTTGCGGGTTCGTCTCATCTGCGTCATCCTCTTTCTTTCATTCGATGCTTGCTCCATCAGCATAAAGCAGGGTTGTCACGGCAGCATGATCCCGATGTCAACAAAATGTCACAAGCGCGGCCGGACTACAATCGAATTACCTTCTTCGCCGATATCGGAAACAAGGCGCGCATTCGCAAGGACCCCCTTCGGCGCGAAAAGAAAGGCCGGACCGTCACCGCGGCCGGCCGTTGCGCGCAAAAAAACAACGGCCATCAAGGCCGGTGTCAGGCTGTTGAAAAAGCCCAATTTTTAGGACTTTGTTTGTTTTCAACGAAGGTATTCAGCTACCATCATTTCATCAAAATCAAAAGATCGCTCTAACTCGCCTGCTTGAACAGGCGGTTGGCGATCTTTTTCGCGTTCGGACTCGGAATTGTTAAGATTTTATTCATGTGGTTGACATTACCTCAAATAAAATATATAACTAGTTAACTAGTTTTTTAAATATCAATCAAACGATGCGACCCTAGAAAGGGGGTGAGGAACAAGTAGCTCCAGGCTCGATTGTGCGGATGGTACCTGAGGCCGGCATTCGAGTTGAATTTACAGCATTGGCGTGTAAAACGGCGGTTGAGCGTCATCCGAATGCTTCGGATGATTTCAGAACCGGCATGGGCTGAGAATGACGTTGAGAGACAAAAAACAGAGGAGGATATGAAATGAGTCTAACATCGATTTATCAGGGCTTTAAACGCAATTCCAGAAAAGTTGTTCTAACCGCTTTGACTTTTGCGGTGGCAGCTACAGGCACGTTTTTCTCGACCGGCGAAGTTGTTCATGCTGATGTACCTCGAGGGATCATTACGAATAGCTATCTTAATTTGACAAATCCCAGTTTATCGGCAATGAATGATTATAGAGGGGTTATAGGAAGTCTTCGTTCAGGTGTAGGACACAGCTATAGAACTGGCTCGCTTCAAACCCAATATGTACCTAGGGATGCGAATAGTCAGCCCAACCATTACGTGAACGGTCTGACCTCGGTGACGCTAAGGAACGGGAATACCAACCTCATTCTTTGGTTTACGCCGGGAGATTTATATTTGCGGGGCTTTACGAACACATACGGCACGACGTTTCAATTTAATGACGGCGATTATAACTTGTTCCATCATTTTGATCAGTTACAGGGCAGACCGACGGGGGGCGGACAAACGCTCAACTTCGGCAGTAATTATAATTCGATGAACCAAGCTGCGCATAGGGGCCGGGAATCTATGCCGATCTCGTTCAATGATTTGTGGAATTCCGTCTTCAACCTGGCGTATGCAACGAACCCTTACGGCGCTAATCAGCAAGACGTAGCCCGATCGCTGATGTTTATGATTCAATTCACTTCCGAAGCTGCACGGTTTAACGATGTGTACGGTATCATGGCCGATATTATGGGCAGATATGGTGCATTCTACAACGGTCTACCGATGTTGCAGCAGCGGCTCGAGAACGCATGGAATCCTATTTCGAATTTCGGTTATAACATAACGGCCAATCCTTCTTCCCCTCCTAGATCAATTGAGGGAGTCGGGACTCTTCGCTCTTGGAATGACGTTGCGCGTTATTTAGCCATATTGTTGAATAACAACAACTTGGGGTTGCCGGAGGAAGGCCCTAAAGGCGACTGGGGACATACTGAGTTGTAATGGACATAAGAAAAGGCTGGCGAGACTTTCTCGACAGCCTGACACCGGCCATCAAGGCCGGTGTCCAAATTAACCGCGCTTTCGCGCGCGATCGTTACTCTTCCAGGAGTCCGCTCGTCATTTCCAGCTCGGACGAGAGCAGCGCCGCCGCTTCCTTGCCCAAAATCTCTTCGTACTTGACCTTGAAGTCCTTGGAGGCGCTCCGAATCTGCGGCTCCAGGGCAATTCCCTTCTCCGTCGGATAGACGAGCACCGTCTTCCCGCTCACCTTGCGCTCCACGAGCGCTTTCGCTTCCAATTTATCGATAAACCGCGTCAGCGTCGAAGGCGTGATGTACAGCTTCTCCGCCAGCAGCTTCTGCGTGATCCCCGGCGAGCCGTTCACGATGCGAATCAAATACCCGTACATCGGCGTCAGGCCGGTCCGGGCGAATTGTTCCTCGGCCATCCGCGTCACGGCGCGGCTGAGGCGATTGGCGTTGAAAAACAGGCACGTGCGGAGGAAGGAGTCGTCCGCCGGTTCGGCTTTGGCGAGATCGACAGGTTCGACGGCCGCGCGATCGGTTTGGTTATCCATTCCTGTGCCTCCTTTAATGTTTGGTGTACATACAAGTTAAGTATACGCCATTGAAAACGGATGTCAATTCGACCGGTTCTCCTGCAGCAGGGCAAGTATCGCAGTAACGGAATTTTCCGCAAACGCCCGATCGGGACGAGCTTTCATGAACACGGTCAGTCCGATCATGGAGACGACCAGCGTTTGGGCCAGCTCCTTGACATTCAGATCGTTCCTTAATTCGCCGGATTGTATTCCGCGTTCGATGGTTTCGCCGAAAATCGCCGCCAAATACATCTGGTGTTCTCTTGTCAGCACTTCGAATTTGGCATCATGCGGCGCCAGCTCGACCATCACGTTGAGACAGAAGCACCCGCGGTACGGTCCTGCCTCGTATCCTTCTGCCACGATGCCTTCGAATAAGGAGCGGAATGCTTCTCTGACCGACGGCGTGCTATGAAGCCGGTTGCGGATGGAGGAAGAATGAAGGTGATTGTATTTGCGAAGGGCCGCTTCGAAAAGCTCCTTCTTGTCCCCGTACGCCGAATATATGCTAGGCCGCTGAATGCCCATTTTTTCCGTCAAATCGCTGAGCGAGGTCGCTTCGAAACCTTTCTCCCAAAAAACGTCCATCGCTGCCTGAAGCGCCTTTTCTTCATCGAATGCCCGAGGCCGCACCATAAATACCCTCATTTCATATCGATCAGTATAATTAAATTCTACAGGAACTTACGCAATTAGTCAAACCTATGCTAAATACTGCTTGACACATGTTTATACCGTTAGATACTTTATAAAATAGTTACATACCGATTAGTACGTTATAAAACCGTTCTTTGCCTTCTCGGCGAGCCGACCTGGGGGTATTTGTATCGGCATCTGATCACGGCGCTGCGCGATGATTATCGCGTCGTCGTCCCCGATCATATGGGATTCGGCAAAAGCGAACCCCCGCAGGACCGCACCTACTGGCTGCAGAACCATATCGACAATCTTGAACGGTTCATTCTCGCGCTCGATCTGCGAGGGATTACGCTCGTCATGCACGATTTCGGCGGACCGGTCGGCATAGGCCTTGCCGCTCGCCATCCGAATCGGATTCGCAGGCTAATTTCGACCAACGGGCCGACGCCGTTCGGCCAGACCAGCCTTGTCGAACGGTTGACCGCCAATGTCGGCGTCTCGCCCTGGTTCCAATGGATCTTGAAGGCGGAGAAGGAGGGCAGCCTCGAAGCCGTGCTGGGCCAGCTCGCGAACCTGCGGCGAAATTAGCTTCGCAGGTCCGACAGAAGCAATCCCCGCCCCCGATTCGATTCCGAATCGGGGACTTGATCGTCGGCGTGACAACAACCCATCGAAGGTTGGCTCGAATCGCCCATTTACAACGACGGCCGAGATATGGTATTCTTGTTTCCATAGTTTTCGAAATATATGGACGAAGGCGGTGAGAAACCATGGTCGAGGACAACGAGGAAGTCAAACGCGCGGTGAAAGTCTACAAAGCACTCGGAGAGCCGACCCGGATCAAAATAGCGATGCTTCTTACGGAAGAGATGAATCTCTGCTGCTCCGACATCGGCAGCAAGCTCGAGTCCGTTGCAGGTTCCACGCTATCGCATCACTTGAAGCAGCTTACGGAATGCGGCCTGCTCACGCTGCGCAAGGACGGCACGTATATTTATTACAGCGTCAACAAGGAAGTCGCGCGCAAGTACGCTCCTTATCTATTGGGGTAGCCGTTTTTTTTCGTCGTTTATTTCGATAAATTTAGAAATATAAAATTATTATAAAGAGAGATAACGGATAAGGAGCTGGAACGTTTGTCTTATAATTTGAAAATCTATATGCTGGCTTTGGTCAGCTTTCTCGTCGGCACGTCCGAATTCATCATTGCCGGCATCTTGGATAAAGTATCCGACGATATCGGCGTCTCCGTCGCCGCGGCCGGCCAGCTGATCACCGTGTTCTCCCTCGCATACGGGTTCGGCACGCCTTTCCTGATGGCCGCCGCCGCCAAGGTCGACCGGAAAAAGCTGATGCTGTACGCGCTCGCGATCTTCATCGTCGGGAACGTCGCGGCATACGTGTTCTCCGGCTTCGGCGCCCTCATCGCGTCTCGCGTGATCGTTGCGCTCAGCAGCGGCGTGTTCGTCGTCACGGCGCTCACGGTCGCAGCTAAGATCGCGCCGCCGGAGAAGCAGGGCAGCGCCATCGCGACGCTCGTCATGGGCTTCAGCACGGCGCTGATCGTCGGCGTGCCGCTCGGCCGGCTGGTCGCTTCCGCCTATGATTGGCAGGTCGTCTTCGCCGGCATCGGCGCGCTCGGCCTGCTGGCATTGCTGCTCATCGCCTTCACGATTCCGAAGACGGACGGCGAGCAGCCGGTGCCGCTGCGCGATCAGCTGAAACTGCTTAAAAATCCGAAAATCGTCGTCGCGCTCGGCATCACGTTCTTCTGGCTCGGCGGCTATTCCATCACCTACACGTATATTTCCCCATTCCTGCTCGATATTACGGGCATGAGCGAGAAACTCGTCAGCATCGCGCTGCTCGCCTTCGGCGTTGCCAGCCTGATCGGCTCCAAGCTGGGCGGATTCGGCACCGACCGCTGGGGATTCAAGCGCACGCTGGTGACCGGCATGCTGTTCCACGCGGCTTGGCTGATCGTGATCTCGTTCGCGGCCCATTCGCCCGCGCTCATGTTCCCGCTGCTCATGCTCTGGTCCTTCTCCGCCTGGTCTTCCGGCCCGACGCAGCAGTACCATCTGATCTCGCTCGCGCCCGAAGCGACCAGCATCATGCTCAGCCTGAACAGCTCCACCGTGCAGCTGGCGATGGCTGCCGGCGCGGGCATCGGCGGCGTGGTCGTGGAAGGCGCTTCGCTGACCGCCGTTACTTGGATCGGGGCGGCCGGCGTCGCCATCGCCGCGCTTACTTCGGCGGCGGCCTTCGGCTACTTCCGCTTCGGCTCGGCCTCCCGCGCAGCGCATAAGGAAGCGCGCGCCGACAAGATCGGCGCGTAAGCAAGCGCGCATGTGTCGCGGCAACCGGTCGCGCCGCATGCTTGATTTGACCCACGCAGGAAGAAGCCCGCGGCTCTGCTGTGACAAGCAGGCCGCGGGCTTCTCGTCGCGAAGAGATTCCTCGGTCGTCGACTGCCCGCGGCATTCGCTTTTTTCGTCCGGCCGGCAGAAAGAGATTGATTTTCCTTGAACGCATTGAAATAATTGGATCGTATACAATAAGATTAAGGCGGTGTTCGAATTGGCACAATCGGACGTAGGCATCAAGACGATTCAAATCAGCATGGAAAATCGCAACAATCCTTTCTTTCTGACCGTCCTGTGGGACGATCAAGACATCGTTCTCGTCGATACCGGGCTTCCCGGTCAAACGGAGCTGATTCGCGCCGCATTCCAAGAAGCGGGGATTCCGTTCGAGAAGCTGACCAAAATCCTCATTACCCATCAAGATTCGGATCATATCGGCAGTTTGCCGGCTTTGGTACAAGCGTTCGGAGACCAGGTTCAAGTGCTTGCGCATGAAGTCGCCGTGCCTTACTTGGCCGGGGAAATCCCCCTCGACAAGAGCAAGAAGCTCGTCGGCACGCCCGTCAAAGTCGACGTTGCCCTGCAGGACGGCGATATCCTGCCTTTCGCCGGCGGCATCCGCGCGGTGTTTACGCCCGGCCATACGCCGGACCATACGTCGTTTTACCACATTCCGAGCAAAACGCTGATCGCGGGCGATGCCTTAAGGGCGCAGGACGGCGTCCTGCAATCTTACAGCCCGATCTATACGCCGGATCAAACGACGGCGCTGCAATCCATCGCTAAATTTCAAGCGCTGGAGCTGGAAAAGATCATCGCCTACCATGGCGGCGTATGCACGGACAACCTCCAGGACCGCCTGCAGGCGATCTTGGACGCGGGTCCCGCGGAGGTCAAGTAATCGCTTCCCGGTTATCCCCAGAAGCGAGCATCAAGAAAGGACGGCTATTCATGGGCTTCAGGTGCCATGGATAGCCGTCCTATTTGACGTCTGACGCGCGCCTCGCCGTTTGGACGGCAGAGACGCGTTATCCGGCCGTTTGCTCGGCGTCATCCGCCTGCCGGCCGCCGCTTGCCGGGCCTCGGGTTTCCTCGCGGTCATCGTCATGCCCCTCCCTGCCCGCCCGGTTGACGAGGAAAATCACGCTGAAATGCGCGAAGAACGCGGCGACGGCGAACAGAAAAGCGAAGGAGAACCATTCGTCCTTCGCCGCGTTCAACAGGAAGGGCATCAGGAAAAGGCCCGCGGCGTCGATGGCGATCACGAATCTCCAACGCGTCCGGGCGGCTTCAGCCAAGCCCTTCAGCCCCCGCTTCATGGCGCCGGCGCGAATGCCCGCGCAAATGCCGAACAGCATCACGGCTTCGAGCACGTTCTTGAGCGCGACTTCGATCAGTTGCGAGGGTGTAATCGGTTCGGAACTAGATAGCGGGATCACGGTCAGACGGCCGAACAGCGCGCCGCAAGCAGGCAGCAGCTGAACCGCCGCCGCGACCCAGGCGATCAGGAAGACGCGGTTGCCGCCGCTAAGCCGGTAGGCGCCCCACATGACGAGCAGGTAACCGACGACATCCGGAAGCAGATCGAAATTCATGATTCGAAAATCGATCAGCTCGAACGTCAAGCCCAGGGCGATGCGGGAATAGGAGAACTTCATCCGGCTTCCCTCCTCTGCGCGCGGACGAATGCTTTCATCTGCGATTCCGTAAAATAAGGCGCATAGTTGGCGAACATGCGGTAATCCGTTTTCTTTCCGTCCGCCTCTTCGAACGCATGCGTCAGCAGCACGTTGAAGACGTCCATGCCATGGGGGTCTTGATTCGGAAAACGGAACCGGTAATCCGTCGTGACGCTCTGCCCCTTGACCAGCTTCGCGGGATAGATCGCTTCCGATTCGACCGGCATACCGGGTTTGCCGGCCTCGGCCACGTTCACCTCGAACTGAAAGGCAGATCCCAGCCGAGAAAGCAGCGCGGACGTCGTGGACGTCAGCACGGCAGCCCGTTCCGCGCGTACCGTAACCGAGCCTGTATTGTCCGAAGAGCCGCCGGTGGAAAGCATGCTGACCGCAGAAGCTCCCGAACGAGAGGGGGAGGGGTCGCGATAGACGATGATTTCGCCGACATCCATCGGCTGCGTGTGCCCGTCATTGAACGTTACGTCTACATCGCGGACGACCAGTGGCGGCAAGACCGTTTTCCTAGCCGAATCATACGCATTGTAGCCCATCCACTTATAGATCGTTTGACGGTTTAGTTCCTGATGTACCGTAACGGGATAAAATTGCAGCGACGGCAGGCCTTTTACCTGAATGGACTGAATCGCCCGCTTATCTTCCTTGTTCGCGACATAATAGAGATCGAATGCCACGGACGGCGTATCGGTCGCTTCGATATGATGCTCCAGAAACCGTCCCTCCGGCAGCCGATAATACCGGTTGTAGGCAATATTGCCGATCCAGCTCGCGATAATCAGTACCGCCGCAATGCCGTAGACGGCATATCGTGTTCTCATTTCCGATCGTTCCTCCCTCGCGGACTCGCGCCTGCAAAGGATAATACTTCCAAGAGAGTAAAATGTTTCGTTCAACTGCCGGCAGCGATTCAATTTCTCATTGGCAATGTAACGCCGATCAGCGCTGCCCGCCGATTTAATCGACGGCGATGCCGAGTCCGTTCTTCAATTCTTGGATAATATCCGCACCGGCGCCCCGGTTCGTGTAGCGATTGTTGACGTAGCAGACGGCCAGCCTATGCTCGGGATCCGCGAACGCGATCGAACCGCCGTCGCCGCCATGGCCGAACGCGGATGCGCGCTTGCCCATGAGCGCAGCCAATGATTGCGTTTGCAAAAACAAAAATAAAAAAGGTACCATCGGCAAAGATGATACCCCTGACTACTGCTTCTGTAAACCGTAACCTGCGGACGCGTCCCGTCTAACCGGCCGTCAAGGCTGCGCGCCGAGCCACTCCCGCTTGACCTGCAGCAGCGTCGCGACGCTGCGCGTCGTAATCGAGCCGACGCCCCACTCCGCGTATCGGCGCATCAGCGCGGCGTCCTCGACGGTCCATGCATAGACCGGCAGGCCTTGCTCCGCGGCATAATCCACGAATTCCTTTTGCAGGATGCCGTGATAGATGTTGATGCCTTGGCAAGCTGCCGCCAGAGCGTCCTCGCAAGTCTGAACCATCGCGTCCCGGTAGGACATCGTCTTGAACAGCTCGACGTCGGTGTTGAGCATCTTGCGCATCTCCGGCTGCAGCCGCTCGGCCAAAAGCGCCCGGTCCCGCTGGCAGCCGGAGAAGAAAGCCCGCTCCGACAAGCCGTACCGCTTGATCAGAGCCGCCGTCGGCTCGATCGCTTCGTCGACCTTCAAGTCCAGATTCACGATCTTGCCGGAGGCTTGAATCAGCGGCAGGATGTCTTCCAACCGGAGGAGGCGAAACGTCTCACGCAATTCCCCCTGCTCCGCCTCCAACTCCAGCCCGCTTAATTCCGCGTAGGTCATCTCCGCTATATGCACGGTCGACCGATCCGCGGTCGACCATTCGTCGTCATGAACCAATACAGGGACGCCGTCCCTGGTCACCCGAATATCCTCTTCCACCACGTCGGCGCCGAGCTCGAGTCCGATCTGAACCGAGCGAAGCGTATGCGCCATGATGCTCATGCTGCCGGCATGCGCCGTTACAAGCGGAAAACGTCGCGTCATTTCATTCACGCTCCTTTAAATTGCGCGGGTCAGGCCATCGCAGTGAAGGCTTGCCGCAGCGCGGATCGTCACGGCTTCGGAAGCCTAGGCTTTCTCCGAATCCGCGTAAATCGCATTGGTGAAGGCGATCGTCGTGCGAACGCCGCGCACCGTTCCTCGGAGCTCCGCCCGAACCCACAGCAGGCCGTCGCCGGGAATGTCGAATCTGTACTCCGTCTGCTCCATGCTCGCGTCGGCTTCGCCGATCACGCCTAGATTGCTCGTCAACGCGAGCGTATAGCCCGCATCGGGGAATGCCCACTTGCCTTCTCTTACCCCAAAATCGATCGTCGCGGCGGCTTCGTAGCCGCTGCCCTGATCCTGCGCCGGCACGCAAGCGCCGATGCCGAAGATTCCCGTCTCGGACCGCAGCTCCAGCGTTACGAGCGGCCCCATCGTGACCGCGGCCCTGCCGGCGGCCAGCGCGCGCACCGCCTGCTCCGTCACGGAGCCTTCGCCGCCGTCCAGCAGCAGATACGTCACCGAAACCGGATCTTCGGTCCGTTCCTGCGCATGCCAGTCTCGTCCGGACGTCGCCGCGATCCGGTACCCTTCGTTCAGCTTCTCCGTCCAGAGCCGGAACGCGCGGGCATTGTCCGTCTTGATCGACGGAAAGGTACCCGACCACACCTCGATGTAATCGAGCGCGTTCCAATCCGAGATCTCGAATTCCCAGAAGCAGCCCGTGCACATCGGGCTGCCGATGCGAAACGGATGCGCCATGCCGGCAATGCCGCCCGCGGCGTGGACCCGCGCGATGCCCGCGTCGATATCGCCCGGCCCCGCGGGACGCCAATCCACGAAATCGGTCAACCCGATCGTCACCATATGCCCGTGGAAGGTCGTCCACTCCATGCCGGATATGATCGTCATGCCGGTTTCCCGCTCGACGAGCTCCTTGTTCTCCAAGCCCGTCATCGTGTTATGATCCGTTAGCGCGACGCACTCGAACCCGAGCGCCTTCGCCCCTTGGGCCAGCTCGAGCAGGGTTTGCCTGCCGTCGCTGTGAAACGTATGACTATGCAGTTCGCATGCCGTCCAGCGCATGATGCTTATGCCTCCTCGTGATGTATTCGCAGCCGGTAACGGCAGTCGTCCGTCACGATCGCGTGCAGGCTCAGCGTGACGCGCCATAAGCCCTCGATCAGCTCGCCGGAGACGAAGCCCGGCGACGCTTCCGTTTCGCCCAGCTCCAGGAGCTGCTCGGGATCATGGCGATGGCCCGCCCCCCGATGCCGCGCCGGATCGTCGACGGAGACGGTAATCAGATTCTTGAGCGGCAGGAAGGATTCCCAGCGGTCCATGACCAGCTCGCGCTGCGCCGGCTCCGTATACTGCTCCACGCCGGCCGCGATCAGTTCCCGCGACCGCTCGCGGTCTTCCAGATTCTTGGGTTCGTACGCGAAATCGATCCACAGCTTGCCGCCCGGCTTAGCCAGATGGAAGCTGTACGCGATATGCGTCTTGGAGCAGACAGGCTGCACCTGTCCCTCCGCGTCCAGCACGAGACGTTTCATCAAGACCTTGCCCCCTCTTCCTTGACCATGCTGCGAATGTAGAAGTAGCCCATGACCGAGCAAAGCAGGAACGTGAAGAACGCCAGCGCGGACGCCTGCTGCTTCTCTTGGAACACGCTGAAGATCTGCTCCATCGACACGCCGAGCATCTGCGGCGCGTTCGGACCGAGCAGGAACGGCGCGGTGAACGAGCCGATGACGCCCATGAAGACGAAGGTGATCGCCACGAGCAGCGTCTTGTACGTGAGCGGCAGGATGAACCGGGCGAAGAGGCGCAGCTTGCCCGCGCCGACGTCCTTCGCGCTCTCGATGACCGCGTCGGGCACGCCCGACAAGGCGGAGCCGAGCAGCATCGTCGTGAACGGGATGTTGAACCACAATTGGGCGATGATGATGCCCTTCATGTCGAAAATGAGGCGCGGAATATCGCCGCCGCCGAGCAGCAGCACCCAGCGGGAAAGCCACCCGTGGTTGCCCAGCAGCTGGATCAAGCCGTAGGTCGCGATAACCGACGGGATAAAGATCGGGATCATGTACATATTCTTGATCCATTTCACGATTTTGCCGTTGTTGAATCGCATGTAAGCCGCCAGCGCATAACTAACGATAAGCACGATTACGACCGAGATGACCGTCACTTCCAGCGAGAAAACGATATTCGAGCGCATCAGCTTATCGGTAAACAAGAACTTGTAATTCGACAGATCGAAGCCGCCTTCCTTGTTGGTCAGGCTCTCCTTGAACGAGACTCCGATCGGAATGACCACCGTGACGAACAGCAACAGAAAAGAGGGGATGACCAGAAGCACTCCCAGTATCCCCATTTTCACCTGTTTCTTCATCATTGCGCGGCTACGTCGCTCTGCCAGCGTTTATTGATCTCGTTGCCGAGGTCGCCGATGTTGAACGTCCGGAAGCCTTCGGCCACGCCTTTGAAGGAATCCTGGATGTCTTGCGGCATGTTCGAGAGCTGGATGCCCGGGAAGCCGTGCATTTTGGTCACGACGACGGCTTGCGCTTCCGGCGACAGCACGAAGTTCAGGAATTCATTGACCGCGTCCTTCTTCTCGGACAGCTTCGGCACCATCAGGTACGTCGGGCCGCCGTTGAAGCCCGGGGTGATTTGCGAGATTTTCGTCGTCTCCGGCAGCTGGCCGTTGCCGATTTGCTCGAGCGCCATGTCCGACCAAGCCGGAATCATGTCCACTTCGCCGCTGATCAGCAGGTCCAGCGTGCCTTGGTTTTTCTTCGGATAGATGCCTTTGCCGTATACGTATTTGCCGAGGTCCTTCAGCGTGTTGAAGCCGTCGTCCCATTGCTTCTCGATGCTCGCATCCGTGCTGTGGATCGCGTCTTCCGGCAGCTTGTCGTACAGCGCCGTCGTGACGAACGAACTGCCGGCGCCGCCCGTGGACGGGTCGTTGTAGGCAAAGCGTTCCGGATTCGCCTTGATCCAAGCGAACAGCTCGTCGAGCGTCTTCGGAGGCGTCTTGACCTTATCGCTGTTGTACGCGAGCACGACCGCGGACGAACGGTACGGAATCGCCAGGTTGGCTACGTCCTTCAGCGTATTGGCGTCGACTTTAGCGAGGTTGGCGATTTTGGCCGGGTCGAGCGTATCCCACAGATCGTCCTTCTGTCCCTGGGTGACGTTGGACAGGCCGTCCTCGTACAGGTCGATATCGCCGGAGCCTTTGCCCGCTTTCTTCGCCGCGAGAATCCGGTCGTACGTCGGCTGCGCGCCCGTGCCGGACGGAATGTACACTTCTTTTACCTTGATGTTCGCATGATCCTTCTCGAACATCGGAATGATCGTGTCCCACAGGCTCTTGACGTTCTCGGAACCGGTGAAGTAGAAGTTGAATTCGACCGGCTTGGCCGCCGCGTCCTCCGGAGCCGCGTTGCCGCCCGCGTTCGTCGCGCCGTTCGCCGCACCGTTGTTGGCCGCACCGTTATTAGCTGCGCCGTTGTTGGCCGCGTTGTCGCCGTTATTCGTGCTTCCGCACCCGGCGAGAAGCGCTGCGGTAACGGTTGTTACTGTCAGTAAGGTAAGAGCGGATTTTTTGCGTAACATGGCTTATTTGCCTCCTTGGCATTGGGGATTCGTTTGGGTTTAGACTTCCGAATAAGTAAGCACTTTCTTGAAGCTGACGCGAACCGGCTCGCCCGTATGCAGCGCCTTGACGGTATCCCGCGGCTGAAACGCCCGAATGACGCCATGCTCCGGCAATTGAATCGAGACTTCGGCATAGTGGCCCAGAACCATGATCTGTTTGATGACGCCGGGCAAGCTTTCTTCTTCAGGACTGTTCATGACGACATCTTCAGGCCGGAATGCCAGCCTTACCCCTCCGGACAATCGGTTCGGATTTGGAAACCTCAACTTCCCTACGGCTACTTGCTCTTCCGAAATCACCCCTTTCAAAAAGTTCATCTTGCCGATGAACTGCGCGACGAACAGCGTGTTCGGCGCATCGTAAATCTCCTGCGGCGACGCGATCTGCTCGATGTTGCCCTGGTTCATGACGACGATGCGGTCGGAGATCGACAACGCCTCTTCCTGGTCATGGGTGACGAATACCATCGTCAGCCCGGTCTGCGCTTGGATATCCCGCAGCTCCTCGCGCATCTCGTGCCGCAGCTTGGCGTCAAGCGCGGAGAAGGGCTCGTCCAGCAGCAGCACGGCCGGCTTCAGGAGCAGGGACCTGGCCAGCGCGACGCGCTGCTGCTGTCCGCCCGAGAGCTCGCCGGGATGCTTGTTCTCGGAGCCCGGCAGCCGCACGAGCTGCAGCGCCTCCTCGACCGCCTTGCGGATATCGGCTTTCTTCATCTTGCGTATTTTAAGGCCGAATGCCAGGTTATCGAACACCGTCATATGCGGCCATAGATTGTAGCTCTGGAACACCATCGAGGTCGGGCGCTTCTCCGGCGGCAGCTTCAGCACGCTCGTGCCTTCGATGCGAATTTCGCCGGAATCGGGGTCGAGGAAACCGCCGATGCTGCGGAGCACCGTCGTTTTGCCGCAGCCGGACGGGCCGAGCAGCGTCACGAGCTCGCCTTTGCGCACGTCGAGCGAGATGCCGGTTACGCCTTCGCCGGTATGGTACCGTTTCGACAATTGTTGAACGGAAAGCTGAATATCCATAATGGCCTCCTTGAATCTGCGATTGATCCGCCGCGTTCCGCGACGTTACTTGAGCTGAAAGCCGCTGGACATGACATCCGCGCTGACGAACCGCTTCGCGGCGAGCAGCAGGATGATCGTCGGGGCCGTCAGGATGATCGAGAACACCGCTCCGGCATAAGCCGGATAATCGCTGATGATCGAATACATGACGATCGGCATCGTTTTGTAATTGGGAATGCCGACCAGGAACGTTCCCTGCGCCTCGTCGAGCGAGTTCAGGAACGTGAAGATCGAAGCGACGATGATGCCCGGCAGGGCCATCGGCAGCGTAATCTTCAGAAATACCCGGAACGGGCCGGCCCCGACGTCTCTCGCCGATTCCTCCTGTGCCTTATGCACGTTGCGGAAGGCGGCGGTCGGAATCCACGTCATGAACATCAGCACGTTGATCATATGGATCAGCACGACGCCGAGCAGCGTGTTCATAAGGCCCAGCTTGTAGAACAGCACCGCGATCGACACGTACAGGCCCATCTTCGGAAACGCGTGCGTCAGCAGGAACGAGAACAGGAAGAACTTGCTGAGCGGAAAACGGATTCGGGCGAACGCGTACGCCGCCGGGATGCAGATCAGGATGGACAGCCCCGTCACGATCGCGGCGATCATGAACGAGAGGCCGATGGACTTCGCGATATCCTCCTGCTTGAAGACGAAGGTCCACCATTTCATGGACCATTGATGCGGCAGCACGTCCGGGTAGCTCCATTTGCCGGTGAAGGCCAGAATGGCCAAGTTCAGCAGCGGGCCGAGGAAGAAGATGACGAAGAGCACGAGCACGATGAATTCAACGATTTTTCGGGTGCCCAACGCTTTGAGATACCAGCGCATGAATGATTGTCGCTCCTTTCGGAATGGTTCATTTGGTCGATTGCCTGATGATTAACTCGGGTTGCAGCTGGCTCGGATGCATGACGTTCGGCTCTTGGCGGATCAGCTGATCGAGCAGCTTGATCGATTGCCTGCCCATCTCGCCGGCATCGACCCTGACCGTGGTCAAGGAAGGCGAGAACATCGCCGCGAAATCGATGTCGTCGAAGCCGACCGCCGAGATTTGCTCGGGGATGCGCACCGACTGCTCCAGCAGGAATTTCATCGCTCCGAGCGCGAGCATGTCGTTGGTGGCGAAGATCGCCGAGTACCGTCCCGCCCGGAAGGGTCCCCACTGACGGCTCATGATGTCGTAGCCTTCGGCGAAGGTCGAGGTCTCCGCATAGCGGACCGACGCTTCCGGCACTTCGATGCCGGTCTGTTCCATGCATGTCATGAAGCCCTTGAACCGCAAATGATGGCTGCGGTGCGTCTGCGGTCCGGCGATGACGAAGATGCGGTCGTGTCCGGTGCGGGTCAGATGCTCGGCGACCAGCCTTCCTCCCTCTTCGTCCTGGTTGACGATGTGAATGACGCCGTCGACGTCCGTCGAACCGTTCACCATGACGTAGGGAACGCCGAATTTCGTAATGTGGTCGATGACGTTCTGCTGCAGGCGGCTGATGAGGATGAGCCCGTCCACCCGTTTCTCCATCATGAAATCGGCCGATCGGTAAGACATGTCGTGATCGGTCGTGACGAAGACCGAGTAGTTCAGGGTTGCCGCCGCCAGGAGGATGGCATCGACGATTTTTCCGTAGAACGGATGCGAGGCGATCGGATGATCCCGCCTGTACAGGAGCACGCCGATGTTGTGCGTACGCTGCGATACCATGGCCCTCGCGACCGCGTTCGGTTTATATTGCAGTTCTTCGATCAGCCCGAGCACCTTGTCGCGTGCTTCGGGGCTGGAGTAGCCCTTGCCGGAGATGATCCGCGAAACGGTGGACTTCGAGACCCCGGCGCGCAGGGCGATTTCTTTAATGGTCGGATTATCCAAAGGTGCACTCCCTTTCCGGCTGTGAGACCGTTCCCACATGAGACCGTTCCCACACACTTAGAATAGAGAAGCGGTGTTTCTGCTGCGTTAAACTGAACCTAAGGAATTGTAAATCCGACGCCTAAAAAACCCAAAAAATAGCAAAAAGACCGGATCAGCCCCCTGATTCGGTCTTTTTGTGTAAACGCCGTCGCGGCAAATCGATTTCCGACCGGTCGGCCGGCCGGCGGAATCCGTAATCCGGTCGGGATCGCGGACCCGTTCCTTTGCCGCTTCGGCCGCTCTCGCGTCCGCCTCGCTGCGGCTCAAAGCGGCGGAGAAGGCGTCGGCGCCTTCGGAAGCCAGAAATAAAAAGCGACCCCGTTCGGCGTGTTGGCCACGCCGAATTCGGCGCCGTGCAGCTCCAAAATGTTTTTGGCGATCGCGAGGCCGAGCCCCGCGCCTCCCGAGGCGCGCGCGCGGGAAGCGTCGCTGCGGTAGAACCGGTCCCATACTTTGTCCAGCTGCCCGGACGGGATGCGGACGCCTTCGTTCTCGACGCAAACCTTGACCCGCTCCCCGTCCTCGGCGGCGGTCACGTCGATGCTTCGCCCTTCGGGCGTATAGCGGATCGCGTTCGTCATGAAGTTGGTCAGCACCTGCTCGATGCGCAGCCGGTTGGCCGTGACTTGGACGGGGACGGCCCGAACGCGCAGCCGCAGCCTTTTATCGTCGAGCTCGGCGCCGAACTGCCCGCACGCCGCGTCGATCATCCGATCGATGTAGAATGTCTCGGTCTTCAACGGATACGTGCCCGACTCATACTTGGCCAGCTCCAGCATGCCCACGATCAGCTCGTCCATCTTGTTCACTTCTTTGTCCATCGCCGCGAAATAATGATCCTTCTTATGCGCGGCTACGCCGTCCCGCAGAATCGAGATGCAGCTCTTCATCACGCTGAGCGGTGTCTTGAGCTCATGCGAGACGCCGGCGATGAACGCCTTCCGGGTGTTCTCGAGCCGTTTCTCCTTCTCGATGTCGTCCTGAAGCCGGCCGATATAAGCATGGAGCTTCTGCGACAGCGAGTTGATGCTTCTGGACAGATCGCCGATCTCGTCCTTCGACTTGATCGGGATCGCGGCGGTAAAATCCAGGTCGGCCAGCTTCTTCGCCATCTGGTTGACGCGCAGCAGCGGCCTTGCGATGCTGACGGCATAGTAATAAGAAGCCAGCACGACCAGCACCGAGACGAACGCGATTACATAAACGAAGTAATTCTGAATCAAACGCACGGCCTCGTCGACCGGTTGGAGCGACGCCATCGCGTAGAGATAAGCGGTATTCCCGTCGGAGCCGCGCATCGGCTGTATGAACAGCTTGTATTTCGCGTTGCTCTGCTCGAAATCCAGCGTTTGAGCGACCGCATCGTTGCCGGCGTACTTGAAGAGCAGCGTGGTCTGGAAAACCTTGATATGATCGAGAAACAAGGTATTCGTATAAAGGAGACTATTCGTATCGTCCAGCATCCGGAGTCGCTTCTTCACGACTTTTCCCTGCAAATACGTGAACGGATCGTACAGCTCCGCCTTGCTGCCGCTGAAATCCGGCACGGATTGCGCGTTATCCGCTGCGCGCTCGTCGATTTGTTTTAATCGATCCGATACAATCCCGTCCATGACCTTTTTCAAGTTCGCGTTTTCGAACGATTCGGTTCTAATCCCGATGCCGCTATTATCCACGCGGATGGCTGCGGGAAGTAACGCGGACCCTTTCACGATGCCGTAGATCCAGAAAGGCGTCTGCTTCGCAAGGAAGCTTTTGAAGTCCTCCCCTTCGTCGGCGCTTACCAAATAATACAGGGGCACCGTGTAGGTCACGGTTTGGCCGCTCAGGCTCTCGCCGATCAATTCCATATCGAACGCATCGGTTTGGATCAGCCCGCCGTCATGGTCCAGAACCGCAAGCCAAGCGCCGTGATCCCGGTAAAAGTCCTGCGCGAGCGCCTGGGCGAGCAGGGCGCCGCCTTCACCGGATTCATACTGCGCCTTATAGCTTTGCAGGCTAGCCTGGATGTCTTTGACTTTCTGGCTGACATAATAGTTCTTGAAAAAAAACGCCTGACCAAGATAGATCGACGTCAATATCAGCGCGCATAGCAGCGTCGTCATCGCGAACAGCTTGAGTACGATGCGGCTTCTCATTCGCCGGCCTCGAAGCGATAGCCGGTTCGGACGATGGTCGAGATCAGCTTCGATTTGGCCCCCAGCTTGCTTCTTAAATTCCGAATATGCGTATTGATCGTGCGATCGTCGCCATCATAGGCATAGCCCCAGATTTTAACGATCATCCTTTCCCGGCTGACGACGATACCTTGGTTTTGCATGAGATAGCTCAGGATTTCGAATTCCGTGTGAGTCAGTCCGATGTCTACGCCGTCACTCTCGACCGTGCGCGAAGGGTAATGAATGCGAATGCCGTGGCGGATCAACGCATCATCTGCGGCGGAAGAACTGCGCTGCCGCGAACGGCTGTCGAGCAGCCGTTTGGCTCTCGCGAGCAGCACGGGCGGACTATAAGGCTTGGTGACGTAATCGTCGGCGCCCAGCTCGAAGCCGAGCAGCGTGTCGTCTTCGTCCACGCGCGCGGTCAGCATGATGATCGGGACATCGGACGTTTTGCGGATGCGGCGGCAGACCGACCACCCGTCGAGCATGGGCAGCATGATATCCAACAGAATCAGATCGACCCGTCCGTTCCGAAACCGTTCCAGCGCTTGTTCGCCGTCCGCGGCTTCCAGCACGAAGAACCCTTCGTTCTGAAAATAATCCTTTACGATTTCCCTCAGGATGGGCTCGTCCTCCACGACCAATATCGTCTTCGCTTCCATTCGGCGCTTCCTCCAACGTGTGCGATCTTACCTACCAGTATACTTGAAATGACTTACCCGGCGCTTGCCGCTACGTTCGGACCTGGACGCCGTCAGTGAGCGGCTCGCTGCTCTCCAGAATAACGGCTTCGTCTCCGAACAAGCCGTCCGAGATCGCCGTCCTCGTCCCGCTGACGGCGGTGACGGTCACGGGCATCTTCCTCGCAACCTTCGTATTGCCGAGCGGCCCTTGGCTCGTGTGCAAGACGAATACGTAAGCGCCGTCCAGGTCCTGATGGATCGCTTGGCTGGAAACGATCTTTTCGTCCTGCGGTCCCTCGGCCTCCAGCTTCAGCTTAATCCGATCGCCTCCCCGCAAATGTATATCATGCAGGCCAACGAGCAGGCGAACGCTCTCGGGAGCCGCACCGCTCGGCCCGGCATCGCCGATTCCTCCGATGGCGGCTTTGCCCGGTCCGGCAGCGCCGCTCTCTCCGATTGCCGCTTCGGAAGCGCCGGTCTCTCCGATTGCCGTTATGTTCCCTTGAACGGAACGGCCGTTCCCGCCCGTAACCGTCACCTCTACAGGATCGTTTATCGCAAGAGAAGCGGCCATATATAGCGGCACCTGCAGCTCGAATTGCAGTCCTCTATCCGCGTTGGACAGCCGAATATCGGCTGCCGCTCCCGACCCCGAGGTCAGGCCTTCTATGGCGTTCACGGCCTCCACCACGCCATCGAACGGCGCTTTCAGCTCCCGCAGCTCCGCCGCTTGGCGCTGCAAAGCCGCTATGCGCTTCTCCTGCGCGGCGATGTCGAGATTCGCGCTTTCCAGCGCGATCCGAGCGTCGTTCCGTGCCGCGGGATCGTCTTGATGCGCGGCTTCGATATAAGCCCGCTGCAGGCTGGGCAGCGGCAGCCTCAATCTGTTCAACGCCGTTTTTTCCGTTTCGAGCTGCTGCTCGGAATCGGCGTTCTCGTAACGCACGAGACCTTGTCCCTTCTTCACCGCGTCGCCTTCCTTGACCAGCACCTTCGTCACCTTGCCGCCGGCCGGGTTCGACAACTCCAGCTCCGACACGGCATTCAGGGCCGCTTCTCCTTCGAAGGCCGAATTTAACGAACCGGTAACCGGCTGCTCGGTGGTCACCTTGGGCAATGTCAGCGCAAACAGCGTATTGCTGAATAAGGTAAGGCCGATGAGCAAGGCGCAGAATAGTCCGGCAATGAGCCCGATTACCCGCTTCCGGTTACGAGAATCGGTTGGTTCGGCGGATGCTTCCATTTCATCACTCCCCCTTCCGTTACCCCTTAATGCCCGAATGCTGAATACCCTCGACGAAATAAGTTTCCGCGTACAGGAACAGCAAAATCATCGGGCTCATGTACAACGCGGATGCTGCGAAAATCACATCGCCTTCCTGCTCGCGAATTTGAAGCAGATACAGCGACAACGGCTGCTTGAACGCGTCCTCCAGGAAGATAAGCGGCTGCTCGACCATATTCCAATAATCGACGAACAGCAGGACGGCGAGCGCGGCTATACCCGGCTTAACCAAGGGGAGGAAGATGCGGGCGAAAATCGCCGCATGCCCCGCGCCGTCCATCTTGGCCGCTTCCATATAAGCGGTCGGGATCTGCGCCATGAATTGACGCAGCATGAATACGCCGAACGCACCGAAAATACCCGGCAAAATAATCGCCGCATCCGTATCGAACAGTCCCAAACGGTCGATGACGAGGTAGTTGGGAACCAGGGTGACCTGGAACGGCATCAGCATCGTCATCAAATAGACCAGGAACAGCGCGTCCCTTCCTTTGAAGCGAAGCTTAGCAAAGGCATAGGAGGCAAGCGACGCGAGCAGCGTCTGTCCGAGGACGATCGGAACGACGAGTCCCGCCGAATTCCAAAACATCTGCAGGAACCTCGGCGTCGCGATGAGCAGCTTCTTGTACTGGGCGAAGGTCACCCAGTCCGGAATCAGCTTCAGGTTGACGAAGGCATCCTTCTGGCTCGCGGCGTCGGTCATCTTCCCAAGCAGGCCGTAATTCAGCGCAAACTCGCTCGGCGTCATCAGCGAATTCGCGATCGTAAGCACGATCGGAAGGCATAGGACCGCCGCCGCCGCCGTCAGCAAGACAAAAAGCGTCGCCCTCGGTAATGCTCGGATGATCTGCATAAGCGCCTCCCGCTACTCCAAATTTTCCTGAAAGCGGCGCTCGATCGCCAGCATGCCCGACACCAGGAGAACGATGCAGCCGACCATGAGCGTAGCCGCGGCGGTCAGCTTCTGAATATCCAGCGAAAAAAACATATTGTTCATATAGTGCTGCATCATATAAATGCGGTCATACGGATAATCGCCCGCCAGCAGGTAGGTTTCCCTGAATATTTTGAACGAATTGATGATCGAGATCAGGATCACGAAGAACATCGTCGGCGTGAGATAGACGAGGGTGATGGAGAACAGCTGGCGGCTCCCGTTTGCCCCCTCGATGCGCGCCGTTTCATAATAGCTTTGCGGGATGGATTGCAGCCCTGCAAGAAACAGAATCATGTTGTAGCCGATATTTTTCCAAAGATAGATCAACACCAGCACCGCCATGGACCCGTTCGAGTTCATCCAATCGACGCGCGGCAGCCCAAGGCCGTGCAGCCATGCGTTCAAGGTTCCATTCCAATCGACGAAAATTTGCCAAATCATGACGATGGAGGCAACGGGCACGACGAGGGGCAGGACGAACGCCGTCTGCAGTCCCTTTCGCAGCCATAGGCGCCGGTTGAGCATGAGCGCAAGCGCAAGCGAGAGTGCAGTCAGAATAGGAACGGCGATTCCGGTGAACAGCAGCGTATTGACGGCTGCTTGACGGAAGGAGCTGCTGCCGAGCAGCTCCTTGTAATTCGCGAACCCGACGAAGGAGCCGCCCGTAAGCTTGGCAGTAAAAGAATAGTAGACACCCAGCGCGAACGGAATGACGTAGAATAACGAAAACCCAAGCAGGCTTGGCGCCAGGAACATCATGGCTGCCGGTCCGTCTTTTCTCGGCCAGGCGCGAAGCCTGAGCTTATTCATTGAGATAAGTCGTCGCTTTATTCTGCATCAATTCCGCGACGGCCTCGGCCGACTTCTGCCCGCTGAAGAAAGCCGGCGTTTCCTGGAACAGCAGGAGTTCGATTTCGCCCGGAAGCATGACGACCGGATTGGCGGCCTTCGATATATAGTCGGTTAACGATCGAACCTCCGCTTCGCCGATCAGTCCTCCCTGCGTCGCCGCCGCTGCCCGTGCCTCGAATGCGGGTTTGAATACGGGGAACGCGCTGTACCAGGAAGCTCCCGTGTCCAATCCCTTGTCCGTTGTTCTCCCTTCGCCGGACATCAGGAACTTCAGGAAATCCCACGCCTCGGGTTTTACGGCCGAGTTCGCGTTGATCGCGATATTGGCGTACGGCGAGTAGAAGCCCCCGGCTTGCTGCCCCTCCGACTTCGGCATTTGATAGAGCTTCGGGTCGGCCAATTTGCTTTCTTTCAAACGTCCCTTATAATCGCTAAAGGAATAGACATCCGTTGGCTGAAAATACACCTTATTGTTGATGAAGTTCTTGGCGTCATAAGTGACGGTCTTATCCGCTTCCAACCGATTGATGCGATTCATCAGCGCGATGAACGTATCGGAATCGAAGCTCGCTTTCCGGTTAACCTGATCCACGTATTGCGAATAGGACGACGTCAGCAAGCGCCACAACATATTGGGCTTGGCTTTCTCGAAGTACCCGTATTGGTATTGGCCCGTCAAGGGCAGCTTTTGCACGATGCCGCTGAATTGCTCCCATGTCCAGCTGCCGTCGTCGAACTGCACGCCCGTCCCTCTTAGCACTTCCTCGTCCGCCAGCATCCCGGACAGAGAAAACGATAAAGGCAGCGCATAGACGTTGCCGTCGCTCTGCTTCGCATTATCCAGCAGGTTTTGAAAATAATCCTCTTTCCTGAACGAAGGATCGCCATTCATCATGCCGCTCAGATTGACCAGCAGGTTCTGCCCGATATAGTGATCAGCCGGCAGATCGTCCATGACGATCAAATCCGCGCCTTTGCCGCCCAGGAAATCGGCCGCCGTCTTGGTCCTGAATTTCTCCACCAGCAAACCGGACGGATCAAATTCCTTGGCCACGTATTTGACTTCGATCGTCGTGTTCGGATGCTGGGCCTCATAGGCTTTCTTCGCATCGTCGTAGTAAGCGTCATAGCCGTACATGGAGATCGCGACGGTGCTCTTTTTGTTCGGATCGGGGGCGGGCGTCGGCGCGGCCGCGGGCGCTCCGGATGCCGGATCGGCGGCCGGCGGACTATTGGCTCCCGAGTTCGCGGATTGCGCCGCGTTATCTCCGCTTGGCGGCGACGGCTCGTTCGCGTTGCCTCCGCTGCAAGCGGCGACGGTAAGCGCCATAGCCGTACAAACGATTGCCAGCAAGCTTTTCTTCAATTCTCTCATCCTCTCGCTCGAACTTGATCACAAGGGCTAGTGTAACGATAGGCGATCAAGAAAGCGTGAAGCTCAGATCAAGATGAGATCAAGATTCAAGATTCAAGATTGAAAATTCAAGATTCAAAATTCGCAAAAAAAAGCAGACGTCCTTATCCAACCCGCGTTGGATGAAGACCATCTGCTTGATTGACGGCATGACTGACGGGACTAGCTTTTCTTTATTCCCATTCCTGACCGGCCCGCTCCAGCAGCGCCTTCAGTGCCCGGACCGCGGTAACGACGCGCTTGGGATTGCTGGCGTGCGGCAGGTAGTGCTGCAGATGCGGCTCCACGGACAGGAAGCCGTCATACCCGCGCGCCTGCAGCGCCTGCAGCAGCTCCGGGAGCTGCCCTTCGCCCGCGCCGGCCGGCGCGAATTGCCTCGGCTCGGACGTGGCGTCCTTGACATGGACGTACGCGACGTACGGCGCCAGCTTCGGATACGCCTCCGTCATCGGCTTCACGTCTTCCATGACGAAGTTGCCGGGGTCGAACGCGAGCCGGAGCGCATTCGAATCGCAATGCCCCAGAATCTCCAGGCATCGATCATCCTTGGAGCCGTACAAGCCGCTGTCGTTCTCCAGGATGAGCACGACGCCATGACTTTCGGCTATCGACGTCAGCTGCTTCATCCGGTTCAGCGCTTCCTTTCGCCAATCGTCCAGGCTGGCACCCTCGGGCATGTAATACGAGAAGACGCGGATATACGGCGTGCCGAGCGCCTTGGCGGCGGCAATGGCCCGGTTCAGGCTCTCGAGCTGCGGCGCGAAGTCGTCGGCGATGCCGTATTTGCCGATCGGCGACGCGACGGACGAGATGCCGAAGCCGCGCGCGTCCGCGATCTTGCGGATTTTCGCCAGCTCTTCGCCGGTCAAGTCGAGCACGTTCTTGCCCCACACGCCCCGCAGCTCGATGCGGGAAAGTCCCTCTTGCCCCAGCACGTCCAGCTGTTCCTCCAAGTCATGCGAGATTTCGTCGGCGAAACAGGTTAGTTTCACGGTTGGCATAGTCGCTTCCTCCTCTTAGTTGGCCGTCCCGAAGGAAGCGGACATGTCTTCCTGGGCACCCGGCGCGCGCACGGCTTTCTTCACGTAGCTCGAGGTGCGGATCCGCTCTTCCAGCTCCGCCAGGAAGGCGTCGCCGTCGATCGGCACCGTCACCGGACGCTTCTGGAACGAAGAAAGCATGATGCCGTTGGCCAGCGTCAAGGCTCCGAGCCCTTCCGGTCCTTCCGCGATCAAATCGCCGGCCCAGCCAAGCAGGCGCCCGACCAACCGTTCCATGACGACCTGATGCCCGTTCGGCGCATCCACGTCGAATGCGACCTTTTCGGGCTGGATCTCCCACTCGGCGAAACGCTGATCCGTCTCCCGCGTGAACGCGAGCATCGGCTGCGGATAGCGGTAATGCAGCAGTTGGCCGTTCTCGAGCAGCAGCTTCCCGAGATCGCCGACGATTTCGAGCCGGTTCGTGCCCGGCAGCTCCGCCGTCGTGACGATCAGATGGCCGATCATGCCTCCCGGATGCTCGAAATACGCCGTCACCTCGTCCTCGACCTCGATATCGTGGTATTTGCCGATGTGCGCATGACCCGATATCAGGTCCGGCAGCCCGAACAGCCATTGGTACATATCGAGCGTATGCGGACATTGATTGGTCAGAATGCCGCCGCCCTCGCCGGCCCACGTGGCGCGCCAGCCCCCGCTGTCGTAGTACGCCTGGGAGCGGAACCATTTGGTATGGATCCACGTCGCCCGCGTCAACCGGCCGAGCGTGCCGTTTGCCAGCAATTCCTTCAGCTTGGCGTAGCCGGGCAGCGTCCGTTCCTGGAACATGATGGCGAACTGCAGCTCCGGATGCTGCTGCTTGGCGGCCTCATAGGCGGCGATCATCTCCTTCGCGGCATTGACATGGACCGCGATCGGCTTCTCGCACATGACGTGGATGCCGCGTCGGAACGCTTCCATCGCGATGCGCGGATGATCGTAATGCGGCACCGCGACGATGACCAGCTCCAATCCCGATCGCTCCAGCAGCTCGACGGCCTCGTAATACGCGGTCGTTCCGTGCGCCTTCGCCGCGGCATCCGCCTTCTCCCGGTCGATATCGCAGACGCCGACCAGCTCCACGTTGTCCATTTTGCTCAAATAATTGACATGATGCTGACCGATGCTGCCGATTCCGACGAGCCCGATCCTGACTTTGCGTTCGCCCATTGGCTTGTCCCTCCCGCATTCGATTGAAGTTCTCCCTTTCATCCTATATCATTGCAATTACGACTTCCTTGACGAAATTGCCCTGGAAGTGGATAATCTTGCTCGATTACGCGGGGAGGCAGCAGGATGCTGAACGCTTACATCGCCCAGCTGGACGACCATGTCAAATTCCAACATGCCGCGCGCATACCTCCTTTCAACGTTCATTTTCATTTGCACCAAGGGTGCGAGATTTTCTTCCTCATCGGCGGCGACGTTAATTACTTCGTGGACAAAACGATGTACCCGCTTCAGATCGGGGACCTCGTCGTCACGAACGAGCATGAGATCCATAAGCCCGCCCTGACGTCGGACGCGCTGTACGAGCGGGTCACGATCGAATTCAATCCCGCGCTGATCGGCTTGTTCCAGACGGACGAGCTGCAGCTGCTGCGCTGCTTCTACGACCGTCCCTCCGGGGAACGCAACCGGATCCGCCTGAGCGAGCAGGAGAAATCCGCCCTCGCCGCGCTCTTCGCCAAGTACGACGACGCGCTGAAGCATCCGTTCCCCGAAGCGCCGCTCCTCAAGCTGAGCTGCCTGATCGAGATTCTGGTTCTGGTGCAGCGGGGTTACCACAAGAACCAAGCGAAGGATCCGGGCGTGGATTTGCCCCCGGTATTGGTGCCCGTCCTGGCCTATCTCGACCGGCATCTCGCCGAGGACCTGTCGCTGGAGCGGCTGGAGGGCTTGTTCTACATGAGCAAGTACCACCTCAGCCGGCTGTTCAAGAAGCATATCGGCAGCACGATCCACGAATATATCCTCTACAAGCGCATTTCCCTCGCCAAGAAGCTGCTCAAGGAAGGCCGCAGCGTGACAGATGCCTGCATGGAAGCCGGCTTCAACGATTACTCGGGCTTCCTGCGCATGTTCAAGAAGAAGGTCGGCCAGCTGCCGAAGCATTATGCCAAGCAGCATCAGGGGTCCTTCCCGGCCAAATGAACCCGGTCCCGCCATGCGGGGAGGCTGTGAGCCGGGGAGGATCTTGACGCAGAAAAACCCGCCGATGGCGGGTTTTCTGCTGCTGTGCTGCGTTTCTTTGATGCATACTCGTTGCGTTTCTTTGTTGAATTTCTTCGTTGCACTTATTCGTTGCGTATTCGTTGCGTTGCTTCATTGCGCGTATTCAATGACGCTTCCGCATTTCGCAATTTCATTGCGCTTCAATGCCCCGTCAATAAGCTTCGCATTGACGCATGCCTGCAACCCGCCGCGCCGGCTGCCTAACGCAGCAGCGCGTACACGTCCGTATGCGCATAGCCATGCGCCTCGGCCACGGCCCGGTACGTCACCCGTCCCGCGGCGACGTTGATGCCTTTGGCGATCGCCTTGTTGTCCAAGGCCGCCTGCGCGAAGCCCTTGTTCGCGATTTGCAAGCCGTACGGCGTCGTCGCGTTGGTCAGCGCGAGCGTGGACGTGCGGGCGACGGCGCCCGGCATGTTCGCCACGGCGTAATGGATGACGCCATGCTTCACGTACGTCGGCTCGTCATGGGTCGTGATGCGGTCGATCGTCTCGATGGAGCCGCCTTGATCGATCGCCACGTCGACGATGACGCTCCCCGGGGTCATCGCGCGGACCATCTCTTCCGTCACGAGCCGCGGCGCGCGGGCACCCGGAATGAGCACGGCGCCGATCACCAGGTCCGCCCGGCGCACGACCTCGGCGATATTGTACGGGTTGGACATGATCGTCTTCACGCGGCCTTGGAACTGGTCGTCGAGCTGGCGCAGACGGTCCGGATTCAAGTCGACGATGGTGACGTCGGCCCCGAGGCCGACGGCCACCTTCGCCGCGTTGGCCCCGACGATGCCGCCGCCGATGACCGCGACCCTGCCGGGCTCCACGCCGGGCACGCCTCCGAGCAGGACGCCCTTGCCGCCATGCGATTTCTCCAAGAACCGGGCGCCGATCTGTACGGACATCCGACCGGCTACTTCGCTCATCGGCGTCAGCAGCGGCAGGCTGCCGTTGTCCAGCTGAATGGTCTCGTACGCGATCGCGGTCACGCGTTTATCCGCCAGCGCCCGCGTCAATTCCGCTTCGGGAGCGAGATGCAGGTACGTGTACAGGATCAAGCCTTCGCGGAAGTACTCATACTCCGGCGGCAGCGGTTCTTTGACTTTGACGACCATATCGGCCGCCCACGCTTCCCCGGCCGTCGCCACGATCGTCGCTCCGGCCGCTTCGTAATCCGCGTCCGCGAACCCGATGCCGTGGCCGGCCATGGTCTCGACCACGACCTCGTGGCCGGCTTTCTTGTAGGACAACACCGATCCAGGCGTCATGCCGACGCGAAACTCGTTATTTTTGATTTCCTTCGGTACTCCGATACGCATGCTGCATCAGCCTCTCTCTTCTTCGACTCCTGTCCGGGAATCGGTCTCGTCTCGTTGACTGATTCCACTATAAGGCGAATCCGAGGAGGTTCCATTAGACAAAATGTCATAAATCCGGCCAAACCTTTTCACATTTGGACGTCCGGCCGAAGCAGCTGATACGCGCGGATGCCCACCTGCAGCGCCAGCCGTTTCTCCGGCTGCATGTAATCGGCGCCCAGCAGCTCTTCGATTTTGTCCAGCCGGTAATACAGCGACTGCCTGACGATGAACAGCCGCTCCGCCGCGAGCCGCTTCGATCCGTCGCAATCGAGGTACACCTTCAGCGTGCGCAGCAGGTCGCTGCCCTTCGCTTCGTCCTGATCGAGGATCGGCCCCAGGTACGTCCGCACGAACGTCGTCAGGAGCTGCTTGTCCGCGATATGGAAGAGCAGGTGAAACACGCCGATCTCATCGAAGAATACCTGGTTCGTCCGCAGGATCGGCGCGAGCGAAATCGCCTGGAGCGCCTCCTGGTAGCTGACATGCGCCTGCATGAAGCCGCGGCCGACCTGGCCGATCCCGATCGTCAGCGCGGCCTCCGCCTCCGTTATCGGGAGCTGCAGGGATTCGAGCACCTGCCGCAGCCGTTCCTTGGCCGGCTTCTTCGACTTCGGGGCCTTGTCGAACGCGATCACGACAAGCCGGTTATTCTTGAGCGTGATGAGCGGATGGAACGCCTGCTGCTCGAACACCGCGCGCACGGCGAGCGAGAGATGAATGCCTGCCGATTCCGCGCCTTCGCCCTCTTGTCCGGGCGCCGCGCCCTGCCCGTGGTCGAACGCCGCGACGACCGCATGGTACGGCAGCTCGTTCAGCTGCTTGTACCCGCTGCCGATCAGCAGCTTGACCTGCTCCTCGTCGCGGATCCGCAGATGCAGCAGATCGTCGACCCACAGCGTCTGCGAGTACAGCTTGCGTTCTTCCACGTATCGCGTGCGAAGCAGATCCTGCGCGATGGACAACGAGGCCGAGTCCATGATCAAGAACTCGTATTCCTGCGGCTTCCGGTCGGACGCGAGCACGAGATGCGCCCACGTCTTGCCCATGGCGCCGACGGGCTGGATGACGACGGACTGCCCGCCGCGCTCCGCGACCGCGGGCGATCCCGCCGGTCCGTCCTCTGAATTCCTATCCAGCCGCTCCGCCAGAAAGTCCATCCACCGCTCGGCCTCCTGCGCGGAGACGGGCGGCACGAACCTCGGCTGCCCGTCCCGCGGCACGTAGATCACGGTCGCCTTCGTGCTGCCGTGGAGCAGGTCCAGCACCTGGCCCACCCCTTGCGAGGTCAGCGTCATGCGATGGAAGGCGCGGGACGTTTTCTCCAATTCCCGCAGCGCCAGATGATGCTGATTGATCCTATGCGCGTGGATATCCTGCGTAATATCAATGAACCGCACGCTCCGCGGGAATATGATGACCGGCAGCCGGACGGTCTCCGCCGCCTCCAGCCATGCGTCCGGAATCGCGCTCAGGTGATGGCCGAGCTCGATGCAGAGACAGGCCGCCTCGCTCTGGACGAGCTGGTCCAGGTACGCCATGAACGCCGCGTCGTCGTTCTTGAACGCCGCCCCCGTCGTCAGGATCATCTCCCCGCCCTGCAGCAATTGATCGAAATGGATCACCTCGATGATATGGACCCAGCGGACGAGCCGTCCGAGGCCCGCTTCGCCCGCCGCCAGATAGGCCCCTTGGAAGGCTGGCCGTTCAAGCGCTTCCCTTACCGATAATTGATAGTCTTGATTCACGCGCGTCACTCCGCTTTCTGTCCGTTCATGGATACCCGCGTCCCGCTCGCGACGGAACGGTACGCTTGTATTCTACCATTCCGCCGGCGAACCGGCGAAAGCGGATTTTTTTGCATGTCGACCGAAATCCCGCACTCCAGCCGCGTGCCGGTACCCGTTAAAAAATTTGGATGACGGCTCTTGCCCCCCCGCCCTGCAAGCCCGGCTGGCATAGAATCCGCGGGAATGGTCATCATAAGGTAAATAAAACCATGGAAGGGAAACCCTATGCCTTTATTTCCCGGAAAACGCAATCGTCAGCCATACGTCGAGGACGTGCCGATGCCCCCGTACTCCGCGCACGCGGCGGACAATGCCGAGGCGATCGACCGGCTGCTCGGTTCCCCGTCGGATTTGACGGTCCGGTCCTTCGCGATCGGGGCCGCCAAGCATCCGTGCATCCTGGTCTGCATCGACAACCTGGTCGACAAGCAATTGGTCAACGATCAGGTCCGAAGTGAAGGTGCACTGAAAATCCGCCGCCGGCGACATAAACGAATCGGAGAGGTGGTATACGCCGTGTGGAGCACGTTCGCGGGTTTCATTCCGTCGGGCATGATTCTCTTTTGCGCCTTCTTGTCGTTCGATTCCGTTTCTTATCTACGCCTTGAATCGGAAACTGCACGAGAACGGCGATCCGTCGTGGATGCGGGCGGCCGGCACGGCTGGCGGGACGCCAGGCTCGTCCGACTCAGAGCCGGACGCGCAGCGCAGCAAAAAAAGCCCTGACGGCCGCAGAATCGGCCATCAAGGCGCAGCAATTCAATTTCGAGCGCAGCCCGCTTACGCCCGCTCCATCAGCTTCGCATTCACCCATTCCCGCTTGGCGAGCAACCATGCCGCGTCCCGCGGATACGCGCTGAACGTGATCGGCTCGGCCAATCCTTCTTCCAAGCCGGCGATTACGTATTCCCTGCCGTACCGTTCCTCCAGCAGCCGAAGCGCCCGCAGATCCTGCAGCGCCTCGCGGACCACCTCCAGCCGGATCGATTCGACCGGCCGGCCGTCCTCGCCCGGATAGACGAGGAAGGCGTCGCCCGATGGAAAGGCATGCTTCGCGTCCGTCACCCGGTACGGATCGATCGGTCCGAGCGAGTATTGCGAATACCAGAAATTATAGCCCCAATGCAGGAAGCCGGCGATCTCGAATTTGTACAGCTGGATGCCCAGAATCCGGCTGCGCGCCGAAGGCATGCTGAAGAAGCGGTTGGCCACTTCCTCGTATTGGGCGCAGCAGTAATACGTCCACAGCCGCTCGACCCCGTTCGCGAGGAACGGCTCGATGTGGTTGTTGGCCGGAATCGGGTTCTTGACCAGCCCTTTCTCGTAGAACGCGTAATCCGACAGCGCGTCGATGACCGGATAGTCCCCTACCAGCTCGCCGACCAGCCGGCTCGCGCTTGCGTAAGCGTCGATGTGCTGCAGCGACGGCTCGTCGGATACGTGGAAGAAGCAGCGCCCTTCCAGTCCGTTGTCCTTCACCCAGCCCAGCAGCGCGGGCAGGAACTGACGGATGAACGCGCCGTAGGCTTCGCCGCCCGCATCGGTGTCCCAACCGAAGATCCGCTTGTCGACGCCGCCCACGGAAGCCATGATCTTGGGCGCGTGCTGCGCGCCCCATTGCGTGAACAGATGCGAGAATTCGAACTGCTCGATGCCCTGCCGCCTGCACAGCTCTACCCATCTGCCCAGCCTGCCGAATCCGAATCCGTAGCTCCCGTCCGCCTCGAGCCGCACGTCGACGAGCTGAACGGTCGGGCGCTCCCCGCCGATCTTCGTATCGAGCGGCGGGGTGAAGAGCGGCGTCAACAGCAGATTGACGCCGTGCCGCGCGGCCGTGCGAACGTAATGCTCGATAATCTCCCAATGGCGCTCGCCGAAGACGTCGATGCCGTAATGGGTCGCCAGGCAGTCGACGTGAAACCATTCCGTATGCAGCAGCTCCTGCTTCGGCAGCGACAGCGGGACGATCTCCAGCTCGAAGACCGCTTCGCCGAGCGCCTCGCCGCCTTCCGTCTCGAAGACGACCGCGATCGGGAATAAGCCCGGCTTGGCGCCAAGCCGCGGCTCCGCCGTCACCCAAACGGAGCGCCACTGACCGGGGATGGCCGTCAAGCCCGACCCGGCATCGGCCGGCAGCTCGAACAACGGATCGGGGTAGAGCCCCGGCGTCGTACGCAGCACGTATTCGTCATGGTCGGCATACACGGGCAGCTCGGAAGGCGCGAGGCCGACCGACCGCAATGTAATATCGGCATCGATCTCCGATCGGACGGACGCCCGCATGCCCTTAATCAAGCTGTCCGGCCGGTACGCGACCTGGAAGGACGCTACCTCGCCCCGCAGCGCGCTCGCCCGGAGATGGGGCGAATCCCGCAATTCTTCGTCGGCGAACACTTTGGCGAGCGAGCTCACGCATCGCAGCTCGAGCTTCGTTCCGTCTTGACTCATCGGTTGCCTGCCTCCTCGTATCCGTCTTGTTTCGCTTCGAACAGCAGCGTCCCGAAGCAGCGCGGGATATGATAATTCACGGCGCCCGTCGGGCGCCAAGCCCAATAATGGCGGACGCCCGTCCGGTCCTCGTCGATCCGGTACGCATTCCAGCGCCATGCCGTTCCGGCGGCGGGCACCCGGGCGAAGTTCGCGAACGGAATCGCGATCTCGTAGATCCGGATCGCGCCCTCCTCGCGGACGGCGGTCTCCATGCCCGCGGCGTGCCAGTCCAGCTCGACTGTCTTCTCGCCATGCGCAGCGTTGCGGATCCGCGCGTCGAAGACGACGTTGCGCGGGCTGACTTCGATCTCGTAGTATTCCATGCCCGTCCCGAGCTCGTCCAGGAAGAGCTCTACCACGTCCTCTTCGTACAGCGGATCGTCGTGCCCGGTCATATTCGCCACCACGTGATCGTCCTCGCACGCGAAGCGAAACCGCAGCTCGGCGCCGGTCCAGCATGCCTGCACGGCCGTCTTCAGCGCCGGCGCCGCCCCCGTGACGACGTCCGACAACGGGACGGACGCGATCGCATCCCAAGGGATGGCGCCGCCGGCCGCCGGCTCGACGAATCGGCAGCGATAGATGCCGTCGCCCGCGCGAGCGCCGCGATCCGTCATCGCTTGACGGCGACCCAGTCGCCCGCGCGGTCGGCGGACGCGATCTCGGCGTCGACGATGCGGATCGTCTCCTGCGTGCTTCGCGGCGTCGCGGCCGTCAACGCTTCTCCGGCAATCAGCGTTTCGACGAAATACTTAAGTTCGAAATAGTAGCCTTGATCCGCGGAAAGCTCAGGCGAGAAGCCTGGTTCGCCGCTCGGATTGACCTGCACCCCGTCGCCGCGGAAATGCGCGTTTCCGGACTCGAAGTTGACCCGATAATTCATCTCGAAGCCGAAATCGCCCTGCAGCGTCCAATCCACCTGCGCATTGACCACCTTGCCGTCGGGATAACGGTAGTTCGTCGAGACGATGTCGTAGCCCGAGCCCGGAATAACGCTGCGCGCCTGGCACGATACCGCGTCCGGCATGCCGAACAGCCAGTTCACGACGTCGGTGTCGTGCACGTGCATGTCGAGCAGGGCGCCGCCGCTCTTCTCGCGCTCCATCAGCCAAGGTCCCCAGGTCGGCGTCGCGCTCCCCCGGAAGAACGAGGCGCTCGTCACCGCGCCGTACGTTTGCTTCTCCACGAGTTCCTTCAGGTAGACGTACGCCGGCCAGAAACGAAGGCATTGGCCGATCATCAGCTGCTTGCCGCTCGCCTCGGCGGCCGCGATCATCGCCTCGCATTCCGCTTCGTTCAGTCCCATCGGCTTTTCGCACAAGACATGCAATCCCGCCTGCAGGCATTGAATCGTGACTTCTTTATGCAGGTACGTCGGCAGCGCGATATCGATCGCATCCAGCTCTTCTTCACGCAGCAGCTCTTCGACGGACGCATACTTCGCGAACCTGCCGAAGTCGACCTCATCCCCTGAGGCCGTCTCGATATTGCCGCCCGTCGACCGTCCTTCGAGCTTCGCCGGATCGATGTCGCAGACCGCCGTCAAGCGGATCGGCAGCCCCTCTTTCTCCAGCCGAAGATAGTTGTCCAAATGCGTCCTGCCCATGAATCCGAGTCCGATCAAGCCGATTCTCAGCATGCGTGCTAGCCCCTTCCCAATATCGCGCTCATCGAAGCGGATGTGTTGTATATGATTTGTTTGCCATGATGCTTGTACGGCGGAATCATCTCGCCGATGACGAAATCGTCGTAGCCGATCTCTTCGAGCGCCTTGACGACCTCGGGATAGTTCACGTCGCCGGCCAGCAGATCGACGAATCCGGACAAGCCCCCGCTCTCGCGGCGGTAATCCTTGAAATGGACCTTCTTGATCCGTTTGTTCAATATCCGGATCCAATGCTCCGGATAGCCCGCGAAGACGACGTTGCCGACATCGAAATACGCGCCGACGTAGTCCGACCCCGCCGCGTCGATGAACTGCCGCAGCTCGAGCGGCGACAGCAGGAATTTATTCCATACGTTCTCGATGCCGATCGACACGCCAGCCGACTTCGCCGGACCCGCCAGCTTCGCGATCGCTTCCAGCGCCAGGTCGTAGGCTTGGTCGTACGGGACGACCTCGCTGCCCGGGATGAAGTCGACGCCTACGGCGCCCGGAATGACGAGGATCGTGTCCACGCCCAGGATAGCCGCCGTCTCCAACTGCTTCTTGACGATATCCTGCGCCTTCTCGCGCTTCGCCGGATCGGCGCTGGTCATCGAATAACTCCAATACAATCCGCTCGCCAGGCTCGTCAGCGCGATGCCGGCGTCCTCCGCAAGCTTGCGGATGTCCGCGATTTCCTGTTCGCCGCTCTCCAGGCTGAGCGGTCCATTCTCGTTCAGGGACAGCTCGATGCCCTCGAAGCCCGCGTCCTTGGCGGTCGCGATGCAGTCCGCAATGCTCATATGGTCCGGAAACGACCAGACGTTGATTCCTTTTTTCATGGGGTTCGCCCTCCTGTCATGGTTCTATTATAGAAGCTGCTGCGCGAAGTAGATTTAGCAATTCAGCCGGAGTTTTTGCACTGCGGCTGTGCTAAGATGAAGAGAACGAAACTGCGACCGGGAGGGGCCGTCATGGAATTCACGTCGTTTGCGCTGAGCGAATCCATTGCGATCGGGAAGCTATATTCCTTTCATTATTTCGAATACGCCAAAGGCTTCGTGTTCGAGGGCGAAGAGCATGATTTTTGGGAATTTCTGTACGTGGACAAAGGCGAGGTCGAGGTGCGCGCCGATGATCGGACGGTTCTCCTGAAGCCCGGCGACATGATCTTCCATCAACCCGGGGAGTTCCACACCGTGCGGGTCGCGCAGCAGCACAAGCCGCCGAACCTGATCGTCATCTCGTTCGAATCCGCGTCGGCCGACATGGCCCGATTCGCCGGGATGGTGCTGGCGCCGGGCCGACGGGAACGAGAGCTGCTCGCGCTGATCCTGCAGGAAGGCTTCCGGACGTTCAATCCGCCGTTCGACGACCCGCTGCTTCACCGGCTATCGCCGCACCCCGACGCGCCGTACGCCGGGCAGCAGCTGATCAAGTCTTATCTCGAAGCGCTCCTTATCCTGCTCGCGAGGCAAGGCGAGACCGCTTGCGATATTGCGGCGGCCAAGCCGGTCTCGATCCGGAAGGACAACGCCGAGCTGCTGGTCGAAGAGCGGATCATCGCCTATATGCGCGAGCACCTCGCCGACAATCTGACGCTGGACCAGCTATGCCGGGCGGTCCACCTCGGGAAAAGCCGGCTGAAGGAAATCTTCCAGGCCCGCGTCGGCACGGGAGCGATGGACTACTTCAAGCAGCTGAAGATCCAGGAGGCCAAATCGCTCATCCGCGAGAAGCAGTACAGCTTTACCGAGATCGCCGTCAAGCTGGGCTATGCCAGCATTCATTATTTCTCGCGCGATTTCAAGCGGGCGACCGGCATGTCCCCCTCGGAATACGCCCGCACCGTCAAAGCCCGCGCCGAGAACCGCGGCTGATATCCGATTCCGCATGATCATCGAAGCCGAAACCAACCTCCGTTGACAGCGGGCAACTGCCGAAGCATCGGCCGATCTCCGAAATCGAACCGAACGCGAGAAAAGGCTGCCCGCTTCATTTGCGGACCGCCTTTTCTTCCGTACTCCGTATTACTGCGGCGGTTAGCCGCCTTAAGGCGAACGTCGCTCCTGCGCCCTAACGCGCGTACCAGTACCCCGGGATCCCGCTATCCAGCCGCATCAGCGCTTCCAAGAAGAAATAATCGCCCCAAATCACGAAATCGTCGGGCGACGCGCCGCTCCTCACGGAATACGACCCATGCCTCAGGAAGCCTTCCTCGGCTTCGTCCCCGTCCGTGAAATAACGCGCGACCAAGGAACGCATCGATTGCTCCGCCGCCGCGAGGAATGCGTGCCGGTCCGGGTCCGCTTCCGGCAGCTGCCCGGCAAGCTCCAGCAGCCCGCAGGCCGCAATCGCGGAAGCCGAGCTGTCTCTCGGCGTGCCCTCCTCCCGGGGAACGTCGAAATCCCAATACGCCACCTGGTCCTCAGGCAGATGCGCGATGAAATAACGCGCCAGCCGCTTGGACGTTTCCAGGAATTCCGGTTCCTTGTAATAGCGATGCGCCAAGGCGAAGCCGTATATCCCCCAGGCTTGGCCGCGGGTCCACGTCGATCCGTCCCGGAACCCTTGATGCGTGCCGCCGCGCAAGGCATCGCCCGTCCCGGGATCGAAATAAAACGTATGATACGAGGAATCGTCACCCCTGACGAGGAATCGTCTGCTCTTCTCCGCATGCTCGCGCGCAATCTCCGCGTAGCGCCCGTCTCCCGTCTCTTCCGCGGCCCAATACAGCAACGGGAGATTCATCAAGCAATCGATGATGATCCGGCCGCCGTTCTCCGGATCGCCCTCCGCCCCCCAAGCCTGGATAATCCGCGGGCCGGGCCGCCACCGCCGCATGAGCGCGTCGGCCGCCCGCAGCGCCAGCTCCCGGGCGGATTCGTCCTGCTCGATGATCCACTGCGCCTTGGCGGAGAGGGAGTACAGAAATCCGATATCGTGATGGTCCAGATGATTCCCCTGCTCGAGCCGCTGTCTAAAAGAAGCCACGCTCCGCTCCGCCGCCTCGCGGAAGGCCGGCTCTTGGCTGTATTCGTAGCTCAGCCATAAGATTCCCGACCAGAACCCTTCCGTCCAATTCGTTTGGTTCATTCGCACGTATTTGCCGTCTCCGTTGCTTACATGCGGATATGCGTCTTTGAAGCGGTCCAAGTTCGCGTTCGTCGTCCGCAGGGTTTGCTTGATCGCTGCCGTCCAGTCCATGATCGTCCGATGCCTCCTATAGCGCTATTTTGCTTTTCATACGTATTATAGGCGCAGGCGTTCATCGGTTTGTTGTGCTATTCTATAGGTAAATTGCGAATCGGAAAGGAATCCGGACGATGGCCAGCTTTGAGCGGATCGACTATGAATTCGGCACGTTCTCTTATCATTACAGGTACAGGACGGACGCGTCCCGCTACTATCATGCCCACGCGGGCATCGAGCTGCTGTACGTCTACGAAGGCGAAGGCGAGGTCATGCTCGAAGGCAGGCATTATCCGTTGCGCGCGGGAACCCTGCTCTGGGTCCAGCCCTACCAGCTGCATCTCGTCGACGTGCCTTTCCGTTCCGGCGCCGGCTACGCGCGCACGAACCTGACCTTCGATCCTCACGCGCCGGCCGTCGGTTTGGCCCCTTTTCCCGGCTTGCGGCGGTTTTACGACAGGCTTTGGAAGGGCCATTTGCCGATGCATGTATTCGCTCTTCCCGAGGACGGTCCGCTGCCCGGGATTTTGGAGGACATGCAGCAAACCCTTCTCGGGGACGCCGCGGAACGGGAGGAAGGCTTCGGCCTGATCATGCTGCGCTTGCTGCGTTATCTCCAACAAGGCCCATTCCGCGAAAGCCTCTTGAGCGTCAACGCCAGTCCCCGCTCGCTGCAGCATATCGAGAACATCACGGAGTGGGTGGAGCGGCATTTTCGCCGTCCCTTCCGGCTGGAGGAGATCGCCGCGGATTTGTTTCTTTCTCCTTATCATCTGTCCCACTTGTTCAAGGCGTCCACCGGCATGACCTTGTCGGATCACGTCATGCTCCGCCGAATCCGGGAAGCGTGCTCCCTGCTGGCCGCCACCTCCAAACCGATTCGCGAAATCGCCGCGGAAGTCGGCGGGCTGAGCTCGTCCTACTTCTGCCAAATGTTCAAGCGGCATAAAGGCGTCACGCCCGAAAATTACCGCAGGACCGTTCGCGATACGCGCGGCAACTCGGATACGCCTCCTGCCCGATGGTGACTCGAGGCAACAGCAGCCCCGGTTCGGATGGGTTCCGCGCCGGGGCTGCCGTCTTGTTCGTTTTGCACGCGCGCTCGCGCGTTCGATTGGCAGCGCTTACGACTGCGGCCGTTCAATCGGAATAGGCGATGACCTGTACCAGCTCGTTCAGCGTATCCAGGCTTCTGCGCGAATCGTCCACGTGGTCGGACAGGGAATCGAGCCGCTTGCTGATCATGCTTAATTCGGTTTTGATGTCTTTCAGGACGGCGATCAATCTTTCTTCGAAATCGGTCACGGGCATCCCCTCTTTTCTTGTTTATATTGATCTATATGAACAAGACGGCGAGTTCTGCCCTAAAATATGCCGCATCCAACGCAAAATAAAAAGGCCGGGCAGGAACGTTCTCCTGCGCGGCCTCTTCGACGATGATTACGAATGCAATAGGTTGGTTATGTTTTGCGTGGATTCCGCGCGCCGCGGTTCCCTTCGGATCGAATGCGCCTGCCGATTGGCCGTGGCCGCCGTGGCCGGTAGATGCCATGCGAACGCATCCGCGTCCCCCGGCCAAGCTCGATCTTCAAGCTGATCCTTCATTCCAGACATTTTGCGAACCCATCATGCCGAGCATGAAGCCGTTGCGCGGATCATGGATTTAATATGCCCTTTGCGACGTCGGCTATCCGATAAAGCTTTTCTTTGCCGGTCATGCTCCGCGTATGCACCCGCAGGCCAAGCATGCTGTTATGCAAACTTTCCGCGAGATCCTCCGCGCCGAGCTTGGACGTAAACTCTCCGCTCTGCTGTCCCTTGCGCACGATGTCCGCGATCAGCGCTTCCCATTCCGCGAAACCCTCGCTTACTTTGGCTTGCGCCTCGGGATCCCAGGAGGCCAGCTCGACCGCCGTGTTTACGATCATGCAGCCCGCGGGACTGCCCTCTTCCATGCCTTGAATCATATAGTCGAACAAGAAATCGATGGCCTGCCTTGGGGTGGTGGCGTTCAGGATGCCCGGACCCAGCAGGCCGTTGGCCAAATTCCCGTACCGGTCCAGCGCCATGAGATACAGCTTATGCTTATCGCCGAACGTATCGTACAAGCTCCTGCGATGAATGCCCATATGTTCGACGAGATCGTTGATCGACGTCTTCTCGTAGCCTTGCTCCCAGAACAGGCGCATGGCCTTCAAGAGCACGGCGTCTTCCTCGAATTCCTTGGTTCTAGCCATTTCTCTAGCCCCCTTCGATCCGATCTTACCATATTGAGAACAATCGGTAAACAATCCGTGGAAAGTGTTCAAACGCGCCTTCTCGCAGCGGATGACAAGCGTGGCCGCCTCGCGCCTTATGGCAACGAACGGGTTCATTATTTATTACGTTCCCATGTTCGAGCTGTTTTTATGTTCTCCGCGACGTTTGTTTGCACCGCAAAAAAAAAAATTCTTTACTGATCGTTCCCAATAGGCTATGATGGGTTTGCGGGAAATTAGAATGACCGTTCCCAATAAGAATCCATCTCGATCGGCGTACGGCGATCGAAATGGCGAAGAGGCGCCGATTCGCCATTCACGACGTTCATGTTTCGTCCGATCGTCCATTCTTTCTATCCAAATAAACAGCGAAGGAGCAATTCAAAATGACTACGAACACAAGCAATCTCACAGGGAAAGTCGCTTTCATCACCGGGGGCAACCGCGGAATCGGTCTCGAGACGGCCCGCGAGCTAGGCAAGCTCGGCGCGCAAGTCGTCATCGGCGCACGCGATGCGGAGAAAGGCAAGGCCGCGGCGGAAACGCTCGTTGCCGAAGGCATCCGCGCGGAGAGCATCCGATTCGACGTGCTGCTGCCCGAAGATCGTCAAGCCGCGTACGATTATTTCGGTCAACGTTACGGAAAGCTCGATATTCTGGTCAACAATGCCGGCGTGCAAAAGGAAATCGAACATCTCGCGCCCATTAATGAAACCAGCACGGTCTCGCCGAAAATCATGCGCGAAACGTTCGAAGCGAATTTCTTCACCCTGGTCGAGCTGACGCAGCTGCTGCTGCCTTTGATCCGCAAATCGCCCGAAGGCCGCATCGTCAATCTGTCGAGCGTGCTGGGTTCCCTTAACCTGCATACCAATCCCGAAGCCCAAATCTACGACGTGAAAATATTCGCTTACGATGCGTCCAAAGCGGCGGTGAATATGTTCACGATTCATCTCGCGCACGAACTCCGCGATACGGCCATCAAGGTCAACTCCGCTCATCCGGGCTGGGTAAAGACCGAAATCGGCGGCAAATATGCCGAGATCGACGTTACGGAAGGCAGCAAGACGAGCGTGATGCTGGCGACGCTGCCCGCGGACGGACCGTCCGGCCAATTCTTCTTCATGGACAATCAACTGCCTTGGTAAGGCTGCCGAACGCGCGGCTGTAAGCCGAACCGGCTCGATGCCGCTTTCGGCACCAAGCGCGGGATGTGACGCAGCATGATCGCTGTCAACCTCATGCATGACTAGAGATGGCCCCTGAAGATATCAGGGGCCATCTCTATTTGGGTTTATCCTCGGAGGCCGCGCTCATAGGTTCTTGATGGCGAGCAAGGCGTCCACGGGCGGGTGATCGGCACCGAACGCGCTGACGAATACCGGATTGCGCTGATCATGCTGTCCTTTCATGATGGTCACTTCAAAGCCCATCCGCTCGAATTCTTCAGGCTCCCAGCCGCTGTGATGCATTTGGAACACTTCGCCGTTCAAACCGTAGAGGTCTACGTTTTCCTGCGGAAAAAAGCCGCGCGGCGTAAAGACGATCACTTGCTTCCTCGCGATGGTCTCCGCTTCGCGCAGCATGTCGAACGCTTCCCGCTTGGGAAAATGCTCGATCGAATCCACGAAGGAAACCGCCGAGAATGAATTCGGGACGAACAGCTTGCCTATGGCATGCGCGTCGGCGTTCAGCGGGATAACATGCCCGGATGTCGTCGCACGGTTGAGCAGATAAGGCCGATGAATATCCATTGCGACGATATGCTTGTAAGGAAGATCATCCAATATCAAACACGGGCCGCATCCGACGTCGAGCAAGCTTTCCGTATCGGTCAGCTTGCGACGCAGAAGAGCCAAAAAATCCTGACGTTCTATTTCTTGAGCCAATGAGCCTCGCCTCCTTCGCTTAACCTGAACCGTCGAGCCTGTCCAAGCTGCGTAAACAGTACACACATTATGATATGCATCCATGTCGGCAAGGGATTGGACTGCTTCCGTCCGAATTGATCTTCATCGTAGGTTCAGGCCGTCGGACGCGCGCTGCGCCAGAAACAGCTCGCTGCGCGTGCATTTCCGGACCGTCCCGTCGTAGCCGAAATCGATGAGCGCGGCGATGCAATCGAAGAGCTTCTCGCGGGAATCCGGAGGCAGCCGCCTAAGATCGTCATACGTGGCCAGCAGCGCCAGATACTCGTCCCGACCGTACTCGTCTTCGGTAAAGTACGTTCGGCTGACGATCGCTCGAAAATAGCCGCAGTCCGCCCACTCCCGCATCTCTTCGGCGAGCAGTTCCCGCCCCCGCGCCAAACTCGGCATTAGCGGCTCTCGAATCAGCGTCTGATAGTAGCGCAGCGCATTCAGGAAGAACGATTCGTCCCCCCCGCGCGCATGCAAGCGCCGAACCACGGCGAAGTGCCCGCCCGGACGAAGCAAAGAAGCCGGTTTCCCGAACCGGACTTCCTCCTTCCATCCCTGCATGGCGGTCGCCGACAAGACGAGGTCGAACGGCTCTTGCGGCGCGGCCCACGTCTCGAAGGACGACGCGACGAGCTCGACGTTCGCGTATGCGGCCAGCCTGCCTTGCGCGATCTCCGCCAGATCCGCGGCCGGCTCGAGCGCCGTAATCCGGCAGCCGCGCTCGGCGAGCGGCAGCGTCGCCTCGCCGATGCCCGCGCCGATCTCCAGGACGCGCGCGCCCGCAGGCAAGCGGGTCAATTCGAACAAGTCGTCGAGGAGCTCGTTCGGATACGAACAGGGGATGTCGGTCACGCTCCTCGTACGCGCGGTCAGCGGGGTCGCCCGCGCCGATTAGAATTTCACGCCGCCTTCCTGCAGGCCGGATACGAATTTCTTCGTCATGCTCAGGAACAGCATGATCATCGGAATGACCGTCAACACGCCGCCGGCGGCCATCAAGCCCCAGTTGGTGCCGTATTTGCTCGTGAAATTCAAGTACGCCACGGACACGGTTTTCATCCCGTCGGATTGCAGGATCGCGTTGGACAAGAAGATCTCGTTCCAGCTGCTGAGCGTCGTGAACAGCGCCACCACCGTAAAGGCGGGCTTCGCCAGCGGCAGGATGATCGCGAAGAACGCCCGCGCTTGATTGCAGCCGTCCACGGTCGCAGACTCCAGCAGATCCTTCGGAATGCCGATCATGAACGCCCGCAGCAGGAAGACGTTGAACGCGAAACCCCCGCCCACGTACGGAATGATGACGCCCCAATAATTGTCGATCAATCCGAGCTTCACCGTCATGAAGAAGATCGGGATGAATCCGATCGGCATGCTCATCGTCACGAACAGGTAAGCAAGGAAAACGCCGCCTCCCGGCGTCTTCATGAACGTCAGGCCGTAAGCGGCGAGTCCGCACACGACGCACATGAGAATGACCGTGATGCCCGTCACCGCGACGGTATTCAGATAGGCGACGTTATAATGCCCCTTCTCCCACGCCGTCGCGAAGTTGTCCATCGTCCAGCGAAGCGGCCAGCCGAGCGGATTCTTGATGATCTCGGCCTTCTTCTTGAACGCGTTGAGAAACAGGAAGATCATCGGGAACAACGAGAACGCCGCTGCCAGAAGAAGAGGTAGATGACGCCAGTTCGGCCGGATACGCATCAGACATCCCATCCTTTCTTCTTGCGGAGGTAGCCGTAGACCGCGATCAGCACGACCGCGATGAACGTTTGGAGCAAGGCGACCATCGAACCGTAGCCGGCTTGCCGGCCGGTGGTGCTCAGCTTGTAGTAATACGTCGACAGCGTTTCCGTCGCATGCGCCGGTCCGCCTCCGGTCATGACGTAGACCATCTCGAACGCCCCGAAGGAATTCAGTACGGTCAGCATCGTGACGATGACCAGCGTCGGCCGAAGCTGCGGCAGGATGATGTTCCATATGATGCGGAAGCGACCCGCCCCGTCGATCTTCGCCGCTTCTTCGAGCGTCTTGTCGTTCTGGGTCATGGCCGCGAGCAGCCATACGACGTTGCCGCCGAAGCCTTTCCACATATCGGCGATCAGCACGAAGAAGATGGACAACGACGGAATGGTCAACCCCGGAATGTCGATGAACCCGACGCCCGCTTTATCCAGATAAAAGTTCATGCCGCTGAACGGATTGTACAGCCAAAGCCAAATCTGTCCGGCAACCGTCACTGTGATGATCGAAGTCGAGAAGTAGATCGATTGGTAGACCGTTTGCCCGCGCTTGATCTTGTTCAAGAGATACGCGAGGAAGAAGGCGAACAGGGTCGGGACGGTCACCCAGAATAGCGCCCACTTGATATTGTTCAGAAATGCCGTGCCGACGATGGAATCATGGAAGAGCTGCTTGAAGTTATCCAGGCCGTTGAAGGTCGGCATGCTCAGCCCGTTCCATTCCGTAAAAGGCAGATAAAGCGATAGGACCGCCGGAATGGCGACCGCGAAGACATGGAACAGCAGGCCGGGCAGAACGAATAACCAGCCGCGCGCATTATTCAATTGGGAGCGTTTCTTGACTTCGGCCACGCGCCACCTCTCCTATTCCTTGAAGTTTGACAGAAAAGCGCGGTTCGATCATCCGGACCGCGCTATCCTTTACCGACGAGGCGCGATCAGTAGTTCGCCAGATCGAAGATCCGGTTCTCGGCGACGTCCTGCTCTTTCTTCTGCTGCAGATCGGCCAACCAGGCTTCCACGGTCGTTTTCTTCAGGTACACGCTCGGAAAGTCGGATTCGAGCACCTGCACGACCCGCGGAGGTCCGTAGGACCAGGCCACGTACCCGCTTCTGCCGTCTTTGGCGGCGTCGTTGATCATGTCGAGCGCCTTGGACACGTTCGGCTTCAGGTCCATCGCGCCGTAATCCGTCTCGATCGGCTCCGGAATGCCGTGCTGCGCCATCGTCTTCACGACTTCGGGACTGAAGAACTCGTTCAGCAGTTCCGCGACCGCATCCTTATGCTCCGATTGGGCGTTGATGACGAGACCTCCGCCGACGCCGAGCGGGATGACCGGCGTGCCGTCGTTCTTCCAGCTCGGGAACGGAGCGAAGCCGATATCGAAATCGGGTTCGTTGTCGGCGGCGAGACTCCAGGTTCCGTCCAAGCGCATCGCCGCTTTGCCCGTCAAGAACAACTGCATGCTGTCGTCCTGGGAAATCGCGTACGACTTCTTGTCGGTCACGTAACCGGCGTTCCAGAAATCGCTGTAGCGCTGAATGGCTTCGACGATGGACGGATCGGTCCATTTCGTATCGCCGGAGAACAGCTGCTTCGTGCCGTCCGGGCCGAGCACGCTGTTCACGATGCTGGTCACCCACCAATCGTCGACGCCCGGATTATCCGAAGACCCCCATGCGAAAGGCATGATGCCCTTCTCCTTGATTTTCGGGACCAACGCCATCAGCTCGTCATAGTCGGTCGGGATCGTCCAACCGTTGTCCTTGAACATCGACTCGTTGTACATGAGAATCAAGCCTTCGTAATTCCATGGAATGCCGATCGCTTTGTCGTCTTCGACGTAGGCGTTCTTCGCCCATTTATACATCGTCGCATCCCAGCCGTATTTCGAATAATACGCGTCCAGCGGCGCGAGATAATTGCTCTTGTAGCGTTCTTTGGCCGCCGACGGGTCCATCAGCATCAGGTCCGGAGCCTCTCCGGAGACGAGCGCGGCGGCGAGGGTCTGATCATCCTTCATGGTGACTTGCTCGAGTTTGATGTTCGGATGCTTGTCCTCGTACGCATCGTACATGGTTTGAAGCGCGGAGCTTTCTTCGCCCCAGATCTCGGCATCGGGCACTTTGAGCGTGAACGATTCCTCGGCCGCTTGGCCGTTCGCGTCCCCGTTCGTCTTGCCGTCCTTCGAGGACGAGGAGCAGGCGGACAGCGCTAAAACGGATGCGAGCGCAAGTACGGTCAACAGTTTCGGAAAACGATGATTCATGGAAAGACCCTCCCTATTGGCGTCTGTTTATTCCGCGGACCTGCATGTCTTCAAGTAAGCCGCCATCTCCGCGTAGGCCTGCATGCCGTCGCCCGGGGCAAGCTCGCATTCGACGGCCATGTAGCCGCCGAAGCCGATGTCCCGCAGCGTCTTGAAATACGCCGCGAAATCCGTATGGCCGTAACCCGGCTGCAGACGGTTGCTGTCCGCCAAATGCACGTGCGCGATCAAGGAAGCTTCGGCGCGGAGGCTCGCATGGACGTCCGGCTCTTCGATCTGCATATGGAAGAAGTCGGCCATGATTTTCACGCCCGAAAACCCGCCTTCGCGAATGAGGCTGCCCGCTTCGTCCAACCGGTTGATCATATGATCCTCGTAACGGTTCAGCGGCTCGAGCAGCAGGCGGCTGCCGGCGCGGTTCGCGCGTTCGTTCAGTTGGCCGAGCGAGTCCAGCAGAACCCGGCGCTCTTCCGCGGCATCGCGCGGCGACCGAAACGGCGGCAGCTTCTTCGAGAAGATCCCGAACGCGGCGGGCACGATGACGCCGGCGGCGCCGATCTCTCCCGCGTACGTCAGAATTTCGCCGATGTCCGCTATCGCCTTGGCCCGCTCTTCGGGGTCGAAAGCGCCGATCCAGCCGCGGTACCCGCCGCAGACCGAGCTGATCGGAATCCCCGTCGTTCGGACGGCCTTGCGGATCTCGTCAAACCGTTCGATCAAGTTTCTGCCGTCGATTTCGAAGCCTTCGAAGCCGAGCGTTTTCAAGGATTGCAGCTTCTGCTCGTACGTGGAGCCGAAGAAGGATCTATCCTGCGTCGCGATTTTCAAGGGGTATTCCTCCATTTGAGTTTAAGATTGCGATATTGCGTCGGCGACACGCCGACATAGGATTTGAACAGACGCGTGAAGTTCTGCAGCTCGTTCGAGCCCAGGGCCTGCGCGATTTCGGTAATCGACATCTCGCTGGTCTCGAGCAGCGTCTTGGCCCGCTGGATCTTCATCTCCCGCTGCACCTGCATCGGCGACTTGCCGAACAATTCTTTAAAGCGGTTACAAATATACGTAGGATGCATATGCAGTTCTTCCGACAAGCTCTGAAGCGAGAGCTGCTCCTGCGGATGCTGCACGATGCGCGCCAGCAGATTGAGAAAACTCTGGGACTGCATCGGGTTGCCGATCATGTCCTTCCGGGAGATCGCGCTGTCGAGGATCATATAGAGCAGCTCGAGCGCCTTCGCTTGCTTCAGAATGGCCGATAGGAGCAGCGGCCGGCTGGTCGACGTCGCCTCCATGAACTGCATGAAGACCCGTTCGAATGCCTCGGCATCGTTCAGCTTGAACAGATACGGAATCTGAAACATCTTCATGACGTCCATGACGCCCGCGATCTGAAGCGTGAAATGCCACCACAGAAACTCGGTTTCGTCCGTTCTCGTCTTGAAATGGTCATGCTCCACGTTCATCGGCACGTAAATGATGGATCCGGGCGGAATATCGTACGTCTCGTCGCCGACCCGGAGCTTGGCGCTGCCCTTCTTATGATAGGACATCATATAATAAGGGAGCGTCCGCTTGAACGTCCGCATTTCCGTTCTGCAGTTCATATCGAATTCCACGATTTTCAATTCGGCATTTTGCAGCAGAAAGTCCAGCTGATGATTCATGGCGCTCCCCCTCGTTCTATAAGACTGCCGGTCCGCGGGCTTTAGACGAAATTGACGCCCAGCTTGATGCTGAGATCCGGACGTTGGTCGACGTACTGCTCGTAGCCGTCGGCGGATTCCAGGAACGGCACGACCGGGTTGATGATCTCCTCGCAATCGAGCTTCCCTTTAAGCAGCATATCCCAGCATACGTCCTCGAGCCTTCTCCAGCTCCAGCGCGGATGATCCGGATTCGGCTCGCTGCACGCGCGCGAGAATACGATCTTGGCATTGTTGAAATGCGCCTCGCGTCCAAGGTCCAGTCCGCCCTTGAATGCCCGTGCCCAGCCTACGAAGGCGATCGTGCCGCCGTACGCCAAACCTCTCAAAGCTTGTTGAAGCGCGAATTCGCTTGCGCTGGTCTCGATGATGACGTCGACGCCCAGCTTGCCGGTCGCTTTCTTGAGCTCCAGGCCGACGTCCTGGTTCACCGGATCGTATCCCGCATCGGCGCCGGCGCGGATCGCGACTTCGCGGCGTTTCTCGATCGGATCGATGACGGCTACCCAGCTGGCCCCGGCCAGTTTGGCCATCTGCGCCGCGATCTGGCCGATCGCGCCCAAGCCGAATATCGCGACGCGGTCGCCGGCGCGCACATGCGCGTCGCGGATGCCGCCGAGCGCGAATTGCGCCGGATCGAAGCATACCGCATTCTTCCAGGACATGCCCGCGGGCACTTTCTTCAAATAGTAGTTATTCACGGCATTGACGATATGCGTCTCGCGCACGCCGCCGTAGCCGCACACGCGGTCGCCGATGGCGTATTCGCTGACGTCCGCTCCCGCTTCGGTAATGATGCCGACCCATTGGTTGCCGAGGTTCCATCTGCCGAACCCGCCGTCCGTCTCTTTATCGCTCGTCTCCCGCTGCAAGAACATGTTCCACTCTTCGTCGAAGTAATCCGCCGTATGCGGGCTTTCGCCGCGGAAGCCCGCGAGCTCCGAGCCGTGCTTCGGCGAAGCGTGTTCCACCTTCACTTTGACTTCGTTCGGTTGGAGCTGCCGTTCTTCGTAATCGCCGATTGCTGCTTTTCTGGGCGCCGCCGCGAGCAGTTGTTTGGGCATGAGCGTATTCCTCCGTTAGATCGTTACCAAAGCAATGATAACAATCATGATCGATTTATTTTGTTTAGCGCTTACAATTCAAGTATACCGGGCATCGGAGGACGTGTCTTTATCACTTTTTTATGGATACTTATCATTAATACAGGTCCGATTATACCCGAGCCCACGACTTGATGCGGCAGCTTTCGACAATCGCGTCATTGATCCGCATCATATGATGGCCTTCTTCGATCGACGCGAACGTCGGCGGCGTCCTGTCGGAGACGCCTTCCTGGCGCTCGCGAACCGCTTGATAGAAATTCAGAAAGAGGTTCTTCACGCCGTCGGGCCAGCCCTCTTCATGCCCGCCGGGATAATGGACCATGGCCGCCGCTTCCCGCGAGAGCTCTCCCGGATCGCAGCCGACGACGAGGCTGGCCGAGCCGCGGCTGCCGATCCACAGCTTGTTCGCCGCCTCCTGATCCCAGTGCAGCGACTCGCGCTCCGCCGACAAGTCGAAGAACAGTTTGTTCTTGCGTCCGGCGCTTACCTGCGAGACGGTGAACACGCCGTGGATGCCGTTCTCGAAATGAACCAGCACGCTGCCGAAATCCTCGGTCGCGATGCGAATCTCCTCGTACTGCGGCCTTCCGCCCGCATCCGGTTCGGGAAGCGGCTTCCTGCGGACGGGATGCAGCGTCTTCAGATCCGCGAACACCTCCACGATGCGTTGACCGGTAATATGCTGCGCCAGATCGCACCAGTGGGATCCGATATCGGCAATCGCCCGCGTCGCCCCCGAGAGGTCCGCATGCAGCCGCCAATTGTAATCCGTGTCTTCCAGCAGCCAGTCCTGCAAGTAACCGCCCGTTATCAGATGAACGGGGCCCGTCTGCCCGGAACGAATCCGGTCCCGGGTTTCCGCGACCAGCGGATAGTGCCGGTAGTTGTAGCATACGCCGCTGACCGCATCCTGCCGTTTAGCCAATTCGACGAGCTTGGCCGATTCGCCGGCGTTCATCGCAAGCGGCTTCTCCGACAAGAGGTGCTTGCCGGCCAGCAGGACAGCCTCGTTGATTGGAAAATGCAGGTGATTCGGCGTGCAGTTATGGACGACCTGAACGTCGGTATCCGCGATCAGCGCTTCCGGGTTCGAATACGCCCGCGGAATCGCGTATTTCTTGGCCGTCTCCCTCGCCTTGTCGAGCGAGCTGCCCGCGATGGCCACGACTTCTATATAAGGAAGGCGGCGCAGCGCTTCCAGATGAAAGCCTGCGGAGAATCCCGTTCCGACGATGCCGACTTTTAGTTGTTCCAACCGCTATCCTCTCCATTCCAGCCCTATGAGCCAAGGGTATAATCACTTATAAAGAATCCGCACCCCAATTATATAAAGAGCTCCGGCCTTTCCATAAGCGTACAGGTACAGGATAAACATGCAGTTATACAGGTTTTCGCCGGCGAGCGAGTCAACGCCTTTGCCTCCTCCAACGCAAGCAACCACTCTCGGAAAGAGTGGTTGCTCGCGGTCTTATTCCTGAACGTATCTTAGCTTCAACCATATCAGCCATTTCAACCGGACGTTCAAGAAGCATGCCGGCGTCATGCCGGGGGGATTATCGCAAGCATCGCTCGTAACGGCGTCCCGACGGCGGGGATGAAGAGGCCGATTGTGCCGGTCTGTTCCGTCAGCCGGTCGTCGAATGATGGTCGCTTCGATGCCGAATACCAGTCTTGGAAAAATGAAAGGGAACAGGCCGCGATCAGCGCCTGTTCCCTTTTTAGTTATGCTCTTCTCTCCGACGTGATCAACAAGCAACAAGCTCCGTCGCCTGCAGGCAACGAGGCTTGTTCGTTTCAACATTTTGTTAGGATCCATTCGCCGATCCGTTGATGAATTGCAAGTAGACCAGCATCCGCTTCAGCATGACGGCGCATTGCGCGCGGGAAGCTTTCGCATCCGGCGCGAACTCCGTGCCGGCCATTCCTTGCATGATGCCTGCTTCGACCAATTGCGCCGCCGCATCGGCGGCCCATGCCGCAATATCCGTACCATCGGCGAACGGCTTCAACGCGGCCGCATTCGCTTCGGGCGATTTGCCGGCAAAAGCCAGCGCCCTGGCGATCATCGTCGCCATCTGCTCGCGCGTGACGCTCTCGTTCGGCCGGAACGTACCGTCCCCGTAGCCGTCGATCAAGCCGGCTTGCTTCGCCGTCCCGATGGCCCCGGCATACCAGTCCGCCGCTTCCACATCGGTATAAAGCCCTTCTCCGCCCGCCGCGACCAAACCGAGCGCGCGTACGAGCAGCGCCGCGAATTCGGCGCGGGTGACGGGCGCTTCCGGCTCAAATTCCCCATCCGGCCGGCCGTCGACGATAAGCTTGTTCGCCAACAGCTCGATGTCGGTCCTTGCCCAATGATCCTGTACGTCCGCAAACGTTCGATCCGACCGGATGACCGCATACAGGCCGTCATGCGGCGAATGAATAGTCACCGTCATACCGTCGCGAGCGAATACCGCCGGGACAAAGTGAAGCGTTTCGTGCTCATCGATCCATACGACCGCCGCATGATCCGCATCGGCCGGCGCCGGCAGCGCAAGTATCCTTTCCCGGTAGGCGGCGTCCCAACCTTTGACGGCATGTCCATCCGCCTGCAGCGTATATTCAATCGGGCGATCAAGCAGCGCTTCCGCCCCCGATCCGGCGATCGCGCCGCGCAGTGCATCGCTTCTTGCCGACGCCGCTTTTCCGATCGTGACCGCCACGACCGCATCCGCCTGCACGACATGGAGCGGCATGCGAACACCGTTTCCGTCGACGATGACGTACAGTTCAGCGTTCGGATGCGTGATAAGCGCATCATGAAGCGGTTCTGCCGGCAGCTCGATCGTAACCGCATCGACGCCGAGCCCGGCGACTTCGATGACCGCCTTCGCCGATGCGCCGAACAGCCCCGCCGTCTGTTCCGGCGTCAGCCGCAGGCGCGTCACGGTCCGTCCGTCGCCCGTTGTTTCCGTTGATGCCTCTACCGAACTGCCCACGCCGTTGATCATGATCTTTACCCGGCTGGCGTCGTCTGAATCGGCAGGAGGATTGACCGGTCCGCCTCCGCCAGGACCGGATCCGCCGTCGCCGCTGTCGCCGGATCCGCCGTTGCCGCCGCCGATGGGAGGCGTGACCGGAGCGGCCTCAACCGTCACGGTCCGAACCGCTTCCGCCGATTGGCCAATTGGATTGCTGACCTCGTAATGCAGCGTGTAAACGCTTGGCGTTTCCGGATCAACCGCTCCGCTTATCTTGATTTGGCCGGTCAAGTCTCCGTAATAGGCGTCCGTCGCCAGCGCCCCCGGATCGGCGAATGCTTCGCCTTCTCTAATCGTCATCTCCGGCTGGCCCAGCAGCGTAATGGCCGGCGGCGCAATCACGTGCACCGAGCGCGTTACCGTCGGCGCCTCGTTCCCGGCGGCGTCCTTCACGTCGTATGTCAGGTAGTACGTATCCGCTTTATTCGTGTAGACCGCACCCGTAACCGTGATCGCGCTCGTCAGATCGCCTTCCTGCGCATCCTGCGCCGTCGCCCCCGGGTCCGCGAACGTACCGTCCAGCGCGACGACCATCGGATTGTCGCCGTTCAGACGGATCAACGGCTGATCGCCATCGTAGACATGTACGATTCGAGTCGCTGTCCCGACGTTCCCCGACCGGTCAATCGCCTCGTACCGGATTTCGTAGCTGCCCAGACGAGTCGTGTCTACCTCCCCGCTGACCGCAATGGCGTCCGCATCCAGCTCCCCGTCGATGTTGTCGTTCGCCTGCGCGCCGGGTTCCGCATACGAGGTTCCCGCCGCGACATATAACGGATTGTCGCCGTTCGGGACCAGGACCGGCGCGGCGTTGTCCAGCACGTACGGACCGGCCGTGGCGTCGGCGGCATTTCCAGCTTGATCCACGGCGTGAATATGCAGGTACCAATTGCCGTTTCCGCCGCTTTGAATCAACGCGTCTCCGCTGGAGAAAGCCTGCCACTCCGCGTCTTCGACCGGCGGGGCGGCCTCGCCTGGCGTCCATGCATAGAACAGGTCCGGAACGTCGGCCGTATCCGTCACCATTACCGTCGACTCCGCGCGTTGCGCGGGATCGGCGTTGTTGACGGGATCGAAAGCGATCGCAGGGGCACTCGCGTCATACGTCAGGCTGAGCGGGGCCGCTGCCGTATTTTCGTTTCCCGTCGCGTCTAGCGCCGCGCCTCCGGCCACATCGACGGTAACCGTCCCGTCGCTCGTCGGCGTCACGACGAACGTATACTTCGTCGCGCTCTCCGCGCTAAAGCCGCCTGCCGTTCCGTTCCCCACCAGGATGTCGGTCACGTCGAAGCCCGTTACGCCTTCGCTGAACTCCGCCGTCACCGTAAACGCCGCGTTTGTCGGATTGCCCGCCGCCGAAGCGAGCGTCACCGCCGGCCCGGTCTTGTCGTACGCCAGGCTGATCTGCGCCGCCGCCGCGTTTCCATTGCCCGCCGCGTCTTGCGCCGCGCCTCCGGCCACGTCGACGGTAACCGTCCCGTCGGCCGTCGGTGTCACGACGAACGTATATTTCGTTCCGCTCTCGGCGCTAAAGCTGCCAGCCGACCCGTTCCCCACCGCAATATCGGTTACGTCGAAGCCGTTTACGTTCTCGCTGAACTCCGCCGTCACCGCAAATGCCGCATTCGTCGGACTGACTGCCGCAGTCGACAACGCCACCGCCGGCGCGGTCTTGTCGTATACCAGGCCAAGCTGCGCCGCCGCCGTATTTGCGTTTCCTGCCGCGTCTTGCGCGACGGCTCCGGCTACGTCGACAGTAACTCCTCCTTCTTCCATCGGCGTGACCACGAACGTATACTTCGTTCCGCTCTCGGCGCGTAGGCCGCCTGCCTCTCCGTTCCCCACCGTAATATCGGTCACGTCGAAGCCCGTTACGTTCTCGCTGAACTCCGCCGACACCGTAAACGCCGCATTCGTCGGATTGCCCGCCGTCGTGCCGAGCGTCGCCGCCGGCGCGGTCTTGTCGTATACCAGGCTGAGCTGCGCCGCCGCCGCGTTTCCATTGCCCGCCGCGTCTTGCGCCACGGCTGCGGCCACGTCGACCGTGACCGACCCGTCGCCCATCGGCGTGACGACGAACGTATACTTCGTACCGCTCTCGGCGCGGAAGCTGCCCGCCTCTCCGTTACCAACCGCAATATCGGTCGCAGCGAAGCCCGTTACGTTCTCGCTGAACTCCGCCGTCACCGTGAACGCCGCATTCGTCGGATTGCCCGCCGTCGTGCCGAGCGTCACCGCCGGCGCGGTCTTGTCGTATACCAGGCCGAGCTGCGCCGCCGCCGTATTCGCGTTCCCCGCCGCGTCTTGCGCCACGGCTTGAGCCACGTCGACCGTAACTGTTCCTTCCCCCGCCGGCGTGACGATGAACGTGTACTTCGTTCCGCTCACCGCACTAAAGCTGCCAGCCAATCCGTTACCTACCGCGACATCCGTCACGTCGAAGCCCGTTACGTTCTCGCTGAACTCCGCCGTCACCGTAAACGCCGCATTTGTCGGATTGCCCGCCGTCGTGGCGAGCGTCAATGTCGGCGCGGTCCTATTATACGTTACGCCGAGCTGGGTGGCCGTTGCATTTCCATTCCCTGCCGCATCTTGCGCCGCGCCTGCGGCCACGTCGACCGTAACTATCCCTTCCCCCGTCGGCGTGACGACGAACGTATACTTCGTTCCGCTCTCGGCGCGTAGGCCGCCTGCCTCTCCGTTCCCCACCGTAATATCGGTCACGTCGAAGCCCGTTACGTTCTCGCTGAACTCCGCCGTCACCGTAAACGCCGCATTCGTCGGATTGCCCGCCGTCGTGCCGAGCGTCACCGCCGGCGCGGTCTTGTCGTATACCAGGCTGAGCTGCGCCGCCGCCGCGTTTCCATTGCCCGCCGCGTCTTGCGCCGCGCCTCCGGCCACGTCGACGGTAACCGACCCGTCGCCCATCGGCGTGACGACGAACGTATACTTCGTCCCGCTCTCGGCGCTAAAGCTGCCAGCCGATCCGTTACCTACCGCGACATCCGTCACGTCGAAGCCCGTTACGTTCTCGCTGAACTCCGCCGTCACCGTAAACGCCGCGTTCGTCGGACTGACCGACGTCGTGCCGAGCGTCAATCTCGGCGACGTCTTGTCATAGACCAGCTTGAGCTGCGTCGCCGCCGTATTCGCGTTCCCCGCCGCGTCTTGCGCCACGGCCCCAGCCACGTCGACCGTAACTGTTCCTTCCCCCGCCGGCGTGACGATGAACGTGTACTTGGATCCGCTCACCGCACTAAAGCTGCCAGCCGATCCGTTACCTACCGCGACATCGGTCACGTCGAAGCCCGTTACGCTCTCGCTGAACTCCGCCGTCACCGTAAACGCCGCATTCGTCGTATCGCCCGCCGTCGTGCCGAGCGCGACCGTCGGCGGGCTCTGGTCATACATGACGCTGAGCTGGTTCGATGCGTTATTTTCGTTCCCCGCCGCGTCTTGCACCGCGGCTCCAGATACCTTTACCGTGACCTCCCCGTCGGCCGTCGGCAATACCGTGAACGTATACGTAATCGCGTCCACGCGGGTAAAGCTGTCGACCGTGCCGTTCCCTACCGCGATGTCGGCAGCATCAAAGCCAATTGTGATCTTGCTGAACGCCGCCGTCACCGTAAACGGCGCGTTTGTCAAAGCTATCTCCGTGCTTAGCGTCACCCTCGGCAAAGTTATGTCGTATTGCAGGAAGATCGGCGATATCGCCGGCTTATTAGCGTTCCCCGCCGCGTCTTGCGCCACGCCTCCATCCACTCTGACCATGACTGCCCCTTCTTGCGTTGGAGTTATGACGAACGTATACACGGATCCGCTAACCGCGCTGAAGCTGCCGACCGTGCCGTTTCCCACCGTAATGCCGGCAGCGGAAAAGCCCGTTACGTTCTCGCTGAATCGCACCGTCACCGTGAACGCCGCATTCGTCACACCGACTGCAGTCGAGGTGAGCATCGCTGTCGGCGAGACGGCGTCGAACGCCAGGCTGAGCCCCTGCGCCGCCGTATTCGCGTTCCCCGCCGAGTCATGCGCCACGGCACCAGCTACGTTGACCATAACCGGACCGTCTGAGATCGGAACGATGACGAACGTATACTTCGTTCCGCTCACCGCGGTAAAATCGCTTGCAATGCCGTTACTCACCGTAATGTCGGTTACAGCGAAGCCCGTTACGTTCTCGCTGAATTGCGCCGTCACCGTAAACGCCCCGTTCATCGGACTCGACGCCGTCGTCGACAACGCAACCGTGGGCGCCACACGCTCGTACGTGACCGTCAGGGTTGACGAGACCGCATTGCCGTTGCCATAAGCATCAGCGGCCGCGCCGCCCGCAACCTTGACCGTTACCGGACCATCCGCCGTCGGCGTAACCAAGAACGCGTACGTATCTCCGCTGCCTTGGATGGAGCCCGCGGTTCCGTTCGTTACCGTCACATCGCCATCCGCGAAGCCGCTCACCGCTTCGCTGAAAGCTGCCGTCACCGTAAAAGGTTGGTTGGTAATGCCCGCCGAAGCCGTCAGCGCCACCGTCGGCGCAACCAAATCCGACGTATAATGCGCGTAAAGCGTCACGCTGCCGCCGATCGCGCTCGATTCCGTGAACCGCGTTCCGCCGGAAGGCTGCGTATACCATCCGTCCAGCATATAACCGGTAAGAGCCAACCCGGGCAAGGCTTTGCCGGCCCCTGCCAATGAGGCCGTGTAGATGGTTACGGAAGCCGGATTCGTCTGAGGGACGCCGTTCCAGTCGAAATTAACGGTATAATTATTGCCGTCCACGGCTCCGGATCCGGTAACCGTCCCCTTGATCGTTCCAGTGTTCGTCACCGTCACGCCGGCTGGAATCGAGAGCTGGTTTCCGCTTGCGATTTCAATCGTTCCGGAGTTGACCAAAGAACCGAACGGCGTGCCACCGATGGGAGGGCCTTGTCCGTTGCCCGATACGGTCACGACGCCTCCGGTAATCGTCACATTGGCTCCCGGGGACTGACCTCCGCCTCCGATGCCCGCACCTCCGTTTTTGCCGGTTGCCGTCACGGTCCCTCCGTTAATCGTGACTGTTCCTGCATTGGCCCCGCTATAACCGCTCCCGATACCCGCGCCTCTGGTGCCGCCGATTGCGGTCACGTTCCCGCCGTTGATCGTTACCGTGCCGCCGGAGCCGTAGCTGGAACCGCCGATACCGGCCGAGGAGCCGCCGGCGACAGCCGTTACGTTCCCGCCGTTGATTGTTACATTACCGCCGTTGGGACTTTGCTGTCCCCCGCCGATAGCCGCTCCATCGAAGCCTCCGTAAGCACTCACCGTCCCGCTCTCAATCGTGATCGTTCCAGCGGAAGATTTAAAATCCCCTCCGATGCCCGCGCCGATGCCGGCTCTCGCGTCTGCCGTCAGCGTTCCGTTTCCGACGGAATCTTTAATGGTCAGCGACTCCCCGCCGCGCACCTGAATGGCCGCGGCATACAAATCGCTCGTTTTAATGGCAAGGCTATGCCCCGCCAAGTCGAGGATCAGGCTTTTTCCCGACGGCACGGCAAGCGAGCCGGACGGTTGATCGATATCGCCGCCGAGCGTCACGGTGCTGCCGCTGGCCTCGGTTCCGAACGCATTCGTCAATGCATTCCATGTCGATACCGTTGCGTCCGCATGCGCCTGTCGGCTGCCGATTGCGCACATTAATCCGGACAAGAGCATCAGGCAGAGCGCTCCGTGTATTCCTCTCTTCCATAACCTGCGCGATGCCCTCCGTAAATCGTACTTCATACCAAACTTCCTCTCTAGTAAGTTATTGCTTTCATTCGACGGGATTCATTGCATTCAAGCTTGTAACCTATGTAAAGAATTCAATAGAATCAACAAGAATGCGACTGGCCGTACAACCGACTCGCACCGCTCCTTTTTTTGCCATATATCGACATTATACCACCCCATTCGACCCATCGAATAGCATATTCTAGTGAAGAATACCTAAAGAAGAAGCGCTTTTAGGTACTATAAAGCAGCTACGCGCAGGCTGATAATCGCTATTCTCGGCGGCCATTCCGCATCCCGTACTCTCGCTCTTCTATCTGATGCGACCGCAATGCTTCGCGATCGCCGGATTCGTGCCGTCCCGTTTGCAGATAAAAAAGAGCCAGTCCGATCAAGTTTGATCAGACTGGCCCTGAACGGATTCACATGGAGCAGCAATAAAAATCTAGCGGCCCGCGGCCTCTTCGCTGCGATCCGTCGCAAGCGGAGGATCGATGGACAAGGCGGTAATTTCCTTGCGCCATTCGCTCGTAAAATCCAAGTCTGCCGCGGCAAGCGACGGCTCCAGCTGCTCCAGGTTCCGCGCGCCGATGATCGGAGCAGTTACGGCAGGATGATGAAGAACCCACGCGACCGCCAACGTCGCGGGATGAATGCCCTTCTCGGCGGCATAGCCCGCAAATCGATCGGCAATCGCATAATAGGCTTCATCGTTATACCGCTTCGTGTAATTGCTCTGCTCGACCAGCCTGCCCGCGGCCGGTTTCTTGCCGATGCCGTATTTGCCCGTCAGCAAGCCGCCGCCCAGCGGACTATAGCTGATGACGCCCAGCTTTTCCGATTCGGCCAGCGGCAACAGCTCGACTTCCGCCTGGCGCTTCGCAAGATTGTACATCGGCTGCATGAGTTCAAAGCTGGCCAAGCTTTCCTTGGCCGAGATGCCCAGCGCCTTCGCGATCTGCCAAGCCGCCCAATTGCTGACGGCGGGATAGAGGATCTTGCCCTGCCGCTGCAAATCGTCGAGCGCGCGAAGCGTCTCTTCGATCGCCGTCAACGAATCGAAACGGTGGATAAAATAAAAATCCAAGCGGTCGGTGCGAAGCCGCTTCAAGCTTTGTTCCACGGATAAGAACAAATGCCTGCGCGAAGCTCCCCGGGCGTTCGGGTCGGAACCGAACGGGAAACCCGCTTTGGACGTCAAAACCAGCTCGTCGCGCTTGCCTTCGATCAACTCGCCCAGTATTTCTTCGGAAACGCCCCCGCTGTAGACATCGGCGGTATCGAAGAAATTGATGCCTTTGTCCAAACAGCGATGGAACATCTGCTTGGAGGTTTCCTTATCCGCATTCCCGCCGAAGGACATCGTACCGAAGCAGAGCTCCGATACTTGGATGCCCGTCTTGCCGACCGTTCTGAATCTCATCGCATGATCGCCTCCCGTATCAAGTAGGGATACTGCCTCCCCTGTCTTGATTCTAACCCATATCGCGCCGGTATTGCGAAGCGGGATGATGCTCCGGCAGCAAACGGTTCCCCGGACCGAAGAGCTTTTCCCGCATCGTTCCCGGTTCATAGTCTTTCTGATAGATCCCCCGTCGCTGGAGCTCGGGAACCACGAGATCGACGAATTCGCGCAAGCTTCCCGGCGTGACCAGATGAGCAAGATTAAACCCGTCCAGCCCGGTTTCCTCCATCTGCTCCTGCATGGCGTCCGCGATATCCGCCGGCGTTCCCGTCAGCAATCGCCCCTGCCGGCTGTCCAGCGTTCCGATCCGCTCGATGACCTCCCTCACCGTAAGGCGGTTCTGAACCTGTTTGGTGAATTGCGCGGCCCGGCTTTGCCCGTGATCCGTCGCTTTGTACGCGAGATATTCGTCGGGCGCGTACGCGGACAGATCATAGCCGCTGGAGCCTCCGAATTGGGCAAGCGCCGCTTCCCCGCTCCATAGCGCGGCATAGGCCTTCAGCTTATTTTCTGCTTCCTCTCTCGTGTGTCCGACGATCGCATTCAGACCCGTCAACATCTTGATGCTCCGAGGATCCCGGCCCAATCGTTCGGCTTTGTTACGAATATCCTCGATCGCGGACTTGAGCGACGCCTTGGAATTCCCCCCGACGAACACGCACTCCGCATGCTTGGCCGCAAAATCGCGGCCCCGCTCCGAGCTTCCCGCTTGGTACAAGACCGGCGTCCGCTGCGGCGACGGTTCGGACAAATGCGGGCCGGGCACGCGGAAAAACCGGCCTTCATGGTCAATTTGATGCACCTTTCCCGGCTCCGCATACACGCCGCGCTCGACATCCCTAACCACGGCGTCCGCCTCCCAACTGCCTTCCCACAGCTTATAGACGACCTCCAGGAACTCGTCGGCCAGCTCGTAACGGTCGTCGTGGCGGATCATTTTGGCCAAACCATGATTCAAAGCGGCATTCGGCAAGTAAGACGTCACGATATTCCAGGCGATTCTGCCGTTCGTCAAATGATCCAGCGTGGTGAAGCGCCTCGCGTGCGCATAAGGATGCTCGTACGTCGTCGTGACGGTAACGGCGAACGACAAATGTTCCGTAACGGCAGCCATCGCGGGCACGATAAGCGCGGGATCGTTAAGCGGAACCTGCACGGCATCCCGGATGGCCGGCTCCCGGCTTTGCTTGTAGACATCGTAGATGCCGACCACGTCCGCAAAAAACAAGGCGTCGAATTTCCCCCGTTCCAGCAGCCGCGCCATCTCCGCCCAATACGATAATTCGGTGTAGCGATGCCGCTCGCTGTCGGGATGCTTCCATAAGCCGTGCGAATTATGCATCGCGCCGTTCATGTCGAACGCGTTCATGATCATTCGTTTTCCCATTGCACGTGCCGCCTTTGCGTTAGAGTACGCCTATATTTTATATTCGTGATAGACCCCGTTCAAAAACCACTTCCCGACATGATGCAGCTTAAGCCGGGCGGGATCGTGAAGGGTATGGATGCGAACGTTGCGCCAATGACGGTCAAAATTATGTTTGCGATCCATGGAGGAAGTGCCGGCTACTTCGAAGAGCGCATTCGTGATCTCGATCGCCGTCTCCGTCACGAGCCACTTCGCCGAATCCACGGTCAGCGCCGCATGGCCGGCGGTTTGCGCGTTTATTTCGGCCCGCGCCCGGTCGATCGCCTCGGCGGCACGATCCAACAAGGCTTCGGACGCCTGCAGGCGAATGCCGAGTTCTCCGAAGCGGCGGATCAGATCGGGCTCCTCGGCCGCCGTGGCGACGCCGCTGCCGTAGGCCGGACGCGTATGGGATCGCACGAACGCCGCGGCATCTTCCAAGGCCGCGCGCGCGATGCCGAAGTCGATGGCCGCATGCATGATTTGACCGAACGGCGAGAAGTATTGCGGACCCTCGAATATTTTCCAATGCGGCAGCACCTGCATCTCCGGCACCTCGACGTCGCGAAGCACCACGCTGCCGCTCGCCGTCGTGCGCTGTCCGATCCCCGACCAATCGTCAAGCACGGTCACGCCGGCCGCATGCCGCGGCACGAAAGCGGTCACCCGCTGCTCGGCTTCGTTTAAAGCGGTGATGGGAAGCCAGTGGGCATACAACGCTCCCGTCGAGTAAAACTTGCTGCCGTTCAGCTCGTACGCGCTGTCCCCGTCCGGCCGGCGAATGGACGTTTTGATCTTTCTTTCCCCTTTGCCGCGGCTCCGCTCCGCCAATCCGTTGCCGAATTGAGCGCCTTGCAGCACCTCGCGGAAAAAAAAGCTCTTTTGTTCCTCGCTGCCGATCAACTCGATCGTCTTGACGAAAAAATGATGGTTTTGCGGAATTTGGCCAATGGATCCGTCCGCGTGCGAAATGATTTTAAAGACGTCGACGAGCGTGCGCGTGCTTACTTCAGGCCCGCCGTACGCTTTGGGCACGACAAGTCCAAGCAAGCCGAGCTCGGCCAGCCGCCGCATTTCCGTCAGCGGCAGACTGCGCCCGCGATCGCGGTCCGACGCGCCGGCACGAATCTCATCCGCGAACGTCCGCGCAGCCGCCAAAGCCTCTTCATCGCTATGCAGCCTACGCGCCGGCGGCCGTTCGAAAAAAAACGATAGCGGCAGATCGCGTTCCGAATAAAGCGAAAGCGGCTCCTTTTGGGGCCGCTCGATTTCCCCGCTTTCCGCGATTGCCGCGGCCTTCCGAAGAACGGCATGCCCTTGCGAAGGATCCAACGCGAGCTCGCCCTGCAGCCATCCGCCCGCCTGCAATTCCTTGCGAAGACTGACGAGGCGACCCCACTTCCGCTCGGCCAGGTCGACTCCGAATTGCCGATGAAGCCGCTCCGAATAAAAGGAACCGATCGCTTGCTCGGGAACGCCGAGCTGCTTGGCCGCCAATCGATGCGCTTCCGCGGGATGGCGAATCGCCCATTCGGCAGCCAAATGGATATGCGCGAGCAGACGTTCGATGTCTTCCGGCCGCTCCTTAAGCCACCGCGACGTCACGATCAGTGCCGTAAGCTCCGGGGCGGCAGGAAGAAAGCCCTCCAATTCCCGAACGCCCAGCAATTGCCGCGTTTCGGGCGAAACCGCGCGTTCGACGTACACCGCCTCTACTTTGCCATGCAGCAGTGCGTGAAGTTCGCCGCTTCCTGTGACCGCATCGTCATGAACGCGCTCGGCGGGCAGCTCCAGCCAAACCGGCGCTCCAACCGGCAAGCCGGCCCGTCTCAGCGCGTCGTCCATCAGTCCGGCCGCTTCCCGCTTCCGCAATCCGATCGCCGAAGGATCGCGACCCGCGATCCCGATGCCCACCCCTTTAAGATCGGCCACGGTACGCAGCGCGGATCCCGAACGCACGAGGACGACCTTATGCCGCTCCTGCAATTGCAGACCGATTACCGCGATCTTTTCTCCTGCCGCTAATCGCCCAAGCGCCCGGACAGGATGCTCGAATGCGAGGAAGTCGTCATTCCCCTCGTTTCTGCGCAGCAGGAAGGAACCGGCATTCCGGGCGATCGGGATTTCGTTACGGCGAAGATCCAAGGGCAATTCCCCCAGCGCGTACGCCAGCGCCAGGGCATGCGGCACGCTCGGCTCCTCGGATTGCAAAGCATCTATACGAATCGACATACGCAGCCTCCAATTATGTCAAAGTAGTCTGTTTGCGGTAGGCAGCGCCGGGATGGCCTGCAGGCAACCGCCGAATCTCCGATCCCAACAGGCGTTCGCGCAACGTCGTTTCTTCATAATCTTCTCGAAACAATCCTCTGCGCTGCAGCACGGGAACGACCAGCTCGATAAAATCGCGCAGGGTATCGGGGGAGAGCATTTGGATGACATTGAAGCCGTCGATCCCGGTTTCTTCCACCCAGTACTGGATACGGTCGGCGACCTCCTCGGGCGTTCCGACCACGAACAATCCCCGCCCGCCGAGCGTTCCTAACGTCTCCTTCACCTCGCGAACGGTTTTGGGACGCGGGCTTTCCTTGGTGAATTGAGCCGCGGCCGTCTGCCCGTGGTTCGTTTCCGCATAGGTCAGAACGTCATCGGGGGCATAGGCGGATAAGTCGTATCCGCTGCCGCCGCCGTAATGCGCCAGTACGCCTTCCAGGCTGTACAGGGATTGAAAACGCTCGAGCTTCCCCTGCGCCTCTTCCCGCGTTCGTCCCACGATCGCAAGCAGGCCCGTCATCAGCTTGATATGCGCCGGGTCGCGGCCGTTGGCGGCCGCTTGAGCGCGAATGTCATCCGCGTAGCGCTTCAACGCCGGGATGCTCCCGCCTCCAAGAAAGACGGCCTCGGCATGCTTGGCGGCAAACGCGCGCCCGCGCGCGGAACTGCCGGCCTGGTAGATGACCGGCGTTCGCTGAACGGAAGGCTCGCTCAAGTGCGGTCCGGGCACGTTGAAGTAACGGCCCTCATGGCGAACGAGATGCACCTTCCCGGGATCCGTGTAGATCCCCCGTTCGACATCGCGAATGACCGCATCGTCCTCCCAGCTTCCTTCCCACAGCTTATAGCAGACGTCCAGGTATTCCTCCGCGATCTCGTAGCGTTCGTCATGGGCGATCATCTGCTCCAGTCCGAAATTACGGGCCGCGCTGGGCAAATAAGAGGTGACGACATTCCACGCGATCCTGCCTTTGGTCAGATGATCGAGCGTCGACATCCGTCTCGCATGCGCGAAGGGCTTCTCGTACGTCGTGGAGAACGTGACGGCGAAAGCAAGATGCTTCGTGACGAGCGCCATCGGAGGGACGACGAGCAGCGGATCGTTGCAAGGAATCTGTACCGCCTCGCGAATCGCGGTTTCCGCTCCTTGTTTGTACACATCGTAGACCCCTACGACATCCGCCAAAAACAAGGCGTCGAACTTCCCGCGTTCCAGCAGTTCCGCAAGCTCGGTCCAATAACGGATATCGGTGTACCGATGCCGGTTATTATCCGGATGGCGCCAAAGTCCGTGCACGATATGGCCGACGCAGTTCATCTCGAACGCATTCAGATGAATTTTTTTGGGCATGGTCATAAGCTCCTTCCTTACAAGCGTTTATCCAATTTACGAACGACGTAGTTCCCCGCGAACTGAAACGCCTGGACGAACAGCACCATAATGATGATCGTCACGAACATCACGTCGGTCTGATAGCGGTAATACCCGTAGCGAATGGCAAAATCGCCGATCCCCCCGCCGCCGACGAGTCCCGCGACCGTCGAATAGGACAGAAAGCTTACCGTGACGATGGTGACCGCGTTGGCAATCCCGGAGCGGGCCTCCGTATACAGCACCTTCCACACGATCTGGAATTTATTGGCGCCCATCGACTCCGCGGCTTCCACGACCCCGCGATTCACGTCCAGCAGAATCTGCTCGATAAATCGGGCGAAATACGGAACCGCGTTGATAATCATCGGAACGGTCGCCGCCGTTGTCCCAAGCGCCGTGCCGACAACCATTCGGGTAAACGGAATAATCGCGATCATAAGGATCAGGAAGGGAAACGAACGGATCAAATTGACGAAACCGTTGAGAATCACGTAAAATTTTGGCCATTTCAGAAAGGAATTCGGACGGGTCAGGAACAGTACGGTTCCGAGCGGAGTACCGATCGCGACCGCGATCGGTATCGTCAGGACCAACATATACAACGTCTCCAGCAGGGCCTGAACCAGCTCTGGCCAAGCGCTGCTAATATTGCTAAGCATAGCTGGCCTCCATTTCGCGCGCCAACGTAATCTCGTTCTTGAATAAGTATTGGGCGATAGGGGACTGCGGCACGATATTCTTCTCGCGCAAGTCGAATTTCTCGACGATTTTTCCTTGCTCCATCACGGCCACTTTATTGCAGATCGCTTTCACGACATTCATCTCATGGGTCACGATCACGATGGTGATGCCTAGATTCCGGTTGATCTCCCGAAGCGCGGCCAAGATGCTGCCGGTCGTTTGCGGATCCACCGAAGACGTCGGCTCGTCGCAAAGCAAAATCTTCGGATTGCCGGCCAACGCGCGCGCGATGGCGACCCGCTGCTTCTGTCCGCCGCTTAATTTGGCCGGAAACGCCTTGGCCTTGTCGGACAAGCCGACCATCTCCAGGCAGCTCTCGATACGCTGCCTGCGCTGGGCTTTCGGAACCTTGGCGATCTCCAGCGGGAAGCTGACGTTATCGTAGACGTTCCGGTTATTGAGCAGGTTAAAATGCTGAAAAATCATGCCGATCGAAAGCCTTCTCCTCCGCAGCTCCCGAAGCGGCAAAGCGGTGAGCTCCTCGCCGTCGACGATCACGCGGCCTTCGTCCGGTCTTTCCAGCAAATTGATCGTGCGGAGAAGCGTCGATTTGCCGGCTCCGCTAAAGCCGATCAGCCCGTAGATATCGCCTTGCTCCACTTCAAGCGCGGCGGAGGATACCGCGTGAAGCGGTCCCTCCGCGGTCGCGAACGTCTTGCTTACATTGTGCAGGGTAATCATGATAAGCCCTCCCCATCGTCATTTATTCAAATCATCCAAGACCTCGATGGCATCGCCGTATTTTTCCTTGTAGAAATCTTTAATGGCTTGGCTCTCGTACGCTTTTTGCAGCGCCTTGATTTTAGGCGTGCCGAGCAGCTTGTTGTTCACGGCCACGATCCCTTTGTACGGCAGATCTTTGCCGTCTTCCAGCGCCAAGGCGTCCTGCTTGGGCTTATAGCCCATTTGAACGGCCGTTCCGGCAAACAAGAAGCCTACGTCCACGTCATCCAGCGTACGCTGGAGCATCAGCTGATCCACTTCCATGAATTTGAATTTATGCGGATTATCCGTAATATCTTTCAGCGTTGCATGAATGACGTCCACGCCGTCTTTGAGCTTCAGCAAGCCCAGATCCCGCAGCATGAATAAGGCGCGTCCGTTGTTGGCCGGATCGACGGGTATGCCGATCAATGCGCCGTCGGGAACTTCCTTGAACGACTTGAACTTTTTCGAATAAAGCCCGGAAGGCGTGAACGTCGTGTAAAAGGCTCTGGAAATGTTCTTAAGACCCTGATCCTTGACGAACTGGTCGAAATACGCTTCGTGCTGAAAGGAATTCGTATCCGCTTGACCGTCGTTGACGATTTTGTTCGGTTGAATGATGTCGTTGACGATCACGTAATCCAGCTCGTAGCCGTCTTTGGCCAGCTCCGCTTTTAAAATTTTCACGATTTCGCCGTTGAATCCCGCATCGCTCATCACATGATGAATGATTTTATCCTCCGGGTTTGCCGTCGCCGCCTCATCGTCCGTTTTACCCTTCCCGCAAGCCGCGACCAGGAAGGCGAGCGCCAGGATGACGACGAGTGCGGTGAAGCGATTTGATTTTTTCATTTTTTACCGCTCCTTCATTGAGATTGATAGATGAGAAAATAGCGCCTAGGACGGCGGACCGGGCCGAACGCCGTTGTTGTCCCCGGCCGTCGGGGCGGTTCGTGAAGGCGACCCGATGCCCGTTTGCCAGGCGAAAGGCGGATGCGTGCCGTTCACGGCATAATCGCCGACGATCCGTTCTTTATAGATCAGCGGATTATGGGAAGCAATCGTTCTGGCGTTGCGCCAATAACGATCCAGCGCTTTGGATCGCATCGTCGCCGATGCGCCCAGCGCATCGAAAATGGCAGCTACGGCGTCGAGCACCAGTCCGGCAACGACCGTCTGCGCTTGCGCGACTTCGATCTCCGCCTCGACGTTCGCGTTGTCCTCGGCATCCGCCGCGTTCCGCGCCTCGTAAGCGCGCTGCACCGCTTCGGCCGCCTTAAGCACGAGCGCCCCGGCCGCATAGGCTTGGCTATGCACCCGCCCCGCCACTTGCAGCACTTGCGGATCCTCGCTGGACCGGCCGGCGGCCGCATGCGAATACGTTCGCCGGCGTTCGGCAATCGACGCGGCGACGTCGATCGCCGCCGCGCGGGCTATTCCGGCCAGCGTGGACAAATGAACCATTTGGGCAAACGCCGTCGCGTACTTGGGATACGTTTCGCGCGCGAACACGTCGTCCGCTTCCACCGGCGTCTCCCGGAAGACGGTCGTGCCGCTTCCCGTCAACGTCTGACCGAAGCCTTCCCAATCGTCGACGATGTCGACGCCGCTCGCCGTCGACGGAACCATCGCCGTCACGACGTCGCCTTGTTCCGCCGCGGCGCCGACGACGATCCAATCCGCGTAAAGGGTGCCGGTGGAATAATACTTGGTCCCGCTTAATCGAAGGCCATCCTCGCGCAAGGCCAGCTTCGTATTATAACTGCCGACCTGCGCGCTGCCGATTTCCGTTAAGGCGTTCCCGACAATGGCGCCGTCCGCGATCCGCTTCAGCCATCGGAGCCTGCGGTCGCCGTCCGGCAAATTCAGAATGCGCTCGACGAATCCGAAATGGATTCGCAAGGCTTGCGTGACATTGGATTCGGCTTCCGACAACTCGATCAGCAAATGGAACAATTCGGGGACCGATACGCCGAAGCCCCCCTCCTCCTCGGGAATTCGCAAGGCTCCGAAACGACTCTCCCGGAGCAGATTAATTTCTTCGTGCAGCAGTTTCCGGCTTAATTCCCGATCGACGGCGCCTGCGCGAATGCGTTGGAAGACAGGTCTGAACCGCTCGGCCAGCCCTTCGTAACGGTCGGACGCGAATCCCCAGACGCCTTTGCTTTTTCCCATATCGTTCCTCCTGGCTTTTCGATTTCGGCGAACATGCGGTCAACGCGGCCTTTCCACGGAATAAAAATAAGACCTGCATGCCTGAAGAGGCTGGAGGTCTCCGGTTGTCCGGTTGATCGGTTCCAGTATTCAATTGCTGACAGCCCCGCGCTTGGCGGAGTCTTTGATCAACTTCCAGATCGGAGCCGTCAGACTTTCTTTATCGTGATACAGGTACTGGTTGGCGAAGCCCCGCACGGGATCTCCCGCGTAAAACCGCTCGTAAAGTTCATGCCTGGCTCCCAGCGGGCTGCCGATCAGATCCCAGGCAAGCTTGAACAATTGCACTTTTTTCTCCGCGCTGACCGTGGCGCCCTCGAAGTACTGGCTCATCAACTCGGAAATCGTACCGTAGAAATCTTCGATGCTGGAAGGAACCTGGACAAACCCTCCGCCGCCTATTTGCTGCAAAATCTCGACCGCGCGCGGATAAAACTTCGTCCCGATGTTCCTTGCGGTATGGATATAGGACAATTCCGGGACCAACACGCCGTTCCCGTCCACCTTGGCTTGTGCCTCGGAAGCAATGACGAGCGCCTTCATGCAATCGATTTGCGTCAGCAGCTCGCCAAGCTTTTCTTGGATATGCAGAAATCCGCCGACCCCGATGGCTTCCGCAATCGCAAACGCCACCCCGGTGATAAATTCGAGCTTGGCGACGTAGCGCACGATATTTTGATGGAACGCGAGGGCATTCGTAGTCGTGTTCGCCCTCAGCGCCATCACTTTCTCCGCATCGCCGTACATCAAGACGCGTTCCCAAGGAATCAATACGTCATCGAAAAAGAGAACGGCATCCATCTCGTCATACCTGGCGCTTAGGGGCGAATCATGTTCTTTCTCGCTGGCGAACGATTGCCTGCAGACGATATGCAGGCCCTGGGAATTGGCCGGGACGATCAGGACGTGCGCATGCTCCCGATGAGCCTGTTCCAGCTTAAGAAACGAGAAGATCACGAAATCATGCGTATAGGGCGCTCCGGTGGCGATCATTTTGGCCCCTCTCACCACGATGCCTTCGCTCGTTTCCTTGACGACATGCAGAAACCGCGATGCGATGCGGTCATCGTCAAGGCCGCTGGATCGGTCGATTTGAGGATCGATAATGGCTGTCGTCAGAAAGAGGTCGTTGTCCCGGGCCGTTTCATAATAAGCCGAGATTTTATGGGCAAAGCCGGGATCCAAACGATCAAGCTCATTTCGCGCCGCATACCAACCGGTTATGAACGAACGCGCGTAATCGGAAAGCCTGCTCATCATGCCGTTGCACTGTTTGGACCAAAAGGCAAAGGATTGACTTCGCTGGGCGAGCTGCTCCGGCGTGCGGGGAATCAGAAATGAACTGTGCGCATACGCTTCTCGTCCCGCGATTCGAAAACCGGCCTGCGCGCGAAGCTCGGGATCATCCAGCGTGTTGAAGAGACCGCGAATCGTACCGAGCGTCCCGCGAAAGGCAGGATGCGTTTCCACCCGGGGAACCTTGCTGCCGTTCAACCAGACCGTTCGCCCGTCGTCCAAGCTCTTCAGAAACTCATCGCCTCTCACCCGTTCACCTCCTTCACCATAACTGATAATTCCGATGCATTAACTCAGGTATTGGCTATATCTTAGCTGGCATCCGACAAAGGGTCAACAAACAAAAAGCCGACTTCTGGCGTTTTTCGGACACTTTTTCAAGATGTGAACGGTACTGCTCTTTCAATCCTACAAGAAGCGATTATTTGTTTGCCCTGTAATTCATCGCTTGATAAAATCCCATCGCGGCAAGCCTGCTCATTTGGATTGCCATATAGTTCGGCGAATAGATCATGCCCTGCTTTAACCAGGATATCGCCGTTCCGCCGATCCAGAACGCCATGCTTTCAAGCAAAATGTCTAATGGAATCGGCTGCTTCTGGTCCATTCGGTTATTGTCGATTCGCAGGCTAATGGTGTTTTGGACGGTTTCGATCAGCCGCTCTTCGAATCCGGATTCCGGCACATGCAATAACAGGATCCGATAGGAGGGAGCATGCTCGGCCAAATGTTCGAACAGGAACGTAAAATACGGGTCGGGCGTCTCCTGTTGCGGCACATAGGCGTGAATCGCGGCTTTTTTGCTCTCGTAAAGGTTGATCAACTCTGCAAGCTTGTCTTTAACGATTTGTTCCATCAGCACGTATTTGTCTTGGAAATGCGCATAAAACGTAGAACGGCTAATATCCGCGGCTTCCGTAATGTCTTTGATCACGATCGAATCGAATTTCCTCTTCTCGCATAATGACAAAAAAGCACTCACGATATGCAGTTTCGTCTTATGAATTCGGCGATCCGTTCGGACCTCGGTCATGCGAATCACGCCTTCCTATTAGAAATAATACAAAAGAGGATTATATGTATGAAAACGGACATATTCAGTATATTTGTTCAGATTACAGCTTTTGTTAAATGTTATCATAACGAACAATTCAAAGTTAATCAATCGGAATTATGAATTACCCGATCGCCAGGGCCAACGGCATTTCATTCCCATAATAAAAAAAGGCCAGTCAGATCAAGGGTTTGATCTGACTGGCCTTTACATGGATGAACTCAAATTGAAGAAAGAAGATGATGATAGCGAAGCTTATAGGACCTACCGGTACGCCCGCATCGCCTTGAACAACTCCTTCATCGACGGCTTCTTGCCGTACATCAGCACGCCGGCGCGGTAGATCTTCGCGGACAGCCAGCCGCAGGCCAGGATCGAGGCCAGCAGGATGACGATCGACAGCCACACCTGCCAGAGCGGCGGGTCGGACAGGCCGAGCCGGACGACCATCGCGTACGGCGAGAAGAACGGGATGAACGACGACACTTTGATCAGCATGGAGCCCGGGCTGTTGAGGCCGCTGAAGATACAGATGTAGAAGCCCGCGAGCGACAGCATCGTGATCGGCAGCACCGCCTGGCCGAGATCCTCCGTGCGGCTGACGATCGAGCCGACCGCCGCGAACAGCGTCGCGAACAGGAAGAAGCCGGTCAAGAAGAACAGGATGGCGTACACGAGCAGAGCGGGATCGATCAGATCCAGCGAGATGCCGTAGCCGCTCAGGGTGTCGGCGTTCTGCGGCAGCGTCATGTTGACGATGATCACGACGATGTACGCCGCCAGCTGCGCCAGCACGACGAGGAACATGCCGAGAATCTTGCCGAACATCGCCTTCAGCGGCGCCACGCTCGTGATCAGGATTTCCATGACGCGCGAGCTTTTCTCCGCCGTGATCTCGCTCGCGATCATTTGGCCGCTGATCATGATCGCCATGAACAGCATGAAGATAATGACGTAGACCGTGGCCATGTCCATGCCCTGCTGCTCGGACGACTTGCCGTTGCCGATGGAGCCTGCGCCTTCGCCGGTGGAAATTTGGACGGTATCGAGCTTGATGGGTTTCGTCAGCAACGCCTTCAGCTCGTCGCTGAGGCCGCCGCTGTCGATGACCGCCTCCATCTTCACCGCCTGCAGCGCCGTCGAGAGCGACTGCGACACCTTCGTTTCCATCAGGCTCTCGGATTTATACGTTACGGCCGGGAACCCGCTCTCCGGATCCGGCGCGAAATCGATGTACCCGTCGACGAGATCGTCCGACACCGCCTGCTTCAGCGCCTGCTCGTTCGCGTCCGCGGAGCCCGCGTCCGCGATCGGCACGAACTTCAGCTCCGGCTTCTCCTGCGCATCGTAATAAGTATCAAGCAGCGCGACGATGCGCGTCGAGGTGAACAACTGCGATTGCGCCTTGTCGGCCGCGCTGTCCAGGTACCCGACCGCCGTCGGTTTGCCCTCGCCGCTGAACTGCGAGATAATATACGGCAAATTGATGCCGATACTCATGATGACCGCGATAATGATCGTCGTGACGACAAACGCTTTGCCCCGCAGCTTGTTCTTCGCCGTGAAGCCGACAACCGTCCAAAATCCGTTATTCATGGTTCTCACCTACCGTCTTAATAAAGATTTCATTGAGCGTCGGTTCCATGATTTCGAAGCGCGTGACATTCGTCTGCGTCATCGCCAGCTCCAGGATCGGCCGGCCGGCGGCCTCGTCGGCGATCATCAGCTCGTAGCCGTATTCATGGCGCGTTATGCCCGTGACGCCGCCGACCGCTTCCAAGCCGGTCACGTCGCCGTCCGTCGCCAGAATGACGCGCTCCCGCGGAAATTGCTTCTTGATCGCTTTCAAATTCCCCTGCAGCACGGGGTTGGATTTGTGCAAAATCGTAATGTTGCGGCACAGCTCCTCGACATGCTCCATCCGGTGCGTGGAGAACAGGATCGAAGAACCGCTGTCGCGAAGCTCCTTGACCGTCGACTTCAACAGCTCGACGTTGACGGGATCGAGGCCGCTGAACGCTTCGTCCATGATGACGATGCGCGGATGATGGATGACCGCCGCGATGAACTGGATTTTCTGCTGATTGCCTTTCGACAGCTCCTCGACCTTCTTGCCGTAATACTCCGGCACGCCGAACCGATCCAGCCAACGCTTCAGGTTCGCGTCCGCATCCTTGCGGGACATGCCGCGGAGCTGCGCAAGATAGAGAATCTGATCGCTGACCTTCACCTTCGGGTAGAGGCCGCGTTCCTCGGGCAGATAGCCGAGCCCTTGCAGCAGCTCCTTGGAGTAAGCCTTGCCGCCATAACGGATCTTGCCTGAATCGGGATAGATGAGACCGAGGACCATACGCATCGTCGTCGTTTTGCCCGCGCCGTTCGCGCCGAGCAGGCCGTAGATCTCGCCCTGGCCGACGTCGAAGCTGATGCCGTTCACGGCGGTTTTGGCGCCGTACTGCTTGAAAACCTGTTCCAGCGATAAAGCATTCATGATTAGTAAACTCCTCTCGCATGTTCGGTTAGATTCAACAGGATGTCGTCCAGCTCCAATTTCCGCTTGCTGACCAGCACCGCTCCGGCCGCGGCCAGCCACTGCTCCGCTTCGAAGGCTTGCTCCGTCACGACTTTATACGTCGCGCCGCCCGCCAAGTCGCAGCTGCGGTAACCGGGCATCTCCTTCCACGGCAGCGTCCTGCCGCCTGCATCGACGTACATCGTCTGCCAAGCTTCCAACAGCGCGTCCTTCTCGTACATGCCGAGCACCCGGCCCTGCGCGACGAACACGATGTAATCCGCGAGCCTGCGCACTTCGTCGATGATATGGGAGGCCATGACGATCGTGCGGTCGCCCCGCTCCATGAAGCGGTGGAGCGCGTCGATCATCGTCTTCCACGCGATCGGATCCAGTCCCGAGGAAGGTTCGTCCAGCAGCAGTAGCTCCGGATGATGCGCCATGGCGAGCGACAGGTCGAACTTGCGCCGCATGCCCTTGGACATTTTGCCCAGCTTGAGCGCGGGATCGACCTCGAAGCGCCGCAGCAGCTCCCGGTAATAGTTCACGTCCCAGCCGGGATACCACTGCCGCACGAAGGCCGATTTTGCCTCGCCGCTAAGGCGGTCCTCGATATCGATCGCCTCTTCGGGCACGTACCCGATTCGCGTCTTGATCGACATCCGGTCTCCGTCGCCGACCCGCTCCCCGAGCAGCCGCACGCCGCCCGAGTCCGGGCGCGCCAGCCCCAGCATCAGCCGGAACAGCGAACTCTTGCCCGAGCCGTTCGGCCCGACGATCGCCGTCACGTATCCCTTCGGAATGTTCAAGTCGACCGGACCCAGCTCGAAATGCGCCCTTCGCTGCACCAAGCCCTCGATCGCTACCGCCGTTTCCGTCGTCATGCCGGTTCCCCTCCTTCGTCCGACGGCGCGCCCTGCCGTTCTGCCAAGGCCGCCGCCGCCCGTTTTCGCTCAAGCACCTCGCGCAGCATCTCCATCATCTCCTCGTCGGTAAAATGTACCCGGATCCCGGCGTCCACCGCCGCCTCGATCGCTTCGATGACCGTGCTTCGCCGCTGCGTGTCCCGAAGCGTCTCGTCGACCTTGGCCACGAACGTGCCCGTTCCCTGCCTCGTGCGGAGCAAGCCTTCGTTCTCCAGGTCCTGATAGACGCGCCGGACCGTAATGACGCTGCACTTCGTCAACTGCGCCAGCTCGCGGATCGAGGGCAGCAGCGTGCCTTCGGGCATCTGCCCGCTGACGATGAATGCGCGGAGCTGCACTTCGATCTGGTGGTACAACGGCTCTGCGCTTTGTTCATTTAGTTGTATCGGTATCCACACCGCGACCACCCTTTCTTCGAATGTCGAGCCCGCTTAATGATAGAGATTGCGCTTCGCAAGCTGCTTTCGAATCAGGAGCCCGATAAGAACCGTAGCCGCTGCGCCCAGCAGAAGCGACATGACGGGCCACGTCCATTCATGACCGCGGGAAGCCTCGATCGTCCGGTACAGCAGATCCGTATCCGTCCGCCACAGCACGACCCCGACCAGCAAATAGAAGATCAAATAGCCGTGGCAAACCGCCAAATAGGCTTTTCCGCCCAACGTTTGCTCGAAAAACGCATAGGTGGCGCCGAGAGTCAAGGCGTAGCCGTACCAGATCAGCGCATAGACGATATATTCGCCCGGCGCCATCAGCTCGCGGAGCTCGTTCAGAATCGCGTACTGCACGGTAAAGAAAAATACCGAAACGATCGTGAGCACGATACAGAGCTGCAGCATCCTGGACAGCACGATGGCATTCCAGCTGATCGGCAGCGTGCGCCAATACGCAAGCTTCCGCGAGTACGGATCCCGGCTCCAATAATGAATCACGCTGCGGTTCAAGATGAAGGCCATGTTGGGCAGGAGAGTCAAATACAGAAAATTGCCGATCGAGCCGTACGCGCCCTTGCCCCCGTGATCCAGCAGGTTCTGAAACAACGGCATCATGACCACGCTGATGTACGCGAAGAAAAACATCGTCACGAGCAATCCGCCCCACGACCGGCGTCCCTCGGAACGAAGCAGCGTCAACGCGCCTTGCCAAGTCGACATCGTCCCAGCTCCTTCCGCTTTATATACTGTATATATTCATATACACAGTATAATCAGTAATTGTTCCGATTGTCAATAGTTGGATTTCGGGAAATGCAAAATAACCGCCGATTTTAAGCCGGCGGCATGGATAACGAAATTACGGCAAATAGCCGACGACTTGATTTCACCGCTTTCTTGGGAGATTGACCAGCATGCGTGGCGTTATGGCGAAACCGTGCCCATCACTGGTTTCATGGTTCTTATCCTGCAAAAAAAAAACCGCCAATCCGAGCCTCTCGGCACGCATTGGCGGTTCGATCATTGCTTTACTTATTCGGCCCCTGAAACGCCGGATCGCAGCTCGAACACCGGCAGCCCTCCGGATGTTTGCCGACGGGCTTGCCGTCCACCGTTCTAAGCAGCGCGAGCAGCGCCTCCTGTTCCCGCAGCTGCGCGGCGATGTCGGAATAAATCTCGCTTAGCTGCAGCGGAGAGGCAGGCGAGTCCGACGCGCCCGGAAAATAGCCGAGCGCCCGCTTCCCGTGCGGCGATCCGCGCGGCTTGCGATTCCGCGACTTGCGCCAGACGCCCGCCGGACGGATGGCGGCCGCTTCGCGCTTCAGCACGAGTAGCAGCAGCAGCGAAGAGACGAGCATGACGGTCCCGGATTTCCACGAAGACGTGAAGCCGAGCACCAGGCAGGCGAACAGGATCGCCGGATAAACGAAGAAGGCGGTGAACAGCCGGATCAGCGTCTTGGTCAGGAGCGATTTGAATGCATGCATGCGGAGCCCCCCTGTACCTGTCGTTATTCCACTATATGCGACGAGGGGTTATCCGTATTTTGAGGATTCCGTGACGACGAAGGTCATTCATGCCGCGAACCGGCGCATCCTTTTCGCCTCGTTCGTGCGCAACCGCTCATTGGCACGAACCGCCAAACCCAAGCATCAAGGCGCCCGCTCAAGCGATTGACGGTCAGTCCTTCGCGCAAATCCGTTCATGCAGAAAATCAATCAGATGCAGGGCTTCCATCTGCCCGCTCATGCCGTGCTTCTCGATGCCGTTCTTCATCTGCAGCAGGCAGCCGGGATTGCTCGTCAGCAAATAACGGGCTTCGGTCCGTTTCACGTGCTCCATCTTGTGGTCGAGAATCCGGCCCGCCATCTGCGGCTGCGTCAGATTGTAGATCCCGGCCGAGCCGCAGCAGCGGTCTGCTTCCGCTAGCTCGACGAACTCGGCGTTCGCCACGCTGCGCATCAGCTTGCGCGGCGCCTCCGGGGAGCGCATCACGTTGCGCAGGTGGCAGGAGTCCTGGTACGTGATGCGGACCTTCTCGTCCGACGCGAATCCGACGCCGCCGCTGCATGATCCGCCGCAGCCGCCCGATGCCGAGCCATGGCCGCTGCTTGCGTGCGCGTGCGCGGACACCGCCGAAGCGCCGGTGCCGCCGATCATCGCGCCCGCGCCGGCGGCGACGGCCGCCTGCGCGACGGTCCGCAGCCGGCCGTGCTCCACGAGCAGCTTGCTGACGTCGACGCTCCGCTTCGCGAACCAGCGGGCATCGTCCTTCCACTGCGGATCGTCATGCAGCAAATGGTCGTATTCCACGAGCAGCGCCCCGCAGCCGCCCGCGTTGGACGCGATCCAGTCGACGCCGGCCGCCTTGAACGCCGCGATGTTGCGCTTCGCCAGCGCCTTCGCGCCCTCCTGCTCGCCGCTGTGCGCATGCAGCGCGCCGCAACAATTTTGCGTTTCCGGAATGACGACGTCGAAGCCAGCTTCGTTCAGGAGTTCGACCGTGTTTTTGTTCGTCTCCGTGAACAGGACGTCCATGATGCAGCCGCGGAACAAACCGACCGTCGCGATCCGCTCGCCCTTCGCCGGATGGAACGCGCCGATCCGCTCGACGACGCCTTTGTACGACGCGTCGGGCAGGATCGCTTCCATGTCCCGCATGTGCTCCGGGAACAGCTTCATCAGCCCGGCGCCGCGCACCAGCTTGCGCAGGCCGGTCCGCTGGTACATTTGCAGCGCGCCGCCGAGCAGGCGCATCCGGTTCTGATGGGGGAACATGCCCTCGAACGCGGTTTTGCGAGCCGCCTTCACCCACCAGCGGTGCGTCGTCGTATGCTTCTCGACGGAGTCGCGCGCCTGCTCCAGCAGCTGGCCGTACTTGACGTCGGCGGGACAAGCGGGCTCGCAGGCCCGGCAGCCGAGGCAGTGGTTCATCTGGGTCTCGAACGCCTCGTCCGGATCCATCAGGCCGTCGGCGACCGCCTTCATCAAGGCGATCCGGCCGCGCGGCGATTCCGCCTCGAAGCCCGTCTCGCGAAACGTCGGGCAGGCCGGCAGGCAAAACCCGCAGCGCATGCAGTTCGTCAGCTGATCGTAATCGAGCGCGTTCTTGAGCGTCGTCGCCAGTCCGGCGCGATCGCCGTGCGTCGGAATCAAATCGCTTAGCGTTTTAGCCACGGTGCAGCACCACCCTTTTACGCGCCGATTTGGCGAACATTTTGCCCGGATTCAGAATATTGTTCGGGTCGAACGCCTGCTTGATCCCCTGCATGACCGCGATGCCGGCCGCCCCGACCTTCCATTCCAGGAACGGCGCCTTCACGAGTCCGACGCCGTGCTCCCCGGTGATCGTGCCGCCGAGCGCGATCGCGGCTTCGAAGATTTCCGCGAACGCTTCCTCCACGCGGTGGATTTCGTCGGCGTCGCGGGCATCCGTCGTCGCGGTCGGATGCAGATTGCCGTCGCCGGCATGGCCGAACGTGCAGATCGTGACGCCGTGTCGCTTGGCGATGTCGTTGATCGCGAGCACCATGTCGGCGATCTTGGAACGGGGCACGGTGGCGTCCTCGAGAATCGTCGTCGGCCGCAGCCGCGCCAGCGCGGTGAACGCGCTGCGGCGCGCCGTCAGCAGCTTGAGCGCCTCCGCTTCGTCGGCGGCGATGCTGACGCGCTCCGCGTTCTCGCTGCGGCAGATCTCCGCGATGCGCGCGATGTCGCGTTCCACCGCTTCGGGATCGCCGTCCTGCTCGATCAGCAGGATCGCGTCCATGTCGAGCGGCAAGCCCAGCTTCGCGAAATCATCCACGACGCGGATCGTCGGATTGTCCAGAAATTCAAGCGTCGCCGGAATGATCCGGTTCTCGATGATCTTGGACACCGTGCGCGCCGCGCCGTACAAGTCCTTGTACATCGCCAGCATCGTCTTCTTCGTCGTCGGCGGGGGAACCAGCTTCAGCGTCGCTTCCGTGATGACGGCGAGCGTGCCTTCCGAGCCGACGAGCAGCTTCGTCAGGTCGTAGCCCGCGACGTCCTTCATCAGCTTGCCGCCGGTGCGGATGATCTCGCCGCTGGCCAGCACCGCCTCCAGGCCGATGACGTAATCCTTCGTCGTGCCGTACTTCAGGCCGCGCAGGCCGCCGGAGCACTCGGCGATGTTGCCGCCGATCGTCGAGATCGCCATGCTGCTCGGATCCGGCGGGTAGAACAGGCCGAGACTTTCCACGTGCGTAATGAACGCTTTGGTATTGAGTCCGGGCTGCACGGTCGCGGTCAGATTCTCGAGGTCCACTTCCAGGATGCGGTTCATCCGGTGCATGACCATGACGACCCCGCCCTGCACGGGTACCGTTCCGCCGCATAGATTCGTGCCGGAGCCGCGGCTCACGACGGGAACGCGGTGCTCCTGCAGCACTTTCAGGATCGCGGATACATGGGCCGTATGCTCGGGATACACGACGCCGTCCGGCAGCGATTGAAGCATCGGCGTGCCGTCGTACGAATGCGTGATCAGCGATTCGGGATCGTCTTTGAACCACTGTGCGCCGACGATGGCGCGAAGCTTGCCGGCTACTGCTTCTTGAAGCATGGAGAACTCCCCTTTATGATGAAATAGATCAGGTCGTCTGATGACTTTGCTTTGCAAGTAGTATATCATAAGATGAAAGCACGCTGCACCTTCAAAATTACGCACGCGGTCTATCGCGATCGCGATTTCTACTGATATAGGAGGCCCGCCATATGTCCATGAACGAACGGCCGCTCAAGAGCAACGAATGGGTCGCCCAGAAGCTTCACCTCAAATTGACCTCCGGCGAGCTGTCCCCCGGCGACAAGCTGCCATCCGTGGTCGACCTGGCCGCCGAATACGGCGTCGGCCGCTCCACGATCCGCGAGGCGTTGAGCGCGCTGAAGGCGAAGGGGCTTCTCGATATTCGCCAAGGCGGGGGCACGTATGTCAAGACCCCGCCGGACGAGCCGGCCTTCGCGCAGGAAGCCTGGCTGAACCGCGCCGATTCGCTGCTCCAGCTGCTCGACGTGCGCAAGGTGCTCGAGACCGGATGCGCCGCGCTGGCCGCGAAGCATCGCGGCGAGTCCGACCTCGAAGCCTTGGACGCCACGCTGAACGAGATGGCGGATCGGCTGGACGACGAGATCTTCGGCGAACAAGCCGACGTGCTGCTGCACGAGCAGATCGCCGGAGCGACGCATAATCCGATGCTGATGGAGCTGATGAAGACGCTGTCCGAGCGGCTCCACGAGAGCATGCGCGACACGCGGTCGCTCTGGTTCTATGCCGAGCATCGATCCGCCAGCCGGCTGCTGGACGAGCACCGTTCCATCGTATCCGCCATCCGCGACCGCGACGAGACGCTCGCCTCCGCCCGCATGGGGCAGCATCTCGCCAAGGTCGAACAGGTCCTGCGCGACAAAACCGGCATTCTCTAGGAGAATGCCGGTTTTGTTTGCGTGCTTCGGTTATGGTGTATGCCGACGTCCGGCGCGATGAGAGAGCCTGCCTTCCCTCGCGCCCCAGGCGGGTTTAAATTTCGTCCGACAAACAGGTGCCGCCTGCCGACGCTAGTCTTCCACGATCGCCGGCATGCGCTGAACGTTCGGATCCGTGAATATATCGTACTCGTCGCGGCTCGTGCTCGAGAACTCCGATACGATCGCGCCGTTGTCCCCGGCTTGGAACCAATGCTTCGTGCCCGGCGGAATCGTGTGCTGCTGGCCGGGATGCAGCTCGATCTCGTGGAAAACGGTGTAGTATTGTTCGCTGCCCTCCGGCACCTCCGCTTGAATCGTGCCGTCGTTCTCGCCTTCGACGTAGAGGTAGACGACGCCGTGGCGGCAGCGGAACGTCTCCGTTTTGCCGGGCTCCCCGCCGACCGGCGGATGCAGATGCTCCGGGCAGGTTTGGCCCGGGAACAGCACCAGCTCCTTCGCGCAATAGCGGTCCGTATTGATATACGTCACGAGCTCCAAGCCTTGAAGCTCCAAATTGCCGAGACCAAACCCGGCCACCTCGACGTTCGCCCGCTCCTCCGGCGTCAAAATAATGCCATGCGCATCAAGCAGGTCCGCCGCTCTCCTCTGCGCCGCTGCGACTTCGCTTCGTTTCATGCCGATCATCCTCCTGGTCGCCCTAGTATCCGCATAAATAATGCCAATCATTCGCGCTGCATGCAGCGTTCTTCCGGTCCGTGCCATATGCCCTCGACTTCGACCCAGCCCGGCAGGTGCAAGAGCTTGCTTCGTATAGGCCATCCCGCCGCGATCCGCGCCTGCACGGCTTCCCACGACGGCACGCCGCTTGTCGCATCGGCCTGCTCCACGTTGCAGGCGCCTACGGCAACCGCGCCGCTTAAGGCCGACTCCGGGTCGAGTCCTTTCAGCAGCCCCGCCAGAAATCCCGCGATCGTGCAGTCCCCGGCGCCCGTCGTGCCCGCCGCTTCGACCTCGAAGCAAGGCGCGAGCAGTTCGCGGCCCAGCCAAGCCTCCGCCCATGCCGGCGCGCCTGCTCCCGCGGACGCGAATCTGCCCGCATCGCCGGTCGTGCGCAGATAGAGCCCATGCTCGCCAAGCTTCAGGACGACGATGGCCGCCCCCTGCGCGATCAGCTCGTCGGCCAGCTCCCGCAGGAGCGCCCCATTCGCATTCGGCAGCAGGTCGTCGCCATGTACTGCGGTCAGCTCCTCGTATTTCTCCGGCCGCAGCATGTATAGGATTTCCTCGAAGCTCGGCAGAAACACATCGACAAAAGGCAGCGCTTTCGCGAAAATGCGGCGCCAGTCCGCCCGCCCCGCCGGCGAAGCCGGATCCGGCTTCGCCAAGTCGAGCGACACCGTCAAGCCCTTCGATTTTGCCTTGGACAGGAGCTCCGCCAACTCCTCTCCGCCGTCCGCGTACATTCTCCGCATGAGCGGCGGGTAGCCGAAATGGAAGACGCGTGCTCCTTCGAGCGCGTCGGCCGGCAGATCCTCCGCGGCAAACGTATCGTTCGCGCCGGTGCAGTGCAGGAAGATCCGGTCGATATTCGGCGGATTGATGACGATGGTGTACGACGTTTGCTCGCCCGGCGCCACGATCATGCCTTCCGCCAGCTCGTCTCCATACTCCCGCAGCACGTTGCCGACCGCGCGCCCGAACATATCGTCGCCGATTTTGCCCATCAGCTTCGTTCGAATGCCCAGCCGATGCAGCGCGAGCCCCGTATTGGAGACCGCGCCGCCCGTCGCGATTCGTGCCGCTCCGATCTCGACGAGCTTGCCCGGCACGAGCAAGGCTCCCATGCCGCCATGGGCGACGTGAATCGTCGGGATGACATCGAGGCAGATATGGCCGGCTACCACCACATCGGGGCCAATGCGCGCTTCGCTCACGCTCAATTCCCCCAGTCGATCGACACGGTCGCGCCGGTGCGCTCCGACTCCAGCGCGGCCGTGAAGACGCGGTGGCTGCCTGACGCTTCTTCCGGCGTCGCGCAGCGGAACGGCTGCGACATGCCGGCCGTGCCATGCGCAAGCTCGTCGCAGAAGGCCGCCCACATCTGCAGGATGGAATCCGAGAAGCCGAATTCGAAGATTCCGCCGGTTATGGTGCCGTAAGCCGATTTGTAGGGCACGTCTACCGTGTGCCAAGCCTGCTGTTTGCCCGGCGAATACGGCAGAGACGAAACCTGCTTCGGATTCTTCGTGCTGAATTCCGCCGACAGCTCCGTGCCTTGAATGCGGATGAACCACGTATTGGCATGGCCCGGCGCGATCCGTTTGGTGGAAAGCACCATCGGGAATTGCTGATCCGCCGTCCGCACGTCGCAGGCGAGGATCGCGTTATCCCATGTTTCGCAAGGGACGCGATGACCTTGGCCGTCCGGACGCTCCGCCACGATCTTGCTGAGCAGCGCCCTTACGCTGCTTGGTTTCCAGCCGAAACGCATGGGCAGATGAAGCACGTGCATGCCCAGATCGCCCATGCAGCCATATTCGCCGTTCGTCGCGATTCTCCTCTTCCAATTGATCGGCTTCGTCGGATCAAGATCGCTGGAATGCCAGAACCCGGCCTCGACTTCGATGATGCGGCCGAATTTGCCTTCGTTCACCCACTGGATGACCTGATGCGCCCCGGGATAGAACGGGAACTCCGACGAGCAGCGTACGATCACGCCCGGATTGACCGCCAACGCCGCATTGATCCGCGCGTTCGCCTCCGCGTCGATGCCGAACGGCTTTTCGCCGAGCAAATGCTTGCCGGCTTCGATAATGTCGACGTAGATCTGCGCATGCAGGTTATGCGGTACCGCGCAGTAGACCGCTTCGACCTCGCCGTCCGCAAGCAGCTCCCTGTAATCCGTGTAGGCGCGCTCCACGCTCGGCACTTGTCCCTTGAACCATTCGGTCGCCGCAGGGTTGGCATCGCAGACCGCCACGATGCGCGGTTCGAAATCGACGCCTCCCAGGTGCAGCCACCTCGCGGCGGCGCTTGCGAATTCTTTACCCATTAATCCGCAGCCGATAACGCCGAAACGAATGATGCGCTTGCTCATCTTATCGCGCCTCCCCGTCGTTTAGGATCGCGAGCGCCTGCTCCGCCGACGCGCCGTGGTGCACGATCGCCATCAGCGCGCTTGTCATGCCCGCCGGGTTCGGATGCTGAATGACGTTACGGCCGTAGACGATGCCGGATGCGCCTTGATTCATCAGCTCGACCGTGCGGCCGACGATTTCCTCGTCGCTGGCCCGGCCGCCGCCGCGTACGAGCACCGGAATGCCGGAAGCCACTTCGATGACGCGATGATACGCCGAGACATCGTCGCTGGGATCGGCTTTGATGACATCCGCGCCAAGCTCGACGCCCTGACGGACCAACGGCATGATTTTGTCGATGTCGCCATCCACCATATAACCGCCTTTTGCTTCATTGGGTAACATGACGAGCGGCTCGACCATCAGCGGCATGCCGTATTTCTCGCACTCGCTCTTGAGCAGCATGATATTGCGGACGCATTGGTGATGGAGCTCCGGCTGGCCCGGCAGCAGCAGCAGATTGACGCAGACGGCGACGGCATCGAGCGCCGCCGCCTTCTCGATGGCGCGGTCGATCAGCTCGCTGAACAGAAATCGCGGTAGCTCCGTACCGTAAATATTCGCCGCGTCCGTGCGCAGGACGAGCCCCGGCTTCTGCTTGCCGGGAACGTCCTGCAGCCATTTCGACTGCCCGACGCTGAGCTGAATGCAATCCGGATTGGCCTCCACGATCGTTTGAACGGCTTTCCTCATATCCTCGATGCCGGACAAGAACGAAACCTCATTGAAAAATCCGTGATCCACCGCGACATCGAAACATTTCCCCTGTTCGCTGAACATCCGGTTGAGCCTTGGTTTGACTGACATCCATATCCATCTCCCTTGTTATATTGAAACAAATTATGTTCGTTTATAACATAAATTTAACGCAACGGAATTCGGATGTCTACCATTATGTTTGATTCAAACATTTTTACTCGCGATCAACAGCTCCACCGTTTGTTCTCGGCATGCTTGCAGCAGCGATTCTTCAGGCAGCTCGCTGCTTATGACGCGATGCACCTCGCCGAGCGCGGCGAACGAGAACAGCTCTTTCGCTCCGTACTTGGAATGGTCGACCACGATATTCGTTTCCGACGCCTGCGCGATCGCCATTCGTTTGATCTCGGCCTCGTACATGTTGGAATTGCTGAAGCCGTGCTTCGCCGTCAAGCCGGTTGCGCCGAGAAATACGCGATCGAACGCCATTTTGCCGATCGTCTCCACCGTCCCGGGGCCGACCAGCGTCGCCGTCGTCTCCAAGGCCATGCCGCCCGTTACCACCGTCGTAATCTTCCGCTCGAGCAGCTCGATGGCAATATTGAGCGCATTGGTTACGACCGTGATATTCAGGTCCGGCTTCAAATACCGGGCGACATGCAGCGTCGTCGTGCCGCCGTCGATGAATATCGAGTCGTTCTCCCGCACGAGCGCGGCGGCGGCTCGGCCGATAGCCTGCTTCTCGTCCGCCATGACGCCCGTGCGGTCCCCGATCGCGACATCCTTCGACGCCAATATCGCGCCGCCGAATGTCCGTTTCACGTATCCGGCCAGCTCCAGCTTCTCCAAGTCCCGCCGGATCGTCATTTCCGTCACGCCAAAGTGGTCCTTCAACCCGGCGACCTTCACTTCGCCGGCGCTTTCCAGCATGCTTAACAGCTGCTGCTGCCTTTCGTTCAAGCTCATGACTGATCCTCCTCGCCGATCTTCAATCGATCGACAGCTTTAATTCGTATTCGACGGACTCGCCCGGTTCCAGCATCCGCAGCGTGCCCCTTTCTTGTTCGACCGCCATGCCTTCCACGCCGCAGTTCGCCGGTTCGATGCCGAGCGCATGCACGCCCGCGCCGGGCATTCTCCACTGCACCATTCGGGGCAGCGTATCGGTTTTCCAATCCAGTTTTACGGTTACGGGAGCCGTTATTCCGGCAGCGAGCGGGAAGTTTGGCTGATGGATCGTCACCGCCGCTCTTCCGTTCGGCGTCTTCGGCAGCTCATGATAATAGACACGCTCCTCGTTATCGGGGGACGGCGCTTCCCATCGGTCGCAGCCATCCAGCGGAACGTCCGGTTTAACCGGAGTAATCCGCGTGCTGGGGAACATGATCCTTGTCTCCTCGGACATCAGCGGGTAGCCGAAATTAAAATGATACAGCATCATATGCGGACATGCCTTGAACCCCGCATTTTCCGCTACGTCCCGAATCTTAATCGCGTTTTCCCCGAATCTGCTCCGAATCTCGCGCCGCAGCCGCAAATGCCCGCCGAACATCGACGTCTCTTCGATGACCCCGCGCACGCAAAGCTCCAGCTCGTCGCCGATCCAAACGCTCTCCGCGCTGACTTGCCTGGCCGGCGTATGATGCGCGCGTCCATGCTGTCCATAGGTTACGCCTCCTACCGTACTCGGCAAGCCTGCGCTGATCAAGCCGCAGCTCATGAGCAAACCGCCGGAAGCCGTACGCAGCCAATCCTTTTCCCTGTCGTCATAATAGGACGGATGCACGTCGCCGTTGGCCGACTGCCATGCCAATGACGAACCCGCGAACGACGCCATCGCGATGTCCATGCCTTTGTCGGGCGTCACTTCATAGGCAAGCCCGGCCCCCGTCCGTACCGCAATGATCGATGCCCCGGATTCATTGCCTTCCGTCAGCGACTTCCTCCGGATCCCGCCGATCTGCTCGATCCGTCCGACGCGCGCCTCGATTTCCCTTCTCGTAAATCGTCGACCGTGCAATAGCATCGCACATCACCCCCTGTTTAAAACAAACATAGAATGTTCTTAACTAACAATCATTGTACAAAAAAGCGGTAAACCTCACAAGGAGATTTACCGCTTAAGACAAACGCTATTCGATTGGTCCGCTTATCCGTTGCCGAACAATACGTCGAGCACCGGCTTCGTATGGCCGCCGGGATACATCAGATAGAGCAGCACGTACACGATAACGCCGGTGATGGCCGTAAAGAACCAAATCATCGACGTGACCCGTCCCCATTTCCGGTGCTTCGCGAACTTCTCGCGAAAACCAAGCGTCAACGTCGTGATTCCGAATATCGCGCCTACGGTCGCGAGCACGATATGGAAGAAAAGAAACGTCAGGTAATACGGTTTCATTTCATCCGAACCGCCCCAGTCGGTATTGCCGACGAAGATCGTTCGGGAAACATAGATAATGAAGAACAGAAGCGCGGCGATTGCGCCGGCAATCATGACCTTCTTATGCGCTTCGAGCCTTCTCTTAATTGCCAGGTTCCAGCCTATCGCAACCAATATCGCGCTGATGACGATGAAAGAGGTGCTGATCGTCGGAAAAATATCATACTTTGACAAGATTCATCCCGTCCGTTTCTATGCAGGAAATTTGCTTATTTGCTTAATTGAAAGCACCGTTATCCGGAATCTCTTCATCCGTCGCATCTCCGTGCTCTCGCTTATACCATTGGAAAAAGACATAGGCTAGGATGCAGCCGTACATCAACTCTTGCACCAGTTTCATGACGATGCCGCCAAGCTGCTGATCCTCGGCAGGCGACATCAGATTGAAGAACGTCGGTCCCGTGAATTTGGCGAGCAGCGCGCCCGGATCGCCGGAGACGCAGTAACCCATCGCTTTTGCCCATACCTCGGGATCGCTGTACGTCGCGTACATGGAACTGGTCGAGAATATGATCAGCGCGCATGCCGGGGTAAGCAGCATTCCGTTCGCGAAAATATAAGCCATCTTGCGAAGATCCGTAAGCCGGTTCCACTCGGGTACCGGACACGCGATCTGCCACCACATCATAAACGAAGTGACAAGCAATACCAAATAGTAGAGTCGGTGCACGGTGAAATGCGTCATGACATAATCATGCACGACCGGCACATGATAGATCGAGAACAGCATGTTGAACAGGACAAGCGTAAAGATCGGGTGCATCGCCCAACTCAGCTTCGACCAGAAAGAAGCACGAAAGAAACGCCGCCACATAAAGGCGGGTATGCCGAGAAGCAGCAGCGGAGGCGCGATCAAGTACGATAACGACATGTTGACCATATGAAACGTAAACATCAAATGTCCGAGCAGCTCAAACGGCCCGCCTTGCGCCATATAATACAGCACCATTCCCGATACGAACAACGTCTTCTGCAAGACGGTGACCTTCGCATCCTGAGGCGCATGCTTTTCCTTCCAAGGTCCAGCTAAATAGAAATAAAGGATGACTAGCGCTGTCATAAAGAAGAAAAACCATGGGCTCCACAACTCTTCAAAGCTGAAGTATTGCAATCCGAGCATGTTGGTACCCCTTTCCAAGGTGATACTCACTTACAACAAAAGAGGGGGCCAGCTAGGACCTCCCTCTCTTCAATTTAAAACCGTACTACCACCAAGCCCAATATTCGGCCATGATGACAATCGTGAATACGACGAACACGCCCATCAAAATACCGATGATCGGGAACGCATGTCCGCGATCTTTCATGTGCATCCAGAAGCCCATTTGTACGAAGACCTGAATGGCTGCCATAAGAACCAAGAAGATGTAGATGAACGTAGTGTTGATTTCGCCTGCCGCAACCATCGCGAACGCGATGATTGTCAGAAGGATGGAAAAAATGAACGCAATGATATGTTTTTTGGGACCTTCGTGTTTATGGTGTTTCTCACGCTCTTCGACTGCGGAATGTTCAGCTGACATTCTTTAGCCCACCTTTCCCATCAAGTACACGACGGTGAAGATGAATACCCACACGACGTCGATAAAGTGCCAGTAAATACCGGCCACATATATCTTAGGAGCTGTGACGACGGTCAAACCTTTTTTCAAGATTTGAGCGATCAAGATGCTGATCCAGAGAACCCCGAACAATACGTGCGCGCCGTGGAATCCGACCAGCGTGTAAAAGGACGAACTGAACGCGCTTGTCGAGAACTTATGTCCCTCGTCGACGTAGGTCGCGAACTCGACTACTTCGAGCGCCAAGAACCCAAGTCCAAGCAGTACCGTGACGACCAGCCAGATGATCATCGACTTCACTTTATTCGTATGCATCGCCTGAATCGCGAATACGCTGGTCAAGGAAGACGTCAAGAGGATAAACGTCGCCCAAGCGGTCGTTGAAAGCTCAAACAATTCTTGCGATGACGGATTGCCGTCTCCGACTTGATGGCGAAGTGCCAAGAATGCGGAGAACAGCGTACCGAACAATACGGTTTCGGCGCCAAGGAACAACCAGAAACCTAGAACCTTATTACGGCCCTCGAGTGTTGCTTTCTCCGGCTCGTGCGGAAGCTTACCGTCTACGTGCGAGTGTGCGCTCATGCTTTTACCCCCTTATCCCCCGTAATTTCATCCGGTTCAATATGGAAGCCATGATCGTCGATCACCGAACGCAGGAACATGCAGGCAAGCGTAATTGCCAATCCGATGATGGCTACGATGTGGTTGTTGAACATGAAGGCTTTGAACCCGTCACCGTAGTCGCCTTTTCCATACATGAATCCGAGACCTGCGATGAACAGCCCGACGGCCATAATCAATGGCAGGATCGAAGGCGAAGGCATGTGAATCGAACCAAGCGGTTCGGCAGGCAGCATTTCCTTCTTGCCTTCCATTTTTTCTTTCCAGAATGCGTCGTAACCGCGAACAAGCGGCGTTTGCGCAAAGTTGTATTCCGGAGCCGGCGAAGGAATCGACCATTCCAGCGTCCGTCCGTCTTCCCATGGGTCATTGGCTGCATTACTTGGTTTGAATGCCGTAATGACGACGTTGAGCAGGAAAACGATTGTGCCGACGCCCATCAAGAACGCGCCGACCGTACTGATCATATTGAGATTATTGAAGCCTTGGCCGTCCAGGTACGTCCATACGCGGCGAGGCATCCCCATCAAACCGAGGAAATGCTGTACGAAGAACGTCAGATGGAAGCCGATGAAGAATGTCCAGAAGCAGAGCTTGCCAAGACCTTCGTGCAGCACCCGTCCGAACATTTTCGGCCACCAGTAGTATAGACCGGAGAACAAGCCGAGAATCAAGCCGCCCACGATAACATAATGGAAGTGGGCAACGACGAAGTACGAATCATGATACTGGAAGTCGGCAGGCGCGGCTGCGAGCATGACGCCCGTTACGCCGCCCATGACGAATGTCGGGACGAAGCCGATGGCGAACAGATTCGCCGTCGTGAACTTGATGGAACCGCCCCACATCGTGAACAGCCAGTTGAAAATCTTAATCCCGGTCGGTACGGCAATCAGCATGGTCGCGATGGAGAACAATGCGTTCGCTACCGGTCCAAGACCCGTCGTAAACATGTGATGCGCCCATACCATGAAGCCTAGGAAGCCGATCAGCACGGTTGCGAATACCATCGAGCTGTAACCGAACAGCCGTTTTCGCGAAAAGGTACTAATGACCTCGGAGATGACGCCGAATGCCGGCAAGATAAGGATATATACCTCAGGATGTCCGAAAATCCAGAAGATATGCTCCCATAGCACGGCGTTACCGCCGTTGGTCGGTTCAAAGAAGTTGCCTCCGAAGAGCCTGTCGAACATCAACGCCACCAGACCTACCGTCAGTGCCGGGAAAGCGAACAGGATCAAAGCGGAAGTGATAAACGCCGTCCAAGTGAACATCGGCATGCGCATGAAGCTCATGCCCGGCGCGCGCATGTTGATGATGGTGGCCAAGAAGTTGATGCCGCCGACCAACGTACCGATACCGGCGATTTGAAGACCGATAACGTAATAATCGACGCCGTGTCCGCCGCTGAAAGTATTCGTGGCGAGCGGTGCATATGACGTCCAGCCTGCATCCGGCGCACCGCCGGCGAACCAGCTGACATTCAGAAGAACGCCGCCCGCGAAGAATGTCCAGAATCCGATCGCGTTAACGAAAGGAAAGGCGACGTCGCGCGCGCCGATTTGCAGCGGCACGATCGCATTCATCAAAGCGAAAATGATCGGCATCGCTGCCAGGAAGATCATCGTCGTGCCATGCATCGTGAGCAATTCGTTATAAGTATGCGCTGCGACGAAGTCGTTAAGCGGCTTCCATAATTGAATCCGGATCAGGAGCGCTTCCAATCCCCCTACGAGGAAGAAAAAACCGCCCGCGATCAGATACAGAATGCCGATCTTTTTATGGTCGACGGTCGTAAGCCAGTCCATAAGACCGCTGTACCGCTTAACCGTATGTGCGTGAGCCAAAGTAGGTACCTCCTTCATTCCGTGATTGTTTAGTAGTCTAGTTTCAGTCCAGCCAAGTACTCCGCGATGGCTTTGACTTGATCTTGGGTCAAGTCGACCTTCGGCATCAGCGTGCCCGGTTTAACGGCTTGCGGATCGGCGATCCATTTTTCCAAGTTATGCTCGACCGAACCTTCGTTGTCGTACTTAGGTTGATCCGTGTTCACCAAGATGCCCGCAACCGTTTGACGGCTGCCGATACCCATCAGGTTCGGGAATGCCGCGCCGTTGCTGCCGATCGCATGGCAGGACAGACATTGTTTATTCAGCAAATCCGCGACTTCTTGATCTTGCGGAGGCGCTACCGGATTTTTCATCGCCGCAACCCAGCGGTCGAACGATGCACGGTCCACTACTTTTACTTTAAAATCCATCAAGGAATGGGAAGGTCCGCAAAGCTCGGCGCACTTACCGAGGTAAACGCCGGTTTTCGGCGCTTCGAAAAACATCGTGTTAACGTTTCCGCCCGGATTCGTATCGATTTTACCGAAGAGGGACGGAACCCAGAAGGAGTGAAGCACGTCCGCGGTTTTGGCTTCCACGGAAATAACCACATCGTTAGGCACCAGCAGCTCTTGCGCCGTCTTGACGCCCAGATTCGGATATTCGAATTCCCACCAATATTGGTGAGCCGTTACTTTGACCTGAAGCGCATTCGGATCTTTCGTGTGGTCTTTGGCAAGACCGAATACGGTGTTTACGGTCGGAATACCGATAATGATCAGTAGAATAATCGGAATGACCGTCCAAATAATTTCAAGCTTGTGATTGCCTTCCACTTGAACCGGGATCGTCTTGTCGCCCGGGCGGCGGCGAAAGCGAATAATAACGTAGCCAGCGATTACAAATACGATCAGAATGACGATAACCATGATCGTGATCGTAAGTTTCATTAGTCCGAACTGTTCTTCGGCTACCGGTCCTTGCGGTCTCAGCGTCGACAAGTCAGCTCGTCCGCAAGCTGACAGCAGCAACACCATTCCGGCGAGAAGCGGCAATAGCCGTTTTAGAACGTGCCACCGATTCATCATCAATCAACCCCACTTTTTACGTTTTGACAGCAGCCGTAGACAGTGCAAAAAGCGGCTCTGCTGCTTGCAATTCCTAGATGTTTAGACAACTTCCGCAATCTAATCACTTAAATAAATATAAAGTTGCAGGTGCTTTTTGTCAATGTTCCCAGGGATGTTCACAAAATGTTCTCATACCAGTAAAATCAACGCTTTTCGGCGTTTTTTTGCTTGCCATTTATAACCTGTGAAGCTCCATGTCTATCCTTCATTGTGTGCAAAAACCATGGTTCTTTATGTATCGGATCATCATGCATATTTGATCTCCCGTCGCCCATTCTAATGATAAGCTGACGAAAGGAGCGACCTTATGACAAAGCATGCACGTTTCCTCACTCTGGTAACCGCGATAACGCTCAGCCTATTCGTAATAAACGGCTGCAACTATCAGCGTTACGTCCAAAACAGCACTTACGATTACGGCAGCAAGAACAAAGGCGATCCGAAAATGCTGGGCAGCCGCATGTATGGCACCATGAGCGGGTTGCCCGGTCAACATGACAACGCATGGTTCGAGTACAGCTCCCTGCTCTCGAACGACGTTTCGAATATCAACGGCGTTGCCGGCGCGATCGTCATGCTGACCGACAAGAACGCCTACATCGGCATCACGACGGACTGGACTGCGACCGGAACGCATAAATCCGGCGGTCGCGGCATTCGCGAACAAGATAATACAGGTTCGACCGAAGGCGTCTACAACAACGATACCGGCAGTCCTTATTGGAATAATCAACGAATCGCAACGCCGTACAACTCCTACTTCACGGTCAATGACCACAATCAGCTGTCGGGCGAATTGAAGCAAACGATCGCCGTTCATGTCCGCAAACTGGCGCCGGCCGTTCAGGAAGTGCATATTTCCGCGAACAAAGAATTCAATAACCACTTGATTCAGTATGCCCAGGAAGCTTGGGCCGGCCGTTCGCTCACGCCTTGGCTGGCCTCCTTCAATACGCTCGTGAAGCATCAGTTCGCGGGAGGCAACGAAGTACCGGCTCCTCTCGACGTCCAACAGGGGCGTGCCGCAACGCGAAAATAACGAAGCGCGGCTTCAGGCTGGGGTGTCCGAAGAGGCGCTCCGGCCTTTCGTCGTGCTTTTAAGCAATACTTATATATAATGAAGAGAAAAAATAAATTCCCTTGGACTGCCAATATGCGTTCTCGCTGCTTTTTCCTTCCTCCGCTTATACATATTCATGGCGTGAATGGATGCGATGGCTCCGGCTTCATTATGGAAGAATCGAACCGTTTCTTCATTATTATACGTTCAAGATCATGTCTTAACCCTGGCTTGTCCGTCGATCGTTCGTTTCAACCGTATAATAAACGCTTTTGGTAAGGTTTCAACCAACTAGCTTGAAAAGATTAGGCCGGTGCGTGCGCCATGCCGCGACTGAATTATGCCTTCTTTAATGGTATTCACTTGACATTTTCGCTGCAATAATTTATCTTTAAATAAAGATAATGAATATTGAGAAAATGACATTTATCGAGGTGACGGAAATGACGATCTCCCAGTCGGACAATGAACTTCGGCTGTTTATCACCCTTTCCCGCGCGCACCAATGGGTGACCGCGCATGTCCATCAGGATATTCGCAAGCGCGGGCTCAATCCTACGGAATTCGCCGTCCTGGAGTTGCTGTATCATAAAGGCGAACAGCCGCTGCAGCAGATCGGCGAGAAAATCTTGATGACGAGCGGAAACATCACGTACGTCATCGATAAGCTTGCGGACAAAGGATTGGCCAAACGCAAGGCATGCCCGTCCGATCGAAGAGTCACGTTCGCCGAGATCACGGACGATGGCAAAAGCTTCATCGAAGCGGCATTCCCGCCCCATACCGAGGCGATCTCGAAGGCCGTTCATGGCCTTACGCCGGATGAGCAGGCGCAGGCGATCGAATTGCTGAAAAAGTTGGGGATCGCTGCGCAAAACAGTTTTACTTAGCGGCGGAACGCAGACGGCGGTAAGACGGCAACAAACATAATGGGATGTTCTTCCCATCGGAGGAGATTTCAATCGGCATCGCGCTTGGTCTATTAATCATACGGTTGGCCGTCGGATTGACGTTAGCGGGACACGGAACCCAGAAGCTGTTCGGCTGGTTTGGCGGATACGGCTTGAAGAGCACCGGCGGATGGATGAGTTCCATCGGGTTGAAGCCCGGCATCCTCATCGCGCTGTTGGCCGGGACAGCCGAACTGGCCGGCGGCTTGCTATTCGCGCTTGGCCTCTGGCTTGTGGTCGCAGCGGTCTTCGTCGTGCTCACCATGCTCGGCGCCATCGCCGCCGTCCACTGGCGTCACGGCTATTGGGTCCGGCAAAACGGCGTGGAGTACAATATCATCCTCATCGCAATCACGGTCGGATTGGCGCTGGCGGGGCCAGGCGACTACGCGGTAGGTTAAGGCGATTGGTTTGCGTTCGCCGACGGAAGTCGGGGAATGCAGCATTCGCCCGCTTCGGAGCATAGACCTTGGCGATTGGGTTGCGTTCGCCGACGGATGTAGGGGGAATGCAGCATTCGCCCGATTCGCTTCCAGCAAAAAAGATTCATAAACGTACTTAAAGGAGGCATTCATCATGCAAACGCTCGTATACGGTCCTACTTTACAAGGCAAAGGCGCCTTTGACGGCGGGAAAATCACGGAACAAAAACCGATCGGCTTCTCCGGCGAAGGGTCCGTCGTGAAACGGGTCAGCACTTTGTTTTACTGGGCATGGGCGCATGCCGCGACTGGCGGCTATATTCCGCTTCATCCCCACAACGCGTTCGAAATCATGACGTACGTTGTATCGGGAAAAGCCGAGCATGGCGATACGCTCGGCACGAAGAGCTCCATCGGCCCGGGCGGCGTGCAACTGATGCAGACGGGCTCCGGCGTGAGCCACGAGGAACGCTTCGTTGGGCCGGACATGGAAGGCTTCCAAATCTGGTTCGAGCCGTTCATGCAAGAAGCGGTCAAAACGGCGCCGACCTACAACCAGTACGAGCACGAAGAGTTCCCGGTCCTGGAGGGCGAAGGCTATTGGCAGAAAACCATCATGGGTTACGGCTCGCCGATCAGCATCGTCGCCGATGCCCGGATGTGGGACGTCGAGGTCGCGCCCGGCGCGGTCTACCGGCATCCCGTGTCGGACGGCCGCTCGCTGACCGCGCTTGCTATTCGCGGCGGCGGCACATGGTCCTATGCCGACCAGCCCGACAACCAAACGGCCGTCAAACACAAAGACTTCGTCCTCGTGCGAGCCGATAGAACCGACGAGGCCGTCATTACCGCGGCGGAAGACGCACCGCTTCGCCTCATCCTGATCGACGTGCCGACGTCGGTCGATTATGAGCTGTACCCAAAACGATAATCGCGAACGATAATGCGATTTCCGTTGCTAATAAAAGCTCTGCAAGTCCGGTTGGCGATCAAACGGACTTGCGGAGCTTTTGCGTTGATTAATGTGCCGCAGCCGGACGTTCCTTCGCTTTATCCGACTCGTTCGCGTTGCGGGTCGCCGCTTCGCGGTCCTGCATCAGTTCTTCGATCGACTTCGTCTTGAGGCGTGCCGCGCCGCGATAATCGTTGCGGGTCGGCACGAGGTTGCCCGCGGCCAGACGTTCCTTCGCCGCTTCGATCGAGGCGCCGTACTGCGGCAGCCACTGCGCCTGCGCGACCAGCATCTCGTCGACCATCTGCCAAATTTCTTTCGGATTGCACACCGCGCCGACGAGCGGATCCATCATCATCGCTTGGCGCAGCAGTTTATCGTCGCCCTGAACGGCGGCCTCGACGGCCAGGCGCTGCACCGAAATGCTGACGTTGCACACGGCGGCGCAACCGAGCGGCAGGTCGCCGACAACCGGCATATTGATGCCGTTGCGGTCTACGTAACCGGGCGCTTCGATAATCGCGTCGTCCGGCAGGTTCGTGATGACCCCATTATTGACGACATTGAAATGTCCGCGATAGACGCGTCCCGTCTCCAGGCCTTCGATAATATAAGAGCCGTGCTCTTCGCCGCGGTTCTCGGCGGTATATTTCACCGGATCGGCTTTCATCCAATTCGGGAAATCGGTCTCGAACCAATTGCGGCCTTCGGTGCAGACGCGCAAGTAGCCGCCGGTCTCGCCGTTGATCCAGGAGCCCAGATCGATCCAGTCCTTGATCTCGCCGGCGCGTTTGCGATACCACGGCACGTATTCGCTCAGGTGGCCGTTCGATTCCGTGGAATAGTAGCCGAATCGGCGCATCATGTCGATGCGGACCTTCTCCGTTTGCACGAAATCCGGAACGTTCTCGAACGCCTCGAGCAGATCGCCCGTTCTGTCGACGCCGTCGGTCTTGACGGAGATGTACCAGGTCTGGTGGTTGATGCCCGCGCAGATGATATCGACATCCTTCTTCGACAGCCCGAGCGCGCGCGCGATTTGATGATGACCGCCTTGCACGCCGTGGCAAAGGCCGATCGTGCGGACGCCGCCGTACTTGTTGCAGGCCCAAGTCAGCATCGCCATCGGATTCGCGTAGTTGAGCAGCAGCGCATTAGGCTCGGCGACTTCGCGGATGTCTTTGCAGATCTCGAGCATCGCCGCGATCCCGCGTTGACCGTACATGATGCCGCCTGCGCAGAGCGTATCGCCGACGCATTGGTCGACGCCGTATTTGAGCGGGATGTCCACGTCATGCTGGAAGGCTTCCAGCCCGCCGATCCGCACGACACAGAAGACGTAACGCGCATCCTTCAGCGCCGCGCGCCGGTCGGTCGTCGATTGAATCTCGATCGACAGGCCGTTCTCGTTGACGTCCCGCTGAACCAGCTGCGTGACCATATCGAGGTTATGTTCGTTAATGTCTGTAAATGCAACTTGAATGTTCTTGAACTCCGGCACCGCCAGCAGATCCCGCATCAACCCGCGCGTAAATCCGATGCTGCCCGCACCGACAAAAGCCACTTTAAAGGACATGAAAAAAGCCTCCTATTCGCCATTCGGGTTCATGAATCTCACTACCCCCATTGTAGCAGGCGAATAAAGAAGGCGTTTCCACATTTGCAACCGGTTTAATCGCGGAATGTCAACTATTTAAACTTGAACACTGGAAAACGACTGGATGGACGCCTTCGATTTCCGGTAGGCGGCGGGCGACATGCCGGTCATTTTCTTGAACAGCATGCTGAAATATTGGCGGCTGTTCAGTCCGATATAGTCGGCGACCTCGATGATCGGCACATCGGTCCGGGCAAGCAGCATCTTGGCCTTCTCCACGCGCAGCTCCGTCAAGTATTCCGTGATGGAGACGCTCATGTTCGCCTTGAAGATGCGCTGCAGGTATACCGGGTGCAGATTGACCGCTGCCGCGACGTCTTTGGCGTGAATATCGCAGTCGTAGTGCTGATGGATGTATTCGGCCGCGATTTGCACATAGCGGTGAATTTGGCGCTCCGCGCCGTCCTTCGCTTCTTCGGCCGCCAATCGCGCGACGCGGACGAGCAGTTGGGAGATGAGCAAATTCGTCATGTTTTCCCTGCTTGCGCCCAATCGGCCGATATCCAGCTCGAGCACGAGGCTCTTCAAAATATGCTGCACGTCCGCCGAATCCCGCAGCACGACGGTGCCCAACCCGCGCTCGAGAAAAGCCGCGAATTCCGCGTCGTTGTCCGACAGCTGCTTGACGGACGGGTAAATGCCGCCGCAAGGCTTGAACGTGAACTCGACGTTCAGCATCCGGCACGGGCTTGCCTTCTCGACGATCAGCTTATGGGGAATACCGGCATCCAACATGATCAGATCACCCTTGCGCAGCGCCATGGCGCCGTCATGCGTCTCGACCGTGCAAGTCCCGGACATGACGTACATGAATTCCGTCCAATCATGCGTATGGAAGCCCATATGAAAATCATCCCACTGCTTGTAATAGTAAGCGACGATTTTCGGCCGATATTCCCCGCTCTCCCGCCATTTTCCGTCGTAGATGCCTCCTGCCTGCATTGGCGTCCCCTACCCTTCCATAGCCCGGCCCCGCGCTCTGCGCTGCAGCAGCACGAAAATGCCGCTCACGATCACGCCCGCGATCACGCCGATCGCGAGGTCGTGCGTCACGACGACCGCCGCGACCGTAATGACCATGACGACGGTCTCGCTGACGGGCACCTCCCGCACCTTGAAAATCGATTTCCAATCGAATATCGCGGCGCATACCATGAGCATGATGCCGACGAGCGCAGCCATTGGAACGAGCGACAGCAGATCGCCCAACGCGACGACGAGCAGCAGCAGGAACAGCGCGGCGACAAGCGTAGACAACCGGTTGCGCCCGCCCATCTTCACGTTGAGCACCGATTCCGCCACGAGCGCGCAGCCGGCCATGCCGCCGAAGAAGCCCGCGACGAAATTCGCGATGCCCTGTCCGCGCATTTCGCGATTTTTGTCCGTCTTCTCCCCGGTCGTCCCGTCCAGCAGATTTTGCGTCAGCATCGTCTCGGTGAAGCCCACGACCGCGAGCGATAACGAATACGGCAAAATAATAAGCAGCGTTTCCCATGAAAACGGAACGTCCGGCAGCAGGAACGATGGCAGCGATACGTCGATCGCCGCGATATCGCCGATCCGGCTGACGTCGTGAATGCCGAACGCCCAAACGACGAACGTCAGCAGCACGACGGCCGCAAGCGGCGATGGCACGGCCTTGAAAAAGCGCGGCAGGATATAGATAATCGCAAGCGCCGCCGCGCCGAGCGCGTACATCGTCCACGAGGCATGCTCGAAATACCGCAGCTGAGACATGAAGATCAGAATAGCCAGCGCGTTGACGAAGCCCGTCAATACCGGCTGCGGCACGTAATTCACCAGCTTGCCGAGCTTGAATACGCCCATCAAATATTGAATGATACCCGTCAGCACCGTCGCCGCGAACAAGTACGCGATGCCGTGCTCCTTCACGAGCGTGAGCATCAGGACCGCCATGGAGCCCGCGGCGGCGGAGATCATCCCCGGTCGGCCGCCCAGAAACGTAATGACCAGCAAAATGCAAATCGAAGCATAAATGCCGACCGTCGGCGGAACGCCCGCCATAAACGAAAATGCCAGCGAATCCGGTATTAAAGCGAGCGTTGCCGTAATGCCTGCCAATACGTTCAATTTCACGTCCGTCGTCCATTGATTACGCCAAGAACCGTTCAAACCGTCACCTCTAACCGTAAGTTTATCCGCGTGCTTTTCATGGAACGCAAAGCTTGCTCTAACGGTTAGCATAACCCCCTCGAAGGAGCAGGTCAACGTTCATTTTTGGCAGAAAGACGCAGGATTATGGCGCTTAAGGCGACGGGAGGATTACGGTTATCCCAGGTTCGGACGAATAAACGAACGTATCGAAGGGAGCGCTTTTGACCCGGACCTGACGGGTTGCTTCTATATATAGAAGAAAGACAATAATCCAAGCTTACTCGATTTAGAACGTGCTCGCCGGGTGCGTATCCGGGCACCAGCGGGCAGTCCGGTAATGCTGGATCAGGACGCCGATCGCTTCTTCCGTGCGGAGCGCCGTCAAAGCTTCGAACGAATAGGCGCGCGTATAGCGGTCCTTGCTCGCCAGACCGGCCCGCAATCCGGAGACGACGAGTTCCGGTTCGCCGAGCTTGCCGATGCGAAGCAGCGAGAGCGCCGCCGTGTAGCCCAGCTTGTTCGTGATATACGCCTGATTCGCTACGTACAGGTTCGAATTGCCGTCGCTAGCGCCGGTTTCGGACTCCCGCTCGACCGATTCCTGCAGCAAACGAACCAAGGCCGGAACCGTCTCGTCCGCGCGTTCGCCGATCATGCCAAGCGCTTCGGCCGCATTGCGGCGGACCCATTCGCTTTCGTCGACGAGCGCTTCGATGAGCGCAGGCACGGCCGGCGAAGCCCCGGCTCCGTTCATGCCGAGCGCGAAAGCCGCGAGTCCCCTGCCGTTCTCCTCCGCTTGCCGGAGCGCTTCGACGAGACCGGGCACGGCCGACGCGCCGGCGGCTTGAATCCCGTAGGCCGCGCGCTGCGCCGCCTGCTTCCAGCCCCGCTTCATCAGGCCGAGCAGCGCTTCCGTCCCGGAAGCGCCTATGCGGCCGAGCGCGTAGGCCGCGTTCAATCCGACATCCTCTACCGTGTCCGATACGAGCGCGGCAAGCTTGGCGGCGCTGCCCGCCGCGGCATCGCCGATCCATCCAAGCCGGTCCGCCGCGCGAGCGCGAACGACCGGATCCGCCGCGGACAGCTCCGCATCCAACGATTCCGTTTCGCTAAGTTCGGCATCACGAGCGGCAGCCGGTTTTGCTTCGCGATCCCCTCTCAGCCAATTCCACGTATCCTGCCACAAGACCCGATGTCCGTCCGGCGCGTCGACCGGAAAGACCGGCTCGCCGTCCGCATGGTTCCAGCTCGGCGAGACCGGCTCCCGCAGGCGGACGAATTGGAATTTGAGCATGTAACGGTCGAGACCGGAGGTGTTGAGCGATGCTTTATGCCACAGGTCGAAATGGACCAGTGCGATCGTGCCCGCTTTGCCCGTCGGCAGCACCGCCTCCCGCCCCGGGAGCTTCTCGCTGTACTGCGAGCCCGGCATGATGGCGGTCGGCCCCATGTCCTCCGTGATGTCCTGCGTGTAATAAAACATCATGACCCACCACGGACGGTGGCTGCGCATCGCCGACCAGTACCCGTCCTTGTGCCATTGTCCGCCGCCCGGCGCTTGATTGCCCGGCTGATTATAATGCATATGGCGGTGCGGGTGCATATAATAGTCAGGTCCAAGGACGCTGGTCAGCGCACCCTTCGCGACCGGCGTGTCGAAGAACTTCCCAATGTCCGGCACGCGCGGCAATATGTTGTTGCCGGGATTGCCTTCGTTTTGCAGCGCGTAGTCGATTTGGCGCATGACGCCCTGGTGAAGCTCCTTCGGCAGCTCATTTTGCAAAACCAGGCATCCGTTGACGATAAAGTCGGCCATCTGCTGGTCGGAGAGCAGATTGAGTTCGTTTTTCATGGTATACAGCCCCTTCGGTTGGCGAATAGATGTGCTATAGTAAATGTAATCGAGCGAGGTGCCATTTGTATTTAGCACACAGTCAGCTAGTTGCACGATCGTCAGGTCCGTTTATGGACTTGCATGACCTGCTATGCTCATTCAAGCCAAGGAAGGGCTGGACTTGCCATGAATTTCGCCTCATTCCATCCCTATGTCTACTACGCGACGAGATACGCGTTCTCGCCGGGGCAGACCAGCCTGTCCCGGCACTGTTATTCCGCCTCGATCTACTTCGTGACGGAAGGAAGCGGCGTTCTCCGCTTGCGCGGACGCGAGCATGACGCGCGCCCCGGCATGATGGTCTATATCGAAGCCGGCCAATGCCATGATTGGATATCGAGCACCGATGCCCCCTTGACGCATGTATGCTGCTACTTCGACTGGCAGTTCGTCGACCGCTCCGCGGTCTTCCCCGACGTTGCCGGTCCCATCGCATACGATGCGGCCCTGCTGCAGCGCGAACTGCTCGGAGAAGCATTTCCCTATCCGATTCCGGAGATCGCGGACGTCGGCGCCTCGCTCCGCAGCTGGGTCGAGCTGCTTCAACGCTGCTACACCTCGAACGCGCATACGACGGAGCGGACGTTTATCCGCAGCATGGCGGCGCAGAGCCATTTTCTCCCATTCATCGAGCACTTCCTGAACGTCTCGCTGCAGGAGCATCAGATCCCGGACCCCCGAATCACGAAGCTGCTCGCGCAGATCGAGGAGGATCTGCTGAACGGCCGCCGCGTGCAGCCGGAAGACTACGCGGAGCTGCTCGGCTTAAGCCGCGGCTACTTCTTCGAGTTGTTCAAACGGACGACCGGCGCGACGCCGATCCGCTACATGAACCAGTTTCTCGTCAACCGGGCCAAGGACGACCTGCGTTCCTCGAATCTCAGCATCCTGCAGATCGCCGAGAAATACCATATCAGCTCCGTTCATTATTTCTCGCGGCTGTTCCGGCAATATACGGGCAAATCGCCGCAGTCCTTCCGGTCGGAAAGCTGAAGCGGCAGGTTAAGACGGAAACTCAATACAGCTGGCTGATGAGGTCACAGGCGCACGAACAGCGAGTTAAGACAGCTAGCTGAGACGGCAGGTTCACGGTCGGCAGGCTAAAACAGCAAACCAAGCTTCTGGCCGAGACGACAGGCTCCGACTGGCAAGCATCAACGCCGCCATGCCAAAAAGCGGCCGGGGTCAGAAACCCCGGCCGCTCCTATGGCCGCCTCGACGGCGGCTTCGCAAGCCGCTACCCGCTGTGCACGTCCGCCCGGCGGAAATAGGCGGCGATGAAGACGAGCGGCACGACGAAAGCGATCGCCATCGTCGTATACCCGATCGACGCGGAATTATGCCCCGGCGACATATTCGTCGCCAGATTCAGCGTCGCGCTCCACGGATAATACATGATGTACTTGGACTGCATGATCGTCAGCTCCGAGATGACGGCGAAGATGCCGAGACCCATGGCCGGGATATAGCTCCGCCAGAGCAGCGCGACCGCCGCCGAGATCGGCGTGAGCGCATACTGCAGCAGCAAGAGCAGACCGTATTTGCCGGCTTCTTTCCCCAAGATCGACATCGTCAGCGCTTCTCCGGCGCCGTGGAAGAAGAAGCCCGTCCCCAGAATAAGCAGGAAGGTCAGCAGCATCACCGCCAGCAGCACCGGGAACGCGATGATGAATTTGGCCGTCAGCACCTTGAGCCGCGAATGCGGACCCGTCAGCATGTTGTTGACCGTTCGCTCTTGGAACTCGCGCGCGAACAAATAACCGATCAAGAGCGAGAATAAGGCCGGACACATGAGCATTGCCATGATCTGCAGGTTGGTCTCGAAATAATTAACCCAATCGAGCGGCTTGCTGTCGCTCGCGCCGTTCAACTCGACCAGAAACACGAGCAGCGCCGGCAGCACGGCGCCGAGCAGCATCAGCCACAGCATCCGCGACCGCTTCCACTTCATCCATTCGCATGCAATCAAATCACCCACGCGCGCCGCCTCCTTCCACTAAGCGTACAAAGTAATCTTCCAGCGAATCCTTCATCGCGACCAGGCTGCTGACCTCGATGCCCTCGCGGACGAGCAGCCGGTTCATCTCGCCGGGCTGCTGGCCGTCGTCATAGACGCGGAGCCAGCCGTCGTCCTCCATCCGGACATCCCGAATGCCGAGTTCATCCCGCAGCAGATCCTGCGATTTGGAGAAATCGTCGACCTGGAGGCCGATGTACTGGCGATTCTTGTGCTTCAGCGCCGTCATCGTCGACTCCTCGAGCATGACCCCGCGGTGGATAATGCCCACCTTCGTCGCCAGCTGCTCCACCTCGCTCAGGATATGGCTGGAGACGAGAATGGTGATCTTCCGCTTCTGCGCCAGGTCTTGAATGAGCAGCCGGATCTCCTTGATCCCCATGGGATCGAGTCCGTTCGTCGGTTCGTCGAGAATGAGCAGCTCGGGTCCGTGCAGGATCGCCCGCGCGATGCCGAGCCGCTGCTTCATGCCGAGCGAGAAGTTGGAAGCCTTGCGGTTCCGCGCGTCCCACAATCCGGTCGTGCGCAGCGCCTCCTCCATCGAATTTTTATCCTTGATGCCCATGAGACGGCGATGCAGATTCAGATTCTCGATCGCCGTCAGGTTGGGATAAAAGCCGGGGTATTCGATAACCGAGCCGACTTTGCGCAGCACCGCGTTGCTGCCCTCGCCGACGGGTTCCCCGAACAGCTTGACCGTACCCGAGGACGGCCGGATAAGTCCCATCATCATCCGGATCGTCGTCGTCTTGCCGGCGCCGTTCTGTCCCAGGAAACCGTAGATATCGCCTTGGTTCAGCTGCATGTCGACGCCGTCGACCGCCTTGACGCCCTTGTAATGCTTGCATAAGCCTTGCACTTGCAATACCGGTTGTGCCATATTCGCCTAACGCTCCCTCTCCCGCAATCGTTTATGCAATGTCTTTGTTCTTGAACGCCCTGCAGCCCAGAGCGAGCAGCGCGATCAAGTAGATAACCGTGTAGCCGATGAATGCCGGACTCGGCACGTTCGACGGCGAGAACGGTCCGAGCGAGCTCATGATATCCGGCAGCAGCGGCAGATCGATGCCCTGGATCGTCTCGTACGTCATTCTGGAGAACAGCGAGTTCGTCGGCATTACCATCGATACCCCGAGCGAAATGCTGCTAAGCGTCTCGTTGCCGCCCTTCGCGTTAATGATCGATTCGGCGAAGCTGCTGAACAGTCCCAGTCCGTAAAGCATCGCGCAGGCGACGCCGTTGCCGAGCATGGGCAAGTACGCGGAGCCGAGCAGCGATACGGCGAGCAGCAGCAGCGGCCCCCAGCAGAACAGCAGCCAGGTCTTCACCAGGCTCGCCGTCTGCAGCGGCATGTTCGCCATATCATGCACCGGCAAATAGATCATGAGAAACAGCACCGTGCTGTAGAGGAAAATCCAGAACCCCGCGCCGAAATATTTGCCGAGGTACAGCTTCCACCGCGGAATGGGCCGAGCCAACACCGCAAGCATCAATCCGTTCTCGACCTCGCCCGAGATCGTCCCCATCGTCGCGAAGAGGACCAGGAAGGCCACGATCATCCCTGCGAACAGCAAGCCGAGCATCAGCATCGTCATGCCTTCGAGGATGTTCTCGAAGGGCAGCTGGACGATGCTATGACCGCGATGCGTAACCTTATACAAACCGAAATTGAACAAGGCGACGAACAGGAGGGTCAGCACGGACGCGACCAGCACGATTTTTTTGCGAAACAGCTCTTTTCCCGCGAATGCGATCCACATCATGCGCGCAACCCTCCTTCCAAGCGGCCGGCGCCGGGCGGTCCGGCCGCGCTCGACATGGACAAGAACCATTCCTCGAGCCTGCCCTGGACCGGCTTCACTTCGTAGAGCGTAATGCCTTCCTCCATCAGCAGCCGATTCAAGTATCCGATCTGTTCCCGGTTTTGCGCCGTTATGCGGAGCACCGCGCTTCCGTCAGGTTCCTGAATACCCGCCGCCAGCGACATGCCGGGCAGCAGGCTGCGGCCGACCGATTCCGCCAGCTCCGGCTGCCAGCCGCCGACCGTGATGTCCCAGCTGGTGCCGGCTTGCAGCAGGTCGCGCATGGAGCCGACGGCGCGAAGCTTCCCCAAGTGAAGAAACGCGACCTCGTCGCATACGGCTTCGACGTCTTCCAGCAGATGCGTGTTCAGAAACACCGTCTTGCCTTCGTCGCGCAGCCGCTCCAGCAGCTGCCGCACCTCGTAGCGTCCGACCGGGTCGAGCGCGGACGAAGGCTCATCCAGAATGATCAGCTCGGGATCCATGAGCAGCGCGCAGGCGATGCCGAGCCGCTGCTGCATGCCCTTGGAATAATTCCGCACGCGATCCGAGCCGCGGTCGAACAAACCGGTGACCCGCAACACTTCCTTGATGCGCGAGGCCATGCGCGAGGAGCGAGTCTCGCTCAGCTTCAGGCCGCTGAGTCCCGCATGGTAGCGAAGCACCTCTTCGCCCGTCAGCCAATCCTGGAAGCGGAAAAGCTCGGGCAAATACCCAAGCTTCCGCCGCGAGTCCGGATGGCCGATCGGCTTGCCGAGCAATGTTCCGCTGCCGGCGTCGGGCGTCAGCAGGCCGATGACCATTTTGACGAACGTACTCTTGCCGGCCCCGTTCGGACCGAGCAGGCCAAAGACTTGGCCTTGTTTTATTTCCAAGGAAATATCCATGCAGCCGGTGCCGGACGCATAGGTCTTCGTCAACCCTCGTGTCTGAAGCATCATGATCCCATCAATCCTTTGGCTTCCTTCATAATGTCGTTTTCGGTCGGAAAGTCTTTGAGCGAGCCGGTCAGCATATACATCCAGTCGTTCTGCAGCCAGATGACCGAGCGGTCCCAAGACGTCGTAGATAGGATCGCGTCATTGCCGTCGATGCTGACCGTCCGGACGTCCTTGCCGGCGCCGTCCATCGTCGGAACGGGCAGCGTATGGCGCCAGTCGCCGATCGCGGACAGTTTGGCGCGCAGATCGTCGGGCAGGATCGGCAGACCGAGCACGGCTTGGCGAATTTGCTCCATGTCGACGTCGTCCGGCACGTCGATCGCGGGAGACGGCAGCTGCATCAACTGCTTCGAGCCGAAGCCTTCCGAATCCGGAATGTCCACGGTGAAGCTGCCCGGCATGACCAGCTTGATCGGCGCGCCGTCGATGGACGCCGGGAATTCTTCCTTCCCTCCGAGAAGCGCGATCAGCTTGTTGATTTCTTTCGGGTGCAGCTTGAACGTGATCGATTGCTCCGGCATGTAGTCGATCGTCTTCGAATCCGCGCCCGGCAGCACCTTCAGCGGCCGGCCGGCCAGCTTCTCCGCTTCTGCCGCATCGATCGTGCGCTGCGTGCCGCCGCCGGTTTGTTCGACCTCGCCGTACAGCCGCAGATCCAGCTGACGCGTGCCGAGCGTGCCGTTCTCGAGCGCTTGGCGGAAGCCGTTCATGTCCGATTCGCTGAACGAAATCGTCTCGAAATGCTGCACCCGGAACGTGCTCAGCATGTTCGCCATGACATCTTGCCCCCAGGACGTGAACAGCATCACGCCTGCGATTACCGCCGCGGCCGTCGCCGTAGCCCATCTTCGCTTGGTCCGGTTCCGCTTCCGTGCCGGCACCCGCGCAGCTTGATCCGATAACGGACCGTCGGCATCCATCACGAGCGGGAGCCGGGAATCCGGCACCGTATTCAAATCTTGCTTATTCGACATCGTCGCACTCTCCTCTTCATTGGCTCTATATTGTGGATCCGGCTTGCTGCCTTCGACTTCCGCCGTCAATTGCCGTTCCGGCGGTTCCGGCCGTTCCCGCCAGGCTTCCGGCACCGGCTCGTTCCTGACGGCGCGAAACAAACGGCTCAGCGCTTCTTCGACCTGCTCGTCCGTGACGTCCAGATCGTGCGCGCCTCTGTCCGATCGTTGATCTTTCATGAGTCCATAACCTCCTCCGTCGGCATGTTTTTCTTGAAACGGTTCGTCGCCCGCGTCAGCAGCGTCCCGACGATCTTGGGATTCACCTGCAGCGCTTCGGCGATCTCGGCATGGCTATACCCCTGTTCCTTCATTAATAAAGCGATGCGGTCGCGTTCGGACAGCTTGCTCAGTACGCCCCGCACGACCTCCCGCTCCCAATTCTGTATGACGGCCGCATCGTTGGCGGGATGCGCCTGCTCCTCGGACATCGCTTGCGAGAGCTGCTTTTCCGCCAGACTCGTTTCGCGTCCCGATTTCCGATAATGATCGTATACGATGCGCGTAAGTACCCGGTGCAGCCACGCGCCGACCCGTTCAAGGTCTTCCGGCGGATTGCGGTACAGCCGCAGAAACACGTCCTGCGTCAAATCCTCGGCAGCGGCGCGGTCCCCGACCAGCAGGGTGATTTTGCGCAGCACGATCGGGTAATGCTCGCGGAATACCGCCTGAAATCCGGCCGGCCCTTCCTCTTGCGGCATAGGATTATCGCCTCCTTCATGAATTAAGACGATGCAGGTCATTGAAATATAGCATACCTCAAAAAAGAAAATATTGGCGCGCCGGCTTGACCCCCGCGACTGGCCGCTTGCCGCCGCGCGTCTGCGCACCGCGCAAAAAAGGCCCGGCAGGTTTCCCCCTGCCGAGCCGATGCGGCGTCGCCGCCGCTTAGCCTTGCTCCGATTGCTTGAACGCGTCCAGCTGTTTCTGAATCTCGTCCTTGACTTTGTCGTAGCCCGCCGCTTTCAGTTTGTCCCGCAGCGCCTGGACCGCTTTCGCCGGGTCGCCGGCTTTGCCGTACAGGATCGCCGGCATCTGCTCGCCGACCACCTGCGAGATCGACGTCATTTCCGCGTCGACCTTCGTTTTGTCGAAAACGAACTTGCCGTACGGGAACGGCTTCTTGATCGCGTCGTACTTCTTGTAGACGTCGCCGATGCCGCTCCAGTCGGTATCCGACGGAATCTCGAATTTGTCGACGCGGCCGCCCCAGAAGTCGGTATAAAAAGCGTCTTTGGCATCGTCATAAGCGGCGGGGCGTACGCGAATGCCGTCTTTGATCTCGTACTGCACGCCTTCGAGCCCGTAGTTGATGAGCTGGTACAGCTCTTTGTCTTGGCGGATGAGCTCGTAGGCCATCAGCGCGCGCTCCGGGTGTTTGCTGTGGGCGCCGATCGACGTGCCGCCGTGCGTGATCGGCATGGAGATCAGGTTGCCGCGGGTGTCGGAATAGGAGAACATCTGCAGCTCGGAGCCCGGCTGCTGTTTATCCATCTCGACGCGGAGTCCTTTGAACGTCTGCGTATGATGCGCGTCCGCGCCGGTTTGGCCGGCTTTCAGCTCCGTGCGCGTATCGCCCTTGTAGTTGAGCACGTCTTCGCGCCAGTAGCCTTTGTCCGCCCAGTCCTTCATCATCGCGGCGAAATCGATGAATTTGTCGTTGAAGATCGGACTGTCGACGGTATAGCGCTCATCGTAAGACTTGCCGGTGAACACGCCCGCGTAGCCGGTGCCGATCGGCAGGTCGATATTATCCGTGTACGCTGCCTCGAAGCCCGCGTAGAGCGTGCCGTTGGTGCCGTTCGTGTCCCATGGCACGATGCCCTTCTTGTTGTCCTTGACGGCTTGGAAATACTTGCCGAGCGTCTCGAAATCGGTGATCGGCTGCGTGATGCCGAATTCCTTCGCCCAATCGCCGCGGTAGTAGATGCCGTGGTTGACCCACTGCGTGTAATGGTCCTCCGGAATCAGGACGATGTCGTCCTTGAATTTGCTCTGATCCCAATCCTCCTGCGGAATCTCCGAGAACGTCAGCGGCGCGTATTTCTCCAGCAGGCCGTTGAGCGGCAGGAACGCCCCGCGCTGCGCGTTGCCCCACGTATCCAGCCAGTCGGTGCCGATCGTGATCAGGTCGAGCGGTTCGCCGGACGCGAGCAGCAGGTTGTATTTGGTCTGCCAGTCCGCCCATTCCACCCATTTGAACTGCAGCTCCGCATTGATTTTCTGTTTCAGGATGGCGTTGACCTTCTCCATCACCGTCTCCAGCTGGCCGTTCTTCGGCTTATCGCCGAGCACGACGTAGGTGATCGTCTCGAACTTGCTCGTGTCGATGCCGCCTTCCGCGGCGCCGTCATTGCCGGTCGCCTTGCCGTCGTTGCCGCCGTCCGAGGAACTTCCGCCGTTATCGGCCCCGTCCGCCGCGTTTGCGCTGCCGTTGTTGCCGCCGTTGTTGCCGCCGCAAGCCGCCAAGCTGATGACAAGGATGAGCATGAATACGAATCCCGCAACCTTTTTCGCGTGTCTCATTCTTTCTAGCCTCCCCATGGATTGAAATCGCGTTGGTCTTGCGCCGTCCGCGAACGGCAGCCCGGTCGCGGACGGCTATGGAACAGAGCCGCGCGCGGCGTCTCTGCGGCCATTGCCCGAAGCTTGCGCGTTATCCCTTGACCGCGCCGACGGTGATCCCCTGGATGAAGTAGCGCTGCACGAAGGGATAGAACAGGATGACCGGCCCCGTCGCGACGACGGCAGTGGCCATCTTCATGGATTCCAGCGGCATGTCGCGCAGGGGCACGTTGGACGCCGCCGAGGAATTGCGGATGAAATCGGCGCTCGTGATGACGTTGTAGAGAAACAGCTGCAGCGGCCGGTACTTCATGTCCGGCGAGAGAAACAGCATCGCGTTGTACCATTCGTTCCAATAGCCGAGCGCGATGAACAGGCCGATGGTCGCGAGCGCCGGCGTGGCCATGGGCAGGATGAGCCGCAGAAAGATCGTGAAGTCGCCGGCGCCGTCGATTTTGGCGGATTCCGTGATGGCGTGCGGAATCGATTTGGTGAAGCTTTTCATCATGATGATGAGGAACGGGCTCATGAGACCGGGCAGCAGGACGGCCAAGTAGCTGTCGCCGAGGTGAAGGTATTGTTTGATCAGCAGGTAGAACGGCACGAGGCCGCCGGAGAAGAGGGTCGTGAAGTAGATGAAGAACGAGATCGCGTTGCGCTGCCCGAAATCGGGCCGCTGCAGGGCGTAACCCGTCATCGCGACGAGAAACAGCCCGGCCGCGGTGCCGACGATCGTGATGCAGATGGTGACGACGTACGCGCCGACGATCAGACCCGGATTCTCGAAGACGATCTTGTACGCGAACGTCGAGAACACGCGCGGCCAGATATTGAACCCGTTCGTCGCGATCGTCCCCTCGCTGGTGAAGGACGTGCCGAGCACCAGCAGGAACGGGATGAGGCAGCAAAGCGCGAACAGGCCAATGAAAGCGTATCCAAAACCTCTGACGAACAAGGACGTCGCATCGCTTCGGATGCGTTTGCGCACGGCTTCGGCTTGCATGGGACTCCCTCCTAGAACAGTGTGTTATCCGGCGACGCCTTCTTCACCAGCCAGTTTGCCGTGATGACGACGATGAATCCGAATACGGATTGATACAGGCTGACCGCGCTGCCCATGGAGAAATTAAAATTGTTCATGAGCGAGCGGAAGACGTACGTCTCGATAATGTCCGTCGTCGGGTAGAGCGACGTGTTGTTCGCGCCGACCAGGTTGTAGATGAGGCCGAAGTTGCCCCGGAGCACGCCCCCGAGCGAGAACAGCAGCAGGATGATGAAGGTCGGCTTCAGCCACGGCAGCACGATGTACCGGATGCGCTGCAGCGCGTTCGCCCCGTCGATCTCCGACGCCTCGACGACCTCGGAATCGAGTCCCATGATCGCGGCGAAATAGACGATGGAGCCGTAGCCCGTCGATTGCCACAGAAACGTCACGACGATGATGACCGGCCACACATGCGGATTGGAGTAGGTTTTGACGGGATCCGCGCCGAGCGATTTCAGGATGCCGTTCAACAGGCCGTAATCGTAGCTCAGGATGTTGTAGGCGATGAGCCCGACGATGACGAAGGAGATGAAGAAGGGCAGGAACATGATCGTCTGGGATACCTTCTTGAACCATTTCTTGCGCAGCTCGTTCAGCAGGATGGCGACGAGGATCTGAAGGAAGTTGCCGAGCACGATAAAGGCCAGGTTGTATGCGATCGTGTTGAAGGTCAGCCGCCAGAGATCCCCCGTCATGACCAGGAAGCGGAAGTTCTCGAAGGCGACGAACGGGCTCTTGAAGATCCCGTCGGTGTAGTTGTATTTGATGAAGGCCAAGTACAGCCCCGGCATCGGCAAATAAGCGAATATCGCAAAGAACAGCACGGCCGGCGCGCACATCAAGAGCAGCGTCCGGTTCGTCCAGAGCCGCTTCCAGCCGGCGCCTTCCGCACGCGGGCGGGTTCTCGCCCCCGCCCTCGGCTGCGTCATCGTTTTCATCGCATTACCCCTCCCCCGAATTTTGCTTCGCCGGCTCGCCGACGGGCGCGAAGATCAGCCGGTCCAGCCGCGAGATCGCGCCGGCTTCCACCGCTTCCAGCAAGATCGCCAGATCGCGGCCGGCTTCGCGCAGCCAAGGGCCAGGCAGATAGAACGAATGCGGGTCGCCTCCGCTCAAGACCGGCCGCGACGGATTCGCTCCGGCGTCCGTCCACAGACGGCCGACGACGGTGCCGCCCAAGAGAACGGTCAGCTTCATGCCGGTGCCTTCCGCCTGCACCCGCCAGCCGCCTGGCACGCCGCGGGCTTCGTCCGGCAGCGCGCCGTAGAGCCACGAGACACCGCCCGCTTCCAGGCTGATCGGCAGTTCCGCCGCGACCGCGCCGTCCTTCCGTCGCTCCGCGTGCCCCAGCAGCCCGGCTTCGTCGCAAGCGGACAGCCGCCACTCCCGCGAGACGTTGCCCTCGTAGAGCGTCACTTCCCCTGCCGGCAAGCCGAGCACCCGTTCCAGGAACACGGTGACCAGCGTCTCTTCGCCGGGACGCACATGCGCCGAGATATCGACGTACGGATCGAACGGATGGACGGCGCCGGCGGGACGGCCGTTCACGTACACTTCGGCGAGCGCTTGGATGCCCTGGAAATGGAGCGTGAACGAATCGGCCGTCCGGCTGGCCGCGAAGCGCCGGCGGTAATATTCGAACGCCGGATGATCCGGGGACAGCCAGCCGCCGAAGCCGACGACCGCCCAGGCGCCGTCATCGCAGTCCGGCCCCAGCAGCTCCGGCTGAATCGCGCGGGCATGCGCCCTGCGCACGCGCCAGTTGGACGTCAGCCGCTGCTTGCCCGTCACGGCCGTCAAGCCCTTCAAGCCCTTCATGCTGTTCAATCGGAGGCCGGGCAGCCGCGGATCGTCGAAATTGGTATGCCCCCAAATTTCCACCCTCGCCGCAAGCCGGCTGCCTCCGCCGATGGCGATGCCGTCCGCCGGCATATAGCGGCTGCCTCCGCCAGGCGTGCACGTGCCGATGTAGGCGGAATCCGCGTACAGCGAGACCACGTCGCTGCCTTGCCGCACGAGCAAGCCGTGGACGGATGCGCCGGCAGGCGCGCCGCCGGTCGCTTCGTACCAGGCGAACCCGCGGTAAATGCCGTGCCGCTCCAGGAACGTCGCTTCCGCCGTTGCCAGCGGCGGCTCTGCCGCCATCGGCTGCATCGGATCCAGCGCGGCCGATGTCCAGTTCACGTTCGGCTCGCGCGGCTCCGTGTCGTAGGCGAGCGGCGCTTCGAACGTCAGGCTGCCGCCTTCGCCGATGCTCGCGAGCAACAGCGCATCCTCGCGCGCCAGCCCGAACAGTTCCAGCCGCTCTCCGCCCGCGAGCTCGATCCGACAGGAGGCGATTTGTCCCTCTTCCGCCCGGAAGACGAACAGGAAGCCGTCCTTCGAAGCTTGCGCCGACATGTTCGCGGCCTCGCTGACCGCAGCCCCCGGCGCCAGCGCCAGCGCGATCTCGCCTTCCCGCCCGGCGGCGTGGAAGACCAACGCGGTCCGTCCGTCCGAACGGCGGACGTCCGACAGCTCGGCGGTGGCGTAGCGGAGCGTTCCCGCCATGCCCCAGAGCCCGAGCGGCACGCCGACCGGCAAGATCGCGCACCGGCCCGGGACGCTGCGCAGCCGCGACGCTTGCGGAATGACCGCTTCGTCGCCGCCCTGCGCCAGCTTCAAGCTTACGCACTCCGCTTCGTCGCCTACGTTCGCGAGGAAGAGGAGATGCCCGCCGCCGGCTAGCCGCAGCTGCCGTTCCAAGTGCGAGCCGCCGGCCTTCGGGCCGGAAACGCTCCGGGCGAGGCCGGAAATCTCCGCAGTCGGCGCCGTCGATTCGGCGCTTTGAGCAAGCCCTTCCGTTGCAGGAGCGTCCGACTCGGTCATGCTGGCAAGCCCTGCCGATGCCGGAGCCTCCGACTCGGTGCCGCGGGCGAGCCTCGCGATCTCCGACGCCGGGGCCGTCTCGGCTTCCGCCATCGCGTCGCCGTATGCCCGGATCACCCGGCGCAGCAGCCGTCCTTCGTAGGCTTCCCGGCGAATATGGCCTTCCGGCGAGATCATGCCCCGGAAATCGTAATCCGACGTCATGAACGCGAGCGGGTCGCCCCAGTTGTTCGTGCCGTTCGTAAAGCCGAAATTCGTGCCGGATGCTTGCAGGTAAGGCCCGAGAAGCTTCGCTCCGCAGGAGAGCAGCCGCCGGAGCAGGAAATGCGAGCGGTTCGTCTCCGTTACGAGCAGCGGGAGATTCGATGCCGCCAGCCGCGCTTTGTAAGCGGCGGCTTTGTGCTCGAAAGCGGGATCGCGGTCGTTCGGGTAGAAGTTGCAGGTCGGCACGACGCCGTCCGCGAAGCCCGACGCTTCGTAGATGCCGCCTTGCCCGGCGCATGCGATGAGCGGCACGCCGATGCCGGAGCCGTGCGCCATGTCGCGCAGTCCGGCGATGTATGCCGCGGGGTCGGGGCAATCATAGAAGTCGAGCTCGTTCTCGAGCTGCACGCAGATGACGGTGCCGCCGCGGTTCAGCTCGTAGCGGGCGAGCAGCGGAAGGATGCGCCCGTACCATTTCCCCACGGCTTCCATGTAGAGCGGATCGGCGCTGCGGATAACCATGTCCGGCTTGGCGAACAGGTATGCGGGAAGTCCGCCTCCGTCCCATTCGGAGCAGATATACGGGCCGGGTCTGGCGACGACCCAGAGGCCGGCTTCCGCCGCCAGTTGCAAGAAGGCTTCCGCGTCGCGTTCGCCGGCGAAATCCCAGCGGCCCTCTTCGGGCTCGTGATGGTTCCAAGGAAAATAGACGTCGATGGCGTTGTAACCGAAGGCTTTGACCTGATCCAACCGTTCGCGCCACAGCGCGCGGGGGATGCGGAAGTAGAAGAGCGAAGCGCAGAGAATGATTTCGGCGCGACCGCCGATGCGAAGGGATGAAGCGTTTAGCTGCAGCGTCGGACCTTGTTTCGTTTCCATGTTCATGCCGGACATCCTCCCTGAACGTGAGCTTGAAGACGAATTTATGAAACCCGTTTCATAAGCAGGAAAAATAAAAATACACGACTGCATGGCGGGATTAGGCGAGATGCGCGAACTTCTCAATTCCGTTGACGGCGTGTATTTCACGAGGTACAGCAGCGTGCGGCATGCTGAGCTATGCGGTTATGGAGGCGGCGAGTGAAACCCATTTCATAAGTTTCCAAAAATGAAACCCTCTGTCAGGGCTGCCTTGATTTGAAGTTTAACTGGAAAATGATAGCGCTGTCAAGCGGGTAAATCAGAAATTTTTCCCGCCTTTAGAATGGCGGCGGCGCCGTGCTTTCGCGAATGACGAGCTCCGGCTGAAGCGTCGTCAGCAGCTCGACCGGCTCGGATTTGGAAATCAACCGATGCAGCACGTTGGCGGCCGTTCGGCCCAGTTCCCGGCATTTCAGCGACAGCGTCGTCAGCTCCGGAATGACGTTCGCCGCCATCGGCACGTCGTCGACGCCCGTGATGGACATGTCCCGCGGAACCTGCAAACCGGCCTTGACCGCGGCTTTGATCGCGCCGATGCCGACAAGGTCGTTCGCGCAGACGACGGCCGTCGGAGGTTTCCCATCGAGGCCGAGCAGTCCGCCCATCAGCTCCTTGCCGCGCTGGACGGAGAAGCCGCCGTGGTTGATCCAATCCTCGCGCACGGGCAGCTCCGCGCGGTCCATCGCCATGCGGAAGCCCTCCAGCCGCCGCACCGTGTTCGACATCTGCGGATAGCCGCCGATGAACGCGATGTCGCGGTGCCCGAGCCCGATCAGATGCTCCGTCACGCGCATCGCGCCGGCCGTCTCGTCGACGACGACCCGGTGAAACCGGGCGCCCGGCAAATTGCCGTTGATGAACACGAGCGGTACGCGTTTGTTCACCTCGGCTACTTCATTGGCCATTTCCTTGCTGCATTTGTGCAGGTCGATCCGGCCGCCGATCATGATGATCCCGTCCACCTGCTTCTCGATCAGGATGTTCAGGTACTGCGATTCTCGCTTGTACTGGTCCTTGATGTCTTGATTGGAGGAGCCGGTGTCGCAGAGGAAGTACGTGTAGCCTCGCTTGCGCGCCTCCTGTTCCAGCCCGGCGAGCACCTCGGGGAAGAACGGGTTCGTGATGTCCGGCAGGATGATCCCGATCATGCCCGTCGCTTTCTTGATCAGGCTGCGCGCGAGGGCGTTCGGTTGAAACTGGTACTTGTTGATCAAGCCTTGGATGCGTTCGCGGGTAGACGCTTTTACGGGGGCGGTGTTGTTCAGCACGCGTGAAACCGTTGCGACGGAAACGTTGGCTTCTTTGGCGATGTCGTATACCGTTACCGGCTTCATCATGGTTTCACCCTCTAGGACTGATTTGGAAAATCTGCCAGCAACGCACAGTTTTCCCTAGCATAGCAGAGAGTTTTCAACGTTGGCAACGCTTCCTTTATAAATGACAAAAGGCCGTGCCGGGAGCGTTTCGCCCCTATTCGACACGGCCGCTGCCGGCCCATTCTCATCCGTCCCGCAAAAGCCTACAAAATCCGCGTCGCGTTGCTGCCCCGCAATGCCGCTTCCGCCGTCCCGCCCAGTGTCAAATCCGGGCCGCCGTTCGTCTGCCCGCTGCCGGTGTCGGCCGCGATGACGATCGCGCCGCGCGCGATGGCCTCGCGGCATGCGTCGATGTCGCCGCTCGGCACGCCGAGATCGGACAGCGCGCTGCCCATGCCGTTGTCGTCGTCAAGGAACGCGGCGGCGTTCACGAACGACGTGCCGGGATAAGCGAAGCCGCCCGCGAAGGTGCCCGCCATCGGCATCCCCGGCGAAGCCGCGATCGGCGCCACGACGCGCGGATCCCCCAGCCCGTGCTGATCCGTCGCGGAGCGCGTGTCCGCCAGGTCCTGCAGCTCGTCCGCGTGCACGTTCGTCTCCGACTCGATCCGGCGCGAGTGCTCCCGGTCCCTCGCGATCACCGTCAGCTCCTTATTGGTGAAGCCGGCATGCTCCAACGCTTGAATGGCCTGGATCGCCTCGTTCTGCGATTCGAAAATCCCTATTTTGTAGCTCATCTCATTCGCCTCCAATTTGGTCAGGTAAGGTTGGTATACCCTGTTTATGCAGGATTCAATCGGGCAGACTAGAACATATTTCTAGTCGGGGTTTACTTGTTTCACGATCCGGGCAGAGGGGTAATTCATCCCATAACAAGATGTCATTAAGTGTACAGGAGCGTCGTGACGATGAAGCAAAACGATAAACTGATCGTACGTACAGAGAACCAACCCGGAAAATGCATCGTGTATATCGGGGGAGAGCTGGACTTGGAATCCGCCGTGCAGATGAGGGCGGTCATGTCCCCGCTTATCGAGTTGACCGATCGCGAGCTGATCTTGAATCTGCGCGAATTGCGCTACGTGGACAGCACCGGCATCGGCATATTGGTATCCGTGCTCAAAGCGCGGCATGCCAAGGAAGCGCCGTTTGCCGTGGAAGCCGTGCCGCCTCATATCCGCAAGCTGTTCGACATGACGGGCATTACGCCGTTTCTTCTGAAACAAGCCTAATTTGCCGGTCGGCGGCGAAACAGCAGAAAGGAAAGAGATAAACGATGAACCTAACGGAAGATGTAATTGCGCTGCAGGTGCCTGCGTCTGCGGAATATATTGATTTGGTGCGGCTGACCCTTTACGGGTTGGCAGTCAAGATGGGCTTCTCGTACGAGGAGATCGAAGACATGAAGGTTGCCGTATCGGAGGCCTGCAACAATGCGGTATTGTACGCTTACGGCGACCTGAACGCCGGCGAGGCCGCTCAAGCGCCGACGCCTTCGCCGCGGATCGAAGTGCGATTCGTGAAGAAGGACGACGCGCTCTCCATCATCGTGAAGGATGACGGACGGAGCTTCGATGCGGTCGCGGCGGCGCGGCGCGCCAAGCCGGTCAACGGCAAATCGATCGAGGAATTGCAAGCGGGGGGACTGGGACTTTATCTGATGCAGGCGTTGATGGACGACGTCGAAGTGAACAGCGATATGGGAACGGAAGTGGTCATGACCAAACGCTTGGTGAAGAGCGGTGAGATGTGATGGGTGCGCAGCCGGCCAAGCAACCACCGATTACCGGCGCCGACCTCATTATCGTTTATCAGGACAGTCCCTCCAATGAGATCGCGGAACAGCTGATTACGCATTATGAGCCCATGGTTCGAATGGCTGCCGGTAAAATATCACGCAACCGTCCCGATTTGTACGAAGATCTCATGCAAGTAGGCCAGATCGCGCTCCTCCGGCTGTTCAGCCAATTCGACAGCTCGCTCGGCGTGCAGTTCGAGCCCTACGCCATGAAAAGCATCATCGGGCATATGAAAAACTACTTGCGCGACAAGTCCTGGTACGTTCAGGTCCCGCGCCGGATCAAGGAAAAAGGCATCGCCGTGCAGCAGGCCATCGACGAGCTGACGGTCAAGCTCGAGCGATCTCCGCGGGTCGAGGAGATCGCCGCGCAGATGGAGCTTTCCGTCGAGGAGACGACCGAAATCCTCGCGGGCCGCGACCTGTATCATTACGTGTCGCTGGATACGCCGATCTCCGAGGAGGACAACGCGACCTCCCTGGGCGATTTGCTGGGATCGCCCGGCGACGAATTCGACGACGTCGATCGGCGCCTCGATCTGCAGGCGGCCATGTCGCAGCTCAAGCCCCAGGAGCAGCAGGTGCTGATGCTCGCGTACGCCGAAGGGCTGCCGCAGCGGCATATCGCCGACCAGCTCGGCATCTCCCAAATGAGCATCTCGCGCATTCAGCGGCGCGCCATCGACAAGTTGAAGGTGCTGCTGAGCGAGCAGGAAGAAGAATTTTAAACCTCGGAAGCACGCTGACCCGGTCTAACCGGCGCCGGGCGTGCTTCTTTCTTATCGGTCGGACCCGCGCGAACAGCCGGCGATTTGGAACAAATTGCCGGCGCCGAGTTGTGCTCCCCGGCGAATTCGCGTTATGATGGTACTAACGTTTTGCGAGCACGTACGGACAAGCAGGAGGCCTCCTAACCATGATGCATCGGTTGCTGCAATTTCCCTCGCAATGGGAATGGCATATGCTGCATGCCAAACGACCGGACGTCTCCGGTCTGATGCGCAGCAGGAAACACGCCAGGAATGCCGCGGCGCCGCGGAACGAACCCGCCGGCGGGCAAGCCGGAGCCGAGCTTGATATCAAGCAGGCCCATCCGGATATCGCCGCTTGGCTTCAGGAAGTGGAAGGCTGCGCGCATAACCAAATATCGGTCTCCGAGCTCCCCGGCGGCCAATCCATCCTGCAAGGGACGCTGATGTTTCAAGTATCGGACGACGAGAACGACATCGAGCCCCTGCATTTTCGGGTCACCCGCGACAAGCTGGTAACGTACCAGAGCGACATGCGTTTCTCGCTCCGGCTTCAGCTCGATCCGTGGCACGATAAACTGCAGCGCTGCCAAACGGCGCCGGAAGCGCTGTTCGTCATGCTCGCCAGTATGCTGGAAACCTTCCATACCGGCCTCGACCGGTTCGAGACCCGGCTCGGCGAGCTGGAGCGGAAGATGAGCCGCCACAACAAGACGGGGCTCATGAACGTCATCTTCGAACGGCGCTACGAGCTGCTGCATTGGAGCCATCTCTTCATCCCGATCAAGGAGATCCAGGGCGCGGCCAAGGAAGCGTTCATGGACGAGCTGTCGAACCTGGAGGAGTTCAAGCGCATGGAGCTGCGGCTAGACCGCGTGCAAAACCTCCTCAGCCATTACGCGATGGAAATCGACACGCTGCTCATGATGGACGACGCCATCTCGAACTTCCGCGGCAACGATATCATGAAGACGCTCACGATCTTCACCGCCTTGTTCATGCCGGCCACGGTGATCGGCGCCGTGTGGGGCATGAATTTCGAGCGAATCCCTTGGGCGGGCGAGCGCTGGGGCTTCATTACCGTCAGCTCTCTCATCGTCGTCATTACGCTGCTGATCTACTGGTGGCTGTGGCATAAAGGCTGGACGGGCGATCTGCTGAACGGCCGCTCCCGCGGCGACATCGTCAGCGCGTCGCGGACGGACGGCTCCGATGCGGACCGGATCGATTCCGGCGAGGGGGACACGCTGCTGCCGCCCCGGAACCGGTCCGCGCGAATGCAGACGACGGTCTCGGTCACGCCTAAGCCCGCCGCGCCCGATGACGATTCGCCGGCACCGCTGCCTTCGCGCTCCAGCCGCTGATGGGCGGGCGGGATGGACACGCAGTATTCTATTCCAGAACGAAGGGAGCACTCCGCTGCCTGGCGCTATTGCCGGCCTGCGGAGTGCTCCCTTCGTGCATGCGTTACTTAATATCCACCACGACCAGACAGCGGTCGTCGGAGGTCAGTTCCTGCGGAAGCTCGCCGCCGAACAACGCGTCCTCCAGCTCTTTGAGCGGCGTCCGCATGCCGAACGGGCGCAGCAGCTCCGTCAAGCTGACTTCCCGGTCTTCCTCGTAATCCGTGCCGACCAGATCGTACATGCCGTCCGTGAACAGCATGATCCGGTCGCCCGGCTTGATCTCGAGCGTATGCTTCTCCAGCGACATCTCGACGAACAGGCCGATGGCCGCTCCGCCGAGCGCGAAATTCTCGACCCTGCCGTCGCCGCGGATCACGAGCCCCGGCGGATGCCCCGCATTGACGTATTCGAGCACGCCTTTGTTCAAATCCACGATCATGTACAAGCCCGTGAAATAATACTGGATCAGCTGGTCCGCGAATTGCAGCTGCTGCGAACGGCGATTCAGTTCCTTCACGACCCGCTTCGGCTCTACCTGCTTCGTCATCGCTTCCTTCAGCACGGAGGCGATGAACATGCTGGCCAGCGACGAGCTGATCCCGTGCCCCATGGCGTCGATCACCGCGATGCCGTACCGGTTGTCGTCGATCCGGTGCCAAGCGTACAGATCGCCGGACAGTTCCTCCGAAGGGCGGTAAATCGCATCGATCGCCATCCCTTCGTCGTCGACCGGCTGCGGCAGCGCCGCATACTGCACCTCTCTCGCCAGCTGCAGCTCTTCCGTGACCCTGCGGTCCCGCTCCTTATGCCAATCCTTCTGTTCCTTCAGCCGCAGCGCGACGCGAATGCGCGCCAGCAGCTCAACCCGGTTGATCGGCTTCGTCACGTAGTCGATCGCGCCGGCGTCCAGCGCTTCCGCCAGCTTCTTGGAATCCCCGATGGCCGTCACCATGATGATGGGAATGTCCCGAAGCCGGGGCGATTGCTGAATCCGGGCGCAGACCGTGATCCCGTCCACGCCGGGCATCATCATGTCGAGCAAGATCAAATCGATGCCGTGGCTGTCGTCCCCCGGAACGCCCTCCGGCTCTTGACCGTCCGCATCCAGTCCAAGCAAGGCGAACAGCTCCATGCCGCTTGCCGCCATCCGCATATCCGAATACCCCGCCCGCTTCAAAATTTCCCTGACCACGGTAATGTTCATCGGGTTGTCGTCCACGACGGCGATGCGCATGTTCCACCGCCTTGCCGTTCCGTCCTGTGCCGTCAATTTATTCATTACAGCTGCACTGCTCCTAGTCATGAATTTTCATCCCTGCCGCTTCCGCCGTACGTTGCAAGATCCTTCTTCTTGATTACCCCCGCCGCCGCGGAATTGAATCGCGATTCCGGCCCATTGACGTGACAGACGCCTAAGGCACCGCGGCCCAACGCCTCATACAATGAGAACAAGGAGAGGGGGAGCAGCCATGAACAACGGCAGCACGGCGGATTTGCGAACGGCGATATTCCTGGCGGCCGTATGCGGTCAAACCTACGTGCAATACGATAACGACGGGCTATTCCTGGTGCCGGAGACGTATCGTCTGGTCGGCCCGGTCGGCGCGTCTTCCTATGACGGCAAGGAGGAGCTGTTCGGCTTCGTGCTCGAATCCGACCGCGGCGTCATCCTGGCCTTTCGCGGCACGATCTCGCCGACGGACTGGATCACGGACATGATCGCCCAGCAGGTCGCCTTCAAGCCGATCGGGAAGAACTGCCTGGCGCACCGCGGCTTCACCGACGTCTACATGTCCGCCCGCGATACGATTTTCCGCCTGCTGAAGGAGACGCCCCCGGAGAAGCCGCTGTTCGTGACCGGCCACAGCCTCGGCGGCGCGCTGGCGACGCTGGCTTCCGTCGACATCGCCGTCAACCGCAAGACGGCGAGCCTGATCACGTATACGTACGGATCGCCCCGCGTCGGGGATCCCGGCTTCGTCCGGCGCTACAATACGGCCGTGCCGGTTTCCTTCCGCGTTCAGAACGAATTCGACGTCGTGCCGCATCTGCCTCCGCTAGTCTACACTTCGCCCAAGACGGACAAAACCTATTACTACCTGCACGTCAAGGAAGAAGTGAAGCGGAGCTTCCGGAACGGATCGGTAGGACTCAACCATGTCATCGGCAGCTACTTCGCCGATCTGGCGAACGAGGCGCCCGGCTTCGCGACGGCCGTCTGCTCGGCTCCGCCCGGATGGTGCCCGATCCATTAAGCTGCCCGGCGATGGATTCGCGGGCGGCTCGCCACTTGAGCGGAAACGGGATTACGGCAGCCGAAGCAGCGCGTCGATCCGGTTCCGCTCCGCTTTCGGCAGCCCCTGGAAGACAAGCGCGTACGAATGCGCGATCATATCGTATACTTCGCCCATCGGAATCGTGCCGTCCACCGTCACGGAGTTCCAGTGCTTCTTGTTCAAATGATAGCCCGGCTTCACTGCCTCGTACTGCTCGCGCAGGTTCTCGGCGATCACGGGATCGCATTTCAACGCGATCACGTTGTCCGAGATAAGCGCGAACATTTTGCCGCCGACCTTCATGACCAGCGGTTCCGGCCCGAACGGATAATCCTTCTCCGCGCATTTCATGGACAAGCAGTAATCGATAATCGGTTTCATTCGTGGAGGCCCCCGTTTCTGAAGTTACAGCCGCTTATAGACCGGTAAACTGTCCTTATCGTTAAAAAAACTGAAGGCGAGAATCACCTTCAGTTCTTCGTTTGCGTTATACGCCCATTTTCTTGCGCTGGTTGTTGACCTTTTTCGTATTCTGGCTCTTCATCGCTTGTTGGTTGCCGCCCGGACCGAACTTTTGCTTGCCGCCGTTCGCCTGTTCAAGCTTCTTCTGCGCGAGCTTCTGCTTGACGGCATCGGCAAGGGATACCTTTTTCGGCTGCTCCAGCTCTTGCTCTTGCGTTTCCGGCGTCGATTGGTTTTCTGACATTGAGATCACCTCGCCTTGATTGTACTACTCGTATTGTATCGCTTTTTCGTCGTGCTTTCCAGTGTCTCTCCGCACATTCGCGCAGGTTCTTGCGGCATCGGGCGCCTATTCCCTCAGCGCCTCGTTCAGCTTCGTGGAGCGCAGCTCCCGGTCTCCGCCGCGCAGCAGACCGCGCAGCCGGACCAGCTCACGCTGCAGGCGAAGCTTGTCGCCCCGCAGCTCCTCGATCTCCGCGAGCGCGGCCGCCAGCCGCTCCTCGAGCGAAGAATTCGGCTCGTTCATCTGCCGTCTCCCCTTTCCTGCCTTTACCCGATTTACGTATCATTGTAACGCGCGGCGGCCCTTCTTGTAAAAAAACCGGATGCGCGCGAAGGTCGGAGCGCGGGGCTCCAAGCTTCGGCCTATCCGGATGCGGCCTTAAACGGCCTGGACTTGCTTTACGTTTACGGGCAGCTTCTGCGTCGTGACGAGCTTGTTCTTGCCGTCGTACGCCCTCACGACGACCTCGATCTTCTTGCCCTTGTACGGCGCGAAATCAATCCGCGCTGTCCAAGGCGGCGATGCCGCCGTCGCGACGGTCCTGCCTCCGATGGCATAGGTCACCTTGGCGAGCGTCGGCGACCAGGTTTTCACGTAGGCGGACACGCGCTGCGGCGATGCCGGAACCCGGGGAAGCGGCACTCGCCGGCTTGTAGGCGACCGGCGATTCGTCGCCGACGCTGCTCAGGTAGAACGGGCTGCCAGCGGACTGCTTGTAGCCGGCGAGCAGCTTCGGATTGGCCGACAGCATGTAATACTTGATCCGTGCTGACGCGTCATGATTGCTGTCCAACCAGAAGACACCCTTCACCTTCGGGTACTGCATGGGGAGCGTGGCGTAAAACTCTTTCATTCGAAGGAACACCTTGACGCCGGAGGCTTCGATGTCGCGCGCAAGCTGATGCAAATAGGCGTCGTCCTTGACCTCGCCGATTTGTTAGTATTTGGCGATCGCTTCGGCGTATTTTCCCTGGCTGTCGAGCTTTTGCGCTTGTTTGTACGCGCCCCAAACGTCCATCGCCTGAACGTCCTGCGGACGCGCCGTCGAGAACGCGATCAGCGCCGCCGCCAACAGAAGCAGCAGTTTTCTTCCGAATGTCGCTTCTCCTCGAAAAATCCCCACCTGATGCCGTTCTCCCAACTCTCGTAAAATGGTTATCTATCGATTTCCATATTTCAGCATTTGCGAGGCGGGTTGAAAGGCGTCATCGGACAAGATTCGACGTAAAATCCAACAAATCTCCTCTGCCGACAGGCGAGCCGTGTTGTACAAGTGCAACAAATCTCATTATAATATTCGTTGTATAAGATGAATCCGTACTTGTGACATACATTAGGAGGCAAGGAATCTTTTGAAAAAAACCGTAATTCTATCCGTCGTCGTGCTCTGCATCGCGCTCGGGGCCGTGATCATAGCGAAGCAAACCTCCATCCTTCAGAACGCGTTCGGCGATTCGTCGGCCGCGGACGCCGATGGCAACACGAACCCGGCTTCCTCCGGGACAAGCAGCAGCGGAGACAATGGCGGGAGCAATGGCGCCGGCAAACCCGCCGGATCGCAGACGGACGACAACCAACCGGCAGCGGCGCAAACCTCCGCCCAATCGGAGCTCCAGCATTTTTTGCACGATAATGCGGCTTCGCGCACGACCATCAAAAAAGGCGGCATCGCCTTCGTCACGAATTCGGCCAGCACCCTCGTCCTCGTCAACAAGAAGCGCGAGCTCGACCCCGGCTACGTGCCGAGCGACCTGGTGAAGGCGCCGGTGCCCTTCTCCTTCTCCGGCGACAGCCCGAAGCAGGAGATGCGCAAGGTGGCCGCCGACGCGCTGGGCAAGCTGTTCGCGGGCGCCGAGCAGGACGGCATCGAGCTGAAGGCCGTCTCGGGATACCGGTCCTACGCCTCGCAAAAATCGATCTTCAACGCCTACGCCAAGACGCACGGCGAAGAGGAAGCGAACACGTTCAGCGCGCATCCCGGCCAGAGCGAGCATCAGACCGGCCTCGCGATGGACGTCTCCAGCGCCAGCGTCCATTACGGCCTCGAAGAAAGCTACGGCGAGACCAAGGAAGGCAAATGGTTGAAGGCGCACGCCGCGGAATACGGCTTCATTATCCGTTTCGAGCAAGGCAAGGAGAAAGAAACCGGCTACATGTACGAGCCTTGGCACGTACGCTACGTCGGCGTCTACGTCGCCAAGGACATCAAGAAGCTCGGCTTGACGCTGGAAGCGTATTTGGCCCGGTTCTAACGGACGCGCCAAGCGCCAAAAAAAGGCCGGCGGGTTGTCATTTTCATGACAACCCGCCGGCCTTTTTTCTATGTTCGTGCACGCTTAAAGCTCCAAGACCATCAAATCCCGGCCCATCGTGATTTTGCCCTGGAAGATATCCCGCATCCCCTGCGTGTATTCCGCTTCCGCTTCCTCCGTCGGATAAGGCGCCGGAATATGATGCGTCAGCACGAGATGGGGCACGCCGGCCTGCTTGGCCAGCTCCGCGACCTCCAAGGTCGTCGAGTGATACTTGGCCGGATTGTTCAGCGACTGCGCCTGTTCCGGGAATTCCGCGATCAGCGCGTCCAGCCACGGTTTGTTGTACGATTCGTGGATCAGCAGATCGGCGCCCTTGCTGTATTTGATCATGTTCGACACCGGAACGGTATCCCCGGAGACGATCGCCGACTTGCCGTTGTATTCGACCTTGTACGCAAGCGCGGGATACACCGGCCGGTGATCGACCTCGAACGCCGTAATCCGGATGCCGCCTTGGTCATACACGACGCCCTCGTTGGACTCATGGTACTCGATCCGCGAGGCGTCTTCCGCCGACAGGTTGTAATTGACCCGCAGGTTGGCGTCGAAGTCGAACGATTCCCGCATCTTTCCGATAATCTCGCGCGTCGTCGTCGGGCCGTACACGTTCATCGGGACCGACCGGCCTTCGAACACGCGGCCCGGCACGACATGCGTCCGCCAGCTGGAGATGAAGACGTCGAAGAATCCCGAGTTATGGTCGCTGTGATGATGCGTGAACAAGACATCCGACACGCGCTGCGGCATGATGCCCGCTTTGATCAGTTGATCCACGACGGCGCCGCCGCAGTCGATCAGGAACACCTTGCTGCCGGCCAGAATCGCGACCGAGGATTTAGCCCGGCCTCCGAAAGCCCTCGGCGTCCCGGTACCGAGCAGGATCACCTTCAGCTGCTCGTGGTAATCCGGCACGAGATTGTCTTGCTGTTGAATCAGCATGCCTGCCACCTCCGAAATCTTGCGTTATTTGTCCTTCTTCACTTCGTCAAGGACCGAAGGATCATAGAACTGACTCAGATCCACCTGACTCTCGTCGTCGATGCCTTTAATGTAGCCCGCGTCGAACGAGACCTTGGCCATCGTCTTGATCACGTCGAGATCCACGTCTTCTGTCAGGTTCAAATGGTCCAGCGCCGCTTTGATCAGCTTCGCGTCCATGCCTTTGCCGCTCAGCTCTTTCAATTCGTCGCTGATGATCGCATAGGAGTCGTCCGGATGCTGCTTGATGAAGTCGATGCCTTCTTCGTTGGCCTTGATCGCGCCTTTGGCCAAATCGCGGTGATCCTTCAGGAATTTATCGCTGGCCATCAGGATCGTCAGCGGATAATTGCCGTCGTTCGGCGGGATTTTGTCCCAATCCACCAGCACGACGCCGCTGCCTTCTTCGACCATTTGCGTGCCCCACGGCTCCGGAATAAGGGTCGCGTCGACTTCCTTCTGGCGCATGGCGACGAGCGTATCGGCCGGGGCACGGGTGATAATCTGTACGCCGGATTTGTCCGTCGTGACCTTCAGCCCTTCCTGCTGCAGCAGCAGGCGCAGGGAGATCTCGTTCGTGCTGCCCTTCGTCGGGATGGCCACCGTCTTGCCGACGAGATCCTTCACGGAGGCGATCCCGGCGTCCTTGCCCGCGATCAGCACCGCGCCGCCGTTGTTGGAGCCCGCGATGATCCGGAAGTTCTTGCTTTTCAAGTATTGGTTGATCGCCGGGCCCGGGCCGACGTAACCGAGATCGATCTGGTTCGTGGCGATCGCCGTGGAGAAGTCGGAACCGTTGTCGAAGGCCGTGACTTCGATCTTCGCGTTCTTGCCGAATTCCTCCTGGAAATATCCGTTCTTCAGAGCAACAAAGCCCGGCGCGTGCGTGACGTTCTTCAATATGCCGATCTTGACGGTCACCTGCTCGCCGGCCGACGCGGCCTTGTCGCCGTTCGAGCCGCAAGCGGACAGCAAGCCCGTCAACCCGAGCGCTACGCCCAGCAAGATCAGTTTCGTTCGGAGCTTCGATCGATTCGTCCTCTTTGCATCTTGCATTGTTTTTCCCCCGTATCCTGGATAGTCGAGCTTTTATTTTTTGGCCGTATGCAGGCCGAAGCGGACCATGATGCCGTCCTCCAGCCGCTTGAAACAAAAATGGTCGGAAATCGTGCCGATGACCGCGATGATGATGACCACGCATAGAATCGTCGCCGTGTCGCCGATGTCGCGGCTGTCCTGCAACGTTTGGCCGAGACCGAGTCCGCGGCCGATCAGCTCGCCCGCCGTAAGCGCTCGCCACGCGAATGCCCATGCCACGCGAACGCCCGTGATCAGATGCGGGAAAGCAGCGGGCAGCATGACCTGATAGAACATTTTCAAGCCGTTGCCCGTCCCCATCATCTGCGCCGCCCGGAGGTGAATCTTCGATATTTGCACGATGCCCGTTCGACTCGCCATCGACATCGTCCAGGTCGCGCCGATCGTCGTGATGAAGACGACCGAGGTGTCGTTCAGCCCGAACCAGATAATGGCGAAGGGCAGCCAGGCGATGCTCGGCACCGTCTGCAGCGCCACCACGAGGAAGCCGAAGGTCTCGTCGAAGAATCGGAACCGGGCAAACAGGAAGCCGAGTCCCGTCCCGAGAACGATGGAGATGACGAAAGAGATAAGCAGCCTGCGCATGCTGGCGACAATCGAGCCGAACAGATGCCCGTTCGCGAAGCCGTCGTAGAACGCCTCCAAGGTCTGCATCGGGGAAGGGAACTTCCAACCCCAATCGAAAATCCTATATCCCAACTCCCAGATTACGATCAGGAAGATCAGGAACAGCGTTCTTCGCAATGCGATAGTCATGGCCCATCTCCTCTCTGACGACCTTCTCCAGCTCCTCCGAGAGCGTCTCCATGATTTTGTTCTCGTAATGGTGAATGAGCGGATCGCCGGCTTGATGCGGCCGCGCCGCCTGAATGGCGAACTCCTGCTTGATCCGGCCCGGCTGCGTCGACATGACGAGCACGCGGTCGGACAGCAGCACCGCTTCCCGGATGTTGTGCGTGATGAACAGCACCGTCTTGCGCGTCCGCAGCCAGATGTCCTCCAGGTCCTTCTGCAAAATATACCGCGTCTGTTCGTCCAGCGCCGCGAACGGTTCGTCCATCAGCAAAATGTCCGGCTCCATGACGAGCGCCCTCGCGATGGCCACGCGCTGCTTCATCCCGCCGGACAGCTCATGCGGGTAGCGGTCGATGAATTTGCTCAGGTGCACCGACTTGATCTGCTCCAGCGCCCGCGCATGCCGTTCTTTCTTCGGCACGCCCTGCTGCTTCAAGCCGAACGCGACGTTGTCCAGCACGTTCAGCCACGGGAATAAGCCGTGCTCCTGAAATACGACGACCTTGCCCGCGCCCGGCCCTTTGACCGGTTCGCCGTTCACGCGAATCGTTCCGTCGTAGGCCTTCTCGAAGCCCGCGATCAGATTCAGCAGCGTGGATTTGCCGCAGCCGGAAGGACCGAGCAGGGAGACGAACTCCCCCTGCTTGATCGTAAACGAAACCTCGTCCAGCGCCTGATAGGACGTTCCCTTCTTCTGTTCGAAAGCTTTGCTGACCTTGTCGATCTCGATCATGCCGGTCCCTCCCCTCCAAGCTGCGCACGGTCATATCGCCGAGAAGAAACGGCTTGGATGATGAATGATGATTTGCTTCTTCGCGTACGTAATGAGCGATTTCTCCCGCCATTTGTTCAAGATCTCGGTCACCGTCTGCCTGCTGCAGCCGATCACGTACGAGATCTCCTCGTGGCTCAATTGAAGCTGCACCTCGATCTGATTGTCCTGCTCCCGGCCCATTTGCATCAGGAACCAGGCCAACCGCCAGGCGACCGGACGGCTGATCAGCGTCTCGACCATGTTCTGCGTCTGCAGCAGCCTGCGCGCGGTGATCACCGCCAGCGCGTAAGAGAACGACGCGTTCTCGCGGACAAGCTCCAGATAGAGGCGCGATTCCAGCGTCATGATCCGGCTCTCCGTCAAGCACTGGGCATAGCGCCTGCGGAGTATTCCGGTGAGCAGCTCCGCGTTGCCGAACATCTCGCCGGGATAGCGCAGGAATAAGGTGATGCCCTGGCCTTCCTGGGAAGATTGCGAGATTTTGATAAGCCCCGATTCTACGTAATGCGCAGCCGAAGGCGGATCGTTCTCCTGAAAGATAAATTCATGCTTGCGGCAGGTCCGCTCAGTGCCGTATGCGCGGAACACGCCCAGGATGATGTCCTTGACGTCGTCCGTCTCTTGAAAATCCTTGCGTTCGCCGAGTTCGTCCATGGCCGCGTTCACCTCGATCCGGTTTATGCTTATCGTTCAAGCAGGCATTATTCCGACTATTCTTATGCGATATAAGGATGATAACACAATTCGATGCACAAAAAATGTCGGGTATCCGACAAAACGAATGAAATTTTGTGGCATTGCGCCGCCGCGGAAGCCTCGGCATACGAAAAAAGCCTGCCGCAAGAAGCGCGGCAAGCCCGATCGTACTCGTTCCGATTTTTATTCGGATTTCATTCGATTGTCATTCGATCCTCATTCGATCCTTCGTGCCATCGTGCGTCGCGCCGCCAACAGGGACACGATTCCGGAAGCCCGCTACAGCCGCTGCTGCTCGATCCACGCGATTCGCTTGGACCGGCCCCCCTTGAGCACGGAATCCGCGATCGCGAATTCCGACTGCAGCTTGCTCACGACAGCGCGTACCTCGCTCGCTGCCCGAAGCGTCTGATTCTGGGCTTCCTGGATCCGCTTCTGCACGATCCAGTCGGCGATCAGCCCGTCGAACCAATAGTCCCCGAACTTGAGCATGCCGCTGACGTCGATCCCGACGTCGACGGTCCGCTCCAGATCGGCCAGCTCGTCGCGAAAATTCCGCATCAGATGGTTGGCGTTGTTCATCGATACCTTCGCGGCGTCCACATGTTCATGCTTCATGTGCGTGCTGACGAGCCCGCCGCCGCCCCACAGATCCCAATTGCCCCAACCCTCGGCTTTCTCCAGGCTGTGCGAAGCGTCCTCCAACGAAGTCAGCACGCGCCGGCCGGCCGTCAGCGCCTCCTCGAGCTCCTTCGCCAAAATCGACTGGTCGGCGATTTGCGCTTCCATCTCCGCCAGCTCGGCGCCGTATGAAGGGGAGTTCCGCAGATTCGCTTCCTTCTCGGCCAGCAGCTGCTTGTATTCCCGCTCCGCGTTCCGGCAGTCCGCAAGCTCGTCGCCGAGGCGGAAAATATCCGCCTGCAGCTGCTCCTGCGCCTGCTTCGCCTCCTGCAGCTTCAGCGCGGCGGCGAGCGCCTGCTGACGCTCCAGCTCCAGCTGCTCCTCCTTGCTGCGAAGCAGCGTACGGAACAAATTCGCCAGCGACATGCGGGTCAAATTGTCCACGTCCGCCTGCTCCGACTCCAACTGCAGCTCCAGCTCGAAGACGCGCTTCTCGTTCTCGCGGAGCCGGCCGCGCAGCTGCTCCTGCCGCCGCTGCGCCTTTTCCAGCCGATGCATGCGTTCCCTTGCTTCCGCCAAGCGGTCGAACTCCGAATCCGTCATCGTCGATTGCTCCCTTCCTCGTCACCACAGGTATATACGCGGGCAGTCGCGCCGGGATGCGGCGGCCGCGAAAAAACCGTTCCCCGGAGGGTCCCGGAGAACGGTTCCGCGCGATTTTGTTTGCCGGGCCGCGAATCCGACGGTTTCCTGAGCCTTCCAGCTTTCCTGACCGCGAATCTGCTGGTTCCTGTCAGCCATCCAGTCTGCCGGACGCGAATCCGACGGTTCCCTTAGCCTTCCAGTTTACGGAACAAATCCTTGAACACGCCGTCGCGCTCGACATAATCCACGTACCGGATGAAGTGGCGCGACTTGTCGACGCTCCAACGGCCGTCGTCCGACAGCACCGGGCTATGGACAAGCGAGCTCGGCAAATAGTCGTCGTTGACGAGATAAGCGACCGTCGTCACGTCCCAGATCACGCGGGAATAGCCGAAATGGTCCGGGCTGCAATCCCGGAACGTCTCGTACAAATATTGGCCGACCGGGCCTTTCTCCTTCACGTACGCTTCGATCTCGGAAAGCGTCGTGCGCAGATGGGACGTGACGCCCATGCACGGAATCAGCACGAGCGGCACGCCGCTGTTCAGCACGATGCGGGCGGCGGGGACGTCCTGGTACAGGTTGAATTCTCTCGTATCCGGCCAGTGCAAGGCATGCCCGCCCAGCCACACGACGACGATCCGCTCGATGATCCGCGGCTCCATCAGGATCGCGGACGCGACGTTCGTGATCGCCCCGATCGCGAGCACGTAGAGCGGGTCCTCCTCGGTCGACGCCATCGCCCGCTCCACGAGATCGCGCGCGGCGGCGCTTTCGACCGGCGTAGCCGCTTCCGGCAGGTAGCCCCCGGAGCCGCGATGTATCGGAATGCCGGCCATTTCCGGCATGATGGAAGCGATGCGGAGCAGCTCGTTATAGCTCTTCTCCATGCCGTCCTTCGGACCGGTCGAGAGATCGTTGAAGAACGGCGCCGCGTAGAACGCCTCCACCGTAACGCTCTCCGGCGATTTCAGCGCGTAGATGACGGCGAACTGGTCGTCGATTTCGTTGAACGTGTCGGTGTCCAGCACCATGCGGACCTTGCGCCGCGGATGCGCGAGGCGCTGCAGCAGCTTTTGTTCGGATATAACGGGGTAGTTGACCATGGATTCCATCCTCTCTTCGGATCGCGAAATAAGCAAAACCCGCGCTTGCCGGACAGCGCGTAATCTTTTATGATTTGGTTATTCGGAAGCGGTCGATTCTTGATGTCATGCTCATTTTACAACGACTGCGCGGGTGGTTCGTTCTATGATGTGGCTGATTGTTTTTACGATGTGGCTGGATGAAGGACGGGAGGCGGCGGCAGATGCACGCGCAAATGGATTTTATGTTTCAGTCGGTTCGCCCGGCGGGCTCCTACATGCCGATGCATGCGCACACGTGCTGCGAGCTTGTCTACTACGGCGCGGGCAGCGGAACGACATGCATCCGCGAGGTCGCCAGCGCCTACAAGCCCGGCACCTACGCCATCCTGGCCCCGGGAACCTTGCACGACGAGCGGCGGCTGGCGGAGACCAACGTCATCTGCGTCGGTTTCCGGCTGACGGGCGTCGAGACGGAGCTGCCGGAAGGCGTGCACGAGGACGAGGCGGACAGGCCCATGGAGAAGCTGCTCCATGCGATGCTCAAGGAAATGCAGGAACAGCGGCCGTATTATCACGAGAACTTGAATTACCTGCTCGGCATGATCGTCATCGAACACCGGCGGAGCGTCCAAGTAAGCGCATACAAGGGTTCGGCCGACCATCTGGTCTATGCGCGGTCGTTCATCGACGAGAATTACAATCAGAAGATTTCGGTGGAGGAACTAGCGGAGATGGCGGGGTACAGCTATCATCATTTCAGGCATTTGTTCAAAACGAAATTCGGCCGCTCGCCGATCGCTTACCTGCTGAACAAACGCATTCAGCGGGCAAGCCATCTGCTGCTCCACAGCACCCTGACCGTCGCGGCCATCGCGGAGGAATGCGGCTTCTCGAGCGGCGCCCAGTTCAGCACCTTGTTCAAGCGCGAGCGGGGCGCATCGCCGAGCGGGTACCGGCAAACGCGGATTTAATCGAATACCGGAGGTCCGGCCTTGACCATGAACGGCTGTCCGTTGGCGTAATAATGCGTCTCCCGGTAGACCTTGAAGGCGACCTCGACCTCCGGAATGCCCGTGGTCAGCAGGTGGTTCGTGATTGCATTGGCCACGTTGTCCTGCGTTTCCCGGCCGCGGTCGAACCAGGCGACCTCGACGAAAGGAAACGTCGGGACGATGGCGCCGTCGAGGATCGTCGTCGTCGTCAAGCAGTCGAGGGTGAAATTATCTTTGCTGCACCGGCAAATTCGCGCCAGTTCGTCGACGAGCGCCCCGCTGATTTTCATGACTTCCGTGATGTTGACGCCTCGCATCGTAAGTTGGGGCATAGTGCGGAACACTCCCTTTATTCGTAATCGTAGAACCGTTCTTCCTCGGCGGCATTTTGCAGGTCTTCGCCGGTCACGACGATGATCGCGTATCCGGGCGTAATCTCGGCGTGCTTGCGCGCGAGCTCGAGCAGAAACCGCGGCGAACCATCCTGCTCTTCGTCGTAGATGAGCAGCAGGCCCTCCGTGTTGTCCAGCAGAAACCGGTCGCGCGCCTTGAACTGCCATGGACCCGCGTATTTCTGTTTGGAGACGCTGTTCACGTAATCCGCGCCGGCTAGAATCGTGGCATACGACGTTTTTTTCTGCTCGCTCCAATTCTCGTCCTGCTCCAGGAAAGGCGTAATCACGGCCAAGCGCAGCGAATCGTATTCAGCTCTAAGCTCCAGCGCGACTTCTGCAGCCCACAGCTCAACACCCCACTGTCCGCTCACGATCACCCATTCCAGTCCCTCTTCGACCAAGGCCCGCAGCCGCTGCCTGAGCGCTTTCTTGATGATGCCCACGCCGGGATGCTTGTCGGAGAAAATGCCCAGCTCGGAAGCTTTGTATCCGGTAACCAGAACCTGTTTCATCGTCTTGTGCTCCTTGTTCGCGCTTCTAGCTAAGCGTAGCACAAATAAAGAGCGCCGGACAACCCGGCCTGCGGCAAGGCTTGCGTCCGACGCTCGATGATGGAATGGAACCTACGCGATGCCTTGCGTTAACCCTTCGTTGCCGTATGCGGCTACGCTTCCATTCCCTTCGGATAATGCTCCTTCGGCTCCCGGATGACATGGCCGTCGTCCAGCCTGACGTACGTCGCGAAGTCCCGCGCGTCCCGCTGCAGCTTGATGACGCGCGCGCCCCGCGGAAAGCCTTCCCGGCCGTATGTCTGATAACCGGTGGCCCGCCCGTAGCAAAGCCGAATATCGTGAAGGGCGCCCCAATAATCGTTGACGTGATCGTGGCCGCAGAACGTCCCGACGACGTCCCCCATCTCCAGCATGGCAGCGAATAATCCGGAATTGACCGGCGGACAGGCAACGCCCTCGTGCTTGCTGCCGAAGCACAGCTCCTTCTTCCAGACCTGCTTGTATTCCGGCAGCGGAATGTGGAAGAAGGCCAGCGACGGCAGCGGTTCTCCGCCGTTCGCCGCGGTGATCGCGGCCGACTGCGCCGCGTACCAATTGATCTGGTCGCGCTGGATCCATTGGTACCCGATCAGATGCGGAAGCTCGGAGTAGCTGCCGCTGTCGAACAGGTAAAGCGCGTTGACCGGCTTGCCGCTCTCCGGGTCATGCACGAACAACACGGCGTTGCCCTCGCCGCTCAGCTCCCGCGGCCCCGCTTCGCCGACGCAGGACGCATGTTCCAGCTGCACGCTCATCAGCTCGCCGCGCGAGACGAGATGCTCCGTGTCGTGATTGCCCAACACCGCCGCCCACGGGATTCCCCGGCCGTCCACGGTCTTCACCGCGTCCCGGAACGATTGCCGCGGATCGACGCAGTCTTTGCTGTAGATCACGTCCCCGGTGAACACGACGAGATCCGGCGATTCCGCGTCCAGCACCCGCTCCATGAGCATGCGGGTCAGGATGTCGCCCGGTTCCCCGTTCTGCCAATGCAGATCCGTGAACTGCACGATCGTGAACGTGCCGTCCTCGCGATAGTTCAATGCTTGCTTCATCATGTATCCTCTCCCCGCCGGCCTTCGCGCCGCGTTAATATGACGATTCCACGCCAGCCTCAAGCCCGAAGACGCCGTCGATCGCCGCAAGCGAGACGATGACCTCCTCGAACCGCTTGGATGGTCCCAGCTTCAGCTGCAGCCGGACGATCAACATCTCGGCGCGTTCCGGCGCGGTCTCCGCTTCCTCGTTTTCAACGATGATTTTGTTGATGCCGATGCCGCTCCGGTGCAGCTCCGCCACGACCTTGCTGAGGCTCGCGGAATCCTTGTCGACGCGCAGGACCACGTCTCTCCTGCGCTTCGTCCTCGAAAACTTCTTCTCCAGCTTGTTCAGCACGAACAGGCTGACGACCACGAGCACGGTCAGCACCGCGGAGCCGTAGTAGAAGCCCGCGCCGACCGTCAAGCCGATGGCGGCCACGACCCACAAGGATGCCGCGGTCGTCAAGCCGGAGACGGTAATGCCCGTGCGCAGGATCGTGCCCGCGCCGAGGAAGCCGATGCCGCTGATAACCTGGGCCGCAAGCCGCGCCGGATCGAGCCGCACGTTGGGATCGGTCGAAAACTCCGCAAACCCGTAGATGGACAGCAGCACGATCGCGGCGGATCCGAGGCAGACCAGGATATGCGTCCGGAATCCCGCCGAATGCCCGCCAAGCTCGCGCTCAAGGCCGATCAGCCCGCCGAGCGCCAGCGCAAGCACCAGGCGGACCGTCAATTCCCAATAACCGATATGCCAAATGCTGGGGTCGTACACTTGCGTCACGGATGTCGCCATATGCATTCATTCCTTTGCTATGATCGGTGCCGGAGCCGGACAGCTCCGCCCATGCCCTTTGTCTTTATCTATACGCGGCGCGCGCTTGCCATGCGTCGGGCGCGCAAAAAAAATAAAACCCGGCCGAAACGCCGGGTTGGCATGCGCGGACAACGGGAGCGGATAACCGCTCGTCCCCGCCGCCGTCCGCTTGCTGTCGTCAGCCTTTAATTACCGCTTCAGCTGCGATTCGAACCAGTCATAGCCGGCGCCGACATGCTCCGGGCGATGCGCGTCGGAGCCGTACACGAGCGCGATCCCCTGCGCTTCGCAGGCGCGCATGAACCATTCCGGCACGTAAGGCTTGCCGCAGGTCGGCACGCGAAGCCCGGCGGCGTTCGCGTCGATGCCGATGCCGCCCTGCGCCAGCTTCGGCAATATCGCGGTTAAACGATCCTTGATCTGCGTCTCGTCGATCGGGGGCAATTTGGCCGCGAATTTCTCGATCAGGTTGATGTGGCCGATCCGCTTGCGCATCGGAAGCCCCGATGCCCACTCGACGGCGGCCTCCACATGGTTATAGTATTCGTCGACGACCTTCTCCATCGTGCCGTAGTAGGACAGCAGGTTCGCCGCGAAATCCTCCGCCGTGAAATCGATGCAGCGCATGCCGCCCGCGCCCGGCAAAAAATGCACGGAATAGACGACATCCTCGAGCTTGTCCATATACCGGTCCACGATCGCTTCCGTAAAAGGCAGCGCGCCTTGCAAATAGTCCAGCTCGAGCCCGATCGCGATTTCGATTCGGCCCTCGTACTTCCGTTTAATGGTGGATACGTAGTCCATGTAGAGCGGCAGCTCGGCATCCGGCATGGCCAGCTCCGCCATCAGCCGCTTATCCGGCACCCAATCGGCCGGCAGCGGCGGGTGCTCGCTGATCGTGTACCGCTGGAAACCAAGCTCGATCGCGCGCTCGATATAGGCGTCCGACTCCTCGGAACTGCCATGGTAACAAAATTTCGTATGCGTGTGCCCATCCCATTTCAGCACCGGCGGCATGGTATTCCTCCCGTTCTCCCTGCCAAGTGTTAAGCAGCAGTAAATGTATGCATGGTTCCAAGTATACCATCCGGGCAGAGCCAAGCAACTCTTGCTTTTTTTAATTCCGCCGTGCATCTTCTAACCCGCCGTAATTCTGCTATAATGAATTCTGTTCATTACGGAAATTCTAGACGCAATGCTAACCATCGACAATGTTTTCCTGATGCGGAGAAAAGAGAGGTTCCATCCATGATTAGCCGATTCAAACGATTACTGATCGGGCGGCCGATGAAGAGCGCCGAGCTCGAGGGAGAGAAGCTGACCAAGCTGAAGGCGCTTGCCGTGCTCTCCTCCGATGCGCTGTCGTCGGTCGCCTACGGCACGGAGCAAATCCTGCTCGTGCTGATGGCGGCCGGATTCGCCGCGGTATGGTTTTCCATCCCGATTTCGATCGCCGTCCTGGGCTTGTTATTGATTCTGATCTTATCGTACCGTCAAACGATTTACGCGTATCCCAAAGGCGGCGGCGCTTACATCGTCGCCAAGGACAACCTCGGGGTGCCGACCGGATTGCTCGCGGGCGGCTCGCTGCTCGTCGATTACATCCTGACCGTCGCCGTAAGCTCCTCGGCCGGAACGGACGCCATCACGTCGGCCTTCCCGTCCCTGCACGACCACCGGGTATTGATCGCGCTCGTCATGATCGTGTTCCTGACCGTCATGAACCTGCGCGGGATCGGGGAATCCGCTTCCGTGCTCGCCTATCCCGTCTATCTGTTCGTCGGGGCCGTGTTCCTGCTGATCATCGCCGGCGTCGTCAAATTCGCCCTTCACGGCGCGAGCGGCGGCATTCCCGAGCTCGGCACGGCCGTCTCCAACATCAGCCTCTTCATGCTCCTGAAAGCGTTCAGCTCGGGCTGTTCCGCGCTGACGGGGGTCGAGGCCGTCTCCAACGCCATCCCGAACTTCAAGAAACCGGCGGAACGCAACGCCGCGGTCACGCTCATGATGATGGGCGTCATCCTGGGGGCCATGTTCATCGGCATCAGCCTGCTCGCCTACTGGAACGGCATCGTGCCGAGCGCGACGGAAACCGTCGTGTCGCAAATCGCCAACGCCACGTTCGGACGGGGCTTCCTGTATTACGCGATCCAAGGCATCACCGCGTTGATCCTGTTCCTGGCGGCGAACACCGCCTATTCGGCCTTCCCGCTGCTCGCCTTCATGCTGGCGAAGGACAAATACATGCCGCATGCCTTCATGGTTCGCGGCGACCGGCTCGGGTTCTCGAACGGCATTATCTTTCTCGGCGTGTTCTCGGCCCTGCTCGTCATCCTGTTCCACGGCGACACGGAAAATCTCATTCCGCTCTACGCGGTCGGGGTCTTCATCCCGTTCACGCTCTCGCAGCTCGGCATGATGCTCCGCTGGCTGCGCCTGAAGCCGGCCAACTGGCTGTTCGGCTTCATCGTCAACACGATCGGCATGCTGACGACGCTGATCATTACGCTGATCTTTATCTTCACGAAATTCTCGCAGATCTGGATGGTCTTCATCTTCCTGCCGATCGTCATCTTCATCTTCTTCAAGATCAACCGGCATTACATGAACACGGCCGACGAGCTGCGCGTCAACATCGACAAGGAGAAGCCCGCGATCAAAGGCAGCACCATCGTCGTGCCCGTCGCCGGCATCACGAAGGTCGTTCTCCAGTCCATCAGCTACGCCAAGTCGCTGACCGACAACGTCGTCGCCGTCTACGTCGGGTTCGACGAGGAAGAGATCGAGCGGCTCGAGAAGAAATGGGAAGAGTGGGATCCGGGCGTCCGCCTGATCGTCCTGCGCTCGAGCTACCGCAGCATCATCCGGCCGATCGTCCGCTTCATCGAGACGGTGGAATGGAAGACGCAGGAGTCGGACCATATCACGGTGCTGATCCCGCAGTTCATCACGAAGCATTGGTGGCAGAATTTCCTGCACAACCAATCGAGCCTACTGCTCCGCGCCTACCTGTTCAATCAGAAAGACGTCGTCGTCGCGACGGTGCCGTATCATTTGATGCGCTAGCGCCGGTCGCAACAAACGATTCGATACGCGGTAAAAGCGCGCCTCCCCCGGGAGGCGCGCTTTTGTTATAGGCCGGGGCTCGGACGGTCGGGGTCGTATGGCTGCTTAGGCTGCTTCATTTGTAATCTTGGCTTAAGTGGTAATTTTAGCGGCCTCCGTGTCCGCAAACTTCATGTTGCGCGTTCTCGCTAGCGTCCGCTAGACGCGGCGCGTCAACCGCTGCGCGTCCAATACCCTGACCCGGTGCCCGGTCTCCTCGTGCACCAAGTACGGCTCCCGCACATGGTCGATGAACAGAATCCCGTTCAAGTGATCGATCTCGTGCTGCATGCATACGGCGAGATAACCGTCCGCCTCCAGCAGGACCGAATCGCCGGAACGGGTCAGCGTGCCGACCTTCACCGACTGGGCGCGCTTCACCAACCCTCGATAGCCGGGATAGGACAAGCAGGCCTCCGCCACGGTCTGCTCGCCGGATGCCTCGAGGATGACCGGATTGATCAGCTCGATCAGCCCGTCACCGCAATCCATGACGACGGCCCGGCGCAGGATGCCGATCTGCGGAGCGGCAAGCCCCGCGCGACCATCGGCCGCGTACAACGTATCGCTCATATCGTCCAGCAGCTTGATGATTCTCGCGTTGATCTCCTCGATCGGCTTGGCGATTTTGCGCAATGCGGGATCGCCGAACGGGAGGATCGTTTTCTCCGCCATGTCCGTCCTCCTCTCCTCTTCGCGGTTCATGAATCAGGCGCCCTTCGTAAAGGTCGGCGTATGCACCCACAGGTCGCTTGGCGTGCAGGCCAGCGCGGTGCACAGCGCGTCCATCGTCTCGGCCTTCAGCTGCTTCGGCGGCGCGTTCAGCAGCGCGCCGATGGACGGCGCGGACAACTCGTAGCCGGCTTTCTCCTTCAGCAGCCGGGCGAGAGCGGCGCCGGACCAGATTCCCCGCTCCGCCATGATTTGCCGCAGTTTCCAGATCAGCATGATCGCAAGTCCTCCTTTGTCGATGAACAATATTTAGGCAATGCCTAATAATATTAGTTACTACCTAAATTATCATACGCAACGAAACACCGCAACCTGCTTCTTCATTTACGCGCGGGTGTTCCGTATAATGAACGCTATAACAGTGAAGCAGGGAGTGGATTGCATGAACAGAAGACAAGTATTCACGGGTTCGCCCTGGGAACCGGTCGTCGGTTATTGCCGCGCCGTTCGCGTCGGCGACCGCATCGAAGTGGCCGGCACGACCGCGATCAAGGACGGCGAGGTCGTCGGCCCCGGCGATCCGTACGAGCAGGCAAGATTCATTTTGCAAACGATCGAAGGCGCCTTGAACGAGCTCGGCGCCAAGCTCTCCGATGTCGTGCGGACGCGGATGTTCGTGACGGATATCGCGAGATGGGAGGAGATCGGAAAGGCGCACGGGGAGTATTTCCGCGATATTCAGCCGGCCGCCACGATGGTGGAGGTCAAGGCGCTGATCGATCCGCGGCTGATGGTGGAGATCGAAGCGGAAGCGATCGTCGGGCGATAGCCGCTCATACAATCAGAAAGACGCAGGGCCGCTTAACGGCAGCCCTGCGTCTTTCTGATTATCGTCTATTGCGTCAAGCCAATATCGCATCGATCAAAGCAAGCTCTTCCTGCGTCAGCTCCGGCGCCTCGAGCGCGCCGACGGCGTCTTCGATCTGGCTGACCTTGCTCGCGCCGATCAGCGCGGAGGTGACGCGTCCGCCGCGGAGCACCCAAGCGAGCGCCAGCTGCGACATTTTCTGGCCGCGGGACTTTGCCAGCTCGTCCAGCTTGCGGACCTTGGCTAGTCGCTCCTCGGTCACATGCTCCGGCCGCATGAAGACCGAAGGGCCGGCCGCGCGCGAATCCGGCGCAATGCCGTCCAGGTAACGGTCCGTCAGCATGCCTCCGGCGAGCGGCGAGAAGGCGATGGTGCCGATGCCCTCTTCGTCCAGCACATCCTGCAGCCCGTCTTCGATCCAGCGGGACAGCATCGAATAATTCGGCTGGTGGATCAGGCAAGGCGTGCCGAGCGACTTCAGAATCCGCGACGCTTCGCGGGTCTGCTCCGCCGAGTAGTTGGAGAGGCCGACATACAGCGCCTTGCCTTGGCGGACGATCAGATCGAGCGCGCCCATCGTTTCTTCCAGCGGCGTGTTCGGATCCGGACGGTGATGGTAATAAATATCGACGTAGTCAAGGCCCATCCGCTTCAAGCTCTGGTTCAGGCTGGCGACGAGGTTCTTCTTGGACCCCCACTCGCCGTACGGCCCCGGCCACATGTAATAACCGGCCTTCGTCGAGATGATCAGCTCGTCCCGGTAAGGAGCGAGGTCCTGCTTCAGCAGCGTGCCGAAGTTCTCTTCCGCGGAGCCGGGAGGCGGTCCGTAATTGTTCGCGAGATCGAAGTGGGTGATGCCGAGGTCGAACGCCCTTCTCGCCATCGTACGCTGATTCTCCAGCACGTTGATGCCGCCGAAATTATGCCACAGCCCGAGCGACACCGCGGGGAGCCGAAGCCCGCTTCGCCCTGAGCGGTTGTATGTCATTTTGTCGTATCGCGCTTGATCTGCCAAATAGGTCATTGTCATATCCTCCTCTTTGTCCATTCACATCCATCTTAATGCAAAGCCGAGGATCGGCCAATGTCAGCATGGCTGATTGTTATGTGACAAAGTCAGGATTAGCCGCGGAAGGGATACACTGCTTCGGGGAGACGCCCTTCACTTTCTTGAACATTTTAGAGAACAGCAGCGCATCCTGGTAACCGACGGAACGGGCCACCTCGCCGACGGTATACGAGCCGCTTCCGAGCAGGTCGCATGCCTTGTCCATGCGGTAATGGAGCAAATACTGCTGCGGCGGCATCCCGAGCGCTTCCTTGAACAGCACGGAGAAATATTTGCGGTCCAGGCCGATGTGGGAGGCGAGCTGGCTGACGGTAATGCTTTCGCTGTAATGGGTATGAATGAAGTCCATGCTGCGGTGGACATATCCGTCCTGCTTCCGGATAGGCGGCTTCGCGGCCGCAGCCGGCGCCGCTTCCGTCAAGGCGAACATAAACTCGTACAGCAGCGCGGTCAATCGCAGGCCCGCGATGCCTCCATTGGACAGCGCGTCGCTCAGCGCTTCGTGCAGGCCGGGCATCAGCCTCAGGTCCATGGGGAATACCGGATTATCCGGCGTCAGGCTCGTCCCCGCCAGGATATCGCCCATCTGCACGCCTTGAAAGGCGATCCACGAATACGTCCACGGCTCGTTCCCGTCCGCTTCGTAATGCGTCACGACATGCGGATAAATGATGAACGCCTCGCCCGCCGACAGGCGGAACGACCGTTCGCCCACGTTCACGGTTCCGAAGCCGTCATGCACGAAATGCACCTTGTAGCATTCCCGAATCCCCGGACCGACGGAATGGCCCGGCGCGCATTGCTCCTTCCCCCAGTACAACAACTGCAGATCGGGATCGGCGCTGAAAGGCCGTTCGGGGTTGAAAGTCGATTTTCCCATGCCGGATGCCTGCCTCCTCTTGCTACGCTCGCAACGCTATCTGCTAGCAATCATAGCATATTGCCGGCCAAATAACCGCCTGCGGTCGGGAAGCGGAGGAACGGCAGGATGCCTAACGACGCTTATCCGAGCAAGGAAACAGGAGGCCCTTCGCAAGACTCCTGAATCGAATGTCCCTGGCTTATCAACGAATATCCGGCGGCATTCCGCGAATCGGCGGAACGCGGCGCGCTCGCTCCCCAGACCGCAATAGCCGGCGGCGAACGCAGCGGAAGGCGGCCGCTTTGCATTCGCGCCGGCTATTGCGCGCCCGGTCGGCGGAGTCAGTTTGCCAGCAAATCCATGAAACGATGCACGGGCATCGCCTCCAGCTTCTGCGGGTCGCCGAACAGCTCGGCGATGCGCTCGACCCGTTCTTTGGAATAATGCGTGCCCAGATTCGCTTCGAATTTCAGTTTCAGCATCGGAAGGCCTTCGTTCCGCCGGCGCTTGTGGCCGATCGGATATTCCGTGACCTCCTGCTCCGTCATGCTGCCGTCCCGGAAGAACACCTGCACGGCATTGGCGATGGAGCGCTTCTCCGGATCGAGGTACTCGCGGGAGTATTGCGCGTTCTCCGTTACCTTCATCAGCCCGCGCAGCCTGTCGATGCGGGGATCGCCCGCCGCCTCGTCCTCGTAATGATCGGCCGTCAGCCGCCCGTGCAGCAGACCGACGGCGGTCATGTACTGGAGGCAGTGATCGCGGTCGGCGGGGTTATGCAGCGGTCCGCTCTTGTCGATGATCCGAATGGCGGACTCGTGCGTCGAGATGACGATTCTGGCGATGTCGTCCAGTCTGTCGGCAACGAGCGGATGCAGGCGAATCGCGCTTTCCACCGCGGTTTGGGCATGGAATTCGGCGGGATACGCGACCTTGAACAGCACGTTCTCCATGACGTAGGAGCCGAACGGCCGCTCGAGCGCAACGGGCCGGCCATTGAACAAGGCGTCGCTGAAGCCCCAGCCCTTGGCCGTGAGCGCGGACGGATAGCCCATCTCGCCGCGCAGCGTCAGGAAGGCCAGCTGCAGGGCGCGGCTCGCCGCGTCCCCGGCCGCCCAGGACTTGCGCGGCCCCGTGTTGGGCGCGTGGCGGTAGACGCGCAGCGGATGTCCGTCGAGCCACGCCTGCGAGAGCGCGTTGATGATGTCGTCCCGGGTGCCGCCGAGCATGCCGGTCGCAACGGCCGTGGAAGCGACCTTCACGAGGATGACATGGTCCAATCCGACGCGGTTGAAGCTGTTGCCGAGCGCCAGGACGCCTTGAATCTCATGCGCCTTGATCATGCCGGTGAGGACGTCCTTCATTTGCAGCGGCGGCTTGCCCGCCGTCTCGTTCTTCCGGCTGACGTAGTCGGAGGCGGCCAGGATGGCGCCGAGGTTGTCGGACGGATGCCCCCATTCCGCCGCGAGCCACGTGTCGTTGTAATCCAGCCAGCGGATCATGGTGCCGATATTGAACGCTGCCGTTACGGGGTCAAGCGCGTAGGACGTGCCCGGAATCCGGACGCCTTCGGGCAGCTCCGCGCCGGGCACGACGGGGCCGAGCAGCTTCGTGCATGCCGGGTACTTCAGGGCAAGGATGCCGCAGCCCAGCGTATCCATCAGACAATAGCGCGCCGTCTCGTACGCCGAATCGCTCCGTATGCGGTAATTCGCCGCATAATCGGCGATATCGACGAGCAGTTGATCCGGCTCGGGTCTTGCATTCGTTTCGTGCGACATGCTGTCGTCACCTCGCTTTCGATTTAACGCCGCGCGTGCAGCTCAAGCCACGGCTGGTTATCCGGTCCCGCATAAGCGGCCGTGGGCCGGATGATCCGGTTATTCCGCCGCTGCTCCTCGATATGGGCCGTCCAGCCGGCGAGCCGCGCGATCACGAAGACCGGGGTGAACATCGCGGTCGGAACGCCCATGAAATGGTACGCGGTCGCGCTGTAGAAATCCAGGTTCGGGAACAAGGCCTTTTCCTCCCGCATGACGGCTTCGACCGCCTCGGATACCGGATACAAATACCCGTCCGGCGACCAGAAGGACAGCATCTCCGCCCATTTCTTGATGATGTCGGAACGCGGGTCCGAGACGCTGTAGACGCGATGGCCGAAGCCCATGACGAGCTGCTTCGCCGCCAATAGCGCCCGCGCGGCCCCGGCTGCTTCCTCCGGCGTCTTGAACCGCTCGATCAGCTCCATCACGGCCTCGTTGGCCCCGCCGTGCAGATTGCCGCGCAGCGTGCCGATGCCGGTCGCGATGCAGGAGTAGAAATTCGAAAGCGTGGACGCCGTGACGCGGGCGGCGAAGGTCGAAGCGTTGAACTCGTGCTCCGCGTAAAGCGTGAGCGAGATATCGAACACGCGCCGGGCGCGGATCGCGGCATGCTTGCCGTGCAGCAGATAGAGGAAATGGCCGGCAACCGTATAATCCTCGTCGATCGGCGGCGGGCTTTCCCCGGCATCGTCGAGGTCCGGCGCGCCAGCCGGAACGTCCCGCGAAGCGCCGCCATGCGCCGCGCCGGACGAATCCGTTGGACGCAAGCCCAAGGAGGCGACGACGTCGCTCGAACCGCCATCCGCCAGACCGCCTTCTTCGGGCAGGCCGTCATCCGTGTCCGCGGTGAAGACCGGCTTCTTCTGCGGCGTTTCCCCGTCGCTGTCCGAAACCTTGCCGCTTGCGCCTGCGGCCGCCGCCCGGCGATGATGGTGGTACCAGTGCAGCAGCATGGGACCCGTCAGCGCGATAAGCCGGTCCGCCATCTCCGCAGTCGGACGCTGCGGCGATTCCGGCTCCAGCGTCCCGAGCGCGACGCAGCCCAGCTGCAGCACCTCCATGGGGTGCGCGTCCGCCGGCACCAGCTCCAGCATGCGCCGCAGCGCGTCCGGCAGCCGGCTTGCGGCGGCCAGCTTGCGGCGGTAATCCGTCAGCTCGTCGACGTTCGGCAGCTTGCCGCGAATGAGCAAATACGCCGTTTCCTCGAAGCTGCCGTGCTCCGCCAAATCCTCGATCGCATAACCGCGGTAGGTCAGCCCGCGGCCGTCTTTGCCCACCGTGCTGATCGCCGTCTCGCCTGCTTCCACCCCGGCCAGGCCGCCGGACTTCTTCACGACCATCCTTCATCCCTCCTCCGGTTTGCTTCCCGCGCCGAACAGCGCATCCAGCCTGCGCTCGTACTCGTAATAGCCGAGATAACCATACAGCTCCTCGCGCGTCTGCATATGACCGATCGCGTCCGCCTGGGTTCCTCTGGCGCGAATCGTCCGATACATCTGCAGCGCGGCCGCGTTCATCGCCCGGAAAGCCGACAGCGGGTACAGCGCCATCGCTGCGCCGGCGCCGCCAAGCTCTTCCGCCGTGAACAGCGGCGTGCGGCCGAATTCCGTCACGTTGGCCAGCACCGGCACCTTCACCCGGGCCGTGAACGCCCGGTATTCGTCAAGGCTGGACGCCGCCTCCAGGAACACCATATCGGCGCCCGCTTCCACGTAAGCCAGCGCGCGGGCGACCGCGCCGTCCAACCCCTCCGAGGCCAGCGCATCCGTCCTGGCCATCAGGACAAAATCCGCGTCGGTCCGGGCATCCGCCGCGCTGGCGATCCGGTCAGCCATCTCGCCCGGCGGCACCAACGCCTTGTTCGGCCGGTGGCCGCAGCGCTTCGCGGCCACCTGGTCCTCGATGTGGATGCCGGCGGCTCCGGCCCGGATCATCTCGCGCACGGTGCGGGCAATGTTGAAGGCGGAGCCGAAGCCCGTGTCCGCGTCGACCAGCAGCGGGAGTTCAACCGCGCCGGCGATGCGGCGCACGTCCTCGGCCACGTCGTTCAGCGTCGTGATGCCGAGATCCGGCAGGCCGAAGGACGCGTTCGCCACGCCGGCGCCGGACACGTACAGCGCGCGGAAGCCGGCCGCTTGCGCCAAGATGGCGGCATAAGCGTTCACGGCGCCCGCGATTTGCAGCGGCTTCTCCTGCCGGAGCGCCTCCCTGAAACGCGCGCCCGGCGAGGCGCTGACGGCGCCGGCCTTGGGGCGGCCGCTGCCGTTCGCTGCGCTTTCGGCAGTCCGGGTCGCGGCAATGACGTTTGCGTCGATTCCCTTTCCGTCACGAACGTTTCCGCCGGCGATGACTTTGGGATCGCTGACGTCAGATGCGCAGCTTACGTCATTGCGGCTTTCGGGTGCTCCGCTTCCATTGCGGGCGGCTTCGCCGGCGATGTTCTTCGGCTCGCCGTCGCGGCCGCTATTGCCTTCTTCGCCGATCTCGCCAGGAATACCATTATTGCTTTCGTCCATCCCATCGAGGACGCGATAACCGCTATCGCCGTCATGCCTGATTCCGCCGCGCTTGCCGCCGTTCATCGCCCGCACCTCCTTTCGCTCCTATCCCCGCTGCCCTTTCAGCAGCTCGCCCGAGATAACGATCCGATGGATCTCGTTCGTCCCTTCGTAGATCTGCGTCACCTTCGCGTCCCGGAACAGCCGCTCCGCCGGATGCGCCTCCGTCAAAGCCTCCGGGCCGCACCACTGCAAGGTCCGCGTCGCGATGCGGACGGCCGCGTCGCTGGCGAACATCTTCGCCATCGACGCCTCCTTCGCGCACGGACGTCCCCGCTGCAGCAGCTCCGCCGCGCGATAGACGAGCAGCGCCGCGGCCTCCGTCTGCGCGGCGGAGTCCAGCAGCTCCGCTTCGGCGCGCGCCCGCTGGCCGCGCGGCACCCGCGGCAGCTCCCGCTCCGCCAGCGCCAACGCCGCGCGCGCGATGCCGAGCGCCTGCGCGCCGATGCCGATGCGGCCGCCGCTCAAGGCCGACTTCGCGATGCGGAAGCCCTGCCCCTCCGCGCCGAGACGCTGCGACGCCGGGACGCGCGCGTCCTCTAAGAGGAGCGCGCAGGTGTTCGAGCCGCGAAGCCCCGTCTTTTTCTCCTTGCGCCCGACGATGAGGCCCGGCGTGTCCTTCTCCACCAGGAAAGCCGTGATGCCGCCGGCGCGGCGCGCCATGTCCGCGGGACGCGTCGATGCTCCGTCCTGCGCGGGCGCGGCCCCTTCATCGGCAGGCACGACCGCGAACAGCAGGTATTGATCGGCTTCGCCGGCATTGGTAATGAACGCTTTGGAACCCGTCAGGACGTAATCGTCCCCGCTGCGCACGGCTGCCGTGCGGATCGTCGAAGCGTCCGAACCGGCATGCGGCTCCGTCAGCGCGAACGCCCCCAGCCAAGCGCCGGACGCAAGCCGCGGAAGGCAGCGTCGCTTCTGTTCGTCCGTGCCGTGATAAACGATGGGGAGCGTGCCGACCGACGTATGCACGGCCAGAATGACCCCCGCTGCCGCGCTGACCTTGGAAATTTCTTCGATCGCCAGCATATAAGAGACCATGTCGCAGCCGTTGCCGCCCCATTCGGCCGAGACCGGCAGGCCGAGCAAGTCCTCGCGGCCCATCGCGGTCACGAGCGCCCGGGGAAACGCATCGCTTTCTTCCATCGCCCGCGCGGCAGGAGCGACCTCGGCTTCGGCAAAAGCGCGCACCTTCAGCCGAAGCGCCTCCTGCTCCTCCGTGAACCGCAGTCTCATCGGGAGATCAGCCCCCTTCCCCGCCGGCGTACTCATAGAACCCCCGTCCGCTCTTCCTGCCGAGCCAGCCGGCGTGCACGTAGCTGCGCAGCAGGGGACACGGCCGGTATTTGGAATCGCCGAAGCCCTCGTGCAGCGTCTCCATAATGGCGAGGCAGGTATCGAGCCCGATCAGATCGGCCAGCGCGAGCGGTCCCATGGGATGGTTCATGCCCAGCCGCATGACGTCATCGACGGTTGCCGCTTTCGCCACGCCCTCGTATACGGCATAGACCGCCTCGTTGATCATCGGCATCAGAATGCGGTTGCTGACGAATCCCGGAAAATCCCGCACCTCCAAAGGCGTCTTTCCCATCCGGACCGCCAACCCCGCCGCCTCGGCGTACGTCTCCTCGCTCGTGCGCAGCCCGCGGATAATTTCCACCAGCTTCATGACCGGCACGGGATTCATGAAATGCATGCCGATGACCTGCTCCGGCCGCTCCGTCGCCGCGGCCAGCTCCGTTAACGACAGCGAAGACGTATTGCTCGCCAAAATCGTCCCTTCGCCGCAGATGCCGTCCAGCGCCGCGAAAATTCCCTTCTTCACGGCCATGTTCTCCGTCGCCGCTTCGATAACCAGCTCGGCGTCGGCGGCCGCGCTTAATCCGCCGCCCGGGACAAGACGGGCCAGCGCGGTGGCCGCCTCTTCCGGCGAGTACCTTCCTTTGGCCGCGCCTATCATCAGCGACCTGCCGATCGTATCCATCGCCGCCGATATCCGCGCGTCGTCGGTATCGTGCAGCAGCACGCGGCAGCCCGCCAGCGCCGCGACCTGCGCGATGCCGCTGCCCATCTGGCCCGCGCCCACGACGGAGATGTTGTTGATGCCCATGGCGTCAACTCCTTCCTTTGCCAAACCATCCATCGCGAAGCGAAGCGGAACCTATCGCTTCACGGCTGTTTTCGCGAACGTTCGCAGCCGTCATCGGCCGCCAACCTAACGTCCATGCGCAGCGCCGCGACTCTCTCCGCGCCTTTTCAATGCCGCTTTCCGAGCCGCTTCCGCAGACTGGTGCGCAGCCATTATCGGCCGCCGCGCCTCCGCTCGCGGCGTCGCGTTCAGCTCCGCGCCTCCCGCCTTATCCGCACCTGCTTATGCGATCATCGGTTCGCGCTGCACCCGTAACAAGCACCACGCGGCCGGACAGCCGCTACCCGTCTACCCGGACCAGCAGCGCATCCCCCTGGCCGCCGCCGCTGCAGACGGCGGCGATGCCGAGTCCGCCGCCGCGGCGGCGCAGCCCGTTGATGAGCGTCCCGACGATTCGCGCGCCGCTCGCCCCCACCGGATGCCCGAGCGCGATCGCGCCTCCGTGCACGTTCACTTTGTCGCTGTCCCAGCCGAGCAGCCGGCCGCAGGCGAGCACGACGGCGGCGAACGCCTCGTTCAGCTCGAAGCGGTCGATGTCCTGCAGCCGGAGGTTCTGCCGCTGCAGCAGCTTCTGGATCGCCAGCGCCGGGGCGATGGCATACAGGCGCGGCTCCACGCTGACGGCCGCATGCCCCACGATCGCCGCCAGCGGCACGCACCCGTCGCGCTGCGCGCGATCCTTGGAGGCAGCGATCACCGCCGCCGCGCCGTCGTTCAAGCCCGGCGCGTTGCCGGCCGTGATCGTGCCGGCGCCGGCCGCGGCGAAGGCGGGCCGGAGCGCGGCGAGCTTCTCCAGGCTCGTGTCGCCTCGCGGCGCTTCGTCGGTATCGACGGCGAACACGTGGCTCTTGGCGGACGTCCCGCCGGCCAGCGGCACGGGCACGATCTCCGCGAGGAAGACGCCCTGCAGGATGCCCTGCACCGCGCGCTCGTGGCTGCGCAGCGCCCATTCGTCCTGCTCCGTGCGGGAGATGCCGTATTCCGCCGCGATGCTATCCGCGTATTCGCCCATATGCCCGCCCCCGAACGCGCAGGTCAGCCCGTCGCCGAGCAGCAGGTCCACGGCGGCGCCGTCGCCCATGCGCCTGCCGAACCGGTAGTCCGGCAGCGCGAAAGGAACGCCGCTCATGCTCTCCATGCCGCCGGCGGCGACGACCTCCGCATCGCCCGCCGCGATGATCTGCGCGGCCAGCGTAATGCTGCGCAGACCGGACGCGCACACCTTGTTCACCGTTTCCGCCGGCACCTCCACGCCGAGGCCGGCATGACGCGCCGCCTGCCGGGCCGGATTTTGCCCCGCGCCGGCCTGCACCGCCATGCCCATGACGACCTCCTCGACCGCAAGCGAGGATACTCCGCTCCGCCGCAGCGCGCCCTGCAGGGCGAGGCCGCCCAGCTCTGCCGCCGCAAGCCCCTTGAGCGCGCCGCCGAATTTGCCGAAGGGCGTGCGCGCGCTTCCGATGATGACCGTCTCAGTCACGTCCGCTCCCCTTTCCCGTTCTTAGCCGCGCCGGCGACAAGCCGAACGCCTTGATCATCTGTACCGCTTTCGCATCCCGCATATACCGCTCGACGGGGTATTCCTTCATATAGCCGTAGCCGCCGTACACCTGTACCGCCTGGATGCTCCCCGCCATCGCGGCGTCGGATGCGAAGCTGAGCGCCATCCCCGCCCAGCCCTCGTCCGCAAGCCCGGCATCCGCGCGCCATGCGGCCTGATTCACGAGCAGTCGAGCGGCTTCCGCATTCGTCTCCATGTCGGCGAGCAGAAACGCGACCGCCTGGTGCTTCGCGATCGGCTTGCCGAACTGCGAGCGTGCCTTCGCGTAGCCAAGCGCCGCATCGGCCGCGCCCCGCGCGATGCCCGCGGCCACCGCCGCCAATCCGCAGCGCGCGCCTGCCTCCGCCTGCTTGGCGATGGCGCTCCCTTGGCCTTCGCGGCCGAGGCGATGACCCGCCGGAACCCGGCAGGCTTGGAACGTCAGATGCGCCAATCCCGCGGAGCGCAGGCCAAGCTTTCTGCTCACGGGCTGAACCGCGAGACCGGGACAGTCCCGATCAATCAGGAACGCGCTGAAGCGCTTGCGGGAGCTCCCGGCGCGTTCCTTCTCATCAGCCGTCTCCGCATAGACGACGAACAGTTCGGCCTGCGCGGCGCCGAGCACGTACGTTTGCCGTCCTTCCAGCAAGTAGCCGTCTCCCTCGCGCGCTGCCGTCACGCCGGCGCGCAGCCGGGATGCTCCGCCCGCGGTCCCCGGCAGCATGCCTGTTCCAAGCGCGCTGCCCGCGAGCAGCCGGCCCAGAAACCGCTGCTTCGCCTCCGTCCCCCCGAATCGCATGAGCGGCCAAGCAGCCAAATACACATGCGCCCAAAGCGCCGCGCCGAGCGACGCGCTCACCCGCGAAAGCTCCTGCAGCACCAGCGCCAACCCGCCAAAGCCTCCTCCCGCTCCGCCTGCTTCCTCCGGCCACGGCAGCGCCGCGAAGCCCAATTCCGCCATCCCGTCGAACGATTGGCGGTCGAACGTCTCCGCCTCGTCCAGCTCCGCCGCACGCCGCGCCGCTTCCTGCTCGGCGTAGCGCGCCGCCATGTCCCGGATCATCCGTTCTTCCTCCGAAAGCCCGAATTCCATCCCCAACGCTCCTTTCCTGAAGCATACAGAGCGCCCGATGCTTACAACCGCTTATTACATCGTATTTTCCCGAGCGGCAATTCATGATAGAGTGGAGGCAAAGCCCGACTCGTCCTTCCCAAAAAAAGGAGTTGAACCGAAATGACCCGTGCCAACGAGAACGATGACCAAGCCTCGGACGAACGGCTGCAGGACGGCTACCGCGCGGCTTACCATGCCGTGAAGCTCGGCGAAGTCGAACGGCTGCGCGCTTTGCTCGCGCAAAGCCCGGAGCTCGCGAATGCCCGCTCGGCCCAAGGGCGAACGCTGCTGCATCAGCTCTGCGACTGGCCGGGCCATTATCCGCGGCGGCTGGAGACGGCCAGGGCACTCGTCGAAGCCGGCGCGGACGTCAATGCCCGCGCGATCGACCCCGAGCGCGGCGAGACCGGCCTTCAATGGACGGCCAGCAACGACGATGCCGATCTGGCGGGCTTTCTGCTTGATGCCGGCGCGCCCATCGACGGCTTGCACGACGACCGGCGGCCGCTTGCCCAGTCGATCTGGTACGGCTGCCGCCAGGTGACGGACCTGCTCGTGCGGCGCGGCGCCGCGCTCGACCTCGAGCTCGCGGCAGCCGTCGGACGGGCAGACCTGCTGCCTTCGTTCTTCGGCGCGGACGGCGTCCTGCTGCCAAGCGCCGGACGGCACCGCGAGCCGGTCAACCTGCCGATCCCCGGCGGCGCCAAGCCCGAAGAGCTTCTCCAGCAGGCGCTTATCTACGCGGCCATCGGCGGCAGTCCGGCAAGCGCCGACTATCTGTTGGATCGCGGCGCGGACGTGAACGGCGTTCCCTCCGGCTTCGACCGGACGGGCGCGTCGGCGCTCCACTGGGCCGCGGCGGGCGCCAATGCCGCTTTGGCGGAGCTGCTCCTTGCCCGCGGCGCGGATCTCTCGCTCAAAGACGCCAGATACGGCGGCACCCCGCTCGACTGGGCCGAGCATTTCGAGCACCCGGACATGGCAGCCATCCTGCGCGAGGCCGCTTCCTCGTCCCGCAATTGCCCCTGAATCGAAAAAGATCCCGCATCGCCTGCATAAACAGGCGATCGAGGGATCTTTACATTTTCTTCGGAAAATCGTAACGAGCCGATAACGGTGCGTTAACAGTGAAGCGTTACGATCAAGGAAGAAGATTACGCGCCCTAGGGAGGGAATGGAACGACATGAAACGCGTTCGCAATTTGAAATCGCGTCTCCTCAAATGGAGATCGGCTTGGCAATCGATGCAAAACGGCAACATGCCGCAAACCGCCTGATTCCTGCGCAACATCGCCAGCCTTCCAGATCGCAGACCGCGCGGCAACGCCGCTCATAGCCGGAAGACCGAAGCCTCCCAAAGCGGGGCGCCGCGGTCTTCCGGCTTTTTCGCGATTCCGTTGATTCGGCGTTATTTGGTCGGCGCCGGAACGCCCATCGCTTCCCATTCCTGCTTGGACGGGCCGTACATGCCGGCCACGGGAAGGCCGGCTTGCCGCATCAGGACCGTCAGTTGACCGCGATGATGAATCTCGTGCTTGACGAAAAGGTACAGCGTCAACCCGTTCGGCCACGATTGGCCGAACATGTCGTTCACCTCGAACAGCTTATCGTCGCTCCAGGCGGCCGCCGCATCGAGGAGCGACGCCGTCGTCTCGCGATAAGCCCGCGCGATGGCCGCGGCCGAATGCGGCGGCTCCGCGCCTGCCGCGGGCGCTTCGAAGCGCAAGCCCGCTTTCTGCAGCATGCCTTTGTCGTCATGCACGAGATGCCATGCCAGCATGCCAAGCGTTCTGTAGCCCGATCCGATCGCTTTGTCGAGCGATTCGTCGGTCAACGCATCCAGCAGTTTTTGCGTGGATTGCGACTCGTACTTGTAATCCTCGATGAATGCTTTTACGTTCGTGAACATCGTTTACCGCCTCCGTAACGAGTTTGTTATCAGGTCTCGGTTACATCTTACTACAAGTCCCCTGACAGCATCGTGTCAGTCGAAAATCGCTTTGGGCGCAAGACGAGAAAAATGTTTTTTTCTCCATAGCCGATGCTCTCGCGCGGTTCGATATAATCGGTCATTGTCGTCCTCTCTCCGGAATTCTCGGCACCGCCGCAATGCGAATGCGCGTCTCGAACGGCGTCATGACGTTCACGAGCAGCGTCCGGCAGTTCGCCGGGTAATTCGCTTCCCGCACGCTTGAAGCCGCGTGCTCGAACGCGCCCCCGCTCAGCTCCAGCGTATTCCCGCCTGCTTCGTAACGCAGCGTTCCCGATTTCCAAAATTGCGTTCCCGCTCCGGCCGGGGCAAGCTCGCCGCCCGACAATAAGCCCTCGGGAGCCAGCACGACGGATATTTGCGCCATCGCTTCTTCCGGTTCGTCCGAACGGATGACCAGTTCCCAGCCGCCGGCGATCTCCAGCGCGTCGACCTCGACGCGGTGCTTCTGCGCGTGCGTCTCCGATCGCAGCTGATGCGGCAGCAGGTACCAAGGGCTGGTCTTCTCGCCGGCCGTCTTGGGAAGCTGCGCCCCCGGCACCGGGCCGAAGTATCCTTTCCGCTGCTCGCCGACAAGCCGATAACCGCTCTCCGCGGCTTCGAGGCTGTTCATCGGCACGAAGCCGGGAGCGAAGAACGAGGCGACCTGTACGCCGAGCAAGCGGGCCGCGCCGTGTCTCAGCGCGAAGAACGATGCCGTCTCGGCGCTGATCGTGACGCTATCGGCCTGATTGCGAATACGGGCCACGGGAGCGCCGAAGTCGGGATGCATGCGGCTATGGGCGATTTTATCATGATGCCCCACTCCCTCCCTCTCCGCCAAGTAGCGTGTCCGGGAAAAGCCGACATTGATCAGCTTGCGGTATTCCGTCGGCAGGTCGGCCGGTTCCGCTGCCCTTTCCTGCAAATCGGGCTGCAGCAGCAGCAGCACGGCCGCATTCGCTTGGGAGCCGCCGGGGTGCTTAAGGAAGCCGAGCGCCCAGTCCGCCATCGCATGAAATTCGGGGTCCGCATCCTCGCGGGCCATCATGGCGTAAGGCAGGAAGTAGGAAGACACGTCATGCGTCCGGCCGAAATCCTGGCGGCCGGAATAGTCCGTCACGACGTCGCCGTTCGGATGAATGAGGTAGCGCATCATGCGCAGATTGGCGCGAACGGAATCGAGCAGCTCCGGCCGGCCCAAGAGGCGTGCCGCATGAATGAGCATGATGTCGCTCACCGCGTTGTAGATGCCGTTGCTCCGTTCCGTCCACTCGCCGTCCGGCGTAATGTCCATCCCTTCCGCCAGCCATTGCTCCGCCCGCGCGCGCGCCTCCGGAATCCCGAACAGCTCGTGCGCGAATCCAAGCGCCGCGCACATCACCCAGCGATGGTTCGGCGTATGGCAGCCTCCAGTGACCAAAGCCGGGACCGACCGCTCCAGAAACAGCCGAACGTCGGCCGCCGCTCCGCGAAGCGGTTCCCAGTCGTCCTTCTCCAGCAGCCGGTACACCTGAGCATACCCGACGACGACGAATGCCGTGTCCGGCGGCGAGTGAAAATTGGTCCAGCCGGGAGAGATCGTCCCGTCCGCATGCTGCGCGTTCAACATATAACGAGCGGCCAGCGCGAATCGCTCCGCCAGCCCGGGTTCGCGATAATGGCGCGATCCCGGGTTGCAGAGCGCCGCCGCCCAGACGGCCATCGGCGTCGGCGTTCCCGTGTTATGATTCGGCGAAGCAACGCCGTACTCCGGATTGACGATGCCTCCGTAATAACGGCTGTTCCCTTCCAAATTCTGACGGTCCATCCCGTCCTGCAGCCATCTATCGTTGATGGCAAATACGCCTTCGTAAGCTTTCATTGTCTCGCTCCCTTTTCGTTCGCATTGCTCCCTTGTTCGGCGCATGATCGCTTATCGCAGCCGCCACCTTTTGACCGCCCCCGCATGACGCCGTTGACGAAGTACCGCTGCAACCACGGACAGGCGAGCAGAATCGGTATGGTGGCGAGGACGGCGCATGCCGGCCATTGCGGTAACCGGCGCTGCGCCTTCGGGATGCCCTAAGTATGCCGGGGATCCGCGCCTCCCGGCAATAAACCGTTTTCAAGTCGGGCGGGCGGCGGTAGCGCGGCAAAGACAAGGGATCGCCATACCGAAATCCCGAACTAAACCTTTTTCCTGCGGGCCGCTCCAACCCGCGCGCGGCAACGGTTCCTCCGCTGCTGCGGCGCTCCTGCTTGCCCGCGCCGAGCCGCATGTCCCCCTATCGCTCGATGCAAAAAACGAAACATGTGCGTCCCGAGCTTGGACGGGCTTCGCATGTTTCGCATCGAAATCGTGCCGACTAAACCTTTTTCCGAACCGAACGAGGAAAAACGTTCAGAACCGCGACCTGGCGGCCTCCGGGCGTACTCGTTGATTTCGGCAAGCATGATCGCGCAGCTCTCTCCTTCGGCAGGAACCGGCATCGGGCTCAACTTCTCCAACCGCTTCGCCGGCCGTCGACCGGCATACGGCCGGCTGAACATGAAAAAAGCCGTCTCTAAGCGAGACGGCCTTCCTCTTCGAACATCTATGGTTCACGACGATCAGCTATGCCTGGCGGCAACGGCCTTCTTGCCGGAACTTTTCGCCTTGAACAGCAGCGCCGACAGCAGCAACGAGGCGCCGTTGATTACGAAGATCCAACGGATCGGCATCCAGCCGCCGAGCAGTCCTCCGATTATCGGCCCGGCCATCGTCGCGATCTGGGCAGCCGATTGGTTCAAGCTGAACGCCCGGCCGCGGAAATCCGTTTCCGTCGTCTGCACGATCATCGCGTTAATGGCCGGGTTCACGGCCGCGAAGAAGAGTCCGTAGCCGAACCGCAGGATCCCGAAGCCGATATAATTCGTGATGAGCACCTGCAGCAGGTTGCCGATTCCGCTGCCGATCAAGCCGACGAAGAGCACCTTCTCGTAGCCGATCCGCCGGCCGATCTTGCCCCAGCGCGGCGCCATGATGACCGTGGCGATGCCGACCGCCGAGAAGATAATGCCGGAGCTCAGCGAGGCGCTGTCCTTGGATACGCCCATGCGCAGCACGTAGACCGTGATGAGCGGCTCCAGGATCATGACGGAGAACGTGCTGATCGCCACCATCAGGAGCAGCATCGAGAACGTCCGGTTCGACAAGGCATGCTTCAGATCGTCGCGCACATGCGAGCGGACCGCTTTCCGGTTGAAATTCTTCTCCTTGACGAGAAACACCGCGACGAGCGCGGAGACGAGCACGATGGCGCTGGAGAACAGGAACGCCTCGCGGTTGCCGAGATAATGGCTGACCACGCCGCCGACGAGCGGCCCGAGAATGCTGCCCGTTGCCCCCGCCGTCGACATGATGCCAAGCGCATAGCCTGTCTTCTCCTCGGGCGTGTTCGTCGCGACAAGCGCGATGGAGGCGGGCACGAAGCCGGCCAGCAGCCCCTGGAAGATTCGGATGATCAGAAACCAATAGGGGTCATGAACAAAATAATTGATCAGATAAAGCGCCGCCAAGCTAAAGCCCGAACGGATCAGCATCGGCTTCCGCCCGTATTTGTCGGCGAGCGATCCCCAGTACGGCGAGATGAGCGCGCTCGCCAGAAACGTGATGCCGAAGGCGATGCCCGACCACGCTTCCAAGTGATGCTCCACGCCGAGCTCCGTATTCAGGAAGATCGGCAAAAACGGAATCGAGATGGAGTACGCCATGCTGCAAAAAAACACGCCGGTCCAAAGCACGACGAGATTGCGTTCCCACGAAAACTTCATTGCTGCAGCCACGTCCTTTCGCCAAATAAGAAGAAACGCCTGCCGTTGTCGGCTCGCGCGCTCCTTCCCTCAAAAATCCCGGCTGCGCACGGTACGCGCCGAATAGCCGGGATTGCAAGAGAGAGTTCTATTGTGCTGAGTGCGGCTTATCTTATGAAAGTCGCTGGGTCCAGGTTACGGTTGTCTAATTGCGGTTGTAGTTTGCGGACGGTCGATCCGATGGCATATGCGCTGTCGAACCGTCGTTATCGGTTGTCTACTTTCTCCGGATACATATCGTGATTCATCAAACGGTATTGCGCCATTTCCTCGAATTTCGTGCCCGGCCGGCCCCAGTTGGTGTACGGGTCGATCGAGATCCCGCCGCGCGGCGTGAATTTGCCCCACACCTCGATGTACCGCGGGTTCATCAGCGCGATGAGATCGTTCATGATGATGTTCATGCAGTCCTCGTGGAAATCGCCGTGATTGCGGAAGCTGAACAGGTACAGCTTGAGCGACTTGCTCTCCACCATTTTCACGTCCGGTATGTACGAGATGTACAGGGATGCGAAGTCCGGCTGGCCCGTAATCGGACACAGGCTCGTGAATTCCGGGGTATTGAATTTGACGAAGTAGTCCCGGCCGACATGCTTGTTGTCGAACGTCTCCAGCACGTCGGGACTGTAGTTGAACAGGTACTGCGTGCCTTGATTGCCCAGATGCGAAATGCCGTTCAATTCTTCTTTCGATCTTCCTGCCATTTTTGAAAACACTCCTTGTTTTTGCTAGGTTCGGGGGTTACGCTTGTTCTAGTAGCTTACACCCATAAGCGCTCATAATTCAACCTTCTGAGGAGATGACGCCATTATGCTTCAACGCCCGGCCGCCGATGAATTCGGCTCCCACTTCGGCACTTATATCGGATTGATCGACACGGACGACGTGCTCCCGCTGCTCGAAAACAACCGCAAGCAGCTCGCCGCGCTTTTCTCCGCGATGACGGACGAACAGGCGCGTTACCGCTATTCGCCGGACAAATGGAGCCTGAAGGAGGTGCTCGGCCATATCGCCGACACGGAGCGCGTCATGAGCTACCGGATGATGCGCATCGCGCGCGGCGACCGGACGGCGCTGCCCGGCTTCGACCAGGACGACTACATGGCGAATTCCGGCTTCGATGCCTTTCCCGTCGCGCAGCTGTCGGCCGATTACGAAGCGGTTCGCGCCGCGACGACCAGCTTGATGCGCATGATCTCTCCGGAAGCTTGGACGCGCACGGGCACCGCCAGCAACGCGACGATGTCCGCCCGCGCGCTCGCATACGTCATCGCCGGCCATGAGCAGCATCACCTGAATATCATTCGCGCGCGTTACTTGCAATTCTAAGCAAAAATAACCGAGAGAGGTGCATGCATGCACCTCTCTCGCTTTGTGTAGGGCTTATGCGGTTCAATACCCTTCGCCTTTGCCGCCGTTCACGATGGCTACGCTGGCGCTGGCGCCGATGCGCGTCGCGCCCGCCGCGATCAAGCCGAGGACCGTCTCGCGGTCGCGCACGCCGCCGGATGCCTTGACGCCCATTTCCGGGCCGACCGCTTCGCGCATCAGGGCGATGTCCTTCACGGTCGCGCCGCCGGGACCGAAGCCCGTGGACGTTTTGACGAAGTCGGCGCCCGCCCGTTTGCAGATCACGCTCGCCGTGACCTTTTCTTCGTCGGTCAGCAGGCCGACCTCGAGAATGACCTTCAGCTTGGCGCGGCCCTTGCATGCTTCCGCTACGCCCCGCACGTCCTGTTCCACCGCCGCGAACCGGCCCGATTTCAAGGCGCCGACATTCAGCACCATATCGATCTCCGTCGCGCCGTTCGCAATCGCGTCGCGCGTCTCCGCGATCTTGGTGAACGAGCTGGAAGCGCCGAGCGGAAAGCCGATGACCGTCGTAATGCCGACGCCCGTGCCCTTCAGCTGCTCCGCCGCATCCGCGACCCAGTACGGATTGACGCATACCGTCGCGAACCGGTACTGCTTCGCCTCCGTGCATAGCTTGACGATGTCCGAGAACGTCGATTCCGGCTTCAACAATGTATGGTCAAAGTAAGCAGCGAGCGCTGCTCCTTCCAATTCGTTGCTCATTCTGATTCGTTCCTTTCTTTCTTGTGAGTTTATAGGCGCTCCATGAGATATTTGGCCGAAAATTGGTCCGTGATCAGCACATTGGCATACCTGCCGCGAAGCGCCCCGTAGATGCCGTCGACTTTGCGGATGCCGCCCGCCACGAGGATGGACTGCTCTTTCTTCTTCAAGTCGTTCAAGTCGATGCCGATCGTGCGCTGATCGAGCTCCTGCGAACAAATCGTGCCGTTGATATTGATGTAGCGGGAGCAGATGTCCCCCGCTCCCTTCTCGTAAATCAGCTTCAACTCGGATTCGTTAAAATAGTTGGCCTTGATCAGGACCGAATCTTCCGTCGGCGCGCCGACCGTGATCATCGCAATATTCGCTTTTTTCCCAAGCTCCAAAATATTCCGAATATGACGGTCGGTCTCGATCGTCTTTTTGACGATCGGATGGTCGACGATGGCGGGCAGGGGAATGAAATACGGGACGGTGTGGAACGCTTTGCCGAACAGGCTGATGATCTCGCTGGCGTAGGTGCTCGTCTCGGAATGGCTGACGCCCCCGTTCAACTGCACCACCTTGACATCCTTCACATGCTTATCGTGCAGGTTCAGCGCGACCTCGTACAGCGTCGTTCCCCACGTCGCCGCCACGATGTCGCCGTCCTTGATGACATAGTCCAAATACTTGGCCGCCGCGGCGCCGAGGTATTTCTTGACCACGGCGTCCGAGTAGTTCGGCACATTGACGATCACCACTTTTTTGAGCCCGAATTTGCGTTCGATCTGGCCTGCAAGCAGGTCGTTGTTCTCGAGCGGATCAATGATATTGATGACCACGTAGCCTTCTTCCTTGGCCTGCTGGATGAAACGGCTGACCGTCGGTCTCGATACCCCAAGCTGCTTGGCGATTTCCTGCTGACTGTAGTCCAGCTGATAATACATACGAACGGCGTCTAGCATTTTGCCTCGTTTGTCGTCTGTGCGTTCGTCATACATGGATTCCCAACACTCCCCTGGCCATCACTGGCTTATCTTTAACGTTTGCCGGAATCGAATACCTCCCCTGCTGCTTTCGGCGCTTGCGAGCTCTTGGAGAAAATAACGAGCGCGATCAGCGTAATGACGTACGGGAACAACTGAAGAATGACCGGCGGGATATGCTGCAAGGCCGGGATGACCTGCGACACGTTCGCGAACGTGCTCGCAAAGCCGAAGAACAGCGTCGCCGCCAAAATGCCGAGCGGCCGCCATTGCCCGAAGATCAGCGCCGCCAAGGACAAGAATCCGAGGCCCGCTACCGTGCCCGTGAATTCGCCCGCGATCGTGACGAGCAGGATCGCGCCTCCCAAGGAGGCAAACGCGCCGGAAATCATAACCCCAATATAACGCATTCTGCGTACGTTGACACCTGCTGCTTCAGCCGCCTGCGGGTATTCGCCGCATGCCCGCAAACGCAGGCCGAACGGCGTCTTTTTCAGGATGAACGCGCTGAGCAGCACGACGAGCAGAATGAGCCATGTCGTCCAATAGGTCTTGGTGAACACGAGCGGTCCGATGACCGGAATATCCGACAGCCACGGCACGTCGAAGGGCTGGAAGCCGTTCGTCAGCCGGATGTTGCCGCTGCCCGTGATGTTGCGGGACAAGAAGACGGTGATGGCGCCGGCGATCATGTTGATCGCGGTTCCGCTGATGACCTGATTCGCGCTGAGATGGACGCTCGCGAAAGCATGCAGCAGGGAAAACAGCACGCCGGCGACCAGCGCCGTCAGCAAACCGATCCATATCGCGACCACCGTATGCGTCGGCCACGCCGTCTGCAGCTTGCTGATCGTCAGCGCCCCGATAAAGGAGCCCATGACCATGAGTCCTTCGAGCCCGATATTGACCACGCCGCTTCGTTCGCTGAACAACCCGCCGAGCGCGGTGATGAGCAGCGGAATGGTAAACATGATCGCATAGGGGAAAATCTGTTCAATTGTCGTCCACATGGCTATGCTTTCTCCTTTCCGCTGACCGGTCCGCCGTTACCTGTTCCCGCTTTCGCGGATGCCCGCCGGCGGCCGACGATCCGGGTGATCAGACGATCCATCAGCACGCTGGTGGCGGCGAAGTAAATGATGATCGCGATAATGGAATCCGCGATTTCCGGCGGAATCTCCGTCATGGCGTTCATGAAGCCGCGCCCGGAGTACAGCAGCCCGAAGAACAGCGCGGATATGAGCACGCCGATCGGCGAGTTCGCCCCGAGCAGCGCCACCGCGATGCCGTCGTAGCCCTGCGTCGGCAGCACGCCGATCTGGATGTTCGCGCCGTTGCCCGCAAACTGCGCGAGGCCGCCGAGCCCGGCGAGCGCGCCGGAGATCAGCATCGACGTGATGATGCTCCGGTTGACCCGGATGCCCGCGTATTCCGCGGAGTGGCGGTTGTAGCCCACCGCTTTGAGCTCGTAGCCGAGCGTGGTTTTATTGATGATGAACGCGATCACGATGACCGCGATGACCGCGATGTATAAGCCCATGTTCAGGTAGGAGCCGCCGAACATGTCGGAGAGAAACGCCGATTTGAGCGTCGCTTTGTCCGGCAGCAGCCGGGATTCCGTTTCGACCGATTCCGCCTTCAGATAGGCCGGCACCGCGTAATAGATCGTCCAATAGGCGATCCAGTTCATCATGATCGTGGAGACGACTTCGTGCACGTTGAATCTGGCTTTGAGCAAGCCCGGTATGAACGCCCATACCGCGCCGCCGAGCATCGCCGCCACGATCATCATGAGCAGCAGCAGCGGCCTGGCGGTATCGACGTTCAGGCCGATTACCGTGGCGCAGAAGCCGCCGAACAACATTTGGCCCGCGGCGCCGATATTGAACAGCCCCGTTCGGAACGCGAACGCCACCGACAGCCCCGTGAAGACGAGAGGCGTTCCGGTCGCGAGCGTATCGCCGAACCGCGACGAGTTTTTGAGCCCGCCCTCGAACAAATATTTATAGCCTTGAAATGGATCATGCCCCGTTGCCGCCATCAGAACGGCGCCGCCGATCAAACCGAAGAGCACGGCGCACAGGGATATGATGAGGTTTCTCATTGTTCTCCCCCTTTGCCGACGCCGGCCATCATGAGGCCGATCTCTTGTTCGTTCGTTGCGGCAGCCTCGACGACGCCGATCAGCTCGCCATTGTTGACGACCGCGATGCGGTCGGAGACGCTCAGCACCTCTTCGAGCTCGAGCGAGATCAGCAGCACCGCTTTGCCTTTGTCCCGATGCTCGATCAGCCGTTTATGGATGTATTCGATCGACCCGACGTCGAGGCCCCGCGTTGGCTGCACGGCGATGAGCAGCGACGGGTTAAGCTCGATTTCGCGCCCGATGATCGCCTTCTGCTGGTTGCCCCCGGAGAGCGAGCGGGACAGGGACAGCGGCCCCCGGCCGGAGCGCACGTCGAAGCTGCTTAGAATGTCGCTGGCGTATTTGCGAATGGCCGACCGATTCAGGATGCCGCGCTTCGAGAACGGCTCGCGGTTATAAACCTCGAGGATCATGTTGTCCTCAAGCGAGTAGTCGAGCACGAGTCCGCGCTTCTGGCGGTCCTCCGGAATATGGGCGATCCCTTTGTCGATCCGCGACCGGATGGAGTCGCGCGTGATGTCCTTGCCTTCGAGGAAAATGTTTCCGCTTTCGGCTTTGCGCAAACCGGTGATCGCTTCGACCAGCTCCGACTGTCCATTGCCCTCGACGCCCGCGATGCCGACGATTTCCCCGGCGCGCACGTCCAGCGAGAATCGCTTCAAGCCCGCGACGTTCTTGTTGTTCAAGACGGTCAGGTCGTCCAGTTTCAGAATGACCTCGCCCGGGTTGCTGTCCGCCTTGGTGACGGTGAACGTAACGTCGCGGCCGACCATCATCTCGGCCATCCGCGCTTCGCTCGTCGTCTTGACGTCCACCGTGCCGATCGTCTTGCCGCGACGGATGACGGTGCAGCGGTCCGCCGACGCTTTGATTTCCTTCAGCTTGTGGGTGATGATGATGATCGATTTGCCTTCCTTGACCAGGTTAAGCATGATCTTGATCAGCTCTTCGATCTCCTTCGGCGTCAGTACCGCCGACGGCTCGTCGAGAATCAGCACCTCGGCGTCGCGGTACAGCATCTTCAGAATCTCGACCCGCTGCTGCATCCCGACGGAGATATCCTCGATCTTCGCGTGCGGATCGACGTTCAGGCCGTAGTGCTTGGACAATTCTTCGATCTTGCGCGCGGCGCCCTGGATGTTGAGCGTCCCGAAGCGCGTCAGCTCGTTGCCCAGGATAATGTTTTCGGTAACGGTAAAATTGCTGACCAGCTTGAAATGCTGGTGGACCATGCCGATGCCGTAATTGTTCGCGACGTTGGGGTTAGCGATCCTGACGGTTTCCCCGTTAATCTTGATGCTCCCCTTGTCGGGCTGGTACATGCCGAACAGAATGCTCATAAGCGTCGATTTGCCGGCGCCGTTCTCGCCGAGAAGCGCGTGGATTTCCCCTCTGCGCAGCTGCAGCGTGATGTCGTCGTTCGCGACGACGCCGGGGAATTCTTTGCGTATATTGAGCATTTCCACTACAAAGTCCATACGTTAGCTCACCTTTTTCGCGAATGAATGGTTGGACAAGCAACCAAAAAGAGACGGAAAGCCCGTCTCTTCAAGGATTTGACATGCTTATGGCCTTATTTTACTTGATCAGGTCGCCTTTTTCAGCAGCCACTTTCACGTCGCCGCTCTTCAGCTTCGTGATCACGTCGTTGACTTTCGTCATCGTGTCGTCCGTCAGGTTCGGGTTCGTGGCCGGAATGCCCACGCCGTCGTTCTTGATGTCAAGGGTCAAGGTTTGTCCGCCCGGGAACGTGCCTTCTTGGTTCGCCTTCACCATGTCGAAGGAAGCTTCGGAAACTTTCTTCATGGCCGACGTCAGGATGACCGATTTGTCGCCCGAGTACACGCCGTCTTTGTATTGGTCGCCGTCGACGCCGATGATCCATACGGTTTTGCCTGCTTCAGCGCGCGTTTTCGCTTCTTTGATCGCGCCTACGCCTACGCCGCCCGCCGCCGTGAAGATGACGTTAACGCCGCGGTCGTACATTTGCGCCGCGATCTGGCCGCCTGCTGCCGCGTTGTCGAAGCTGCCTTGGTACACGACGTTCTCCGGCTTGATCGTGATTTTCGTGCCGAGGTTGTCGTTCGCGTATTTCACGCCTTGCTGGAAGCCCCAGTTATACTTCTGAACCGGAGGAATTTCCATGCCGCCGATGAAGCCGGCTTCGCCTTCTTTCAATTGAACCGCGGTCGCTACGCCGGCGATAAATCCGGACTCGTGCTCCGCGAAGTAGATCGATACCGTGTTTGTACCAACGACCGGCTTTGCGTCTGGTTCGGCCGAATGCGGCGTACCGTCGATCAAGACGAACTTCGCGTCCTTGTATTTATCTTGGGCGGCGAAGATCGCCGTCTCGAATTTGAAGCCCGGCACGACGATCATTTTAAAGCCTGCATCGTACAGGTTGCCGATTTCTTTCAAGTAGTCGGCTTCCGTCGTTCCCGACGGCTTCAGGTATTTGTCGTCGACGCCGAGTTCTTTCTTCGCGCGTTCCAGACCTTCCCAAGTGCCTTGGTTGAAGGATTTATCGTCGATGGTGCCGGAGTCCGTCACCATGCCCGCTTTGAACGTTGCTTTCGTGCCGCCGTTGTTCGAGCCGCCGTTGCTCGTACCGCCGTTGGATCCGGTATTCGCGTTGTTTCCGCCGTTATTGCCGTTGTTGCTGCCGCATGCCGCCAACGCCAGAACTAACACGCAAAGTACGAGTAAGCTTAAACTTTTCTTCATCTCTTAAAACGCCCCATTCCTTAATAATTGGTGTATTGCCGCCCCTACCCTGAACATTTGTAAAAAACTATTTTTATCATTTGTTTGGATATGTATCAAATATACGGTGTAAAAATGAATTTGTAAACAAATTTTGTTGATGGGAACGCGGTCTTCTCCCTCTTGGCGTTAGTTTTGTTGACATAATGTTCACACTTGCGCAATTACCTTGATAGTATTCCCGAAATGATGGAATCCTTCCAATTTCTTGCCGTTATTTTTGAACGAATTCGATCGGCAGTCCGTCCGGGTCCGCGATAAAGGTGTATTCTTTGCCGGTGAACGGATCGATGCGGATCGGCTCCACCGCTATCGACCGGGCTTCCAGATCCGTCGCGACCGCCCCCACGTCGTCCACCTCGAAGGCGAGATGGCGAAGACCGCGCGCCTCCGGCCGATTTACCCGTTCGGGCGGATTCGGAAACGAGAACAGCTCGATTTGGTAATCGTCGCCGATCGCCAGATCAAGCTTGTAGGATTCGCGTTCTTCCCTGAAGGTTTCGGCGACGACCGTCAGGCCGAGCACCTCCGTATAGAAATGCTTGGACAGCTCGTAATTCGAACAAATGATGGCGACATGATGGATTTTGTTCATTTTCATAAGGCACGCTCCTTCGCTTAAGCGGAATGGACAACCTGGTACGCGGTCTAGTATACCTTATCTCCGCGAACTATTCCCGCATGAATTCCTTCGAGAAACGAAGAGCTTTTCCGCTTTGTCTTTGCGGATATCCCGGCAGTCCGGGCATCCGCCGTGCCCAAGCCGTCATCCGGGGCATACGCATACTGCAGCATCCCATACTCTCGAGACAAGGAGTGAACTTTTCTCCCGTGTTTATGCCCAATCCCAATCAAACGCAAGGCGGCATGCAGCTGCAGCAGAAGGCGATGTACCTGATCGGCAGCCCCGTCGGGATTTCCTTGAAGAACGGCCAAGGCGTCTCCGGCAAGCTATGCGGCGTGCAAGGCGGCGAAGTCTACGTGCTGCAGTACATGTACGCGTCCCAATTCGCCACCTTTCACTATCCTTTCGGCGATATCAACGATATCTTCCCTTATCCGGCCTGCCAGTGAAGACGGATCGGGCATCGGCCGCCGCCGGTGCCCCTCCCGCTAAGAAGCATGAGGCGGATTCGCAACCGGCGGCATTGGGTAAAGACAGCCTGTTCGAACACGCTCGGGCGACGACGCATGGACGCATGAATGAGACCGTCGCATTCGCAGCAACCTATCGGTTGGCGGATTTGCCGGAAGCATCCGGGGCTTGCGTCATACTAATTTCAAAACGAAGGAGAGATCATACAATGGCTATCATGGAGAAGCAACAACTCGAGGCCCGTATCGCCGAAGCCTTGGACAAGCATCGAATCGGAGCATTCGCCACGGTGGAGGGCGGCCGGCCCAGGATACGCTACATGGCGGTTTTCCACGAGGGCTTGAACGTCTACCTCGCGACGGACCGCAAGACGCATAAAGTGGAAGAGCTGCGCACGAATCCGGCAATCTCGCTGCTGCTCGGCTACGACGGCGAGCAATCCTCGCAGATCGTGGAGATCGAAGGCACGGCGGACATCACCAAGGATAATGCCCTCCGCGGCAGGCTGTGGAACGACAGTCTCCGCGAATGGTTCAGCGGACCGGACGATCCCGACTACGTGATCCTCGCGATCGCGCCGGAAGAAATTCATTATTTCGACGAAGCGTCGAAGCAGCAGGTATGGAAGCCGGAATGACGAGGACGAGCTTCCGCCGCGGGCTTGACGACGGCACGCGAAAGCCCCCGCTGAGCGCAGCGGGGGCTTTTCGGGCGGGAATCGACGAGCAAGCGACCGCCGAGAGGTCTTATTGCCTAGCGCCCAGCATCAGGCCAATTCCTTGAAGTCCTCAGATCAATCCGGGCAAGCCAACAACATACGCCGAGAAAAAGAGGCCCCGACGGAGGCCTCTCCCGTTCCATGCCTTGCCGTCAAAGCGAGCCCACGATCAGATTGGCAAAAAACTCGCCGCCGCTGCGTTTCAGATGAACGCCGTCCTTGCCGAAGAAATCGGCGTGATCCTCGCTTGCCGTGTACCAGTCGATCAGCTTCGCGTTCGGCAGGCTCGATACGGTATCCGCCAGCATGTCGTTGACCGCATCCTGCCATTTGCGCGGAACGCGCGTATTGACGAAATAGATCGTCCGGTCGGGACCGATCTCATCCAGCAGCTGCTGCAGCTGTTTCGCGGTGAAAGACCCGTTCGTGCCGAGTTCGATGACGACCGTCCTGCCGAGCTGTTTGCGCTGCTTGAGGTCGGCGACCACGTCATCCGCCTGCGACAGCTGCCGTCCGACCTTGCCGTCGACGACGATGCCTTCGACCAGCTCCTCCAGGAACGGCTTGGCGTCCAAGATCACGGAGTCGCCGATGACGGTAATGCCGTCTTTGGCGACCGGCGGAACCGGCGGGTTCGCGCCGTCCGCGGAACCTGCGGGCGTATTCGTGCCGCCTGCCTGCCCTTTGCCGGGCATATCGCCCGGCTCGCCCGTATCGCCGACGTCGCCATTCGAGCCAGCGCCGGCTGTGCCGCGTTCTCCTCCGGTTGTACTGCCTTTGCCCCCGGCCGTACCTTCGCTCCCGGCGGCGTTCGAACCCCCGTTATCGCCGTTGCTTCCGGCAGTGTCTTTGCCCGTGTCACCCTCGGTATCGCTATTCGCGGGCGGCGATACGGTACCGCCGTCATCGCTTGGCTGCGTTGTTCCAGTCCCGCTCCCGCCATTCGCGCCTGCGCCGCCGGCTTCTCCGCTCTCGCTGCCCGCGCCGCCGTTTGCGGTCCTGCCGCCGACCCCCGGCTCCTCCGCCGACCCTGCAGGCTGATTGCCGGCCCCCGGCTCCTCCGCCGACCCTGCAGGCTGATTCCCCGTCCCGGCCGCGTCGCTGCCCGTTTGATGATTCCCGGACGGCACAACGCCGGACTCGTCGCCTTTAGCGCCTGTATCCGCCGTTTGACCGCTGCCCGTCTGGGCTTTCCCGTTATCCCCTTGCACCAAATTGTTTTGGCTGGAGCAGGAGACGCTCGCGATGACGAGCGCGCAGATGCAGGCCAGCATCATGCCGCGTCTTCGCCCGGGCTGCAGACCTTGGCCCGTTCGCAGTTGGCCAAACAGCCTGCCAAGCGCCCCATGGCGGATCGGTTCTTCGACGTACCGCCAGGACAGCTCGGCGAGCGCCATCGAAGCGAGCACTTGAATCAGCGCGCGCAGCGGCTGAAATTCATCTGCCTGCGCGGCCGGCGTCGAGAGCGCGATGACCGGATAATGGTACAAATAAATGCCGTACGAGCGGGCGCCGAACCACTGCAGCGGCTTGCTGCCGATGATTCGCGCAAGCCGGCTGGCCGGATGCGCCATGGCGGCCACGACCGCCGCTGCCGCCAGCGAAAGCACGACCATGCCACCGCGGTACAGGAACGCATCGTATTCGCCGACCGTGGCGATCATCAGCGCGACGACGAGCAGTCCGCCCGTGCCGATGGCATCCACCGCGATGCTTCCCCGGCGCGATATCGGCTCGGCCAGCTTCCAGCTCGGCCAGACGACCGCCAGGGCCGCGCCGATCAGCAAACCGAACGCCCGCGTATCCGTTCCGTAGTACACGCGGCTCGGATCGAGACCGGGCACGTAGATCAGCGCCATCGCGCCCGCGGACAACGCCGCCCCCGCCAAAATCCAGAGTATCAGCCGGCCGCGCTGCTTTACCGCGCGGACCAACACTACGAGCGCGATCGGCCATAGCAGGTAAAACTGCTCTTCGACCGCCAACGACCATAGATGGCCGAGCGGCGAAGGCGGGCCGAAGCTCTCGAAATAAGAAACGTGATGAAAGATCAACCGCCAGTTGCTATAGTAAAGCAGCGCCGACACGATTTCTCCCCTCATGGAGGCCAGCCGCGAAGCATCGGCGACCAACAGCCACGCGGAGACGAGGCCAAGCATGATCAGCATCGCGGGCAGCAATCTCCGCGCGCGCCGGATCCAAAAATCGCGCAGGTCAAGCCGCCCCTTCGCGGCATGCTGCTTCAATAGGATGTCCGTGATGAGGTATCCGGAGAGGACGAAGAATATACCGACGCCGAGCAGTCCGCCCGGCACCCACGAGAGGTTAAGATGATAAGCGATTACCGCGAAAACGGCGATCGCGCGCAACCCGTCGAGACCGGGCATATACCGGCTGCTTCCTAATGGTTTGGGCATCGATTATTCTCCTTCCAGAAGGGGAAATGGCCCCACTTGCTGTCTAAATTACCGCTGTTTTCCGGCTACAGAACGATTATAAAACGCCCCCTATTTAATGTCGTTACAGAAGAGTTACAACTCGGTGTCAAACTGGCATCGCCGCCCCGCGGCATGGACGGGCACGACGCCATGAAAACGCAAAAAAGGCCAACCAGTTGACTGGTTGACCTGCTGCCGCGAAAGCCGAATGCACCGGTTCCGAAGGCCGAGCCTCTCGGAAATCACGCGACTCGCGGACGAATCGCCGCCGAATTGCCTATCTCAATCGAAATAATCCGCCACGCCCCGGGCGATGGCAGCCGCGGCTTTCCTCTGGTAAGAGGACCCGCGGACGATCGACTCGTCCTTCTGGTTGGAGAGGAATCCGAGCTCCACCAGCGTCGCGACGGTCGCGTTCTCCCGAAGCACGTACAAGTCGCCGAACGAAAGCCCGTTGCTGCGAAGGCCGATGCCGGATTTGGACAGCTCCGCCTCCACCGCCGACGCCAGCGGCCTGTCCTTCTTGTCCGAATAGAAGAACGTCAGCGTGCCGCTCGTCTTCTTCACCGAGGAATTATAATGAATGCTGACGAACGCATCCGCATGATTGGACTCGCTGACCTGCACCCGTTCCGACAGCTCGGGCTTCACGTCCGTCGTCCGCGTCATGATGACCTTCGCGCCGAGCCGCGTGAGCTCCTGCTTCAGGTACTGCGCGGTGCTGAGCGTCAGCTCCTTCTCCTTCGTGTCGTACGTCGTCCCGATCATGCCGGGATCGCTGCCGCCATGACCGGCATCCACGACGACGAGCTTGCCCCGAATGCCCGTGCCGCCGGACGAATGCTGCTGCGACACGCCTTTGTCGACGTATTCCTTCGCTACCCAGCCGGCAACGTTGCCGGATGTGCGGATCTTCAGCCAATCGCTCTGGCTGCCCGTGACCGTGACTTGTTCGCCCTGCGTCAAAGAACCGATCGTCTTGTAGCTTGTGCCCGGACCGGACCGGATGCGCAGCGAATCCGCGGTGACGGTCGCGGTCGAGCCCGGGCTCGTGCTCACCTTGCCGCCCGTCGAGGACGGGGACGAGCCCGCCGGTTGCCCGCTGTCGTCCTGCTTGCGGAGCAGGTAGCCCGCCGCATAGCCGCTTAATTTATTTTTCTTGATTAGCACCCAGCCGTCGTCGTCTTCCTCCGTGACGCTGACGACGTCGCCTGCCTTCAGCTGGCCCACGACGGATGCCTGGAGGGACGGCTCGCTGCGAATATTTAGCGCGGCGGTGATCACTTTCGCTTGATAGGGAAGCTTCGTTATGGCCGAAGCATCGTTGGAGCGCAAGCCGAGGCTGCCGACAATAACGACAAGAATAAGAGCCAGACCGAGTAATTTGGTTCGCATAGAATCTCCTTCCGGGAAATAAAAAAGGTAGACTACCATTATAGCAGGCGATGGAAAAATTCAACATCCTTAAATTCTCCCTAATTTGAAACGCTCGGTTTCATGACCATCAGCCTACGCCGCCCAGGCGTCATTAATAAACTTACCTTGTTTATCGGCCGAAACGGGGAAAGCTTAACGTCGGTCGCGTGATCCGCCGCCCCGCAGTTCGGCGAAACGCCGCGAATTCGTGATCCGACATCCGCGCGGCAGTGCGCGCTTGACGGCTCGTCCGACCGCAACAAAAAAAAGCCCCGGGCGAATCGTACGAGACGATTGCACGCAGGGCGATTCGAATACGCCGGTAAGTCAGCTATAACGGCTTGCGCCCGTACATGACGACGAAATTGAAATACTTGTAGACGCAATCCACGTCCGCGAAACCCGCCTGCTCAAGCCAGGCCAGCTGATCGCCGAGTCCCGCCATGCGGTCGATCTTCGTCCGCTCGCGCGCGGCGTCCAGTTCCGCTTGGGTGAGCCCGCTCGCCGCGATTTTGCTCCACCAGTCCTGCTTGTAGAGCGTATCGATGAACGGCGTGCGGCCGAGCACCTGATCGGCGTTAATGAAGATCCCGCCCGGCTTCAGGTTGGCGAAGGCATTTCCGTACACGACTTGCTTGCCTTCATCCGAGAGATGGTGAATGGACAAGCTCGAGACGATCAGATCGTACTCGCCCTCCGAACCATAGCTCGTGTAATCCTGGCATAAATATGCGATGTCCGGCTTTCCGCCGAACCGTTCTTTCGCGACGGCCAGCATGTTGTCCGACAAGTCGACCAGCGTCAGCCGCGCTTTCGGATGCTTCTGCAGCAGCATCGAAGCGAACAATCCCGTGCCCGCTCCCAGATCGAGGATGCGCGGCTCCTTCGCGTTCGTCACCGCCAGCGATACGGCCGTGCCGTAAAAGTCATCGAAGCAGGGAATCAATTTCCGGCGCTGCGCATCGTAGCCGTTCGCCGACGCATCGAACGTGCTGCGCACATGGTGCATGTTTTCCATCTCGACCACCTCCAAGGCTGTATCCATCATAATCCACGGCGCCGACGGCGTGAAATACGAAGAACCTATATCGTCCATTGGTTTCGCCTATGCGCATGCCGTTGCGAAGGACTGCCGGCAGCTACGGCCGCTTATCGGGATAAGCCTCAAGCGTCTCGAGCGTTCTCAGCATATGGTCGATCAGGACGGGCACGTCCTCCATCTGCTCCTCGTTGATTTTGCGGTTGAAATGCACCTCGATCTCGTTCTGGTACGAACGGTTCGGCTCGCCGTACAAGAAGCTGATCGTTTGCGTCGGCGGCATGTCCGGCTGCCAGATCTCCGTCAGCTGCCGCTCCGCGTTCGCGCAGGTTCGATCAATGTCTTCCACCGGCATGAAGAACCGGAGCCTGAGCTTGCACCCCGGAGACATTCCCGGTTGATCGAGAATTTCGGCAGCCAGCTCCTTCAAGGACGCTTCCAGCCGGATCTCGGCGGTAACGCCGCCGCCGCTCGCCAGCGAAAATTGCAGCGCGAACGCCCGGGACATGACGGCCATGTCCAGCCGGTCGATGCGATCCGTAATGACGACGCGCGCATCCAAATTGTCCAGATCGTAGACGCAATTCTCGATGGCGACCTTCAGGTTATCGAATATGGTTGGATCAAACACGACTGCTCAGCTCCCTTTTCGCAACGCCTGAAATCATGCTCCTTTCATTGTACGCCATTCCGAACGAAAAACCCTTCCACCATCGTGGAAGGGCCTTCGCATTTATCGGCGATCAAGGAATGAATTGTTGTACGATCCGGACGACCTTGCCGTCCTTCACCGTCAGATGATACGGATAATCGCTCGCGTCGAGAACGCCATTGTTGCGGTAGACCGCATTGAATTTCGCGAGCGAAATCGCTTGGTTCCACTCCGTCGTCGCATCCACCAGGCTGCCCGTGCGATCGTAAATCTGCATCAGGACGGCTGCCTGCGGATCGACCTCGAGCGTCTCCAGCTTCTCGTCGTCGTTGACGATATAATAACCGTCCGGCGCGCCGTCAAGCCCGGAATCCGGTTCGTCCTTCAGAAATTGTTCGTCCGCGGCCTTGCCTTCGAACCACGAGATCGGGTCGACCTGCAGCGTTTCCCGGCCGTCCTTCACGTCGATGCCGCGGATAAAGACCGTTATGGTATCCGGCGTTTGCTTGACCGGCGCATACTCGTTATCAACAGCCGACACCGTTGAAATGCAAGCCGATAAACCCAGAATGGTCAGCGCGATTCCTATAGCATGCCTCTTCACAAACACCATCTCCTCGCAGGCGAACGCAGCTGATTCGCTTGCGGTCCGCTTTCGTCTCTACGTCTACTATACCCGATTTCAGAGACTTTGATAGCCGACCTAAGGCTAGTTTTTGCTAAAGTTTAGCTTAAGCTTGAAGCGCCGCGAAAGGCATGCGACGGCGTTCCTTTCACGCCCGGACGATACGCGAAAATCCCCCCTGCGTGGGGCTGTTCCGCCAGCTGCTCGGGCGACAAGCCGATGCTCGCCGTGGTGATGTACATCGTCTCGAGATCATCGCCGCCGAAGATGCAGGACGACGCTTTGGCCGCGGGCACGTATACCGCATCCAGCTTCTCCCCGGTCTCCGGATTCCATCTGGACACCTGCCAGCCGCCCCAATGCGCGATCCAAAGCATGCCTTCGGCATCGATCGTCATGCCGTCCGGCGCGCCCTGCTCCGCTTGAAAATCGATGATGATCCGCGGATTGGCGATGCGCCCGAATGCCGCGTCGTAATCGAACGCCGTCACGGTCCCTTTCATGGAATCGATGTAGTACATCCCGGTCTCCTCGGCATTCCAGGCGATGCCGTTCGACACGCCGACGTTCTCATGCGCCTTGCGGCAGCCTAGATCGTTATCGAGCACATACAAGGCGCCGGTCACGTCGTGCTCCGCGTCTTCCATCGTACCGGCCCAGAATCGGCCGCGGGAATCGCATTTGCCGTCGTTGAACCGGTTGGCCGGCTTATCCGCTTCCGGATCGGCGATCGCGGTCAGCACGCCCGTCCGGCAATCGTACCGTTCGAACCCGTCCCGCGTGGAGAGATAGACGATTTCGCCGTCTTCCGCGGCCGACACGACGGCGCCGACGGTCTTGCCGATCGGAAATTGTTCGTTGCGGCCGGAGCGAACGTCCAGCCTGCCGAAGGAGCAGCCTTGAATATCCACCCAATACAGCTTGCCCTGCGCGGCGTTCCAATGCGGCCCTTCGGCCAAAATCGCTCTCGCGTCCAGCAGCAGCTCCGCCGCGTGCGCGAATTGTTCCGCTTTCGCTTGCGTCATGGTTTTCATCGCTCCCGAATGAGATTAGTCTTCCTTCACCGACTCGCGTTTCTCCCAGCCTTGCTTGAAGAGCGGCAGCCAGTTGCCGACCTGGTAAGGATGCTTGTCGATCTCCGCCAGATTCAACTCCACGCCGAGACCCGGTCCCTCCGGCGGCGTCAAGTAGCCGTTCTGCACGCGGAGCGCCGGCATCAGCACTTGTTCTTCCCACGGCTCGTTGAACTCGTCGAAAATTTCGTGCAGGTAGAAATTCGGCGTCGCCATGTTCAAATGGCTGCACACGACGGAGCAGACCGGGCCCTGCGCGCTGTGCGGCGCGGTGACGCCGTTGTGCGCATGGACCATGCCGCAAACCTGCTTCGACGCGGCAATCCCGAGAAACTGCGGCTCGAGCTGGATGATGTGGACCGCGTCGTGCCTCAGCAGCTCCGCGAACTGCTCGCGGGAATAATAATCCTCGCCGCACGCGACCGGTACCGGGCTGCGCCTGGCCACCTCCACCATCGACGACACCAAATGCGGCGGCACCGGCGCTTCGAACCACGTCGGTTCGTATTGCAGCATGGCGTCCGCGAACTGCAGCGCGGTGCTGACGCTGAAGCGGTTGTGGCCTTCGATGAGAATGTCGACGCCCGGCCCGACCGCTTCCCGGACCGCGGCGATATTCTCGAGCGCCGCCGCGAAATCCTGCCGGGTCACCGTCCGCCAAGCCGCGCCGAACGGATCGAACTTGAGCGCCGTATAGCCCTTGGCGGCGACGATTTTGGCCTTCTCGTGAAAGTTCTCCGGCGTGTTCGGTCCGCGGTACCAGCCGTTGGCGTACGCGCGCAGCTTGTCATGGCATCGGCCGCCGAGCAGCTTGTACAGCGGCTGGTTCGTCACCTTGCCCATGATGTCCCAGCAAGCGGTTTCAATAGCGGCCAGCGCGGAGCCTTGGATTTGCCCGCCGTCGGAATACACGTCGCGGAACAGCTTCAGGCTGATCGTCTCGACGTCGAACGGATCGCGTCCGATGACGAGATGCTTCAGCTCGTGAATCGCGGCCTCCACCGTCTTGGCGAAGCCGTTCAGCGTCCCCTCGCCGAGCCCCGTCACGCCCTCGTCGGTGTCGACGAGCACGAACAGCCAATTCTTCCACGGATTGCCCAAAATAAACGTGCGAATGTCGGTGATTCTCATTAGCGTCTCTCCCCTTGCGCGAAGTGTGGATTGCTAGCTTCAACGTAGCACAGGGGGGTGACAGCGACAAGATGTCTAACTTGTATACATGAGATGAATGGTTTGTGCTCACCGACGGAGGTCGGGGAGTACAGCATTCATCTGCTTCTTCGAAAGAGGCGATTGGTTTTCGTTCCCTGTCGCAAGACAGGGAATGCAGCATTCGCCTGCTTCCTCCCCCGTTCCCAATCAAAACATAATCTTCTTCACATACTCGATATGCGCTTCGATCAACTTCGCCGACAACGCCGGATCCTGTCCTGCCAGCGCCTCTCGGATCAGTCGATGCTCCTCGATGCTGCCGATCAGCCGCCGTTTGTTTTTGACGAACGTCATGCGTACCGCGAGGAGAAACTTATCCTGAATCCGCGACATGACCTCTGCGTATTCCTCGTTGTCCAATCCCCCGACGATCATGGCATGGAACGCCCGATCCAATTCCACGTAGCCCGAGATATCGTCATGGCGAATCGCCTCGTCCTGCAGCGCGATGTTGGCATCCAGCCTTTGGAAGAACGGCGCATCCATCCTCCCCGTCAGCTTTCGGGCGGCGTACGTTTCCAACGAAAGCCGAAGCTCGTAGAATTCGAGAATTTTCTTCAGCGACAGCTCCTGCACGATTACGCCCTGCTTGGGCGAAAGCTTTACCAGCCCCATCATTTCCAAACGGTCCAGCGCAGAGCGGATCGGCGTCTTGCTCATGCCGAGCAGCTCGCTCAGAAACTTCTCCGTCAAGAAGGTTCCCCCGGACCATTCCCCGTTCACGATATGCTGCTTGATGACCTGAAACGCCGTTTCGCGCAGCGTGACGGCCGCATCCCGCTTGTCCAATCTGCCCAGCTCCTCGCCGATGGAGTTTCCATTCTTCCTTGATGCCATGCCTCCCGGCTTCGTACACCGAGAGTCGCGGCATTCATGCCTATGCTATACTTCAACTAAAGACTTCACCGGAGGAGGCTGCATAAGCACGCATGACCCAACGCTCGCTTCGCGATCAAGCCTATCATAGCATTTACGCCCAAATCATTGCAGGCACACTTGCGCAAGGCACGGTAACCTCGGAGGTCCAGCTCGGCTCGCGGCTCGACATGAGCCGAACGCCGATCCGGGCCGCGCTCCAAAGGCTGGAGACGGAGGGCTTCGTGCGGATCATCCCGAAACACGGCGTGCTCGTGCTCGACGCGTCGGCAAGGCGTACCGGCGACCTGCTGGAACTGATCGCCGCCATGCTCCTCTTTGCGGTCATCGGCACGAGACGGCTCGATCCGGAAAGCCTGAGCGGACTGTCCAAGGAGCTGGGCGCCGAGCTGCAAGCCAGGCTCGGTGCGGATTCGGTCGGCGACGGTCCGGAAAGTCTCTCCTCGTTCGAGCTTGCCGCCATCCGCAGCATCATCGCGCTCGGCCATAATCAAGAGATGGACGATACGCTGACGCGCACCGCCGCGCGGCTGCTCTGGCCGACTGCCGCAAGACGCTGGGCAGCGCCTCATCGCGGAGAAATGGCAGCGGTCATGCGAGCCTTGCTGGACGGTTTGCCCGACCCGATCGAAACTTTCCAAACCGCGCTCCTCCGGTACCTGCATATCTTGAAGAAAACGTGGGCATAACCGCCTGTATCGCGTTTGACTCGTATTCCTTGAACGCAACCCGCCATAGCACCGACAAAAAACGTTCTCGCCTAAGCGGGAACGTTTTTTTCGCCTGCGGAGTTTCCGCCTGTCATCGATTTATATATTGACTCGATATATACTGACCTGATATATTAAATCCATCGCCAAACTATATCGCGGGAGGCCGTTATACGCATGAACAGTCAAGATGTCATATTGGGCTTGCTTCACCGCCAGCCGTTATCCGGGTACGAGATCAAGCAAATGCTCGAGATGCCGCTGTCCTTCTTCTTCGATGCCAGCTTCGGCACGATTTATCCGACGCTCGCGAAGCTGGAAGCGCAGGGCTACATCCTCAAGGAAAGCGTCATTCAGGAAAGCCGCCCGAACAAAAACGTCTATTCGCTGACCGAAGCGGGGCGGGCGCAGTTTCAGGCCTATTTGGAATCGCCGGTGGAGAAGGACGTCTACCGCTCGGACTTTATGGTGCGGATGTTCTTCGGCGAGCATATGGACCACGATACGCTGACCGACTGGGTACGCGACGAGATTCGCAAGTCCGAGGAAGCGGAGAAGCAGATAAGCCTGATAAAGCAAAAAGTTACCGAGATGAAGCCCGAACTGTCGACGGTAAAGACGCTCTGTCTCGACATCGGCTTCGAACTGAACGCGGCCAAGACCAAGACCCTGCACGAAGCGCTGCGAAAGCTTACGGAGCTTGAATAGCCCCGTTCGGCGCGCAGCCGCACAGGTCAACCACCTTATATCGACTTGAAAGGAGAGGCAACGTCCATGTCAACGGCTTCGAAACATACGGGACTCATCGTCCTGTCCATGGCATTAGGATTGCTGATGGCCTCGCTGGATAACACGATCGTATCCGCCAGCGTCAATAAGGTCATCGAGAACATCGGAGGATTCGAGAAAATCTCGTGGGTATTTACCGCCTACATGCTCGCGGCCACCAGCACCATGCTTATTTTCGGCAAGCTGTCCGATTTGTTCGGTCGCAAGAAGTTTTACCTGATCGGCATATCCCTATTCCTGATCGGCTCCGCTCTCTGCGGCATGGCGCAAACCATCGACCAATTGATCTGGTTCCGCGTCATCCAAGGCATCGGCTCCGGCTCCGTCTTTCCGATATCGTTTTCCATTATTTTCACGCTGTTCGGCGATCCCAAGCAGGCGGCCAAGCTGTCCGGGGTCATGGGCGCCGTGTTCGGCCTGTCGTCCGTCGCCGGTCCGCAGCTCGGCACCTTGATCTCGGAGCACTTCAGCTGGCGCTGGTGCTTCTACGTCAACCTGCCGATCGGCATCGCCTCCATGCTCGTGCTGCTGTTCTCCCTCCGCGAGTCGAAGGCCGAGCGCAAGCCGAAGATCGATTATCTTGGCGCCGTTTTGCTGATCGTCACGACGGTCTCCGTCCTGCTCGCGCTTGAGCTGGGCGGCAAGGATTACGCTTGGGGCTCCTGGCAAATCATCGGACTCTTCGCGATCGGCGCGCTGGGCGCGGTCTCGTTCCTGCGGGTCGAATCCAAGGCCGAGGAACCGATGCTGCCGCTCTCGATCTTCAAGCATCGGCTGGTGCTCGGCACGAGCCTGCTCTGTTTCTGCCAAGGGTTCATCATGTTCTCGGCCATCACGTACCTGCCGCTCTACGCGACGAGCGTGCTCGGCAAAGCCAATTCCAACGGCGTCCTGACGCCGATGATGGCTTCCCTGATCGGCGGCGCGATCGCGGCGGGCTTCGTCGCGGGCAAATTGAAGTTCCGTACGGTGATGTTCGCGAACATGGCGCTCGGCGTCGTCGCTTCCCTCCTGCTCATGAATCTTTCGCCGGATATGCCGTACTGGCAGGTGATCGGCATCATGATCCTGCTCGGTCTCGGCGTGATCGGACCGCTGATGAGCATGGGCCAGAGCGCGGTGGCGATGGCCGTGGATACGAGATACATCGGCATCTCCTCCTCCGTCGTCGGCTTTTGGCGCAATATCGGCGGCGTGATGGGCGCCTCCTTGATGGCCGTGCTCGTCAACGCGAGTCTGAAGGATTCGTCGCGGGAAGCGATCGCCGAATTCCAGTTGCCGAACGACCAGGCGGCGACGCTGACGAATCCGGAGACCGTTCTCCGCGGCGCATCGGATATGCCCGCTGACCTGCTTGCCTTCATGCGGGATGCGATCGGCAACGCCATCTCTCACGGCTTCATTCTCGCCTTGTTCGTCATGGCGGCAGGCGCGATTATCGCGCTTACGCTCGGCAATGCGCGCCTGCAGAAGAAGCCGGAAGCGGCTGAAGACAATGCCGCTGTCGTGCATACGGCCTAACCTGACGCGCTCTTGCGGCATCTACAACGACACGTCTTCGCCCGAATACCAAAAACGTCCCTGCCGACTAACGGCGGGGACGTTTTTGGGTCTTTGCTTTTTCGTAAGCTTACGCCGCATCAGCATTCATGCGGGCGCCTCCAACATCTACGCGAATGTAACCGTCCCGCCATCCAGCGAAGCGATGCGCGCGAGCGATTCTACCCGGTATCCGAGCTCGAGCAGCTTGCCGCGTCCGGATTGAAACGACTTCTCGATGAGGATCCCGATGCCGGCAACCTCGGCGCCGGCTTGGCCGACGATACGCGCCATGCCGAGCGCGGCCTCGCCGTGCGCGAGGAAGTCATCGATGATCAGCACGCGATCCGTCGGCGCCAGAAACTTGCGCGACACGGTGACCTCGCTTTCTTCCTGTTTCGTATAGGAATAGACCCGCTCCGTATAGAGATCCTCTCGCAGCGTCAACGATTTTCGCTTGCGCGCGAACACCATCGGCACCCGCATCCGAAGCGCCGTCATCACGGCCGGGGCGATGCCCGACGACTCGATCGTCATGATTTTGGTCACGCCGCTTTCCGAGAACAGCTGCTCGAACGTCCGCCCGATCTCGTGCATCAGCTCCGCGTCCACTTGATGATTCAAGAACGTATCCACCTTGAGCACGCTGCCCTCCAGCACGATGCCTTCCTGTTTGATCTTTTCTTTCAAAAGCTCCACTGCGGCTGCTCCTCCTTCAATCCATTTCCACATGCATCCCTATATTATGGCTTATTACGCGCTTGGAACGCCATAGCCTATTTCTGCCGCCTCCGTGCAGCTTCCGTTATTTCGGTAAGCGCGCGGCAAATAAAACCCCTCGAAGCTTCCCTGGCATGACCGCAAACGGTCGCCATTCGCTTCAAGGGGCGTGTTCTCGTCAATCTTTGTTCTTCTTACACCTCGCCTGGCTCGACGACCATTTGCTCCTGCGCTTCGATCCGCATCCCCGGCGGGGCGTTCACGACCGCGCGCAGCTCGCCATCGGCATCCAGATGCCACTTGATCGTCAGCGGCCCAAGCGGCGTGTTCACCGTGCCGCTGCATGCGCGGATGCCGCCGACCGCGGCCGGCGCGACGCGAACGCGGCGGTAGCCCGGCTCGAGCGGTTGCACGCCGAGCACGGTTTCGCCAATCCACTTCGCCGGCGTGCTGGACCAAGCATGGCACAGGCTTATCCGGTAGGAGCCGTACGCGGTATAGGTCGTAAGCGCATCGTGGTAATCCTCCGCCCCGGTCGTATCCAACTTGAAAGCCTCCCAGAAAGCGGTTGCGCCATGGTCCAGCATCCCGCCCCATACTTTATCGATAACATCGTACGCCTGCTCGTGACGGCCGTAACGGGAATAGCATTCCGCGAGCTGAAACGCAGATAGAGGAGTAAGCGGATCCTGCAGCGAGCAGCTCTCGAGAAACGCGACCGCCTCCTCGTCCGAGACGTATCCGCTCGCGATGCCGAGCGTTTTCACCGCGAGCGCGTGATCCTTTTTCAGATAGTCGCTGCCCTTCAACGCCTTTTTCGGCCATTGGAACGACAGTTCGAGCTCCGGCAGGAACGCGGCCAGCTTTTTCAGGTCATGGTGCGTCAGCGCATAAATCGCTTGCAATGCGAGCAGCTTCTCGTCGCCCGTCATCGGAACCCATTCCACCAGAACGCCGTCCTGCTGCACGAGCAATCCTTCGCCGGGCCGGGTATTCCGCTGCACCCAAGCGACATGGCGCCGCAGCGGCTCCTTCAGCTCCAGGACGAAATCCTTGTCGCCCGTCTGTTCGTAATACTCGCAGACCGTCTTGATCCACCAGAGCGTGTATTCGCAAATGCCGTTCATCCAGTGGCCGCTCGGCGTGCCGAACCCCAGCTCCCGAACCGCGCGTCGGATGACGGCATAGTCGTCCCATACGAAATAGCACGATTTCGCCGCCAAATAGAAATCGAACGTCCAGTTGAGACGATCCCGCTTGATCCCGTCCCACAAACCGATCTGATGGCAGATGCGGCTCGTATGCGCCGATACCTCGAATATGGCGTTCAGCCGGGCGGAATCGCTCTCCAGCTTGCCGACTTGATTCAGCGCGACATGCACCGATTGGAAGGTCAGCGCTAGGTCGAAAGGCTGTCCGATCTCGCCCAGCACATGCAAGCGGATGTATCGAAAGCCTTGCGGAAGCGTGCATGCGGTCTGTCCCGGCTGCACGACGACCCATTCCGTGATGCATCCGTCGTAGCGCTGGAGCTCCTGCAGCGATTCAGCGCCGTTCCATAACAGTTTTACGGGCTTCAGGCCGTTGTTGGCCGCGATAAACCGGCAATTATGCTCGGCACCGAGATCCAGCACGACCGCGGAAGCCTCCCCCAGCGCCATGTCGTTTTGAATGGCGCGCATGGCTTTCCATTCGTTCTGCTTGCGAAGATGATAGAACAGCTCCAGCTGCTGCTGCTTCGGAAGCGCGATGTCCCCGTCTTGAGCGTGCACGCCGGTCAGTCTTGCCTTGGCGCCGCTGACGGATGCTTGCGCCGCCGTGGCGTCCAGCAGCGTAACGCCGGTCAAGTCGAAAGCCCGAATATCGCCGAATCCGCCGGCTACGAACGTGTTCGGACTGTTCTCCAAGTCGCCGAACGGCTCTTCGCCTAGCAGGCAAATCACTGCGGCATCGCTTTCGTCCGAGCGCCAGGATTCGTCCGTTGCCAGCCAGAAGCCTTCGCCCTGCAGGTATGCGATCGCCCCTACCCTGCGGTTCCACAGGTAATAGTTCACTTCCGCCAGCGGGACGATTTCGCTGCATTCCAGCTCAAGGCGCAGCTCGTGCTCCCCGGGCTGAAGCGTCTCCGGAAACCGGGCGATTTGCTTGAAAGCTCCGGCGTTGCCGGCTTGTTCTTCCACCGCGGCAACAAGCGCGCCATTCAGAAAAACGCGGGCTCCGCCCGTAAACGCGGCATGCAGGGAGACGTGGCGAATTTCATGCGTTGCCTTGAACGTACGGGTCAGCGAAAGGCTGAGCCTGCGTTCCCGATCCGGATGCCATATCCATTTCGGCAGCTTCGTTTCCGTAGATTGCGTCTCCATAACGTTCCTCTTTTCGATTGCGATTTGACGGCTACGATTTAACGGCGCCCGATACCATGCCTTCGATGTAATATTTCATGCCGAATAGAATAACGAGAATCGTCGGAACGCTGCCGATGATATAAGCCGAGAACGATAGTCCGATATCCGACCGGCCCGACTTGTTCAATCCGACCGCCGCCATCGTAAACGTCTGATGCGCTTGGTCCAGGACGATAAACGGCCACAGGTAATCGCTGTAGACCGCGAGGAAAGTCACGATGCCGATCGTGACGAGAATCGGAACGCACAGCGGCATCGCCACGCGCGCGTACAAATAAAACTCGCCGCCGCCGTCGATGCGCGCCGCTTCGAAGAGCTCCTCCGGCAGCGACTCGAATAAGGTTCGGCACAGCAGGATCCCAAGCAGCTGCGTCCCGGAGATATAAGGCAGGATCAGCCCCCAGAACGAGTGCGTCATATGCAGGTTGTTGATGATGGCGTACAGCGGCACGACCGTGAGCAGGGACGGAATCATCATGACGCCGATCAGCAGCAGGTACAGCGGGCCTTTAAGCGGAAATCGATGCCTGGCGAACACGTACCCCGACAGCGACCCGATCACGACCGCGCCGAACACGGTCACGACGCACACGAACAACGAATTGCCGATGCTGGATCTGACCGCTTTCCAGGCCGCCTCGTAGTTCTCGAAGTGAAGCTTCTCCGGCATGCCCCAGAAATCGATCAGCACCTCGAGCTGCGTTTTGAACGAGAAGAAGAGAAGCAACAGGAAGGGCACCAGCGTCAATAGGAGCAAAACGGAGAGCAGAACCCCACCTGGCCATTTTTTCAATGAACCCGACATGCGAGCGCCCCCTTTTAATAGTCCGTTTTTAGAAGTTTCATGTTGAACACCGTCACGATAAGGATAACCAGGAAAAGCGCAACGCCGATCGCGGAACCATAACCGTATTGCGAGCTTCCGAATGCCGCGTTGTACATGATCATCGCCGGATTCGTCGTCGCGACGCCCGGCCCGCCGCCCGTCATGATCAGGATTTTCACGTAGTCCTGCAAGCTGCCGATGATCGTGAGTATGATGACGACTTTGAATTGCGGAATGAGGAATGGCAGATGCATTTTGGTAAATACGTTCCAGCCGTTTGCCCCGTCGATTCGCGCCGCTTCGAGCTGCTCCTGGTTCATGTTGCCGATGGCCGCGTAGAAGATCAGGAACGGAAGACCGGATATGAACGGCAGCCCCATCAGGACGATAGACCAAATCGCCGTACCGTCTTCGCCTAGCCAAGCATGGGTCGCATTCATCCCGAGTCCGTGAAGCAGTTGATTCAGGAGCCCGTTCGTCGGATCGTAGATGTTCTGCCACAGCAGGATCGTCACGACGCCCGGCAGAAGCATCGGCAAGATAAAGCCGGTTCTGAACAGGTATTTGAGCTTGTTGCCGCCGAGCAAATAAATCAATTCCGCTCCGATCAGCGGGAACGCGATCGCCTTGACGATATCCGTCACCGAATAGATGAGCTGGTTTTTCGCGCCTGTCACGAACGACGTTTCGGTCCACATCCGTTTGAAGTTATCCAGTCCAACCCAACTCGACTGCACGAGATTCCATTTGGTGAAGGAATGAAAGAAGGCAAGTAAGACCGGGTAATACAGGAATGTCGCAATGAACAGAAACGAAGGGATAAGAAACAAATACGAAATGCCGTATCTCTTCCACTTGGCCAAGTTCATCCGTGGCTCTCCTTTGCATGGCGTCCGACATGGTAAAAGACGAGGACGGGGGTGGTCATCGCCACAGCCCCGTCACCGTTTGCGTTGCAGCTTATGGATTCGTTTTCGGATCCAGGTCGAGTTTATTGTCCTTGATGTATTGCTCGTTCGTTTTCTTCGTCAAATCGGCGCGTTTCTTCAAATAATCGGCGAGCGAGAGCTTGTCGTTGTAGTACTGAAGCTCAAGGCTCTTCATCTCCGCCGTTGCGTTCGGCTCCGCGGAAGGATTGCCGCCCGTCAACAGCGCGATGGCCGTCATATTGCCGGCTACTTTGAATCCCTCCAGGTAGGAGTTAACCTCATCCGACAAGGTTACGCCCTTCACGAGGCTCGGGCCCTGAACGAATTGGCCGGCGTTGATCGTGTCCGTGAATACCTTTTGCGCTTCGCCCGGCGAGTACAGGAATTGCAGGAAATCCTCGGAGCGCTCTACCGTATCTTTGTCTTTCTTGTTCGTAACGGACAGTTGGTGGCCGGGGACGAGAATACCGCGGGGATGTCCCGGAAAGTTCGGGTCTGGCGTCGCAAAGTCCGGAAATTTGAACGTGCCCCACTGGAACGCTTTATCGCCGAGCGACTTCTGATCCTTCAGGATCTGGCCGACCTGCCAGCTTCCGTTCCAATAAGCGGCCGCCTTGCCGGCGATGAAGAGCTGGTAAGCGTCTCCGTCCTTCATCGTTGCGTAGCCGGGCTGCAGAAATTTCGACAGCTCTTTCAACGTCGACCATGTCTTTTGTTCGGCCGGGCCCTGGGCGTCGTATTTGCCGGACTTCCACAAGGCCAGCTGGCGTTCCGTATCCGCCACGGCACCGATATCGAAGAATGGATTATTGACGTCGTATTTTACCTTGGCATTGATCGCTTCGACCTGCGGCGTATCTCTGGCGTCGCCTGCTTGAACGAGCGTCTCGGGCACGTATTGGCGCGTCGACCAGTCGAGGAATGCGCTGACCATCCAGCCTTCATAGTCGCTTCCCGTAGCTTGGGACATGGCAAGCGGAATGACGCCGGAGTCCTTCAGCTTCTGCAGGTCGGCAAACAGGTCTTCCCAAGTCGTCGGCGCATCCGCGATGCCCGCTTTCGCGAAGAGATCCTTGTTATAAAAGAACCCGGTTCCGACGATATCGAACGGGAGCATGAAGATGTTGCCGTCAGCCGTGTACGCGTACGGCCAGTAGTCCGCGTTGATGCCGTCCCACAGCGATGTGCCGTTGTTGTAAGGGTTCGGTTTCTTGACGAAATCGTCCAGCTTCAGCAGGAAGCCCTTCTTGACATTGTTCGCCGGGCTGTCGCCGAGCAGATTCGCATGCACGATATCCGGCGCATCGTCGCCGCCGGCAGCCATCTTCGCTTGAAAAGAAGTCTGGTAGGTCGTGTTGTCGGACACGATATCGATTTTCACGGTGGTTTCCGGATGCAGTTTATGGTAATCGTCGGCAGCGGTTTGAAGTCCAGCCGTGTAATAGTTGGTAATCGTGGAGAACGTGATCGTTTTGTCCGCTTTAGCCGGTTCGTTTGTCGCGGTATTGCCTGTGTCGGTTGAATCGCCCGTATTGGTTGAATTGCCCTTGTCCGTTGAGATGCCCGCGTTGGTTGCGTTAGTAGACGTGTCATTCGCGGTGTTCGCCGTGTCGCCGGAGTTTGCGTCGTTATTCGATCCGCAAGCCGCAAGCAACGTTGCCGAAAGGACGGTTGTGGTAAGTAAAGCAACAACTTTCTTGTTTTGCATGAACTTAACCCCCCAGAGTGATAAGCATGATTTTATTCACCACATAAAACGTTTTATACAAACCAATCCGCCTGATCATCATCACCTCGAGAAAGATGATTTTCAGATTGTAAGCACTTACATTTACTTATATTCACATCTTACCATTACCTGGGCACATCTAACAACATAAAACTAAAACGTTTTTTATAACTGTAGGGACCTTGATTTTACTGGGTTTTCGCGCACTAAATCATAAAACGCTCGCTAAAAAAGCCGTTCCAATGCCCGAATGGTATAAAACGTTTTTATCATGATTAATAATACCGCTTCCCAGGTCCCGATCGCTGAACGACTCCAAGGTCATGCTTGCTGTTCCTGTTAGCCACCGATTTATGCTATCCACCATTTCTTCGCTGTGCACGAATCCTAACTCATCAATACTGTCCCTAAGGGCAAAGCACACTAACTCAAGACTTTGGTGCCACTCCCTAGGGCAAGCACAATAATCGAAGATCTTGCCACACAACAAAAAAGCTCCCCGCGTAAGCAAGGAGCTGAATCGTAAAAATATGGTCGGGACGACACGATTTGAACATGCGACCCCCTGGTCCCAAACCAGGTGCTCTACCAAGCTGAGCTACGTCCCGTTATGTAACGATTAATTTTAAAATGGCGCGCCCTGAGAGATTCGAACTCCCGGCCTTTTGATTCGTAGTCAAACGCTCTATCCAGCTGAGCTAAGGGCGCAAAATATGGAGCGGAAGACGGGAATCGAACCCGCGACCCTCGCCTTGGCAAGGCGATGCTCTACCGCTGAGCCACTTCCGCATGATGCAATCTTTCCGTAAAGCAATCGGATCGATCTTCGAAGCATTCTTTGTTAAGGTCTTAATGCGCGTAGAGGGACTTGAACCCCCACGGTCGCCCGCCAGATCCTAAGTCTGGTGCGTCTGCCAATTCCGCCATACGCGCGCAAAAGAATTGTCATCTTCATTAAGAGAAAATGGTGAGCCATGTAGGACTCGAACCTACGACACCCTGATTAAAAGTCAGGTGCTCTACCAACTGAGCTAATGGCTCGAACAAATGGTGCCGGCGATAGGAGTCGAACCCACGACCTACTGATTACAAGTCAGTTGCTCTACCAACTGAGCTACACCGGCAAGTGATGTAAAAGTGCTTAATGAACATGGTGGCTCGGGACGGAATCGAACCGCCGACACGAGGATTTTCAGTCCTCTGCTCTACCGACTGAGCTACCGAGCCGCATGAGCAAGTGAAAAGAATGGCGGAGCCGACGGGATTCGAACCCGCGGTCTCCTGCGTGACAGGCAGGCATGTTGGGCCACTACACCACGGCTCCGTATTATTCACTTCGGAATGATCCGATAATGTCTGAAATTGGTTGCGGGGGCAGGATTTGAACCTGCGGCCTTCGGGTTATGAGCCCGACGAGCTACCGGGCTGCTCCACCCCGCGTCATTAAAAATACTGCTATGCAGTTATGGTGGAGGCTGACGGGATCGAACCGCCGACCCTCTGCTTGTAAGGCAGATGCTCTCCCAGCTGAGCTAAGCCTCCATGGGAACGAAAATGGTGACCCGTAGGGGACTCGAACCCCTGTTACCTCCGTGAAAGGGAGGTGTCTTAACCACTTGACCAACGGGCCGGAAGAATGTGAAACAAGTTCTGGCGGAGAGAGAGGGATTCGAACCCTCGCACCACTTGCGCAGTCTAACCCCTTAGCAGAGGGTCCCCTTGAGCCACTTGGGTATCTCTCCAGAAATGGCTCCCCGAACAGGACTCGAACCTGTGACAACTCGATTAACAGTCGAGTGCTCTACCAACTGAGCTATCAGGGAACGGTATGTAATTCGGGCAACTTCCACCCTGAAAACTGGATACGAACCTTTGCGAAGGTCTCTTGCTTAGCTGCATGCCGAATGTGCTTGGATAAGCCCTCGACCGATTAGTATTCGTCAGCTCCACACGTT